>CAXBLY010000002.1:0-389481 GCA_963976865.1 uncultured Gammaproteobacteria bacterium | reverse complement strand
TGACAAGGGCCTGTCTGCTGCAGAATCCGCACTGGCAGATAATGCTGATTCTTCAATCGACAAGGTTGAAGTGTCTGCGCAGGAGCTGGACGAAATTGATGCAACAGTCTCTGCACGCAGTGCTGTGGAAGACGAATTATTCGTCGCAGATGATGATGCTGTTGAGCCTGAATATGATGAAGCCTTTGACAAGGGCCTGTCTGCTGCAGAATCCGCACTGGCAGATAATGCTGATTCTTCAGTCGACAAGGTTGAAGTATCCGCGCAGGAGCTGGATGAAATAGACGCAACGAAATCAGAAGTGGCTGGTGAGGCTGACTCATCTGACGAAGAAGAGAATGATTTTAGTGACACTGCAGTTGATCTTGAATGCCAGCCTGACAATTCATCTGCCAACTTAGCTGACAGCGCCGCTACCACGAATGAGCCTGAAACGGTTTATCTGGAACCTGTCGAGAAAAAGCAGGAAGCACCGAAAAGTATTATTGAAGCCTATGTTGATGTCATTGCCAATAAAATTCGAGAAAACAAACCAAAAGTACTGGAACAGGAATTAATAAAAGAACCGCCAAAGCCGGCACCAATTCAAAAGCTGGAGCCTGTTGATAGTATTCTGCTTAAGTATCCGGACTGGGGTGAAGAACAAAAAGAATTGCTCAGTTTGATTCTTTCTGAAGTTCATGACGTTGTAGGTTCGCAAGATGAAACATTGTCTGTCCTGCATCAGGATAAAGCAGTAGAGCAGGATGTGCTGGACATGGTTTCTCTGTATTCAGAACAAATAGAGCGTATGGGTTCGGCAGCTGAAATGGTCGGCCTGGATGCATTACAGAAGTTATGTGAATTAATTGGTTTCCATTTCGGTGATCTTGAAAAATCCAGCACTGAAATGATTATCAGCTCAGAAGAACGTATTAGACAATGGCCATTTATAATTTATGATTATCTGAAAAATATTCATAATGAGAAAGCTCATCAAAATGCAATTGATTATATTTCTGATGACGCATGGGCAAGAACAATTCGTGAAGACATAAAGACAGATTTAAAAGAAGCATTCTCTCATTCAACAATACACATTGATAAAACTGACGATGACGAGCGAATCATTAAAGCTTCATCGCAAGACGTTGATATTACCGTGCCGGATGATGTGCAGGCAGAGCTGCTTGATGGCTTGCTGCAGGAACTTCCACGTCAGACTGAAGAGTTTTCAGCGGCGATTCAGCAATTAGTGAAAGATGATTACCTGGCTCAGCTGGAGTTAACGCAGCGTATTGCACATACAATCAAAGGTGCTGCTAACACAGTGGGCATTGTTGGTGTTGCCACGCTGACACATCATCTCGAAGATATTCTTCAGGCGCTGCTAAAAGCAAAAGCCAAGCCTGGTGCTGATCTGCACATGGGATTGATCGATGCATCTGACTGCCTGGAACAAATGACAGAATGTTTATTAGGGCAGGGAGAGCAACCCGACGATGCAGTACAAACACTGCAGGTTATTCTGGACTGGGCCAATTATATTGATGAGTTTGGAATACCTAAAGACAATGTAGAAAAACCATTGTTGGAAAGTAGCAGCAAAATTACCCAGAGTGAAGAAAAACCGGAAACCAAAGAAAAGGAACATAAATCCAGGGCCATGCAGGATGCCTCTTTGCGGGTTCCGTCAAACATGATTGATAATCTCATTAATCAGTCGGGTGAGAGCATAATTGCTACTTCTCAGATGCATGAGAATGTCAATAAGCTGTTAGCCAGTATGCGGGATATCAAAAAGAATAAAGATAATGTTTATTCATTGTCTCAACAACTGGAACATCTGATTGATATTCAGGGCACCAGCAACAAACTCCTGAATGGTGAAAAGAACGAAAAATTTGATTCACTGGAGCTGGATCAGTATAACGAATTACATACATATTCAAGACGATTAATTGAGGCGACCGCTGACTCGGTAGAGCTGATTAAAGACCTGGAAGATCGTCTGTTCTCATTAGAGTCTGTTATTGCAGACCAGACAAGAGCGCAAAAAGATAATCAATACGCAATTCTAAAAACACGCATGATACCTGTAGAGTCAGTGGTAGCGCGACTCAAGCGTGGTGTGCGCCAGGCAGCTAAAATCAGTGGCAAATCGATAGAGCTGGAAGTGCAGGGTGTTGATACGCTACTGGATAGCAAGATTTTGAATAATCTGATCGACCCTCTCATGCACCTGCTGCGTAATGCAGTTGATCATGGCATAGAAACAAACGAAGTCCGCGAAGCATGTGGCAAGCCTTTACCTGGAATGATAAAACTCACCTTCGCTCATGTCGGTGAAAGACTTGAGATTAAATGTCATGACGATGGAAAAGGGCTGGATACAGAAGCAATAAAAGCACGAGCGATTGATAAAGGGATGATCCTTAATGATCGGGAGCTTTCAAATGAGGAAATTCATCAAATCATTATGCAGCATGGTTTTTCTACGCGAAATGAAGTGACTCAGCTTTCAGGGCGCGGTGTAGGTATGGATGTGGTCTACTCCAATATAAAGGAACTGAATGGTTCAATTGTAATCAACTCAGAACTGAATAAAGGCATGGATGTAGAACTGTCTTTGCCGGTGTCTTTGTTAACAGCGCACGCACTGCTGATCCCTGCCATATCGGGTTCAATGGCTGTATCGGCAAGTGGCATTGAAGAAATACTGCAGGTGAATCCTGACAAGCTGAAAGAAACCGAGCAGGGGTTAATGCTGGAAGTAGAAGATGAAGTATTCCCCGCGGTACACCTGGAACAGTTGCTAAACATGCGTTTGACTTCACCCTCAAACAAGCAACAAGGCTATACAGCATTACTGGTAAATGAATTTGCTGGCCAGAAGAAAGTAGTCCTTGTGAGTGAGATACAAAGTGTGCGGGATATTATTATCAAGCCGATCAGTCACTATCTGCCAAAAGTAGTAGGTTTGGTTGGAGCAACAGTGCTCGGTAATGGTGACATTGCACCTGTTGTTGATGTGGCTGACTTGCTATCCCAGCATTCTAACGTGATTGGAAAACTTAACATCGACAACACAATAGATCTCGAGGAAACTTATCAGGCGAGTGTGCTTGTGGTAGAGGATTCGATCAGTACACGCCGGTCGCTTGCTGAATTCATGAAGGATTTGAACTATCAGGTGTTTACAGCTAAAGATGGTGTGGAGGCGATAGAGATAATGCGGGATCATTCACCAACACTATTGTTAACAGACCTGGAAATGCCACGTATGAATGGTCTGGAGTTAACTTCCTACATTCGGTCTCACGATGAAACCAAGGATATTCCCATCATCATGCTGACTTCTCGTACTACAGAAAAACATCGCCAGGAAGCTAAATCAATTGGTGTCAATGAGTATCTGACAAAACCATTTGTTGAAGATACATTATTGGAAAAAGTACAAAGTCTGTCCATTATCAAGTAAGCATCACATTGCCATCTAATTTGGCTACATGTTTTTCCAGTTAATCTTGTCTATGCTCAGTGTGGGGTTAACTGTATAATCCCACGCTCCAACCTCACATGCGCCCGTAGCTCAGCTGGATAGAGTACCTGGCTTCGAACCAGGTGGTCGGGAGTTCGAATCTCTCCGGGCGCGCCAAGAAGGATGAAAGTGGGAGTGTGACTGAGAATATTACCTTGTCCAGATAAAGTTTTTAAATTGCTCCATTTCTATGTCCGCTTTCGGCGCAAAAGCGGTCATTCATTCTTCTCAGTAATAAGAACCTTTCCATTTGAATCTTTAACTTCAAGAAACTTAAGTTTCCAATTCTCACTGCCATAATCATTTACAACTACTGCTTCAAAAGTCATAAAGATGGGGCGTAAGTTTTTATTATTTTCTGTAACCACAGATTGAACTTTATGTGTGCATTCGCCCAAGTAGGTAACCTGTGTGTCTTTGGATGAATATCCAGCAACTAATCCTCCCATGTGTGGTAACTTATCTTGACGACCTGCAAAATATAGTTCAGCAATAAGATAAGCTTCTTCTTGATTTTCACATCGTATATTTGGATCGCTACAATTTGTTAATAGCACCACACAAACAACAGCAATAGCTAATCTATTCATTGTCTCATTTCGGCTCAATAGCGGACATTAGCGGGTTACTTGTCATGTATGACTAGCAAGATACACATACATAGGGATTGATAACCAAAAACCACCAAATACTCCATTTTTTATTAATCTCCCATTGCTTTCTTTTCTGATAGTTTCTATATATAGAGAAATTACCAATATCAAAACAACGACGAATAACGAAAAGAATAAATTAATCTTAAAACTTACACTCAATATAACCAACGAAATTAAGCTTGAGCCTAAAAAGCTAATTACTGCTTTAGATTTACAAGATTCATTTCGCAATGTAAGCCATGACATTACCAAATAGAGGAATATAGTTATAGCTGTGAATAATAAAAATTTCATTCTACGTTTCTATAATGTCAGCTTTCGGCTCAATAGCGGTCATTTAATTTCCCTCAACATGTTTCTTAACTTGAATAAGTGTGATTAATCCAAAAGTAATAGCCCACAAATAAGGACCCCATGATACAGAAGACATTAAAATTACAGTTGCGACAATTGCGCCTGAAATAAAAATAATTTGAGAGACAATATATTTCTTATTGGGAGCTGCAATGACAGCAAACAGTATTGTTAAAACTGCGCTTAGTCCGGCACCGACCAGAATCATTGCATCGACTAATAAATTATACCACTTTGCAATACATTCGCCTGATACGATTAAATGTTCTGGACACAATCTCTCTGCAGTACTCATCAGAAATATTCCAAATAAAAGCGCGGTGTACCAACCAACTATTGCAGCAGGTATTATAAGTATCCAGCGAAATATTTGAATTACGCGCAACATACAGAATTATGTCTGTTTACGGCTCAATAGCTGTCGTTTAACGGTCGAGCTAGCGGGTGACCAGTTGTGTGATTTATTATGTGTAATTAATAATTTCATACTTTTTTAGCAGCTAATTCAGAACCCACTTGAAGTGCTTGTGTGAAAATCTCATCCAATTCTTTGAATACCTCTATCGTTGCCCCATTGCTTACTATTCCGCCTGGTTTGATGTCTTGAACTACTGCATCTACTAATTGATGAAATTGAATAATTTTTTTAGCGTACTCTTTTTTTATTGCTCCAATGTTTTCGCAATTTGATTGAAATATTCTTGAATAATGATCTGGGACTTTTACGGTAAAAGTATACGCAGTTCCTTCGGGTTGAGTGGCCAAGTAGCTGATAACTTCCCTGATCGATTCTTGATATTTTCTTCGTTCCGCTATTTCTATTAGTGCCGAAATCTCAGCAAGCAAGGCAATTAAAATGCGTTTTGAAAACTTATGGTCTCTGTAACACTCAAGTACGAACGTGGGTAAGAAGGCTACCAAGGAACCTAACAACGCTGCCAATAACAGTGGCAGCCAATTAATCGGTTGAGTACCGATAGAGGATGCGACAGTTTCTGTTAGATTCTTGATATCTTCAGGAGACAAATTATTACTCTCTATTACACATAACGGTTGAGCTAATAGGCGGCCGCGTTAGCGGGCGTCCGGTTGAGTGATTTGTTATACGTTTTTAGTAATAATTGCCGCACGTTCTCCGGCCTCTCCGTAATAAATAGCAAGCGTAGATGAAATGCCAATAATTGTACCCCAGTCATAATAAGGCACTTCTTCTACTGCTTTATTAAAAGTCATTAATTTACCATCAAGTTCGGGTGCTGATGAAATTAAGCGCACTTCAATCCTTGGGTTAATATTTAGAATTGCTAGAACATCATTGAAAGACGATAACCACTTGGTGTTTTTTGAACACAAAGGTGGGTTGTGATTCAATTTATCAAGCAACTCTTTTCTTTTTTTTGGTTTCAATAGTAATTGCAGGTATCTATCTTGTCTTGCTTTATCTATTGATAATTTAATTAGTTCGCTCTCATTCATTGTTATGTATAACAGTTACTAAACGGACCCCCTCGGTCCATATATCATTATTAGAAACCACTAATGTGATTCCACAAGTTATTGATAACTTTAACAGTTAAAGAGCGTTGCTTGAATATTGAAATGAGCAAATACGGACCCGCTTAACAGAATCAGCTTAACGTCGGCTATGGGTCGTTAGCCGACATCAGGAATGATTCTATATCAGTATATTTGAGAATGCTAATATTACGTGATATTCTACGACTGCTTCCGACCCTAAGCGGACATTAACGTTTTTCTGATAATATTCTTCTCCAGAGACAAGAAAACTATATTTGAATTTAACAATGATGAATTACTTAGCAATTACTAGTGTGCTAATAATTAGTATTTTAATTGGCTGTAATAAGCAAGATACGCTGACAAATTCGGAAAATAACTCCAGAAGTGAAACAAGAATACTTGTTTTTAATGAGAACTTAGAACTTCCTGGAATATGTAGACTACATAGCAGACAATCGATTATTGATGACTATATTAGAATTACATGTGATATAAAAAATGATGCAGAACTAGATTATCTTGAAATTAAGCTATCAGACTCTAAGTATTGCTCTGTCGATAAATTCTTTCCAACAAATGTAATGGAAGAAGTCACTGAGTCTGAAAATTTTAGAAAAAATGACAAATGGTATTACAAAGGTCAATTCAGATTTAAAGACAGTCATATAGTGTTTTATAAGAGTGCAATTAGTAATAATGAGATTTGTTTTGATGCAAGCTCTACTAATTTAAAAACTTTAGATACATTTACTAAACCTGTATGGAATTAATGCGCATTACAATCAACTCAATTATTCAATGTCCGCAATTGCACCGTAAAAGTGACCCAATTATGAATCTGTTTGCAGTTGAGTTAGAAAAACCAACAGACGGTTGGCTTCAATGTAAGTTGTTTGATGATAATAGCGTAATAGAGTTTTGTGCTTCTCACACGCCTAGGGATACATTTGATGACCTTGTACGTTCGGTTAGAGCTCTATATGAATTTGAGTCACCGCAGTTAGTTGAAATCTATGAAGAGCCAGAAGTGTGGCAACTATCGCTCGAAAAAGAACAAGATTACCTCGTGATTGAACTATTAGATAATACTGGGAAACTTGATCGAAAGCTTAAATGCAATTTTCAATCAGGTTGTAAGGAGTTTGCAGCCAAATTTGAACTACTATTGCAAGAGATGGGGGTTGACGAGTTCACTTCCGCTTGGGGTCATGCGCCACCTATAGAGCAAATTGATGCTCTGCGTAGACTATTACTGAGAAGCTATGAATGACCGCTTTTGAGCCGGTAAGCGACATGCAATGAACATTACAATTACACAAGGTTTAGGCATTCTTTTATTAGTATCTGGTGTAATCCTTATAGCTAGCTTTAGTCAATTTGGATTCTCAATATTGATTACAGGATTAGTCTTTGTGGTGCTGGGTATATATTTGGTGAGAGAATTAATCAATAAAAAAGCAAGCGATGACAGTCGTTTTACGCCTGGGAATTCTAATGATGATGACTGAACATCGAATGACTGCTATTGCGCCGAAAGACGACAGTGAAGACTAGATATAAACACATAAGTATATTTCTTATTTGTCTTTTTTTTATATTCGCATCTGGCTGTAAATATGCGGGTATGAGCGAAAGTGAGATCGAGAATGAACTACTTGAACTAACACCACCTGGATTAAAGATTTCTGAAGTTAAAAAAATTATTGCGGATAAAATAGGGAAAAATAAGTATTCGGGAGATGGCCCTGCCGATAATAAAAATGGCGATTGGACCATATCAGGGTTTTATACTGAGTGGTCTACTCGGCCAATTAGTAAGCCATTCCACATTACATATAAATTAAGTCGCTATCCAACAATACATGTAATTCCAGAATATGTTTATGCGTCATGGTTTTTTAATGAGGAAGAAATACTTGAAACTATCAAAGTGAAAAAAGAAATTGACGGAATATAGACTAATGGCCGCTTTTGCGCCGAAAGCGGTCATTTCAGACGTCACAATATAAGAGATCTCGAATATGCTAATTTATGATCGCCATGTATGTTTGCCTTCGACTCATAGAGAAGATTTTATGTTTCCATATTTCTACTATTAATTCGGGGAGTCTGAAGTGTGTTGAATTCGTTGAACAGATAAAGTTAAGTAGCATGGTACAGCACATCGTGTTGTTCTATGCCTGTATTTCGACTCTTATAAAAACAGGAAGCAGAGCCCCAGTGCTATTAATGCACCGATCAGTAAGTTGATGGTTGTGTTCAGCCATCCAGGTTTTTCGTGAAACATGGTGTTGCCCTCATGGATTAACATAAATTTCCCTCTTGTAACGGATGAAAAGCTATAAATAATATATCGGCTGAATGATTAAAATGTTCAGAAAAATTATGTGAATCTGTTCATGGTTGTGGGCAAAGCAAGTATATTTGTGAGTATGGGTTCACGCTTTATAAATACCACTTCTTAGTATCAATTGAATCTGCATGCTAAACCGAGTGAACACTAAAGAGCCAATAGCGGATACTCGGTTTTTGCTGAGGTGGCAAAGCCTGGATTATGCACTTAATAGCTATTCGTGCCATTTACTGGAATAAAGACAGCAATAATCCAAATACGGCTGATAAACCTATTGCCAGCAATATCAGGTCGGGAACCAGTATATCGTGTACAAAGCCAAGGTCGCTATCTCTTGTTAAGACACGTTTACTGTTGTTCTGTGAATGTATATGTTGTTTGAATAGCTGAACACCACTTAGCGTCGCGCTCATTTTTATGTTTCCTTTTAAGTTATGCCTACAAAGGTAATGCACCCGTTGTAAATGCACTGATATAGATGCGCTTCTATCTGATTGGTTCTTGCCATAGATGAGTATTGACTGTGTCGTCGTGTTATGACTTCCTGTGTACCTCTGGAAGCCTGAAATTTTTAAAAAATTTATGACGATATTCTTGTTTGTGACAGGGCTAGCCTTTTTGATTGTAGGTGCGGAAGCACTGGTAAGAGGGGCTTCTCGTATTTCATCTTATTTTGGTGTGACACCGCTGGTCATAGGGTTAACGGTAGTGGCTTTTGGAACCAGTGCGCCTGAACTCGCTGTCAGTGTAAATTCAGCGCTATCTGGTCAGGCGAATATCGCTTTGGGAAATGTCATTGGAAGCAATATATTTAATATTCTCTTTATACTGGGGTTGTCGGCGCTCATCACTCCACTAGTCATTACTCAACAACTGATACGCCTGGATGTACCATTGTTGATCGTGTTGTCGATCACCGTGTTGGTACTTTCACTTGACGGGCTGATTAGCCGTCTCGACGGAATACTCCTCTTTTCAATTTTAGTGATCTATCTTGGGTTCCTGATATTTCAGGGCCGCAGAGAAAATGCTGGCATGAACAAGGTGGATGTTCAGGAAGATGGAGCGGGTAATGGATCATTGGCTTATATATTTAAAAATTCAGGGTTGATACTTGGCGGCCTGGTTTTGCTGGTGATTGGTTCTCGCTGGTTGGTGGAGAGTGCAGTGTACTTTGCACAATTTTTTGGCGTGAGTGATCTTGTGATTGGCTTAACCATTGTTGCGGCAGGGACATCAATGCCGGAAGTTGTCACTTCAATTGTTGCCGCAGTTCGAGGCGAACGGGATATCGCTGTGGGTAACGTGATTGGCAGTAATATTTTTAATCTACTGGGAGTACTTGGTCTGGCAGGTATTATTGCACCCGGTGGCATTGATGTAGCTTCTTCAATTATTACCTTCGATTTGCCTGTTATGATCGCAGTCGCACTGGCCTGCTTACCCATTTTTTTCACGGGTGGAACAATCAGCCGATACGAGGGAGCG
The DNA here is from genome assembly GCA_963976865.1 of uncultured Gammaproteobacteria bacterium. Taxonomy (GTDB): domain Bacteria; phylum Pseudomonadota; class Gammaproteobacteria; order UBA4575; family UBA4575; genus UBA1858. Next base: position 379,589 of record CAXBLY010000002.1, on the reverse strand, counting down.
GTACTGATAGGCTACTATATTATTTATAGCATTTACCTTGTTTTGGCAGCATCTCATCATGACGCCTTGCCGAAATATAGTGCAACGTTACTTTATTTTATTTTGCCATTGACTGCACTTGTTCTAATGATACTGGTTGTACAACAAATTCGTAGACATTGATTACCGTATTCTATGTACTCAATGCTCATTGTTGTTCTTCCAGACGTCTTGTCTGTACTTGGAATACGCTGGTTTGAGTGAGCATCTCACTGCCCCAGGGAAATCTATTAAATATTTTTATATCGTGAATACACTCGCATATGCAACCCGCGATAGCGGCATATAAGTCTGTGCATATAATAAATTTTGGTACTAATTACGTACTAGAATTCGCTTCACATAGGTTTATGATCGACGTATGGCAAAGTGTTATCGTTATTGTCAGGTAGTGATGAATGTTGGCCACTCTTAACATTGCTAGCTATCGCAATACTTGAACAATAATGGCTTTGGGGAAGCGTAATTTGCCATTATAATATGCGAAACAGTGTCTATACATACTGGTTCGATATTGTGATCTCAGTTTAAATATAATTAATGGAGGCACGGTCATGTCACAAGCAACAGTCAAAAAAGCTGTCGATACTCTCGCAACAGCGATAACCGATAAACCAAAATCTGCACAATTAAGATATAAAGCTGAAGTGGTCTGGGATGGTGATGTTCACTGCACATCATCGGTACGCAATTTACCTCCCGTTCCGGTTGATGAGCCCGCTGCCTTTGGCGGTGGGGACACAGCACAAAGCCCGGGAGACCTGATTCTTACCGCATTGGGTTCCTGTCAGGGAATCATGTACGCCGCACTGGCATCTGCTATGGATATAGAATTAACCTCGGTTAAAATCAAATTAACAGGTAATCTGGATCTTCATGGCCTGTTCGGTATGGGAGCTGACAAAGGTATTCCGCCAGGCTTTCAGGACATTTCATTTGAAGCAATCATTGATAGCCCTGCCAGTGAAGAAGAGCTGAAACAGCTGGTTGATGCGGTGGAAGCCCAATGTCCAATCCTGGATACTCTGGTTCGGCCTATTAGTGTTAATGGGTCAGCGACGATTAACGGCAAGCCGGGTTATGTATCTGATAAAGCTGCATAGTTTGTCTGTTTAAGTAGAAGAGCTGAACTCAGCTCTTCTACTGAATTTCATTATTTTTAAGGCTGGCTAAACAGATTCTGGTATTTGGTAGAAACCTGACTCAGGTTGATTTCGTTTAGGAAAGTAGAGTAGGCGAGATAAGAAAGCAGGTAGCGCAGGTCTTTTGCCCATGGAGGCATGAATACAGGTTCTGAAAGAAGCTTTTCGTCCTGCAGTATCTTCATCGCTTCCAGATCACCAAGATCAATCTTGCCCACGAATAAAAGCCTGATATATCGGGTGTCACCTGTTTGTACTGCGGCACGAAGATAGCTGTGTACTTCAACGAGTCCACCTAAATAAACAGTATCTTTGGTGAACGGGGCGCAGCCCTCAACAAGTCCGCCGCGAACCACACGATAGGCACTTTCAAAAGCATCAAATGGATTGTCAGTTGACCCCACCTCGCGAAAATATTCGTACAATTCAATGAAATTTGCACCTTGTTCTGCTTTTTCTATCGCTATGACTCGATCAGCAAGTCGCTTGAAACGGTGTGGGTCCAGGGAGCCGGAAATGAATTCGGCGAATACTGCCAGGCCTTCCTGTGTGCGTGTATTTCCAGGAAAGCTTTCTCCTAAAAGTGAGAAATGAGGTTGGGCGCGACCATTTTTGCCAGTGGCTATATGAATGAGTGCTTCATGCTGGAGTAGTTGTGAAACATCAAGATCTGAGAACGTAGCATCTTCACGCAGTTTAATATAATCACGACCCGCGGCAGCTTTAGAAGACATATTTGCGGTGACCAGAACGGCAGGTGACTCGCTACCAAAGTGGTGCGGTAAAGATATGTCTAACTGATTTTTTAAATCGTACGCGGTTAACGACTCGGCGGGTTCCAGGCGTATACATCCTTCATCATAGACGGATAAAAGCGTATCAATGCGCTGGGCAAGCTCAACCGCTGTACGCCTGCCATCAGCAATTGGCGTGCTGGATGAACCATATAATTGACAGGAGTATTTGTGAAATTGTGCTGTTCCAATACTGGTTAACAGTTTTGCCGTTGTTTCAGTGATGTCGGCAAAGCGTTGCAGCCATGCATGGACCAGGCTTGAGCCGGAGATGAGTTTTCGGGCAGCGGACAACTGTTCAGACACAGTAGTGACATCTATGCTTTGATATTCTGGTGTCGGTAACCACCTCTCATTTTTCCTGAAAAATTCTTCTGCAAGCTGCCGATCCCAGGCTAGTGTTTTTAACACAGGTAACTGCCCTTCGGCGTTAAGGAGGAGTGCCGAAGCTTGTTTAAGTCTGTCTAATTCAGCTTTTGAAAAGTCAGGCATTTGCAATGTCAGATGTGTGTTAATGACTGTTAATATGTTAATTATCTACTCATGCTACTGGTATGTGAGTAGATAAAAGCCCTGAAACCTGATCTCACTAAATTAGTAAGACCCAATTGCTATAATAGAGACATATATCAATTATGACCCTTTTATAAGACAAGCACATTTTATGCAATGATTATATTCTCTGAAATTTATAAGTTCTGTGGCAATTGTGATCTGATGAAATCAGTCGTGCTTAAGCGTTCAGATGGCAGGAAAACCAGCGGCCAGGGGCAGTTCTAAAGTGGTGTTATGGTTTAATATAACGTTTGAACTGATGGTCACTTTCGAGAACAATTGGTTGTGCCGATGTTACACTGGGCAACATGAATGCAAATGAGGCGCTGACCCGACACAATGCTTGAATATAACGAATACATAAAAATGTTTGTCGGCTTGATTGCAGTGGTCAACCCGTTTGGAGCCATACCCGTCTTTCTAACGCTTACTTATGGGCTCGAGAAGAAAGCACAGATGAGCCTGGTCAATGTCATTGCTATTTCTGTGCCTGTAATATTGCTTGTGTCACTAGTTTCCGGAGAACTGATTCTCAATTTCTTTGGAATTACTATCGCTTCTTTCAAGGTCGGTGGAGGAATATTGATATTGCTGATGGCGATTGCAATGATGCACGCAAGATCCAGCGGAGTGACACAAACTCTGGAAGAATTACACGAAGGAGAATCCAAAGAATCAGCAGCGGTTGTTCCTCTCTCCATGCCATTGCTTGCGGGGCCAGGTGCAATAAGTACTGTGATTCTTTATGGGCATCGAGGAGATGATGTCGGGCATTACAGTTTAGTGGCCCTGGCAATTTTGTTATTAGGCGCCATTCTCTGGTTTGCCTTTATATTGTCCCCGTGGTTATCAAAGCAACTAGGGACAACCGGAATGAATATTATCACGCGCATCATGGGGCTAATTCTTGCCGCTATTGCGATAGAATTCATAGCAAATGGATTGAAAGGACTATTCCCGGCGCTTGCATAAACACAAAAGAACATACCCGGAATAGTAAGAACTTATTCACCTTTTATATAAAATTTCAGTTTGAATTCTGTGCCTTTTAATCTAGTATTCTTCTGTCAATTCTCTCCTGTAACCTACTATTTTAGCGAATGGATATACAATTTCTGCGCACATTCATTGAGGTGGCTCGTATTCGGCATTTTGGCAAGGCGGCTGAAAACTTATATTTGACTCAGTCAGCAGTCAGCGCACGTATTAAATTTCTTGAAGAAGCCATCGGTGAGCCACTGTTTATTCGTGAGCGTAATAATATTCAGTTAACCTCTGTTGGCGAAAAATTAATGCCCTATGCCGAAGGCATAGTCAATTTGTGGAGTCGGGCAAAACAGGAAGTCTTGCTGAATGACCAGTCAGAGAACTTGCTGAGCGTAAGTTGTGCGCCTGGCATATGGGAAATAATCTTACATCACTGGCTGATCCAGCTTGCTAAAAGCAAGCTTTCTATATCTGTTAATTCAAATGTTTTGCCTATCCTGGATATATTTCAGAAACTAGGAGATTGCACGCTGGATCTCGGGTTCACCTTTGAACCGCCAGCAGACCCTGGTCTTGTTATAAAAGAAGTCGCGACAGTGCCTGTAATACTGGTCTCTTCGACGAACAATCAGGACATCTCTAAAGCAATTGCAGACAGATTTATATATGTTGACTGGGGGACTTCTATAAACACTGATCTTTCCAATCAGTGGGGAGACAAGATAAAACCCGTGTTTAAATTGGCGCAGAATCATCTGGCCTTGTCTCTATTGCTTAGCCATGGAGGTGCTGCGTTTATTGCGGAGCAAACAGCTAGAAAACATATAGACGAAGGCCGGTTATTCATGGTCGATGAGTCACCGGTGTACGAGCGAACTGTCTATGCTGTTTACTCCGAGAAATCCATTAACAAAAACATCATTAAGAAGTCATTGAATTTATTTCAAAAGATAGAACAAATAGCTCATCCGGACATTAACAATGACGAGATATAATCCACATGTAGTGGCTGGTTGCTAACGATATTCAGAAGGTGAGTAGCCACCAAAATATGAATTTATATCGTCACTTATATCACTGTAATCGCTATAGTCATCCTGATCGATGCAGCCCAGCTCAGAATACAGCTCATCTTCTACCTTCTGACTTGGCTTCTTCTTTTTCAAGATTGCACTGTTTTTAAATTTTGATGCTCTTCCCATTTTATTGCACCCATATGTAGAGATATTTTCAATCCTATATTGTAGAAATACCATAATGCCAACAAAATAATTTTTTCATCTCGATTATTTTCTTGAATCGAAATCGAGTTTTGCATTCATTTATATTTCTCGTTGTAACGATCATATTTGCTTGATTTACTTCATAATAATTTTCACTACTATCGTCAGTATTAAGCTATATATTGGTGAAAAGTGTATGGATGTGATTAATCAGCAGGCGAGAAATGAACTTCTTGATAGAGTGTCATCAAAAGCTGTCATTGCTGTTGGGTGTGGCAGTGGCATGCATTATGTTATTCGCGCACTCGCAAAACTGAGAGGCGATATTGCTGGAGTGATTACAACGTCAACATGGTCTGAACATAGAATCCGTCAATTAGGTCTGACACCGATAGATTCCAATGAAACTGACACAATTGATATATTTGTTGACAGTGCTGCTGAGGTGACAATGGGTTTTGACCTGAATAAAGGCAAAGACTCTGAACTCTCAAGGGCCAAATATTTTGCTCATTGTGCTAAAGAATTTATTTGCTTTGGTAGCGAGGAGGCATGCGTAGAACAGTTAGGTGATATTCCTGTCGCTATCGAAGTCTTGCCTTTCGCGCGAAGCCACGTTGTAAATTACTTTGAAAATGCAAACATTGAAGTGCAGTGGAATACAGAATTTAGTACCGAAAATGGCAATCCTCTTCTATTGGTTCAAAATGGAAGTATTCAGGAACCAGCTAAACTGGAACAGACGCTGGAAAGTATTCCAGGGGTGTTAAGCTGCAGCATAAATTCTATTGTGAAGCCTGACACCCTGATTATATCAACCGGAAGACAGGCGAATGTGTTAAGCAGGCCATTACGAAAGAAAAATAAACCTATCGTACCTAATAATGTAGTGAATATTCGTTCTTTTCTGAACAGCTTGGCAGACTAATAAAAGATTTGTCTATTGCTAATCAGTTTCCTGTAGAAAATATATTCTTTATCGTGTCAATCCTGCCAATGTGGTTTTGAAGCCTGTATCATCAGGTGTATAAACGACATTCATGATCGTTTCGACATCATAATTCAAGGAGTTTTATATGTCTGAGGTGAATGAACAGCAGATTGATTTAGAAAAAGTTGACTATATGTCTGATATTCAAAGTTTACTGAATAAAGGCACAAAGTCCGAGTTAGCTGCATATATCAACAAAATTGGCTTTACAGAAACACTACGCGTGTTTAGTCGTTTAGACCTCGATGAACAAACCAGACTCTTGCTGAGAATTTCGCCTGCTGAAGCAGCAGAATTTTTAGTAGATATCCCTGATTCATACGCATCAGAACTTCTGGAGCAGTTATCAGCCGAGCAAGCAGCTCCGATTGTTTCGCAAATGGAAAGTTGTGAACAGGCAGATCTGCTTCAGGTGATTGAAGAACAAAGTGCAGAAGCTATTCTCGCCGAGATGCAACCAGAGGATGCAAAAGAGGCTCGTGAATTAGCGGCGTATGCTGAAGATGAAGCAGGCGGCCTGATGATTACTGAAATACTGACGTTCAATGTCTCGACGACTGTCATAGATGTGATTGAATTTTTGCATAGCTGCTCTGATAAAGATAAATATTTCGGCGCATATATTTATATAACCAGTAAATATGGAAAGCTTGCAGGCGTATTGAGTCTGCGCGATCTGTTACTTGCTCATAAGGCAACTAAACTGCAGGATATTTTGAAAGAACCACTTTATGTGCAGACTGATACAACTTTTGATGAGCTTAAAACCTATTTTGATAATAATGACTTTTACGCAGCGCCAGTTGTGGATGAGGATCAGATGCTGGTAGGTGTTGTCAGGCGTCGTGACATTGCAGAGGTGATATTTGAGAATTCTGAAGCAGCCCAGTTAAAAGCTGGTGGTATTGTTGTTGGTGAAGAGGTTAGAACAATGCCGGTATATTTGCGTTCTCGCCGCAGACTCTCATGGCTAAGTATTAATATTATTTTGAATCTGGTGTCAGCCAGTGTGATAGCACTCTATACTGATACGCTTACGGCTGTGATTGCACTGGTAGTATTCCTTCCAATTGTCTCTGATATGAGTGGTTGTTCCGGGAATCAGGCAGTTGCAGTCAGTATGAGAGAGCTGTCCCTTGGGCTGGTGAAGCCGTTTGAAGTGATGCGTGTATGGTTTCAGGAAGTGAAGGTGGGTATGATTAATGGTTGTGTGTTGGGAGTGTTGCTGGGTGGTCTAGCCTGGTTGTGGAAAGGGAACCCTTTTCTTGGCATTGTTATAGGTCTGGCGCTTGCGATTAATACATTGGTAGCAGTATCTATTGGTGGCACAATTCCACTGATTTTGAAACGTATTAACATTGATCCTGCCGTTGCATCTGGCCCTGTGTTAACAACTATCACTGATTTGTGTGGATTCTTTTTAGTGTTGAGTATCGCAACCCTGATGTTGCCTATGCTTTAATGACATAAAGTATATTTTCTATTTATTGTTAATAATTTAGCGGGTGGTCGAGCCAGAGACCTATGTACGGACAGTTCTTTAACATAGATGAAAGTGCATTTTCGATTGCACCAAATCCTAAATATTTATTTCTGAGCCCACAGCATCAGGAAGCAATTGCGCATCTGTTGTACGGGATCACTCGTCCGGGTGGTTTTGTACTTATTACAGGTGATATTGGCACAGGTAAGACAACAGTCTGTCGTAGTTTGTTTTCAGAGATTCCAGACAATACCGATATTGCATTAATCGTTAATCCCAAGCTGAATTCGGATGATCTGCTTGCGTCTATTTGTGATGAGCTGGATATCTCATACCCTGAACATCAGCTTTCATCTAAAACTTATCTAAATAAATTAAATGAACGTCTAATCCAATCTCATGCTGCGGGTCGTAATACTATACTGATTGTAGATGAAGCGCAGAACCTTAGTGTCGACGCACTTGAAACCATTCGAGTGCTTACTAACCTGGAAACTGATGAACAAAAATTACTACAAATCATACTAATAGGTCAACCTGAGCTTAAGAATCGACTTGCTACTCCTGAGATGGAGCAGTTAAACCAGCGAATTACCGCACGGTTTCATTTGCAGCCTTTAACGAAACAAGAAGTCTCTGCTTACATCGCTCATCGGTTAAATGTTGCAGGGAGTGACCCGGACTTATTTAGTAAAAGCAATATAGGTTGTATATACAACAAAACAAAAGGTATTCCGCGTCTGGTTAATGTGCTCTGTGATCGGTCACTTCTTGGCGCTTATGTGCAAAAGAAAAAAACTGTTAGTAATGCAATTATTAAAAACGCAGCAACGCAATCACTTGCAAATTACGATAATAAATTCAGCCTGGCTAATGCATCAAAAACTTCTGCATGGATAGTGCTGTTGCTGCTCTTTGCTTCTACAATTTGGATAGTCTTTTATAGTGACGAATTTAACAATAAATACAGCGGTAGTTCAGGCGAGTTAGCTTCTCAAGCTGAGCACAATAAAATTCAACATGAATCTTATCAGGCATCAGTCGAAGAAGAACAAAATTCTTCATCTGAGATAGAGGGGAAAGTGATCGCTTCATTGAGCGCCAGAGTAGAACCTTTAGTCATTGGGGAAATGAAAATAGAGCCTAAACAGATTGTGCTTTCGCCGCTGGAATGGGCTAATCAAAAAATTCTGGAAAGCTGGGGAATCGACTATTCCGGTATAGACGAGAATGCCTGTGAAATTGCCAGTTTGAATGGATTGATGTGTTTTTCCGGGAAGGGTGATGTAGCTCTTTTGCAGCGTCTGAATCGCCCAGTGATACTAAAGAATAAAGATGATCAACAGGAAGTTTCGTATCTGTTTGTGAAAACAGTTGAGCAAGGTGATGCAATTGTATTGGATCAATCCGGGATGTACCGAATTAGCTGGTTGGATATAGCGAGCTCCTGGAGCGGAGAATTTGAGCTGTTATGGAAGCCATTAACCAGTAGAACACTGATTAAACCTGGCATGAATGGCGAGTTTGTTAAAGATATTGATCGATATCTCTCAATTATTTTTAATCGATCACCAGAATGGAATGATATTACAGTTTATGATTCTGCTCTGGTGAAAGAGGTTAAATTATTTCAGCGTGCTCAAGGTATACCAGCAGATGGTGTAATCGGCCCGTTAACCCAGATTTATATGAATAATTTAATTGATGAAAATGTGCCAAGGCTACGTAAATAGATAATGTCTTATATCCTGGAAGCTATAAAGAAAGCGGAAAGCGAAAGAGGTGATTCTCGTCTATATGGGAATAGCTACGTCGAGGACTCACCAAAAGTGGCCAGGAAAATATCCTGGGCTGCAATTGCAATTTTTCTCAACGTGGCGATCTTGCTAATTTGGATCGCTTTTCAATCATCTCATAATCCAGTCAATGAAAAGGAAGGCAAAGAGAGACTGGAAGTGGAAAGTAGTGTTGAGTACGCAAAAGTACCGACGGTTGCCGTGAATTCTGAAATCATCATAGATAAGCCAGCAGCAGGCGAGCTGAAGAATGAACCAGTATCTCCAGAGGAACCAACTGACCCAGATGTACTCAGCGCGGCGGTTAATACTGGTAAGCCCGATTTTATCAGTAAGTTTGCTAAAGTCAGGCAAGAGCCAAATGAAGTCGATAATGTGACAAAAGCAAATACAATCGACAAAAAGGCCTCTAAAGCGAAAGTAGAGCCGTTGCACATTGTGGATAACCTGGAGCCTGGCGAAGACAAATATCACCTTATTAATCAGGAAACAGAAAAAAACGAGTTGCCAGTTGTAGTGCGCACAATGATAGAAACCCCGGTTATTGAGAATCCTAATGTGCCAGAGATTACTGAGTTACCTTATTCCCTGCAAAAGAGTATTCCAGAGCTGGTTCTTAGCGTGCATATTTATAATATCGTCAAAAATGCCAGAAAAGTACGTATTAACGGTAAGTTACTACGTGAGGGTGACGCTGTCAGCAATGGGCTTAGTATCCAGGAAATTACTCCATATGGGGTAGTTTTTAAGTATTCGGGTGAGTTGTTTAAAGTTAACTTACACTAGGTCCTTATATTAAGGGGGGTGAGATTTTATGGTGCAAACATGTATTCAGGACACCATCCTCTTTTGGGCTATACTCAACAATAAATTATCAAATTGAATATTTATTCAAAGTATTTTTATGTCCTTGATATACGATTCGTTAAAACAGGCACAACAGGAAAGAAAGTCAAAGGCGGCCGTGGTTAAGGAATCCACAGTGCATGGCTCAGATCGAGACAATTTAATAGACACTATAAAATCTGACGACACCTCAACCCCTTTATTAAATAGATCAATGGATAAGAAGTTATTGCAGGAACGCTTGATACAGTCGCTAAAAAGCAAGAATATTGTTTCAGATAATGACGTATTAAATGTTCAGCGAATGTGTAATGAGAAGCCTGAGTCTTCTTTTTTGTCATTATTGGCAAGAATGGGGTTAGCCAGTGATGCGGATATAGCCTGTGTACTGAGTGAAGTGCTGGAATTGCCTTTAGTCTCAAAAGCTGAGTTTCCTTCTGAAAATATTTCCGGGGAATTGATATCGGATCGATTTCTTAAAGAGCAACAAGTGATTCCTTTGAAAATCAGTGAACAGCAGATAACTGTAGCCATGTCGGATCCTACTGATGTGGAAACGCAGAATGCGATCTCAATGGCATGTGACCGTGCTGTAAATGTGAAAGTTGGAGTTGCATCAGACATAGTCAGTAGCATTGATCAGATATTTGGTGAGCGCACATCTCAAATGGATCAAATCCTTGACGATGTGACGACTGAAGAAATTTCTGATGAAGAAGTTGATCACTTGAAAGATCTTGCGAGTGAGGCGCCTGTAATCCGGTTGGTAAATTTGATTATACAGCGTGCTGTGGAGCAACATGCGTCAGATATTCATATAGAACCGTTTGAAGGTCAACTGAATGTACGCTATCGCATAGATGGTGTTCTCAAGGAGGCAGAGTCACCTGCCAAGCAATTTGCCGCGGCCATAATCTCCAGGATCAAAATAATGGCAAAGTTGGATATTGCCGAACGCCGACTACCGCAAGATGGACGCATTCGAACTCGTATGCAGGGTGTTGAATTTGATATGAGAATATCAACAATTCCTACCATGCATGGTGAAAGTGTAGTGATTCGACTGCTGAACCAGGATAGTGTTGTGCTTGATTTTGATTCGTTAGGCTTTAGCAAACAAATTTGTGACAAGATAACAGATATCCTGCGTCAGCCTCACGGCATGTTGTTAATTACGGGACCTACAGGTAGCGGTAAAACAACGTCTTTATATGCTGCGCTAAATCAGCTCAATGAACCTAACCGCAAAATTATCACTGTAGAAGACCCTATCGAGTATCAGCTGGAAGGGATTAATCAAATTCAGGCGAAATCGTCAATTGGGCTGACTTTTGCGAGTGCTTTAAGATCGATCGTACGCCAAGACCCGGATGTGATAATGGTGGGAGAAATGCGTGATCTGGAAACTGCTGAAATCTGTATCAAATCGGCGCTAACAGGGCACCTTGTGTTATCGACTCTGCATACGAATGATGCAGCTTCATCAATTACACGATTGATAGAAATGCGTGTTGAGGATTATTTGTTAACCTCAACTTTAAATGCAGTCATTGCGCAGCGTTTAGTAAGGGTGCTTTGCAACTACTGCAAGCAACCACAGCAAGTAACCCGTAAATTTATCGACGATTGCCATGATAATCATATAGATGTTTCACAGAGTGCAGAAATATATTCTGCCAAAGGGTGTGATCAATGTAGCGGTACAGGATATAAAGGTCGTATCTGTATAGTTGAATTATTATGCATGGATGATGAGATCAAAAAAAGAATACTAGAACATGCCGATGCGAATGAATTGCAAAGTATCGCTATTAAAAATGGTATGCAAACGATGTTTCAGGATGGTCTGGTAAAGGTGTTAGCCGGTATCACAACGCTTGAAGAAATTACTCGTGTTACCAAGGAGTGATTTCCTGTGCCAGTCTTTAAATATAAAGCAACGACTAATGACGGAAAAATAATTTCAGGTCAACATGAAGGGAATGACAAGGAAGCGGTTATTAAGTGGTTACAGGAATCTGACTATATACCTATTCAGGTAGATCAAATATCAAGGGCTGGTACCGGGCTGAATCATTCATTTGATTTATTCAGGTCCAGTCAACTGTCCAATACACAGGTTCTGGAAATAACCGAACAGCTTAGCACCTTGATCCGCTCCAAACTTCCGCTGGATCATGCTTTAAAGATATTGCAGAAAATATCTCAGCAAGACAAAGTCAAAAAATTAATCGGTAATGTGCTGGAAAGCGTTCAGTCCGGTAAAGATTTTTCTTCAGCGCTGGAAACGCAAAAAGAATTTACACCTTTCTATATCAATATGATACGTGCTTCCGAAGCAAGTGGTAATCTTGACAGTGGACTCGGACAGCTTTACGTATATTTGGATGGGGTAAAGCAGATGCGCGATAAAATTCTATCTGCACTCCTTTACCCTCTAATTCTATTATTAGTTGCCGGAGTGTCAATTTTATTGATACTTACCTTCGTTGTGCCAAAAATCACTGAGTTATTTGTAGGAACAGATCAAGCACTGCCTGTGCCAACTCAAATTGTCATTGCCATGTCTAATGCTGTAGTGAATTACTGGTGGTTGATACCAGTATTTACAATTCTGCTGATTTATTATGTTGGGTATATAGGTGCCAATAATCAGCGCAAGCGTCCCTGGCATGGGCTGTTGCTGAAAATGCCTGTCACAAGAGATCTGGTAATCAGAACAGAAACAGCGAAATTCACTAAAAGTCTTGGAACATTAATATCTAACGGTGTGAATATGCAAACAGCATTACCCATTGCTAATGCAACATTAACCAATGTGGTGTTTAGGGAGAATGTTAAGCAGGGGATAGAAGGCTTCAAGGAAGGTAAATCACTATTTGAAGTCATGAATAAAATAGAGCATTTCCCTGTACTGGCTGTTCAAATGATAAACGTAGGTGAAGAAACCGGTGAGCTGGATACTATGCTTTCGCGTGTGGGAGAAATTTATGAGCGTGAGGTATCTAATGCGATGCAGAGATTTCTGGCTTTGCTGGAACCTGTTTTGATTGTTAGTCTGGGGATTATGATAGGTGGTATAATTGTTTCAATTCTTATGGCGATAATCAGTGTGAATGATTTACCATTATAAAATATCAGGTGAAATTTATGAATAGTTTTGCAAAGCATATGAATGTCAAAGGCTTCACTTTAATAGAGTTGCTGGTAGTGCTAATTATACTGGGCTTGTTATCCGGACTGGTAGGCCCCAAAGTGATGAAGCATTTTGGAGAATCAAAAAGCAAGGCGGCTAAATTACAAGTTGAAGAACTGGCGGCAGCGCTGGATATGTATAAGCTGGATACTGATAGTTATCCCACGACTGGACAAGGTCTTGAGGCGCTGGTTAAAGAACCATCCAATACTGTAGGCTGGAACGGTCCTTACCTGAGAAAGAATTTTGTTCCTAAAGATCCATGGAATAAAGATTACCAGTACAAGTACCCGGGTGAGAATGGAGAATTTGATATATTCAGTTACGGGGCTGATAACGCACAGGGTGGAGAAAAGGAGAACAGGGATATTGTTAGCTGGAATTAATCTCATCTGAAAATAGTGTGTGGAAAATTTATAATAAATCAAAAAGTAATATATTCCAGCATCGCGGCTTTACGCTTGTTGAATTGCTGGTTGTATTAGTTATTTCTCTGGCGGTTATTGGTCTTTCAACTGTTGCCTATAATAAATTATCCACAAATGCTTATCTAAAAAGTTCTGCCAGACATGTGGCAGCAAGTCTTCGCTATGCACGTAATTACGCCATTGCCAATGGCTCGCAAGCAGTTATGGAGATTAATCTTAAAGATCGATCCTACAGGTACAGCGGGAATAATAAACACTTTAAATTCAGGAATAATATTGATCTAAAAGTGTATTCTGACTCGAAGCTGAATAATAGCAGTGATACTGCTGAAATACGTTTCGCACCCGATGGCAGCTCTTCTGGTGGGCGAGTAACATTATCCGGTCGGAATGATAAATCATACGTCATTTATGTTGATTGGTTGACTGGTCAGGTTGGCGTAGATGGTTAAACACAATCAACTGGGTTTTACTCTGCTGGAGACGCTTGTTGCTTTATCAATATTGGCAATCTCCCTGGGTGTGATTTATCAGATTTTTGGGACAAGCCTGAGAAATATGCAATATGCAAAAGAATATTCACATGCGCAGATGTTTTCTGAATCAAAATTGTCTGAACTAGGAAAAGGCATTCCAGTGAAAGAGGGCAGTTTCGAAGGTGATTTTAACCAGAAATATACCTGGAAAATGAATATTAAGCCTTTATCGTCGATTTCAGAAAACGATGTGGTTCTTAAATTTAGAGTCAACTTCATGGTGTTGTGGAATTCAAATCGAGGCCAGCGCTCTATTGAAATAACGACATATCGTCTATCTGTTGGAGATGCATAATTGAAAATAAATAAAACTCAAACGGGTTTTACTCTGGTGGAATTGATAATAGCATTGCTTATATTGAGTTTTGTGATGGTGCTATGTGCAAGTGGATTTAAATTTAGTACGCGAGTCTGGGATGCTATTAATAGTCAGTCTGAACAACTTGATTCGCTGCAGGCAGTGCAGGGTTTCATGCGCAAATCCATTTCACTGGCGCTGATTAATGATCGTTTAATAGAAGATGAAAAAGAAATACAACACACCGTATTCATAGGCGCCGAAAAGAGTTTGAGGTATGTTTCATATTCACCTCAATATGGTGTTGATGATTATCTGTATAAATATGATCTATTTGTTGATCGAGAAAATAATAATCTTTCACTGACGTATAAGCCATATAACTTGCAGGTAAATAATAAACAGGACGGTGCAGAAACAGTACTTATTTCTGGTGTGAAAGATATAAAAATCGAATATTTCAGCGGTTTTGAGACAGAAGATTCAAACAATGGCTGGTTAACAAGCTGGGATGACCAGTTTGTTTTACCTTTATTGATTAAAATTAGACTGATATTTGAAGACGAAAAAGTAGCATGGCCGGAATTAGTCATTCAAATGCGTAATGGGCCTTATGTAGTTAGATGAAAATATCAGCCAATAGATATAAAACACAGCGTGGGATAGCGTTATTATCAGTGCTGTGGGTGACTGCTTTTTTAGCAGTAATCGCTAGTACCGTTGCTCATCAATCGAGGAGTAGTCTTCAGATTACTAAGAATAGAATAGAGCAGTTAAAAGTTAAGCAAGCAGTAGAAAGTGTGATTCTGTTAGCTATAGCGGATCTGATTAATAATGCTGACGGAGATTTATTTTCTCAAAATCAGCTTGGTAGTGAATACGGGGATGTTGATATTCAGTTATCATATTTTGATGAGGCAGGAAAAATTGATATAAATACTGCACCCGCAACTATTATAACAAGCTTGTTAAATGTGATTGGTGTGGATGAAGGACAAAGTCTGACCATTAGTGATGCCATACTAGATTGGCGTGATGGAGACAGTCTGAAAAGAGCTAATGGTGCAGAAGACAATGATTACGCATCATACGGGTATCTGTATGGGAGTAGCGATGCAGACTTTGAGAGAATTGAAGAATTGAAGCTGGTTTATGGGATAAATGAACTGATATATCAGGCTATTTCCCCTTATGTCACAGTTTATACTCAGGACTATGGTGTAAATTTATCAGTCGCTTCAAATGTAGTGCAAACGGCAGTTAATAATGCTACAACGTTGAGTGACACTGAAACAGGCAAAGTGGATTTAGATGAATTCGATGATGCTGAAACATTCAATTCTTTATCTTATGGCTACATATATACAATAAATGCGAGTGCTGTTGCTAAAAGCGGAATCAGTCATAATATTTCTGTGACGGTCAGGCTGGACAGGGGTAATACTTTTGAGCCGTTTACAATTTTAAAGTGGATGCAAATATAGAACACTATGAATCTTCTTGCGAATAATTCTGGAGTGGAAGCATTTTTCAAGTGGTGGCTATCAGAGCTCTCCGATATGTTGCCAAATGTAAGTTTTAAACCAGCTAAAAATAATCATCGAGGTCTCAATATTGTTCTGACTGGCCATGGCTATCAGTTGAGATGGGATGATGCAGATAAAGCCGAGAAGAGTATAAATGACTTCTCATCTGCTGAGGCACAGGAAATATATGATCGAGCCATCGATGAAAATAAAAAATTTAATGTTCAGAAATGCAATATTTTGTTACATGAGAAACTAGTGTTAAATCGTGTGGTGACATTACCATTAGCTACTGAAGAAAATCTAGAAAACGTTTTCATGTATGAGATTGATCGCTATACACCTTTCAAGAGAGAGGATGTGTATTTTGATACACAAGTACAATCCAGGAATACGCAAGAAAAAAAAATCACTGTGCTACTCAGAGTTGCCAAGAAACACGCAATGAGAAAGGTATTAAGTTTTTTAGATGAAAATCAAATTCGAATTGGAAAAATATGCTGCGTTGATGAAGATTTAGAAACAATAGGTGAGGCGCTGAGCTTTGGTGGCACTCTTAATTCAGCATCAGGAAAAAGTAATCGCAATTCAACCAATAAATATTTATTGGCTTTGACGGCAGGGTTGGCGGTAATAGCACTCACCCTGCCTATAGCTAAAAATTACTGGAATGCATTTAAATATAATGCTGAACTTGAAAATATAAATCACGAAGTGATTGAGGTGAAAAAATCCCTCGCAGCGTATAAAAAAATAAAAAATAATATCGATTTATCTGCCAGTCTGAATAAAAACAATGTGAAGGTCATTGTTTTGCTGAATGAACTCACGTCTACAATTTCTGATGACACTTCGCTGAATAGGCTATCTATTGAAGACGGTGTGGTTCGCATGCAGGGAGCATCATCGTCAGCATCCAGGTTGGTTTCATCGCTTGATTCATCTCAAACTTTTACTGATGTGAGATTTGCAGCACCCGTTACCCAAAATAGTGCTACTGGTAGTGAAAACTTTACAATTGAGATGAAGTTGAATGTTTCAGGTGGTAATGATGAATCTGTCAGATAAATCTAACGGAAAGATGTTAGCGCTTGGTATCCTGTTGATAGTGCTACTGCTATTTTACTTTATCTTGATTGAACCCTATAAACTTCTGCTCAACGCTTCAGAAGAGCGTGTGCAAGACACTGCATTTCAATTGAATCAGGCCAATAAGGTTATAAGTAAAAAAACATATTATAAAGATGAGATAGAACGCTTAAAATCTTTATACGACGAACAGACGATTTATCTAAAAAGTTCAAAGCGCGCACTTGCCACAGCAGAAATACAACAAATGCTTAAACGTATATCAGCAAAAAGCAATGCGGAACTGCTAAGTAGCCAGGCGACTTCATCGGAGACTGAAGAAGCAAACAGAGTTGATCTGAGTGTGCGTATTAAAACGGATATTTTTAGTTTGCAAAAGCTCTTGTACGATCTGGAATCTGGGGTACCAAATCTGTTTGTGGATAGAATACAGGTGAGTCGGGCGGGAAGAGCTGTTTTCAGATTTAATAATGCTGAATTGAGTAACCAGGACCTGGATGTCAGTCTTCAGGTATATGGATACTTGAGTAATAACTCGTTGTAATCATTATGAGGTTTATTTTAGCAATCTTGTGTTTTTTATTAGCGGCACTGATATTTTATCAGGTCCAGTATTATGGAAATCATAATATACTGGCTGATACTGAATTGACTGCAATGGTTGAGAATGAATCTCTTCCTGATAAAAATAATTCATTAAAATCTATCAGTGCCTACTCGGAAATCATTAAACGTCCTTTGTTTTCTGCTGACAGGAGGCCTCCTGTGGTGCTGCCTGAAAGCGTATTACATTCAGTTGATATTGATGCGCTTAGAGACTTAACATTATGGGGAGTGGTGATTAGTGGTCAAAATCGATATGCCATTGTTGATGGGGTTGATGACGACGTAAAGCATATGAAAGTAGGGTATGTATACAAAGGCTGGAATGTCAGTGAAATTAATACTGATAGTGTTAAATTTGAAAGTGCTAAAGGACAGTATGAGCTGTTTATTCTGCCAAATGATACTGATAAGAAAAGTGGTATAAAGAAATCTTATGGAGAAAATAATGACAGTACCAGGTCAGTTAATCCTTCGAAATTCAGACCGTCTTTATTCAGAAGCTCACGTAAACCTGTTGAGTCACCAATAGATGTTACTAGCAGACCAGTTAACGATGAGCCTGAAGAACGACTGACTCAGGAAGAGCTGGACTCGATAAGCGAGCTAGGTGAAGAAGGAGGTTATCGCTATGATCCAGACGAGGATTTTGAAAGCGAAGAGGATTTTGATGAATAATGGTACTGGCCTGAAATAATTATCAGTTTATAGCTAATTGATTTTGAGAGATATTCCCATCTGATTAAGTAGCTATGTTTTCATACGTTGCTGCCTGTACACATATGTCAATTAAGCACTTTCGACTTTAAAAGATTGATAAGTAGTATCCATGCGGGTTAACCTTGTGTACATAATAACTAAAAACCCAGCCATGTTAATCTCTTCAATGTATGTCTCAGGATTGATTGGTTTGGCCTTGATTAAGGGATCAGGTGTGATGATTAGGTTGAAAGTCAAATTCCCCATTCTATTAATTTCTGTATTGGCTATTTTACTTACTTCATGTGCAACGCACGATGAAATGAGTAAGCAAAATGATGAGGGCTCAGATAAGCATGTAAAGAATCATGCAACTGGAATAATTGACGTCAAGCCAACACCGGTATTGACACAAAAATCAAACAATCAAACGAAGGCTGAACCTGATATTCGCCGTGGTACGGGCGATTTCATAAATAAAAACCCCTCTAGAAGCAAGAGTCCTTCTTATGGAGCGGGTGATGATGTGAGTCTGGTATTCCAGGATGCACCTATTGGTGAAGTCGCAACGACCATCCTTGGTGATCTCATGGGAATGGCATACGTGCTTGATGAGCGAGTCACCGGAAATGTCAGCCTGAAAACAGGACGCCCAATTCCACGCAATGCACTAATACCTGTGATGGAGGGGATACTCAAGGCGAATAATGCAGTGTTGGTTGATAATAACGGGATATTTCATATTTTACCGGCTTCAGAAAATCTAAGTAATGTCGTTGCACCCAGACTATCATTGCAGCAAGACAAGGGTTATCAGATTATAGTTGTCCCTCTGAAGTACATTGCTGCCAGTGAAATGCAAAGTATTTTGACGTCTATTCAAGGAGCAGCAGCGAATATTAAGATAGACTCAAAAAGAAACCTGATGATGGTTTCCGGAACCCAGTCTGAACTAAAGAACATGCTTGAAACCATCGAGATATTCGATGTAGATCAACTAAAAGGCATGTCGACTGCAATTTTCAGACTATCGCAGGCAGATACAAATATTGTGACTAATGAATTAAATACTATTTTTAATTACGAGGTCGGGGTGACCGATGCATCTGCCACTGAGAATGCAGCATCAATCATCCGATTTGTGCCGATAGAGAGAATCAATGCTGTATTAGCGATTACACCACAGGCAGGCTATCTGGATACTGTAAAGCAATGGGTAAATCGTCTAGACGTCGTCGACAGTAGCATTGACAGGGCACTGCATGTGTATTTTGTTCAGAATGTACGTTCAGGCTATTTGGCAGGCATTTTACAGGAATTATTTGATGCAGATGTCAGCACTCAGGAGCGTCAGGATTCCAGAGGCAGCTTGAGCCCAGGCTCATCAGGTAATACCCAGTCAAGTTTTGGAACCAGTAATTCATTTAGTAATAGCGCGGACTCGCTAGACGGAGAACCTCCATCAGGGCCCTCTTCCGGTGGTCTGGGTTCTTTGCAAAGACGTTCAGCCTTTTCAAGCAATTTTGATAATTCAAATGACAGAAGTGGAAACAGTGATAGTCCAATCAAGATCATTGCAGATGAAGAAAATAATGCTTTAGTGATTAAAGCAACAAACGATGAATATGCGGATATAGAAGATGCCATTAAACGTCTTGATATAGAACCTTTACAGGTGCTGGTGGAGGCGACTATTGTAGAAGTGACGCTCACTGGTGATCTGAGTTATGGATTGGAGTGGTTTTTCAGAAATAATAATGTAGCAAGCGGAAATGATGGTATAGGCAGGCTGGATATTGGTGGAGGTGGAGTACTAAGTGATTTAGGCGTCGCACCAGGATTTTCCTATTCTATTGTTGATAGTGCTGGACTGGTAAGAGCCACTCTAAATGCGCTGGCAGATGATTCAAAACTTAAAGTGATCTCATCACCTTCATTGATGGTGTTAGACAACCACTCGGCATCAATTAATGTAGGCGATCAGGTACCAGTCAGAACATCAGAGTCTACTAATACGGGTACCACAGGTGATAATTCGATTGTTACCAGTACCATACAGTTTGTTGAAACAGGAGTGACACTAGAAGTGGCACCTAGAGTGAGCCAGGGTGGAAATGTTGCAATGGATATTTTTCAGAGTATACGTACTGCTGATACGACTCTTACTTCATCAATTGATTCGCCGACGATCAATCAACGCCAGGTTCAAACTTCTGTTTCTGTTTTGAGTGGTGAGACGATAGTGCTAGGTGGACTGATTCAGGATAATAATGGAAAAAGAAATACTGGCATTCCAGGCTTGAGGAACTTACCGGTAGCGGGCGCATTGTTTGGTACAAGAACAAATACATCATCCCGCACAGAACTACTAGTATTGATCACTCCTACGGCAGTGAGTAACTCTACAGAGTCAAAAGAAGCCACTGAAGAATTGCGCAATAAATTACAAGGCTTAAAACTACCGGAACTTGATTCTGATGGCACGTTTAAAGCCACAGAATACAAAGGAATTCGCTGGTAAACTTAAGAGCATGAAATTTCATAAAATAATTACACGATTAAATATATTAATACGTGATATCCGGGCTTGATGAAAGGCATGGGCAATAATTCAAGTGTGGAAAGTAATATTAGCCATCAACCCAATGCCCTTGAAGAATTTTATTCTATTGCGTTAGCAAAAGACCTTGCTTTTGTAGATCAGGTGTACGATGTATTGCGGCTGGGGTGTCGCTATCTGGGATTATGTTGCGGGATAATGTCCTATGTCGAAGGTAATCGTTACACCATACTCCATGTTCATACTGAATCAGATGAATATCAAATACTGCCAGGTGATGTTTTTGATCTGGGTCTCACTTATTGCAAGTTCACACTTGAACAGGAAAGACCTGTTGGCTTTCACCATGCAGCTAAAACCGATATTGCCAAACACCCATCCTATAATGCGCTAAAACTGGAAGCTTATCTTGGCGCGCCCACTTATTTGAATAACAGATTATTCGGTACACTCAATTTTACCAGTATTAAGCTAAGAAACGCTGCGTTCACTGAGGATGAAATTCATTTTGTTCAACTTGTAGCAGAGTGGATTTCAAGTGAACTGAACAGGAATTACCGTCAGGAGCCAAGTTTACAGCAACATATCACGCTGTCATCACGGCTGGAGATATCTCGCCTTGCCAGAATTGAAATGACACCTGCGTTTGAAGTGACTAAATGGAGTCAAGCAGCTGAGCAGATGTTAGGTTGGCGCGGAGATCAGGTAATAGGTAAATCTCCAATGGATTGGCCTGTAATCAATCAAAATGATTTAGATGGTTTAGTCTCATCGCTGGCAAATTTGCGTAAACGTAATGGAAATGTCTGTGCGTTCTCATGTGATTTAAGAAAAAACAATGGCCAGCTGATTTCGACAGAGTGGTTTATTTCATGCGAGGTCAGTGACAGTAATGTTCAGGTTTATGTACTTGATATCACGGATCGAGTAAAAGCAGAGAATGAGCTGCTCAGGAAAAGCGCTTTCTATCAAGATCTGTTTCAGAACGCGCCTGATATGTATATGTCTCTAGATCGAATGGGTAATATTATTTCTGCAAATAATTTGTGTGAAAGTACACTTGGTTATCAACCATCAGAATTGATTGGAATTCCGTACTGGAATCTAATACAAAAAGCTGATGTGAGACGCGTGCATCGTTTAATAGATGTTGCGTTTTCTGGAGACGTCGATGAGTTGGAAATGGAAGTTGATATTCTGAGGAAAGATAACAGTGTTATTAAATCACATCAACGAATCAGGATTATTCAGGCAAAAAAAGACATGCCATGCGAACTCAGAATCATTGCAAGAGATATAACAGAACAAAAAAGAGGACAGGAAATTCAACTAGAATATATAAAACATCAGCGGGATGAGATTGGTTTAGAAGTGCAGCATAGGATTAAAAATAGTTTGCAGGCTGTAATCGGAATGATAACTGTAAGCATGGATTCTCACCCGGAGCTAAAACCAATACTGACAACCTCCATTGCACAAGTGAATACTATTTCCATTGTAAATGGGCTGATAATGAATGGTAAAGATGATGTTGAGCTATTATATCTGCTGGATAATTTGATAGAGGAGTCATCAAAACTATTTAATTGTGATATAGACTTCAATAAAAATACTGATGGTGTCATTCAACTGCTAGTTGCAGATGAGATTATATCTATATCATTGATTGTTACTGAACTGTTGATCAATGCTTTAAAATATCATGCTGAAAACAGCAGCAAAGAAAATTACATTCGTGTAAATATCAATAGCACAAAAGATGGCGTTAAAATAGAAATCATAAACACCTGTATTGATATGGCTGACAAAGAAGACTGTGATAAAAACATTGGCATATCGATGATAAAATCACTGCTTCCGCCTTACGGCGCAAGACTTGATATGTCTCAGGATGGTGAAATTTATACAGCATTACTGGAATTGAAAGAACCTGTCATGAGGTTGTAAAATTGATAGTATCAACAGTATCGTGATTGAACCATATGCCGTTGAATATGCTTTATAAGAATTTTGTATTAACGTGGTGCTCGCGAGATCAGCCAGAATTAAATTGCAATGTGTATTGCGCAACTGTTATAACTAGACAAATAATAATAAAATTGTTTTACAGAATAATCAGGGGGCAGGGTGTCAAAGTCACAAATCTTACTGGCTGACGATGATCGTGTAATTCGTGTCACATTTGCTAATAGTTTGCGAGCACGAAATTTTGACGTTATCGAAGCAGAAAATGGTGAAAAAGCTATTCAACTGGGATGTGATCATCATCCTGATCTGGCTATTATGGATTTTCGACTCCCGGATTTCACTGGTGCCGAGGTGGCAGCGCAGCTGCGTGAACAGGCCGATGTACCATGTATTTTTTTATCAGCCTATGCGGAGAAAGAGTTTGTAGAAAAAGCTACACAGGCGGGTGCATTAGGGTATTTAGTTAAACCGATAGATGTTGATCACGTATTACCAACGATCAATTCTGCGCTTAAACGTGCAAATGAAATAAAACATCTCAGAGATACCGAGATGCAATTGCACACCGCACTGGAGCAAGGCAGGGAAACAAGTGTTGCCATTGGTATTCTTATGCAGGAATATCATATTACCTCTGATCAGGCGTTTGACATGATACGAGGGCAGGCCAGGTCTCAACGGCGTAAATTAGCGTCTGTGGCGACTGAGTTGGTGCAGGCTGTAAATAATCTCAACGGGTTTACTACTGAAATGCGTAAAAGAAATGAAGAGTTTCTGAAGCAAGGTAAAGCCTCCAAACCATAAATACATAAGAAAATACTTGGTAAAATCAAGTAAGGTATTAATTGCATTATATAAATTCGGCTTGATGGAGCTATGCTTAAAAAATACATTAGTAGTTGATTTTTATCAATAATAGGCCTATAAATAGGCCACAACAATGTGGATCCAAAGATAGCGGTTATCAAAAGCTATACCACAGAGGACCTAAACCAACCGTCCTCAATTTCATTCCTAAAAATGGCTATACCTTTAGCCATCTACGTAAGTCTTTAGGCCTCGTTCCAGCCTAACAAATTCCAAAGAATTGATTTTGCAAATGCGTATTAACTGTAGCGCGTGTGCGAAAAGAATTTCTGGCTCAAGACCTGAAAGACATAATAATAATTTCGTGTTTCAGAAATTTGTCAGAAATTAATATCCCAGGGAAGATCCACAGCATTTCACAGTGTTGAGGGGGCAATCTACAAGGACAGTAAACACTAAATGTTGTTAACTGAAGTTTTCATGGGAGGAGTTTTATGAAACTTAAATATAGTACAAGTGGATTGTTGCTACTCGTGTTGGGCCTGTCTATCAGTTCTGCACAAGCAAGCTATAACCATAGTTGTGATTATGACTTGCGAGAAGGAGCATTTTTCTACAATGCAAATAACCCGCCTACCGATGGCAATGGAAACGCGCAGCAGAATGAGCTGTTAGTTTTTCTACGCAACGCTGATGGTACCCTGAGTTCTGACATTCAAACGCACCGGGTTAATTCAGGTGGTTATGGTAATCAGGCTGGAATCGTAACATCAGGCCAAAATGCCGTTTACCACACTGGCGAAGGCGATGATCAATATGTATTAATGATCAATGCTGGATTCAATCCTGTTGCAAAACCAAGAGTTCTTGGTTATGGCAAACACTGGAACAAAAAACGAGTCGACAAAAATGGCAGTGTTTCCGCATTTAAAGTAAACAAGTGTAATGTTGTTAGAACAAGTGTTCGATCTACTCGTGGTCAAGAGCCGCGTGCGGTCACTCGTCATAAAAACTTAGTCTACGTGGTGAATGCTGGTTCTGGTGAAGTGGAGTTCAACGGTTGCCCTGGCTTACCTGAAGGTTTTTTACCTCCAACTGGACAAGTCTGCGGTGAACGTGCACCAATTGCAGAAGATGATCAAGATGCGCAAAGTATCATTGGCTATAGATTCAGAAATGGTAGATTACGCTATATCCGTGGTTCTAACATAAATTCAGCAGATTCTGACGGTGATCCAGTGCAGCTTTCATTCATCAATGAAGGTCGTCAGCTTCTTGTTGCGAACCGTAATACGTTCTTTGCGCTAGGCGATGGTACTGAAGCTGATGAAATTGAAGTTCACAATATAGACAAAAGAGGCCGACCAAGTTACCCAGTCGTTAGTACAACTACTGGTAATGACAACTTTGGTTTCTCTGTCTATCCTCGCGATGGCAAAGACTACAATGATTGCGTCATGATGACTCATGGTAGTTTCCAGCAGCGTGATCAAGGTGGTGCCTCAGTATTTACTATAAATAAATGGGCTGAAAAAGTACGTATCATTCCTAATAAGGCAGACGGTGGATCTGACACTTGTTGGACTGCAGTTTCTCGAACCAATACGCTATACACATCAGCGTTTTTTGATTCAGAAATTTCTATTCGTGGAATCAATCCTGATACATGTAACCTAACTGATGGTGGACCTCCGGTAGTTGTTGTTGATGGTGTGCCACAATTCACAGGGCCATTAGCAAACATCAGACATAGGGTCTCTAGCTCTGGCGCTAATTTTGATGGCAGCCCGCGTGGTGGTGATATCTCACTTAGAACTGACCAGAGAGACTTCTTGTATGAAGCAGGTGGTCTCGACCTTGCTATTTCTAAATACGGTAAGGATGAGTACTTGTACGCGATCTGGGCACCAGTACCTTTCTACGTAGACCGTGATGGTGATGGTAATTTCTTGTATCCACCAACAACTCAGGTCACTGTGTTCCGTGTTATTCAAGATTGTAACGATACGCTTGGTACTGGTCTTGATGGAGCAGGTAAACAGTACGAAGATGGTTGCCGTGTAGGTGATCTTGAGTTAGTGCAACGTGTGCCTGGCCTTCCAGGAAGTGGTTATGGAGCAGCAGCTCAGTAATCTACTGACTATTAGTGATACATAATTGATCGATAACCGCAGGCTGATTTCATGTAAATTGACTGCGGTTCTCGTCAAAATTTTGTATTAGTTTTTTTGTTAATAGAGTTCCAATACCATTCGCACTCTAGAAAAGATTTAATACAAATCACCGGCTGTTTATCTTTTTCTTTGCTAAGACATTGCATGGATAAGAAACGTAAAGCCAATTTTTAAATTGGGAGATATAAAGTGAAACAGCACTTTACTGGTAAAAAACAACCTGCTTGGTTGGTATTGGCCTTAAGCGCTACATTAATGGGAGCATCTTCGTATGCATTTGCAAGTGACCCAGGCGCAGATATTGATTATTCACATTTAGATGCTGATCTAATTAAAGAAACTGATGGTGTGGCTTTCAGCAGTGATTACCACAATAGAAATGGTAACGGCCCAGCATTAGATGCAAATATCAGTGATGATGATTTCAAGAAAATGAGCTTGACCGAGATCCGTCAAATTGGTGTGCGCATGTATACTACACCGTTTCGTAGAGCAGACGGTTTTGGTGATGGGCCTGGAATAAACGAAGCGATACTGGCAGATGGTACACCAGCGCTTAACATACCTGATCTTGGACCAACTGGTAGGCCAACGTTACAGGGTAATGGTACATGGTTACGTATGAACGGACTGGATACACAAACGTGTCTGGAGTGTCACGGTGTTGTAGATAACTCAGTGGTTCCTGCGCAGCTAGGTGTAGGTGGTCAGGCAGGTATTGCAGGTTCACCATTCTTCAGATCCAAAACAGCTGATATAGATGATTCTGGGAAGCAATCATTTGGTGGTGGTGACCTTAATGGTGCTGGCACTGGTGAAGCACTCGGTATCGCTGCATTTGATGGTCGTTCAATTAACCCGCCAGCCAACTTTGGTTTGGGTGGTGTTGAATTGGTTGGCCAGGAAATCACTGAAACGTTGCAGAAGATTCGCGCTTATGCGGGTGGTTCATGTGATGAAGGTGGTAAAGATGTGAAATTAAAAGCTAAAGGTATCAGTTTCGGAACTAACTGTAGTCCGGAAGGTGTTGATAGTGATTTGGAAATTCGTCCATTTGGCCGTAAAGGTGAATTCGCAACTGTTCGTGGATTCGATGAAGGTGCAATGGCATTCCACATTGGTATGCAGGACGAGGCAACTTTTGGTCCTGGTGATCCTGATGGAGATGGTATCTCAAATGAGCTAACGAATGCTCAGATGCGAGCATTTCATGTCTTTATGACAACTCAGGAACGTCCAGTGCAGAAAAAAGCGAATGGACAGGCACGTCGAGGTTTCAAGCTGTTTAATGAGGTAGGCTGCTCGGGTTGTCACGTTCCATTCCTGGATACTAAATCACCTGTTTTGGAATATACCGACCCTGAAAGTGATGAAGTATATTTCAGTGCTGATCTTTCTGAAGGGCTAACTAACTTTGAGAAGAATCGCAGAGGCGGAATTCGTGTTCGTGCACATTCAGATTACAAACGACACAACATGGGTTATCGTTTGAAAGAAACTGCACACTTCCTTGGAGAAGATAACTGTGATGAGAAATCAGGGCATGAAATCACTAACTGTAACTTTATCACTATGAAGTTGTGGGGTGTGGCAGATACTGCTCCTTACTTACATGATGGTCGCGCATTAACACTGTTTGAAGCGGTTGCCTTACATGGTGGTGAAGCACAGAGTGTAAGAGATCGCTTCCTGGACCTTAGTGAAAAAAGCCAAAATTCAATCTTTGCCTACCTGGGTACTTTGAAGCATCCCGAAGAGCCAAATCAGGATGTTCAGAATCAGGTTGTCTTGACACCTAATAGTGAAGGTAGAAGAGATATTCATAGAGATAGAAAGAAGAAGTATAACTACTACCAGAAGTGGTAAAAGTATTAGTTAGTAACAAGCAGTGAATAAGCCGGGAAGTTTTTATAAGCCTCCCGGCTTTTTGCGTTTAAAGAATAATGGAAATGATAAGTAAAAAAAATGCAATAGTCTTTATGGTCGCAATACTTATAGGTATTGTAATCGTTGGTATTTATTCTTATTTACATTATTGTAAACAGGAAATGCGTGAAGTTGATCGTTATGCTTTGCCTAAAGTAATAGAATTTATGGAAGCAATAGATGGCTGGAATTACGATGCAGTTAAGCCATTTTTAACGGATAAGTACATAAACTCGTTATCTGCAGAAGAATGGAAGAGTGAATTTGAACAATTATCAGTTTTGGGCGCGCTTAAATCTTTTGCTCGTCCTAATTTTGTCTCTCATCAAGGGTATAGGAAATATAAGATTTGTGAGTCTGCAATAGATATGTATTCTGTTGCCAGTGAATTTGAGAATGATAATGCCGTCATTAGAATATTTTTTGAAAACAATTGCGGGAAGATGAAAGTTAGTTCATTTATCGTCACTTCCAGGTCAATTATAGTAAAACCTGATTATCTGGAGCGTAATAAGATCAATAAGGAAAATGAAGAAACAATTAGTGAATTAACGGATGATGAGTTAGAGGGTGATCTGGATTCTATGTATGAATGGAATCAGGAAGATGAACCTCTACCTGAATTTAATGGGAAAGAAACTGAAAGATCGATAAAAGAAAATGATAAAAGTAATAATAAAGCACATGGAAAGGCATACAGATATTAAGTGATAAGTATGATTGCTAACAAAGTTATTTTTAACAAGAGTGTACTTTTTTCGTCGCTAATATTAATTCTATATGGTTGTCATGAATCAGGTGAACCATGGAGAATCACTGTTGGGTTGGATAAACCGAAAGAATTCGTATTTATCGACGGCGATATTTCCAAAGAAGTCCGGATTTGTCTGGACAAGAAGGGTGGGTCGGGATACCCGACGAGAGTAGCTGCGAAATATGATAATGACAAGTATGTGCCTATGCTGACAGGGCAATGTATGTTTTTTACAGGAAAGCGTGTCTCAGTCAAATTTGCGAATCCTTCTTCAGGTAAATATGCAGAAGGATCGTATAAAGTAATCCAATAATAATTATAAAAAAACAGAGGAGAATATAGAGGTGCAAGCTGCTACTTTATTAATCTCTAATAAAAAAGATTACCAATCGTACCTTGCAAGGATGATTGTTTTAGCGCTTGCCTGTCATTTTGCAGTGCTGTTCAGTACGCAATTCGTCTTCCCTTCAATAAATGTGTCATTGTTTGATCTGGCTACAGGTGTCAGTGTCGGTGGGTTGGTTATTTACGGTATTAAATACTGGCCTGCAGTTCTTGTTGGAGTGGCCTCCGGTTATTCTTTGAGTAACGAATCGCTAGTATTTGTAAGTTTTATTTCGTTAGGGGTTACATTAGAAGCCGTAATAGCGGGTTATTTATTACAGATCTATCTGGATGAGCACTACAGCCTTGATTATATACCAGACTTGCTTGCTTATTTGATTATCACTTTTCTGGTAGTGATATTTATTGGTGCTACCAGCTCAAGTTTGTTGCAGCTTATTTTATATAATATTTCAATAAGTGAAATAAGTATTATCTGGTTTAATGCATGCCTCGGTAAGATCACTGGAGTAGTAGTGATTTCTCCGTTTATCATGGTATGGAGTCAGAAAACAGATGGCAATCTGTCCTGGAAGAAATTCATAGAATTGATATGTTTTTATAGTGTATTAATATCGTGTGGTGGAGTCGTATTTTTTGGCTGGTTCGACACAAGTATAGAAGGGTATTCTCATTACCCGCTTGCGTATCTATTTTTCCCCATGCTGGCGTGGGCTGCATTCAGGTTTGGTCAGAAAGTATCGACTGCCAGTACCATTATAATTACCGTATTTGCTCTGTGGAGTTTGTCGAATAATTTGGGACCTTTTTCGCGCGACTCAATCTATGAAAGCCATTTTTTAACCTGGATGTGTATAAATATCGCATCTATATTATCAATGATTCTGGCTGCAGATATTACGCAATGTAAAAAAGTTCGTGTTGCTTTACAAACTAGTGATGAACGACTTGCATTAGCGACCAGTGGTTCTCAGGATGGTCTATGGGACTGGATGGATGTAGAAGAAGATACCATGTGGTGGTCTCCTAATTTTTACGATCTTATAGATTATAAAAAAAGTGAGATAAAACCTACGCATACACAATTGACTAATTTACTGCATCCGGATGATCTTGAGAATCACCTTCAATCGTTAAACAGGCATCTGGTTGATAATGCGCCTTATAATGTAGATTTCAGATTATTAACCAAGTCGCAAGGTTATCGCTGGTTTCATGCTAAAGCTAAAGTCACTGCTGATAAAAATACTGGCAATAGAAGAATGGCAGGTTCAATCATTGATATAGATGAGCGAAAGATTGCACAGAATGAAATTGTTTCTCTTAATAAGAACCTTGAGATGCGAGTCGTGCAGCGTACTGATGAGTTAGAAAATATTAATAAAAACCTTCATAATGAAATTATTGAAAGAAATAAGGCTGAGCTCGAGATTGTAAAGTTGCAAAATGATTTAATTCGTATGAGTCGAGTGTCTACATTGGGTGAGATGGCGTCTGCGCTTGCACATGAACTACACCAGCCATTGATGGCAATAGTTAATTATTCACAATCTGCATTGCATGACTTAACCCGGCTCGAAAATAGGAATAAAAATGTTATAGATGATGTAAATATTATTTCTGAACAGGCATTACGAGGCGGGAAAATAATAAGAAAGATGAAAGAATTTGCCTTGCGTGGTGAGGTATCGGCTGACTGCGTGGATCTGAATAAACTGATTGTAGAGTTGAAGCCACTGTTTGATATAGAAGTAGCACAAAATAATATAGAGCTGTCTGTGGAGTTATCTGGTGATGAGTTGCTGGTAATGATGAATCACATACAAATGCAACAGGTGATAAGTAATTTAGTGCGCAACAGCATAGAGGCAATGAAAAACAATACAGAAAACAAAGTCCTTATAATTAGATCGTCTATGTTAGATGAGCGTTACGCTGTTGTCGATGTAATCGATAATGGTTGTGGTATTAATTCTGATAACTTCAGTAAAATTTACGATTCTTTTTATACGACCAAACCTGAGGGCCTGGGTCTGGGTCTTTCTATCAGTGAAAAAATTGTAAAAGCGCATAGTGGAAAACTAAAGTTAATCAACAATGATTCAGGCGTGACAGCTCAGGTTTGTCTGGTGCTTTCTAATGAATGATACACTGAATTATCAAGGTCAGATCCATATCGTAGATGATGACAGAGTCGTATGTCATTCCTTAACCAGAATTCTGAATAAACATGGTTATCACGTAAAAGTATTTAGCTCAGCCGAGCAGTATCTTGCAATGCTGGAAGAAGGCTTTGATGGATATTTGCTTTTAGATTATAAATTGAGCGGAATGTCAGGCTTGGAGTTGCAGCACACCCTGCTGGAGAAAAATGTAAATCCGATAGTTATATTTATTACTGCAATGGGTGAACAAATTGAACAGCGTGCATTGCAAAATGGAGCACTAAGAGTATTTGATAAGCCATTTGACCTGAATGAGCTTATTAAAATTCTTTAACTGATGTCTTTATCTTTAATTAGTATAATCAACAACTTAATATGTACTATAATAATACGATGGCAAAGTGGTCAAAGCGCATTCAGTTAATTCGTTAGTATTTATCGCCAGCAATCTTCTATATAGTTTTGTATATCAAAAATAACTGAAAGATATTAGAGTAATCCATTAGTGTAGACTTATATCAATCTATTACTTGGTTTAGGTGGAATTTTGACTGACGAATCAGATTACCCAACAGGATTTAAAGTTCTCAATAGTGCCTCCCTTAACAAGGGTACAGCGTTCACGTCTGAAGAACGTGACAAATATAAACTACATGGTTTGCTGCCACCCACCATTAATACTCCACAAGCTCAATTGTCACGCGCATTACAAAATATGCGACGTAAATATTATGATATTGACCGGTATGTGTTTTTAAAATCACTGCAGGGGAGAAATGAACGGCTATTCTATCAGTTAGTCATCAATAACATCGAAGAAGTCATGCCATTAATTTACACGCCAACTGTAGGTCAGGCATGTAAAGAGTTTGGCCGTTTATTCAGAAGGCCAAGGGGTATGTATCTATCTTTGCAGGAGAAAGGTCATATCAGGGAGGTTATGGATAATTGGCCTTACAAGGATATTCGCGTGATTGTGGTGACAGATGGTGAACGTATTCTGGGTTTAGGTGACCTGGGTGCCAATGGTATGGGTATTTCTATTGGTAAATTAGCCCTCTATGTCGCTTGTGCTGGTATTCATCCATCTCAGTGTTTACCTGTGATGCTGGATGTGGGTACCAATAACCAGGAATATCTTGATGATGATCTCTATCTGGGCTTGCATCAAAAACGGATTGTTGGTGACGAATATTATGAGTTCGTCGATGAATTTATCGAGGCGTCCAGGCAGTTATTTCCCAAGGTGCTTATTCAGTTTGAAGATTTTCTGACGCCCCGCGCTTATACTTTAATGAATAAGTATAAGAATAAAACACTGTGTTTTAACGATGATATACAGGGGACTGCAAGTGTGGCATTAGCCGGACTTTATGCAAGTACGCGTATTTCAAAAATTCCGTTTTCTGAACTGCGAATTTTATTCCTGGGTGCTGGTTCTGCTGCAACTGGTATTGCTGATCTGATACGTTATGCGCTTCAAAAAGAAGGTTTGTCAGGAGAACAGGTTTATCAACGGCTCTGGTTTGTCGACAGGGAAGGGCTGCTGGTAAAAGATCGGTTGAATTATAGCGCTCATAATTTGCCGTATTTACAAAATGAATCACAGATGTCGTTTTCTGAAACAATTGAATACTTCAGGCCACATGTGCTGATCGGTGCCACGGGTTCGGCAGGAACATTTACACAGGATATTATAGAGCAAATGAGTCGTATCAATTCGCGACCCACCATTTTCGCATTATCCAATCCCACATCGCATGCAGAGTGTACAGCAGAACAGGCTTACATGTGGTCTGAGGGGCGTGCGATATTTGCCAGCGGAAGTCCATTTGATGAAGTGCAATTTAAAGGTGAAATCTTCAGGGCCGGGCAAGGTAATAACGCTTACATATTTCCAGGGATAGGGCTCGCTGCTGTTGCATGCAATGCGTCTTTAATCGATGACGATATGTTTTTGATCGCGGCAAAATCGTTGGCTACTCAAGTGGATGAAAATGACTTAAAGCTAGGCACACTATATCCACCTTTAAATAACATTAGGGAAATATCCGCGAATATTGCGCATGACGTTATCAATTATGCATACGAGAAAGGTTTGGCCGATTTGCAACCCAAACCAGATAATCTTAAACAGTATCTGCTGGATTATATGTACGATCCTACATATTAATTCAGGGTGAAATAAAATGAAGGTGATAGAAGTTATAACAGAGGAAGGATATGTAGACACAGTATTGGGTGTTGCTGAGCAGTTTGATGTCACTGACTATTGGTGTTACCCGTTAGAACATGATGATAGACATGTTGTCCATATGCTGGTGCCCAAAGAGCTGGTTCAGTCCGTGTTGGATACGACACAAAAAGTAATAAGTGCAAATCAGAGGTCCAGAATAATGGTAATGCCGGTTGAAGCGACGATACCTAGAGTCAATGATCTGGATGCTGCTAAATCTTCTACTAGAAATACGACTTCCAGAGAGGAGCTGTATCAGTCTGTTGAGCGAAATGCCCGTATTGATCATAATTATATTTTGCTTGTCGTACTTTCGACTATTGTTGCCTCAGTTGGCATGTTAGAAGACAGTATTGCGATAGTCATTGGTGCGATGGTAATTGCACCTTTACTCGGTCCCAATATTGCACTTGCATTTGGTACAGTCCTTGGTGACAGCAAGCTTATGTTACGCGCATTTACCGCATTGTTGACAGGTATCATTATTGCGTTACTGACTTCATTTGTAATATCGTTAATCTATCCGCTGGAGGAATTCAGCAAAGAGCTTTCCACCCGAACAGTCGTGGGGTTGAGCTCTGTTGCGATGGCTTTAGCATCAGGAGCGGCTGCAGCGTTGTCTATGACAACAGGGTTGTCGACCGTGTTGGTTGGTGTCATGGTGGCAGTGGCAATCTTGCCACCTACCGCAGCACTTGGATTAATGCTGGGGTATTATCAATATCCTCTGGCACTTGGTGCATTTTTATTACTCGCCGTGAATATAGTATGTATAAACTTATCCGCAAATATTGTATTTATTTTCAAAGGGATTAATCCAAGAACAAGTGGAGAAAAGCGAAAAGCAAAGAAATCTGCATTAGTATATCTGTTAATCTGGCTAATGCTGTTAGCTTCGCTGCTGTTCATGTTGCTGAAGTTGAAATTATATTTAGTGGGTGAGTAATTATGGAAAAGCAAAAAAATGTTTTTGGAGATGAGCTACAAGAGTGCAGTTTTGATCCAATGACTGGATATTACCGAGATGGCTGGTGTAATACGGATGCAAGTGATCATGGCTTACATACAATATGTGTTCAGGTGACAGACTCATTTCTCCAGTATTCGAAAAAGAAAGGAAATGATTTGAGTACGCCAGTGCCAGAATTCGGATTCCCTGGTCTGAGCGCCGGTGATCGCTGGTGTCTATGTGCGCTACGCTGGAAAGAGGCATTTGATGAAGGCGTGGCACCCAAAGTGGTTTTATTGGCAACCAATGAAAATGTACTGGATATTATTCCCCTGGAAACATTAAAACAGTATGCAATCGACCTATCGTAATGGCTGTACTCTGGAAGAAGACAAAAGGGGAAACCAGATATAAAGTCACCAATGCAGGTAATGCCATTAGATTGTACCGTAATAAAGTTTTGCATAGTCAGTGGAATGCCAGTAAACCTGTATCAGGCAAGTTATGGGATCTTTTTTTGCTGTCATGTTTCAATAGCGATAAACCATTAAATAAAGTCCTGGTGCTGGGTGCTGGAGGCGGTGCGATTATTAATTTAATTCACTACTTTTTCCCGCAATGTCAAATCGATGCAATTGATCTGGATGATACACATTTGTATGTTGCCAGAAAGTTTTTCAAAGTGTCGAAGAAATACTGTTTACTTATTCATGCTGATGCGAAAAGCTGGCTCGCTAATAATCAGGATAAAAAATATGATTTAATTATCGATGATGTATTTTTTGAGGCGAACAGTATTCCGTACAGATCGATACAGGCACAAGTGCACTGGGTGATAAGCCTGCTAGAGAGGCTGAATAAAAAAGGCGTACTGGTAATTAATTATGCAGATAAAAAAGAATGGGCTGACAGTCGAAAACAATTAATTCAAAAAGGCGTGACTGATAAATATCAGATTGCTGTAGCAACGCACTATAATTGTGAGAATAAAATTATACATTTGTCGAAGAAAAAGTTGTCCAGTAACGTAATCAAGGCAGATCAAAATAGTGGCGCCACTCGCGAATATATGCGTTACATTAATAATGGTACAATTGCATATCGCAAGTTTAAGAAATAGTAAGTAAATGCGTGGATTTGTTCCTCCAGACCCTATTGATGGCGTATCAAAAATACAGTTTGCTGTGGTATACGCTCCACGAGCGAAAAGACACCGCTTCTCAGCAAATTGTGTCGATATATATGGCAGTGAGGAAGAAGCACGTAGCCAGTGTTGCATTAGTGAAGATATGTTACCTGCTAAAGTACTAGGTCCGTCCAAGTCGTCAGAAGGTCAATTCATATACTACCTGATAGAATGGCTAAGTGTATGATTTCAATTGTTTTATAGCATTTCATCAAGAAATTCATCCCATACAGCTAAAATATATTTCTTTGCATAGCTAACTCGGTAACATCTGTAGGTTCAGAACACTCTATGTATAAGAAAGTAAACTATGCTCAACTTGTTTGGCAGAAACAAAAAAAGCGGATTGAATGAAGAGGTCTCTGCTGCGGGTGTCCCGGAATCAAAAGCCAAGTATTCAATAAAGCTGGATCCAAAAGGAAAAATTCTTTTTATAAGCTTTGCTCTCAAGGAATATTTCCTTATATATGACATATATGATGCATCTCAGATCCTGCCAAAAAATATTGGCCAATTATGCCAGTCGCTATATAAGAATAGTGCCTCTCAGGTAGTTAAATGCGAACATAAGAATAAAGTATGGGTGTGGGAATTTTCTGCACAGAGTAAGACTCAAATATTCGTAGAGCTAGTTAATAAGAGTGACTTTGAAAAAGCTAGCCAGGAATCCTCTAATAAAAATGCCGATCAACTCAACGAAGAAATATTTGGCAGTATTCCAGCAAGCATATGTATCACATCCTATGATTCTTTGGAATTTATCTATAAGAATAATAAATTCCTTGAAATGTTTTCTATTTCAGAAAGCGAAATGTCAAATATATCTCAGCTAATAAGAAATGACGCTATTCTTCAGGATGTTAATTCGTCGATCAAAGATACTGATCAAATTGACAATGTGTTGTTTGTCTACACCAAAGCAGGTGAAAGTTTCTGGCAGAATAAAAATTTATATATATCTATCAGTATCAAGCGTTCTAGACAGATATTTGGTGATGCATTGGTATGGAAATTTGAAGATATAACTGAACTGAAATCTCTACAAATTCAACATCAGCAATTCAGGAAAAAATTTGATACCGCCATACAGGCAGCCACTGAAGGAATATGGGAGTGGTCCAAATTAAAAGATGATGGAGACTGGTGGTCCAAGCCGATGTTTAGTCTTTTGGGTTTTGATTACGATAGTTCAAAACCGTCATTTGATCTTATGAAAAGACTGATGCATCCAAAAGAGAAGAAGGTATTTGATCATAATGTAGAAAATGAAATCAGAGCTAAACAATATTTTTCGATGGAATGCCGATTGACAGTAAAGGAAAAAGGCTTTCGCTGGTTCAGGTTGAGAGTGGTTGGTTCATTTGATTCAAATGGCGATCTTAATAAAATGATTGGCTCATTAGTCAATATTCATTCAGAGAAAACAAATCGAATCCAGCTGCAACAGGAAAAAGACAAGGCAGTCGCAACGTTGAATTCGATTGTAGATGCGGTCATTACCACAAACGCGGAAGGTATCGTTGAATACGAGAATTCGGCCGCAGAAAGATTGACGGGCTTATCCAGAAACGAAACTAAAGGTCAGCGTATAGAGTCAGTCATTTCTTTCTATAAAGAACACTCAATGAGTGATATCCAAAATCCGGTATTGAAATGTCTGGAGAGTGGTGAGCGTATGAATCATAAAATATACGCAGATATGCTGGATAAAGACGGGACAAGATATACCGTGCAAGTGATGGCTACACCTTTGGTTCGCAAAGATGGACAAATATTTGGTGCAGTGCTGGTGCTTAATGACGTGACTAATATACGGGTATTATCGCGGCGGCTAAAGTATCAGGCATCCCATGATATTTTAACTAAGTTGATTAATCGTAGTGAATTTGAAAAAAGAGTAAACTCCGCAATAACGCTGGCACATAATTATGAAGGTAACTCTGCCGTTTTATACATTGACCTGGACAGATTTAAGTTAATTAACGATATTTGCGGACATGCAGCAGGTGATGAGTTGCTTAAACAGGTTGCTAAATTATTACGTAATATCGTTGGGAGTAAAAATTCTGTTGCGCGGATGGGTGGGGATGAATTTGCTGTGCTGGTTGGAAATACCAACATTGTGGAATCTGAAAAAATAGCTGAGAAAATTTTGGCAGGTTTGGCAGCTTACCGTTTTTCATGGGATGAAAAAACATTTTCCATTGAATGTAGTATTGGAATTGCTGAGATTCAACCATCTTGTGATGGTTTGACATATATTTTAAATGCAGTTGATAGTGCATGTTACCTGGCCAAAGAGTCTGGTCGTAACTGTATAAGAATGTATTGTGATGGTGATGACACTATTATTGAAAGAAAAGGTCAGGAACGGTGGATACAGCACTTTGACAAAGCAATTGAGTCAGATGGACTGGTTCTTTATGCGCAACCTATTGTATCACTCTCAAAAGATAAACCCCAAAAAACATCTATAGAGGTGCTGGTACGAATGTTGGATGATGACGGTAGCATTATTCCACCAAATGCATTTCTTCCTGCTGTTGAAAGATATGATCGTGCCTACAAGCTGGATCGCTGGATTATAGAAAAAGTATTTCAGTATATTAGCCAGTACAAGGCAAAGGTTAAAGAACTGACCAAAATTTCGATTAATTTATCCGGACAGTCTGTTGCAGAAGATGAATTGTTATCATTCATACAGGAAAAGAGGAGAGAGTATAAAATAGAATCCAGTAAAATCTGTTTTGAAATTACAGAAACTGCGGCAATTGCTAATTTAACGACAGCAATAGATTTAATCGAGCAGCTCAAAAATGACGGCTTTTTATTTGCGCTTGATGATTTCGGTTCAGGTCTTTCATCATTTGCATACTTGAAAACACTGCCTGTGGACTTCCTGAAAATAGACGGAATTTTTGTTAAGGACATGCAAACAGACAAAGTGAACTATGCCATGGTTAAAGCTATTCATGAAATGAGCGCTGTATTAGATAAGCAAACTATTGCTGAATATGTGGAAAATGAAGCCGTAGTGGAATTGCTGACAGAAATCGGTGTCGACTACGGACAGGGTTTTCATCTGGGTAAACCTGAACCGATTGAAAACTTTCTTGTTAGTAGAAATTTTCTAAGAAAATTGACGAATTCAGCGGCTTGAGCCATGTCGCATAGCTATAATCAATGTAGTTTTGTCTTCAATACGAATTCCTCGAATATTCCGTATAGTCAGGTATCCTGAGTGAATAGGGCGAGTGGTTAGGAATTTTGTCGTAATATAACAAGAATTCTGGCTAGTTATCCTGGTTGGTCCTTATACTTGGTTTTTTAAATGAGCTCATGAATAGAGCTTAAGCATCTCAATAATAGTAGTTTTATATCTTAGTGCTATGCGATAGACGACATGCTGCAATGTATTCGCTCTATATGCAAATGCGTATCATTCTTATCTGGATCGTGTATCATACACTATTTGAATGCACTAATTGTCAGTAAATGATTATTGATAGTTGGCTGAATCTATTAGTAATTCCGTACAAATTGTTACATGATTGAAATCGTCATATGAGTACAATAATGTAAATAAAAATTAGGTTAATTTGATGAAAAAACCCCTCATAATCCTTTTGTTTTGTCTGGTTTTTAAAGCGGGCTTTGTTGTCGCTGAAACAACGCAGTACTTTCTTCAGCCTGGTGATGTGCTTTCAGTGTCTGTCTGGAAAGAAGAAGACCTTCAGCGAGTACTGCTGGTCAGACCTGACGGTGGAATATCTTTTCCATTGGTAGGTGATATTCAGGCAAGTGGTAAAACAGTCGAAAATGTGAGGCAGATCATCACCAGAAAGCTGGCCACGTTAATACCGGATGTTCAGGTGAGTGTTGCTTTGCAGGAACTAAATGGCAATTTAATTTATGTTGTTGGAAAGGTAAACAGGCCCGGCGTATTCCCATTCAGTCAGAATGTAGATGTGTTACAGGCATTGGGAATGGCAGGTGGTGCAACAGCATTCGCTGCATTAAATGATATTCAGGTGTTGCGCAGGACAGCGGGGCAACTTAAGTCGATTAAGTTTCGTTACGCTGATATAGAGAAGGGTAGAAATCTTCAGCAAAATATCCTCTTGCAAAGCGGTGATACGGTTCTTGTCCCATAAATATTAAATTATAAAACGATGATGAATTTGAAATTTTCCAGATCGATAGTCGCTGCATCACTAGGTGTTCTATTTATGAATGCTGTTTATGCGGGTGAATGGTATTACCAGACAACGGCTTCATCGAGTTTAGAGGCAGATAGTAACAAGAGATTAAGAAGTGAAGACGAAAAGGGAGTCCTGGGGGTTGATTCGCGAGTTGATATTAAGTTGTCCAACGTGACAGAAATAAGCGAAGTCTATGTGCGTGGCGCGTTACGCTCTGTCCGTTATGATGGCGACGACGACCGTGGTGTTGATACTGATGACCAATTGCTCTATGCCGGTGGTCGCTGGGATGGTGAACGCTCGCAATTGACGATTGATGGTGAATATCTGCGTCAGTCATCTCAGTTTACAGAATTACAGGACACGGGTTTTTTGGAAGATGTAAACAGACGTGTCGATAAATCAATTTCGACTCAATACAATTATACGGTTATTGAAGATACACAGGTGTTTGCTGGTGCTAGTTATAGTGAAGTGGATTTCCCGAATTCCATCCCTGTTTCATTGACCGAATATTCCGTTGAAAGCGTTAATGCAGGGGTAGTGCATAACTTTGATCAGCTTAACTATGTGACGTTGAGTTTATTTAATTCAAATTATGAGGCTGACACGTTTGTTAGTGATGTCGAAACAAATGGTGGAAACATCCGTTATGACAGAACGTTTAATGAGTTATGGCGTGGTTATGCTCAAGTAGGTTATCGAAAGTCCAATTTCAAGAATGAAGTCTCAGGCATGACGGTTAGGGACGATGATACCGGTGCATCCTATGATGTAGGGGCAACCAGACAGACACAGGTGTCTACCATGAGTGTTGAAGTAAGTAATTCACTTGAGCCTAGTGCTGATGGTGATGTCAATGAACGAACCGAAGTGAGTTTTGCTTATCAAAGGTCGCACAGCGATCGTTTCAGTAGCGGCCTCAACGTGAGCTGGTTTGAGGATGAGTCAGTCAATAATGACCAGGACTCTGATCGAGAGTACTGGACTCTGACATTAGGTGCTGATTATCGACTAGCGCAGAAGTGGTATCTGACTGGCCAGCTTCGCCATAGAGACCAGGAAATTGATAATGACGCAAATAGCACATCTGCAGATTCAGATGCTGTCATTATTGGCATTCGATACAGCGGCCACAAAAACAGAATCTGATTGATGGAAAATCAAACTCACGAATTTGAAGATCAGCTGGAGACGGAAAAAAGCCTTGCAGACTGGATTCGGGCAGTTAAAAGACGAAAAACAGCCGTAATAATCACTGTCAGTATTTTAGTAGTTATTTCAGCGTTACTGGCTTTTTTATTACCTGCAAAATATCAATCAGCTGGCACAATACTGATTGAGCAACAGGAGATTCCACAGGACTTTGTTCGCTCCACAATCACAACTTTTGCCGATCAACGACTTCAAGTGATCAAGCAGCGAGTGATGACGTCAACCAATTTATTTCAGATTATTGATAAATTTAACCTCTATCAGGATATGCTGGAAAGTGAACCCAGAGAAGTTGTGCTTGAGGAAATAAGAGATGCAATTTCACTGGATTTTATCAGTGCAGATGTGATTGATCCACGTAGTGGCAGGCCCGTGCAGGCGACGATAGCCTTCAAGGTTTCATATGAGCATGAGTCACCAGCGCTTGCACATAAAGTCGCGAATGAAATTACCGGATTATTTCTGAATGAGAATATCAAGGAACGTACTCAAAAAGCCCAGGACGCTACGCAATTTCTGGAAGAAGAGGCTGATAAACTTGAAACTGAAATTAATAAACTGGAAGAGAATCTGGCTGAATTTAAAACTGGCAATGTAGCAAAACTGCCGGAACTGGTTTCTATGAATCTGAATTTGATGGACAGAACGGATCAGGAAATCAAGCAAATTGATCAACAACTGCGTGC
This sequence comes from uncultured Gammaproteobacteria bacterium, assembly GCA_963976865.1. Classification (GTDB taxonomy): domain Bacteria; phylum Pseudomonadota; class Gammaproteobacteria; order UBA4575; family UBA4575; genus UBA1858. Next base: position 338,185 of record CAXBLY010000002.1, on the reverse strand, counting down.
GTTGAGAGAACGTCAGATTTACCTGCAATCCGAGCTGGCACAAATGAATCCTAATCGGGCCTTGTTTAGTGAACAGGGTGAACGTTTGCTTGGTTCTGGTGACCGTTTGAAAATTCTTAAAATAGAGCTTGCTCAACTTTCTGGTATTTATTCGAACAATCATCCCGATATATTAAGAATAAAGAGAGAAATTGCCTCACTAGAAAAAGACAGTGCGCAAAATGGAAGCGGGATTAAAGAAATTAATGCTGAATTACAGTTGTTGAATCAGCGTCTGCAGGAAGCGGAATTGAAATATTCCAGTGATCATCCAGATGTGAAGTCGTTAAAGCGGTCGATCCAGTCTTTAGAAGAAACACGCGTGACATCAGGCTCAAGTGTTAACTCCAGACCAAATATCGGCGATATTTCCAATCCGGCGTATTCGCAATTGCAGGCGCAACTCGATGCAACCAGTTCGGAAATAAGCAGTCTGAAAATCACACGGTCATCTCTACAAACAAAAATACAGATGCTTGAAAAGAGATTGATTGAATCCCCCGAAGTGGAGCGTAAATATAGAGCGCTGCTGCGTGATTATGATAATGCGCGTTTAAAATACGCAGATGTTAAAGCCAAGCTTTCTGAGGCCAAGATTGGTGAATCACTGGAGTTAGGTAAACAAAGTGAACGCTTTACCATTATTGAACCACCATTATTGCCTGAACAGCCGGTTAGCCCTAACCGACCTGCTATTTTAATTCTGGGGATATTGTTAAGTGGAATCGCTGCGTTGGGTGTTGTGCTTCTAAAAGAAAGTCTGGATGATGCAATATATGACCGTTCAACAGTCCTGCAGTTGACTGGTTTTATGCCCATTGCTGTGTTGCCAACCATGTACACTATCGAAGAAGTGTCAAAAGCTAAAAACACAAAGTTATTCTTGCTGGGCATAATGTTGATAGCTTTTGTGTGTTTGCTTGCTTTGCTGCATTTTTTATATCTTCCGCTTGATGTGCTTTTTTATAAAGTATTGAGAAAAGTCTAAATTAAAGTATAAAAATATTGTCGTGGATAAAATAACAAAAGCGTTGGATCTCACTAGAGCTAGTAGAAATAAACAGGCTTCAGTAACACGTGTTGTTACAAGGAACAATGTTGTTCGCTCGCCCCAGGTGAATGCAGCTAAAATTAAAACGTTTACTCCAGATATATTAACGCTGGAGAAAAACAGGATACTTAATAGTGCCAGTCGAGAAGAGATGGTTCAGCCTTATAAGGTTCTAAGAACCCGGTTAATGCATCTTATGCATGATAAGCACTGGCAATCAATTGCGGTAATCAGTCCTACTAAAGATGATGGTAAATCAACTGTCGCTATAAACCTGTCAATAAGCATAGGTAATAGTCGCAAGGCAAATGCAGTATTACTCGATCTTGATCTGTTAACGCCCTCTATACATTCTTGTTATGGCTATGAGCCTGATGCAGGCCTGGATGAGTACTTTGCTCATGACACGCCGCTATCCGACATACTCGTGTCTCCTGGTATGGACGGTTTGGCCATTGCGCCTTCTGTTAAGCCTCTTCATGACTCATCTGAATATTTATCTACAGATAAAGGCCTGAACCTGATCAATGAGGCAGCCGCAATCTATGAGAATTCAGTAGTGGTTGTTGATTTGCCGCCGATGCTTGTAAGTGATGATGCTATTTCATTCCTGCCTCATGTTGATGCTGTATTGCTGGTTGTCAGAGAAGGAAAAACCAACAAACTGGATTTGCAGCGTACTCAGGAGATGTTGGCAGGTGTTAATATTGCCGGAGTTGTCATTAATGATTCATTGGAGCCGGCAACATTAGGCTACTATTAATCATTAGATTAAGTAGCGAAATTATATTCTTATGTATAACGACCATTTTGGATTAAAAGAAAAGCCATTTTCGTTATCTCCTGATCCTGAATTTTTATACTTTACAAGCAGTCATCGATTAGCGATGACAATGCTTGAATATGGTATTCAAAACGAATCCGGATTCACGCTTATAAGTGGTGATGTGGGTTGTGGCAAAACGACATTAATCAGATATCTTTTGCGCAGCATGGACAGCAGTCATATAGTTGGTCTGATTAGCAATACTCATAGTTCGTTTGGTGATCTGATAGATCTTGTATTGCTGGCATTTGATCTGGATTATAAAGACAAGTCAAATATAGAAAAGTATCATACTTTTGAAAATTTTTTGTTAGAACAATATGGTCTTGGGAAGAGTACCGTCCTGATCGTTGATGAAGCACAGAATCTTAGTCCGCGAATGCTGGAAGAACTAAGGATAATATCAAACATCAATTCAGACAAAGACCAGGTATTCCAGATTGTACTTTCCGGACAGCCAGAAATTAGAGAGACCCTCAGAATGCCTGAGTTAAAGCAATTTGCTCAGAGAATATCGTCAGACTTTCATCTTAAGCCGTTAACACTGGAGCAGTTGGCAGAGTATATAAAATACCGGCTCAAAGTGGCCGGAGCAAACCGCATGCTTTTTACCGATAAAGCAATTCGTATGGTGTTTAATTTCAGTAAAGGGGTGCCTAGAGTTGCAAATACATTTTGCGATCTGGCGCTTATCTATGCTTTTGCTGATGGACTCGATACAGTGGATTGGAAAACAGTAATGAGCGTTGCCATCGACAAGAAGAATAGTGGCGCTATTGGTATTTTATAAATAATCAAGAGTGATTGAATGAACGCGTCAGAAGCCATTAATAGTAGCGATAAACAGGTTGCATGGAAATTTTCATTAACCTATCTAGGGTTGATTTTCATTGCATTTGTACTTTTGTATCTGCTGTTTAAAGAAGGCATCCTGCATGCCATACAGAAGTGGGATTCCCCTGAATATAGCCATGCATATCTGATTCCATTTATATCATTATTCATTGTCTGGCAAAAGAATGCGGAAATTATAAGAGATAAATTCAATGGATCCTGGCTCGGTCTGGCGGTTCTTCTGCTAGGGCTGTTTTTCTGGTTTTTAGGTGAGGTGAGTACGCTTTACGTTATTATCAAGTACTCATTGCTTGTTGTCCTGTTTGGATTAGTGTTGTCAATATCCGGGACGAAAAGAATCCACTATTTTATAGTGCCTGTATTTCTACTGTTTTTTACTATACCGCTGCCCAATTTCATATATAACAATTTGTCAGCATATTTGCAGCTCATCTCATCAAGTATTGGAGTTGAAGTCATCAGGCTGTTCGGTATAAGTGTGTATCTGGAAGGCAATGTCATTGATCTTGGAAATTACAAGTTGCAGGTTGTAGAGGCCTGTAATGGATTGAGGTATTTGTTTCCACTGGTGACATTAGGTGTGATTGCAGCATATTTCTATAAAGACAGTTTCTGGAAAAAATGTGTAGTGGTATTTTCTACATTGCCTATTACTATTTTTATGAACAGTATACGGATAGGAATTATTGGTATTCTGGTTGAGTACTGGGGCATTGCCATGGCGGAAGGTTTCCTGCATGACTTTGAAGGCTGGATTATCTTTATGGTTTGCTTTGCAATTTTACTTCTTGAAATGTGGTTGCTAACGAAACTGACTTCAGGTCGCTCATTACGGGATGTACTAAGTGTTGATATTCCTGCCAGGCCGGATATGTCTGGTTTCAAGGTTGTTGAGAGACATATTCCGAAACCGTTTTATATATCGGTAGCTGTGTTAACCCTTGTTTTGCTTGCACAGCTCGTAGTGCCAGAGAGGCAGGAAAATATTCCGGCCAGACAGAGCTTTACTGAATTCCCTGTGACAATATCCGGCTGGCAGAGTACGCGAAAAGCAATGGAGGCCAAATTTATCGATGCACTTAAGTTTGAAGATTATTTGCTGGCTAACTATTCAGACGATTCCGGTGTATTAGAGTTATATATCGCTTACTACGAATCTCAGCGCAAGGGTGAGTCAGCGCACTCTCCGCGATCATGCCTGCCCGGTGCTGGATGGAAAATAACAGATAGAAATCAGGTAGCGATAGATTATCAGAGTAGTGCAGGTAACAATGCAAAAATGAATGTTAGCCGAATGCTAGTTGAGCAGGGCGATAACAAGTTCCTGATGTATTACTGGTTTAAACAGCGTGATCGCCATATTACTAATGAATATCTTGTGAAATGGTATCTGTTCTGGGATGGGGTTACACGAAACAGAACTGACGGTGCCCTGGTGAGAGTGATGTATCCCATATTACAAAAACAGGATGTGGAAACAGCCGATCAGATTGTGCAATCATTCTTGCGTGAGACTCTGCCAATATTGCCGGAATTCATTCCTGACTGATTTCTGATAAGAGATACCTATGCTGTTTTATACAATATTTCTGGTAGCAATGTTTACAACCATTGTATTGATACCGCCATTAACATATATGTATCAAAAACTGGATATAGTTGATATGCCGTCTGCCAGGAAAGTGCATGCCAAGCCTATTCCGAGAGTCGGAGGAGTCGCAATTGTAATTTCAACGGTCATACCCATTATAGGCTGGGTGAAGCTTGATGCGCCTGTCATTGGCGTGCTGGCTGGTATTGCCATGCTGTTTGTATTAGGTGTGATGGACGATGCAAAAAATCTGTCCTATAAAATCAAATTTGCCATACAGATACTATCAGTAGCATTAATTTTTACATTTGGTTTCATTGATATGCAGTCGTCACATTTTGTTGTCAATGATTTGCTGCCTGGATTGTTGGTATTACTCGTCTATTTCCTGTTTATATTAGGCGTTACTAATGCTATTAATTTATCGGATGGTCTTGATGGTCTCGCCGGAGGTGAAGCATTACTCTCTCTTAGTATTATCGGTCTGTTAGCTTATGAATCCAATAATCTATCTGTCATTTTAATTGTATTGGCAATTATCGGCGCTGTATTTGGTTTTTTACGTTTTAATACGTATCCTGCAAAGATATTTATGGGAGATACAGGAAGTCTGTATTTGGGCTTTATTCTGGGGTTACTTAGTGTTGCGTTAACGTATCGTGTGGATAGTGCATACGCTAAAGTATTGCCATTGTTGTTGGTTGGCTTGCCAGTGCTGGATACATTAATGGTGATGGTAATTAGACTGTATCATGGAAAATCACCTTTTAATGCAGACCGAAATCACCTGCATCATCGATTGCTGGATCATGGTTATGCACACTATCAAAGTGTTCTGATTATCTACCTTATACAAAGTGTGTTTGTGCTTACAGCGTATTTTATGCGCTATGATACAGAAATTAATGTTTTGTTAGCTTTTATTTTTATTTCCATACTGGCAATACTATTAAGCTATGCAACGAGACATAAAACTTCCTCTGTGGATAATAAACAGTCACTCCTGAAGAAGGTAGCTTCTTTTGCCAAAGCAGTTATTAACACGCATACGGAAAAACTGTTTATGATTCTGGGCGTGCTGGTATTTGTATACACTCTGACAGCCAGTATCACGATAGATAAATTTCAGGCAGATATATTAATTTTGCTTATAGCGATTATTGCTGTAGGTGCGATTGGTCTGCTTATATCAGGCAAAAAACCCTGTCACTGGGTTGAACGAGTCGCTATCCATATTATGATTGTGTTATCTATATATTTTGGTGCGAACGCAAGACAGGGGAATGTACTCGAAAGCATTCAGGTTGGCACACTTCTTATATGTGTAGCTATTATAGTAGTACTTTTTGCTGGTGAAGGCAGAAAGAAATTTGTCGGCTCACCACTGGATTTTCTGTTGATTGCAACTGCTATAGTTATACCGAATTTACCTGATTCACCAATTGTGGATCATGGATTAAGTCTTTTGATAATGAAACTTATTATATTGTTTTATTGTATAGAGTACATATTGTTTAATGTCACTAAAAACTGGTGGGTAATACGTTCCACATTGATACTTAGTGCATTTGTACCCATTACACTCAATTATCTATAGTCTAAAGTTAATGTTTATTTCAGTGTTACTGAAGGAGAATTTCGTGAGTAAGTTTATTGTGGTTTTAGTATGTGCTTCCCTGTTACTCAGTGGTTGCGGAGGGGCTGAGTCCAGAAAAGAAAAATATCTTCAAAGTGGTAATGAGCACTATTTTCAGGACGATTGCAATAAAGCCGAGTTGGACTACAAAAATGCACTGCAAATTGATCCAAAGAGTGTTGATGGTCTGGTTGGACTGGCCAGATGTATGCTTGAAGATAAAGAGTGGAGAAAGGCATATCAATTGCTGCTTGGTGCATTGGAACAGGACCCTGATGCGGTGGAAGCTAAACTGGAATTGTCCAAGATATATTTAATTTCGGGTGAAAATGACAAGTCATATCAATTGATTGAAGAAGCACTTGTAACAGACCCGGAGAATGCTACAGCCATTGCATTAAGAGGAATTTTTCATCTGAAGAATAATACGATTTCTGCTGCCAGAACAGATTCAGCACAAGCGATTAATCTTGAAGGTGATAATCTTTCGGCAATTACCTTGCTTGCATCATTGAAAGTTAAAGATGAAAAAACTGAGGAAGCTGCTACATACATAAGTAGTATTATTGCTAAAGATGAAATTAATAAAAGGAAACGAAAAGAGCTTCAGGTAATTCTGATTGCTTTATATGGACATCTTGATGATGTTGATAATGCCATTCTTGTCTATAAGGATTTGATTTCACAATATCCTGATAATAACAGCTATGTGTACAGGCTGGCGGCTATCTACGCTAATAACTCACGGTTAGAGGAAGCTGAAAACTTGTTGTTATCCAGTATTGAATCTGATGATCGTGACAGTCAGTTAGCTTATATTTCGTTTATGGATGCGTATAAGTCTTCAGAAGATGCGACCAGAAAGCTGGAAGAGTTTGTCTCTGAATCTAAAAATGATGGAAAATTACGTCTGGCACTAGGTAAGCGATACTTGGCCAGTAATAATGTCGAAAAGGCAAAACTATTATTTACTCAATTATCAAATGACATTTCTGTCGTGGAGCATATAGAGGCTAAAAATGAATTAGCTTTTCTGTATCTCAAGGATAATGATTCAGAGACCGCCTCAGATTTGGTTCATCAGGTATTGTCAGATCAGCCAAATAACATACGGGCACTTGTGTTACGTGGAACGTTAGCAATATCGATGAGAGACGCTCCTCAGGCAATATCTGATTTTAGAACAGTACTACGTGATCAGCCAAACAATACTTTTGCGATAAGGCAGCTTGCAACCGCATATATTATGAATGATCAGGAAGACCTGGCTAAAGAGCTGCTTCAAAAAGCTATAGATATTGACAGCAATGATAAAGATCTGGGTTTGCTCTACGCAAGACTTCAGGGAAAAGACAATAACTTTGAGTCGGCTATAGGAACAGTCAATGATCTGCTGAAATCGAATAAAGAAGATCTGGAAACAATTAAAACGTTATTTGATTTACAAATTGCTAATCAAGACTATGCTGGTGCAAAAGAAACCGCAGAAGCTATGAAGACTTCTTTGCAGGATAATCCGTTGGGCTATTATTTGTCTGGAGTATTACTGCAAAATGAAGACAATAATCAGGCAGCTGAAAAAGAGTTTTTGCTCGCGTTGGAAAAACAACCCAGGGCAAATGAGCCACTGTCAGGCTTGGTCAGGTTATATCTGTCAGATGGAAAGCAGGATAAAGCCATAGAATTATTAAACAGTATTATCAAGGAAGACCCGGAATACCTGGTTCCCTATAATCTTTTAGGAGAGGTTGGTATCACTTCCAAAGATTATGATCTAGCTATCAGGAGTTTTAATTCCGCAATTAAGATTAACAGTAAATGGTGGATTCCCTATCGTGGCTTATCGCTGGTTTATGCGGCTCAAGGTGACAGGGATAAATCCATACAGGTGTTGAAACAGGGATTCGACAGAGGTGCAGGGATAGAAAGGCTGGGTCTTGAACTGGCGCTGGCTCAATATCAGTCAGGTCAAAGAAATAATGCAATTGATACCTATGAAAAAATAATCAGGGATGTACCTAGCTCTGTTTTGTCAAAAAATAACGTATCAATGATACTGGTAGATGAGCAGGCTGTTGAGAGTGATATCAAAAAAGCGCTTACTTACGTGGCTGATTTGGAAGACATAGATGAAGCAGCATCTTTAGATACGGTAGGGTGGGTAAACTACCGGGCGGGTAATATTACAAAAGCGATTGAACTTCTGGAGAGAGCTGTTTCGATGGCGCCTGATGCTGCAGAGTTGCATTATCATCTGGGAACTGCTTATGCAGCTGATAGTGAGAATCACGAAAAGGCTAAAAAGCATTTAAAAATGGCGACTGATTCTGATCAAAACTATACTGGCAAAGATAAGGCAAAAGCCATGCTTGAGCAGCTAACGCTTTAGCGCTGGAGATAGGCGGGAATAAGCTTGTTAATGTCTTTTTGACTGGTGGCTTGCTGAATTCCCGATTTTGCCTGGAATTCAGCTTCACTCAAAGTCTCATTGGCTAATGTGTAATTTTCATTTTCTGCATATTGTATTGCAGAGCTGATCAGGTTTCTGGTTTCCCGCCACAAGCCATTGCTATGACTGGCTTCATCTACCAGATTACTGATGGCCTCTAAATGTTCGGCAAAATTCTGGTATTCGATACTATCGCTATATGCCGGAGAAATGTTGCTCATTTGTATAGCAGCGAGTAACAGTGCGGAATAAATTCTATTAAATATGGCAGTCTTCATTTATCTTCTTACTGATGGTCCATTGATGGGTAAGCCATTATTCATATGCGTATGAAAATATTCCAGGTTCCTGTATGTCTCGCTCTGTGCTTCAAGTGGTGCAGCTCGAACCTGTTTATTGCAGCCAATATATCTTTTATGCAAGGGGCCCAGTGCTCCCCACTTGTTCCTGTAGGTTGGCCAGCCGGTGGTTTGCCCGAGAGCAGGGCCTAGTGATTCAGTGCGTAATCTTTTTCCTGCATTATCGAAATGGCAATGGAAACAGGCAAAATTTAGCTGCCCGCGTCGTGTAAAATAAAATTTCTTTCCTTGCTGATAAGCATTTAATGCTTTTTCATTTGGGATGGTGATATTAATGATTTTATCTCTACTTTGATAAGCGATGTATGCAACCAGACTATTCATCTCCATCCCCATGTAATCCAGCTCGGATAGGTCGTGAGATTGTCGGCATAAATTTATTGCCAAAGGTACTGTGATGACAGTATTTAATTGCTCATCCCATGTTGGGTACTGATGTTTGATTGAGGGTCCATTGGGGAAACATTTATTATAGACGGTGTCATGGCTTTGCCAATATTCCTCGCCGGCTTCGATGTGAACCTCATAAGGTGGGAATTCTTCCAGTGCTTCCCAGTTCTCTCTAGCCGTATTGTCTAATGCGTAAACTCCGTTAGCAAAATCGTTAAATGACACATCGGGAAAGCGTTTTTTGAAGTAACTCTGTATTAGATTGAGGTCTTTTATGTGCTCGGGATCTTTTAATTCAGCATGACTGCTTATGACTGTCTGAGAACAAATGATTAATATAAGGCCGAGCGATTTGAATATTTTCAACATGGGATAACTTCTGGTTTATCCACCGCAGCCACCGATAGTGACCTTGATCTTCTTTGATGCTGTAAAGTGCTGGTTATCCGTAGTGGAAACTACCGCAACAATATTCGATGACTTGGCCATTTTAACTCGTGTAGACACGTATGCCTCAAGATTAGGATTTATGTCATAAGATGATGTTAATGGACTGGGATTGTTATCTACCAGGATAGATATTTTGTTTACGTTTTCAATAGAGGTATCTACAGTAACCGGGACAACTGCTCCATTTTCAGCGATTTCTGGTGCTTTGATATGAATAGCATCACTCACCACTAACTCTGAATTGTTGGTAAGAGAACTGATTAATTCATCCGCGCTGGCTGGGCTGAATAATTCTTTTTGCCATGCAGCGGTTGCGATATTAAACCCACCGCTTAGTGATAGTGTAAATAAGCCAATTGTCTGTTGTAGAAATGTTCTTCTAGTGGTTTTATTCATGGTAATACCTATAGGGAATAAATGAAATCGACAACCTGGTCAATCTCGTTTTCCGTTAATATGCGGTGTTTGCCAAACGGTGGCATGACTGTAAACGGATTAAATTGAGTTTCATCCCAGATTCTTTGCCTTAGCAGGCTTCTGTCTGGATAACGCTGCTTCATATTGGATAGTTCTGGTCCTATATTGCCAGGACTTTCTCCGCCTTCAATTTTATGGCACGCGAGGCAGTTACCCTTGACTCTGTCAAAGGCAATTTGTTTTCCATCAGCATGAGAGATCGCAGATAAATTTAATAAAGTGCAGACTGAGAAAATACTAACCTGTTTTATCGATCGATTTAGCATGGTTCCAAACTATTTGTGCCAGATTGTAATAAGGTATTTTGAGAGTACCTTTTATTTACTGGCAATATGATAGCGTGACTGTAAACGCCTATCTACTAGTTTGGTCGTTTTTGTAATAATGGTAGGTTTATTTAGAGATGCCTGAATCCTGTTAAAGATCTCAGTTGTCTGTGTGCGTATTTTCTTATTCATAATATCCTCAAACCTGTAACGGCCGTTTGAGGAATACATTGAAGGGCGTGAATTACTTTATCTGGTATTTTTCAGCTATTCTGTAATTAAGTTCTCTTAACTTATTGTTATTATTGGAAATAACGATCTTTTCCGCTTGTCTTAAATTACTAGCATGTGCAGAAATTTCTGCAGAATTTAAATCATTCTCATTGAAGGCAACAAAGATGACAGGATGGCCATGCCAATCACTGGGTATTGTCCAATGTTCGTACATGCTGGCAGTTCTGCCCACTGCATTTCTGGAGATAATATTGTCGACCTGTTTGTCCACATCATAAAAGCGCAATGAACTTGCAATTGACCATTTACTTAGCCCGACAATGAGCGGCCTTTGCCCTGTCTTTTGAGTGAGCGCTTTCTCGATTGCGTCTAACTCAACAGCAGTCTGTTTCCAGAAGTAATGATTAGTGATTTGTGTGCTGGTATTTATGGGTAATCCCAGCGCGGCATAATGGAGTAATCCACCGTAAATCAGGCAAAGTGTTGCCGCAGAATACAAGGTTAGTTTGGTGAATAGTTTCTTGTTAACAAATTGTGAAGTGGGGCTAAGTGCATAGGACATTAATGGAATAGCAATCAACCAGATTGGCGCTGTCCAGTGAAATCGTGGGTAGTGAGTAAAGCTAAAGTATACATATACAGATAATGGAACGAGTGTGAATATGATGAAAAACTGTCTGCACGCCTGAATCTCGGATAGTTGACTGATACTCTCAGTGAGCAGTGAAGTTAAATGTTTAAAGAGGTTGATAATAAACAATAAGATTAATGGAGACAGCAGTATTATCAAGTGGAGTAATAAATAATGCGTCGAAAATTCTGTTGAACGATTCAGGCGGCGCGTTGTTTGAAATAAAAATGAACTCCATTCATTTTGTGCATTCCAGTAAATTGTGGGTAAGAACAGAATTAGGGAAGTGATTCCCGCAACATATAGAATGGGGTGTTTCCACCATCGTCGTGATGGAGCGTTGACGCATAGAAAAATAACAATACTTAATGCGATCAGTGCCATCGAGTATCTTGACAGCATGCCCAGCCCAATACAGATACCCAGGCTTATCCAGGATGCAGAGCAATTTTTTAATACAGTCCTTGCTATGAAGTAAAGGCATGCAGCCCATAAGGTCACCTGAAGAGCATCAGTCGTTGCGAGAAAGCCTGTCGCTACTGTGAATGGAATAGTTGAAGTCAGTAGTAACGATATATAGGCAGAGGTTTTATCAAACAGTAACGAGCTGAGTTGATAGATGAAATATAAGGTGGCAATTCCACAAAGATATGAAAACATTCTCACACCAAACTCATTGTCGCCAAATACACTAGTGCCTAGCCAAATAAGCCATGCGACCATGGGTGGGTGGTCAAGATAACCGAGGCTTAAGTGCTCCTGGTAGTTCCAGTAATAAGCTTCATCCGGAATTAATTCAGTAGAACCCAGGTATAAAAAGCGCAAAATCAGCATGAATGCGCACATTGCCAGCGCCAGTACGCGCCAGTTAATCGAATTATATTTAAATTCCTTGTTGATGTTTCCAGGAAATACTATGAATGACGCGCCAAAATAATTAACGATGGCAGCGGCTATTATTGCCGGGTATATGGCCAGACTGGGTTCGACTCCCAATAGCTTGATTAATATGGCAAGTACGCCTCCACGTATAGTCAAGGCGATTAAACCAAAATAAATATACTTGACCGCCTTGTTTAACCAGCTATTAAATGAGTCGTGTATATACTTAAACGACCAGATTGAATTGAAAACGTAGTTGAAAGTGGCCGCAATAAAAAAGCTACTGATATGAGCACTGCTGACACTCCATTCCTTGCTTAAAAAAAGCTGGAAAAATAATGCATCAATTACGACACCAAGAACACCGACTGCCATAAAACGACTGGTTGTTGAGCCGTTGATTCGTCCACCACTTAATTCAAGCAGACGCTGAAAATACTGTAACAGTTGTTTGCCGGATAATTTTGATTCGCCAAGTATCCGGTCAGTGAACACTATAGGTGTTTCAGTGACTCGAAATTTGTCCAGGCCAGAGGCGAGTAATTCCAGAAGAATTTTATATCCTCTTGCATCCGGATCAATATTGGAAAAACACTCTTTCCTGCACGCAAAAAATCCGGAAGTGGTATCTTTGACATCCGTTAATACTCTGGCAGGCAATCCACCAAACCAGGATAAAAACCGTCTGTGGATCGGCCAGTCAGCGATACCGCCATTTTGAGTATAGCGGCTGCCGACAACGACATCGTGGGTGTTATCAATAATTGGTTGAAGTAAATTGGGGATGCGGTCAACAGGGTGGCTCAGGTCGGCATCCATGACCAGAATATAATCTGATTGACTGATAGCAACGCCATCTAAAATGGCCTGTGTCAAATCAGGGTTAGTGGTGCGTTGTAATACGGATATCCGATCTAGTCGTTTACTCCAGTCTTTAATTTTTGCGACAGTGCTGTCTTTTGACTGGTCATCTACAAATAAAATCTTGATATCACAGTTTTCAATAGTGATTTGCGTCAGATCCTCTAATAGAGGATCAATATTTTCTTGCTCATTCAGCGTGGGAATGATTATTGTGACACTGCTCATTGGTTATTGAATGAAAGACAGGTTGAAGGCTATTTGATGTAGACGTTGGAGAAATGATACCAGAAATCAGAGTTATATATGTCCGGCTTGCGGTGTATTCTGCAGTGAAAGCCAATGCTTAGCTCTTCCCATGATTTATGGTGTTGAATAACATGCCAAAGGGAAGCGGCGCGTACTTTAATGCATAGTTGTCGATGACTGGATTGTTCATTGTTGTATTTAAATTGTACATCTTCGCATTGCATTATGCTGGTATTCGCCAGCTTGTGAAAGTCTACAATGAAGCCTTTCTCCAGCGGTGTAAAATCAGACTCACATGGAAGCAGATAGAGTGTTAAGTTATCCTGAAACTGACAGTTCAAAAAGTATTGTTGTATGGCATTGGTAAAAACTTCTTCATTTGGCATTTGTTCACTGTCAAGGTAGCTGTCAATTTCATTTTTGCCAATAACAGGACGAAGTATATCACTTGAGATGGCAGTTATTGTGCTGCTGATTGTGATCCTGTCAGTGTCTACAGGGTTAATCGTTTTTACGTCAGGATGAGATGTATGTATTTCTTCTGCAATTGTCTGTTGTAGATTTTTAATGTTATTTTTCTTGATATATTCATCTCTTGAAGCAGCTTCAGAAAAATAACCTGCATAAGGCATGTATGACCTGGGATTGCATGTTTCGATATATTGAAAAATAGATTTTTTTACCGACAGATGTCTGTTATGTGTAATTTTTAACTTTTCATCTTCACTGTAGTGGTCGAAACACCATGGGTGACCAGAAGCACCTGCAGCGAAAGACGTTGCAAGAAAATCAATGTCTGTTGGCAGCACATAGTGATTCAGCGATGATGAATCTACAGAAATGAGTGCCTGTTTTTTTCCATAACTGAGATATATGCCGCTATCATCCCTGAAATCTCCGGATTTTAAAACCGAGATATAAATATCATTGTTGCCTAGTTTATGAATCTGATTAAATGCTAATGGAATAATATTAGTAAATCCAAGATTGCGCAGCGGTCGTTCTGCAGATCTGGTTTTGAAGTCTGGAATGACGATAGGTATGTCAGGGCGTTGGTCAAGTAGTTTGAGCAGCGTGCCTTCATGCATGTGGTCAGGGTGATTATGGGATATATAAACCAGATCAGCATTTAATAGCTGATCAAGCGCATCACTACTCGGCGCGGGATCATGCCACCAACCATTCAGAAAACAAGGACCTAGAATCCATGGGTCAGTAATTATATTAATGGAGTCGCAAGTGAACAAGAGACAGGCATGTGACAGAAAACGGATTATCAGGTCCTGTTCTTGTTGCCCTGAGAGAATATTTTCTGGAAGTTTCAGGTGGGTCTTTGGCTGGTGAATTACTACTTGTCTGTTACTGATTTCAAATGAGAGTTTCTTTTTTGTTACATTGACATTGCTATATGAAAGTTTATCTAAATCCAGTTTCCAGCCATGTAGCGGGCACTCAGCGTAGCGATTATTCTTGCAAGGCTCCAGTGTGCCGCTGGCGTGATCGCATATGCGGGACACAACCCAGTCTACCTGCCTGTCATCAGATAGCTTAATAATATGTTCGTCCAGGAAGTTGATACCTGAATTCAGGCTGTCTATATCATAAAAGTATTGACTATTATTACTGTCATTGATACTGGTAAACGATCCGGCCAAACGCAGTTTAATATCTTTTCCATCCATGAGTGTGCGATGATGTTTCTACTATTATTACTGTTGTAGTTCGAAAATATCGTCTGAAATTTGTGATATTTTCATATTAGAGAAGCGTCCAGTGAGATCTTGAAAGCGTGCAATACGTGACTCTAAATAATCGATATTAATCGGCGGAAATCGGTGTTTATGATATGCAGCACTGTTACGATGAGTTGATTTTTTACTTTTAACTTTTTTTATAAATGTTCGAGCAGTATTGTGTACAACGCTGGAGGTGCGGGCAAGAGTGCTGCGACCAGGGTGTGATGTCTCTATATAGTGCTGGTGCAAAGTGTTGACTATTTTATCTGTAGCGAAATTACCTGTCAGGCTATTAATGTGTTCTGCGAGCAAATGACTATTGTCACTGACTTTGTCATCAGTATTTAATATGGATTCGACACTGCTTATTAATTCCTGATTGCTGCCTGCTATCTTGCATAATGCTTTGGGTAATGCGTCATCTATCTGGTCATTTGTGACAGGGTAATAGCCAAGTGTGGGTTTGTGTAATATTGTCGCCTCAATTGAAGTCGTGCAACCATTGGAGATTAATGCTTTTGATCCCATTATCCAGGGTATGACATTTCCGCTGTTGGTTACCTTTATATTTTTGTGTTCGGAAAATAATGTTTGCCAGTTTTCCACATTTTCTGACGGGTGTGGGCGTACTATTATGTTTGTTGATGGGAAAGTATTCGCAAGTAAAGGTATGACTTTTTTAAATTCTTCAAAAAGTGTCTGTTTATGCTTGAATCGATTGGCAACAAAGTTATCGTTTGAGCTTCCACTAAAGTTTTTATCTCTGTTTGCTTCGTCACTGCCTACACTGGGAATAAAGTGATTAACCTGGCCAAAATTGGTATTGATAAGAATGTAGTCGCCAAATTCATTCAATATTTTATTTGTTTCAGGGTCAAAGTAGCCGCGCAGCTCAGGTCTTAATATATCTATGCGTGGATTGCCAACAATATGCACTGGCTGGTAATTGTAGGCGGTGTAATTTTTAAATACCTCAGCATCACTGTTACCCCAGGCAAATAGATGGTCAATATAACTGAATGCGATGGGCGATAATCTGTGCATGTAGTATTGGTCATCAGGCAGTCTTACCAGTCCTTCCTCGTCCCAGGCCGTAATTTTATGCCCCAGGCCATGCATGATTTTAAACATTCTATTACTGAATCTTCGCATGCTCTTGGCCAGGTAGACTGCATTGTGTACTTTTGAAGAATAATGATGAACGTAAGCGCGTGACCCTATCACGGACCTGAATCCTTTTTCTGCTGCTGCGCACGCAAGTAATATTTTCCCGTCCAGTTCACGCACCTGGCTTTCGACAGGTATGAGTAATGTATTAAATGTGCTCATTGCTTTGCGTGTAATTCATTTAGTAAAACTTCGGCGAGCTTTAAATCAATTTCTTCATCAATATTGACTACCGGCCGTTCAATGACAAGTGGGATGCATTTATCTTCCATTAAATTATATTTTTCTATTAACCCCTCGCGAGTTGTCGCATAGCAAATTCCATTACGATGATAATAATCAGGAATATGTTGACGAATTGAATATTTAATTCCACCTTCCAGATATGGGCCAATAAAGCCTGACTCGGATATTTTCAAGGTTTTGTGGGGCGTGTAATGCCCGGGTGTTTTGCTTACAGTCGCCACGCTGAGAGACTGTTTTTCTATCAGTAAAGTTACTGCATTGGTAATATCCTGCGCTGTTCTCATCGGGCTGGTGGGTTCCAGTAGCACAGAGATATCGAACTTTTTTTTGTAATAATCTTCGCAAGTTAACCAGGCGTGTCTCCACACATCAATAGACTTTGCATCATCTGTCGATAATTCTTCTGGTCGAATAAAGGGTACGTCAATATTCGAGTTACGTGCATGTGCACATATTTCTTCATCATCAGAACTCAGGATGACTGCATCTATCCAGTTCAGCTGGTTTACACATTCGGCTGCATGAGCAATCAGGGACTTGCCATGGATGTGGCGTAAATTCTTGCGTATTACACCTTTGCTACCACCACGTGCTGGGATGACAGCTAGAATGTTTTTATTCCTGAAAGACATGATTGCTAGTGCTGGGGATTAGCGTTTTTCAGCAAGAATAGAAAAGCCAACAGGGAACTTGGTGTGTTCGCGTACTAAATTGTTTGTGAACTGTTTATCCCATTCTTTTAACTGTGGCCAGTGTTCGCCATAGAACCATTGTTCAGCCTTTTTTCGCTCATCCGCTGGCATGTATTCCAGCGCCTGAAGCCAGCAATATCCAATCGCACTGAATGGACCGCCATCAAGTTGTGTGTCTACAGGTTCCAACCCGACAGTACGCATAATTTCATACATGCCATAAGGTGTGTAACGCAGGTAATCATCGGGGATCTGGTGGAGCTCTCTTAATGTGGGTTCGAACACAAACACCTTGCCGTGAGGTTTGGTAATTCTGGCCATTTCGCTGAATAAAGCGTGCTGGTCAGCAATGTGATGCACCAGATTTGGTACCAGTACCAGGTCTGCCATTTCATCCGCAAGGCCAGTGTTTTCGATAGGTGCACGTTTTGTAATGGGTACTCGCAAGAAATTTTCGTCTACAACTTTATCTTTATTATATGCACCGCGATCATCTGCACTATTCGGGCTGCTATCTATCGAGATAAATTCCTGTTGATGAAAATAGGGGCCGACCAGACTAAGTCCTCCGTACAGGAGTCCGCGCTCAAGTGAAACAACAGTGGTGGCTGGTGCCATCTGTAGAGAAAGTTTTTTTATCTCCCGCAATAATAAATCAAAATGCGGTAAGCGATCGGTCAAAAAAACCTTTTCAGCAAGGACTTGGGTATGCCTGTCTAGTTGATCATTTGTGTAACTCATGGGCTTATTGTACTAGAAATATATGTGGAGATTGCTGTTTAATAACTACAGGAATATCTGTGTTTATAATTTGAGCGAATCGGTCGACTTTGGCTTGTAATATTTGTGTATCCAGTGTTGGGAATCGTACCTGCTGGTAACTGCTGTGATATTTGGAATTCGGTGACAGGCTTTTGAGTCGTTTAACGATTCGACGCTTGGTCGCCAGTAATTGTCCATGCATATTATTGGTCAGGGTGTTTTCAGGATTTTCAGATTTGAGAATATCTTCAATAACTTCAATGATATTGGAACAACAGAGTTTGTCCGGGTCGAATTCGATGTATTTTTTAAGTATTGATGAATCCAGTGATGGAGGTGTGCCCTGTAAGTACAAATCCAGCATGTTTGCCACCTCGGAGTGATTAGTGCATTGATGGCTTAACTGGTCTGGAATAATCGCATCATAACCATATCGTGAATCCGTTAATGGAATATAAGCGATAGCAGGTCTGTTTGACAGATACGCTTCTATACCCGTAGTGCAACCGCTATGAATAAGTGCACTTGCGGACCGAATCCAGGGAATTACATTTCCCTCCTGTACTACGTCGACATTTTCATGCTGTGCTGCGAGATGGTAATACACATCCTTATTTTCCACGGGATGAGGCCGAATAATGATTTTTATGTTTTTAAAGCTTTCGGCCAGGTAAGGAATTAAAGATAAAAAATGCTCGTATATTGTTTGTTTGAATCTGGCGCGTCCTTCAGAAAATTCCCGTCCCATCCCGGTTGAGCCTCGACCCATATCCTTGTAGTTGCCATTTTCATCTTTAGACGTAAATAAATTATGTATAGGTAAATGTGCATTGACATTGCCGAAGTTGGTGTTGAGCAGAATAAATTCACCATGTTGTTGTTTGATAGCGGCTATTTCATCATTGTAATAATATTCAAATTGCTTGCGTAGCATATCAAGACGGGGGTTGCCCACTCTGTGTATGGGAACACCTTCAGGTAGTGAAGGGTAAGCTCTGAATAAGTCTTCGTTTTCTTTCCCCCAGGCAAATAAATGCGATACATAAGAAGCGGCGACAGGCGAGAGTCTGCGTTTGAAATATATATCAGGAGGATAATGTACTAGGGCTTCTTCGTCCCATGCACATATGGTGTGGCCTAATTTGGATAATATGCGAAACATTTTATCACTGCGCTGAGTAAAGCTTTTTGCCAGGTAAATGCTGCGAGGAAATTTTGAAATGATGATATCCATTTCAGTTCTATACCCTATGTAGCTTTTTATCCCGGCACTTGCAGCGCAGACGGCAAGAAGTAATTTTGGGTCTAGCTCCCTGACCTGGTTCTCAATCGGGATTAATAATGGTCGGGTTCTGGTCACGGAGTCTTATCTTGCTTTTGTGTGGTCATCTGATGCCATCTTTGTTCAAAAGCAGCGACAACATTCTTGTCATGAGAGCATACGATTACTTCATGATTCAATAACCAGGATCTGGTTGACCAGTTAAAGCTGCCAAACATAACGCAGTGTTCCTGATCTGATTTGTATAGAATAAACTTGCTATGCATTAAACAATTCTTCTTCAGTCCGGGTTGATAATACTTTATCGAGTGATTGTCCAGAAAGGCTGAATACTTGCCAGGTACTCGTCGTTGACTGGACTCTAAAAGTAATTCTATTTTTTTACCAGCTTTTAGGGCGATTTTAAGCGGTTTTAAAATGCAAGGGCCTTTGAAGTGTGAGATCGCACATTTCACACTGGCGTTGCTGTCTGATTTCGACAGTAGTGTATTGACAGGATGTTTGCTAAAGCGTGGCAGAAAATCAATGGTGCACTTTTGTGTGTGAAAAGCAGTATTGTGTTTTGATGAGAACCTTGCAAATCTTCTATGCCAGTTATCCTGCATGCCTGCTATATAGCTATGTAAATAATCTGTTGCATCCTGGTCATCTATTGTTACCAGCACGTTATGACTGATTGAGTGGTCCCCGATTTTCCCAAGTGATGTTTCGTCGGTATGTTCTTCACCCGCGGTAGGGTTGTAGGATCCTGCCAATACCCGTGGTGTCGGATGGGAGAAGTAATATAGCTTACTGTGCATGTGTGGATGCCAGTGAATTCCTAAATATTCCCACATCGGCTTATTCCTGATAACTGTCAACTTAATAGAACAATTGTCAGACTGTGAAAACAGATCAATGCACGCCTGGTTAATACCGGGTGAACGTGGCTGACCATCGAGAATGAGTGTTATATTGACGCCTCGTTCAGAAGAGTCAATTAACGCCTGTAAAATAACAGGGTCGTTTAAGTAATAGCATAGCCAGCTGATATTGCCGTTTGCTGGCACTGCTTCGATATGATTGATTAAAACATCGCGCAGCAGGTTTTTGCTTTTATCCGGACCGCCAAAGTAAGTCGTAGGTGTGCTGGTCACTGTGCTCGATTGCGATATCAATATCGCAACATTTTTTCTGTATTACTGCTGGCATTGGCTATTGCTTCGGCAATACGCGTGCCGGCCTGGCCATTACCATACAGTGGATTTGACGTGTACTTACCATGCCTGATTTGTGCAAGCAGTGCATTTTTAATTTCTTCACTGTTATATGTAACATCTATCACATTTTCACCGCGATCCCTGCCATTTTGGCGACTGCCGATATTCACTGAAGGCGCACCAATAAATGTGCTTTCACGAATGCCAACGCTTGAATTTCCAACAATACACTGACTGCGATTTAACAGTTGTATGAAATTCTCCGGAGGGAGATTTTTCACAAAATGAATATGATTGGTTTCATTGTTTTCTCTAAATGCACGAATTCCCTTGGATGTACCATCGGATCCGGCATCAACATTGGGCCAGAACCAGAGTGTAGGGATCTGGCATTCCTGGATGGCTTGCAGTGTTTGTTCTATGTGTGACCGTGCTTGATTGTATTCTGTTGTCACTGGATGTTGCATGACAATAATATAGGGCCTGGATAAATCGACATTGGCGCCAACACCGCCAAGTTGCTCGGCAATATGGTCAAGAGTTTCAGTCTGATTCTCACACGCCTGCATGGCCAGGTCGATCGAAGGGCATCCGGTAATGTAAACCTGTTGAGGGTCTTCACCCATTTTGATGACGCGTTGTGCAGCTTGTTCACCGGATACGCAATGAATATCTGCCAGCTTGGTGATGGCATGCCTGACTTTTTCGTCTATTGATCCTGTTACTTCGCCACCTTGAACATGGACCAGAGGGATATGCATATAGCTGGCGGCGATTGCAGTCGCCATTGTTTCAAAGCGATCAGCAATGGTGACTACGTAATCAGGCTGGAGGTTATCAAACACAGTGGCTAGCTCAGTGACGCCAAGGCCCGTTGATTTGGCTGATGTCACCGGGTTTTCACCTTCCACAATCATGTAGACACGTCGATCAATGTGAAAGCCTTCATTCTCAATGACTTTGTCTGCGCTTCCATAACGGTCAAGTAACGCGGATGCAGCAACCACGAGTTGCAGCTCCAGGTCCTTATGCTCACGGACTGCATGGAGCAGTGAACGTATCCTTGCATAACTGGGTCTAGCGGTTATAACAACACACACTTTGCGCACTTGATCTTACTCCAAATCTTCTAGATGAATCATCGAGTTTGCTTCGATGTCTGCTTTTAATTTTTTGCCTAATACCTGGTGAATTTTATTCGCTGGAATCCCTGTGCCAGGTTTCTTGGTAGTGATTTTGTCTGCAGTAAGCACTTCACCTGCGTTAATTGGCATTGTTGTATACACGCTTTTCATAAATATCTGGCGTAGTGGTGCGGCCTCAGAGTCTGGTACTGATTTATCAACCGGGTGATTTGCGACCGTTTCCATATAACGAATTCCCTCAATGAGAGATTTAAGTTCCTGCGTGGTAACAGATGCGACGACATCAGGTCCAAACATTTCCCGGCTTAAAGTGATATGCACTTCCAGTACCTGTATACCTTTTGCAGCAGCAGCCAGACCTGAATAAATAGTGCCTGAATGATCCGATAAACCCACTGCACAATTATAGTCATGTCTGAACTGATCAATGACATTGATGCCCAGCCTTTCAGGGCTGCAAGGGTACTGAGATGTACACTGAAGCAGTGCTAGTGGATTGCCAGCACTCTGAACATAATTGACAGCTTCTGTAATTTCGTCTGTCACACTCAAACCGGTGGATAATATAATTGGCTTTCTGGTTGCTATCACGCAATCCAGTAACGGTGTGTTTGTAATTTCACCTGAAGCGATCTTCCAGGCGCTCATCCCTGTGTTTTCCAGTAGTTCAACGGCCTTAATTGAAAATGGTGAGCTTAAAAAGTGCAGGCCAACTTCATCTGCATGGCGTTTTAATTCTTGCCATTGCAGCGATGTAAATTCCATACGCCGCCAATAATCCATGCGCGTTTCATCCTGATAGCTGAACTTGGTTCGCCAGGGTTCAGCAGATGTGCTTTCTTCTTCGGCAATATGTGTTTGAAATTTAATTGCATCTGCCCCTGCGTTGGCAGCAGCGTCAATATGCGCATGTGCAACACCCAGACTACCGTCATGATTCTGGGCAACTTCTGCAATCACCGCACAGGAGGCATTATTTGTGTGTGAGTCTAACCAGGTTTGAATTTTCTCGGTCATTGGTAAATTGCAGCTCTGGGATGTGGTTGGCCTGATGCCTGTTAAGCTAGCTGTTCTTTGACTACAGAAGGTTGAAGGCTTGCGAATGCGTCAAGTACTACATCAAGTTGTGCATGTGTGTGAGCTGCGCTCACACTGCAACGTAACAGGCATTTTCTATTTGGTGTTGCGGGTGGCATGACCAGGTTTACATAAATGCCGCGGTCAAATAATTTTTTCCATATGGCTAATGCGTCATCACGTTCGCCGACATTGACAGCGATCACAGGGCTTACCTCGGGGCTAAGCTCATAACCCATAGACTTCAGTCCAGCGTATAGCCTGTTGGCATTTTCCCATAATTGTTCCCGCAATGCCGGATTGCTGGCAATGATGCCTAGCGCTGTTCTGGTTGAAGCAATAGTGCCAGGTGAGGGGGAGGCGGTGAAAATGTACGGACGACTGGTGTAGCGGATCACTTCTAATTCCGGATGCTGACTGACACAGAACCCACCAATGCCTGCCAGGCTTTTGCTGAACGTACCCGTGATAAAATCTACATGTTCCTCGACGCCGGATTCCTGGGATAAACCACGTCCACTGTCGCCGAGTACACCCAGTGAGTGAGCCTCGTCGACGAGCAGCAGGGCATCATACTTTTGTTTAACAGCGACAATTTCTTTCAGGTTGCCACGGTCACCCAGCATGCTATATATCCCTTCAACAATAATCAGGGTGGCTGATGCTTTTTCTCCAAGGCGCTTGAGACGTTTGTCCAGATCTGCTGCATTGTTATGTCTGAAGTGGATGATGTCAGCACCACTTAACTTGCAGCCATCATAAATTGAAGCGTGGCAGTGTTCGTCAAGCATGATGGTGTCACCCTTGCTGACAAGAGCAGAAATCATACCCAGATTAGCTGTGTATCCTGTTGAGAAGACGATAGAGTGACTTACGCCATAGAATGCGGCCAGTTCCTGTTCTAACTCCTGGTGGCCTGCATATGAGCCATTGGCGAGTCGAGAGCCTGTCGTACCGGTGCCATATGTTCTAGTAGCCTGATGGCTGGCATTGATACACTGATTGTCAAAAGTTAGTCCCAGATAATTGTTAGTACCGACCAGAATCGTTCTTCTGCCCATGATGCTGCCTTCAGTGGCTGAGTACAGATGCTTGATCAATGCGCCCAGAGGTGCCATAGAGTCAGCATCCATTGTCGCATGTTGTTTAGTGAATTCTTGAAGGCGATTTAAAAGGCTCATGTGTAGTATTAACGTTTAAGTTTTGATATTTCAGTAGCCAGATCTGACACAGTGTTAACTTCAGGGAGTGAGTTAAGAGGAATAGAAATATCAAAATGATCTTCCAGTTCCATCATGAGTTCCATGACCATTACCGAATCCAGTTCCAGGTCTCTCATCAGGTGTAGAGAACCAGTGATTTCAGTGTCCTGCTTGATGAATTGGTTCAGCAGTTTGATAACATCATCTAATATTGCGTCGGCGCTGTTAGTCATGAGTATGTACTGCTCTATTTTCCTTCATTTTCAGAGTATAAAGTGCCAAGGCCGATTTTTAAATCTAGCTTGGGCTTCCAGTTGCTGACACCAGTCTCGCCCTTTGAAACCCAGTTTTTGTGTAATAGTTCTTTCACTTTGCCCGGGGTCAACATGGGTGACTTGTTTAATGCTGTGGAGAATAGCACATTAGAATGAGCTGCAAGTAATAACACAGGGCCAGGCATGCGAATTATTCTGACTTTTCTGTTGAAAAACTGTTCGCCTATGTGCTGAATATTCTGCCAGCTATACTGATTACCATCATCTGGTTCCATGATGTTTTTCGATACAGTACCCGTGTTTAGCTGACACAATACAAGCTGGCTTAAATCCTCAACATGCAGTACTGAAAATAACTGTTTGGCAGAACCTGGTACCCAAAGTATCCCTCGCTTCATCCAGTCAAATAATGGCTTTAATTCGGTATCCCCTGGGCCATAGACGGCAGGGGGACGAATCACTGTCCAGTATTTGATGCCACTGTTTTTTAAAGCAGCTTCGCTTTCATGTTTACTGTTCGCATAATCAGAAATACCTGGCTCACGTGCAGACAATGAAGAAATGTGTATAAATTTACAGTCATTTTTCCGTGCGCATGCAGAGAGTATGTTTTTTGTTCCCGTCACATTGTCGTGGATAAATGATTGTGCGCTTGCGCCTCTGACTCTGCCCGCGCAGTGGATAATAAAATCAGCATCAGTGGAGAGTCTGTTGAGCGCAGACTGGTTATGCAGATCACCCGTGATGACCTCAATATTTGGATGATTGATCCTGTGTTTGCTGGCAGTTCTGACGAGTAATCGTATGCGGTAATTGCTGGTTAGCAATACATTTAGGATATGCGAGCCGATAAATCCGGTGCTGCCTGTCAGGGCAATCACTTTAGCGTCGGGCATGGAGCGTGCTACGAATTATGCAGGAGTTTAGTGGCATGAAGACATGCCTGTGTTTTAGATTGCTGTTTTCACTTGAGTACCAGCATCCGAGATAAATACCTCAGTCAGGCTGTTTTGCTCCATGTAATCGCGTCGGGCAGCAGATCTTGATAGCTTGCCTGAAGATGTTCTCGGCAATGTGTGAGGAGGTACCAGCTTAATGAAGCAGCGTACACCTATCTCTTCAAGTACGGCTGTTTCTACACGCCTGATAATTTCAGCACGGTTATTATCGTCTCGTTCGCGACACTGCATTACCAGTACGACGGTGGGTTCACTGTTGAATCCGGGTGCAGAAAAAGCAAGTGCATCTCCAGTACGAATCTCTGGCTGTTGCTCTGCCAGGTGTTCAATATCCTGTGGCCAGATGTTTCGGCCATTGATGATGATCAGATCTTTTTCACGGCCAGTGATATAAATTCTTCCGTCGACGAGGAAGCCAATATCGCCAGTATTTAACCAGCCATCACGCAAGGAGTTTTCTGTTTCTTCGCTGTTATCAAAATAGTGGGACATAACGCTGGGGCCTTGTACGTAGATGACTCCAATCTGGCGTTCGGCAAGACTGTTACCATCTTTATCACGTATTTCAATAGCATGGTCAGGCAGAGAAGGACCACAGTCGACGAACCGGGCTTTTCGGTGGTCTGGTTTATCCGGGCTAATTGGGGTGGCAATGTTATTTTCTGCCAGCTGCTCACCATCTACCGTTTCTATTGTAATAGGTTTGTCCAGTGACGCGAAACTTATCGCGAGAGAACATTCAGCCATGCCATAGCAGGGCAGGAATGCCGTGTTGTCAAATCCGCACTTGGCTAACAGGTTAGAGAATCTTTCCAGTGGCTCCGGGCGTATTGTTTCAGCGCCAATGCCGGCAATTCTCCAATTGCTCAAATCGTAGTCCAGGTTTTTACTTTCACGTAAACGTCTTTCGACAAGTTCATAACCAAATGGTGGACTGAAGGTTATGGTCGCCTTGTTCATTGACATGATTTCAAGCCACCTTCTGGGGCGCATCGCGAAATCACGTGTATCCAGATAATCTACTGAGGTTTGAGAGGCGATTGGTGATAACACCAGGCCAACCAGCCCCATGTCATGATAGAAGGGTAGCCACGAAATGGCGCGGTCATTCGCGTTGATTTTGATGCCATCTGAGATGATTCTGGCCAGATTGCTAAGCACTGCTTTTTGCTCAATGACAACACCTCGGGGGAATTTAGTACTTCCAGAGGTAAACTGTATATAGGCGGTGTCTTCAGGCTTGGCATTATAAAGAGGGATGTTTGAGTCTACCTTATGATCTGTGAAATTCGCGATATCGCCAACAAATTTCATATCAATATCCTTACAGGCTTCGTTGACCAGAGGCAGCACGGACTCAGGTGCAAATACTGCGGTCGCATGAGCGCTGATTAGTAAATCCCGGGTCTTGCGGACGTATCCGGCCCGACTGCCCAACTGAATGGGTACTGGTACAGGAGCAGGGATGAGTCCGGCGTATTGACAGGCAAAGAAGCCACGCAGGAAATTAGGATGGGTTTCCGCGACGATGACTACTCGGTCACCATGTTTGAAATCCATTGCGATCAGCTTTCTGGCTAAATCTCTGGCTTCCTGTGCTAACTGTGAATAAGGGACAGATTCAAGCAACTGGGCTCGGCTACCATAAAAATTTGAGCCGGTTATTCCTTGAGCAGCATAATCCAGTGTTTCTGCCAGGTTGCTGAAATCCGCAGGTCTTAGGGGGATGTTGTTTATAGTCGGCGTAGCACTTGCAGTCATGTTGTAGTTTGTTCCTAAAATTACAATATTATCAGTTACTTATATTATTATCGTGCGCCAACTATATTATTATTTTTATCATGCTTCGATGATTTATTTACTTAATTTATTTAAATATTCAAGATTGAGTGATATGAACTCACTCTAAAACCATAACTTTTAAAGTATTTTGTACAGAGTTTCAAGTTTTTATCTTGTCTACCGGTGTTGTGTGACAGTGATTACAACGTGAATGTTCCCCAAATTTTTAGCGGTAATGCATTAAATGTAGTGCTAACTGGTATTAATGGTTAATTATAATCATATTAATGACTTATCCACCGGGTTTTAAGCTGCTCTAACAGAGCGGCTTTTTGTGTCACACTCAATGGGATTTTACTGCTTAAGTCAGGTGGTCCGGGCCAATTTTGATCAGCCGTGATTATAGCCTGATATTCTCTGGGTGTACTATATCTCGGAATCACATGAAAATGAACATGTGGATCCACCATCATTAGCATTAGATAGTTAATTTTATCATAGCTAAAACAACTGGTTAAACTGGCTTCAATGTCTTTTGTTATAGTTGACAATTCTTCCATTGCGTGGTCGGTAATATCTCCAAAGGCTAGTGCATCGCTGTGGTTAGCGAGTATCAATGAACCTAGTGTTACCTGTTCAGGGCGTAATAGTACGCTCCAGTGTTGATAGGCTTTTATGACAGAATCAGGGAAGCCAAATTTAGTTAGGGTGTCATTCATGGATTTTAGTTGGCCTGTCAGTTGAATAGGGAAGTGAATTGGTCGGTGAAATTATATCAGGCAGGCGGCTTTGATGGTTTCATTGCTGAATGCTGATTATAATTGCCAACAGTAGAATAATGAACCCATATTTTAGGTAGTTGTATGAATTCAATCAGTATGTTCTGGACCAGCAAGAAATATCATCTTGAAGATATGACTTTTTCCGAATTGGTTAAAGCCTATGCGCAGTATCCTGCAATACAGGTTTATTTCATTATTGCACTGGTTGCCGGGATCACTATTTCCATTCAGGGACTATGGACGCTGGGGCATATTCTGATAGCGCTTATTGTTGCCTTCATATATCCACTTATCTGGTATCTTTTACACCGTTTTGTATTGCATAGCCGCTTTCTGTACCGCTCCCCCAATTTCGCCAAAACCTGGAAGCGTATTCATTTCGATCATCATAACGACCCTAATGATTTGCGTGTATTGTTTGGTGCATTGCACACAACATTACCGACGGTAGCAATTTTTACAATGCCGGTAGGAGCATTGATCGATGGCTGGGTCGGAGCTATTGTCGCTGTCGCGGCTGGCGTTGTAGTGACGATGTTTTATGAGTTTTGTCACTGTATTCAGCATTTACACTATACACCGAGCATAAAGTTTTTTAAGACAATTAAGCGGTTTCATTTGCTACATCATTTTCGTAATGAGCATGGTAACTACGGTATTACTAATTATTTCTGGGATAAGTTATTTGCAACTTATTACGATAAGGACGATAAGTGGGAAAAAAGTCCAACCGTTTTTAATCTCGGCTATGATGAGAAACAGGCAGAAAAATATCCGTGGGTTGCAGAGCTGACTAAAGCAGCTAAATAATTGCATTAGACGTTATTAATAATCATTCTGGTAATAATAATGTCCTTGGTATTGCATTCTTTTGACGTTTCTGATCGTGCGTCTATCAAAAAATTTATTAAAGTACCCTGGAATATCTACGCCAGTGATCCCTGCTGGGTGCCACCATTAATTAAAGAACGTCTGGATCTGCTTTCACCTAAACATCCTTATTTTGAGCATGCACAAGCTCGATTCTGGATTGCTTATAAGGATGGCAAAGCAGTAGGACGTATTAGTGCTCAACTGGATCAGCTAAAACCTGTTGGTGAACATAAACGGGTAGGTTATTTTGGTATGTTTGAATGTATTGACGACGTTGAGATTGCCGGAGAGTTATTTTCCCAGGCTGAGCAATGGGTATATTCAAAACAATGTGAAGTTATCCGTGGTCCGTTTAGTCTTTCAATTAATCAGGAAAGCGGCTTGCTGATAGAAGGATTTGATACTCCGCCGTATATTATGATGGGGCATGCCAGGCGTTACTATCTTAATCTTTTTGAGAGTAATCAGTACTACAAGGCAAAGGATTTATTTGCCTGGCTGAATGAGGGAGATTTTGTCAATCCGCCTGCGATGCAACGAATTCTCAAGCGTTATCAGCAAAGAATTGTTCTCAGGGATATTGATGTAAAGAATATTCAGAAAGATATGAAAATCATGCTAGATATTTTTAATGATTCATGGGCGAATAACTGGGGGTTTATACCCTTTACCGAGAGTGAATTCATGCATCTGGGTAAAGAAATGCTAATGCTTATTCCTCCCGATCATTTTAAAATTGCCGAGTTTGAAGGGGTTCCGGCAGGCATGATCGTCGGGCTTCCGAATTTTAATGCAATTATAAAAGATCTAAACGGTCGACTATTTCCAACCGGAATCTTTAAATTTTTTTGGCGCTTGAAATTTGCGCGCCCGGACTCTGGTCGTGCAGCACTATTGGGGATAAAGCGGGAATATCAAAATCATATGAAGGGGTCGGCGTTAGCGCTGACGTTAATTGGAAAATTTAAAAAGTTTGCGATAGAAGCAGGATTTAAGCAGCATGAGTTATCCTGGGTGCTGGAAGATAATACACGTCTGAATAAGATTCTTGAAGGATTGGGTGCGACACAATACAAAACATATCGCGTGTTTGAAAAAAGATTATCACCTGCGGTACAACAAAGCTGATGGTGCAGTGGAATGCTGTAGTGTTGGCAGGTGATCGTGGCTTGACTGATCCGGTAGCCCGTGCTGCCAATGTCTACGGTAAAGCGGCAGTAAAATTGCAGGATACCATGCTGATTGAACGCGTGATTTCCACTTTATATCAATCAGCAAGTATTAATAAAATATTTGTTGTGGGGCCAGGTCAGCAATGCCTGAATAATCATGCACAAATAAATGATTTGCTGAAAAAATATAATGTAGAAATTATTGAACCTGCCAAAGGGCCTAGTGCAAGTGCAATGAAAGGTGTGCTGGCGAGTGCATGTTATCCTACGCTGGTTGTGACATGTGATCTGCCTCTGCTAGAACCTTTGATGATTGACGAATACTGTCAGCGTGTAATCAATGTTGATGCTGATTTTGTTGCTGGTGCTATTGATCATGCATTGATAGGCGAAAAAATAGCAGCACTTAAAAAAACCAGATACAAGTTCAATGGTCAGGTCGTGTGTTTTGCTAATCTGTTTGCGGTGTTAACTCCGCAAGGCGTCAAGGCAATAGAATACTGGCAGGCGGTGGAAGAGAGTCGCAAGAAGCCGGTTCAACTGATTCGAAAGATAGACTGGTTAAGTGTATTGAGCTACAAGCTGGGCCGTTTGAGTCTGTTGCAAGTGGCAAACAGGTTGTCCCGCAAAGTGGGTGCCAGGCTTGTCATTGAGGATTTTAATATTCCGGAATTTGCCATAGACATCGATTCAGCGCATGACTACGAAGTGCTATCCCGTTACCTGGAATAATTTTATTTATTGTCCCACTTCTCGGCAAGCTGCTGTGCGCGTTCAAGGTCCTGGATGAAATCGACTTCGGTCCACTCCAGTCCGTGTATAGAGCAAGTGCCTACATGATTGTTTGCTGCAAGTTGATCAATGATGGATAAATACCACTTTTGCAAGGAATCGGGGGAGTACATTAATTTTTCGATTGTGTTTTTAAATAATATGGCGCCTTCGGGATTAAAATGCATAACACCAATTGATTCACCATTAACGTCGGACATGGCTAATTTTTTGCCTACAGAGAGTAATCGAGCACCTTCTGTAATGACTTTCATGTCGTCATCGTCATAACTGTCTTTTTCGTCTGTCGCCAGAGTGATAGGATACTCATTAGTGCTCAACAATTTGGTAATCACTGCGGGCTCGAATAACGTGTCGCCGTTGAGAATCATAAAATCATGTTTGAAATGTTCGCGTGCCATCCAGCAGCTAGCCAGGTTGTCAGCGATTTCATAAAACGGATTGTAAACAAAACTTACTTTATCTGAGTATCGTTTGCTGAGAATGGTTTCGATGCGTTGTGCAGCATATCCAACCACTGCCACTATTTGTTCTACGCCGACTTCGAGTAGCGCATCAATCTGCCATTCAATAAAGTGCCTGTTATTCAGTGATAGTAAGCATTTGGGCGATGATTCCGTGTATGGCAGCAATCGACGCCCCTGGCCGGCGCATAATATAATGGCTTTCATTGTGTTCGATATAAATACTGTTAGTGTTTGAGATTTGGATGCAGCAAAATTACTGCTAGACGAATCGGGCGTAACTATACACTATACAACAATATAGAGTGACACCAATCCAATAACAGATTAAAGCAATTTGATCATAAGCGCTTACATAACTCGAGAAATACTCAGGCCGTTTACATTGATTTGTACGGTTTTACTGTTATTGATGGTCAGTTACAGTGCGTTGGCGTTATTGGCTGATGCCGAAAGTAACCTCATCCCCTCAAACCTGCTGGTGGTGTTGATCGTATCTAAAACGATTGCCGCGTTCGAGCTGTTTTTACCTCTG
Source organism: uncultured Gammaproteobacteria bacterium (assembly GCA_963976865.1). Lineage (GTDB taxonomy): Bacteria > Pseudomonadota > Gammaproteobacteria > UBA4575 > UBA4575 > UBA1858. Next base: position 306,797 of record CAXBLY010000002.1, on the reverse strand, counting down.
GCACTCTACATTACCCTCTTGATGGGGTTGGGCAAGCTATACTCGGAGCAGGAAATCAGTGCATTGCATGCGTCTGGCATGAGCGTTTTTGGTTTGGCGAAAACGCTCATGCCGTTAATTATCTCTATCGTTGTGTTAACAGCTATAGTGGCAATTTTTGTGCGACCATGGGCTTATGATTTGCGCTACACAGCTAAATACCAGGCGCAACAAACCTATGACTTTGACCATCTTGAAGAGGGATATTTTTATGAAAACAAAGAGACGGGCCAAGTCTATTTCACCACGAGCATAAACGAAAAAAACAATGTCAAAAATGATATTTTTGTTTATCAGCCTGATGGAGATTCAATACAGGTTGTCTATGCGCAAGAAGGCTATCATAGAGAGCAAGAAGATAATCAAGCGCCAGTGCTGGTGTTTTTAGAGGGTACCGCGCATCGATTACAAGAGGATGGAGCGGATACATTAGTCAGTTTTAAGCAATTCACTGTGTTACCCAAGACAAAAGAAGTGGCGCCGCCATCTTTTAAACGAAAAGCAGCATCAACTTACTATCTGGCAAGTTCAACTGATCGTCACGAAGTCGCCGAATTTCAATGGAGAACCACCTCGGCGTTTAAGGCTTTTTTTCTGGCCATTATTGCTATATTGCTGGCAAAAACATCACCCAGACAGGGACGTTATGGAAAGCTCATCATCGGTGTGCTGTTTTTCTTCGTGATACACGCAGGGAGTTTAATTATGAAAACGTGGATGGAGCAAGGCAGTGTGGGCGCCGTTCCTGGTATGTGGGGTATTGTGATTGCATTGATTGTAACCACCGCGCTTCTCGGTAAGCGCTATTCATAACGCATAATGTTTATTCTTCAACGTTATATCGGGCTGAGTGTCTTACGTGGATTTGTTTTGCTGGCGCTAATCATGGTGTCACTGTTCTCGATTATTCTCCTGATAGAAGAGCTGGATCAGGTAGGGACGGGAAATTATCACTGGCTTCTGGCAATTAAGTATGTAGTGCTACATGCGCCAAAGCTGTTACTGGATTTTGCAGCATTCATTGGTCTGGTCGGGTCTATTCTGGCACTAGGGTCTTTAGCGGCACATCAGGAATTAGTCGCGCTTGAAACTGTTGGTGTGGCTCCGCGAGATGTGACTAATTCTGTCCTGTTTGCTGCGTTAATTCTAATGGTGCTGGTGCTGGTTAATGCACAGTTTGTTATTCCTTCAACATTGCAGCAGGCCAATGTTGAGAAGACGTTAGCAGTAGAGGGTGCAGGCGATTTTATTGGGGATGCCGGGTACTGGGCGCAAAGTAATCACCGGTTTATTCATGTCAATGAAGTGGAGAATGGGCGTATTCCTGTTGATGTGGAAATATTTGAATTCAATGATCAGCATGAACTGCTACGTTATTTACATGTAGACAGGGTTGATTTGTCTGGAGGCGTCGAAACAGAATGGATGTTGTTGGGGGTGACGGTCAAACAGTTAGTCAACGGGCGCTTACAGGTAACACGTGAAGAGGCAATGAAGTGGCAGTCTTTTCTGAGTGCTGCTCAATTGGGTATTATTGTATCCAGGCCGGAAGCGTTATCCCTTACTGATTTGTATCAGTTTGTGCAGGGGCTAAAACAACGTAAAGAGCAGTCGTATCGATACGAATTGCTATTCTGGCAAAAAATAATGATACCAGTATCTGCAGCTATCATGATTTTTCTGGGTATGCCCTTTGTATTTGGTTCGCAACGCACTGTGTCTACAGGTAAACGAATTACCTTGGGCGTGCTGGCAGGGGTGACCTTTTACGTAGTATCTCAGCTCATAACTCACATAGGCTCGTTGCAGCACTGGTCGCCAGTCATTATTGCGACAGCGCCTAGTGGGATGGTGTTAGTATTGCTGGCGGTTATTAAAATGCGCGCTGCTAGCAAGCTTTCGCCCGGCTGAACTGCTGGTGTGTTGTTACGCTGAATTTTCTCAGGTCTTTGTTATACGTATAACTTTGCCTGTTTATGTTCCAGCCATTGTGCGTGTTACTGATCTCAAACAATAAAAATTCCGCCTGATAGTTTTTTGCCTGACTGATGCTGGATGATGAAGACATCCCTATGACAGGAATTTCAGTTTTATCTGCGCAGTCAATTGTCTCAAAACAACTGTTATGTCCATGTCCATGCAACACGAGTTCGACAGGATGCTGCCGTAACATGCTGGTTAATCTGTCTCGATTGAGCAGGCATTTGCGTGCTGGAGTATGCGTTATTGTTAGCGGGTGGTGTACAAGAAGTACTTTGCAGAAATTATCCAGTGCCTTGCTGCTCAGTAATTTCTGTAAACGATTGAGTTGCTGTTCATCTATTTTGCCGGTCGCACGGAACCATGGTGCATCAAAGACACTGGATAGACCAATAAAGGCAACCTGTTTACGTATGCGAACAATTGGGTATAGCTGGTTTAATTGTGCGAGAGCCTGTCTGGGTGGGTTATGAATTTTCTGATTGTCACCCAGCATGTAGTTTTCCCACAGGGCAAAACTCCGATTCCAGCGCTCATTAACATACAGGTCATGATTGCCCGGAATAAGAGTGATCCTGTCAGCAGTAGCGACGCTATTCAGCCATTGACCGGCTTGCTCAAATTCACTTTTCAAACCGATATGTGTTAAATCGCCAGTGATTGCATAGTGATCAACCTTGAGATGACGAATTTCTTCAATAGCAATATCCAGAATCGATCGTTGATGGGTGAATCGTCGTTTACGTAACCACGATAAGTAACCAAGGATACGTTTATTGAGCAGATGAACAGGGTTGGGTGATTGAATTGACGATAAGTGCAAGTCGGAAAGTTGCACAAATCGAAAAGACTCATTAGCATGCCCGCCAGTTTCAATGCTTTCGTTCATTAACTTGAATACAGTCGTTTCTGTGCAGTGTTTTGAATTAATTTTGTCATTGTTTTAAACAGTCGAGAGCATGATTGAGTATTTGATCAAATAAATCGGCATTATATACAATTATGGATTACCACATTATAAAGACATGCGATGTTGCGTTGTGGGGAGTACCCCAGGTGGAGCGCATACGCAAGGTATTAGCCAAAGCGGGTGATTTCAACGAAATTGTCGATATCAATGTACTCTCCTTCGAACAAAATATCCTTATATTGCGGGCTGATTACCTTTATGAAGCCAATGTGTTACAAAAACTGGTTACTTGTCCTGAAGCTGTTTTACTTTCGTCAGGCCAGCAGCCATCTCCGGCTGCAGTATGGTGCAGTAGTAATAAGGTTACACATGCCATAAATCTGCTTGATCAAGGTCTTCCTGTAAGCGAGCTGAATGAGATAACAGTGTATACACCGGAACAACTCACTGGGGGTTATGATCCGCGATTACGTAAATATGATTTGGCTCATGTAGTACAGCTTAATGAAAATGACAAAACTGTCATTGAAAACTATTTGTATGACAAGTCATATAAAGGTATCACTGACCTGGTTACGAAATGGTGGTGGCCATTACCTGCACGTGGCGTTGTACGCATGTGTGCTAACGCAAAAATCACACCTAATATGGTCACAGGGTTTGGTTGGTTGCTCACAATATTCAGCGGGTTTGCATTTTATTACGGCGAATTGGTGGCAGGTTTGTGTGCGGCGTGGCTGATGACGTTTCTCGATACAGTGGATGGCAAGCTGGCGCGTGTTACTCTCCAGTCGAGCAAAATTGGTCATGCAATGGATCATGGGCTAGATATTATTCATCCGCCGATCTGGTACTGGTGCTGGGCGATGGGCCTTGGCGTGAGTCAGATTGCTTTTATGAATATGACGCTGCCAGTCATGGACTGGGTTTGGGTAATGCTGGCAGCCTATGTCGGTGGCAGAATCTTTGAAGGTTTATTTCAGTTGTTTTTTAATGATATCAGTATATTTTGCTGGAAACCGATAGATTCATTCCATCGTCTGGTTACTGCACGCAGAAATCCCTGTATTATTTTGTTAAGTATTGCTGTTCTGGTCGCCGATCCTGAACTAGGGTTTATGTGGGTAGTGGCATGGTCAGTTATATCTACATTGCTACTCGCTAGCCGATTTATATTTGCCTGCGTTGTCAGAATGGTTAAAGGTCCTCTGGAGTCGTGGGTGGAAAATATCGATCCGCATCAAAGTAATGCTCCACTGGCAGTAAAATTATTTACTGGCTATCCCGCGCAAAAAACCATAGCGCCTCTGTTGAGGTCTGTTAAGTAGTATACGATGCAGGCTAACAATAGTGGGGCAGCCGATATTGTTGCAATAAGTAACCCACGTAGTGGCAAGAACAAGCGTGGTGGATTTGAGGTGTTTGAAAAAACACTACAGGATTATCCTGCTATTCAGCATATCATTACTCATAAAGAGAGCAGCTTGCTGGATGCAATGGAAGCATGTAAACAGCAAAATACTAAAATTCTGATTATCAATGGTGGTGATGGCACATTGCTACAGGTGCTTACCTATCTAAAGAATGAATCAAATCAAATGTATACACCCGCTTTGGTATTGTTGCGTGCAGGTACAACCAGCATGGCTTTTGGTGATGTTGGGTGTAAAGGCAGATTAAGTGACGTACTGAATAAAGTGATCATGTATTCGCAGCAATCCGGTACGCGTGCTTTGAAACCGACATTAACACCCGTGATAGAAATGACTTTGCCAGAGAAAAACCTGACAGTATGCGGAATGTTTTTTGGCGCCGGCGCTATTTACAATGGAATACTGTATTGCCGGCAAAATATACATACCAAAGGAGTTCGAGGTGAACTGGGACCATCAATGGCAATGATACGTTATATCTTTGACTGGCTTACTAGTAATAAAATGACGACTTCAACCCGGGCCAGTATTGAAATGGACGAGGCACCAGTGATAACTGGTGAATTCACGATTATTACAGCCACAACGCTAAATCGCCTGCTGATGGGAGTGTATCCATTTTGGGGGCATGGAAGATCAAGTAACAATATTTCGTTTACATTGATAAAGAAAAATGCACCTAAAGGATTCAAGGCATTCATGAAAATACTGCGAGGCAAAGACCCTTTGGTGGAGGCTGGTGCTGATTATTATCGCAGTGTCTGTCCAGTTAAAACAAAATTGATTATTGAGGATGGGTTTACGCTAGATGGAGAGTTATTTGGAGAACCCGGTAAGGCCACTAAAGTTGAATTACAGTCTGCCGGTAATGTTACGTTTCTGACTACATGAATGATCAGCTATATCAGCATGTGTATTCAAATTTGCAGTATCAGCATGATGAGGTGCTTGAAAAATTTGTTGAGGCTTTAAAGGCAGAATATAAGAAATCACTATTGGGAGTTGTCTTTTATGGATCCTGTATGCGTACTCGTGAGTATAAAGATGCCATGCTTGATTTCTACGTGATTGTTGATGAATACAATCATGCCTATAATAGCCGCTGGTATTCTATTGCTAATAGGGTTTTGCCTCCCAACGTTTTTTATTTGCAGGTTAAAATAAGCGGTCAGCACTATCATTCAAAATACGCAGTTATATCTATGCCGGGATTGTATTCTGCTGTCAATGAATCCTTCCACCCCTATTTTTGGGCACGCTTTACACAACCACTGTCACTTGTCTATTTTGCTGATGAGAATCTGAAAAGCAGGGTAACTGAAATACAGTGTACCGCAGCAACGACATTTGTGAATGCTGTTAAAGACTGTATTAAGGAAGAGTTTTCTAGCGAGGCGTTGTGGGTAAAGGGCTTGCAGCTAACTTATTCTGCTGAGCTAAGAACTGAAACAAAACAACGTGCAAGTGTTATATATAACAGTCAAAGTGAATTTTATGATGGTATTACTGCTGCTATCTTTTCACAGAAACGCGATTATATATCTACTGATAAACGAAGACTTTTATCCACTATCAAGTGGAAAACCAGAGCGTTTGCAGGAAAGATTTTATCTGTATTGAGGCTTATGAAAGCCACGACTACATTTACTAATGGTGTTGATTATATTGCCTGGAAAATTGAGCGACACACAGGTGAGCCGGTGATTGTTAGTGACAGGCTTCGAAAGCACCCACTTATTTTTTGCTGGCCTTTGCTGCTGAAGTTTTATAAACAGGGGAAAATTCGCTAGCACATTGTGCGTAAATCAAATAAATTTAATTGTATAAATATTAAAATTTGTAATAATTGTAAAAGTGCAATCCAGCGACCTGCTTAATAGCCGCTGGATCTGGCCTTGGCCCACTGGCTGATAGGCGCTGAGGTTGAGGTAACTATACTTTGATTATTAATTAATGTTCGTAATAACATAAGGTTATATGCGAAATGTGACAATATTTTTCAATTAAAGACTATGACAGAAATAGAACGTAATAAAGAGCGCCTCAAAAAACTGATGCTCTTGCATGGGAAGACTTCTCGCCATATAGCTATCCTGTTGGCACGAGTAACAGGTGACAGGCTGTCTGCCAGAACTGTGCAGTCCTGGAGTGCATCGCCGAATCTGGTAAGTGCTCGGCCATGTCCTGGCTGGGCTTTATATATTCTGGAAACAGAATTGCAAATTATCGCAGAAGAAAATCTGATGAATCGAAAGTATTAGTGAACACTAGCTGTAAAATGAGATTTAACATTAAAGTAGCTGAGTTTTTAATGTTTCATTGATCTCCTCATCAATATTTTTAAAAAGCCAGTGCGCACATACTCTATTGCCCGCATAAGGAATATCAATTACGCGTGGTTTAATTGGTATGGTCAATATTACTTTACTGGAATATGAAACTTCAATGCGGGTTATCCAGATCCAGTTGCCTTTACTGTGATAGGTTCTGGAGTTTAAATCCAGGGTAAACCGGTATTCACTTTCTTCTATTGTGGTGAATGCAACGGTAGCGTGATCATTATGACTCGAGGCCACAATTTTTGCGGCCACAATGATTTGAGTCGCGATACATGAATTGTATGGAAATATTAAATCTGGATTTGACAGGCTTAATAGTGCGTACAAATCTCGAACTTCTCCAGTTGAACTATCCATATATTTTCAATTCCAGGATTCAGTGCTGACAACATCTGCCGATAAACAAGCTTGGATACTGTACAGCGTTGTCATTCGCATCATCGATTAGTCCACTTTGTCGGTGATTTTCAACCGGCTGTTTATAGATACAGATTTCACTGTTTCTGCCGATAAATTCCATAACTAATTTAATCAAAATTATACATATTCAAGTGTATGTGTGTCAGGCAATAGTTGTCATGTTGAAAATCATCTGGGAGGGTAAACAATAATGGATTTAGCGACTCTGATTGGCCTGATAGGCGCGCTAATTGTTATTAGTATTGCAATTTTGTTAGGAGGTGACTTTGGGACGTTTGTGAATATGCCGTCATTAGTCGTTGTCGTGGGTGGTACATTTGCAGCTACGTTAGCAAGAATTTCATTAGGGCAGTTTTTCGGTTCTTTTAAAGTTGGACTTAAGTCCATTGTGCATAAAAGTGTTGATCCTCATCAACTTATTGAGGAGGCTGTTGAGTTGGCAAATGTTGCCAGAAAGGAAGGAATTCTTGCGCTAGAAGGCAGGGAAATTGGTCATCCGTTTTTAGAGCGAGGTATTAATCTTTGTATTGATGGTCATGCACCAGAAGTGGTGCAAAAAATGCTGAGTAAAGATATCAATCTGACAATTGATAGGCACAATACGGGTATTACCATGTTTAAGGCTATTGGTGATGCAGCTCCTGCAATGGGCATGATTGGTACACTGATTGGTCTGGTACAAATGCTTTCTGCTATGGACGACCCAAAGGCTATCGGGCCGGCAATGGCAGTTGCACTGCTAACTACTTTATATGGTGCAATTATTGCCAATGCCATGGCTTTACCCATAGCCGATAAACTGAAAAAAATTAGTTCTGAAGAAAAATTAAATAAAAGTCTTATTCTGGAGTCCATATCTTCAATTCAGGCTGGCATCAATCCAAAAGTGGTTGAGCAGATATTGTTGACATTCCTGCCTGAAAGCAAGCGTCTGGTTGAGAAAAGTGAGTAGGATTATTTATGAATAATGAACAACAGGCAACGGCAGAAGAAAGTGACGAGGGTGCACCAGCATGGGTGATGACATTCGCCGACCTGATGTCGCTGTTAATGTGTTTCTTTGTGTTACTGCTTGCGTTCTCAGAAATGGATGTGCTGAAATTCAAGCAACTGTCAGGATCAATGAAGTCAGCGTTTGGTGTGCAACGTGAAATTAAAGCTGATGATATTCCAAAAGGTACAAGTATTATTGCAATGGAATTTTCTCCTGGTATTCCTCAGCCCACACCATTCCAGATAGTTGAACAACAGACGACAGATGATACCAAAGATAACCTGAAGTTTTCTGAAGGTAGTGATGGTGACAAAAAGAATCTTGCAGAAAAAATGTATGAAGCAGCGGTTGAAAGTATCAGGGAAGAAGCCGAAAAGCTGGTTGAGGACTTAAAAGAAGAAATAGAAACCGGTTTGCTTGAAGTGGAGTGGTCTGAAGCAGAAATTACTGTGCGCTTAAAAGAAAAGAGTACCTTCAATTCTGGTGAAGCTGAATTAAAAGCATCCTCGTTTCAGATTATTGACAGAGTGTCAGAGTCACTTAATAAGATAGAAGGAAATATTATAGTCGCTGGACATTCGGATAATGTCCCTATCAATACCTATAAGTATCGATCCAACTGGGAATTGTCTGCTGCAAGGGCGGCAAATGTAGTACATCATCTGACCAAGAAAAATCGTGTCGACCCGTATCGTGTTCAAATGAGAGCACATGCAGAGACAAAACCGCTAGTGCCTAATGATAGCCTGGAGAATAAAGCCCGTAATCGGCGCGTAGAAATTGTGATTGTGGGTAATCATCACCTGTTTGATGAATTGCATAACAATTTTAGTGTTGATGAGGTTGATGAGGCTGGCGTCAAAATTGTACAGCCGGAAAGTGGATAACTATCCAGTGTCATGAATGACCAATCCATTAACCTTGATAGTATGCCTGGCTCAGATAAGGTGGTGGATGATCTGCGGCATTATTTTGATCGAGAGGATATTGATTTACGTGATATCACGGAGATGGCAAAACAGGACCCCGCTGTACTAGCCAATATTTTATGTTTGGTGAATAAAACTTTTTTGAAAAGAAAGAGCCCGGTAGTTAATACGTTGACTGCAGCAATAAATCTGGTAGGGCTGGAATCCCTGAAAAACAGTTTGTTATCAATAAAATCCTTGAGTGAAACAAATGTCAGTCCGCAAAATGCGTTAGTCTTCGAGCTGGTCAAAAGCCGAACCTATATGGCCTCTCGCCTGACTCAATTTTGGGGTGATTATATGGGGCAAACATCATCTGACGAGATGTTTTGTGCGTCGATGTTTTCTGGTTTTAGTGATATGTCAGCGTGTCTGTCGAATGGCAATATTACCAGAAATGTATTCGATGTTGATTCTATTGAATCTGTTCGATCATTGTATCGATTTTCAAGCAACGATATTGGTCTATTGCCGGATAGCATCCAGCAAGTGCATGAAAATTCTACGATATCAGAACGTCTGAAATTAAGTATTATTAGTTACAATCTGGTGACATGTTTTGAATACGGTTACTCAACGCAAGTGTTTGGGAATGCATTGCAGAGACTATGTGACTTTGTAGGTATCAGCATGCATCGGGCAGGTTATGATTTTTCGCAGCAAGTCGTTGATATTGATAAAAATGCCACCCACCAGCTGTTTCATCATAGTTACTTTTTGCTAAGCACAAATGCAGAGCCGATAGATCTTCTGGATACCTTTTAGAGCGGATGCATGGTGTGTAATGAGTAGTAAAGCATATGTTTATTCCGCCGATAACCACTTGAATCCCGATTCTTTTTAGGATATTTAATGGAATACATTCTTTCAGTGTCATCGACTATTAAGTCTTTTGTACAAGTATCACTTGCAGTCGCTCTTGTTGCCGCTGTAGTTGCAGTCGCGGTTTTATACGTGATTGATGTTACTCAGACCAAACAAGCGATTCGGAGAAACTATCCGGTGATAGGAAGGTTTCGTTATTTATTTGAATATCTCGGGGAATTCTTCAGGCAATACTTTTTTGCCATGGATCGTGAGGAATTACCATTTAATCGTGCACAACGTTCATGGGTGTATCGTGCAGCTAAAAACGTTTCCAACACAGCCGCCTTTGGTTCTACGCGAGACCTGAAAAAGCCGGGCACAGTATTGTTTGCTAACTGTCCTTACCCAACCATGTCTGAAGATGCTACTAGTCCCGATTACGACACAATCGGTCCTTATGCGATGAAGCCTTATGTAACGCGTTCTATTTTTAATATTTCCGGCATGAGTTACGGTGCTCTTTCAAAGCCCGCCGTACTTGCTTTGGGATTAGGGGCCAAGAAAGCAGAATGCTGGATGAATACAGGTGAAGGGGGTTTGTCACCCTATCATCTCTCAAGTGGTTGTGACATTGTCTTCCAGATAGGAACAGCTAAATATGGTGTGCGTGATCTTGCAACCGGAAAGTTAAGTGATGAAAAACTGAAAGAAGTTGCGGCGCATCGTCAGGTAAGAATGTTTGAGATTAAGCTTAGTCAGGGAGGTAAACCCGGCAAGGGAGGGATTCTTCCTGGTGATAAAGTCTCTCAGGAAGTAGCAGATATCAGAGGCATACCTGTTGGTATAGATTCAATTAGTCCTAACCGTCACCCTGAAGTCAAATGCGATGATGATTTGCTGGATATGATCAATCATGTAAGAGACGTAACCGGCAAGCCAGTAGGTTTTAAGGCCGTGATTGGATCTGAAAGCTGGCTGGATCATTTGTTTAGTGCAATTTTGCGTAGAGACATAAAGTGTGCGCCTGATTTTATTACAGTAGACAGTGCTGATGGAGGCACAGGTGCTGCTCCTTTGCCTTTGCTGGATGATATGGGGCTGCCGTTACACGAAAGCCTTCCTATTGTTGTAAACAAGTTAATTGAATACGGTTTGAGAGACCGTATTAAAGTTATATCGTCAGGAAAACTGATTAATCCCGCAGATGTGGCCTGGGCGTTATGCGTCGGTGCTGATTTTATAACATCAGCGCGTGGCTTTATGTTTTCGCTAGGTTGTATACAGGCACTGCAATGCAATAAAAATTCATGCCCGACAGGCATCACTACCCATGATAAAAAATTGCAACGTGGACTTGATCCGCAAATCAAGTCTGAGCGCGTAGCCAGCTATGTAAAGAATATAGTGTATGAGGTAGGAATGATCGCTCACTCTTGTGGAGTAAATCATTTTAGAGATCTGCAAAGACATCATGCACGTGTAATTCAGGGCAATGGTTTATCTGTGTCGCTGGACAAGTTGTATCCATCAATAGAACCTCTAATTGAAATGGATCGCAGAGACTGGTCAACCAGACCCTGGTCTCCAAAAGAGCACGCCGCGCTGGATGCTGATGACAAAACAGAATTTCCTGGTAGTAAAAAAGTTATTTGAGAAGTAGATAATGGGCAATGTTTGAAAAAATTCTAAAAATACTGAGTAGTAACAAGCTTGTAGATCTTGAAGAAATTCAACGCATAAGCCCGTTGGTATCAGCTAAAAGCAGGCTGGAGGAATACCAGCGCCTTGCCAATGAAAAGCAGTTGGAAGACGCACTTGTTGTTGAACGTGAAATCAGCGATGCTTTTTCCAATAATGAGGTGCTGGCGTATCTTGGAGACTTTTTCCAGTCAGTTAGTGCCGGGCTAAGGTCATCAGCCCTGGATGCAAAGTCTACCCAGCAGTGGCGTAATGTGCTTCGTGAATTACTGGTTGGTATTCAGTACAGTGGTGAATATGTTGATTCTGCCCATAAAATCAAACAACAGCTGGATTCCAATGATAACGTCATCGACTGTACGCTGAAGACCAAAGATTTACTTATCGATTATTCCAGTAGTCTTGGTGAAGATCATAGGGAAATGCATGGTTATCTGGTAGCGATTGCGGGTAAGCTGCAATCCATCTATGCGGAAATAAGTGAAACAAAAGATGAGTATTTCGCGCGTGAATCGAAAAAAGGTAGCATTAACAGGTCATTTGAACAGGGTTTTAAACAACTGAATGATACCTTGAAGAATGGTGAAGATCTGGAGTTGTTAAAGAACAATCTCAATGAAATTGTCACTGCAATACAAACAAAAGTTATCCATGAAGTGGAAGCGGAAGAGAGTGGAACACAAATACTGGAAAATAAAATTGCAGGCATGAGTAACAAAATTAAACTGCTGGAAGATCATGCAAAAAACCTGGAAAAAACTATTCATAAAAAACACATGGAAGCTATCACCGATCCATTAACCGGATTATATAACCGGGCTGCTTATGTTCAGGCCCTGGAGAAAGCCTGGATGAACTGGGAGCAGGAAAAAATTCCGGGGACTATGCTGGTTTGGGATATAGATCATTTCAAGACAATTAATGACCGTTATGGTCATGCTGCCGGTGACAAGGTTTTACAATCAGTGGCAAGAAAGCTGGAAACGGGTGTGCGCCAGGGGGATATGCTGGCAAGATTTGGTGGGGAAGAATTTGTCATGCTGCTTGTGAATAAGTCACTGGAAGAAGGAGCGCAGCTGGCTGAAAGAATCAGACAATTAATTTCATCGACAGAGTTTACTTATAAAAAACAGGCGCTGCGTGTGACAATATCATGCGGTGTCGCGTCCTTCATTTCCAATGACACACCAACATCGCTCTTTGAGCGTGCAGATAAGGCGTTATATAAAGCCAAACATAGCGGCCGGGATCGTGTGGAAGCCCTGAGAGTTGCTTAACTAATAAATTTACCGTCTGCAACGATAGACTGGTTGCGGCCCATTTTTTTCGCGTGCTGAACGGCACGGGTAGTGCGGTCGAAAATAGTTTCGATACTGTCTGTTTTTAATAATGTTGAAATACCACTACTGACAGTGATGTGAGAAATTTTATTTTTTTCAGTAGTGAACGAGTAGCTATCAATAGCTTTACGTATACGTTCGCTTATCTGAAGTGCATTGCTATCCGTCACACCTTTTAAAATCAGGCAATAAATATCATTCTCATATCGAAACAGTAAATCTGTGTCGCGAATACAGTTGCGCATTACTCTCATTACGTTATATAGAATCTCATCTCTAACTATAAAATCTGCCGATTCTGAAATATTTTGAAATCGATCAATATCAATTAATACCAGAGACATTGGCACGCGTTCCCGGTTTGCCAGTTTGGCCTCGCGAGTCACTAGCTGCTCAACAAGTGTTGCATTGGCAACGCCGGTTGTTTCTTCGTTGAAGGATAGTAACGAATTGGATTTCTGATGGATTATAGCTCTTAGCGGATGCACTAGTAATGATGAAATAAGCTCTATATTCTTCATCTCGCTTTCTGTAAGTTCCTTGCCTCGATATATAGTAATATCACCCCAAAACTCCTCATTAGTGTTTAGCTGGAAATTACACTGTGCGTTGTAGGTTGTACCTAGGGAGTAAGTGGCGCCCAGTAAAGGATAGCGGTAGCGAATTCCATGGATGTTGAAAAGCGACTGTATGCACTCTTCATATGACTGTAATAGTGTTTCAATACATAGCTGGCTTTGGAATCTTAATGCATAGCTTAATACAGAGCCTGTTGACTCAAACAAAGTTTCTGGCGTTTCTAGCTCCATGTTATGAGGGCTGATTTGTCTGATTGGTTTGTTCGTTTCCATTAAAGAATGCTTTTTTAATTATTTTGTCTTATATGTAGATAGGATAATGAGGGATAAACTTACACCCTAATTAACTTGTGTCCAGAGCAATAATTGTAAATTTACAACTGTTCACAATTGACCTTCACTGAACGTCAAATAATTGACGACCAATGAGGTGCTAGGTCCTTTTTACTTAAAATGAAATACTGTGGCTAGATGGTTTAGGCGTGAACGGAGCGATTAGGCTCTGAACTGATAATCTGGCTGCCATCTTCGCTGTAAGTGACAGAATGTCCTGTGTCAAATAGCGAGTGCAATTGATGCAATGTATTTGTAGTTTGCTTGAGGCGATTATTTACCAGTGAACTGTTTTCCACATTCATTTGCTGACATGTCTTTAACAGATTGACGGTTTGTTGCCATTTTAATTTCAGGGATTGATCGTTTTCGAAATCACTCAAAAGCGGGGGAATCTGGGACTCCAGTAATGATAATTGTGTGATCGTGTCTTGTTTCTGCAGAGTGATATTATTTAAATCACTGGCATTTCCAATTAATAGTAATTCCCTTTCGGCCGATAGCTGATCCAGGAAAGTATTAATACAATTCTGCAGTTCTGTGATAACTCGATCTGAATGTTGGTTATTCATATGCCGTTCCGTGGTGTTTAAGTCTTGCTGGGGCGAGGATAAACTACTTCAGTAGTTCATCTATCTCGATTAGCTTATCTGCTATCACTGAGCTATTTACTTCATAGCGTCCTTCAGCTAAAGCCGACTTGATTTCATCCACTTTCTCTCGATTCACAACAGGTTCTGAAGAAAGGCTGGAAATCACCTGATCAATTTTCTGAGCAGAGTTTGTGAGATCTACCTGATCAGCTGCGGCACTGGCCGCCTGTGTACTGGCAGAACTGGCTTTCTGACTCGTTGCATCATCAGATGGCTTTGCTGCTGGTTTTGATCCAGAACCATTTACCGGGTTGTTTGAATTAATATTTCTAATCACGTCTGTCATCTTCTGTTACCTTTTCCTGATTTCCATATATCGGCAAATTTCGCCATCTCTTTAATAAAAACTCATATAAATATTCAGATATTTACATGCACCATACCATTCTCATGCAACGTACCTTCCAGTTCTTTTTTACTGGTGAGGTTTTGTACGCGTATTCGATCACCCGTGGCTGCAGAATTCATTGCTGTAGCAGCAGTGCGTATTTCCAGGCCATTAATGCGGGCAATGACAACAACTCGATCACCTCGCTTCACGGCCATAGGCTTCTCCAGCGCCCGTTCTTGCACAATATCACCCCTGCGCAGAGGTCTTTTTGTCATTAAGCCAATGGGTGTCTGGTCAATGTTAAAATAATCATGCTGATGGGCACTAATCTCTTTCCGCTCAAGTGCAACGTGAGAGCGATCAAGTATGGTGTCTCGTGATATTGCCGTCACTGTTACCCACACTTGCTGGTATTGCTTGATTTGAGCGCCAACAAAAATCTTCCAGGGTTTGTCATCGTTGCAGCGTACTCCCACCGTTGTATGGCCGGACTTGCTGGCGCCAGGCGGCCAGAATGACTGCAATGGTATCTCACATTTATGCAGGCGAAGTCTCTTGTCGAGTGCTTTGGTTGTAATGACAGTTGAATCATCGTTGCCGCCAATCGATTCGCCGATAAAATCTTTCACGCTTTTAATGATATCGCTATGTTGGTGGTGTGGGCTCGCAACCAGCTCATTGTTTGCCAATACCGCCTGTGTACTTATGTACATAAGTAACACTGACAGCATGATCATTATTATTCTATGTGTTTTTTTCATCATCTCATTTTAATCGTCAATTCTTTAACGCTGCTATGTAATGCTGCAATGTTCATGCCGACTATTGTGCTGAGCTGATTATGGCGTTTTATGCCTGGCAATGCATGCAACTATTGCCGCCTTGCGGCAACAATTGAATGTCACTGTATGAGATTGAAAGATGGAGTGTTGTCTTTTAACTCTGATCGGTAGTTATCGGCTGGCACAGCGATTGCTTTAGCTATTACAAATAAATTTACGTAATACATTTATGTCAAGCCCGGTAGATAAACTTTTTGGAGTACATGCACAATCTATTGCATTGCGTGCAGCCCGTTCTGAAATGCTGGCTGCAAACCTGGCAAATTCTGATACTCCAAATTATAAAGCCAGAGACATTGATTTCAAGTCAGCGTTTGAAAGCCTGCAAGGCGGGCAACTTCAAAGCAGCGTGAAGCTTGCAAAAAGTAGTTCTCAGCATTTGTCCAGTGATGCAAATGGAATAGCCAGTCATGCCATACGCTATCGCGTGCCTTCACACCCATCACTTGATGGAAATACGGTAGATGCTGATTATGAAAAATCTGCGTTTACAGAAAATGCAATTCGCTA
The DNA here is from genome assembly GCA_963976865.1 of uncultured Gammaproteobacteria bacterium. Lineage (GTDB taxonomy): Bacteria > Pseudomonadota > Gammaproteobacteria > UBA4575 > UBA4575 > UBA1858. The sequence goes on along the minus strand of CAXBLY010000002.1, from coordinate 290,622 downwards.
TCAGGCTAGTTTGTCTATCCTGGGTAAAAAAATCAGCGGATTGATAAGTACTTTAAGAGGTGAATAATAATGTCGTTATTTAATATATTTGATATTTCGGGCAGTGGCTTAAGTGCACAAAGTGTTCGGCTTAATGTGACTGCCAGTAATATTTCCAATGCACAGTCTGTTGCAGGGAGTGATGCTGCTGCCTACAAAGCGAGAAACCCGGTTTTCTCTGCCATGTATAAAGATGCATTTAATGAACAAGGTGGAAATGTTGGTGTGCAGACATTAGGGATAGTTGAGAATAATGCGCAGGCACCAAAACGTTATGAGCCAGGTAATCCTATGGCTGATGATGAAGGCTATATTTATCTGTCGAATGTAAATCCCATCGAAGAAATGACCAATATGATGTCGGCTTCGCGTGGATATCAAAACAACGTTGAAGTGATCAATACATCAAGAGACTTGCTTTTACAAACACTTCGTTTAGGCGAATAACGGGGAGAGAATAAATGGAAATAGGGACAAATCAGGCACTCACTAGTCAGTTTGGTGTGCAACGATTTCAGAAAGATGCCGCCAGTAATAAAGAATTGGGTCAGGAAGATTTTTTGCAGTTAATTGTGGCACAAATACAAAATCAGGATCCGTTTGAGCCAGTAGAGAATGGAGCGTTCATTGGCCAGCTAGCGCAGTTCGGTACGGTGGATGGTGTCAATAACCTGAATGAGTCCTTCGCGGAGTTCTCACAAGGATTTAATAATAACCAGGCACTTAATGCAGCAGGTTTAATTGGCAAGAGTGTACAAGCGGAGGGTAATCAGATAGCTGTTTCTGAAGGTAAGCCTGTTACTGCTTATGTTGATTCAAATGGGCAGGCAGGTACGGCGGAGGTACAAATTACAAATGCGGCCGGCATCGTTGTTCAATCCAAACAAGTCATATTGGCGAATTCCGGATTAAATAGTTTTACTTGGGACGGTCTGGATCAACAGGGTGAACAAGTGTCTGAGGGAACTTACTTTATTTCAGCAAAAGTATTATCTGGAGACGATGAAGTAACGTTACCAACAACAGTAGATACAAAAGTACAGAGTGTCAATTTTTCGAATGCTAGTGCGATCGAGCTAGGCTTGCAAACTGGCGGCACAATTTTATTTAACGATGTACAGAGAATTTCACAGTAAATAATTAATAAATCGCATAACTAAAGGAGAAAGATATGCCATTTGATATAGCACTAACCGGTTTAAGCGCCGCACAAAATGATTTGGAAGTCATTTCAAATAATATTGCAAATAGTGAAACCACAGGATTTAAAAAATCTCGTGCACAATTTGCAGATATTTATGCCAGTTCGGAATTTGGAGTCAGTAGTAATTCTATTGGACAAGGCGTCCAGTTAGCAGGGATTCAGCAACAGTTTACTGATGGTGGCCTTACATTTACAGATAATGCTTTAGATTTAGCCATTAATGGTCAAGGCTTTTTCGTTCTGGAAGATGCAGGTGAGCGATTTTATGGAAGAGCAGGGTCATTTGGTGTTGATCTGGATGGAAATATTGTTGATCCCAGTGGAAATTCATTAGTAGGTTTCCAGCCAGATAGTAATGGCAACCTAACGGGTGCATTGGGCCCAATTGTCGTTGGTCGCGGAGATCTTGCGCCACGAGTCACCTCAGAAATCAGTTTGGGTGCAAACCTTGATGCTACATCAAGTATTCTTCCAGCATTTACTGTGGGTGCATCAGGTCCTGATCCAGCGACCTATAATCATTCAACTTCATTAAGCAGTTTCGATTCGTTGGGTGGTGAGCACTTAACTTCACTGTATTTTAGGCGTGATAGTGCGACTGATTGGCAAGCATATGCATTTGTTGATGGTGTACAGGTTGATGGACCTGACTTGTTGAATTTTGATGCCAGCGGAAATCTTGTTGGTGTCAATGGTGGTACTGGTACGACAGCAACTTCAGCTGCATTCACGCCCGGTGGCGTTGGCAATTCAACGACATTCACTATTGACTATGCTGAAGTTAGCCAATTTGGTAGTCCCTTTGGTGTCTCTGCTTTAAATCAAAATGGTTATGAAACCGGAAGATTAACAAGTCTGGATTTTGGCCAAAATGGTACTTTGTTTGGTCGCTACTCAAATGGTCAATCACAAGCCTTTGGTCAAGTTGCTTTGGCAAACTTTACCAATACTCAAGGGTTAGTCCCAGCAAGTAATTCGCTGTGGACAGAGTCATTTTCATCTGGACCAGCACTTGTTGGTGAACCAGGTTCAACTGATTTAGGTATTGTTCAATCTGGTGCATTAGAAGAGTCAAATGTTGATATCACTGCAGAATTAGTTGACATGATTCAGGCTCAACGATACTTCCAGGCTAATGCTCAAGTTATTGGAGCAGCAGATGAAATTACCCAGACAATTATTAATATTATTTAATAAGGGCTATCTACAAGAGGAGTAGAGAATGGATGGAATGCTATATGTGGCAATGAATGGTGCAAAACAGATCCAATTGCATCAGGCAACCAATACCCACAATTTAGCGAACGCAAGTACGACTGGATTTCGGGCAGACTTCGACACAATTCGTAGTCTGCCTGTCTACGGTGCTGGCAATCCAAGTCGTGTATTTAGCGTTGATGAAAGATCGGGGATTAATTTTGATGTTGGCCAGGTGACCCAGACAGGTCGTGATCTGGATGTATCAATTAACGGTCCAGGATTCCTTGCGATTCAAACACCGGATGGAAGCGAAGCATACACCCGTGCAGGAGATTTGCGTGTTGTTAATGGAGGTTTGCTGCAAACGGGCGCGGGATTTTCTGTTATGGGGAATGATGGCCCAATTGCATTGCCACCCTATGAAAAACTCGATATTGCTGCAGATGGCACTTTATCAATCGTACCGATTGGTCAGGATGCAAGTGCATTGGCAGTGATTGACCGAATTAAACTGGTAAACCCGCCGATTGATAATCTTGAAAAGAATCTGGATGGATTTATTCGTGCAAAAGATGGCATCACATTTGAAGCTGATGCTGCTGTAAGAGTGGCGTCAGGAACCGTGGAAGGTAGTAATGTGAATTCGGTTAGCGAACTTATCAACATGATTGAACTGGCACGAAAATTTGAGATGCATGTGAAATTAATGGAGACCGCGGAAAGTAACGATGCTAGCTCGGCGACCATTTTAAGAATGCGTGGATAAACATTTAAAGGATTAGACAATGACTTCAGCATTATGGAATTCAAAAACAGGTCTGGATGCGCAGCAAACGCGTATGACAGTAATTTCAAACAATCTGGCTAACGCAAATACCACTGGCTTTAAAAGAGATCGTGCAGTATTTGAAGATCTGGTTTATCAAAATATTCGTCAACCTGGCGCGCAGTCATCACAGGACACGCAATTACCGACAGGATTGCAGTTGGGAACAGGTGTGCGAGTAGTTGCGACTGAGAAACTGTTTACACAGGGAAATGTGTCCCAGACAGATGCGCCGCTGGATGTTGCAATTCAGGGTCGTGGATTTTTTGAAATACAACTGCCAGACGGGACGTCTGGTTACTCGCGTGATGGCAGTTTTACACTGGATTCGCAGGGACAAATTGTTAACTCAAGTGGTTATGTTTTACAGCCTTCAATCACAATACCGCCAAATGTAACCAGTATTACCATCGGTGTTGATGGAACAGTTTCAACGCTAACGGCTGGTGATAATGCGCCAACGCAGGTTGGAAACATACAGCTGGTCGATTTCGTCAATGAAACCGGTCTGCAGCCAAGAGGTGAAAATTTATTTCTTGAGACAGCCTCATCGGGAAGCCCAACGCCTGGTACGCCGGGACAGAATGGACTGGGTACCATGATTCAGGGATCACTGGAAACTTCAAATGTAAATGTTGTTGAAGAGCTCGTGAACATGATTGAAACACAACGAACCTATGAAGTTAATTCGCGCGCAATTGAAACAGCCGACAGCATGCTTCAGTACGTTAATAATAATTTATAAATATAGTTGATGAAGTGCAAAGGTAGAGAGTATGAATAGTAAAAATAAATTCAGTCTGATCGCAGTTGTTCTGATGCTTGTGTCTGGATGCAGCAGCATGGGGCAGCTGAGCGATCCTGATTACGAACCTGCAGCACCTGTTATGCCGGAGGCAAAGACTACCTATGATGGTGGCCTGTTTTATGCCTCAAGCAATCTTTATATTTTTGAAGATATCAAGGCAACCCGTGTGGGGGATTTGCTAACAGTAGTCCTCTCTGAACAAACCAATGCAAGTAAATCGACATCATTGGAAGCGGATAAAACTTCCAGTATTGATCTTCCTAACCCAACACTTTTTGGTAAAAGTGATTACACGGTTAATGGTAGAGAGGTGTTATCAAGTAGTGCTACTGCTTCCAGGGATGTTGAAGGCGAAGGCGAGCTAACGCAGGAAAACAGTCTGGATGGAAATATTACCGTTACTGTGACGGAAAGATTGCCTAATGGTTATCTGGTAATTAAGGGTGAAAAAATGCTTACCTTGAACGAAGGCAGTGAAATAGTTCGTATTGATGGCATGGTTCGTCCAACAGATATTGATTCCAATAATCAGATTGAATCAGCCAAGATAGCAAATGCGCGAATAACCTATAAGGGTAACGGCGTAGTAAGCGACAGTAGTAAAGCCGGCTGGCTGACAAAATTTTTCATGCACGCAGTATGGCCATTATAATTTAGGGAGATCGGAATGCGAATACTATACATAATGCTATTACTGGCCATATCAAATTCAGTATTAGCTGAAAGAATAAAAGATTTAACTTCAGTGTCAGGCGTGAGAACTAATCAGCTGCTTGGCTATGGTCTGGTAGTGGGACTGGACGGCACTGGCGATCAAACCAGTCAAACACCATTTACAGTGCAAAGTCTGAAAAGCTTTTTAAATCGATACAACATAACCATCCCTCCCAATGTGAATCCACAGTTGAAAAATGTGGCTGCAGTATCCATTCATGCGGAAATGCCTGCGTTTTCAAAACCTGGTCAGACAATTGATGTCACTATTTCTTCCTTGGGAAACTCCAAGAGTTTGCGAGGTGGCAGTTTGTTGATGTCGCCACTAAAAGGTATTGATGGGAAGGTATACGCAATTGCCCAGGGTAATCTGGTAGTTGGTGGATTGGGTGTGCAAGGCAGTGATGGTTCCAGTATTACAATCAATGTGCCGAGTGCAGGGCGTATTCCGAATGGTGCAACCATTGAACGAGCCATTCCAAGTAATTTTGCATTACAGGAGCATTTATATCTGAATTTGCATACTTCTGATTTTACCACTGCTACACGTATGCAGGACCGAATAAACGAAATTATGGGTGGTGATGTTGCCAGCGCACTGGATCCAGTTACCGTAAGAGTACGAGCACCTTTCGATGCTGCCAACAGAGTGTCATTTTTATCTGAAATAGAAAACATTCGTATGAAGCCTGGAGCTGGTTCTGCAAAAGTGATTGTTAATTCACGTACCGGAACAGTTGTGATTGGTTCGAATGTGCGTGTCTCCCCGGCAGCTGTATCTCACGGCAGTCTGGTTGTCACTATTTCAGAAAATACGGAAGTAAGTCAGCCCAATGAATTTGCCGCAGTGGGTAATACCGAGGTGACGACTGATTCGGAAATAAGCGTGCAGCAGAATTCTGATCGCATGTTCCTGTTTAATCCGGGCATTTCTCTGAATGCAATCGTGAACGCAGTCAATGAAGTAGGTGCTGCACCAGGAGATCTGGTAGCCATTTTAGAGGCACTGAAACAGGCCGGTGCCCTTAAAGCTGAATTAATAGTGATTTAACGATGAGTGAAGGTATCGCATCTCTTCTATCGACTGCATCTGATACTGCCCGTTTGCGTTTGCAGGCAGGCAACGGTGAGCAGCAGGTTAATGACGAAATTTTTCAACAGTTTGAGGCGCTATTTCTGCAGCAGATGTTGAAAAGTATGCGTACTGCCTCGCTTTCTGAAGGCATGTTTCAAAGTGAACAGTCAGAGTTTTATCGTGATATGTACGATCAGCAAATTGCTACAGATCTTGCCAAAAAAGAGGTGCTGGGTATTGCAAATATTTTGAACCGGCAACTGGGTGGTGATACAGATCAAACCAGTGCTGATGAGCAGGATATTACTGCAATCTCTGCAAAAGAGACTATCCAGCACAGTGTTGGTTTAGTGCAGGAAAAAATTAATAGTAATGTTACAGGACAGGTTAAAGATAACCTTGATGATTTTGTAGGAAAGTTTGTTGCAAATGTGCAGTCTGAATCCATTCAAGGTGCTTCTGTAAATTCAGCTAGTGTAACAAAAGAAGTTAAGCCATTAGCTTTCAAGCCTGAATCACCGAATCAGTTCGTTGAGATAGCTTATGAGTATGCTAAAGCGCCAGCGGAACGCCTGGGCGTAGATGCTGAGGTGTTAGTAGCGATCGCCGCACTTGAAACGGGCTGGGGAAGTCATGTTCCCAAAGATGCGCAAGGCAGCTCGAATAATTATTTTGGAATTAAGGCCGATAATCGTTGGGAAGGTAAGCATGTTGGCAGTCAGACACTGGAGTTTATGGGTGGGGCTTTCAATGAAATTAAACAGTCATTCCGTGCCTACGATTCACTGAAAGAGTCGTTTGAGGACTATGCGGAATTTTTACTGGGAAATGAACGCTACTCATATGCACTTGAATTTGCTGGTGATGCGAGGAAATTTTTAAGTGAAATTCAAAATGCCGGGTATGCGACTGATCCAGACTATGCAAACAAGATATTGAATGTACTGGAGAACAAAGCATTCATGCAATTGCGCCAATAACATTGATAGGAAACATTTAATATGGCTGGACCATTAGATACTGCCGTAACAGGATTACGAGCTTTTCAGACAGCGTTAGCAACGACGTCTAATAATATCGCAAATTCAACAACGCCGGGGTACAGTCGTCAGGAAGTCAATTTCACGACCCTGCAACCACAAGGTTTTGGTTTTGGCTTTATCGGAAAAGGTACTCGTGTTGCAAATATACAGCGTATTGAAAGTGAATTTTTAACTGAGCAGTTACGTGCTGCTTCCACAGAAGCTGGCAGGCTTGATGCGATTAGTAATCTGGCTTCGCGTGTGGATAATTTGCTTGCAGATGGTGATGGCAGTTTGGCGCCATCATTGCAGAATTTTTTCAATAGCGTGCAGGATTTGTCAATTGACCCCAGCTCCAGTTCGACTCGCCAGGTAGTGTTAAGTTCTGCAGAATCGCTGGTGTCGAGGTTTTCCAATATTGAATCCCAATTGGCAGCGATCGATAGTGATATCAGGGTGGGAATAAGTGAAAACATTCAGGACCTGAATAATATCGCGACAGGTATTGCTGATTTAAATCAAAAAATTGTTGAAGCACAAAGTGTTACCTCGTCAGGTCAACGCCCCAATGATCTGCTGGATCAGCGTGACCAATTGGTACTTGAACTTTCAGAAATTATTTCAGTGAAAACTCTGGAACAGGAAGATGGTTCATTAAGCGTATTCATCGGTAATGGTCAAAGTATTGTAGTGGGTGGAAATTCTCAAACGCTGGTTGCAGTGCCTGATCCTTCTGATGCATCTGTAACACGTATTGCCTATCAGTCATTTTCCGGCAATGCAGATATCACTAATTCAATTTCCGGTGGTCGACTGTCTGGCCTGCTGGAATTTAAAAATGAACAACTGGGTTCTATAAGAAATGAACTGGGGCGTATAGCAACAGTGCTGGCAGGTACATTTAATGAACAACACAATGTTGGTCAAACATTAACAGGCGCGATTGGCACAGATTTCTTTGCTTCTGGCCCTGTAGAAGTGATTGGTAATACAAATAATACTGGCAGTGCCAGTGTAACCGGAACCATTACAGACTTTAGGGCGCTGACATCATCCGACTATAGTCTTAGTTACGATGGTGCAAATTATACACTCACTCGACTGGATGATGGTGTTACCACTGTGTCAGCAGCCAGCTCATTCACAGTTGATGGTGTGCAGATAGATGTTGGTGCAGGTGCAAATGCAGGTGATCGTTTTTTAATTCGTCCCACGAGACAGGGTGCCAGTCAAATCGATGTACTGGTTACTCGTACAGATGACTTTGCAGCCGCTTCACCCGTTAGAACAAGTGCACAATTAAATAATCTGGGCGATGCCGCTATTAGCCCTCCCCAGGTGCTGGATATTACCAATCCGGATCTGACTGACACGGTAGAGATTCGATTTAATACGCCCGCGACAACTTTTGATATTTTCAATGTTACTGATGGAGTCAGTATTGCTGCAGGTGTCACCTATACAAGTGGAGCAGACATAGACTTTAACGGCATACGTGTAAACATCGAAGGACCTGTGCAGAATGCTGATGTTTTCGTCATTGAACGCAATACCAGTGCTGTGTCTGATAATACTAATGCAATTGCTTTAATTGGACTGCAAACGGCCGATACCGTAGGAGGGAGTAGTAGTTATCAGGAAACCTATGGTGGTCTGGTTGGCAGAGTGGGAACAGTTACTCGCCAGGCAGAATTAAATAGCAACGCTCAAAACAGGCTGCTGGAAGATTCAGTCCAGGCCAAAGAAAGCGTCTCGGGAGTAAATCTGGATGAAGAAGCTGTGAATCTGACTAAATTTCAACAAGCCTATCAGGCAGCAGCACAAGTCATTGCTGCCAGCGATGAATTGTTTCAGACGTTATTGAGTGTAGTTGGGAGATAAGATATGCGAATTTCAACGTCGGTATATTACCAGCGGGCTGTACAGGATATTCAGGAGAATCTTTCTCAGATTGCGGGCTTACAGGCTCAGGTTGGCTCTGGTAAAAAGTTATTGCGTCCATCGGATGCGCCGGCTGAAGCAGCGCGATCTGTAGACCTTAATCAGGCGATTTCACGCCTGGATCAGTTTGAGCGCAATCGTGGCTTCGCTAATCAACAGTTAGGCCTGATGGATGCTACTTTGACAAGTGTTAACAATAATCTGCAGCGTATTCGGGACCTGACTATTCAGGCTAATTCCAGTACACAGACAGATGAAACCAGAAATATTATTAAAACTGAAATTAACCAAAGACTGGAAGAACTGCTGGACTATGCCAACACCAGAGATGGCAATGGCGAATACTTATTCTCTGGCGGTAAAGGTAAAACCAGGCCATTTACACTGACACCGGGAGGTGCTACTTATAATGGTGATCAGTCGCCATTAAATTTACAAATATCTTCCAATCGGGTTGTCGATATTGGTGAGTCTGGTTATGAGGTTTTTCAGAAAATACGCAATGGTAATGGTTCATTTTCAACGAATGTGAGTGTGGGTAACACGGGTGGAGGTACAATCAGTGCAGGCAGTGTGGTTGATAATGCCAGTTTTTTACCGCATGACTTTAGAATTGTATTTACGTCGGCGACTACTTTTGATGTGGTGAATGACACAACTGCTGCAACCGTATTATCTGCGCAACCCTATACAGGTGGAACATCCATTAGCTTTAATGGCATTGATGTGTCTGTTTCCGGTGAAGTCAATGCGGGTGATGAATTTGTAGTCCAGGCGAGTCGAAACCAGGATGTGTTTACAACAATCTCCAATCTTATTAATACACTGGAAATCTCTCCTTCTGGTCCGTCGCAGGAAGCCGAATTACAGCAGGGGTTGCAGAATGCGTTGGGTGACATCGATCAGGCGATAGGTAATATTCTTAATATAAGGACAACAGTGGGTACACGCCAGAACTCACTGGACTCTGCAGATACAGAGTCTTCAAGTGCAAAGCTTGTGTTACAACAGACCTTGTCAGAAGTAGAAGATCTGGATCTGGCAGAAGCCATCAGCCAGTTAACGTTTGAAATCACCTCGCTGGAAGCGGTTCAGGCAACTTTTTCACGCGTGCAAAACCTGAATCTGTTTAACTTCCTGTAAATATTATTTTCATGACCACTCGTCATGAAATGCTTTCCGATGGTCAAATCTCCATTAAAGAATTTCTTATCTGTGAAATCAGAAAATAAAAAGTCAATATAATTTCTTATCCGTTTATCACTTTTTTTATCAAATTCCCTTAAAGATTTTTTTTGCAGTGCCGATACGTTTGACAATGGCAACGCGGGAGCACTTAAGCTCTGCAGAGTCGGAGTGTTTCCTGTTAAGGAAAGAAACTTTTTAAAGGAGCTGGTAAAATGCCACAAATTGTAAATACAAACTTATTCTCGTTGAATGCTCAACGAAACCTAAACGAATCGCAGAATGCATTGGGGACTTCCCTACAGCGTTTGTCATCTGGTCTTCGTATTAATAGTGCTAAAGATGATGCTGCAGGACTAGCAATTGCAGAGCGATTTACATCTCAAATTCGAGGTCTCAACCAGGCAATTCGAAATGCGAATGACGGTATTTCATTTGCACAAACAGCTGAAGGTGGTTTGAGTACATCAACTAGTGCCTTGCAACGTATTCGTGAGCTGGCCGTACAGTCTGCTAACGATACAAACTCTGCATCTGATCGCGGTGCGATCAATAATGAGGTACAACAGCTAATTGCAGAAGTACGCCGTATCGCAACTACTACCCAGTTTAACGGACAAAATGTTCTTGATGGATCTTCTTCAAGTCTGAGCTTCCAGGTTGGTGCCAATCAAAACCAGACAATCTCGGTTGATGGTGTAGATGCGCGTTCTGATGTTCTGGGTGCGAGAGTTTCATCATCAGGTTCAATTGACCAAACAGGTATTGATGCTGCTATTGCAGCAGATAACCTGGTGATTAATGGTATTTCAGTAGATCTGTCAGGATTGTCTGCTGGTGATTCAGTGAATGATATCGCGCAAGCAGTTAATGAGGTGACATCTTTGTCTGGAGTGTCTGCCCAACGGGCAACCACGGTACTCACAGAAGATTTAGCACAAACTGCAGGGACTGCTACTATTAATGGTGTATCGGTAACATTGCTAGCGGGTTCATCAACTGCAAACAGGGACGCTAACGTTTCAGCAATTAATGCATTAACGGGTCAAACAGGTGTAACCGCGGCTGCAGGTGCTGGTAATACATTAACACTTTCCAATTCGGACGGTACCGATATTGTTGTTGCAGGTGGCACAAACCTTGGTGGTGCGGCTGAGACATACAGTGCCGGTCTTGTATTAGCGGGTAATGTAGGCCAAGCCTATACTGCAACTGGTACATTTGCTGTGCAAGGTTCAAGTAATGGAGTGGCTGCAACTGCCTTGGGTGCATCTCAAACAGACCAGTCTGTGACTAACACTAATGTGTTAACACAGGCGGATTCAACTGCAGCGCTGCTTACTCTGGATTTTGCATTAAGCCAGGTAAACACTTTGCGATCTGAGTTGGGTGCGGTTCAAACTCGTTTTGAATCTACAATTTCAAATCTGCAAATTACTTCTGAAAACCTGACAGCTGCACGTTCAAGGATTCAGGATGCTGATTTTGCAGCTGAAACTGCTGAACTTACTCGAGGACAGATTCTACAACAGGCTGGTTTATCGATTGTCGCCCAGGCGAACACATTGCCACAGTCAGTATTATCTTTACTTCAGTAATATAGGTTTTGTGCTCGGTCATGGTTGGCCGAGCACAATTTTAAAGGTCAAATAAGAAGGTATTAACGATGACGACTGATGTGACATCCTTAGGTGGAATTGCACGACCGCAGTCCAATTTGACAAGTGTAAATCGGACGGCAGGAAATGTGGTCGCGATTAATGCGCAGGTATTTGAGAAACAGGAATTTGAACAAAAACCGACGACTACTGCAGATATTATGAAGGCAGCAAAGCAGGTCAATGACATTGTAAAACAGCTGGATCGTAATCTTGAATTTACGGTGGATGAGTCAAGTGGAAGAGTCATTATTACCGTGCGTGAGCCGGAAACCGGCAAAATTGTCCGCCAGATACCACCAGAGGAATTACTTGTTATTGCCAAACTTGTGAGAGAAAACTTCGATAACGCGCCAGTTCCCACTGGAATTATATTAGCTGACGAAGGGTGAACCGAGTCGGCATTATCTTTGCAAGCATATAAGTCAATATATTCACAATCACAGATTAAGGAATTAAATGGCTGGTTCTATTACATCACTTGGCGTTGGATCTGGAATTGATCTTGAAGCGCTAGTCAACAATTTACTTGCTGCTGAGTCAAGACCTATACAATTACTTCAGGTTCGCCAGGGAAACCTCGATGTAAAAATCAGTGCATTTGGGCAGCTACAGGGATCTCTATCATCATTTCAAACGTCTGTTAGCGCACTGTCTTCGTCGGATGCGTTTAGAGAGGTTACTGCTTCATCCAGCGATGATTCAATTTTTACAGCCACTGGAACGCAATCAGCAGTGAGCGGTTCTAATAATGTTGAGGTGACCCAGTTAGCCCAAAATCACAAATTAGCCACGCAAAGTTTTACCAGTGCTACAGAGGTCATTGGTACCGGGCAACTGGCATTTACAGTAGGTGACGAGAATTTCACTGTCGATATCACGGATGAAAATAATACGCTTGAGCAAATCCGTGATGCGATTAATGCAAGCAGCGGTAATACAAGTGTTCAGGCCAGTATTATCAATATAGATGAAGGTAGCAAACTTGTCCTTACTTCAAGTGAATCTGGACTCGCGAATGAGATTGAATTGACTGTATCTGACGATGATACGACATTATTAAACCCGCTTGGTGACACTGATGATGCGGGGCTTTCGCGTTTGTTGTTCGGAATTCAGGAACTTGATGCGGCGCAGGATGCGACACTGAATGTTGATGGCTTTGCTGTAACTCGTAGCACAAATGAAATTTCTGACGTCATTCAGGGGGTAACGCTTAATTTATCGGGCCTTGGAACTGCGTCAGTGACAGTGTCTGAGAATCTGGGCATTGCCAGAACATCAATTGCGGCACTGGTTTCCTCTTATAACGAGCTGGTCACGACACTAAATGTGCAGGGTGATACTTCCTTATCAGGTGAAAATACATTATTAAATATTGAATCAAGAGTGAGAGGGCTGTTTTCAGATTCTTATAATGATTCATCCTCAAATATCAGTTATTTATTTCAGATTGGATTAAGTTTTGACCGGGATGGTGTGCTTAGTTTCGATGAGGAAAAATTTAACGAAGTTGTGGCAACAGATATAGACGAAATACAGAATATTTTTACCAACACAGAAACCGGTTTTATTGCATCACTGGAATCCGTCATCAAAAGCTATACAGATAGTGATGGGATTATTAGTACCAGGACAGAAGGATTAAATACAGAAAGAGCCAGACTCGACGATGACATAGAGCGCTATGAACTTCGTCTGGAAGATGTTGAAGCGAGAGTGCGTGCTAGATTCAGTTCCTTGGACGGGTTGCTTAGCAGGTTAAATTCAACGAGCTCTTTCCTAACACAACAGCTGGCAAATCTGCCAACATTAAACCAATCATAATAAAGGGACATATTAATGACTTCACTAAATTCTCATCAGGCACTGGCAAGCTATAGACAAATGGATGCTTATGGGCAGGTAGAGCAGGCAAATGGACACGAGTTGGTTCGATTGTTGCTGGAAACACTGTCAGTGCGAATTACTGAAGCTAAAAACTGTATACGAGAGGGTGATATTGTTGAGAAAATTATACGTCTGACCAAGGCGCTGGATATCCTTGATGGTTTGCGTATGTCCCTGGATATAGAGCAGGGCGGTGATATTGCCAGTAATCTTGATGACCTATACGATTATATGCAGCGACAGTTGATCAAGGCTAATGCACATAATGATGTGGCGATTCTTGATGAAGTGAAAGGTCTGGTTGAGGAAATTAAAGGTGCCTGGGTATTGATACCTCAGGAATTACGTCGATAAGTCATGTTTGGATCTCAGGAACTGCAGCAACAAATTCATCAGGCGATTGAGGCTAGTGAAAATATTATTAACTCACTACAGCGCGGAAACATAGAAGAAGCTGACAAATACGAAGGTATGCGTGCTGCGTGTGTGAGAGCGCTATCAAAATGTCAAAATTTTGAAACGATGGCACTGCCTTATAAGGATGACCTGGTGAGATTAGCTGAACTGGATAAAACCATTTTGAAGTTTAGCGAAAAGCTGCGTGACGAAGTTTTGACGGATATCCGTAAAAAACAATCCAATCGGTTAAGTCGCACACAATATGCAGAAAATCAGGGCTTGTAGAATTAAGTATTTATACCTATTGTCTGGTCAAGCCGCATTTTTTTACAATTTGTAAAATTGAGTAAGTGTCTGAATATATTCAAAAAAAATGAAAATAATTAAGTATAATTACATTGAATACATGGACTTAGAACTAAATAGCAGTTAATATTTGTCATATGTTAAGTAATTTATTAATAATTCACTGGTTTATAGAGCAAAACTAGAATATGATTTTAGTGACATTAAGATGTCGTTGGGCGTCAGAAAACCCTACACAATAATTATAATAATAAAGTGTTTGTAATTGTTATGCTGAAGGGAAATTGAACTATGAGAAGCGTCATTAAAGATCAACAGCACACACATCAGGACAGTGCTGAAAATAAAGAAGCTGTCGCTGCGAGAAGACGTCGTGGTAAATCGTTTTTAGATGGTCATAGTCATGCCATTCAAAATGTCTGTAAACTGGTTGAACACGTTGCCTCCACTAATGCCAATGTATTAATCCTGGGCGAGTCGGGTACCGGAAAAGAACTGGTTGCCAGAGCCGTTCATTCTTTTTCACAGCGTGCCAAGAATCCCTTTGTTCCCGTCAACTGTGCGGCCATACCTTCAGAGTTATTGGAAAGTGAGTTATTTGGTCATGAGAAAGGAGCTTTCACAGGCGCCATTACAGCGCATAAAGGTCGTTTTGAATTAGCACAGCATGGCACTATATTTCTCGATGAAATTGGTGATATGGACCTGCAGATGCAGGCAAAATTATTGCGGGTGCTGCAGGAAAGAGTCTACGAGCGCGTGGGCGGAACGAAGCCCATACAGGCCGATGTTCGTATAGTTGCGGCTACCCACCGTAATCTGGAAGAAATGGTCAACAGTGGCGAGTTCCGTGAAGATTTATACTATCGCTTAAACGTATTTCCAATTGATATGCCGCCACTGCGCAGACGTGTTGAAGATATTCCCGCGCTTATTTGCGCAATCACAGATCGATTGAAAAAAGACAATGGTGCCAACTTCTCATTGACTAATGACGCAGTCAAAATTCTGGCCAACTATCCGTGGCCTGGTAATGTGAGAGAATTATCAAATTTAATAGAACGACTGAGTATTCTCTACCCAAATAGCTCTATCGACTCACTGCAGTTACCTGAAAAGTTACGTAATAAAGCTTCTGTCAATAATACTTCGTCAAATAATGAAAATAGTGAAGTAGAACTGATAGAACAGCTGGTAGAACCATTTATAGCAGAACAGCCAAATGACGCTCTTCAATCCTATGGGCACCTGCCTGATGCAGGCTTTGACCTCAAAAGCTATATAGGTGATCTGGAAGTGCATTACATTAGAGAAGCCTTGGAAGCATCTGACGGTGTAGTGGCGCAAGCCGCTAAACTACTGGGTTTGAGAAGAACAACACTGGTAGAAAAGCTGCGTAAGTACGGAATCCAGCGATAAATTGACGGTATTTTGGCGTCAATTTTCAATAACCACTCTAAGCTATTAATTTCTATAGAAAAATATATTTAGGCACGCCGTTTGCTTACTGATAGTTAACGTGTAGTTTTATCTGCATACAACTGAACAGTAGAAGTAAACAAAAGGGCGTGCATCATGAACGCAGTATCTAATTTATCAAATGCAGAATTGCACTCTGCATTTGAGCGGTTCAATCAGATATCAGAGCAATTTACTCACGCCTATCAGGATCTTGAAGGGCGCTTCAAACAGATCAAGTCTGAATTGTCAGACACCAAAGCGAAACGTCTATTAGAGCTGGCAGAAAAAGAGCAGTTGGCTAATAGAATGCATTTACTGTTGATGGCGTTACCAATGGGAGTAATGGTCATCGATAGAGATGGTATTATTCGTGAATGTAATCAATCTTCTACCGAGTTATTAAATACACAGCTTCATGGCAGGTTGTGGTCCGATGTTTTAAAACAGCTATTTCCTGAACAATCTCAAACTGATGTAAGCAGCATTAATATTAATGGGCGAAACATTCATTTTTCATCAAAATCCATAGCCGGATCCAAAGACTTACTAGTGTTAGTCAATGACGTCACCGATCCAGTGACGTATATCGATAGCGTCAAAAGAAAAGAGCGCCTGGCTTTTCTGGGGAATGCCATTGCTTCTATAGCACATGATATACGCACGCCACTAGCAACGTCATTTTTGCACCTGTCTAATTTAAATAGAAAATTAAAGGACAATAATCACGATGACTACGTGAGAGTCGTCGATAAGGTCAGATATAACCTGAAAACACTGGAAAATACTATTAATAGCATGCTCATTTATGCAAAGGGTGGTGCTGATACATTCGAGTTAATGGAGTGTAAAAAATGTTGTGAATTGATTTCGACAGATCTGGCTGACTTGTTTCCACGTGTGACATTTATAGTACATGTGCAACAAAAGTTAGAGGGTCAATATATAAAAGCAAACTTCAATGCATTGATGACGTCGTTTAGAAATTTAATAGCAAATTCGCAAGCAGTCAGTAAGAAAGATGTAGTGATTAAAATCAGTTTTCTTATTGATAGCAAAGGTTTTCTAAGTATTAAAATTGCAGATAATGGCCCAGGTATAGAAGAGGCAACAATAGATAAGATATTTGAACCATTCTTTACAGCCAGAAAAAATGGTACAGGCCTTGGGTTATCAATTGTCAGGTCAATTGTTGAATCCCATCATGGAAAGATCATGGCTGAAAATATCGAAACAGGTGCTTTGTTTGAAATACAGTTGCCTTTAGAACATCAGGAATGGAAGTCAGAAATTGGATTGAGTCAATAAAATGGCTAATGACAAGGAGGAAATAGTGTCAAAAATAAATATTCTTCTCGTAGAAGACGATAGTGAATTATTGCAGGCGTTAGTCGATACACTGAGTGTTGGCGACTATTACGTGCATGCTGTGAATACACTGGCAAAAGCCAAAGAATGTCTGGATAACAATAAAATTGATTTAATTGTTAGCGATGTAAATTTTAATGAAGATGATAAAAAATATTCGTTACATACGGGTCTGGATTTTCTTAAATATACTCGCGAAAATTCAATGCAAATACCTTTTGTTTTAATGACAGCTTATGCAACTGTTGATAAGGCAGTTGAGGCTGTAAAGCTGGGCGCGATTGATTATCTGGTGAAGCCATTTGAAGCAGAACAGTTAATTAATGTTGTGCAGAAAAATGTCCAGGTGCAAAAAGATGATTCAATATTTGTTGCGGTTGACGATGAGAGTGTCAGAGTCAAGCGTCTTGCAGCACAGGTGGCATCAACAGATGTTTCTATACTCATTAATGGTGAAAGCGGCACAGGTAAAGAGGTGTTAGCCAGCTATATCCATCACTGTTCTGCGAGAACTAATGGACCATTCATTGCCATAAACTGTGCAGCCATTCCTGAAAATATGCTGGAAGCAATGCTGTTTGGGTATGAGAAAGGAGCATATACAGGTGCCCATACGTCTAATCCAGGCAAGTTTGAGCAGGCCCAGGGAGGGACACTTCTGTTGGATGAGATTTCGGAGATGGATATTGCACTGCAGGCCAAATTGTTACGCGTGTTACAGGAAAAGCAGGTTGAGCGTCTGGGAGGGAAAAACATTATAGACCTGGATGTCAGAATTCTTGCTACTACGAACAGGAATATTAAAAAAGAAGTTGAAGAAGGTAGATTCAGGGAAGATCTGTATTATCGACTAAGTGTTTTTCCAATTAACTTAAAACCTTTAAGAGAGCGCAGGGACGATATTTTGCCGATTATTGAATCGTTATTGTATAAATATAGGGATATTTCAGGTTACGTCACTATAAATGATAAGGCGAAAGAAAAACTTATTTCGTATCGATGGCCAGGGAATGTAAGAGAACTGGACAATGTTATTCAAAGGTCCATAGTCTTGTGTAATGGTCAGACAATTTTGCCGGAACACGTATATATCGATGAATCCCAAGAGGATGAAATGATTGTACAGCCCGAAAATAATTTAAAAGAGAATGAAAGAAGTTTGATTCTGCATGCATTAAAAGAGGGAAAAGGAAGTAGAAAGCATGCGGCAGAACAGCTTGGTATTAGCCCGAGGACACTACGCTACAAACTGGCTAGACTTAAAGATGAAGGTGTGGATGTGCCTTCAGCATATGGAATGGCATAAGGAGAAAAATTTATGGATAAAATAAATTCTAATGAACTGCTTAATCAACTGCAGGTGCTGGCGCGAAAAGTTCAGGAAGCAAATACGCAAAATTCAGCAGGTAATGAGGTTTCTCAATCAAGTCAATTTTCAGAATTGATGAAAAGCTCTATTGATAAAGTTAATTCACAACAAATGAAAGCGGGAGAAATGACTAAAGCCTTTGAGATGAATGACCCAAATGTTCCACTTTCATCGGTAATGATAGAAATGCAAAAAGCGCGGGTGTCATTTGAAGCACTCAAGCAGGTTCGTAACCAGTTAGTTGATGCGTATAAACAAGTAATGAATATGCCATTGTAATTATTATATAAACAAAAGAATTATCAAGAAATTGAAAGAGGACGGTCATGGAAGGCGAAGTTAGTATTCAGCAGAACTCTGAAATGCCTGATAAGGCAATGCGTATTACAAAAACAATCATCTCATCGGTGAGTATGTTGTTTGGATTGGCAGCAGTCCTGGCGCTAAGTGTGGCAGTCATAATGTGGGCATCTAAACCAGAGTACTCGCCCATCATGGATAATATTTCTGACAGTGATATAGGTGCGATAACAACAATTTTGGCTGCTAATCAAATACCCTATAAAGTTGATTCCAAGTCCGGAAATTTGCTGGTTGCGAATAATCAAAAGCAACAGGCACGTATGTTGATGTCAGCCGAAGGTCTACCCAATTCAAGTCCCATGGGATATGAGTTGCTTAAGCAAGATACTTCTCTGGGGACAAGCCAGTTTTTGGAAACAGCACGTTATCAACACGCATTGGAGACTGAACTAAGCCGATCTATTTCTTCTATGAGAAATATAGAAAGTGCCCGTGTTCATTTGGCTATGCCAAAAAGAACTGCTTTTATGCGTAAAAAAGATCGCAGTAGTGCATCTGTGATGGTTAAGGTATCTGGTGGTCGAAAACTGGAAAAAAACCAGGTCAGTTCTATTGCCTATCTGGTTGCTTCAAGTGTTGCCTATCTGGATGTGTCTGATGTCACAGTAGTTGATCAATGGGGAAATTTACTTAACTCTACCAGTGCTGATAAGGGAATGGAACATTCCCAAAAGCAGTTTGATTACAAAATGGAAGTAGAGTCAATGTACGTTGAGCGAATTGAATCTATGTTGGCACCTATATTTGGTTATGGTCGGGTTAAGGTACAGGTTAACACTGAGATGGATTTCACGCGGGTTGAAAGTACTCAGGAATTATTTGACTCAGATCAGGAGAAGGTAAGAAGCGAACAAATTATTGATCAGCAGCAAACTGGTGGATTAGCTGGCGCAATAGGAATACCGGGTGCATTGACCAATCAGCCACCTGCAGGCGGTACTGTTGACCCACAGGGTAACCCAGAAGATGGTGCCAGCGCCGCACCCACAAATAGCAATAGGAATTCAGTACGTAATTACGAGTTAGATAAAACAATCAGACACGTTATGCAACCAGTAGGAGAGTTGAGAAGAATTACTGTCGCTGTGGTTGCAGATGACTGGGTAAAAGTTGATGAAAGTGGTACTGAAGTGAGAACTGAATTAACTGAAGAAGATTTATCATTAATTCGCGGTATCGTGAGTGAGGCGATAGGTTTCAATGCGGAGCGTGGTGACAGTGTTTCAGTCTATAACAAATCATTTCAGACAATTGCTGTTGAAGAAATGCCAGATATTCCTATATGGAAGCAGGACTGGTTTGAGTCCATTGTTAAACAGAGTCTTGCAGGCATTGCAATATTGATAATAATTTTCACGGTAGTTAAACCTACGATGAAAACACTTCAGGGAAAGCTGGTCGAATCAGGTGGAGGTTCTGGTGGTCAGTTACTGGCATTGGAAAATTCGGGTGTTGCAAACACTAATTCATCTGGATCACAACAATCTTTAACTAATAATCATCCAAACTATGTTGAGCAACTGGCAATGGCCAAACAAATGGTAGGTCAAGACTCAAAGCAGGTAGCGAAGGTTGTTAAGAATTGGGTAGCAAATAATGGCTGAAGCACTGGCAGCACTTAATGCGCCACAAAGAGAGCTGTCAGGAATAGAGAAATCAGCTATTCTGCTAATGGTGCTCGGAGAGCAGGATGCTTCACAGGTACTCCAGCATATGAGTCCTGAAGAGCTGCAACAGCTTGGCGAGGCAATGACCAGCCTTAGTGATATTACACAACATGAAATTCATAATGTGATGCTGAGTTTCTCTGATGATACTAAAAGTACGACACCTTTAGATATAGGTGCATACGATTATCTTAAGAAAGTGTTGAAAACTGCGCTAGGCAATAATAAGGCTAAAAATATTTTATCCAGAATTGTGCTGGGTCCGGATGCAAAAGGTATTGAAGTGCTTAAATGGATGAATGCGGACACCATATCTGATTTTATAAAAGATGAGCATCCTCAAATTGTGGCAACCCTGCTGACTCAACTGGATAGTGAGCTGGCGGGGAAAGTGTTAGAGAGCCTGGATTTGAAAATGCAATCAAAAGTGATCGAAAGAATTGCATTGATGGAAGATGTCAATTCAGAAGCGCTAAAGGAATTGGATGAGCTCATCGAGGATTATTTTAAAAAAGACAAGCCAGATAAAGTTCCAAGCGTTGGTGGGCCTTCAATTGCAGCCAGCATTTTGAATAACGTTAATACGTCCATCGAAAGTAAAGTGATGGAACAGATAAATAGCCGTGATAAACAGCTAGGTGAAAAAATTAAAAGTCTGATGTTCGTGTTTGATAACCTGTTAGATGTGGATGATCGCGGGATGCAAACAATTTTACGTGAATCACCTCAAGATAAGCTGGTATTAGCACTCAAGGGTGCGAGTGCAGATGTGCGAGAAAAGATATTCAAGAATATGTCCAAACGGGCGTCTGAGATGCTTAGGGATGACCTTGAAACAGCAGGTCCCGCTAAATTGTCTGATGTTGAAGATGCTCAAAAAGAAATACTTGAAGTTGCTCTTAAGTTAGCAGAAGACGGGAAAATTATGCTAGGTGGTGGCGATGATGATTATTTGTAAAATACCACTTGATAAATAGTTAAATGCATATTTTAGGTGAATTATGAGTGATGGTGGAATAACACGGTTAATATTTGAAAACAGTCAAAAAAGTACTGTCAACCAGGATCAGTTCAGTCCTAGTACAATGTTTCAGACCTCGAAGTCAAATCATGTTTACCATGATTCATTCGAAGAGGAGAAGCAGCGTGCCTTTGAACAAGGTTATCAGGATGCTGTTGCCAAGGTGCAAGCAGAATGGAATGAAAAAATTGAACTGCTCAAAACTATAACAGAGGCACTCAATAATCCTCTGAAAGATATTGATCATATAATACAGGAAAAATCAGCTGAATTAGCAATTTCTATTGCGAAACAAATTGTCAGACGTGAACTGTCACTTGATTCTGGTCAAATAGTTTCTGCCGTAAAGAAAGCGATTGAGCTAATACCTAAAGATGGGGAACAAATTAACATCTATATAAATCCAAATGATGAACACCATATTAAACAGGTATTTTCTGACGATGAAAAGTTAAGTAAATATAATTTTATTCATGATCCAACGATTTCTGTAGGTGGCTGTAAAGCCAGCACTGATTACTCGCTGGTTGATTTGACTGTAGATAAGCAAGTCGCAACGATTGCTGCTCAAATATTTGGTGATCAGAGAAATGCTGCCGGATAACTCTTACTTGTCTGCGAGAAACAGTTCATATTCACAATGGTATGAGCAATGTATGAGCAATGCACAACAACAGACGCCAATTGTACGCGGCATCTTAACGCGAATATCCGGTTTAGCACTGGAAGCTCGTGGTATCCACTGCAAAATTGGCACCCGTTGCGAGATTATTTCAAATACTGAGCAGACTATTGAAGCAGAAGTGGTAGGTTTTTCCTCAGGTGTAACTTTTCTTATGGCAATGAATAAGACGCATGAATGTTCACCTGGAATGGAAGTTCTGCCCAAAGAAGAGTTGATTGGGTTACCTGTTGGCGATGAGTTAATAGGTCATGTGCTGGATGGCAATGGCTGTTCACTTGATGGCAAAGTATTGCCAGACAACCTTGCCCGATCAAAACTCACTAATCATCCAATTAATCCATTAAAGCGAGGAATAATTAACCAGACACTGGATGTTGGTGTACGCTCCATAAATAGCCTGTTAACAATTGGTCGTGGCCAAAGAATAGGATTGATTGCACCGAGTGGTGTGGGAAAGAGCGTTTTATTAAGCATGATGACGCGTTATACCAATGCTGATGTTACCGTCATTGCACTTATCGGAGAGCGTGGGCGGGAAGTAAGTGAGTTTTTACATCACACATTAACGGAAGAATCCAGAAAGCATTCAGTGGTGATTGCCGCACCAGCAGATTACAGTCCTCTGCATAGAGTGCATGCCGCGCAATATGCCACTTCAGTTGCAGAATACTTCAGCAGCCAAGGCAAGCATGTGCTGTTGCTAATGGATTCACTCACGCGTTATGCACAAGCACACCGCGAAATTTCATTATCTGTTGGAGAGCCCCCGGTTGCAAAAGGATATCCACCTTCGGTGTTCGCAAAAATTCCTGAGCTGGTTGAAAGAGCTGGAATGAATGAAAATGGCAATGGATCCATCACCGCTTTTTATACAGTGTTGGCAGAGAACGATGATCTTAATGACCCTGTTGTTGATTCAGCGCGTTCTGTTCTAGATGGACATATTACGTTGTCACGTGATTTGGCTGAATATGGTCACTATCCTGCTATTGATATTGAGAAATCAATTAGTCGTATAATGAATAATATTGTTAGCCAGGATCATATAAAGCTCGCACAGATGTTTCGTGCTGTTTATTCAAAATATGAAGAAAATAAAGACGTCATTCAGTTAGGTATCTACAAGAAAGGCTCTGATGAAGAACTGGACGTCGCAATCGCCTTGAGAGAACATTTGATGAAGTTCTTGTCTCAGGAAGTAAGTGAACAGTCAAAAATTGAAGAGTCAATTGAAAGTCTTTCGTCATTATTTTCATTTGCCAAATCGTGAATAAAGTACAACGACTGAATAAGCTGCATAAGCTCTTGAAAATTCAGGAATATGATGTATTGGCTGAATATAAAGAACTTCAGCGCATTAATGACCAGATTAAGGCACAGATTTATGATTTGCTGAATCACAGCGCTCAATCTACCAGTAAACTTGCGAATAATTCTATTGATGTAAGTCAGCTCATTTTGGTGAGAAGGTTTAATGAAAAAATTGAACTGGTAGTTGAACAATTGCAAGCGAGGTTGACTGATAATGATAAGAACCTCGAGAGTGTGACTGATAAAATCATGCAGTTAAGAGCCAGTTTAACCTCTATAAAGCGACTTACAGGTAAGCATCAGCTAATAAAAGATTATGAAAATGAGCAGAATATTCAAAAGCAGATAGAAGAAAATATAAACTACACACTATCTACGCTAGATTGATAGATAAGCCGGATTGAAAAAGTTGGCCCGCTCTATGCAATAACTTTGGTAAGTTAATAACTACCTGATTATTGTTATGCAGTCATTTATAAGCCAGATTTCAAATTTATTTGCCAAGCAGTCGCTGGATTCTTTTGAAAACAGTGAGTTACCGAAATTTTCGGCAACGGATACAGGGTTTGGCGGCTTATTGGAGAGCTTCTCAGAAGGAAACAATACTGCAAATATTGCCGCCTTGTACGGCAATTCTTTGCAGGCTTCACACACGCCAGTATCAATTCAGATAACCCAGTTTGCGTTGACGGCACAGCCTGCTGTTGATGATGCCTCTGTTGAGTATACTGGTCAAATTGTAAGTACAAAGCTGTCAGGGAATCCTCTGGATGCACGCAATTCGCAGTACGTAAGTACTACTTCGCAGGAATATAGAACCCATAATCAGGCGTCTTATAATTCTGAACTATATAACCATTCGTTATCAAAGCAGCCAGTCACTGCTGATAATGATACTGCATTACCCGTAGCCAATAATCTATCTGCTAATAATGTGAACAGGTTTGCACGACAGGAAAATCTGTTTGATGAATCTTCAGTTAATCATCAGATTAATCCTGAGAGACAACAGGCAAACAGGGTTGGTGATACGAATTTGCTTAATCAGAATATTGCTTCAAAGTCATTGTCTGATACTAATATTCAAGATGATAAAATTGAAAATAATATTAATACCATTGTTAGTGATCGCCCGGCAGTAAAACAGGGCAACAATGACTATCTCAATGAAGGTGAGACAAAGAACGCCAGCTTGATCAATAATGTGCCAACACCTGCCAAGCCTTTACAGCAGGCACCAGCATTAGCACCTGTCGACGAAAAACTTCCTGATAACTTGGTCAACACTAATTCAGTAGCAGTAGACAATAAAATCCTGGTAACTGACCTGGAAAATCCTGAAGAATCAGTGTTACCAGTATTAAAAGATAATACTGTTGCAAAATCAGTTTTAAATGATGACAAAGCAAGCCCTCGGTCAATATCGCCTGATGTACATAAAAATGATAATGCAGTACAAAATTCAAGTGTTACAACAGCAACTGAATATGAGAGCACTGTCGAGCTGTCAAGAAGCAAAACAGAATTGGGAGCTACTAAGCCTGTATATAATCCTGTACAGCAAAATGAAGTTAATAAAACAGAGAATAATGCAAGAGATCTGGCGGGCAGAATTAAATCTGGTGCTATAGATCAGAATAATTATGCTGATAATGGAAGCCGGCCTATTCACAGAAATGATGCGAATCTGGATGTGTCTCCATTTATCGAAGGCCAAGAGATTACAAAGGATGTGAAATTGACGCCAAATAATTTAGTAGTTGATAAGCCTGGAATACAAAGCAGTATATTAACTGGACCTCTGGATATTAATCATAAAGTATCTAATCCTGAAAGGCCGACGCTACAGTTGAATTCAAGTAATGAGATCGGTAACGGAAATGATCTCGCGCAACATATTGCCTGGGCTAAAAATAACAACGCTAATAATATTAAAATTGCTATTTCTCCCGAACACTTGGGTGCTCTGGAAATAAACATTGAGAACGATGCAGATGGATTGAATATTCAGTTTGTCACGCAGAATTCAACAGCAAAAGATGCCATTGAAACATTTATGCCAAGATTAAAAGATATGCTAGAACAGAATGGATTAACTTTGCAAAATGCAAATGTTTCTCACCAGGATAAAGGGCAAAACAATAACGCCAGTTATAGTGATGCTAGCCAGCTAAATGGTGAATCTGTGACTGAAGAGAATCTTGATGTAAATAATGAAGCCATACCTGATTCGCACAGTGTGCAAACACACACTCGTTTATTAGAAGCATTTGCATAAGTTATATATAAAAGTACCAAAACCTTTCTAATTTTTTTCATATGTCAATGAGTTGGCATTTCTCTCTGGCTATGCGCCAAATTTATAACAGTCTGTCTGTAACTAACTGAAATAATTTAATAAATTAATTTGGCACATGCATTGCTAGTAGTAGTGCATGGACGCATTGTGTCTTTATTTATTTAGATAAAAGAGGTTGCAGGAATGGCTGAAGAAAATATTGAAGAAGAAACACAGGAAGGCTCCCAGGGAGATTCGAAAAAGAAGCTGATTGTGATGATAGCAATCGGAGTTGTTGCATTAGCGTTAGGTGCAGGCGGAGCAATATTTTTCACAGGGGGTGATTCTTCTGATGTTGAAATGGTTGAAGAAGAACCAATGATGGAAGAAGAAATGCCTGAAATGTCTTTTTATCATGAATTGCATCCCGCATTTGTTGCTAACTTCACTGGAAAGTCCAAAAAAAATTATATGCAGGTTTATGTTGTTGCTTTATCTCATGATGAATCAGTAATTGATGATCTCAAGTTACATATGCCAGCCGTGAGAAATGACGTATTGATGACGCTCAGTAAAACGACTAGTGATGAAATTGAAACTGTGGAAGGTAAAGAAGAACTTCGAAAAAAAGTACTAATGAGAATAAAAGAAACCATGAAAACGAAAACAGGTAAAGACGGGATAGAAGATATTTATTTCACTAAATTTGTGGCGCAATAAATCATGTCTGAAGAAGAAATACTAAGTCAGGAAGAAATGAGTGATCTTACCGGGAAAGGTGGCTCTGATAAGTCATCCTCGAAAGAAGAGTTGTATGATCAGGGAGAGGTGCTGCCTTACGATTTCAAACAGCCTGAGCATACAAAGCAGTCACATTTTCCAACTCTGCAAATTATCAATGAAAAGACTGCGTTGGAATTGCGCGATAAATTAGAACTTATGCTACAGCAGAAACTGGAAGTGGTCGCACAGGAAGCGCATATCAATAGATTCGGTGAATTTGTACATTCGCTAAGTGTGCCTGTCGATATCAAGAAGATTAATGTCCCTGAATTGAAAGGTAGTTTTTTAATCTGCTTTGACGACGAATTAATCAATTCAGTTATTGAAGGTTATTTTGGCGCACCTGATATGGGTAAAAATATAACATCAGCTGAAAAGAGTGATGATGACAATGAGGAAAGCGAAAAGTCAGCAGAAGAAACAGAAGACTCTGAAGTATCACTGAGTGAGATTATAGAGAAAGAAGAATTCACAAATGCAGAATCTAGAATAAGTCAAAAGCTATTAAATTATGTGCTTGAAAGCATGAGTGATGGTTGGCAGTTAATGGGAGACTATTCTTTTAATTATGAGAAGACTGAAAATAATCCACGCCTGTTAAACCATCTGGATCATGATGAACTCATAATTAATATTAACTTTGATCTGAAAATAAGAGACAAGGTTAATGTGATCAGAATCGGTATGCCTTACAAAATGCTGGATAAAGTAAAGCATAAGCTGCGCAGGGTAGTACAAAATATTCAGGAAGCAAGTGATAAAAAGTGGTTGGCAAAGTTTTACGACAAAATGCAATCTGTACCAATGGAGTTGACTGGTGAACTTGGTCGAGTGGTATTGCCAGTGAATAAATTAATCGAACTTAAAGTGGGCGATACTTTGAAAATACAAAAGCCTGAAAGTATCACCTTGTATGTAAACAAGACTCCTATATTGACAGGTCAGTTGGGAGAGTTGAATGGTCAAACAGCAGTCCAAGTAAATAACTGGATTAAGCCTGAAGTGAGAAAATAATAAAGGGATTGTTATGAGTGAAGTAGATCAAGGGGTAAATGTGGAAGCTAACCAGGTAGACTCGCCAGACGAGAAAATTCTTGATGCAGCCAGTATAGACAGCAATCCAAATCTGGATGTGATACTAAATATACCAGTTCAGGTTTCATTAGAGCTGGGTAAGGCAAAAATGGACTTAAGAGAACTGTTGCAGTTGGGTCAAGGTTCAGTGGTAGAGCTGGAACGCGCGATTGATGAGCCACTCGATGTGCTTGTCAACGGGGCATTAGTGGCCCGTGGTGAAGTGGTTGTGGTGGATAACAAGTTTGGTATTAGATTGACTGATATTGTTAGCCCTGAAAAACGCGTCAAAACATTCAGTGGTTTATAAGAAATGAAATCTGTTTTAATAAAATCACTTTTGATGCTTGTGCTAAGTAATATTTACATGTCAACTAGTTGGGCGCAAGACTCAGCCGTTGGTTCATCTCTTGGGTCGTATTCCTGGGAGGCAATGAAAGTCATATTGTCATTGGCATTTGTATTGCTGATATTTTATTTGCTGGTTAATGCATTTAAAAAATATACTGGAGTATCTGTTAAGTCTAATGCATCTGTTCGCATTTTAGGTGGGTTGACATTAGGCGGTAAAGAAAAGGTAGTTATTCTACAGGCTGGCAATGTAAATTTTCTATTAGGTGTTTCTGGTTCGGGTATCAGTAAGATTCATCAATTTAAAGATGATGAGTTTGATATGTATGATGGCGAGAATAAACATCCCATTAAATTTAATCAGCAGATCGAAAAAATTCTAGGCAAGAAAACATTATGAAGACTTTATCTGTTTTTATAATATTTTTTCTATCCAGTTCGGTCTATGCTGCGCCAGGACTAGAGGCGTTAACGGTAGAAACAACGGTTGATGGCGATCAAAAGTATTCGCTGAGTTTGCAAGCGCTGGTGTTAATGACTGCGCTGAGCTTATTGCCGGCAGCATTGTTAATGATGACCTCATTCACTCGAATTATTATCGTTTTAGCTATTTTAAGGCAGGCATTAGGAACAGCGCAGACTCCTTCCAATCAAATCATATTGGGTTTGGCTTTGTTTATTACCATTTTTATTATGTCTCCGGTATTGCAGGAGATTAATGTTACGGCTGCGCAACCATATTACGCTGAAGAAATTTCTGCTGATCAAGCCATAAAACTGGCCAAGAAACCAATTATGGAATTTATGATGGCTCAGACCAGAGAAGACGACATTTCAATGTTCATTGAAATGTCAGGCATGGAAGATATCAATGGACCAGAAAATGTACCTTTGACTATATTATTACCTTCGTTTGTCACGAGTGAATTAAAAACAGCTTTCCAAATTGGATTTTTGATATTCCTTCCGTTTCTTATTATTGATTTAGTCGTGGCTAGTGTGCTGATGTCAATGGGTATGATGATGTTATCTCCGTTGATTATTTCACTGCCATTTAAGTTGATGTTATTCGTTATGGTCGATGGCTGGTCAATGATTGTTGGTAGCCTCGCATCTAGTTTCTTGTAAATACTATGACTCCTGAATCCGTACTAGATTTAACCCAGAATGCAATGTGGACCGCTGTGATTGTTGCCGGTCCAATGTTAATGGTGGCTTTAGCTGTTGGTCTGGTAATAGGCATGTTCCAGGCAGCGACACAAATTAATGAAATGACACTGAGTTTTATACCAAAACTATTCGCACTATTTTTAACGATAGTCTTTGCAGGGCCATGGCTTTTGTCAACATTGATGAGCTATACGCAACAATTAATACTCAGTATTCCAAATGTGATTGGTTGAAAAAATGCAAGCCGCCTATCTAATTAATTATCTCAGTGACTTCATGTGGCCTTTTGCCAGAGTGACAGGATTGTTATTGATTGCCCCTTTAATAGGAAGTTCTTATATTCCTGTATATATAAAAATCCTGGTCGCGACTGCAATCACAATTTTTGTATATCCATTGGTTAAATTTCCCTCTGATGTTGATCCCTTGACAATTCAGGGTGTGACTATGCTGGCCCAACAGTTAATGATTGGTTTAACGATAGGCTTAATCATGCAGGTGGCATTTAGCGCTATTACAATTGCCGGGGAAAATATTGCCTTAACAATGGGTCTTGGTTTCGCTTCGATGACTGATCCTGCCAATGGTGTAACTATTCCAGTTGTCAGTCAGATAATGACTGTATTTGCTTCATTGTACTTTCTTGCGTTGAATGGACACATTGCTTTAATTGAATTGCTGATTAACAGTTTTATTAATTTACCGGTTGATGGGTTTTTTTCTCTAAATACTGCCATGGCTGTTGTTGAATGGGCGAGTCGTATGTTTATTGGTGCGTTGCTCGTTTGCATACCTGCTGTTACAGCATTGCTGGTGGTCAATATCGCTATGGGACTGATGACTCGCGTGGCACCTCAAATGAATGTGTTTTCTGTGGGATTTCCACTCACGATGATGCTTGGATTTATATTCATTGCCATTAGCATTCCTATGGCAATGCGAATATTTCAGGACTTACTCGAACGATCGTTTGAGTACATTAATATTATTTTGAGCTGATGGAATAAATTATGTCAGATAACACATCAGATCAGGAAAAAACCGAACAACCGAGTTCCAAGCGACTCCTTGATGCCAAGAAGAAAGGTCAGGTTCCACGATCGCGAGAGTTGAGCGTTACTATCGCGAGTTTAGGTGGAGGATTACTGTTTTTATCTTCTATGGGTGAAATCCAGAGAGCAATTGAGAGCGTTTTTGATAAAAGCTACTCGATCACTAATCGCAGTATGTTGACTAATCAGTATATTCTTGATGTGTTCGGCGCGACCTTTACTGAAGTGTTAATGAGTTTGTCCTTTATGTTTATGTTTTTGCTGGTGATTGTTATTGCTGGTCCTGCATTAATTGGGGGCTGGTCTTTCAGCCTTTCATCACTCAGCTTTAAAGCATCCAAGCTTAATCCCCTGAGCGGATTTAAACGTATGTTTGGAACGAATGGATTGATTGAGCTAATCAAATCAATTATGAAGGTAATCCTCGTCGCTGCAATATCTTATGCTTTTATTACTTCATATCAGGATGAATTTCTGGCGCTGGCAAGCGAACACCACGATAAGGCTATTATTCATTCTGTAACAATTGTTATTAGTAGTTACTTATACATTGCCCTGGGTTTGATTGTGATTGTTGGCATTGATGTCCCTTACCAGTTATGGAATCACAAGAAACAGCTGAAGATGAGTCTGCAGGAACTCAAGGATGAATATAAAGAAACTGAAGGTAATCCCGAATCCAAAGCACGAGCACGTAATCTTCAGTATGAAATTTCACAAAGAAAGATGTTGCAGGAAGTGCCTAATGCTGACGTTATTATAGTTAACCCAACCCACTTTAGTGTCGCGCTACGTTATGACACCATTAAAGATGCCGCACCGATACTGCTGGCCAAGGGAGTCGACAATATGGCTCTCAAAATCCGGGAGATTGCAACCAAGCATGACATTCCTGTGTTTACTGCGCCATTGCTCGCGCGTGCGATCTATCACACAACTGAGCCTGATAAAGAAGTGATATCAGATTTATATATTGCTGTCGCCAAAGTGCTTGCCTATGTCTTCCAGTTGAAGAACGCAAAACCGGGCAATTATCCCAAGCCTCCAACTGATTTAACTATTCCTAGAGAATATAGGAAATATTAAATATGACTTTATTTAACATGATTAGGGCATTTATTAAAAACGGGTTGGGTACACCAATTCTGTTAGTCATGATGTTGATGATGTTAATTGTACCAATTCCACCGTTTGGCCTGGATGTCTTGTTTACATTTAATATTACGCTTTCACTAATCGTGATTCTGGTAACAATTTATACAATGCGGCCACTGGATTTCGCCGTGTTTCCTACAGTGTTACTGATAGCGACTATGATGCGTTTGGGTCTTAATGTCGCCTCGACACGTGTGGTATTAATTGAAGGTCATACCGGGTCTGATGCTGCAGGTTCGGTGATTCAGTCATTTGGCGATTTTGTAATTGGTGGGAATTATGCTGTAGGTATTGTTGTCTTTGCCATTCTGATCATTATCAACTTCGTTGTTGTTACTAAAGGTGCGGGACGTGTGTCTGAAGTCAGTGCACGTTTCACACTGGATGCAATGCCTGGTAAACAAATGGCTATTGATGCGGATCTTAATGCGGGACTGATTGATCAACAGCAGGCAAAAGCGCGTCGCGAAGATATTTCTAATGAAGCAGACTTTTATGGTTCTATGGATGGTGCCAGCAAATTTGTCCGTGGCGATGCTATCGCAGGTATTTTAATTGTATTCATTAATATTGCTGGCGGATTGATTATTGGCATGGTCCAGCATGATCTATCACTTGAGGTAGCAACGCAGAATTATTTGCTGTTAACAGTCGGGGATGGTCTTGTCGCACAAATTCCTTCGCTTTTGCTTTCAACGGCGACGGCAATCATTGTTACGCGTGTTTCTTCATCCCAGGATATGAGTAAACATGTCATTACGCAAATGTTTGACGACAAAAGAGCGTTAGGCGTATCAGGTGCAATTATTGGTGGCCTGGGGTTGATTCCGGGTATGCCGAATGTTGCCTTTTTAACATTAGGTGCAATCGCGGGTGGTACTGCTTACTGGTTGAATATTAAAAAGGCAAGGCAGGAAGTAACGGTAGCTGATGATGTTGAACCACAGGCACCCAGTGAAGAGAACGCAGATATTAGCTGGGATGATATGCAGTCAGTTGACAAGATAGGACTGGAAGTAGGGTATAAATTAATCCCTTTAGTTGATAGGAAGCAGAATGGTCAACTAATGGGAAGAATTAAAGGTGTGAGGAAAAAACTTTCCCAGGAATTAGGTTTCTTGATCCAACCAGTACATATCAGAGATAACCTTGATCTTAATCCCAATACGTATCGCATTACATTATTGGGTGTTAACGAAGGTGAAGGTGAGATATACCCGGACCGGGAGCTGGCAATCAATCCTGGCTCTACAAGCAGTGAATTAAAAGGCATTAAAACAACTGATCCAGCCTTTGGCATGGATGCGGTATGGATAGAAGCCAATCAGAAAGATTATGCCCAGAGTAACGGTTTTACTGTCGTGGATCCTGCCACGGTTATTGCAACACATATTAATAAAATTCTTCGTGATCATGCGAGTTCAATGCTGGGCTACGATGAAGTACAAATGCTGCTTGATAATCTTGGCGAGAAATCACCTAAATTAGTAGAAGATCTGGTACCCAAAGCATTACCTATAGGGACCATCACAAAAGTACTGCAGAACCTGTTACAGGAAGGAGTCTCTATCAGAGACATCAGAACCATATCGGAGACTCTGCTTGATGCGGCAAATACCAGTCAAGATGCTGACGTACTAACGAGTACTGTCAGAGTTGCACTCAGGCGAATGATTGTACAAGGCATCAATGGAATGCGCGATGAACTGTCAGTATTCACAATAGATCCAAAGCTGGAACAGTTATTGCAGAAGTCAGTACAAGGGAATAGTGACGGATATTTGATGATTGAACCAGGATTAGCCGAAAAGCTGCAGAAAGGCGTTAGAGAGTCTGCACAACAGCTGCAAGCGATAGGTCTGCCAGCAGTGCTAGTCGTCTCTAAAGGTCTTAGAACAATGTTGTCGAAGCTGTTTTCAAATACTGTCTCTGATCTGCATGTGATTGCATATGAAGAGATACCAGAGTCAAAGCAGATAAAAATCGTTGCTAACGTCGGCGAAGAATCAGAAGCAGCAGCACCGAATATGATTGGTGTGACTGCATAATGCGAATAGAAGGGCTAATGGCACGGAGTTAAATATGGAAATTAAACGAATAAAAGAAAAATCTATTCATGATGCTATTCAAAAGGTCCGCGAGGAACTTGGACCTGATGCTGTCATCCTTTCGACGGAAAAAAATAGACACGGAGTGGAAATTATTGCCGCTTTAGACTTCGATGCAGCTGTGCTGGAAGAAAAACTGGCTGAAAAAAGTGAAAAACCGGCTGCAGAGCAAACTCTACCGCTAGTCGATGAAACGACGCTGACTAATACGATTGTGAAAAACATCGAAAAACAGTTTGCTGAACAGATGGATAAGATTACCGCAACAATTGTCAATTTCCAGATTGATAGTAATCAGGAAAGAAACAAACTATATGAAAGTCTAAATCAAAAAATTGACGCATTGTGCGTATCTGTAGAGGAAAAGTATATTGAACAGCAACGTGCGCGCTCAGAAAACTTTATAGTTTTGCAGAATCAGGTTACCCAGCTGCGCGACGATTTTGCTGACTATATAACGAGTTCGCTACCTAATGAAATGAATTCAATTATGCAGATTCATGATGATATTAGTGATTTGAAAGATGTGCTGGGGTGTCAAACAAAGCTGCTGGACTGGGCAGAGTGGGGTAAAAACAATCCCAGTGGTATATCTCTCATTTCAAAGCTGGTTAATGCCGGTTTTGGAGTTGGTTTAAGTAAAAGTGTGATGAGTAATATTAGTGATACTTCAAATATTGAAGCTGCGTGGAAAAACGCTATTGAATTGCTAACGACTGGAGTCAAGACGCCTGACATAGACGTGCAGAAAGAAGGTGGCGTGATTATGGCGATGGGACGAACTGGTGTTGGTAAAACGACCACGTTGGCAAAAATTGCAACAAAATATGTGATAGAGAACGGGCCAAATGATGTTGTGTTTATTAATCTTGATGATAAACGTGTAGGTGGGTTTGATCAGCTGGACACATATGGCCGAATTCTGAATGTTCCTGTCTATCGTTTTGACAGAGAAGCAAATATTCGAAGCATTTTGAAAATAATAAACAGCAAATCATTGGTGCTTATCGATACAGCAGGTGTGACAGAGCCAGGCAAGGAAGTAGAAGAATTTTTAAGTGCTTTGTCTAGTAATAATGTCAATGTTCATAAGTTGCTTTTAATGAGTGCAAATACACAGTTGCATAATTTAAAAGATATTATTGATTGTTTTAGAAAGTGCCAGCCAAATGGCTGCGTTGTCACTAAAACAGACGAGTCATCACAACTGGGGAATGTCATAACTGTCTCAATAGAAGATAACTTGCCAGTTTATTTTGAAACATTTGGACAGCAAGTGCCTGAAGATATCTCAGCTATTGAACCATTATCATTAATTCAAAGAGCAATAGACAATAAAAATCATCAGGGAGCACTTGCTGTAGATGATGGTTTATTACTGGAGGGACTCAATCAGCATGGAACTACAGACTAACGTTAAAACACAGAAAAATACCATTATGAATACAGCTCAATTATCTGTTGCAGAACATAAAGTACGTTGCATTGCTATTACAGGTGGTAAAGGTGGTGTAGGTAAAACCAATATATCCATAAATCTTGCGACCAGTTTTTCGCGCTTGAATAAACGTGTCATATTACTTGATGCAGACTTTGGCCTGGCAAATGTGGATGTTGTGTTAGGACTGACACCAGAAAATAATTTATTGCATGTCATTGAAAATAAATGCTCCATACAGGATATCTTACTGGATGGTCCTGAGAATATTAAGATTGTACCTGCCTCTTCCGGAGTGAAGAGAATGGCTAATCTTAATAGCCTGGAACAAAGTGGCCTGATCTCCGCATTTAGTGAAATTGGAGATCAGGTTGACGTAATGATTGTTGATACGGCTGCTGGTATTAGTGACAGTGTCATACATTTTGCCAGAGCAGCGGGTGAAGTGGTTGTCGTTGTTTGTGATGAGCCCGCGTCAATTGCTGATGCCTATGCGTTAATTAAGGTATTAAGCCGTGATTATGCAGTTAATAAGGTCAGTGTAATCTCTAATCAGGTTGAATCAAAAGCCCATGGTGAAATGTTATTTAACCAGATGTTAAAAGTAATTAATAAGTACCTGGATGTATCGGTTAGTTACCTGGGTGCAGTACCTGACGATGCATATTTAAAGAAAGCAGTCAAAAGACAGTTAGCGGTGACAAGTGCTTACCCTCGATCGCGTTCATCTGAAGCGTTTAAAGAAATTGCCAAGAAAATGAATAATAGAAAAATAGAAGAATTTTCTTCCGGGAATCTTGAGTTTTTTGCAGAACAACTAGTCAATATAAATTAACTGTAAAGTTGCTAAAGGGAAGTCAAGGATGAATGCTCACACTATGTACATGAATGTACAGCAAGAGTCATCAGCAAACGAGTTGGTTACTCGCCATGCTCCATTAGTTAAGCGGGTTGCCTACCACCTGAAAGGCAGATTGCCAGATTCGGTTCAGGTAGATGACTTGATCCAGTCGGGAATGCTGGGTTTGCTGGAAGCCGCCAGGAATTTTGACTCAACTCAAGGCGCAAGTTTTGAGACATATGCTGGAATAAGAATTCGAGGTGCTATGTTAGATGAAATCAGGCTGGGAGACTGGACGCCCAGATCTGTTCATCGTAAAGCACGTGAGATGAATCAGGCAATAAAGAAAATTGAAGACAGAAAACTGGGTAATGCGTCAGATAGTGAAATAGCAAAAGAAATGGGTGTTTCACTAGATGAATTTAACCAGATTCTGAGAAACGCATCAGTTTCGAAAATCTTTAGTATCGATGATGGAGAAGTAGAACAGGATTACAACGGTAACATGTCTACTAAAGTTCAACCCGAAACAATATATAAAAGAGAAGAGCTTGCCTTTGCGTTAGAGGGAATAATAGATGACTTGCCAGAAAGGGAACGCCTGGTAATGTCTTTCTATTACGAAGAGCAAATGAACTTAAGAGAAATTGGTGAAGTGCTAGGTGTGAGTGAATCAAGAGTATCACAAATACATGGAAAAGCGCTTATCACTATCAGATCCAAAGTTCAAAATAGTTTCGATAACATAAAATAGTAATAAAGATTGTGAGTCGTGTAATGAGAATACCATGTGAGCCAAGTGATAATAATGGAGCATACTTATGGACGACAATCGGATTAAAGCTGTTACACCTTCGCCTACTAAATTGAAATACGACCCTAAGCGTAAGGACAGTCATGAAAGAAAGAACAAAAAGCCACATAAAACCCTGGATAAACCAATCGACGATAGCGAAAACGCTATTGATGACTATGCATAAAGGAAATTAATATGGATTACACAATTACAGACAATGAGATGTTCCCTGCAAAACCATCTTTTTTTGAAAGAATGTCATCTATCTTTTCGACTACATCCTCTAACAGGAAGCATTCTTTGGATGCGCAGATAGATGGTTTACGTGCAGATTACGCGATGGCACTGGATAACTGTCAAATGATGAAGCAACATATTCAGGATTTGGAAAATAAACTGGATAATATGACGGCGACTATGAATCTGCGCCCTGAAATCAAGGATTCTGAAACTCCGTATTCAACTGCAATAGTGTTGGCAAAACGCGGTTGTGATAAACAGGAAATACAGGATGCGTGTGGAATAACAGACTCTGAGGTAGAACTGATTTTGACA
Organism: uncultured Gammaproteobacteria bacterium; assembly: GCA_963976865.1. GTDB lineage: Bacteria > Pseudomonadota > Gammaproteobacteria > UBA4575 > UBA4575 > UBA1858. The sequence goes on along the minus strand of CAXBLY010000002.1, from coordinate 253,512 downwards.
TTGCATAATAAAGTATACGGGCATACGTCAGATAGCGTGCTGGCTAATTAAAACTGGTATGAGCGACCTATATTTATAGATATCTGGTCAAAACTGATAATGTAATGCGAGTATTATTTATATACTCAGCTATATACATTAATTTAATGTTATGGAATATTTTGGTAAAAATACTTTAGAGCAGATTATTCTAGATTTTCTTGATAGGCAAAAAGAAAACAGGAATTTGAGCACCCAGGAACTGATTGGGAAAGTCAACAAAGTCATCGAGTATTACAGAGAATCATTGATGTATGAATTCGATGAATCAGAGTACCCGAGTACTTTAGAGATGCTGCGCGATGATGTAGTTCCAAAAACTGAGGAAAGTTAAATCATTCCATGTTTTTTGATGAAGTCAATTACTTCATCAAGGCCTTTCTCTTCTTTTAAATTGGTGAAAAGAAAAGGTTTGTCGCCTCTCATTTTTCTTGCATCACGATCCATCACTTCTAATGATGCCCCTACCATAGGTGCCAGATCGATCTTGTTGATTATCAATAAATCTGATTTAGTGATACCAGGTCCTCCTTTGCGAGGAATCTTCTCTCCTGCTGCCACGTCGATGACATAAATAGTCAGGTCTGATAATTCCGGGCTGAATGTTGCACTTAAGTTGTCACCACCACTCTCAATAAATACAAAATCCAAATTTCCAAATGTTTCACACAAACTCTCTACAGCTGACAGATTCATAGAGGCATCTTCACGAATAGCTGTATGCGGGCATCCGCCTGTTTCGACTCCGACGATTCTGTTTTTTTCCAGTGCTTCATGTCGAATCAGAAAGTCTGCATCTTCCCGTGTGTATATATCATTGGTGACAGCTGCGATTTGATAATCATCACGCATATGTATGCATAACAAACGCAGTAGGGCAGTTTTTCCGGAGCCAACAGGACCTCCGACGCCAATTCTTAGAACTTGTTTATTTGTAGTCATGGTTGTATATGTTGTAATTATGAGCGAAAAAGTCGCGTGTATTGCTGTTCATGCTGCATGCTTGCCATGATAGCACCTGGGCATGTAGCGCCTATGAGGTCATCTTCTATGCCTAATCCACTAGTCACACTTTTATCAATGTTTTCCATTAAATCAGATAGGATTAATTGCCCACTAGTTTGACCGAGTGGAACGAGTTTTACGCCTATCCCAACCTGGTTTTCACACCAGCTCCATACCAGTCCTTGAGTGGCAGTTTTTTTTTCAATTTCCCAGCGAGTGCAGGCCAGGCTGAAGGTGGTTAACAGAGAGCATTGGTTTTTCTTCCAGTGGAATGATTCTTTTAAACCCAGGTCGGCGAGTAACTTTGCTAATGCTCCACCCATCTGTGTATCTTCCAGTAGTAATTCACTTGTTTCTCGCGAAGCCAGTATGTAGTTATTCCAGTAGTCTATGTCTTCATTGCTTTGATTTAAATGTGCATCGTATAGACGAGAAAAAACTGGAATATCTAAATGTTCCAGACTATTTTCCAGTAAACCCAATATCCATTCATACAAGGTATTCCGGTCTGTGACATATTCATTATGACAAGCAGTCTCCAGTCCCTGGGAATAGGCGTAGCTGCCTATCGGTAAAGTGGGGCTGCATATTCTAAGCAGTTGCAACAGGGAAAGCTTATTCATGAGTATGTTGCTGATGACGATGAGAGTGTGAATGACTGTGTCCATGTCCATGCTGTGAATAGGCACCAGATTCCGGCTCAAAAGGTGCGGATTCTCTGCTTACACAAAGGTTCAGGTGTTCTAGCATTTCATTTAATACATGATCAAATTGGAATCTTATGTATGCAGGTTTAATTTCTAATGGTACATGACGGTTACCCAGGTGATAACTGGCACGCATTAACAGTAACGTATCTTCAGAAGTCACCGTGCTTACATCCTCGTCTGCAGAAATGATCTCAATAATTTCGCCAGTTTCTGCCTGTAATTTATCTCCACCGCGTAAAACTATTCCGCGAGGTAAAAACAGTCCAGCTTCTGTACCATTGTCCAAAAACGTATGAAGCCTTGCTTTTTGTCTGGACTCAAATGGCAGTGTTAATGTGCAACCGGCATCGGCATCTGAGTCGATTCTAGTAGAAAATTTAATCACCTTGACGGTAACTCGGGATTAAAACAGGAAGTATCGTTGTGCGAGTGCGACGACCTCTGCCGGTTCGCATGTAAGTAATTTCCCATCAGCGCGTACTTCGTATGTTTGTGGGTCCACTTCTATATTTGGCTGGTAACTGTTATTAACCATATCGCATTTTCTAATTGTTCTGGTATTACTGACAGCAACGCATTTTTTGTTTACTGATAATGTAGAGGCGATATTATTATCCAGTGCAGCCTGAGAAACAAAAGTATAACTTGTTTTATGATTGGCACTGCCATACGCCCCGAACATATATCGATAGTGTACTGGTTGTGGTGTAGGGATGGATGCGTTGGGATCTCCCATAGGTGCCGCAGCAATAAAGCCGCCTTTGATAATTAACGAAGGTTTCGCGCCAAAGAATGCCGGCTTCCATAAGACTAAATCAGCGAGTTTGCCAACTTCGACTGAACCTACCTCATGGGCAATACCATGAGTAATGGCCGGATTGATTGTATATTTAGCAATATAGCGTTTTGCTCGACTGTTATCGTTGGCAGAACTATCTTCTTCTAGTGCGCCTCGTTGCTTTTTCATTTTGTCAGCCGTCTGCCATGTGCGGCATATTACTTCGCCCACACGTCCCATCGCCTGAGAGTCCGAGGCAATCATGCTGAATGCGCCTAAATCATGGAGAATGTCTTCGGCTGCAATGGTCTCTTTACGGATTCTTGATTCTGCAAATGCGACGTCTTCAGGGATTTTAGTATCCAGATGATGACATACCATCAACATGTCCAGGTGTTCATCAATCGTATTGACAGTGTAGGGGCGAGTGGGGTTTGTACTTGAAGGCAGTACGTTGGCTTCACCGCAGGCGCGAATAATATCTGGTGCATGTCCACCCCCGGCACCTTCTGTGTGATAAGTGTGAATGGCGCGACCTTTAAATGCAGCGATAGTGTCTTCGACAAAACCTGATTCGTTAAGTGTGTCGGTATGAATAGCAACCTGGATGTCATATTTTTCTGCAACACTTAAACAGGTATCGATTGAAGCCGGTGTGGTTCCCCAGTCTTCGTGTAGTTTGAGGCCCATTACACCTGCAATGACCTGTTCTTCAAGTGCTGCTGGCAAGCTTGCGTTACCTTTGCCGAGGAATCCCAGATTCATTGGGAAAGCGTCAGCTGCTTCCAGCATTTTGTGTATATTCCACGGGCCCGGTGTGCAGGTTGTTGCATTCGTACCAGTCGCTGGCCCTGTGCCACCACCTAACATGGTCGTGACGCCAGACATTAATGCTTCTTCTATCTGTTGTGGGCATATAAAGTGGATGTGTGCATCTATTCCACCGGCTGTAATGATCTGTCCTTCACCAGCAATTGCTTCTGTGCCAGGACCAATCGCAATATCCACATTTGGTTGAATATCAGGATTGCCAGCTTTTCCAATACCGGAAATTCTTCCGTTTTTTATTCCAATATCTGCTTTAACAATGCCCCAGTGATCCAGAATCAGAGCATTGGTAATGACCGTGTCGACGACATCTTTCGAGCATAATTGACTCTGGCCCATCCCGTCGCGAATAACTTTACCGCCACCAAACTTTACTTCTTCACCGTAGGTTGCATAGTCTTTTTCAACTTCTATAAATAAATCAGTATCGCCCAAACGTACTTTGTCACCTACTGTTGGGCCAAACATTTCAGCGTAGGCTTGTCTGCTAATTTTGGTCATGACTTATCTACCTTACCCATTATTCTGGCGTTGAATCCGTAAATTATTTTGTTGCCGTCTACCTCGACTAATTCAACAGTTCTTTCCTGTCCAGGCTCAAAACGCACTGCGGTTCCTGCAGCAATATCCAGACGCATACCTATTGTGCTTTCCCGCTCAAACGTTAATGCGCTGTTGGTTTCATAGAAATGGTAATGAGAGCCGACCTGTATTGGACGATCGCCAGTGTTTGCAACCGTAATTTTGAGTTTTTTTCGGCCTTGATTGATATCAATATCACCTGTCTGTGCAATTAGTTCGCCCGGTATCATGTGTGTATTCCTGGTGTTTATGTAATAGGGTTATGAACAGTGACAAGCTTGGTGCCGTCGGGGAATGTGGCTTCGACCTGTACTTCATGAACCATCTCGGCTATACCATCCATAACATCATCCTGTGTGAGAAGGTGTCTGCCTTCTTCCATTAGTTCCGCGACTCGTTTTCCTTCTCTTGCGCCTTCCAGGATGGCACAGGAAATAAAAGCGATTGTCTCCGGATAATTTAATTTGATGCCTTTGTTTTTACGTCGTTCTGCCAGCAAACCTGCTGTGAATAAAAGTAATTTATCTTTTTCTCTTGGTGATAATTCCATACCTGTTCCTATGTAAAATTTAAGTATGCCAAATTCTGGGAGTGCTTGATTCCAGCTGGAGAATTTGTGGTCTTAATATTTTCCACAATGCCGTAAAGTAATCTTTTATTGTTTCCGCATATGCACTTAGCGCTCTTACAATAAATAAGCCATTAAGTGACGTGTAAGAGGTGTTCATATCTGTAAATTGTAGTGCGATATTGTTAATCGCTTCAAGGTTGATGGAAGCTTCATGATCTGTTGTGACAAACGTTCCAACAGATTTATATCCCTGTAGCCCAAAGCTTGCATCGAGCAGTGCGTCACCGCCGATGAGGCGATTGGTTTCCAGTAGGACGGGTTTTTTGTTTTTCCAGATTTCCAGTTTTTGTCGACATTGGCCGGCAATGAAAAATTCTTTTTGTGCGGGTAAGCCCAGGCACTGAATCTCCCAGGCAAAAAAACGATTGTTGTCAGTCAGGTTGATTCTGGTTGTTGAAGATGCATTCGTATTAGAGAAGTACACGGTTTCCTGTGGAAGCCATTCTAATATAGCGTTCTTTCCTAAATTAATTGTCTGATTCTGTCGGGCCTGTATTCCCGTACTTCGATAAAACTTGGTAGCGGCAGGAGTAGTAATTAATGCGTGAGCATTTGTATCCAGATGTGCATTCAGAGTCAGGGTATCACCTCCCACAATGCCGCCAGGTGGGTGGATTAAATATATATGACAACATCCATTGGGTTCCGGATAAAATGGTTTTTGAACCATAAGTGGACCAGAGTGCTGCTTGCTGGCGAGAATGGTTTTATTGTTTTTTTCTGCAAAAGACAAATCCAGTGTGGCTTCCCAGCTTGTCTGGTTTTGTGGTAGTTGAGCAGTTGCAACCATTGTCTTCAGTTAATTTTTAAAAACACGATAAATAATGCCTGCGATAACTAGGAATACTAATAAATATTCAATGCCTGAATGGCTGTGAAAGAGGCTTGTGTGACCGGAATGTGAAAATGCAGGAGTCGCACAAATCGTAAAGATTAATGAAAGACAAATGCTGGTTGATTTTGAATGCATAATTCTCTCCTTTATGCAGTTTTATACTTTTAAGTATTTGTCAATTAAATGGTCGTCTAATTCGGCTATTGCACCCTTGGCAACATCGCGACCTTTTTCTAATATACAGAAGTTCGATGCTACACGTCTAGCAAACGGTAACTTTTGTTCGACCAATAATACAGTGAGTCCTAATTCTTGGTTGAGTTTTTTTATAATGTCACCAATTTCATGCACTATATTAGGCTGTATGCCCTCAGTTGGTTCATCAAGTATTAATAACTCTGGTTCAATGGCGAGCGCGCGGCCAAGTGCCAACTGTTGCTGTTGTCCACCAGATAGATCTCCACCCCTACGGTGTAACATTTCTTTCAGTACCGGGAACAGCTCAAAAATAATCGCTGGCAGATGCCTGGACTTATTTGCTACTAAACCTGTATTTAAGTTGTCTTCAACGGACAGTTGTGAAAATATTTCTCGTCCCTGAGGGACATAAGCAATTTTGTGAATTGCACGTTTTTCAGCATTTAATCTGCTCATTTCTGTGCCCTTGAACTTGATAGAGCCATTGGTGACAGATTCCAGTCCCATGATGCATTTTAGTAGAGTTGTTTTACCAACTCCATTACGCCCCATTAGACATGTGACACTGCCTTCGGGGACAGTCAATGAGAGATCCCACAAGGTGTGGCTCTCTCGATAGTACTGATTAACTGAAGTCACGTTTAACATATTAATCACCTAAATATACTTCAATAACATTGCGATCATTTTGAATTTTATCCATCGTTCCCTCTGCGAGGACAGATCCCTGGTGCAGTACTGTTACTCGTTTTGCAATTGATCTGACAAACTCCATATCATGTTCCACTACTACGACAGAGTGTCTTTCTGCCAGCGACGTAAGTAATTCAGCAGTACGTTCCGACTCCTGGTGTGTCATACCAGCGACAGGCTCATCTACCAGAAGCACTTGTGGATTCTGTGTAATTAACATGCCTATTTCCAGCCATTGTTTTTGCCCATGTGATAATTCTCCTGCCATCCTGTATTTTTCAGTTTCCAGCCCTATGGTTTCCAGTGAATAATCAATTTTGTTGCGTTGATCTTCATTAAGTTTATAAAACAGATTGCTTAATATATTGCGATGACCTTCCAGTGCCAGCTGTAAGTTTTCAAATACACTGTGATTCTCAAATACAGTCGGCTTTTGAAATTTTCTTCCAATGCCTAGATTTGCAATTTCTGCCTCGTCTTTTGTAGTCAGGTCTATGTGTTCCCCGAAAAATACTTCACCTTCGTCTGGCTTGGTTTTACCAGTAATAATATCCATCATGGTTGTTTTGCCTGCGCCATTAGGCCCAATAATGCAACGTAATTCATTTTTTTCTATATACAGACTCAGTGCATTAATGGCCTTAAAACCATCAAAACTTACAGATACATTGTTCAGATATAATATGGATTCATGCTTGTTCATTATGACTGCTCCATATTTTCCTGTGATTCTTTGATTGACTTGTTTTTGAAATTGCGCGTTCTTACCTGATTGTAGATACCAACTAATCCCTGCGGCATGAATACAGTAACAAATACAAATATTGAGCCTAAAATAAATAACCAGGCTTCAGGTGCCCACGCTGTGAAGAAAGACTTGGCATAGTTGACAACAAAGGCGCCCAACACGGCGCCATATAAAGTACCGCGGCCACCAATAGCTACCCATATTACAAGTTCAATAGAGCGGATAGGGGCGAATTCACTTGGATTGATGATACCCACCTGTGGTACATATAGAGCACCGGCAACTCCTGCCAATAATGCGGAGATTACAAAGATAAACAACTTGATATGTTCATCACGGTAGCCCATAAAGCGCACACGACTTTCTGAATCCCGAATCGCCATAACAAGGCTGCCGAGACGGGATTGAGCAATATATTTGCATAATGCATAGCCGAATAGCAGAGCGACTGCCGATGTGAAAAATAGTGCGCATCGAGTAGTGTTATCCTGCAGGCTGAAACCTAAAATTTCCTTGAAGTCAGTAAGGCCATTATTCCCGCCAAATCCAAAATCGTTCTGAAAGAACGCGAGCATTAATGCATAGGTCATTGCCTGCGTCATGATAGATAAATACACACCAGTGACACGTGAACGAAATGCCAGCCAGCCGAAGACAAAAGCAAGCAGTCCGGGTGCGAGAAGCATCATCAACAGGGCCATAGGCATATGATCAAAGCCAAACCAGTACCAGGGCAGGGCATCCCAATTCAGAAATACCATAAAGTCTGGCAGTAACGGGTTGCCGTATACGCCACGATCACCAATCTGACGCATTAAATACATGCCCATGGCATAACCGCCCAGGGCAAAGAAAGCACCGTGACCCAGACTAAGTATTCCCAGGTAACCCCAGACCAGATCGACTGATAGTGCTAATAGCGCATAACATAAGTACTTGCCTAATAAAGTGACGGTATAGGTTGAGACATGCAGAACAGAATCTTCCGGTGTTAGCAGATTAAGCGCAGGAATAATGACAGCACCAAATATAATAATGACTGTAAGTACTTTGCTGCCAGTGTCGGACAGTAGTAACCGCTGTATGAGTGATTTTTCCATAATCCTAGTTGTCTGCTGAACGACCCTTCAAGGCAAACATGCCTCGTGGTCTTTTTTGTATGAATAAAATAATAAATATCAGTACGATTATCTTGGCTAATACTGCACCAGTTGTTGGTTCCAGATATTTGTTGGCGATACCCAAAGTCATTGCGCCAAACAGCGTGCCCCATAAATTACCGACACCCCCAAACACAACAACCATGAATGAATCTATAATATAAGCCTGCCCCAGATTGGGGCCTACATTGGTTAACTGACTAAGTGCGACGCCAGCGATCCCTGCTATTCCAGAGCCTAAGCCAAATGTAAAGGCATCGACCCAGTCGGTTCTTATACCCATTGCTTTTGCCATTGAACGATTTTGTGTGACCGCTCTGACTTGCAAACCAAACTTGGACTTGTTCAGTAATATCATTAACCCGGCCAGAACAGCCAGTGCAAATATAATTATGTAGAGTCTGTTATAGGTGAGAGACAAGGCTGGATTGATTTCCAGTGATCCGCTCATCCACTCGGGTGTGGAAACAGCACGATTTTGTGGTGAAATAAGTGTTCTTACGGCTTGTTGCAGGATCAGGCTAATGCCGAAAGTGGCCAGCAGTGTTTCCAGCGGGCGCCCATAGAGGAACCTTATGATGCCTCGTTCTATACCAATGCCAACAAGACCTGTGAAAATAAAGGCGGCGGGTATGGAAATAAGTATGGAGTACTCAATATGGTTGGGCAGTAACTGCTGGATGATGTAAGTGGTGTATGCCCCGAGCATTAGCATTTCACCGTGAGCCATGTTGATGACACCCATCACGCCAAAAGTAATGGCCAGCCCCACCGCAATTAATAGCAGCACAGATCCTAAACTGATACCAAAAAATATGTTTTCTATATGTTTGTAAATGCTGACGCGTGATTCAATTTTTGTCAGAGAGGCATCTATTTCCTGTAGTAATGTTTGAGAATCAACAGTCTGTGTTTTGCTGGACAGATTCTTTTCAAGGTCTCTTAATGCAATACGCACTTCTGGATAAAGTGAATTTGATAATGTTTCTATAGCTTCCAGTTGTTTAGACTGACTGGAAGAGTTTAACTGATTGATGGATATCGCAGTTTGTAGAGCACTGATAACTTCTTTGTTTTTTTCTACTGTGATGCGTTGTTTTAATATGGCAGAAGTTTCGTCATCCATGTGTTTAAACATTTCTACTGCAGCAGATTTTCTAACTTTAGCATCATTGTGAGCCAGGCTTAATTGAGCAATGGATAAGTTTAGTGTGCGTCTTAGTTTGTTATTGATGCCTACTTTTCTGAGTTTCTTTTTGGTGATGTCTCCTAGCGCTTCGCCAGTGCTGGCATTAATTATATTTGCTTTTTTATTGTTTATATCTGCGATAACAACTAATTTGTTGTCTTTTTTGTAATACACTTTTCCATCTAGTAATTTGGATAGAATAATAAGGGATCGATGGTGCCCTGATTGCTGTATTTTCTTAATGATCACAGCTTTTTCATCAAACTTTTTGGTTGTCAGGCTGGCAACTAATTCAATGAAGTCTGATTGTTCATTGTTTGTATTAATTTCTTCTGCAATAGAGAATCCTGGGAGCAGGAAAGAAAGTAATAGAATAAATGTTAATTTTGATAGCATTTTAATTTTTGTTATAAGAGGGCACTCTATGATTAAGAGTGCCCAATTTGTAACGACAGTATGAGGTTAATGAATTACTGGTGTTTTAGTAATTTTGACCTGAACACTTTTTGGTTTTAGTGTTGTAATTGCCGCAGTTGATAGATGGGTCAGCCCAGTCAGAGACTATTAATGCACTTTCTGGAAGATAATCTGTCCAGGCATCACCAATCACTTCTCCTTCAGTAGACCAGACAATTTCAAATTGACCATCATCCTGGATTTCGCCGATTAAAACGGGCTTGGACAAGTGATGATTGGTATTCATTACCGCGGTACCGCCGGTTAAGTTCGGTATTTCAAGGCCATACATTGCTGGGCGTACTTTATCAACGTCTGTGGTGCCGGCATTTGTTACTGCTTGTGCCCACATTTTAAAACCAATGTAGGTTGCTTCCATTGGGTCGTTAGTAACGCGTTCCTCATCGTCGATGAATGCTTGCCATGCTTCAATGAAGTTTTCATTTTCATCGCTTTCAGCGCTTTGGAAATAATTCCATGCGGCGAGGTGACCAACTAACGGTGCTGTATCGATACCTGAAAGTTCTTCTTCACCGACTGAAAAGGCCACCACAGGAATATCTTCTGCGGACATACCCTGGTTGCCTAATTCTTTGTAGAAGGGAACATTCGCATCTCCGTTTATAGTGGAGACAACGGCTGTTTTCTTGCCAGTTGAACCAAATTGCTTAATGTCAGATACAATTGTCTGCCAATCAGAATGACCAAAAGGCGTGTAGTTGATCATAATGTCTTTTTCATCAACACCTTTAAGTTTTAGATAGGATTCCAGTATTTTGTTGGTTGTTCGTGGATATACGTAATCTGTTCCAGCCAGTACCCATCGTTCAACACCACCGTCCATTAAATAATCTACCGCAGGAATTGCTTGCTGATTCGGTGCTGCACCGGTATAGAACACATTCTTGGATGATTCTTCGCCTTCATACTGAACTGGGTAGAACAGTAGCCCGTTTAATTCCTCTACTACAGGTAGTACTGATTTTCTTGATACGGATGTCCAGCAACCAAAAATCACGTCGACATTATGTACTTCGATTAACTCACGCATCTTCTCGGCAAATAATGGCCAGTCAGATGCAGGGTCCACCACAACCGCTTCAAGCTGTTTGCCTAAAAGGCCGCCAGCTTTGTTTTGCTCTTCTACCATCATTAACACAGTGTCTTTTAGTGTTGTTTCACTAATCGCCATGGTGCCTGACAGGGAATGAAGCACGCCAACTTTAATCGTGTCTGAGTAGGCGCTTGATGACCATGCAATCATCGCAACACATAACACAGACCACAGACTCAACTTTTTCATTTTTCTCTCCAGTGTTTAAATTTCAGGGATTCCAAAAGAGGGCTTGCATCATGTTTGACGCTCAACTGCTTTCTCATTGTGCAAAAAGCCCGTGAGTTAGCTCTCTTCACATTTTGTGCCACATGCTGTTCCAGGTGATGAAATAACCTGGATATTTATGTAACTTACTGAATAGCAATCGAAAAGTATTGAAGGCTCAATTGAGTTGCATGAGTTTATTGATTATGAATGGAGAAGCTGCTGGATATGAAATGAGCAACAAAGGTGCAATAAATTATTAAATTGCTCGAATAAGGTGCATGAATAGTGCATGCAGTAAGAATTCTCTGCTTGAGAGTGTCGCTAGGCCATGAGCAGATTGCGATTAAATAATTTGTACATGGGGATTATGAGCGCGGCTGCCACATGACTATAACTAATTGGAAAATAAGCATAAATATTATATTTGTTAACGGAAGACTTTTCTGAAATCACATGTACAGTGTTTGTATACATGTACAGGTGATGGGGTGTGTGAGTAGTATATGTATTGTAAATATACAAAAAGGCGTTATATAGATGAACACAGCAATACGAGATGATGAGTACAAAATCGGAGCAGTATCTAAAATTACGGGCATAGGCACAGAAACATTGCGTGCGTGGGAGCGACGCTACCAGGCAGTTGTTCCTGGTCGTTCTGAATCTGGTGATCGCGTTTATGGCAGCGAGGACCTTGAGAAACTGTTTTTGTTAAAGAATCTGTCCGATGCGGGTAATGCCATAGGTTCAATTGCCCAGCTCTCAATACACGAACTCAAAAATAAATGGGAAACTAGTGTGCAGTTAAGTGGGCTGGGGTCAAATTCACTCAATAACCAGGAGGCTCCGGATTTGTCAAAAAGCCAGGCTTGCCGTGTGTTGCTGCTAGGTGAAGATTTTCCTCTCAGAGTGCTGGATGGTATGTCAGATTTCAATGGCATAGATCTGCTTGGTCATGTTGATTCAATAGAGAATTGGAAACAGACTAATCCTGCAACATCGGTGCACGTTGCGATAATTGAACGTCCTACAATTAACAATGCAACAAGGAAATATGTATCCAGGTTGATTAAAGAGGTAGGGGTCTGGCATGTCATTGTATTGTATGGATTTGGTACGCAAGTGGAAATTAGTCAATTGCAAAGCCCTCAAGTAAGTGCCATACGTTCATCGATTGATGTTTATGAACTTGCCCGTTTATGTATGGATCGCTCCGGTGGTGATTCAAAAAATCTGGTTACAACAACGGATTCTACTGTATACCTCGAAGACTCTTTGCCGACAAGACGATACAGTGCCAAGCAGTTAGGCAGTCTGGCGAGGGTGTCTTCATCAATTCAGTGTGAGTGTCCCAAACATTTATCTGACTTGATTAAAAGTCTGGTAGCATTTGAAATTTATAGTGCTGAATGCGAAAGTAAAAATGACAGCGATGCTGCTCTGCATGAATTTCTGCATGCCACTACTGCTCAGTCGCGTGCAATACTTGAAGATGCATTAGCGCATGTCATTAAATATGAAAATATAAAAATTTAGATGTTGTTTAAGCAGATGGATTGTAATGCCGTATTGATTATTTGATTTCCTCAAATAATTGCTGATATATTTCATTTGTGTGGAATAAATGTAACTGTTTGATTGTTTGAGGTATCACAATTTCATCTGTTTTTTGCTGCATCTGGTATTTCAATGCATACAAAAGAGGCTTTGAATCTACCGAATTTTCTATCAATCCATTTAGCCAATAGCTAAATACGCTCATCTGGTTCCATAGTAACGTTTAGATGTGGATTGGTATGTTGCCCGCCCATGGAGTCGTTCATCGTTATAGCCATATAACGGTGATTATAATTATATAGAAATTGAATAAATAACATGGTGGGTAATATGCAATCGGAAAATGCTGCTGAATATGATGATGTGCTAGAGGAAGGTCGAGTCAATCACCAAGACAGAATTGTTCGTGAGAAACTGGACCGAAGAATTCGCCCGTACTTTTTGATCACTGGATTCCTGTTCGCTTTTTTATTGGTGGAAACTTATCGTTGGTACATGAATATTCCACCTATGCCTATTGTTGTTTTTGGATTGTTTTTAGCATCAGTTGTGTTTGTTGCATATCAGCTTGCTGACTATAAAGATCACTTTCGTTTTTTGCGTCTGGGTAAGCGGGGTGAACCACTTCTGCATGATGTGATTAAACTTTATAGCGATCAAACTGGCAGTTCGGTATATAAAAATGTTGTGATGGGAAAGCAGAAAGTTGATTATGTGGTAGCGAATCAGGCCGGAGTAGTGCTTGTTAACGTATGTGACTGGCGAACGCCTTCAAATGATGAGGCCATTATAAATTATGATGATGAGCAGATTCTGCTTAATGGTTACAGACCTGATGCTAATCCTATAGAGCCGCTTAAAAATGTTAAGCAGTGGATTGAGAATAAGCTCTATGCGAGCCTGGGTAAACCAATCGATGTGGAATGTCTGGTTGTGTTTCCAGAGTGGTTTGTCAGAACGCCAGACGAAGAAGTGGTGGTTCGGGTAATTAATCCACGTGAAATGGAAAAAGTACTGGAAGAGAGAAGCAGTGTTCTGTCTGACAATGATAAAACCCTGCTTAATTACCACATAGCCAAGCTTATTAACAAGAATAGAAATGGTAATGCATGAAGACTGGAGTCAGGCGCGAGTCTTCATGAGTCGCGCCTGACTGTTGAAGGCTAGTTTATAGCGCCTTGCTCAAAATCAACTTCAACTTCTATATCGCTTTGAAGTCTGGATTGACAGGCGAGTACCATGCCACTCTTTAGTTGATCGCCATCAAGCACATAGGAAAAATCATTTAATGGTTTTACTTTTCCACTTTTGATAATAGCCCGACATGACCCGCAACTTCCAACCCGGCAGTCATGCGGCCATTCTATTCCTGCATTTAATGCAGCCTGCAATAAGTTGATGCCGCCTTTAACTTCAAAAGTTTGTCCTGTATTAACAACGGTGGCAGTGAAATCTTTCTTCTTTCCTAATCCAAACATTTGTAATCTCCTTGCTTTATAACTTCGAATCTATTGCCCTAAAGTGTTAGCAAGGGCAGTTTAAATCATTTGTGGCTATTTGATCTTGCGCAATTCTCCAGCAGATTACCCATCAGATTGTTTGGTAGAAATGTTAAACGGTAAATAAGCAGGACACCACGCAGATACTCCTGTGAATACCAGTACAACCCCAATGACTCCCCACCAGGATGAGAGTGCAAATCCGATTCCAATAATTAGTAGTCCAATGAGGATTCTGGCCATCCTCTCTGTATCGCCCACATTACATGTCATAATTGATTCCTTGAATAAAATAGCGTAAATGATTAAGTCTATACTAAATTGAGTGTAATTCTACACCGTATAAGGAATTGAACCTAGCTGGGATAATGGTCCCGTACTGGATATATCGGGGAATAAATTTAATAAACTTGCCACAATGCCTGGATATGAGGAGATCTTACATGACATGCTGTGAGAAATCGGTCAAAAAGATTGAGTAAATGATGAAAGATAATACTGCTGAGGTTGGTCTTGTAGTCATGAATACAAAAGAACAAGGGTTTGAGTCTATGGTTCATGCCTATTCGAAGGACCTGTACAGATATGGCTACTGGTTAAGCAAGGATAGCGCTATTGCGGAGGATCTGGTGCAAGAGACATTTTTGCGCGCCTGGAGAGCAATTGACTCCTTGAACGATGCAAAAGCGGCGAAAAGCTGGCTTTTTACCATTCTACGACGTGAAAATGCGCGTCGATTCGAAAAAAAGAGTGCTCAGGCAGAATTGACTACGCTGGATGATGAAATGGTTGAGGTATTCGCAACCGTTGAAGACGATTTTGCTAACGTCGACAATATTGCTGTTAGGGCTGCTTTGCGACAAATTCCAGCATCCTATGCAGAGCCGCTGGTATTACAGGTGATTGGTGGTTATACATGTGACGAAATTGCAACAATCATTGATGCTAAACCAGGTGCTGTCATGACGCGGGTATTTAGAGCCAGACAGAAGTTAAGAAAGCTTTTAGAAGAGGATCAGACCAAAAAGGTCTCAATATAGATATGGACGAAATGAATTGTTTAGCTGCAAGACGCTTGATTACTACTGAAATAACAGACAAGAGCGATGCTTTCGTTCAGCATGTTGCGAGTTGTGCAACGTGCAGATCTTTTTACGAGAAGCAGCTTAAGTTTAATTCTGTACTAAAGAAGGCAGTTGAGGTGGACGTTCCGGAAGGATTGGCGTCACGTATTCTGGTCGAGCATACGCTTAACAAGAAAAAAGCAGGAAACCAGAAATACCGGTGGACTGCAATTGCGGCCAGTGTCATGTTGGTGTTCGCAGTATCAATTGTTTCTACGTTTAATTCACCTCCCGCCATTGCAGGTGTCATTCTGCAACATGCTCATGAAGAACTTTGGGTGCTGGAAGATAAAGGTCACGTGACCTTGGAGAGTTTGAATCAATTGCTCAAGCCTCATGGTGTTAAAGCAGATCACAACATTGGTTACGCGACTCATGCGGGTAATTGTATGATTCAGGATAAACTGGGTGTGCATATTGTATTCGCCGGTGAGAATGCACCGGTTACTTTAATTGTTTTTCCGGAACCACTGGATAATGAAAAGAGTGTTCGCATTAGTGATCACTTTTTCAAAGGTGTATTGATGGGCACTAATAAGGGAACATTAGCGCTGTTATCTGAAGATGAGGAGTCTTTGAAGAAATTTGAAGCTAAATTAAATTCTTCTTTGATGACATTTATTTAGACAATTAATGACGGATACTGGAAAAAGCGCATCCCCAGCAAGGATGCGCTTTTTTTGGTCTAGCTGTTCTGATAGTGTTCCATTAATATCTTGGCTACTTCTGGCCTTGCAAATTCCATCGGCAAGTCCTCACCTGCCGCCAGCATTTCGCGAACTTTGGTGCCGGATAATAGTACAAAGTCTTCCTTGCTGTGATCAGGGGCATCCCGCATCATCACAACTTTATCCAGTTTCTTGGAGTAGGCGGTATGATCGGCATTGAATATTTCAATTTCCAGTGCATCATCAGGCACCTGGTCGTCAAAGATAGTTTGGGCATCAAATGCGCCGTAGTAATCGCCAACCCCGGCATGATCGCGACCGATTATAAAGTGAGTGCAACCACAATTCTGTCTGAATACAGCATGTAGTACAGCTTCGCGTGGACCAGCATAAAGCATGTCAAATCCATAACCGGTAATCATGACGGTGTTGGGTGGGAAATATAATTCAACCATCTTGCGTATTGCTGCATCACGTACGGGAGCCGGGATATCGCCAGGCTTTAACTGACCCAGTAACATGTGGATCAGAACGCCGTCGGCCTGAGTAGATTCTTTTGCCATTTTGCACAGTTCTTCGTGTGCACGATGCATGGGATTTCGTGTCTGAAATGCAACCGTTTTCTTCCATCCGCGTTCTTCAATTTCAGCGCGTATCTGCACTGCTGTTCGGAAGGTGCCCGGGAACTCGGTTTCAAAGTAGCTGTAGTTCAGTACTTCAATCGGGCCTGATACTACGTAGTTACCAAGTGAAGTGAAGGTGGCAACGCCTGGGTGGTCAACATCTTTTGTGGCATAGACTTTTTCGGTGATCAGGTCCAGCTCGGCCTGACTGAGTTCTTCGATATTTTCAACCGTTTGAATTGCCACGACCGGGTTACCATCCACATTAGGGTCCAGTAGTGCAATTCTTTTGTGACCAGTAATTCCGGAAACATCCTTGCATAAATTTAATACCGGTGTTGGCCAAAATAGCCCGCTGCTTGTATGCATGTTGTTTGCAACAGAAATTGCATCCGCTTTATTCATATAGCCAGCCAGTGGTGTGAAATACCCTGCACCAAGCATGACTGCGTTAGCAGCAGTAGCGGAATTGACAAGTAATTTAGGCAGCGTTTCGGCCTCTTTGAGCAGAGCAGCTCGTTGCTGGTCATTTTCCACGTAAAGTGGGGTGAGTTTTGCACCTCCATGCGGTTTAATCATCGCAAACTCCTGTTGGTTAAATTTATAACGTTATTATAATTATTTATCTGAAATTTAAGGTCAATTGAACTTAATATTGGCTAAGCCTGGGGATAGTATCACTAACGCAATTGGAGGCAAAATCGACAAACGTATTTGTCACAATTTACTCCCGGACCTGTGGTTTCAGTGCCGGGTAATAAGCACATGCTTCTACACCAGATGTGTCCGCCGTACTACCTGTAGACCCTGATACACTATTTTGTCGATGCTAAATCTGTGTAATGTCAAAGACGGTAGTTTGGCATTGATCTGACTGGTAAAAAGAAGAATTAATAATCTGGGCACTCATCTTCGATTGAGATCAAAGTGTGTGAAGCTATGTCGGGCTTAATGGGAGCCAGTGTTTTACCAGAAGTAATATTTGCTTTTTATACTAGGCAGCATCGCCCCCTCGTTGCACGTCTTTAAAGTATGGTTACTGTCATCGAGTAAGACAACTTTTCAATGGTGTCAGTTTTAAATCAGGTGCCTTGTTTATATATGGCTGAATTACTGTCTGGAGCTGGTTCAAACAGGGTGGTTATTCCAGCGAATACTTTTTTCGTTGTATAATTATAAATTATTCAGCTTGATACCTTAAAAACTCACTGACAATTAACGGGATAGGTATTTTCCAATGTGTTTTATCTTCCGTGATTGTTTGCAGAAAACCCAGTCTAAATCTAAATGGAAATTGTTAATCCGGTCACATTGCATTTTGAGTGGCTATGCTAATCTAGTTCTGTAATTAAATTAATTTATTTCAGAGGGATCTTTATGTTGTTAACAAGTGCGGTCATCGTTGCTTGGTTTGCTGGCCTGCTAGTCATGTTCAGTGGATTTGAACGTTCCCAGGAGCTGAAGTCAGGCGCGTTAATTGTTGATCATCAGAAGCGCAATAAGTTTACTTTTGGTTTGGGTGTCTACCTGATAGTTAGTTTAGGGCTGCTGGTAATGTTTGTCACCCATTAATAATATTAACGCCGTTTAACTATTCTTTCCTGTCTCTCACAGATTCTCAGCCTGGCACAAAGCGTAACGAGCTGCCATTGTTACACCAGCGTTCTCCTTTTGGTAATGGTCCATCCATAAATAAATGACCATGGTGGCCGCCACAGCGTGCGCACTTATAGGCTCTTTGCGGTGGTATCGCGATTAAGTCAGTGTAGGTGACTAAATGTCCGGCAATATGGTCTTTGAAGCTGGGCCAGCCTGTATGACTCTCATACTTCATTTCTGAGGTGAATAACTCTAAATCACAACCCAGGCACTTATATATTCCTGTGCGCCATTCTTTATTTAAGGGACTTGACTGACGTATTTCTGTTTTCCCTTTTCTGAGTACGTAATAGGCATTATTGGATAGCCTTTGTTTCCATTCGTCGTCGCTTAGTTCCAGTGTTTGAATGTTACTGGCCGCTGTATATAATTGTTTGCTCTTGCCAGAAAGTATCTGTAGATAAACAAATCCAGCGAAGCCAGATAATGCTATTAAGAAATTTCTACGTGATTTAGATAGATTCATATGAAGTTAGTGTCACAAAAGTATTATTCAATAGACCGGATATCGACAGTGTAATCTTACAAGCCAGCTAGAAGACTATTGAGGCTAATAATATGAGCAACACTCCCGCAGATGTTAAACAGTATTTTATCAGAATAAATCGTACGCTAACGACCAGCCTGGTTGCGATACTAATCGCTGTATCAGCGGTATTCTGGTATACCAAGACTGCCACTCTTGAGAATTCTTCCTTTTGGATTGGTGCGGCTTTCATGCTGCTTGCAGTAGTATTTTACCAGCTACCTTATGTAAGTTACCTGATCACACGACGTCACTTTGGGCAGGCTGATCGCGTAGGTTTGGAAATACTCGATACTGGCTGGAAACCGTTCAAGCAGTGGCTGGAATCTTGACTGTTAGCCTCAACTGCCGGGCCTTGTCTGGCAGACCGAATAGGCAATTTTATGGCAGTATCATCGGAATACCCACAGCCCACATTCGCATTTTATAGTAGTGTGCTGATAAACCCTGAAAAGGGCGGATATAGACCAATTTAGACTCAACTTACGGAAACTTATATGGAATATCCTCGCAGTCCGCGTGAACCCATTGACGGTGAAGTGATTATCAAACGTCCGGGAAAACCTACTTTAAAGACAAGGCACGGAAACGTCAGTGAGGGCGGATTATTTGTCAACCTTCCAGGGCACGATCTGCAGAAAGGTCGTCGGGTAGAAGTTATTGTAGTGCGTGAAAACGGCACTATTCGAGATATGCAAAGAATGACTGGTATTGTTATTCGAGTCGATGAAGAGGGCGTAGCACTGGTCACCTATAAGGCTGATCAATTACGTCGTGGCGCTGATGCAATTAACGCAAGCCCCGTTAGTATCAACGCAAATATGCCTGAAATATCATAAACGGTCGTTTTCGACCGACAACTTGTAAAGCATTTATTCGCCTAAACCCTATAATTGTATCCGTAGTTTCTCTCCTTCTGAAGCTGACCCGCAGTAATAATATACTGCGGGTTTTTTTATGCCCGCTGTCTAAATAATGTATAACCGATAATAATCCTGGGCTTGTTAGTCAGCAGTCCAGATGTTTGAATGGCACAGATAGGTCTATCGAGTGTTAATTTTATGAAATCTTTACTTTTAGTCGCACACGGCAGTCGTCGTGCAGAATCCAATGCTGAAATCGCGGTTGTTGCCAAATCCCTTGGTGATCGGGTGCAGGGTGATTATGCGCAAACTGGCTATGCTTTCCTGGAACTGGCAGAACCTTCCATTCCTGATGGTATTGATGAATTAGTCAAAAATGGTGCCACTGAAGTGATTATACTTCCGTATTTCCTGTCAGCAGGGCGTCATGTCCACGTGGATGTCCCTGAAATTGTGAATCAGAAGCAAAATGAATATAACAATGTGAAACTAACGATTGCCCCATACATTGGAGAAGCGGCAGAAATGATAGATGTACTAGTTGCCATCTCCACAGGTACCGGAAATGAATGTATTAATTAATAATTTATTTACTGGGTAATAATAAAAGATACCTGACTGCGGCTAAGCCATTCTGCCAGATAGGTCACCGCTATCTTGCTGATTTCACTTTCAGGATAGTAAGAGAGCAGTAACTCACATACATCGCTTAACGAACCGCCCTTTAGAAACATCTGAATTGATTCCAGTTCACTTGCACCAAGCGATTTGAACTCGGTAACCTGTTGTGTATTTCTCCAGACTACCCATGCAGAATGTTCGGACTTTTGAGCTTCAGGCGGCGTGCGATGCTGTTTGAGTGCTTGCCATATTTCAACGCAATTATAGTTGCTTTCAAACAATTGTACGCTTGGATGAAAGCGGATCTTAATGGATGGCCATTCCTCAACTGATAATCTGTCCAGATCAAATATATTTGAAGTGGAAGAGTCATTTGCATCAAATGCAAATAATAGCGTTTGTTCAAAACGGGCCAGTTCAGCAATTACTGGATGTTCATTAAAGGGCGCATTGTTTTTCAGATAATCGGGTATATTTTCACAATAGCTGCGTAGTGAAGTATGAGTTGAAGGGTGGTCATTAATGTAACCTTCCACCAATTGATCAAACAATTCATCACCCAGATAATAACTTAGGATTTCGTGATCTGTGTCGATGACGCCTCGTAGACGAAGCTTGTAGGCATTGGTATAAATATTTAGCCGGGTTTGTTTATCAATGAGTCCGCCATCAGCAATGTAGCCATTCACATTGGCTTTCTTGTGCACCAGGTAGTTAATCATATCTGACTGTAATACACGCAATTTTTGCATCAGGGCTCTTCTGCTTTAAATGGATGCAGGCGAAAAGGATGCCAGTGTTTGCTGGGCAATGTCACGTGCGTGCATCATTTCTGCATGTAAATCTTCAAAGGGTGGGATATTGTCATCTCTTTCAATTAATGTGCTGACCTGTCCGAACTTTTTGACTGCATCTGCGTATAAATCCCATACTGCGGGAGGTACGTCGTGGTCATGTGTATCGATAACATAATCACCATAATCACTGTGACCTGCTAAATGAAATTGCTGAATGTATTCAGGTTTGATTGCATGTAAAAATGTGTGTGCCGAAAAGCCATGATTGCGTGAGCTGACATAGATGTTATTAATGTCCAGTAGAATTTTACAGCCAGAGCGTTCAGCAATAGCGTTGATGAAATCCCATTCTTCCATTTCTGACTGATTGTATGTTAAATAACTTGATACATTTTCAAGTACCAGCGTTCGGTTTAATATTTCCTGTACTTGCTGTATGCGGTCAACAATATGAGTGATTACTTCATCATTATAAGGAACCGGTAATAAATCGTGACTGTTAAAACCTTCTGCGCCAGTCCAGCATAAATGATCGGACACCCACTCGGGCTGCACTTCTGAGGATAACGTTTTTAGTTTTTTCAGGTAATCCATATTCAATGGATCGGTACTGGCGATCGACATTGATACACCGTGCATAACGATTGGATAATTTTCCCTTACGGCATGCAGGAAGTATTTGGGTTTGCCTCCAGCGACCATGAAGTTTTCCGAAATCACTTCAAACCAGTCAACATTAGGGCGATTATCGACAACATGTTGATAATGGTCGGTGCGAAGTCCTATGCCATATCCTAGAAATTTATTATTCATTTGACTGATCTTAAACACGGGAAGTGTTGGCCACTTCCCGTGACTTCGGAGTACAGGTGCTGAATTAAGCGCCTACTTTACCGCCTATATCACCACAAGATTTTTCAGTAGTCGCGACAAAGCCATGACCTTTACATGCTGCTTTACCAGCGCATGAGTTTTCAGCAGTGCCACAGTCATTGTGACCTTTACATGTGTTTACACCATAGCAGTGGACCAGGTCCGCTTTTGCGATTTCGCCTTTCCAGTCATCTTTAATTGTGCCACCAATATCGCCACATGCTTTGCTGGGAGTTGCGACAAAGCCATGACCTTTACATGCTGCTTTACCAGCGCATGAGTTTTCAGCAGTGCCACAGTCATTGTGACCTTTACATGCATTAACTCCATAACAGTGGACCAGGTCAGTTGTGTCGGCAGAAGCTGTTGGTGTGGTACCTGATGTTGACTGGCAGCCACTAATGATTCCTGCTGCAGCCAGCGCGAGCGCAACGCCGGTCATTTTTGGAGCGAATTTTGGATTTTCCATGATTAATTCCTTGTGTTATATCTACATAAAGTTGAATTATTGAATAGTGGGTAACAAGCCAGAGACAGAATTTTGTGTGCTCTCTCGGTGTTACTATCAACAAGACCTTAACTTTATGGCGTTAATTACAAAATAATTTAATTTATTTTAGTAATTCCTTGACGGTGACAGGATGGTAGGGCGTGCTGCGTGTTTTATCGTGAGTATGCATGCGGTATTCAACAAAATCATTGCAATCATGGAAGTGCAGGAAAGGGTTGCCATTAATTTGTTCGCTGACAGACGAGGTCGCTTTGTCAGCATAATTATGGCCGGGATGAATGACGGTTTCTGAATTGAGTTCGCTTTTCATTTTCTTTAGTGTGGAAAACATCTGTTCAGGATCGCCGCCCTGTAAATCACAGCGGCCGCAGCCAAATACGAATAATGTGTCTCCGGTAATGATGTCATTGTCGAGTAAATAGCATGCGGATCCGGGAGTATGTCCTGGTGTGTGTAATACCGATATTTCAGTTTCACCTACATGAAGTTTGTCCCCACCATAATGAAGGGTCGCGCTGCCAAGACTGGTATTCCAGAAATCAGCTTCATCTTTTAATAAATGTAACTGCGGGTCTGAGTAATTGAGGATTTCTTCGACACCGTTGATATGGTCGTGGTGGCTATGGGTAAGTAATACATCGGTAATGACCAGATCTTTTGTTTCTGCGAGTTGAATGATGCTGGCAGTATCCCAGGCAGGATCAATTACAGCTGTGTGTTTGGTTCTGGTGTCTGTAATCAGGTAGACAAAATTTTCCATTGGGCCGAGTTCCATCGAAATAATTTCATATGTCTTATCCATTTGTGTCACTCCAAAATAACAGAATTCAAAAGGTATGATTTTCCTATATGTATATAATGTAAAAGATAGTGATTTAAAATACAAAACATGACGACTCAACAGGCTAGCGAAAATAGTTTGCCGGATTATATTGATTATGGATTAAGGGTTTTGTCAGTAGGTCTGAATCCATCGCTTCCATCTGTGCGCCTTGGATTTTATTTCGCCAATCCCCGGAATCGTTTCTGGAGAGCATTTAATCAGGCAAAAATTATTGACAGGCAAGTGATTCCAGATAAAACAGTCCATAAAAAATTACTGGATCAACATGGAATAGGATTTACAGATGTGGCAAAGCGCGCCAGTGCCATGGGGCATGAACTTCGTGCAGCAGACTATAAGCGGGATGCACCCGCACTGCGTAAAAAAATAGAGCATTATGCGCCTGATCTGGTCTGGTTCCATGGCAAAATAGCGGTCAATAAGTTCGTGTATTATGCATATAACCTGAAGTTTGACTGGCAATGGGGTTTTAATGACTTTGATGATATAGACTCAAAGATATTTGTCAGTCCAAATCCAAGTCCCGCCAATGCCGCCTACAGTCTTGATGTGCTGGTGGGTTATTACAGAAAACTTGGATGTGCATGAACCTTCGGACTGAATAGGTATCAAACAAACGTAAATATAAGGACATTACATTTGAAAATTTATTTTCAGTTCGCATTTATTACATTGATAGTGCTGTCACTGTTTTTTTCATTGTCTTCATCAGGGCAGGCAGTGCCTGTCCAGTGGAATGATAAGCTGATTCACTGTATTAGTTACTTCCTGCTGATTATGATGCTGGATTTCTCGTGGAATCCCAGTCAGCAACTACTGATTAAATCCGTCTTCATTATGATTTACAGTGGCTTGATAGAATATGCACAGGGTTTCATTCCGGGAAGAGATACCTCCCTGGCAGATATCGTGGCAAATGGCGCGGGGGTGATGCTGTTCATAGCGAGTGTTCCATTTCTTAGACGCATCAATGCCTATAAAATTTTAAAGCTGTTGTAATTTGACAAAATAGAGCAAATAGAATGTACCGAATACTGAATTTATTGATTGTTAGTATAGTGACTGCGTCCATGTTGTTCGCAATCTATTATCTGGAAGGCGTATTGTTTTTAGAGCCTTGTCCCCTGTGTATGGTTGACAGGGCTATATTGATTGTTATTGCTGCAGTGTGTTTTATTGCCTTTTTGCATAACGCACATGGAATCATGCGCTGGGTGTATACCGGTGTGGCGACATTATTCGGCATGATCGGTGTAGGTGTGGCCGCACGTCATATCTGGCTACAGGGGCTGCCTCCTGATCAGGTGCCAGAATGCGGTCCGGATTTAAGTTATATGCTGGACGTATTTCCACTCGGTGATGTCATAAAACGCATATTTACCGGGTCTGGTCAGTGTGCGGAAGTGAGCTGGACGTTTCTTGGAATGACAATTCCCCAGCAGACCCTGTTATTGTTCATTGTGCTGGTGATCCTTGTCATTTTCGCTCATATGCAGGCTGAACGACGATAACACTTAACTGAGATATCAATAAAGCTTAGCGTTTAAATTTTATAGTCGATATAATTTAACCTTGGTTTTAGTATGTTTTAAAAGTTGATTCAAATATGAGTACGAGTACATTGGAAGTAAAGCAAACTCATCCGCGTACAACGGCAGCAACTAGGTTTGTCACTCTTAAAGGTGATTACGGCACTGGTGATTTCGTTATGCACCGTGGCGGGGTATTGAAAAAGGTGGTGATTGCCTATGAGTCCTGGGGAACGCTATCCAATAACCATGATAATGTAGTGCTGGTGTTTGGCGGGCTTTCGCCATCGGCTCATGCGTGTTCTTCAGAGCTGGATCCAAGTAAGGGCTGGTGGGAGTATATGATTGGTCCTGGCAAGCCGATCGATACCAATAAATACTATGTCGTGTGCGTCAACACACTGGGGAGTTGCTTTGGTTCAACAAGCCCCTCGTCAATTAATCCGGAGACGGGTCAGGTATACGGACTGGATTTTCCTGATCTTAGTATTGAAGATGTCGCAAAGTCTGCACACCATGCATTACTGGATCTGGGTATTGACCAATTGCATACGGTGGTCGGTAGTTCCATGGGGGGGATGTCTGCACTGGCGTACGCATTAATGTACCCGGATGAAGTGGATCACCTGATTTCAATTTCGGCAGCGACGCGCGCATTACCTTTTACCATAGCCGTACGGTCTCTGCAGCGTGAAATAATACGCTGTGATCCTGCATTCAAGAATGGCTTGTATGATCCGGACCAGGAGCCTACCAGTGGTATGGTGCTGGCGCGCAAATTAGGCCTTATGTCATATCGTGCTGCAGAAGAGTGGCACCAGCGCTTTAACCGTGCACGTGTTAGCGCAGATCGTAAATCAAAAGATCGTTTTGGTATTGAGTTTGAGGTTGAATCCTATCTGGATTACAACGCACACAAATTTGTAAAAACATTTGATGCCAATAGTTATCTGTATTTATCCAGAGCGATGGATCTGTTTGACGTGGCCGATCACGGTGGTTCTGTAAACGCGGGGCTGGCAAAGATTCAGACCAGAAATGCATTAGTCATTGGTGTGGAAACAGATATTTTATTTCCTGTTCATCAGCAACAGGAAATTGCTGATGGTATTCGTAAGTCAGGTTGTCCGGTGGAGTTTGTTCAGCTTGATTCAATTAACGGGCATGATTCATTTTTAATTGATGAAGCGCATTTTTCGCCCGTGATTCGAAAGTTTTTTGAACAAAATACTTGCGCATAAAAAAGCCCTCACTGATGATGTCGTGAGGGCTTTTTAGTGTTGCCTGATTGTTGTGAGATCAGCGCTTTTTGATATCTACGTAATCTCTTGTTGTATACCCCGTGTATAACTGACGCGGGCGGCCAATCCTGGCATCAGGATCACTCATCATTTCCATCCAGTGGGTTAACCATCCCACTGTGCGTGATAATGCAAATATTACAGTGAACATACTCACTGGAATGCCAATTGCCTGGAAGATAATTCCTGAATAGAAGTCAACATTTGGATACAGCTTTCGTTTAATGAAGTATTCATCTTCAAGCGCAATTTTTTCAAGATCCATTGCAATTTTAAGCAGTGGCTTGTTGGGATTATTGTCATCCAGTTCGTCAAGCAAGTCGTGACATATCTGGCGAATAATTTTAGCGCGTGGATCGTAATTCTTGTAAACGCGATGGCCAAATCCCATTAAGCGGAAACGGTCATCCTTGTCTTTAGCACGTGCAATGTAGTGAGATAAATCTTTACCCGATTCAACAATTTCATTGAGCATGCGAATGACTGCTTCATTTGCGCCGCCGTGTGCAGGCCCCCAGAGCGAACCAATACCAGCAGATAAGGCCGCAAAAGGACTGGCCTCGGAACTGCCTGTCAGGCGTACGGTTGACGTGGATGCGTTTTGCTCATGGTCAGCATGCAGAATCAAAATCAGATCCATGGCGCGCACCATGGTTGGTGAAGGCTTGTGCAAGCGCCCCGGCATACTATACATCATATGCAGGAAGTCACCTGTGTAGTCCAGTTCAAGATTCGGGTAGTTAAACGGCTGTCCCAGTGCAAATTTGTAACACCAGCTGGCAAGCGTCGGCATTTTCGCAATCAGGCGGTGAGCAGCTATCTCCCGTGAAACTGGATCGTGTACATCAACTTCTTCGTGGTAGAAAGCCGCAAGTGCACCTACTGAAGCTACCATCATGGCCATTGGGTGGGCATCGTGCCGGAAACCCAGGAAGAAGCGTCTCATTTTTTCATCGAGCAACTTGTGCTCTTTGATTGAATTGGTATATTTTTTTAACTGTGACTCTGAAGGCAGCTCGCCATAAAGCAGCAGTGAGCAGACTTCATCATAAGAACTGTTTTCTGCTAACTGTTCAATCGGGTAACCGCGATAGGCCAGACGTCCTTCAGTACCATCAATGAATGTGATTTTACTGTCACAGCTGGCAGTGGACATGAATCCCGGGTCAAAAGTGAAATAGCCAAGTTCTTTATAGAGTGATCTGATATCTATAGTACTCGGACCGTCTGTTCCTTCAAGGACAGGAAGCTCAACCTGTTTGCCGGTTGTATTGTCTGTAATGGTGACGGTTTTCTTTGATTGACTAGACATGTTTAGTCCTCCTGGATTCTAGTTCAGTGTCCATTAAATGGGGCGTGCACTGATTGATGACCTGTGCAGAGTTAATCGATAATTGGCAATACATTATAAATCTAATTAACAAAGTTATATAAATTATTGATATTTATTAGTTTAATGTTACGGGGTTTAATAACTGATTTGTGATATCTTCGATTGCCGGGCTATTTTACATGAGTCGGGAGTATAGAGGATATCTAAATCAATAAACGGCGTTGCAACACAAATTTATTATCTATCCGAGCTTAAAGTGACTACAGATAAATGTCGCTATCTCCTTAGGTTCATTGATATCCAGACAGACTACTTGTTCCGGTACAGAGCAGGTCTCATCTGACGCCAAAGCAATAACGTTGCTGTCTTCAAGACACATAACCGGATGCCCTAAACTGGGGCGATGTAATTCAATTTTTGGAAATGACAGCTTCTTGAAGCCTTCAACTAAAATTAAGTCAATACTGTCGTGGTCAATCTGATCAATAAGATCCGCCAGGGTTAATTCTGTCTGTGTCTCATGCAATTCAGTCATCAGCGCCCAGCGTCGTGATGAGGAAATCAGCATCTGTGTCGCGCCTGCATGGCGCAGTCTGTAACTGTCTTTTTCCTGATGGTCGATATCAAAGTTATGGTGAGCATGTTTGATGACGGCCAGACGAATTCCCTGTGCGCTAAGTATCGGGATTAATCTTGTTAACAGTGTTGTCTTCCCTGTGCCGCTGAACGCACAAAAACCGACGAGTGGGGTGGGGCAGTTGTTTAGGTCCATAGTAAATGACTGGGTTAATTCAAAGTAAACTGCTGGCTGATTTTAAATCCTCTGGAGTATTAATATTAGTAAACATATCCGTTCTCGAGGAAAAATCGGCTTTGGCGAATGGATGCCTGTCATACCAGCGATCAATTTTACGTTCGCCAGCGCCAAGATATTCATTCAAATCGCTTAATAAATCCCGGTGAATGAGTGCGTACACTGGCTGTAAGCGTTTGCCATCAAAGCCAACGCTAATGGGCGCGTCGGTCTGGTAAGCCGCCTGAACAAGAATATCAATATAATTATCGGGCAGCACAGGACCATCACAGGGAACGGTTGAGATATAATCAGTTTTGCAATAGCGAAGACCGCTGGCCATACCCGCAAGAGGTCCCTGGTAATCTTCTATTTCATCCCGAATCACATCGTAGCCGTACTCTTCATAAGTGCTGATGTTACGATTGGCGTTAATCAGTATCGAGTTTACCTGTGGACGTAAGGTGTCAATGATATAGGAAATCATTGGACGTCCTTCCAGAGTCACCAGACCTTTATCGATGCCACCCATACGGCGAGCCATTCCGCCGGCGAGAATTAAACCAGTAACATTGTTATGTGTTTTCATGTTGAATTATTGCACTTAAGGTAAAATACATAGCATATGGATTATAAGGGTTTCAAACCTAACAAGGAGCATAAATATATGAGCAATGAAGAAAAAGTCGCAGATAAGCAATTGGAAATTGAGGCTGCAGTTTACAGGCGCCTGGTTGAACATCTGCAATCCAGACCTGATGTACAGAATATTGACTTAATGAATCTGGCTGACTTTTGCCGTAACTGTTTATCAAAATGGTATGTGGCAGCGGCCAAAGATCGCGGAATTGAACTCGATTATGACCAGGCACGTGAACAGGTCTATGGTATGCCGTATTCAGAATGGAAAGACAAGCATCAGAAGGAAGCGACTCCTGAACAGATGGCTGCATTTAACGCCAATAAAAAATAAACAGGTTAATGTCTGATTCAAGTGAGCTGACTGACGCGCAGTTATTGCAATACAGCCGGCAAATCATGTTGCCGCAGATAGATGTTGAAGGTCAGCAGAAATTAATTAATGCCAGTGTACTTATATTAGGGGCTGGTGGGCTTGGTTGTCCGCTGCTGTTTTATCTGGCAACAGCCGGCATTGGTGAAATAGTCATTGTTGATCCTGATGTAGTGGATCAATCCAATATGCAACGCCAGATTCTGTATACAGTTGAGGATATTGGTGACTATAAAGCAGAGGTAGCAGTGCAAAAGCTGAAGAAATTTGGAACTGGGCTTCAAGTCACTGCGGTAACAAAAATTCCAGATGAACAGGAATTACTAACACTGGTGTCTAGTGCTGATCTGGTTCTTGATGGAACAGATACGTTTGCGGCACGCTATCAACATAATAAAGCGTGTGTGAAAGCTGGAACGCCTTTGATATCCGGTGCAGTCATACGCTTTGAAGGACAGTTGACGACGTTTGATCATAGAAAGGCCGATTCGCCGTGCTACCATTGTCTATATCCAGATGCCACAGATGAACAACTGAATTGTTCAGAAAACGGTGTGTTAGGCCCTGTCGCAGGCATCATGGGCACAATGATGGCCACTGAGGCTATAAAGATGCTGCTGGGTATAGGAGAACCGTTAACAGGCAAGCTTATGCTGTTAGATGCAATGCAGATGGACTGGCGTTCAGTACGATTGCGAAAAGATCCGAACTGTCCTGTATGTTCAAAAGAGTAAATTGATGCAAGCCTTATTAAGTAATATCACTGACGTAATATGGAAGACCAACATAAAGACGCAGCCATTATGGAAGCGTCTTGTTATTAGTGTCAGTCGCTTTATTTATCTGATAGTTAATGACCTGTCCAATGGGCAATTAAACCTGCGTGCCATGTCGCTGGTATTCACGACAATACTTTCCTTTGTTCCTTTGATTGCTGTCAGTTTTTCTGTGTTAAAAGCGTTTGGTGTGCATAATCAGATTGAACCGGCGTTGTTGAATCTATTTTCACATCTGGGTGACAAGGCGTCAGAGCTGACAACCAATATTATTGGTTTTGTTGATAATGTCGAAGTAGGTTTGTTGGGAGTCCTGGGAATTGCATTTTTATTCTATTCAGTCATTTCATTGTTGACGAAAGTAGAAGAAGCATTTAACTACACCTGGCGTATTCACAAAACCAGAAGTCTGACTGAAAGATTCAGTAATTATCTGAGTGTGCTGATGGTGGGGCCTGTCCTGGTTCTGTTAGCGATGGGAACGACTGCTACCATGCTAAATCATTCCGTGACACAAAGCCTGGCCAGTGTGGAACCATTTGGGCTGGCGCTGGAATTTGTCACCAAGCTGATTCCTTATGTGTTGATCATATTTGCATTTACTTTTGTGTATCTGTTTGTTCCCAATACCAAAGTACGTCTGATTCCTGCATTAACAGGAGGAATAGTGGCAGGAATTCTGTGGCAGTCAGTAGGTTACCTGTTTGCGCTGGTGATCGCCCAGTCATCCATGCAGACGGCAATTTATGCAGGTTTTGCAATTATCTTCTTTTTTATGACCTGGCTATACCTGAATTGGTTAATTCTGCTGGTGGGTTCCAGTGTGGCGTTCTATCGTCAATACCCGGAATATCTGATGGCAAAGAACCAGACAGTGTCACTAAATAATCATGACCGTGAGCATATCGCTCTAAATGTGTTATTGATGGTTGGTGCCAGCTTCTATAATAGAAATTCACCCGTCAGCATTGAAGACATTGTTGATCACTTGTCTTGCCCGAAACAATCCGTTGAAGAAGTGTTGCAATGTTATGAAATGGCGGGAATATTACACAGTGTTGGTGTGTCATCTTCTTCCTATTTGCCAGCAACGCCTTTGGAAAACCTGACAGTTTCCGAAGCCTATTCGGCAATTCGAAATAGTTATGCGATATTTTCTCCGGTTCATATGTATAACACTGATACAGACATGGCATTGAGTATTATTGACAGAGTGGAAGCGTCAATAGAACGTGAACTGGGAGACCTTACAATTAAACAGGTGTTGGAAATGAATGCTGAACAATCTGAAAATTTAAAAATGACCATGGCAGAATCATGATGGAATCTACCGAAATTAATGATTTAATGCTGGCGCTTAGAAAATTTGCGCAAGCGCGTGACTGGGAACAGTTTCATAGTCCAAAGAACCTTTCCATGGCCTTGTCTGTCGAAGTCTCAGAGTTGATTGAACATTTTCAATGGATGCCCGACCAGGCAAGTTACGCTTTAGGTGAAGCTAAACAGCAACTTGTCTCTTATGAGCTGGCTGATGTATTCATTTATCTTCTGCGTATATGTGACCAGCTGAATATTGATCTTGTGTCTGTGACCAAAGAAAAAATGAAAATCAATGAGGAGCGTTATCCAGTCAATAAAGTCAGGGGCAGCTCCAAAAAATATACAGAATATTAATCAAACTTTTTTAAATACTAATGAATGAACTACCTGCTGAATCTCAGCCTATAGAAAAGATTCAGGTAAACAACACCAACATTACAATTCTTGGAACGGCGCACGTATCAAAAGCGAGTGCTGATGCAGTGAAAGAGCTGATCGAATCCAGCCATTTTGATGTGATTGCGATAGAGCTCTGTGACAGCCGTTACAAATCTATTGTGAATCCAAACTCTCTGGCAGACATGGATCTGTTTGAGGTGATTAAAAGCAAGAAAGCAAGCATGGTGGCGGCCAGTCTTGCCTTGGGTGCGTACCAACAGCGTCTGGCTGAACAGTTTGATGTTCAGCCGGGCGAGGAAATGCGTGTGGCCATTGCGCTGGCTGAGCAAAATAACCTGCAACTGGAATTAATTGACAGGGATGTTGGAATTACCTTAAAGCGTTTATATAGAAATATTCCCTGGTGGAGAAAGCTGTATGTGATCTCCGGGCTGATCGCCAGTGTGATGACTAATGAGAAAGTCACCGAAGAGGAAATAGAAAAGTTAAAAACTGGCGATATGCTTGAGAATACTTTTGCCCAGTTTGCCACCTCTGCTTATGATCTTTTTAGTCCGTTAATTGCGGAACGTGACCAGTTTATGTCAGCCAAACTCAGGCAGATTGTGCAGAAAACGGAGAGTGAAAACATACTGGCTATTGTGGGTGCGGGGCACCTGGCTGGAATTAAAGAGGAGCTGGGTAATCACAATAGTAATCCTCAGGATACGATTAACGAGCTGACACATTTACCGAAGGGTTCAGGCATTGGGAAATATATTCCGTGGATCATTGTTGCACTGGTGTTATGTGGATTTGCGTTTGGATTTAATAAAAGCTCAGAGCTGGGCTGGAGTCTGGTGATCGACTGGGTGCTGATCAATGGAGGATTATCCGCGCTGGGTGCCGCCATCGCCGGTGCACATATATTAACAGTGGTTACTGCATTTCTTGCTGCACCACTTACTTCACTAAATCCGACCATTGGCGCAGGCGTGGTTACCTCGGCAGTAGAACTTTATTTGCGCAAGCCCACCATCAAGGATTTTGAAAATGTACGTATGGACACAACCAGACTCTCGGGTTGGCGCTCTAATCGTGTTGCAAGATTAATTCTGGTGTTTTTATTGAGTACACTGGGTTCTGTGCTGGGTACTTACATCGCCGGTTTTCAAATATTCGATGCACTTGTAAATTAATCCGAGATGGGCCCGGATACTGTTGTAATTTTTTTACTGCTCGGTGCCGTAGTTGGTTTTTTCGCGGGTCTTTTAGGTGTGGGCGGTGGCGGTATTATGGTCCCTGTGCTTACTTCCTACTTCCTGTATAAAAATGTTCCTGTTGAATTTGTTGTTCATATGGCTTTGGGAACATCGATGGCATCAATCATCATGACGTCAGCGGCAAGCCTGTATGCGCATCAGACTCATCAGGGCGTGGTATGGAATATTGTAAAAATAATGGCACCAGCAGTTTTGATCGGGACTTTTGCCGCAACCTATATGGTTACTCACGTTAGCTCACGTCACCTGGCCATATTTTTTGCGATATTTATGACTTATGTATCTGTACAGATGTTTTTAAATATTCAGCCAAAACCATCTCGTAGTACACCAGGGAAAATACGCTTGCTCTCAGCGGGGGGTGGAATAGGCGCAATTTCCGCAGTGGTTGCCATTGGCGGAGGCAGTTTAACCGTGCCTTTTTTAGCCTGGCATAATATTCCCTTGAAGAAAGCGATTGGAACGTCGGCTGCTATTGGGTTTCCAATTGCAGTCGCGGGAACACTCGGCTATTTAATTAATGGATGGGATAGTGATTATCAGCAGGATTATTTATACGGGTTTATTTATCTGCCTGCCGTATTGTTGATATCACTGGTAAGTTATTTTACTGCGCCATTAGGTGCACGACTGGCTCATAAATTACCAGTGCCGGTACTCAAGAAGGTGTTTGCCATCTTCTTGCTGTTACTGGGTGTGAAAATGCTGTTGTCAGTTATCTGAGAATTACTGCTGAACAATCATACGTTGCTGAGCGCGATTCCAGAAGCCATTTAGATCAGCCGAAATTCTTGCCGCTTCTATCAGCAAAATGTCATTTTCAGGATTGGCTTTATTACCATCATTACTTTCTTCGTTGGTGCTGTCACTGTCTGTGCTGGTTAAGCCAATAAGCTGCTCATATTCTTTTCTGTCTTTTTCAAGCTGTGAGAACGTTTTTGATCGTTTGCTCTGATTCAAGGATAGTTCGGTCTGCTTTTGTAAACTTTCGTTTAAGTTGTAAAGCTTGATTAATGACTGATATTTTTTGTCATTTTTTGTGCGAACATTATGCTGTTTCGCAAGGTCTGCCACAATCTGTTTTGAGATGTGGCGGTTATCAAACTGAGTGGGAGAAATCTTGGTCCACGGTAAAGCGTTGTTCAGACTGCGTTCACCCTGTTCGGATTTATCGTAAGACGCTTCAAATGATATATCCGGTTCAACACCGCGGTGCTGGGTACTCTCACCATTGATTCTGTAATACTGCGCAATGGTTGCCTTTAACTGCCCAAGGTTTGCATCATTCTTGCGGCCGAATCGGTTCAGGTCGACCAGTTGCTGTACTGAACCTTTGCCAAATGTTGTTTCGCCAACAATCACAGCACGTCCATAATCCTGTAATGCACTGGCTACAATTTCTGAAGCAGAGGCACTGAATCTGTCCACAAGCACAACCATCGGTCCTGTGTATGAAATACTGGGGTCTTTATCCTTGTGTATTTCAATATGACCGCTTGAATCACGGACCTGTACAATAGGGCCTTTGTCAATAAACAGTCCGGCCAGTTGTGTCGCTTCAATTAAAGAGCCGCCGCCATTTGAGCGCAAGTCCAGCACCAGGCTGTCGATATTGTCTTCCAGCAATTCACCCAGAAGGTTATGAACATCTTTTGTCGTGCTGCGATAATCTTCCTCACCATTCTGAAAAGCGTTGAAATCCAGGTAGAAAGTAGGGATGGTAATAATGCCGATTTTCTGGGTTTTGTTGTCATGTGTAATTTCTAGCACATCTTTTGTTGCTGCCTGTTCTTCCAGTTTGATTTTATTACGCGTGATAGAAATTTCCTCAACAGCGGCGCCATCGCCTTTGTTGCCGGGTAAAATCTGCAACCTGACAATGGTGTCTTTCGGCCCGCGAATTAATTCAACGACTTCTTCCAGACGCCATCCAACGACATCCGTGAATTCTTTTTCGTTCTGTTGAGAAATACCAATGATTTTATCTTTGGCATGTAAAAGGTCACCCAGATCAGCAGGGCCGCCAGGAATGATACGTTCAACAATAGTATTATCGCCGTCAGTTCGCAGTAATGCACCAATGCCTTCCAGGGAAAGACTCATGCGAATTTCAAAATTATCAAAAGAGCGTGGTGATAAATAACTGGTATGAGGATCTATTGCCGTGGCATAAGCGTTGATATAAAGCTGAAAAATATCATTCTCGTCCAGTTGTTTGGTTCTTTTCAGTACGCTGCTGTAACGTTTGACTAGCGTCTTTTTAATTTCATCTTTTTCCTTGTTGGCGAGTAGCAATGACAGCACATCATTTTTAATGCGTTTGCGCCATAAGTCGTTTTGCTGCTCTATGGTAACGGGCCACGTGGCATGTTTGCGTTCAATCACGAAAGTTTCGTCGATTGAAAAATCAAAGTCTTTTTCGATCAACAGCAATGCGTATTCAATGCGTTCGCTCACTCTTTTCTGGTAGGTGGAGAAGATTGAATAAGCGGGTAATAAATTATTGGCGCGCAGGGCGTCATCTAAAGTGAATCTGTACTTGTCAAAGCGTGCAATATCGGTCGCCAGAAAATAGCTTTTACTGGAATCCAGCGAGTCCAGAAAATTATTATAGATAGTGGCTGAAAATTCATCGTTTAAATCGACTTTTCGATAATGGTAGCGACCAAGGAAGTCAGTAATAATTTTAGTCGCCCGTAAGTGGTCAACGGTAGGAGACAGAGTAGGGTTCTCTATACCGACACTACTGAAAGATATAGTTACCAGTAAAAAGGTGGAGATTAAGTGGATTATTTTTTTATGCACGATGATTTTGACTTGGGCTAGAGTGTTTAATTCATGGAATTATTATTAAAATTCAATTTATTGTATACAAATGTTGATGTAAATAGCGTATGTATATCTCTATTTTGATGAAAAACTCTCAGTGAGTTCCATGTAAAACATCTAAAATACGCCACAAAATTAATTTGGAATGCGTCGTAATTGTGCCATATACTTGCAGGAATGTCCTGTAACTTATTGAAGTAAAAGCGTATTGCTTGGCGGGAATTATAAGTTCGTAAGGAATAATATGGTATATCAGGGAGAATATCAGTGGATCCATTAAAACAAGAAAAAAAACTGTTCATGACACGTCTGATGACGCCAGAGATGGCCAATTTCTCTGGAAAAGTCCATGGCGGCTCAATTTTAAAGCTATTGGACGAGGCCGCTTTCTCATGCGCCTCGCGTTACTGCCAGACTTATGTCGTCACGGCTTCACTGGATCAGGTGGTGTTTAAAAATCCGATTACCGTGGGTGATCTCGTCACGTTCAAATGTAATGTGAATTACGTCGGACGTAGCTCAATGGAAATAGGTATTAAAGTGGAAGGCGAAAAAATCTGTGAAAAGAAAAAATATCATGCGATATCCTGCTATTTCACCATGATTTCAGTTGATGAAAACGGAAAGTCTCAGCAGGTGCCAAGATTGAATCTGGAGTCCGAGACAGAGGAAAAGCTATTTCAGGCTGGTAAAATGCGCTGCAGAATGCGTAAAGAGATACAGGAAAGAAATATGCAGTTACACGTAGGGCTGGATTCGGAGTAGCGCTGAAAGTATGAGTAACCAGACAATATCCGGCTACTCATCAATTTCTTAATTCAGGCTAAACAGGAACGACATTGTTAGCGCATGGGCCTTTTTGGCCTTCACCCACTTCAAACTCAACTGATTGACCATCATTCAACGTTGCGTAACCGCCACCGTTTTTGATTTCAGAGTGGTGTACGAAAAGATCTTTTCCACCATCTTCCGGAGTGATGAAGCCAAAACCTTTGTCCGCATTGAACCACTTTACTGTACCTTTACTCATTTTCTATCGTTCCTTTATGGATTAAATTGCATAGTTGTCGTTACACAAAAACTGTGTAAATAAAACGACAGGCCTGAGTGTAACTGAAGGCTGGCCTATATACACATTTTAATTGGCTGTTTGAGGGATAAAATCCAGTTTAAACCGCGATTATTTCGAATTTTCACCGATTTTCAGCAATAATGTCGTGCCATGAATGGCATATCCGTTTTTTTCGATCTGTCTGAGCACGTCTTTCTGGTCGAGTGCCGGATGCGTTTTTCCAGGTTCAACCTCTAAACGGGTTCTGAACGGGGACAGTGTTAATAAATCTTTATCAACGGATTCCGGTAATTTTAAATCGCTGATCTTTGTGCCTTTAGGAACGGATAAAAATTTATCGCCCTTAATGGCGCTGTTATAAATATCTATTTTCAAGTTGGGCCTTATATATGTATGAGTAAAATTTAATGCTTAAGCATATGAGTGGAGCTAGCGAGATATGTCAGGTTTAACGATCATTATATTCCCATCCACTGATGTAATGGTGCACTTTGCTCCATTGGCAATCGCATCGACACCTGCATGACTATCCAGGCGGCTATTCCAGTCAATTCCTGAATAACGAATCGTTCCCGAGCTTGTACTAATCTCACTGCTGGCAGTGACTTGTCTGCCAATCATATCGCTACTGGTATCGGCACCGCCTCCAGAATTCTGAAAATTCTTTAAAGGTTTCCATAAAAGCAGGGTGGTGATTGCAGTGAGTATGCCTAGTGTAAATATTTCCATTTCCCAGCCCGATATGACACCTAGTCCTATCAGTATTCCGGTTATAAAACTGGCAATTGCAATAAACAGTAACGGGCCACCTAAACCAATAACGGCCAGTTCTACAATGAAACTGACGCCAGCAATCAGATAAAACAAATGATCATGGTGCTCAGCGAAGTAATGCACGATATTCACGACTAGGCTCCTTCAGGCTGGTTAGGCAATTTCAGACTACTGGAAACAGCAATTGCCTGTGCCACGGTATTGACAACATTTTCACTGGTTTTGCCATCACTTAAGACGACCGTACTTTCAGCGGCAATCGCACGATGTGCGGCGATAGCTTCCCGTCCCAGTTGTAATGTCATTGCTGATTCACCTGATTCGGTTTTGGCAATCTCGCCCACCGTTTTCAGCGCACTGGCATCAGCTTCAGCAACTAGTCGAATAGCAGTGGCTTTACCCATGGCTTGTAAAATTTGTGCTTCCTTATCAGCTTCCGCGGCAAGTACCTGCTCCGCTTTAGCCGCTTCTGCGTCCAGTACTCGTGCAGCTTTTAAGCCTTCTGCTTCAGTGATAGCAGAGGTTTTAACGCCTTCTGCAGTCAAAATAACAGAACGCTTTTCACGCTCTGCTGTCATCTGCTTTTCCATGTCTTCGCGAATCGACTGGGGAGGAGAAATATCTTTAATTTCATAACGTGTCACCATAACACCCCATGGTTGGGTGGCTTCCGTCATCGCATTTAATATGGTGGCGTTAATGTTATCGCGACTTTGGAAACATTCATCAAGTTCCATTGATCCTATTGCGTTACGCATAGTGGTCATTGCGAGCTGAATAACCGCCATTTTATAATCAGTGACGTTATTGGTAGCGGCAGCAGCATCAGTGACTTTCATAAAAAGAATGCCATCAATCTGTAATGAAATATTATCTTTAGTGATGGCTGACTGTGAGGAAATATCCAGTGCTTCCTCTTTCAGGCTTTGATCCGCCGCTACTGTTTGAATGAAGGGAATAATAAAATTCAGGCCTGAAGATAATGTTTTGTCATATTTGCCAAACGTATAGATGACATAGCCGCGGTTCTGGGGAACAAAATGAATCCCTTTCTTTAGGGTATATAGGATGACTAGCGCAATCCATAATAATGGGCTGGAAAGTAAATCAGCAGCAAAGTCCATAGTTTTATCCTGATGAAATGATTTCTTAATGATAATGTATTTTGGCAAAAACAGTGCAGAAAATTAAAGCCACGCAGGCCGCTAATATTGATAGTGAGTCTGGTTAAGAGGATTGTATGAGTTGAATCTGCATTTTTTCACCCGCAAATTCAATCATGTCACCAGATACTATTTTTTTGCGCTTGCGGGTTTCAATCTCATTGTTTACATGCACTTGCCCATCTGCAATCACAGACTTCGCTTCAGCACCGCTGGACACCACGCCTTCAAATTTTAATATTTTATACAGTTCGACAGGTTCAGATGTGATTTCGACAATAGTCATGTGCAATTATGTGTGAATAGCGGGAATTGGTGCTTGCTGTAATAAATTATACAATATTTTGTACTGTAGTGGTTTGTAATGCTTCAATTGCTGGCGCTGCTATACAGCGTTCGGCCATATTCCATGAATCTGTTGGAAAAGTTTTTCTTCATATAATTTTGTTAGGTGTCAACCAGAAAAACACCACGGCAGTTCGGGAACTGGCTGCAACCCCAAAATTTCTTACCTGCATGTTTACCTTTTTTGCTTTCTCTGAGTAACATGTCGGAATTGCATTTTGGGCACGAAGGAGAACTGGATTGTAATCTTGGTTCAGACTCTGTTGTTAGCTTGGATTTGGCGGTTTCAAGAGATGGCTTAGCAGATTGAACGCTTAAGCCTGGGAGATGATCAGCTAGCATTTGCCGAAGATCAGAGACAACATAGCTGTGCGCGGCTTTGATGCGAACCAATGGAACCCCGGCGGATTCGCAGGATGAGTCTTTGATGGCATCTCGTTTTGAAGCTGATTTGCTTTTGTGGGACCGGTCATCAAGCTCTACGGCGACTATTGGATCGAGTGACGACGATTCACAAATGATGAAATCAAAATGTTTGGCTGAAATGCGATTAAACGCTTTTTGCCATGTGGATTTATCATTTCCTTTTTTGGGCGCAAGTACATCTGCTACCCGAACTTTCGCCAGAACAGTGCCGTGATTGTCAACAGCCTGAACCAGTACTCCAAAAAATGAACGCTCCGCGTTACTCAGGAACTCGGCCTTTTTTGTGTAGGAGAATTCTTCGCTGTTATTGCCAGTTTTATTTTTAAGTGCTGCAAATACTACTAAAGCAATGATAGCAAGAACTGCAAGCGCTAAGATTATTTCCATGTTTTTAATCTAATGTCTAACGAATGGTCTCAACAGGTGTGCGTGTAATGCACAACCTTGTTGAATGACTTGGAAGCTGTATGGGTAAGTACATGAAATAACTATAGAATTAATAGATGTAATATGCAACTATTATCACTGTATATATTTGGGTTTTATCTTGTATTTGCTGGATTCCCGCTTTCGCGGGAATGACAGTGTGAGTGTTAATGACGGTGTGAACGTTGATAGCAGTATGGATGGTCTTGGCGGTGTAAGTGGCAATGATGGTGTAGATGGCAATTTCGGTGAAGACGAACGTCGGTATGGATGATGATGGCGGTATCAACAGATGAGCTTTCGCAAATGGCGGTGGGTTAGTCTTGCTGGGAATGGAAGTGTTGTTGACTGCCGCGCAAAAAGGCAAGGTAGGAATGCTGGATTACAATATAGTAATGGGTGGTATGAAGGTTGTTTTGTCAGTTATGTGCTGATCACTTCCTGTCTGTTTTCAAGGTAGCTTTGGTAGCGTTGTGGGTGAATGGTGTTGTTATCCACGGCGGCTTTAATTGCGCAACCGGGTTCTTTTATGTGTTGGCAGTCAGAGAATTTGCATCGGCCAATGTGAGGCAGGAATTCGCTGTAACCCAGCATAACCTGTTTTACGTCTTTGAACACGGGCATAAAGGTGCGTACGCCAGGGGAGTCGATAAGCCGGCCGCTGTTATTTATGTTGTGAGCGAAAGCATTGGTAGTGGTGTGTTTTCCCTGTTGTATGTTTTCAGAGAGTTCGCCGACTCTTATATTATTGTTGTTGAGAAGGCGGTTGATTAATGATGATTTCCCAACACCTGACTGGCCAACCAATATACTGGTTTCGTTTGTCAGAGCTAACCGTAGTGTCTGGATGCCATAGCCCAGTTTGGCGCTGGCAATGATAAAGTTGTCGACTAAATCCTTGTAGGTGGTCTCCAGTGGTGTGATGTCAACGTGGTAGTCATTAAGCATTTCGGCCTTGTTGATGACTAATGTTGCCTTGCAGTGGTTAAGTTCGGCGCAGGCCAGGTATTTATCAATCAGCAGGGTTGAGAATGCCGGAGTGGCGGCGACAACAATAATAATATGATCAATATTGGCGGCAATTGTTTTCTCACGCCTGAAATTGTCTATGCGTGTGATCTGGTTTTTACGTGCGCATATTTTTTCGATAACGTCTTTAGACTGGCTTTTTGTTTCACACTCAACATTATCACCACATACTGCGTCGACCGATTTGCTTCTTGCATGACAGGCATGCTGTTCACCGTGTTCATCTTCGACAATAAAAGTTTTGCCTTGCCGCGCGATGACGTGGGCTAGATACATGGAAGTATGATGCGCTCAGTAGTGATAAAACTGTTTGTTCAGGTATTGGGTTACTGCACTGATCTGAGAATCATTCCAGCCAGTGTCTGCTCCGTTTGCGCAGTGTGTCACGCGTGCGTTTAATGCGGCAAGGTTGTTAACAATACGCTCTTCGCGTGTATAAATAACGTGTCCATCGCCGCCAGTCATATTGCTGTGGCATTCAATGCATTCTGACTGGTGTAGTGCCTGACCATCTTCTGCGTGCAAATTGACGCTGATAAAGATTAACGAAAGTGATAACAGGCTTGGCAATAATTTCATGGGGTATTGTTTCTCGGTCATGTTAAAGGTCGAATTTTTATAATATGAATGTAGTTGGTGTACACTCCGTTAAATACTGATTATACAACGTGTGAAAACATAGTGGACACTACATATGGATGATTTAATAAACAATAGTAATCTGATCTGGATTGATCTGGAAATGACGGGTCTGGATACCGTCAACGACGAAATTATAGAAATAGCCACTATCGTCACAGACAAAGAGCTAAATATTATTGCTGAAGGTCCCATGATTGCCATTCACCAGCCGCAAAGTCGTCTGGATCAGATGGACGAATGGAATCAGAATCAACACGGTAAATCAGGCCTCATAAAGCGCGTGCTGGCAAGTCACTATACTCTGGCGCAGGCAGAGGCTGAAACAATTGCATTTTTACAGAAGTATATTGAGGCGGGTAAGTCGCCCATGTGCGGCAACAGTATCTGTCAGGATCGCCGTTTTATGGCGCGTCAGATGCCATTGCTTGAAGAATTTTTTCACTATCGGAATCTGGATGTAAGCACTCTGAAGGAACTGGTTAAACGATGGTATCCTGGCAAGGAATTTGAGTTTGATAAAGAATCAGAACACCTTGCGCTGGCAGATATTCGTGATTCCATTGATGAGTTGAAGCACTATCGTGCGAAGCTATTTGTGACTGCCAGTTAATTGCGTGCTGTTATCCGCCTCGCTTAAATCCGGCGTTAGAATCGTGTTGATGTTATCCAGCGCAGGGTTGGTTTCCGGGTAATCCAGTGTGTAATGCAGTCCTCGGCTTTCCTTGCGTACCAGTGCGCTGCGAATTATCAAGTCAGCAACCACCGCTATGTTACGTAGCTCGATTAAATCGCTGGTGACATTAAAGTTGCTGTAGTACTCGTCGATTTCGCTTAATAGTAAATCTATACGGTGTTTGGCACGTTGCATTCGTTTAGTGCTGCGCACAATGCCTACGTAATCCCACATAAATCGACGCAGTTCATCCCAGTTGTGGGCCACAACAATTTCTTCATCAGAATCTGATACTCGACTGGAATCCCATGCGGGTATATCTACATGTTGTGCGCTGGTGTTGGTGGACTGGTTAATATGCCGGCCGGCAAAACGTCCGTAGGCCAAACATTCCAGTAACGAATTACTCGCCATGCGGTTGGCACCATGCAGGCCGGTAAAGGCAACTTCGCCAATGGCATATAGTTGATCAATATCGGTCTGTCCGTGTTCATTGGTAACGATGCCGCCACAGGTATAATGAGCAGCAGGAACGACCGGAATGGGCTGTTTGGTCATGTCGTAGCCAAGCGAGAGGCAGCGCGCATGAATGTTGGGGAAATGATCCTGAATAAATTTTGCGGATTTGTGGCTGATGTCCAGATAGACGCTATCGAGGCCATGTTTTTTCATCATGTAGTCAATGGCGCGTGCCACGATATCGCGGGGAGCGAGTACACCCCTTGGGTCAAATTGATGCAGAAACTCGGTCCCGTCTTCTAAAATAATCTTGCCGCCTTCACCCCGAATGGCCTCGCTTAATAAGTAGGACTTGGCTTTCGGGTGATACAGACAGGTTGGGTGAAATTGCATGAACTCCATATTC
This sequence comes from uncultured Gammaproteobacteria bacterium, assembly GCA_963976865.1. Classification (GTDB taxonomy): domain Bacteria; phylum Pseudomonadota; class Gammaproteobacteria; order UBA4575; family UBA4575; genus UBA1858. The sequence continues at coordinate 210,202 of CAXBLY010000002.1, read as the reverse complement.
GCGGCACGACAGCCCGCGCGCCATGCCATGGCAAGCCCATCGCCACAGGCACCGTCAGGGTTGCTGGTATATAAGTACACTTTGCTCGCCCCGCCAGTGGCGAGCACCACATTTTTGGCGCGAAATACTTCTACTTCGCCACTTTCAATATTGAGAATATAGGCACCGACACAGCGATTGTCTTTCATGCCCAGTTTTTGCGTAGTGATAAGATCTACCGCAATATAGTTGGAGTGCAGGTCGATATGGTCACGTTTGCGGACTTCATCGATAAGCTGGTTTTGCACCGCATTGCCAGTGGCATCGGCCACATGTGCAACACGACGACGTGTGTGGCCACCTTCGCGAGTCAGGTGTAATTGCTGGGCATTCTGCGGATTGCTATCACGGGTGAAATCTACCCCGATGGAGAGTAGCCAGTCGATCACTTCGCTGCCTTCCGAGACAGTTTTTGCCACCACATCAGGGTCACACAGGCCTGCACCTGCCGAGATGGTGTCACCGATATGCTGTTCGAATGAATCATCGTCATCCAGCACGGCAGAAATGCCACCCTGGGCGTATGACGTATTCCCGCTACTTAATTCAGCTTTGGAAAGCACGGCAATGCGCAAATTCTGGTCGATATGCAGTGCAGTGCTCAGCCCCGCGGCGCCGCTGCCGAGGATAAGAACATCATAATCGTGGGATTTTGGTGATTTTGAACTCATATTTCCTAATTCTGTCATAAAATATGTGACGCCGTTAACATCTATCGTTAGTATATCGCCGTAATTGCTCACTCATTCCGAGGCTGGGCGAACTTCACCGATTCTATATAGTCGTACTATTAGCGGATACCTATTCGCCCAAGGAGATAAGCCCACGATGGGCGAGAACAATAATAACGATAAGGAGCTGGTTGCACGGGCTAAAGAAGGTGATACACGCGCCTTCGACCTGCTAGTGAAGAAATACCAGTTCAAAGTAGTTAACTTGGTGGGCCGCTATGTTCGCCCCGACGAAGCTCAGGACGTTGCGCAGGAAGCGTTCATTAAAGCTTATCGGGGGTTAAAGAATTTTCGCGGGGACGCAGCGTTTTATACATGGTTGTATAGAATCGCAGTGAACTCCGCTAAGAATTACCTGCTATCGGCATCACGCAGACAGTCGGATCGTCAGGTTGATGTTGATGATGCAGAGTATTTTGACGATGCTGCTGTATTACGCGATCACGCAACACCGGACCGGGTTTTACAGTCGCAGGAGCTGGAAACACGGGTGTTTGATGTCATTCATCAACTGCCTGATGATTTGAAAATGGCGATAACGCTGCGAGAGCTGGAAGGAATGAGCTACGAAGAAATTGCAGAGGCAATGGATTGTCCGATCGGTACTGTCAGATCGCGAATATTCAGAGCGCGAGAGGCGATCGATAAAGTTGTTCAGCCATTGATGAGTTAATTATTTATAAGTGAGTCACTATTATGAGTACAGAAACAGAATTATCTGAAAAAGACCTGGAATTAATCAGCGCGAGTCTTGATGAAGACTTGTCTGAATTTGAAAGACGCAGACTAAATACCAGTTTGCTGGCCACCTCTGAAGGTGAAAAAACCTGGGTGCGGTATAACGCTGTTAGCGCGGTAATGAATAAACATTTTCCTGCGCAAATCGACGGCAACTTTTCTCAGCAGGTGATGCAGGCAATCAGCCAGGAAGGTTATCATCAGGACCAGGAGTCGACTGCCAAGGCTGGTATCAAACGGATTGGCAGCCATGTCAAACAGGTCGCCGGTCTTGCTGTTGCAGCCTCTGTCGCTGCATTCTCAATTGTCACATACCAGAATTTCAATCAGCCAACAGGTATCGATGCTCCCGAGCTTGCCATCAGTGAACAAAAAGCAGCAGATGAAATGAAGCCTGCCGCAGCAATGACACTTCAAAGTGCACAACAAGTTGAGTTTGCACCGGCCACAGTCCAGCAACTGGAAGCCATACAGAGTAATCCACAGGTAGAAGAAAAAATTTATTATCAGGAGCTGAATCCCTATATTCAGGGGCATGCAGGATATGGCAGTCAGCGAATTATTTCGCCATATGTGGAAATCATTGAACTAAAGGATGTTAAATAGAAATCCCATGCACGCAATACTTGCTTCATTACTGATTTTATTTGCGGCAAGTGTGCAAGCGCAACCGCCAGCTGTATCACCAGCAAATAGTGATGCCGAATCCGAGGGTCACAGGCTTATTACTAAAATGCTCGACCAGGCCGACCAGATTAATTATCAAGGCACGTTTGTGTTTATGCATAATGGTCAGCTGGATTCAATGCGAATAGTTCATGGCGTTGTTGATGGTGAAGTAAAAGAAAGATTAACGTCATTGAGTGGTGAAACCCGTGAAGTGGTTCGTGATGATGAAACAGTGACTTGTGTATGGCCTATGCGCAATCTGGTAACAGTGAACCCATCTTCTGCACATCACGGCATTCCTACTATTGTACCGAGAGAGCTGGAAAGCCTGACTCAAAACTATATGGTAATAACAGGGCCTGACGGTAGAATTGCAGAGCATGACTGTAAATTACTGGCAATTAAACCGGTTGATGAATACCGCTATGGCTATGAATTATGTATCGAGCCTGAAAGTGGTATGTTGTTACGTTCTAAAATGATTCATCCGCGTGGACATCTGCTTGAAGAAGTGATGTTTACAAGTGTGGAATATCTGGATTCGGTCGAGCATATAAATTTCCATCCGGAAAATGATATACAAGACTTCACATGGCGCAAATCAAAACGCCTGGGTGAGAATATGAAGGCGCCATCACAAGATAGTAAAGTCTGGCGTGTTTCCAAACTGCCACCAGGATTTTCTGTCAGTAAAATCAGTCAGCGAATCATGACAACCAGTGATGAACCAGTCCACCATATGGTGGTGACTGATGGTGTCGCGTCTGTGTCAGTGTTTATTATCAAACCACGCAAGCTTGGCAATATGTTTGAAGGGCTAAGTCAGCGCGGATCTATTAATGCTTTTTCCAGAGGGTTTGATAATCACCAGATTACCGTGTTAGGAGAAGTACCTAACGAAACCGTTAAGATGATCGGTTCGTCTATCATACATGGTGAGTAGCTAAATTCTTTAGAACTTTTGGCTTGCCAGTATTGTCAGTAAAGTGATTCGTAAAAAGGGAATGAATCATGGCTCAAATGGAATAAAAAAATGAGTCAAATACAGCGAAACTGCTATTACATAAAGCTACTTGTTGAAGGAGAATAGCTTTGCTTCAGAAAAATAGAATATCTTTTATATACTTTTTTATTTTAATTTCAATCGCATTTTTAAGCGTTGCTAATGCTGATACAGGCTTGCCAGATTTCACAAAACTGGTAGAGAGCAATGCAGGTGCAGTCGTGAATATCAGCACCACCAAACAACAGGTTACACGTCGCACCTTGCCACCCAATATGGAAATTCCTGACATGCCTCAGGATGGGCCATTAGGTGACTTTCTGGAGAAATTCTTTGGAGGTCAACAGGGTCCGCATGAAGACTATTTTAATTCTCGTTCATTAGGTTCAGGTTTTATTATTTCCAATGACGGTTATGTCGTAACGAATCATCATGTCGTTAAAGAGGCGGATGAGATTATTGTTAAACTGAGTGATCGTCGTGAGCTGGAAGCAAAGCTTATCGGCAGTGATCCGCGAAGTGATATTGCCTTATTGAAAATTGAAGCAAGTGATCTTCCGGTAGTGAAACTTGGTTCTGCCAATGAGCTTAAAGTTGGTCAATGGGTGTTGGCAATTGGCTCACCTTTTGGTTTTGATCATTCTGTAACGTCAGGCATTGTCAGTGCTAAAGGCAGAAGTTTGCCAAATGAGAACTACGTGCCTTTTATACAGACTGATGTGGCTATTAATCCTGGCAATTCAGGCGGACCACTGTTTAACCTGAATGGTGAAGTCGTCGGTATCAACTCTCAAATTTACAGTCGTACGGGTGGTTTTATGGGATTGTCATTCGCAATTCCTGTTGAAGTCGCCATGGATGTTATTGATCAGCTTAAAGCGAACGGTTATGTGTCACGTGGCTGGCTGGGAGTGTACATACAGGAAGTGACACGTGAACTCGCCGAGTCCTTTGGAATGGATAAACCCATGGGTGCACTGGTTGCAAAAATCATGGATGGCAGTCCGGTGGAAGATGCAGACATTAAAGTAGGTGATGTAATTCTTTCCTTTAATGGGCAGGAAGTTCAAAGTTCTGCTGCATTGCCGCCAATGGTTGGGCGTGTTCGCGTTGGTGAACAGGTTAAGCTTAAGATCATGCGAGACGGCAAGTTGAGCACAGTCAAAGTCAAGATCGGTCAGTTGCCGGATTCAGATCAGCCTCTTGCCGGTGACGCTATTGAAAAAGTGTCAGAAGGTATTCTTGGTTTGGATGTTCGTGCGTTAACCAAGGATGAACTGGAAGAAATGGAATTATCCCATGGTTTATACGTTCAGTCGGTTGCTGAGGGTGCTGCTAAATCAGCAGGCATACGTAAAGGAGATGTTTTGCAATTAATCAATGGTGATAAAGTGCAGACAGTGATGGAATTGAAGGAGATAGTAGAAAAATTACCTAAAGGTAAATTTGCTTCAATTCTGGTTCAGCGCCGTCAGGGGCCACAATTTCTGGCGCTTAAAATCCCACAGGATGAGGAAAAGTAGCGGTTCGCATACACTTCCCTCATAATTGCAGTGTATTATTCGAAGCGGGCTATATTAGCCCGCTTTTTTATTGTTGATAGATTATTTTTGACTCGCTCGTAAATGAAACATATACGTAATTTTTCCATTATTGCCCATATTGATCACGGCAAATCCACTTTGGCAGATCGTTTTATTCAGCTCTGTGGCGGTTTAAGTGATCGCGAAATGAGTGCCCAGGTTCTGGACTCTATGGACCTGGAGCAGGAGAGAGGCATTACGATTAAAGCCCAGGCCGTATCCTTACCTTACAAAGCCAAAGACGGAAATACTTATCACCTGAATTTTATTGATACACCTGGCCATGTTGATTTTTCATATGAAGTATCCCGCTCACTTGCTGCCTGTGAAGGGGCGCTACTAATTGTAGATGCTTCTCAGGGTGTAGAAGCGCAGAGTGTAGCAAACTGCTACACCGCAGTTGAGCTGGGGCTGGAAGTGTTACCTGTCCTGAATAAAATAGACTTGCCTGCCGCCGACCCCGATAGGGTCGCTGAAGAAATTGAAGAAGTCATCGGCATTGATGCCACTGATCCTATACTGGTGAGTGCCAAGACCGGCCAGGGTGTGCAAGAGGTGCTGGAAGCGCTGGTACTTAATATCCCGGAACCGAAAGGTGATCCTGACAAACCACTAAAAGCATTAATTATCGATTCGTGGTTTGATAGTTATGTCGGTGTGATTACATTGATACGCGTGTTTGATGGTTGTCTGAAACCAAAACAAAAAATTGTGTCAATGTCGACAGGACGTAATTTTCAGGTGGAAAAATTAGGTGTGTTTACACCTAAACGTGTAGACCGCAGTGAATTATCAGCGGGTGAAGTTGGGTTTTTGATATGCGGCATTAAAGATATCTCCAGCGCAAAAGTGGGAGATACTCTTACATCTGCAGATACCCAGGCAGAAAAGGCATTACCCGGTTTTAAAGAAGTTAATCCGAATGTATTTGCAGGTATATTTCCTGTGAATGCTGATGACTACGAAAATTTTCGTGATGCGCTAGATAAACTGAAATTAAATGATGCATCTTTTTCATTCGAACCCGAAACATCGCAAGCTCTTGGCTTTGGTTTCCGTTGTGGATTCCTCGGCATGCTGCATATGGAGATTGTCCAGGAACGTCTGGAAAGAGAATATGATCTGGACCTGATTACAACAGCGCCAACTGTTGTCTACCAGATACATTTGACCAGTGGTGAAATTATGCAGATTCATAATCCGTCGCAATTACCACCACCAAACAAAGTTGACTCAATTCATGAGCCCGTCATTACCGCAAATATTCTCGTGCCGCATGAATTTGTCGGTAATGTGATTACATTATGTATTGAAAAAAGAGGCATACAAAAAAATCTTGTTTATCATGGAAGTCAGGTAGCGATTACGTTTGATATTCCATTAAATGAAGTTGTACTGGATTTCTTTGATCGACTTAAATCAGTCAGTCGTGGCTACGCCTCGTTTGACTACCAGCATTCGCATTTTTCACCAGCACCTTTAGTCAAGCTTGATATATTGATTAATAGTGAAAGGGTGGATGCATTATCAGTGATTGTTCATTCTGATCATTCGCGTACCTATGGAAATGCACTGGCAGTGAAGCTGAAGGATCTGATTCCTCGTCAAATGTATGATGTCGCCATTCAGGCAGCGATTGGGACACAAATAATCGCACGTACTTCAATTAAAGCGCTACGCAAAAATGTAACGGCGAAGTGTTACGGTGGTGATATCACCCGCAAGAAAAAACTGTTAGAAAAACAGAAAGCAGGCAAGAAGCGAATGAAGCAAATCGGTAGCGTGGAAGTTCCTCAGGCTGCGTTTCTGGCTGTGTTGAAGGTTGGTAAATAACACACATTATATTTTGTCAGTCACATTGTTTACGTCTTCATGGTGGTGGTTGTATAGGAATTTGTGCTTATGAATAAAATACTCAAGTTGATATTTGTGACACTGATGGTGCTTAATTTCGCCCATGCAGATTATCTTGAAGTGACACTTCTCGGTACAGGTACGCCCCGTCCCAGTGTGGAACGATTTGGTTCAGCCACTCTGGTTTATGCAGGTGGCCAGTATTTTCTATTTGATGTTGGTCGTGGTGCCACCATCAGATTAAAGCAGGCCGGTATTACTCCCAATCTGATTGACAAGGTATTCCTGACACACCTGCATTCAGACCATATTTCAGGGCTGGATGATCTGTGGATAACAGGCTGGATATGGCAGCGACAGCAATTACTCAATGTGAGCGGCCCCAAGGGGACACATCAATTAATAAAAGGCTTGCGTGATGCTTACAAAGCAGATATTTCATATCGCGTTGCCAATGTTGATCTGGATGATAGCAAGGCCGACATTGACAGTGCTGAAATTGAACCGGGCGTGGTCTATCAGAAAGATGGTGTGACAATACATGCTTTTCTGGTGGAGCATGCGCCAGTGAAACCGGCTTATGGCTACCGTCTTGAATTTGGTGACCGTGCGGTTGTCATTTCCGGTGATACAACCTATTCAGAAAATCTTATTAAGCATGCACAACAAGCTGATTTACTCATTCATGAAATTGTTGCTGCGAAACCTGTTTTATTAAAACGAAATAAGCGCCTGGGTAATGTAGTGGCCTATCACACGAACCCTGTTCAAATGGCTGAAATACTCAATAAAATTAAACCAAGAGCGGCAATTCTTAATCACGTCCTGCTGTTTGGTGTGTCTGAGGATCAGGTTATTGACGAGATCAAGCAGATGTATTCTGGAGATATTGTTATGGGTTATGATTTAATGAAAATTGGCGTGGGTAATACTATCGATATTCAGCGCATCAATGCAGAGTAGTTAATTATGAGTAAACTTCTAGATAAAAAAGGCCCATTAATTATGGGTATCCTAAATGTCACGCCCGACAGTTTTTCTGATGGGGGTCGTTACGTGAGTACGCGTGATGCGGTTGCGCGTGGTTTGGAAATGATAGATGAAGGCGCAGATATTATTGATATTGGCGGGGAGTCTACACGACCGGGATCAGAGCGAGTCGATGCCACTGAGCAAAAAAGACGAGTTCTGGATGTTATTTCTGCTTTATCCCGGGAAATTTCCAGTGATGTGCTTATCAGTATAGATACAACACTTAGTGATGTTGCCGAAGCAGCCCTCGATGCAGGCGCAGGGTTTGTGAATGATGTCACTGGCGGTACTGATGATGTAGATCTCATGAAACTCGTTGCCGAACGCGATGTGCCTTACTGCATTATGCATATGCAGGGTCGTCCTGATAATATGCAGGATAACCCCAGCTATGAAAATGCTGCAAAAGAAGTAAAAGAATTTCTGCTTGTTCAAGCACAAAAAATGCAGGACCTGGGATTATCAAAAAATAATATTATTCTGGATCCTGGTATTGGTTTTGGTAAACGCACTCAGCATAACCTTGAGTTGCTAAATCAACTGGATAAAATTTGTGAAACTGACTATCTGGTATTACTGGGGACCAGTCGCAAACGGTTTATGGGTGAGATTTGTGCTACTGAAGATCCTGCGCAGCGTATGCCCGCAACCTGTGCCACAACCGCGTTAGGTGTAGAAGCTGGCGCCAAAATTTTCAGAGTTCATGACGTCTGGCAGAACAGGCAGGCCGCTGATGTCAGTTATGCGATAAAAATGTGCAAGCAATTGTCAGGGTAAAATAATACACCGCCGTATTTGGAAAGCCTCTCACGTGAGAGGCTCTATCAATACCCAGGCTAAAGTTTAATAGCCTGATCTACAGTATCTCCTTGGTGGAGCGTAATGGTGCACTCTGTGCTCATAACGATGCGCGCGTCTATGATTGTATCGATGAGCGTAATAATCTTTCTTGTAATGGCGATAGTGATTGCTTCTGTGTTTGTAGTGCTTTCCATGACCATTGTGACCAATCACAATTTTGATCGGATGATCAATATAGCCAACACTTCCGTAAAGGCCGCCCGCAAAACTATTCGATGAAAGTGAAAGCAGTAAAACCACTCCTGCTACTTTTGTTAATTTGGCGAAATGTGTCGTCATAATTAAATCTCCTCGCCCTGATAGGCGTTTGATTACAGGCAAGCACTGAATATATAAAGTACATCAATGCCTAATGCGTATGAGAATACATCCAGGTATTTATGTATATTCTCAATGATAACAACGTTGGAAGAGATATTTGGTTGACGTGATATAACCCTGTATTTATAGGTTATATTAGAAAATTACGGGATTTTGGCTCTGCTGCTAAATCAACAGCAGAGCCCGTGCTGTGTTAACGTTAATTTAGTGCTTTTCTACAGCGCCCAGTTTTATTGCGCAGAATTTAAATTCCGGGATTTTAGCAAACGGATCAAGCGCATCAGTTGTTAACAAATTCGCGGCCGCTTCGTGATAGCAAAATGGCATGAATATCTGGCCTTCTCTCAACCCATCATCAACTCGCGCGTAGCATTCGATGCTGCCGCGGCGTGAAGTCAGGCGAATCATCTCGTCTGCGCTTAAGCCCAGTTTTTCCAGATCTTTTGGATTAATAGATGCGACAGGTACCGGTTCAATAGCATCAAGCATTGAGGCGTGTCTGGTCATAGCACCTGTATGCCAGTGCTCAAGCTGACGGCCTGTAATCAATACAAAATTGTATTCGCTGTCTGGAAGCTCATCAGCATTGGTAAATTTAGCCGGTACTAAACGGCCCTTACCACTTTCAGTCGGGAAGTCATCGATAAATATAATTCCCTGACCAGGATCTTCCGGACTATCGCATGGGTATGTCACGGAATCATGATTTTCCAGACGGTCCCATGACATGCCCTTAATTGAATCCATACCTAAACGCATTTCAGCAAATACATCACTAGGACCAGCATAACTCCAGTCACAGCCAAGTCGTTTGGCTATTTCCTGGATGATCCACAAGTCTTGTCTGGCATCACCAGGCGGGTTGACGGCCTTGCGGCCCAACTGTACACGACGGTCAGTGTTGGTAAACGAGCCATCTTTCTCCGGAAATGCAGAAGCGGGCAGGACGACGTCAGCAAACAAAGCGGTTTCAGTGAGGAAGATATCCTGAACAACCAAGTGTTTAAGTGATGCTAGTGCTTTTCGCGCATGGTTAAGATTAGGATCTGACATTGCCGGATTTTCCCCTTCAATGTACATGCCTAAAATATTGCCATCCGTAATTTCATCCATGATCTCAACCACAGTCAGACCAGGTTTTGGGTCAAGCTCGGCATTCCACAGTTTTTCAAATCTTGCTTGCGCTTCCGGGTTGTCCACGCGTTGATAATCCGGGAAAACCATCGGAATCAGGCCGACGTCTGAAGCACCCTGGACATTATTTTGTCCTCGTAGCGGATGCAAGCCTGTACCAGGTTTGCCTATCTGACCAGTAATGAGAGACAGTGCAATCAGGCAGCGAGAATTGTCAGTACCATGTATGTGTTGTGATATACCCATGCCCCAGAAAATGATTGATGCTTTGGATGATGCGTAAACACGCGCTACTTCATGTAATGTCTCAGCAGGAATGCCACAGATTTTTTCCATTTCTTCTGGCGAGAAATCTTTTAAGTGTTGCTCAAGCTCTGCATAACCTTCGGTACGATTGGCAATAAATTCCTTGTCGACCAAACCCTGTTTAATGATTGAATGCATGATGGCATTCAGCATGGCGACATCAGTATCTGGTTTGAATTGCAAAAAGTAATCAGCATGGCGCGCAATTTCAGTGCCACGAGGATCCATCACAATCAATTTCTTGCCAGCGCGTGCTGCGTTTTTAATAAAGGTTGCTGCTACTGGATGATTGGTGGTGGGGTTGGAGCCAATAATCACAATTACTTCAGCGTCTTCAACTTCAGCGACCTGATTGGATACCGCCCCCGAACCCAGACCTTCTAGTAACGCAACAACAGAAGAGGCATGACACAGACGTGTACAGTGATCAACGTTGTTGGTTTTAAAGCCGGTACGAATGAGCTTTTGGAACAGGTACGCTTCTTCGTTGGATCCTTTGGCTGAGCCAAAACCAGCGAGCGCGTTTCCACCAAGTTCGTCACGGATATCACGTAGTCCTTTGGCGGCAAATTCCAGTGCTTCGTCCCAGCTTGCTTCTCTGAACATTGCACTTATGTCTTCTTCAGTCAGTGCTTCGATATTAGAAACTTTAGCGGCACCTTCCTTGCGAATTAAAGGTTTGGTTAATCGACGATCATTATGAATGTAATCGAAGCCATAGCGGCCTTTAACACATAAGCGGCTCTTGTTGGCCGGACCATCGCGGCCTTCGACATAAATAATCTTTTCATCTTTAATGTTAAATGTGAGCAGGCAGCCAACACCACAGTAAGGACAGGTTGACTCCACTTTTCTGTCTGGTTCAAGCAGACCTAATTCATTGGAAGGCATTAGCGCGCCAGTAGGGCAGGCCTGAACACACTCGCCACAGGCAACGCATGAGCTGTCACCCATAGGGTCAGCAATATCAAAGACAATTTCCGAGTGTGAGCCACGATTAGCGTAGCCAATCACATCATTGTTTTGTATTTCACGGCATGCACGCACGCAGCGAGTGCATTGAATGCAGGCATCCAGGTTGACTGCAATAGCCGGGTGGGAAAGATCGGCCTGTGGATTATGACGCGATTCAAAACGGGGTAGACCGACTTCCAGTTTTTGTGACCATTGATCAAGCTCACTGTTTAAAGTGTATTCTTTTTCAGCGATATCAGATTGAAGTAATTCAAGCACCATTTTCTGAGAGTGAAGTACGCGATCATTACCGGTATTGACGACCATGCCCTCAGTTGGCGTGCGCACACATGAGGGTTGAAGTACACGCTCACCTTCAATTTCAACGACACAGGCACGGCAGTTGCCGTCAGCGCGCATGCCATCGGTATAACAAAGGTGTGGAATTTCAACACCGTTTCTACGTGCGGCCTGTAAAATTGTTTCATCTTCAAACGCGTGAATTTTTTCTCCGTTTAACGAGAACTCAACGGTTTTTAATTCTTTTAAATCTTTTGGATTAGCTGCCATTTATTGTTACTCCATTTCCTTATTTGAGTTCATCGGGAAAATATTTCATCACGCATTGCATCGGGTTTGAAGCTGCCTGACCCAAACCGCAAATTGAAGCATCATTCATGGTTTGCGAAAGTTCTTTCATTAAAGGCTGGTCCCACTTGCCTTTGTCCATTAGCATCACTGCCTTGGATGTGCCAACCCGGCAAGGTGTGCACTTGCCACATGATTCATGTGAAAAGAATTTCATGGCATTGTGTGCCAACGCTTTTGCGCTATCCTGATTTGAGAAAATCATGACGGCGGCAGAACCAATAAAGCATCCGTACTCGTTGAGAGTATCAAAGTCCATCGGAATGTCGCCCATGCTGGCAGGAAGAATTCCTCCTGACGCGCCTCCGGGGAAATAACCGTAAAATTCATGACCATCAAGCATGCCGTCACAATATTCATCGATTAACTCTTTAACGGTGATACCTGCAGGTGCCAGGTGCACACCAGGCTTCTTCACGCGACCACTAACAGAAAAGGAACGCAAACCTTTACGCCCGTTTCTGCCATTTGATGTAAACCAGTCTGCGCCTCGCTCGATTAAATCTCTGACCCAGTATAATGTTTCCATGTTGTGTTCAAGTGTTGGGCGGCCAAAGACGCCAACCTGTGCCACAAAAGGAGGACGCAGGCGAGGCATGCCTCGCTTGCCTTCAATGGACTCAATCATTGCTGATTCTTCACCGCAGATATATGCGCCGGCACCACGTCTTAATTCAATATGCGGAAGTGTATGAGGGGGATTGGCTTTTAATTTGTCTAATTCATTTGTTAATGCTTTGCGCACACCTGCATATTCGTCGCGCAGATAAATATAAATAGCTTCAGTACCGACAACATGTGCGGCAATTAGCATGCCTTCTAAAAATCTGTGTGGATCTCTTTCAAGGTAGTAACGATCCTTGAAAGTACCGGGTTCGCCTTCATCGATGTTCACTGCCATAATTCTTGGTGCGTCTTGATCGCCAACAATTCTCCATTTTCTTCCGGCTGGAAATCCTGCGCCGCCTAGTCCACGTAAATTTGAATCTTCAAGAGTCGTGATGACATCTTCTTTAGTAAGCGAGCCATTAATTAATTTGTTTAATGTTTCGTAGCCGCCATCTTTTTTGTAATCTTCAAAAGAAATACAGTCCGGTGCAACAGCGTCTTTTTCTTTGTTGTTTACAGCCGAAACGATTTTATCGACATCCGCATATGGAATAGCATTTGTGCCAACCACTGCCACTGGTGCCTGTTCGCAACGGCCCACACATGGCACAGGCTGGATACGGATTTCACCGTTATATTTTCCTTCCAGTGCTTTAATAATCTGCTGGGAATTATTCAGTTCGCAACTAACGGAGTCGCACACTCTGATGGTCAGTTCCGGGGGTGCATGATGGCCTTCTTTGACCAGATCAAAGTGATGATAGAACGAGGCGACTTCGTAGACTTCGGTAGTAGCCAGTTTCATCACGCTGGCGAGTGCCGTCATATGATCTGCTGAGATATGGTTATATTTGTCTTGAATTAAATGCAGATATTCAATGAGTAGATCGCGTCGGATCGGCATGTCACCCAGTAGATCGTGAACTTGTTGTAAAGCCAGAGGATTAACGTTTCTTCCACGTTGCTCACCCCGCATTTTATTGCGTTTGCGCGTAACAGCCTTGTCCATAATGTGCCTGAATTCCTAAGTAATTTTATTTGAGATAATGCGAGCTCGTTATTTTACGTGATTTCTAATGGAATGCGTATATCATCGTTTTATTAATTTCGCGATTTTCGCGGTGAGTAAATTTTGTACTATCTAGAAAAAGGAGGCCTGTCATGTCGAAGTGGCGAGATATTAAGCCGGAACAGACTTATACAGATGAGCAAATAGAACTGCGTCTGTCTGAGGAATTGCCAAAGTGGTACTACGAAAACGGCTGGATCAGACGTAAATACAAGACCAATAGCTGGAAAGGCACTTTAATGGTGGTCAATACCGTGGGCCATCTGGCAGAAGCAGCATGGCATCATCCGGATTTAACCGTTTCATATGCTTTTGTGGTGGTTAAGCTGATGAATCATGCCGCCAAAGGTGTGACCAATAAAGATTTTGCACTGGCGAAAAAGATTGAAGAAGTTATCCAGTGGAATCCAGGCAAGGACGAGCCTGACCTGGATGGTGTGCCCAATGACCAGCGTTTTGCCTATATCAAATATGACTAATTATTGAGCGATCAGCTTGCGCACCTGTTGCTCCAGTACTGCAAAGGGTGTGCGTGGAAGAATGATACTGCCAATATTGCCCTGTCGGTCAATCAGAAACATATTGGCAGTGTGGTCGACATTATAGTTGTCAGTGCTGACGTCACCACTGAACTTCACACTGGCATTAAACTGCTTCAGTACTTTGGCGATGTCGTCTTCTGAACCCGTCAAACCAATTATATTCTTGTTGAAGTAGGCAACATAACTATCTAATTTCTCTGGTGTATCTCGCTTCGGGTCAACGCTAATAAAGAGTACCTGTATTTGCTCTGCCTGGTCATCCAGTGCTGCGATCAGGCGTTGAATTTCCAATAAGGTATTTGGGCAAACGTCAGGGCAGTGGGTGAATCCAAAAAATATAATGCCAACTTTTCCTTTTATGTCGCTCAAATGAAACAGCTTGCCTTTGTGAGTGGTCAACTCGAAATCACCCCCCAGTTTAGGGGTATTCGCATGTGTGATGCTCATGAACGCGCATACAATAATGACAAGCAGTAAGCGGGCTGACAGGGTAGTGGCTGATGTGTGCATATTGAATAATTTAGTGGTTATTTCATATTAATAATAAGTGTGAGACTGAAATAGTGTCCGGCAGTTTCGTTCATTATTTGTAATTAACAGTGGCGAAGTAGTCATAATGAATAAATTTCAGTCAGTAATGAGTAAATATCCCTATAAATCAAGGCATTTTAGTATTTTACGTTCAACAGATAGAGGACAACTAGTATCTTATTAGAACTTGATAGTAGTGCTGGATGCGGCATAATGTCGCACATCGAACTGGATTTTGGTTACCCATACGTGGGTGTGTGTTTATGTGGACCTAAAACGTTACCATGTATTTATATCTTGATTCGAGATTAGGTTTACTTTTAAGTAATATTTACGGAGTTTAAACAATGAAAAAAATGCTTCCATTTAAATGGGCAAAAGGCGCAGTCGCTTCAGCGGTATTCGGTGCAGCAGCATTAGTAGGTGGAATGCCCGGCACAGCTCAAGCTGATGAGACATGCATGTCACCATACATGGCCAAGATCGTAGGTCAGGAAGACTTTGTATACGTATGGACTTTGGGTGTTGAAGGAATGGGAGACGAGCAAGACAAGCTGGTCACAATTTCTGTTAACCCTGATGCAGATGATTACGGCGAAGTTGTTCACATTGTATCTGTTGGTGGCCGCAATGAAGCCCATCACTCTGGTTTATCTGATGACCGTCGTTTCCTATGGGCTGGTGGTCTGGATAGTAACAAGATCTTTATTTTTGATGTTCATTCAAATCCGCGTGAACCCAAGTTACACAAAGTGATCACTAACTTTGTTGATAAAACTGGCGGTATGGTTGGACCTCATACTTTCTATGCGTTACCTGGCCGTATTATGGTTTCTGCACTGTCTAACAATGTCGATCATGGTGGACGTACAGGCATGGCGGAATACACTAGTGAAGGTGAATTCATTGCTGCTCACTGGTTCCCAACGGATGATGACCTTCGCGGTTCTCATAAGACGGGTAACTTCGCTGATGGTTATGGATATGATGTACGTGTACTACCACGTGTTAATGCCATGTTCACATCATCGTTCACAGGATGGTCAAACTACATGATGGACTTTGGTCAGATGCTATCTGATCCGGAAGCCATGAAGCGTTTTGGTAATACAATGGTAGTTTGGGATCTGCACACTCGTAAGCCAAAGAAAGTATTTGACGTACCTGGTGCACCATTAGAAATACGATGCGCGTGGGCAGGTGACAACAACTACTGTTTCACTACTACTGCTTTAACTTCTAAAATCTGGCTGATTTACCTGGATGAAAAAGGCGAGTGGCAGGCTGAAGATGTTGCTGATATAGGTGACCCTTCAAAAGTACCACTTCCTGTAGATATCTCAATCACTGCTGATGATAAAGGTCTTTGGGTGCAAACATTCATGGATGGAAAGACTCGTTACTTTGATATCAGCGATCCACACAATCCCAAGCAGACTTATGAGCACAAGATTGGTTCACAGGTAAACATGATCTCTCAAAGCTGGGATGGTAAGCGTGCTTACTTCACAACTTCTCTGTTAGGAAGCTGGGACAAGACTGGTAAAGATGATGAGCAATGGTTCAAGCTGTACCACTGGAATGGCAAGAAGCTTGATCACCAGTTCACAATTGACTTCTATCAGTTGAAGCTGGGCCGTGCACATCAAATGAGATTTGGTGCGTACTCGCTATACTCTCAAGCGCCGAACTCTTCAGATACAATGATGTCTCAATTAGAGCAGTAATTGAATCTAGAGGTTAGGCTGACGTTTAGCGAATAAACGTCCTAGCAGTCATATAAAAGGCCGCCCTAGTAGGCGGCCTTTTGTTTATATAGAGGATTAAAACAGGAATCATGAAAAACGTTTACATAACTTGTTTTTCACTATTGTTAAGCTTGTCGCTGTACGGGTGCGATAAAGCAACAGATAACGAGACAGAACATACCGCCAAGGTTGCCAGCCATGAAAACCAGGTACGGCTTCATGCGCCAGGCTGGGGCGATATGGAATTCGAATTACCTGAGCCTGGAACATACAATCTGCCTCCGTTCGGCAAAGCTGCGGATGGTAATGTACTCACAGACGAAGGCGAAGAAAAACGCCTGTCAGATTTTTACGGCGATAAAATTGTTGTACTGAGTTTTATTTATACCCAATGTTCGGACCTCAACGGCTGTCCACTGGTTACAGCAGTTTTTTATAAATTGAAAGATGCGCTAAAAGACCATCCGGAGTTATCTGACCAGCTAAGGTTGATTAGCCTGAGCTTTGATCCTAAATATGATACACCTGAGGTCATGAAGTTTTATGGCCAGGGAAGTAAGGATTTTGGTGGGCCAGAATGGCAATTTCTAACCACCGCTTCTCAGGAAGAGCTGGAGCCGATTACACAGGGGTTTGGACAATACGTTAATCAGGAATACGATGAAGAAGGTAACCCCAGCAATAAATTTGCGCATATTCTGCGAGTATTTCTAATCGACAAGAATGGCGTTAAACGTTCTCAATACAGCGCGAGTTTTCTGCACGATGAGTCATTGGTAGCTGATTTTAAAACATTGTTAATGGAAGAACAGGATAACTGACCCCAAAATGAAATTTTCTTCTTTGACGCCTCGTTATTGGGTTATATCACTAGCTGTTTGCTGTGTACTGGTCAGTACCTCTACTATCCTGATCGCAAGTTCAGATAATGATGATGGTGTTAACAAAGAGGCAATATTTGGACCTGGTGATCGCAAACATGGTTACGATCAGGAAACATATGTAACCAATTCATTAAGCGTGACCGCGCGAACCGGTAAACAGGCTGATCTGCTTCAGTTTGTGGAGCAGGCGCCGCTGGGATTGCCTGAGATGGTGATACCTGACGATAATCCGATTACTGAAGAAAAGGTGAGTCTTGGGCGTCGTCTTTTTTTCGATCGTCGTCTGTCATTAAATGACACATTTTCCTGTGCAATCTGTCATATTCCTGAACAGGGCTTTGCTAATAACGAATTAGCCACGGCGATTGGTCTTGAAGGGCGTAGTGTAAAGCGCAATAGTCCGACGATGTATAATGTTGGCTACTATAGTGTATTTTTTCACGATGCAAGAGAAGATAGTCTTGAGCAACAGGTGTGGTCGCCTCTGCTGGCAAGAAACGAAATGGCTAATCCCTCTATCGGCTATGTTATCAATAAAATAAAACGTATCGAAGAGTACGAGGGGTTATTTGAAGCTGCTTTTGATGGCAAAGGTCCTACAATGGAAACGGTGGGAATGGCATTGGCCAGTTATCAGAGAACGCTCAATTCCGGCAATTCTAGATTTGATCAATGGTATTACGGAAAACAGCAGGATGCGTTGACCGAGGATGAGAAAGAAGGTTTCAGGCTGTTTACAGGCAAAGCTAAGTGCTCTGCATGTCACCTGATCAACGAAGAATATGCATTATTCACTGATAACCAGCTTCATAATACAGGGCATGGTTACTCTGTCTCTATGGGTAAAACGCCTGAGAAAACACGTGTGCAGTTAGCTCCTGGAGTGTTTGTAAATGTTGATGCCGAAATCATAGACTCGGTACGGCAGACACCAAAACAGAATGATGTAGGTTTATATACGATCACACAAAATCCGTTTGACCGCTGGAAATTCAGAACGCCGATTTTGCGAAATGTGGCATTAACTGCTCCTTACATGCATGATGGTGCTTTTACCAGTTTACGCAAAGTTGTTGAATTCTATAATAAGGGTGGTGTCCCGAACGAGCTTTTGAGTCCGCTAATAACGCCGCTGAATTTGACGGATAAAGAGATGGATCAGCTCGTTGCTTTTATGCGCAGCCTGACAGGCGATAACATTGAAATACTCGTGGCTGATGGATTTGCAGCACCCATTGGTGACATACGTTCACATGACCCGAACTGGGCGCATGACACAGAATTTAAAGTGGAATAAGTAAAATATATGAAAATAACACTGATTGTCTATACTGTTTTAATGTTTTTAAGCTCTGTCGTATATGCTGACAGGTTGTTAGATGCCATGCCGCGCACTATGCATGCTGAGAACTTCACGTTGCCATATTCAACGGGTGGCAAAATGAGCCTGGAAGATCTGCAGGGCAAGTTTGTGATAGTGACATTCTGGACGACAAAATGTGTACCATGCCGCACAGAACTATCATTGCTGGAAGATTTGCGCAAACAATTTGAAGATGAGGATATTCTGGAAGTGGTTGCGATTCATGCCGGCCCAGATGTGATTGGTGTTAATGAACACTTAGAGATATCACCTGTTAACTATCCAGTCGTTATGGATATAAACCTGGAATTAGGGCATTGGGGAATTCCATCCCTGCCAACAACATATTTACTGACGCCAGATGGTGATTTTGCGTATCGAGCAGTCGGCTCAAGGCTGTGGAATTCGCCGCAAATGGTAGATTTCCTGAAAATAGTATTTGAGGATTATGCCAAGGCTGATACATCTGAGAAATAAGCCTGACAAAAGGTTATCTCGCAATGGCTAACCGAATACGGAGTGACGAACTTAATTAAATAATTCGACTCTACTAATTGTTATATCTCCAACAAAGCGGTAAATATGAAACACAGTGTTAAAAGAATAAGTAACTTCTTCAAAACTAAAACCTTGTCTGTCGTAATGATGACTGTCCTGGCGCTAACAGTAGTATCGGTATCCAGTGCAGGGGGATTAATGGATAAAATCCCTGTCACAGAAGCCTCTAATTTCACCTTAATGAGCGCTCATGGTTCAGATATCAGTTTGTCAGATTATGAAGGGAAATTTGTTCTGCTCAACTTCTGGGCAACGTGGTGTCCGCCCTGCGTGAAGGAAATGCCTGCGTTGAATGAACTGCATAAAAAGTTAAATGGCAGTAATGGCCTGGTTGTTGTCGGCGTCCATGTGGGCCCTGCACTGGCGACTGTAAAGCAATTCCTGAAAGATAAGCCGGTCGACTTTGATATTCTCATAGATAAAAGCATGTCTTTATCTAGTTGGGAGGTATCAGGGCTGCCCACTACATTTCTGATTAGTCCATCGGGTAAACTTATTTACAAAGCGACTGGCGAGCGTGAGTGGGGTTCTGACGAAATGGTTGAATTCATTCGTGGCATTATGAAAGAGTATGAGCGATTAGCGGTTTTTGAAACCATGCAGACTAAGGGTTAAATTTAAGCTTGTGTCTGAATACCGAATAGATATTCGTGATGCTGTATTACACTACTTGAGAAATGAGTTTTCTGGGTTTGATATTCAGGAAGAGCCAGATAATGAAAGTTATTGTTTTCGTCTAAGTAAGCAACCAGATACTCACTTTCTACGCGTGCTGTATTCCGCAACTCAAAGCTGTGATGCAGGTGGGATCGGCACACTACTGGAGCAATATGCTGTTGCCGGTACCATGAGAAACCTGGGTGAATTTCCTGTCGTTGTGACAGAACAGGGATGTATGTTCGGTTCGCCTTAAGTGGTATTTAAGATATTGAGTCAGTATTGACTGACATATTTAATACTGTTTCCTGGCTGGTTGAGGTTGCTGAGTTCTAATATTGACTGGTTGACCGCACTTATGAACTATTCGCATATCATTGTTATAGATCAGGGAACAAATTCAACGCGTGCGATTATTTATAATAAAAATGGAGAGGCGATATTTAAATCTCGCCAGGCTATTGAATTAATCAATCCTGAGCAGTTTCATTTCGAACAGAATGGAAACTCAATTCTTGATTCATGCAAGCTTGTATTGAGTAAAGCTAATGAGTTTGTATTAAAAAATAAATTAAGTGATGTTGCTGTTGCACTTGCGACACAAAGATCAACTGTTATTGCATGGGATGTGAATAGTGGTAATGCTTTAAGTCCTGCATTAAGCTGGTTGGATACACGTGCGCAATGTGTATTGGAGCAACTGAATTTATCAAATCAGAAAATTAAATCTATAACTGGCTTGCAGATATCGCCGCATTATGGTGCTTCCAAATTGCGCTGGTTGTTAGAACATTGCGAAGCAGTGCAAAATGCCCGTCAACAGAAATCGCTCTTACTGGGGCCACTTGCAGGGTTCTTAATATATAATTTAGTAGAAAATAATCCCGCTTATGTCGATTATTCTAATGCCCATCGCACTTTGTTATGGAATTTAAACACCTGTCTATGGGATCATTTTTTGCTGGATACATTTTCTATTGATTCGGACTTGTTACCTGTGCCGGTTCCGAATACATATAGTTACGGAGTGATAAATGAAGCTGGATTCCCGCTGATACTTGTGAATGGTGACCAAAACAGTGCCGTGTATGGCCATGCCAATGTGCCGGCGAAAAGCATTTTTGTAAATGTTGGCACTGGTGGGTTTGTGCTGGCACGTGATTTTCAGAAAGCACCGGCAGCTTCTAAAATGCTGAACAGCATTATGTATAGTTCAGAAAATAAACGTGAGTTTGCGGTAGAGGGGACTATCAATGGTGCGGGCTCGAGTTTGAGCTGGGCCGAGGATCAGTGGGGCGTTGAGGATATTGAAAACATTGCGTGGCACGACGCGAATGATGTACCAATCTTTCTAAATACAGTGGGTGGCTTAGGCTCACCCTGGTGGAATAGTTCTATTGCACCAGGATTTTTGGACAATAATAAAACCTGCCATGATTATTCTGTAAAACAGTGTAAGGCTGCATTGATGGAAAGTATTGTATTTTTAATCGCGAAAAATATTGAAGAAATGCAATTATCTGGAATAGCGGTGAACATGCTTGTAACATCAGGTGGATTAACGGCGGATAAGTATTTTTGTCAACGTCTGGCAGATGTATGCGCCATTCCAGTTATGCTCTCCAGCTATCAGGAGACGACTTCGCGAGGGGCTGCCTGGCTGGCACTGGGACGGCCTGCCTGGGAGTTTGATGCTTCAGAAATCATATATCCGGAGAATGACGCTGCAATTATGTTGCGTTATAGAATGTTTGTAGCCGAGATTGAAAGGTTACTTCCTTGAAGAAAAGGTTGATCGCACATCGTGGAGATATGGTCACATATCCTGAAAATACTTTGTTGGCGATACAGTCAGCGTTAAATTTGGGTATGTCTTACATCGAAATAGATGTACAGCTATCCAGAGATGCTGTGCCAATGGTAGTGCATGATGCTAGTCTGCTAAGAACTGCAGGTGTAGATAAAAATATATACGACTTAACTTCCAAGCAGCTTGATGCCTGTCTGGTTAATTATTCTAATACTGACGATCATGAAATAGAAATGTTACGGATACCAACATTGCAGTCAGTTGTTGATATAATGAATAACTATTCTGAAACTACTTTATTTGTGGAAATAAAAAAACAAAGTATTGAATATTTTGGATTGCAGGTTGTTGTCGATGCAGTGTTAAAAGTATTGGCTAATGTGAAATTTAAAGTTGTTATCATTTCATTTGTTGCAGATGTAATTTCTTTTCTTAAATCCAGGGGAGACATTTCTTCAGGGTGGGCTGTAAGTAAATTTGATCAGCAACATAAACAACTGGCGCAACAAATTCAGCCGGATTTTTTATTTTGTAATATTGAAAAGATTAATGATATCGCCTGCTTATGGAACGGCAGCTGGCAATGGGCTTTGTATGATGTGCGTGATCCCGCTTATGCCTGTGAACTGCTAACGAAAGGTGTGCATTTTATTGAAACGGGCGATATTGTAAAACTAGCCAACGCTAAAGAATGTCAGTAATGAATTATGACGTAGCAATCATTGGAGGTGGGATTCACGGTGTAGGAGCAGCCCAGGCAGCGGCTGTACGCGGGTACAAAACCATTTTAATAGAGCAATATGATGGTCTTGCACATGGAACGTCCTCACGATCAAGCAAGCTGATTCATGGAGGGCTGCGCTATCTGGAGCAATTTCAAATTTCTCTGGTGCGTGAATGTTTGCAGGAGCGTAGTTATTTATTAAAAAATGCACCAGATCTTGTTCAGCTTAAAAAGGTTTATATTCCTGTTTATAAAGATTCAAAGAGACCGCCGTGGATGATCTTTGCGGGCTTGTCAATATATGCATTATTGGGAAATCTTTCGAGAGATGCGCGATTCAAATGCACTACAAAACATGAATGGAAGCAGCTATACGGTTTAAATGTGGAAAACCTGCAGGCCGTTTTTGAATATTATGAAGCACAAACTGACGATGCATTGCTCACTCGTGCGGTTATGGATTCTGCACAAGAATATGGTGCTGAGCTAATGCTTGGTACTAAAGTGAATGACATTAAGCTGTATGATAATTCCTGTGAGCTGAGCTGTATGCCGGCGTCTGGTGAAGCTATCACTATAACAAGTAAAACCATTATAAATGCGGGAGGGCCGTGGGCTTCAAGCGTGCTTGCACATGTTCAGCCCAGACAAGAGAAGGTATCCGTTGATCTCGTGCAGGGTGCGCATATCGTTTTGCCGGTATCACTTGGCGAAGCAATTTTTTACCTGGAAAGCCCGGATGATAAAAGACCTGTATTCGTTATGCCCTGGTACGGAGATACGCTCATTGGCACAACTGAAACTTTATTCACCCAGGAACCTGGTAAGACGATGCCGTTAGCTGAGGAAGTTGAATATCTTCTGAAAACATTCTGCCACTATTTTCGAGAGCTTAAGCCGGAGCAATTGCAAATAAAACACCAGTTTTCTGGGTTGCGTGTCCTTCCAAATGAGAAAGAGGATGCCAATCAAAGATCGAGAGAGACAATTTATTTGCGTGACCGTAAAGTGAAACCTAGGATGCTATCAATTTTTGGTGGGAAACTTACTGCCTATCGTGCAACTTCAGAGCGGGCAATATCTTGTTTGCTGGATTCTCTTCCTGAGAGACAGTCGTATACTGACACAAAATATTTGCGCTTAAAGTAGCGTTTTGATTAATCTGGATAATTTCCGCTTACGTAATTGTCTGTTTTATTCCAGTCTTATGGATTTGCATATACCTAAAGCCCTTGTGTGAGGGCTTTAGGTATTGCGGGATATTCACATTCACCGCGATAATGAATGTGAGAGTCTGTCGAGGAGCTGTTACTTACTCTGAAGTAGTTGGGTCGATGACTGATTTGATTTCTGCAATACTGTTCGCTGGAAAACCACCTTCTTCAGCGTGTTTGCGGATTTCTTCTTCATTGGGTGCAATGTATGTACAGTAAACTTTGTTTTGAGTAACAAAGCTTTCTACCCACTGGATTTGTGGACCCATGTTTTTAAGAATGCTGCAGGATTTCTGTGAGATGCCCTGTAGGTCAGCTGCTGTTAAACTACCAGCGTCTGGTATTTCCCTTTCTATGATGTATTTAGGCATGTTTGCCTCCTTTAATGATTTTGTATGATGGTACTTATTTTAACAGTTTTCTATCCTATCCAAATAAGAATTTCCCCTAGGCCACCAACGGATGTATCGCCCATGTATTTCTGAACACGGCGCCTCATTGAATGCAGTGATTTGAACTCACTATCATAGGTTCTTAGTTCATGAAGAAGTAAGGTTAGATAACCCAGGTTATGTCGACCGCAATACGTATGAGATGCTGGCATATCTTCAGGTAATTCCGGTAGCAACAGCGTGCCTCTGCGCATGCCCATGCCCGGCTGTTTACCCATTTTGCCCAGGTTTGTGATGGTGCCGGCTATCATGCGGCTTCCACAGTAGTCACCTATATTGCCAGTGACCATAATGATACCTCTGCGCATCAGGTCACCAGTGAAGTTACCAGTGTTTCCATGAACCAGAATTGTTCCACCAGACATGCCTTTCTTTTGTCCGTGAAAGGCGCTGCCTAAATAATTTGTACAATTACCTTTAATTTCAATTAAGCCTTTACGCATCGAACAGCCGGCATAATCTTTTGTATCGCCCGTAATAGTGATTTTCCCACCTGCGAGTTGTGCGCCGAGATAGTGGCCGCAGTCACCCGTGACAGTAAGGTGTGTGCCTTCAGGCAAGGCGCAGCCAATGTAATCCAGCTTTGCAGTTGAGTCTTTGAGTTCGATGGCGTTGTTACTGAAGTTGCCAGAAAGTTTGAACAGTTCGCCCACCTCAATGGATTTATTGCCTACTGGAATAGTGATTTTGCTGGCTTGATCCGCTGTGTATGCGTTAGTAATAGCATCAGTCAACCAGCGCATATCAATGCGTGCGCTAGCCAGGCCATTAAAAGTGACAGTTGTATTACTCATTGACAATCTCTCTTAAGTGGAAATGGTGTTGGCCAAGTTTGCCGCCATAATTTCCACCTGTAATTTTTTCAATACCTTGTGACTTGCCCAGATCGCATACGGCTTCTATGCCTCGTTTCATGGCCAGGCGTATATCTTCCGCTGTTAAACCATCGATAACTATTTCCATGACGGCCTCAATATTTTTGTCCAGCACGTTACCTGGCAGGCCTTTTAAGGTCGGGCAGAAATTATGATTGGTGGATGCACTTAAGGCTTTATACTTGGATCCCACTTTTGATCCGGAGCGAACCCCGCCGCCGGGGAAAGGTAAGATAATGTTTGGTAACATGCTCATAGAGTCAATCGCGGCTTCGCATGCAAGTAACACCTGCGAAACGGTTCTCGCAAAGACAAGAATGTTGCCGCCACCAATGGCTTTCTGAACGCCTGCCATCTCTTCACAGACAAACTCGCCATCCATAACGGGAATTCTCCAGTAGCGTTTACCACCGATCTGCTTTGAGCTTTGATAGCCATCGCCGAAATAGCGTAAATTTTTTCCAAGCGCAATTTGTTCTTCGCTCTCCATTCCTGAAAAAACCGCAGTCGTAGGGCAGGTCAGTACACACTGACCAACACGGGCTTCAAGTTGCTGCTGTAATGTTTTTCTGTCTGTTGAAAACAGAAGTACAGACATGCCTGGCCGGCCATCTGGAGTTTCGTGATTGCCCATAGCGCGTTCTATACCAGCTTCGACTTTGCAACCAATCACAGACGTAGCAAAGCCAGTCATGGTTTCTGCGGCATGACGTGCCCATTTATAATTTATTGCAGTGATAATGACTCGTGTAGCACGCATGGAGAATGCTTCAGAGAAAGTATCATCAATTACAACGCCGTTAATAATCATAATTTTATTTTGGAGTACATGGATGAACTTCTACATCACTGCCTATGCATTCAATCATTTCATCCGTTGAAATTTTGAAGTTGGGTAATGAAATAGTCTGGTAATCATCAAAATATTTGCTGAGAGACTTTTCAACCCCTTTGTCATATTCAGGTTTGACCACATGTGTGACACCCTTAACCACTTTGATTACTTCGCCATCCTTGACGATTAATGTACCGTTCTTGAAGACGAGAGAGGGTTTTGCAAACATCTGTTCAATATCATCCTGTTTGCGATACACAGTGATATTGGCGCTTGCACCTTCTCCCAAATGCCCCTGGCTGGTCAGGCCTAATATTCTTGCGGGTGCTGCACGTGTCATGATGGCAATCTCATACAGACTGTATTCTCTGTCCATTGAGGCAAGATTTGACATCTTCTGCGCATCTTCGTGAATGATGTTGAATGCATCATTACGGAAAGAGCGGTTCATCAAAAGTTTTATCAGGTGCGGATAACTGGTGAATGGAGCGCCATTGGGATGGTCTGTTGTCAGGAACACTCGCCATGGGTCATTGACCTGTAAGAAAATTTCCAGACCAATCGCCCACTGAAGTGCATTGACGAAACTTTTATCGCGATACTTGAATGGAATTACACCGCAACCCATTTCACATTCAATATCCATGACTGTCCACTTCTTTGGGTGTGCATGTTCGTGACCAAAGTACTGCATCATGGTGTCACCTGAAGTAGTAATTGTCTGGCCAAACATGATTTGACCAACATCCGCAGTGACATTCGGTGTGTTGTTTATTGCTTCTGCAATTTCGCAGGCGGCAGACGAGAATTTGTAATCGCCTTCCGTGCCGTAGCTGTGAAATTGAATATGAGTTAAATGTATTGGTAGTCCATCAGCGGCGGCCATAGTGGCCAGAGTAGATTTAAAGTTACCCGGAATACCCAGGTTGCTTGCATGTACGTGTAATGGATGTGTCACACCAAGTTCATGTACTGCGCGACTTAATTTGGTAATAATTTCTCTAGGTGTGCTGCCTGCAGGACCGCTTTCGTCAACATCGAGTCGGCGCTGGTTGTATTTGAATGCATGTACACCCCCTGCATTAACAACTTTAATACCAATACACTGGCTGGCATCAAGGATCCAGGCGACATAATCGTTAATAGCGGCCTGACTTACATTTTTCTGCATCATGCCAAGTAGGAAATCATCATTGCCCAGCAATACATAGCCACCTTTATCAACCATTGGTGTGTCTGCCATTTCCATATGTGCCTGGCGGGCGTTTACTGGAAGTACGGCAGGTTCGAAGCAGGCGGTGTAACCCATTTCGGCATAGCGATAACCTGTTGAGAATGTAGAGGGCACAACATGACCATTGCCGGAACGGCATATATGATTCCCGTCATGAGGGTGAGCATGTTCGTCTTCAAGCATCATTGTTCGGGCAATATTGACTTTGCCGCCACCAATGTGAGTATGTAAGTCGATGGCGCCTGCCATGACTATGCAGCCATTTAAGTCATGCGTTTCTGTTACTTTTTCATTATCAGGTAATTCGTGTGTAATCTTGCCACCAACGATGTAGAGATCCTGCTTTTTGCCATCAACCTGATGCGCCGGATCATAAATTTCACCACCTGTGAGTTTAATTGCCATAGTTCCCTCTAGAGCATCTCGTTAATTTTGTTCAACACATCACTAGCCACTGGTAAGTCATTGCTGCGAATCTTTTGAAGTGGCAAGGTAGCCACACTATCTGTTCTGCATGCGAGCCCGCGGTGATCTATTCCCGGCACGCCGACAGGAATAAATACAGCAGATTGTTTCGCTGCCTGCATATTGGGATGGCCAAGAACAATGGTTGGTATATCTGTTACGGGAGGAGTGTCATCAGCGTTGTAGGTAGATAACCATACCAGTGTATCGGCTTCGTTATTTTCCAGCATGGTGCTGCCATCATATAAAACAGGATCGTGTACGGGTGTTCCGCTCATAAAGGCGACAGGTAAGGGTACTCCTGTTTGCCAGGTTGAAACCTGACTGGCAGTAATTTCACCTTTTGATCCACCCAACGGCAAACCAACGCAGCGAATTTCTTTCATTAGCGTTTTTATTGAAAGCGTTATTGCCTGTACAGTTTGCTCGGCGGTATCTGTGTCAAGTAATCCTGTATTCCAGACAATTGTCGTGTACTGGCTGTCTAATATTTTCTGATAGACTTCTTTAAGCCTTGCTGAGATATCATTTTCCTTGTCAGCAGACTGATCTGGTGACTGAATGATTGCCTGTAATGACAGTATGATTGATTCGAGGCTCGCTGCGTCCAGGCGCAAATAATTTATATTGGCCTGAGCAAAAGATTTACTTGCATCCGGTTGGGCCTGTGAATCAATAATAGTTATGGATTTGTTTATTGTAGCGTCTGGCCCCAGGCTTTTCTGTGGAGATAAAACTCTCTGCAGCAAGCGTGGAAAACGCTCGAGTACTTCTGCGCCAAATATAATGACATGATCGGCGCGATTGCGTACTTCTGCCAAGGTGGTTTTCACTTTCCCCATACGTTGCATCACCGCGATGTTGGCGCGAATGTATTTGCCATTGGCATGATCAATGACACCCCCAAGCTTTTCAGTAAGTGCTACGGCTTCCCTGCATGCTTCAACATCGGCAATTAATCCGCTTACAAGTGGTTGAGAGGAAGACTGGAGTATTTCCACAGCTTTATTAATCGCTTCTTCTACAGTAACATTTTCGCCATCTACTGTTGCTGAAGGCGGGTTTGCGCTGTCGATAGACGCCTGAGAGAATCCCCGTGTACATTTGGGGTGATCAACATTGAGTGGCGTTATTTGTGAGTCTTTAACCTCAATGGTTAAGTCATCGCAAAGAATTCCACAATGTGGGCAAGTGACATGTTCAAACTGCATTAGTTTATTTTTAGTAGTATTAACTGGTTATTTCAAGAGTGCTGATTCAGCCAGCAGTCTGCGATTTTGTTATGATTTATCAAGATACTGACATATTGTCTTCGATTGTGACTGTTTCTACTAGTACGGATCCTGTATTTCTACTAGTTTGGGCGCTGCAGTTCAGTATAAAATAACGCTACTGCGCAAGCAGGCTAACCTACTAAGAATTTCACTCACCGATCGGTGAATTATTGCTCAGTTATGGTCCAGTGATACTAGATGAATAATCAACTGTAGAATATTGATGTTATACCACAAAAATCAAAATGTTACTGTAAGAACTCCAGCCAGATTACACCTGGGATTTGTCGATCTTGGGGGAGCCCTGGGGCGCAAGTTTATTAGTGCGGGTGTAACAATTGACGGTTTCAGTACAGAACTGACGCTCGAACCCAGTAAAAAATTTGAAGCCAGCGGTCCACGTAGTGAACGTGCCCTGGATTTTGCCCGGGAATTATTTGAAAAATGGAATCTGGATGGGGGTTGTGCGATAAACGTTCATCGTTCAATCCCGGAACATTCCGGACTTGGTTCAGGCACGCAATTGGCATTGTGTGTTGGCAGCTGTATTGCAAAACTCTGGAATATTAAAGTTGATGCTGTCGGTATTGCTCAGGAATTGGGCAGAGGAGCTCGCTCGGGCATAGGAGTCGCCGCATTTGTGCAGGGTGGAATGATCGTAGACGGTGGAAGAGGCAGTAATACACGAGTTCCACCTACTGTAGCCCGGCATCCGTTTCCCGAGGCATGGCGTATATTAATTATCGAGGACAGTAACGACCTGGGTCTTCATGGTGCTCCTGAATCTGATGCATTTTCAACACTGCCAAGATTCTCGGATAATTGCGCCGGATTTTTATCAAGACAAGTACTGGCAAGAATATTACCTGGCGTGATCGAAAAAAATATTCAGGAATTTGGAATGGGAGTACGTGAAATTCAGCAAAGAGTAGGCGATTATTTCGCGCCTGCGCAGGGAGGACGCTATACAAGTGCTGCCGTGGCTGAAGTCATAGAATATTTGATAGGAAAGAACATACCTGGCGTCGGGCAGAGTTCATGGGGCCCAACAGGATTTGCGTTTTTTGACAGTGATGTTGCAGCACATTCGATGCTAAGAGAATTGCAAAATCAGTTTACACACCTACCTCAACTTGGTTATAAAGTCGTTCAGGGCAATAATGAAGGCGCAGTAATGACACTTGCCAACACCGTTGAGCAAAAACAGAACAACCAAAACACTGGTCATGGTTCTGATCATGATTCAGGTCAGATTAACGGTTAAACATAATTAATTTAAGCACGATTTAGCCAAGAACCTTCATCTGTGGAGTATTGCTGATGAATCTGTTCTTAATACACTGGGATACAACTTTAGAGAGATATTAGACATGGAAAAGCCATACATTTTACATATGATCACCGCCGCGAAGAATCTTAGTCCATTCGACGTCAACATGGCCATAGATGCGGGATGGTCGAACTGTATCCCTTATATATCAGTAGAAAATGACGAAGTTCAGGCGCTGGTTCAGGATGCAATATTTTCCCGTGGCCCCAGCGGGGTTAAGAGAACAGGAATATTTTTTGGTGGCAGGGATATGCATGATGCCATGGAAATGATGAAAATCTGTGAGAAATCCATGGTGCCGCCTTTTGAGGTGTCAGCATTTGCGGATCCTAGTGGAGCGTTTACTACGGCAGCAGGTATGTTGGCAGCGGTTGAAAAAGCGCTTCAGGACAAATTTGATACAGACCTTAAAGGCAAGACAGTAGCAGCATTGGGAGGAACAGGTCCTGTGGGCATGGCGGGTGCGGTTATTGCAGCAAAAGCGGGTGCGGATGTGACTATTTTTGGTCGTCAAAAGGACAAATCACAGCGAATTGCTGGTATTTGTAATGCTGAGTACGGCTCTGGCAAAACCGATATAAAAGGTGAAGCAATTGACACGCTGGATTCTGTCATCGGCAATGTGGACGTGATTTTAGCGACTGCTTCAGCCGGTATTGAAGTAATGAGCAGGGATCTGGTATTGAAAGCGGGTAATCTTAAGGTGGCAGCCGATGTTAATGCTGTACCACCTTCAGGGATCGCAGGTCTGGGTGTGATGGATAATGCCGCGCCCATTGACGACTCTCCAAGTGGCGCAGTTGGTATAGGTGCGCTAGCGATTGGCAACGTTAAGTATCAGACGCAAAATATACTGCTAAAGCAGATGTGTGAAACAGATAAGCCTATATATCTGCATTTTGAGCATGCATTCGAAGTTGCTCGCGAATACGTTCATAAAAAATAATTACCTAATCATTATCTCCCACTCGGCGCGGGCTCTCTCTGAGTCTGCGTCCCGAGCGGGCTGGAAGGTCATTTGTGTTGATGGCTTTGCTGACACTGACACGATTGAATCCTCTATTGAGTGCTGGTGTCTGCCGCTGAAGGCAGGTGTATTTGTAATAAGTCATTTGAAAACGTGTCTATCCAGGTTGAGGGAGCGCTATCCTCAGGCAAAAGTTATTCTTGGGGCGGGCGCCGAGCACCTGGCTTGCGATATTGAAAAAATATCTGGTTGGGCACTTTGTGCCAATAATCTGAAAGTTACCACTCGGATTCGGGATCCGCGCACGTTTTTCGATGCCCTGGACACGCTTGAGATTGTCTATCCTGACGTAAATTTTAAATCGGCACCTGAGTCGCGGGGGTGGCTGTACAAACTTACAGATAGTTGTGGAGGAATGGGCGTAAGTCGAACTTATGTTGATGATACTTCTGGCTACTGGCAGCAGGAGGTGCCGGGCCAGGCTGTCTCCGCATTATGTATTTCTGATGGTCAAGACGTCACGTGTCTTGGCATCAATCAACAGTATTCGACATCAGATTTTGAGGGCTACCCCTATGTCTACCAGGGCGCGCTGGCTAATGTAGAAACCAACGAATTTATAAAAGAAAAAACAACAAGTTATATAGCTAAACTAATAAATTACTTTAATATTAAAGGTGTGTTTAGTTTAGACATGATCTATTCCGAATCGACGACTCAGGAGGCACTTTACGTGCT
Organism: uncultured Gammaproteobacteria bacterium; assembly: GCA_963976865.1. Lineage (GTDB taxonomy): Bacteria > Pseudomonadota > Gammaproteobacteria > UBA4575 > UBA4575 > UBA1858. The sequence continues at coordinate 178,450 of CAXBLY010000002.1, read as the reverse complement.
CGAGGTTAATCCAAGAATTTCTGCCAGTTTTGAATTATATGAGCGTATTAATCCTGGATTGAATTTGGTTGACGCACACATAAGAGTGTGTGAGGGTGAGCGCCTTTGTGAATTCGAGCTAAGTCAGACCCGGAGTGCGTATCTCATTGTATATGCTAAAGATGACTATATGATTTCAGAGCAATTGGTGTGGCCGGCATGGGTAAAGGATAAGCCCGAAGCATTACGTAAAATCTCCAGGCACGAACCAGTCTGTAGTGTGTATGCAGATGAAGAAGAGGCGGGTGATGATCTTTACTCTCTCCTTCAGAGACGCGCTGATGAAGTGATAAGTCTTATAAATTAACAAGTTAATTAACTAATCTAGAAAAAATCGAGTATGAATAAGCAGCCAAGTATAAATAAATTAGCACAACCGATTGTGCAGCAGCTCATTGATGGTGCAGATGCATTGCGTATTGGAGTTGAACAGGATGCCAGTGGTGTGACAATAGTCGATGCCGGAATCAATTTTCATGGTGGGCTTGAAGCGGGACGTATGATTAGTGAGATCTGCCTGGGTGGACTGGGTAATGTGTCACTGACGCACACAAATACTGCTCCGCAGTGGCCATTATCTGTATATGTACACAGCTCGAATCCGGTGCTTGCGTGTTTGGGTAGTCAATATGCAGGCTGGCAGTTATCCCACGGTGAAGGCAAAGAAGCGTTCTATGCATTGGGTTCAGGCCCTGGCCGTGCGGCGTCACTGCGTGAACCTTTGTATAAAGAGCTGGCTTATGAAGATAAGGCAGACAAGGTATGTCTCGTTATGGAGGTGGATAAAAATCCGCCGTCAGAGCTGCTTGGCAAAATGTCAGAACAGTGTGGTGTTAGCCCTGAAAATTTAACAATAATTCTTACGCCAACCAAGAGCTTGGCTGGTGTTGTTCAAGTTGTTGCCAGAGTTCTGGAGACAGCGCTACATAAGGCACATGAGCTAAAGTTCCCGTTAGAAAGAATTGTCGATGGTGCCGGTAGTGCACCATTGTGTCCTCCTATTCCTGATTTCGTTCAGGCGATGGGCCGAACCAACGATTCAATTTTATTTGCCGGCCGGGTGCAGCTATTTGTGACAGGTTCAGATGACGATGCCAAAGCACTTGCCAATGACCTGCCTTCAAATACATCAAAAGATTACGGTAAACCTTTTGCAAAAGTGTTCGCTGATGCAAAGTATGATTTTTACCAGATCGATCAAATGTTATTTAGTCCTGCGCAAGTGAGTGTCACAGCCATGGAAAGTGGCAACACATACTTTGGCGGTGAGGTAAATCTGGATCTGTTAAAAGAATCATTTGGTGGCTAGTGCTGACCCCGATATTGCCATCATCACTGACGATCCTGGGTGGCACGGTCAGCAATTAAAGCATTCTTTGCAGAAAAGTGGTTATACCTCACGCTTCGTGCGTCTGCAGGACTGTCATTTTAACCTGGATTCCGACACTGCCCGAATAACGCTTCCCGGATTCTCTGCATTACCTGCAGGTGTCTTTGTGCGTGGTGTGCCCGGTGGAAGTCTCGAAGAAGTGGTGTATTACCTGGATGTGTTGCATGGCCTGGAGTATGCCGGTGTGCCGATTTTTAATAACACTCGTGGTATAGAGCGTAGTGTGGATAAGGGTATGACTTCGTATCTACTTAAGTTCAACGGAATTCCCACGCCTAATTCCTTTGTCAGCAGTGACTTACATTATATTAATAAGAAAATACGCGAGTATTTGAATGAGGGGAAAAAACTGGTTCTTAAACCAATTTTTGGTTCCCAGGGCAAAGGCTTGCAGTTACTCGAACATGCTTCTCAGTTTATCGACTACCAGGATATGCACGGGGTGATGTACGTGCAGGAATATGTCGATGCAGGTGAAAGAGTGGGTGTTGACTATCGTGTATTTGTCATTGGTGAGCAAGTGATTGCCAGTATGAAGCGTACCGGTGAAAGCTGGATTACCAATGTGGCACAAGGAGGCCAGGTTGAGACGATAACACTTGATCAGTCTGTTATGCAGATGGCTATCAATGCCACACAGGTAACAGGACTGGAATATGCGGGCGTTGATCTGATCCGTGATAAACAGGGCCGCTTCTGGGTCACGGAAGTAAATAGCGTACCTGCGTGGAAAGGTTTGCAGCAAACCACCTCTGAAGCGGTGGTGGATACAATCTCCCGTCAATTTTTAGCTCACTGTGGTCTTGCCAGCTATGGCTAGTTCAGTCAGTCACTATATCCAGTGTTATCAGCAGGCCTGTCTGCTTGAGTTGCGGGCATTGAAGCCTGGAAATGTTGGCTATCATTCTGGTGGTCATGGAATGACCGTTGAACAGTTTGAGCTGAGTGCAAAAGCATCAGCTGAGCCATTATTTAACGAATCTGATGGCACCGGTGCACGTATTTTATATGCTGTGAATGCGACTCATGATGCTGTGACAGACAATACCAATTTGGGCATTATTCTGCTTGTAGCGCCGATTGCCGAGACAATAATCAGGTATGGATATAGCGAAAAGCTAAGAGATGACCTTGCCAGGGTGCTTGCTGACTTGTCTGTTGATGATGCTAAATACTGTTATCAGGCCATACAGATAGCCATGCCAGGTGGAATGGGGGAGGTAGAGGATCAAGACGTCTCTGGCGAGCCGAGTGTCAGTTTACTGGAGGCCATGCAGCTCTCTGCAGATAAAGATCGTATTGCGTATCAATATGCGAGCACTTTTTCAGACATTTTCGAACATAATTTACCCATCTATAGAGAATATCTACAAAAATGGGGTAGTGAAGAGTGGGCTGCCACGGCTGTATTTCTCAGCCAATGGCTCAGGGTGCCAGATAGTCTGATAATTCGCAAAAAAGGTCTATTAAAAGCACGTGAAATTAGTGATATGATTGCGCCTCTTGCAAATCAGGTGCTGCTGTCACGAGATCCAACCGATCATATTTCAGGGCTACTATCTCTGGATGGTGAGCTGAAAGCGGTTGGAATAAATCCTGGGACAACGGCGGATATCACCGTCGCTACATTATTTGTAGCAGCGCTAGGCTAGCAAGCATAAGGGACGAACTATGTTGTGAAGACTTACTAGTAGTTTTCATTAGGGAGGGGCCCATAACACAATTTTTTTATCGTAAATTTTTACGGCTGTTTGTTAACAAACAATACTAATTAGGAGAAATTAAATGGCAGTAGTCAACAGAGTAATGGTTGGTGAGTCACTAGTAAATGACGCGGATCCAGCAGGCAATATGGCAGAAATCGCTCACATCGACTTGCTAATGGGCCCACGTGGTTCAGCAGTTGAGACAGCATTTTGTAACGGTTTAGTAAACAACAAAGATGGCTTTTCAACTTTGTTAGCTGTTGTTGCACCTAACCTTCCTTGTAAACCAAACACTATGATGTTCAACAAAGTGACCATCAAAGGTGCTACACAAGCAGTTCAAATGTTTGGTCCAGCTCAGGCTGCTGTTGCTAAAGCAGTTGCTGACAGTGTTGAAGACGGCACTATTCCAGCTGACGAAGCAGACGACATTTTCATCTGTGTTGGTGTATTCATTCACTGGGAAGCCAAGAGCGACGAAGCTATCTACGAGAATAACTACAAAGCTGTTAAAGAGTCTATTGAGCGTGCTATTAAAGACGAGCCAAAAGCATCTACAGTTGTTGCTAAGAAAGATTCTGCAGAGCATCCATTCAAAGGATTCTAAGCAATCTCTTTTTCGTAGTACAAAATACCCCGGATTTTACAATCCGGGGTATTTTTTTGTCTGCGATTTAGCAGTAAAGTAAGTATATGAAGTGTCAGGAATGTAAATCAGAAGTAGACCAGCTGGACAATCACCACCTGAGTGGCTGTTGCGGGCTGACGTTGCAGGAATATGCAATTCGTCATCATGTGCCACTGGATTTACTGGTGCACGAATCGATGGTCAACAAAGTTGCTGATGTTGGGGAGTTTTCATTACCCGCAGAACAGGCGTCTGTGCGTGCGACATCCATACTTGAAGCGTTATTATTAACACAGGCGTTTCATGAGGATGAATACTTTATATGTCTGGAAAGTGACGTGCGGAGACTTGATGAATTGCTGTGGTATTTGCGCGAGTTGCAAGTTTATGGTTTTCAGTACCGACAGGAATATACCTACACTGCTACCAGCCATCGTGTGGTGCCTAATAATTCAATTAAAACACCTGTTGCGTATAAGCATAAATTTGCAAACAACAGTTCTGAAGTAAATTTTGAGTTACTCCTTGCGGTTGTAGTTGCACAGGCCGGGGAATTTCACAATGGTTATATATTCCTGAGTTTGCCGCGCAATGATGAAATAAATTCTTTGCTAAATAAGTTGACTGTAGAATATCAAATCCGCTGGAAAATGCTCGAAGATGATGCGTCTACTCAGAAAGCTTTATTCAGAACTGAATCACTGGAAGATGCGCAAAGATTATTAGCCCTGGTGTCTTTGTACTTAAAGGAAATGCCTTGTGTTTCTGAGCGTTACTTTGCAGAGGTGCAGCGTGCTACGGTTAGTAAAGAACTGGTATTTGATTCTGCGCATTTTATAACAGACCATCCGGGAAAATGTGAAAATCTACATGGAGGTCGTTATGCGCTGCATGTAAAGATTGAAGGGAGAATTGACCCATTAACAGGATTTGTTGTGGATTATGGTTATCTTAAGTCAGTTGTAAAGAAACATGTTATTGAAAAACTGGATCACCAAAATCTAAATTTTGTCTGCGCTGATTTAGGCTGGCGTTCAAGCACCGAATTGTTAAATATATTTATCTGGGAACAGCTGATTGAGTTTTTACCAGGCCTGGTTGAGTTGCAGACCTATGAGACAACACAATCCTTCTGTCAGTATCAGGGTCCCAGTCTGGACGAGATGAAAAAAAATCATGGCATGACACCACTTAAGCATTTCAGTCAGCCTGATTTAGGCCGCTCAGTACTGAGGCAGTTATTGAAAAATGACAATAATGCGAAAGGCTTGAAAGTGGTTACCAAGTAAAGGTGCTCAACTGACTTTTTCTAAAAAGCATTTGTTAATTTTTTCTGAATGAAGACTGCTGGCAACGAGTACGCCTTTGATATTAAGTGATGCAAGTTGTCTGATATCCTGTTCATTTCTGGTGCCGCCCCCGTAAAATATATTCTGCGAGCACAAATGACTGGAAACGTTCCGGATTGAGTCATAGTCCGGGCCGCTATTACTGCCTACATGACTTAGTGATAGAATAACGACATCATCAGGCCAATTATCAAATCCGGATAACAGTTGGTCTGGCCCGAGAATCCTGCTTTGTCTAATATCGATTGATAACAATGGCCGATAATTATTCAACGCACTAAGACTAAGCGTTAATGACTTAATGCTGGAATGGGATTCGGAGCCAATGACAGGACGTGCATTGGAAATATTGGCCATAAACTGGGCCCAGCGTTGACTGAGTTTTCCAAGATCAATCCAAAATTCTATATCAGGGTATCTGGAGCACAGGGAAGGCCATAAACTCTCCTCCAATTGCTGATTTTCTATGCAATCTAAATCCGCAATATAGATTGTTTTGAACTCAGCTAACGTTAAAATACCTTCAATGACACTATTAATATCCGGTTTATCACACAGTGCTGAAGAAACAGGCTGGTAACTATCACGATTTCCCAATTGCGCTAGTACTACATTGCCTTTCCGGTAATCTATAACAGGAATAATTTTCATTAAATGCGTTTGTTTATCACTGAGTTCATTACCGGTGGCGGTTTTGCTAATCATCCATTACCAGAAGGATTAAAACAAGAAGGCTTGTTGATGCTCAATTCCGTGCTGGCTGATTGTTCGCAAATAAATGATATTCAGCTAATTACCTGTCTGGACTCACGCGTGGATTTGCCGTTGAATAATATAGAAAACCATCTGATCGAAAATTCTGCTGACTATCTGACAACGGTATACCGCCTGGCAAATGAAAGTAATTATACCTGGATAATTGCGCCTGAAAGCGAGGGTGTGCTTAAGTCTCTCGTATCACAACTGGAAAAAGAAAAAATTCCTGTGATTAATTGTGATGCAGAAAGTATTGGAATCGCTGGAGATAAAATTAAATGTGCAACACAACTGTCTGCGGCAGGGATCAAGACTGCAGCTAATCTGTCCTATTCAGAAGCCCAGCAATACACAGGTAAAGTAGTGATTAAAAGTCGATTTGGTGTGGGTTGTGAAGGATTGAAAATATGCGACTCTGGAAAATCCGGCCTGGCGTGCATTGATGATTTTAATAACTGGGTTGTACAACCCTGTATTGACGGTGAACATTTAAGTCTGAGCCTGCTTTGTTTTGCTGGTAATGCAAAAACACTTACCTGTAACAGGCAAATCTTTAGTGGTGATCTCGAGCCAAAGCTTAAAACCTGTCAGGTGAATGCGATGCCTGTGACTGAAAAAATGCGAAGCATCAGTAATGATATTGCCAGGACTCTGCCTGGTTTGACGGGCTATGTCGGGGTTGATTTAATTAAGACAGGAGAATCTTATGTTGTCATTGATATTAATCCACGTTTAACTTCTTCATATGCAGGGCTGAGCGAAGTCTTGATGGATAATCCTGCTGAGTTATGTATCAGAACTGTTCTTGATCAGAAACTGCCTGAAAATATTATGCAACAAAATAAAATTGTTGAGGTACATCTTGGCTAGAAACGCATTTAATAAAGCAGGCTGGGACATTGGTGGTGCTCATGTCAAGCTGGCTTATATTGATGATAATACACTGCATGTTCAGCAGTGGGACTGTCCACTGTGGAAAGGACTTGACGAGTTAGTAGCTGTGTTACAGACAGCCTTAAAAAAAATTCCTGACAATATAAGTGCTCACAATGTCACGATGACGGGAGAGCTGGTGGATTTATTTCTTTCCCGTGATCAGGGTGTAAAAGAAATCGTGCGTGTTTTTCTTGAGGAAGTTTCTTCAGAGGATATCGTCAGATTTTATTCGCGCCGCGGTTTACTGGATTACAAGGAGGCATTGCTAGACACGCTTTCAGTTGCATCTGTCAACTGGATTGCAAGTGGACGCTGTGTAAGCAAAAAAAATAAAACTGTTATTTTTGTGGATATGGGAAGTACCACAACAGATGTGCTCTTGATTAAGGATGGGCAACTGCAGTTAAATGGTGTGTCAGATTTTGAAAGGTTACGATCGGGTGAACTGGTATATACAGGCGTGGTTCGCAGCTGCGTTAATACAATTTGTCAGAAAATACCTTACAAGGGTGACTGGATTCCACTCATGGCAGAATATTTTTCCATGTCTGCAGATGTCTATCGGATTTTAGACTGGTTGCCATCTCATGCAGACTATGGTGATACGCTGGATTCTCAGCCAAAAGATAAAACCTCCAGTATGCGCAGACTTGCTCGCATGATTGGAGAAGACTATCGAAAAGAGGACAGACAAGAATGGGTTTCAGTCGCACAATACATTGCCGACCAGCAAATAGAGATGGTCAAAAAGAGTTTACTTAAGTTTAGCGATGATAGGCCAATGGTTGTTGGTGCAGGTGTAGGAAGATTTCTGGTTGAAAGGATAGCAAAGACGATGTCTCTGGATTATGAGGATTTCACCCGTTTTATTATTCCTGAAGGTATCAGTTACCAGGTCAATGCGTCTGATTGTGCGCCCGCTGTTTCGCTGGTTTTCGAGTAATTCATTCCTGTGTCCAGAAATAATAAACTAACGCGTGTCAGTGTTCCTTATTTTGAAGATGTGACATCTGTTTTTTCACTATTCGCACACGAACCGTGGGCAATATTTCTTGATAGTGGCAGGCCTGTTAGCAAGTTTGGTCGCTATGATATTTTTTCTGCTTATCCTAAAACGACATTTGTGACGCGAGGGAAATTAACGACAATCACTACAGGGGGTAATCAACAGCTTGTTCCTGATGATCCATTTGAATTATTGGCGCATGAGCTATCAGCAAATTTTATTCAATCAGATGAGCTGCCGTTTACGGGTGGGGCGCTAGGTTTCTTTTCCTATGATTTGGGGAGAAGAATTGAAAAAATGCCAAGTACTGCGCTGGATGATACTGGCATTCCCGAGATGGCAATAGGTATTTACCATTGGGCATACATTGCTGATCATCTTGAGAAAAAGGCTGTGTTAGTGGGGGATCTTTCAGAGCCAAGAGTTCGCCTGAATTGGAAAGATATAATAGATAATGTCAGTCAGGTGGGTAATGTTGCTTCTAATGGCGAGTATAAAGCATTAGATAAAATACAGTCCAATATGACGGCAGAGCAGTATGCTGAAAAGTTTTCCAAAGTTAAAAATTACATAAGCTCAGGCGACTGTTACCAGGTAAATCTGGCGCAACGATTTAACGTGCCGGTCGAAGGTGATTCCTGGTCGGGATATCAACATCTGCGAAAAATAAATCCTTCGCCATTTGGTGCTTATATGAATATTCCTGAGTGTAAGGTTTTAAGTGTTTCTCCTGAACGTTTTTTACAGGTGAATAACGGCGTAGTGGAGACGAAACCTATTAAAGGAACAAGGCCGCGCTCAAAAGATGAGAAAATTGATAATGAGCTCGTATTGGAACTGGAAAGCAGCACAAAAGATCGTGCAGAAAATGTCATGATTGTTGATCTATTGAGGAATGACTTAAGTAAATGTTGTGATGTTAATAGTGTTAAGGTGACAAAGTTATTCAACATTGAAAGTTATCCAACAGTGCATCATCTGGTTAGTACTATAGAAGGTAAGCTCCCGAATAAGACTTCTCCTGTTGAGCTGTTACGCGAATGTTTTCCTGGCGGCTCAATCACTGGCGCGCCCAAAATCAGAGCAATGGAAATTATAGAAGAACTTGAACCGCACAGACGTGGATTATACTGTGGCAGCATAGGTTATATAGGCTTTAACCGAAAGATGGATACTAATATTGCTATAAGGACCATTATCCAGAAAGATAATCAGGCATATTTTTATGCAGGGGGAGGCCTGGTGTGGGACTCTCAAGTGGATGAGGAATATCAGGAAACATTTGATAAAGCCGCTGCAATGTTCAGGTTTTTTGGGCAATAGTGATTATTGTCAAAATAGGAGGCAGTTTATATGCATCCCCGCACCTGAAAGAATGGTGTGATCAGCTTGCGCGTATCCATCAACAAACGCTTGTGATTGTGCCAGGGGGTGGACCATTTGCGGATCAGGTACGTGCTGCGAATAAGCAGTGGAATCTGTCGGATGCCGTTGCACATGATATGGCGGTAATGGCTATGCAACAGTATGGGTGCCTGTTAGCAAATCTTAATGGAAGTCTAAAAGTGGCTAATTCATTTAAAGATATCCAGGATACGGGCTCAACAATATGGTTGCCATATTCTGACGTAATATCTGAATGTGATTATCCAAAAAACTGGCAGACAACGTCAGATTCTTTAGCACTCTGGCTCGCGTGTAAACTATCTGCAAATCATCTCTGTCTGGTCAAGTCCTGTGAAGTTGACGATTCGTTGATACAGCAGCTAGCGGATTCAGAACAGGTTGATGGTTATTTCTCTACAGCCGCCAGAAAGTTCCTCGGGCAGACTCATTTCTATCATGCCTCTCAATCAACTAAATTTTTAAACGATGTGAATAATGGAAAATTCAACTGATTTACATCCTTTTGAATCGCTTGGGCCAAGTTTTATATTGGATGCAGTAGATAGCATAGGATTCGAAACGGATGGTCGTGTCACTATTTTGAATAGCTATGAAAACCGTGTTTATCAAATTGGAATTGAAGATAATGAACCGGTTATCGCAAAATTTTATCGCCCAGGTCGCTGGACTAATCAACAAATTAAGGAAGAGCATGAATACTGCTATGAATTAGTTGAGGCAGAGCTGCCAGTGGTTGCGCCCATGAAAAATGAACAGGGTTTGAGTCTGTTTGAATATGGTGATTTTCGATTTTCTTTGTATCCACGAAAAGGTGGCAGGGCGCCGGAACTGGATAATTATGACAACCTGCTTGTTTTAGGTCGTTTCCTGGGGCGCATACATATGATCGGCGCAGCATCTTCATTTGAATTTCGTCCTGCAATCAATAGTCAAAGTTATGGTCATGACAGTGTTAAGTACATTAAGGATAATTTTATTCCCGATGAACTTAAAATTGCCTATGAAACATTAACTAACGATCTTCTGAAAATTATAGATCAGGCCATGGCTGATAGTCAGGATATAAAATATATTCGTGCGCATGGAGATTGTCATATTGGAAATATGTTATGGCGAGATGAATTACCACACTTTATCGATTTTGATGATTCAAGAATGGCGCCTGCTATACAGGATGTATGGATGCTGCTTTCGGGCGATCGAAACGAGCAGCAAATACAGCTACGCGAAATAATAGAAGGCTATAATGAATTTGCTGATTTTGATTTAAATGAATTAAGGCTAATTGAAAGTTTGCGTACACTAAGAATGCTGCATTATTCAGCCTGGATAGCCAGGCGCTGGGATGACCCGGCTTTTCCATTGGGATTCCCGTGGTTTAATACATCACGTTACTGGGAGGAGCATATTTTAAGCTTAAGAGAACAGCTTTCAGAATTGAGTGAGTTGCCAATCAATATTGGCTTCTAGTCTAAGCTGTTATAACGCTGTTACCAGCAGTAGGCTAAATCTTTTGTTCCACCTTCTGTTATGTTGCCTGCCTGATCATAGGTAAATACACCACAATTTGCATCTGTGGCATTGGGTGTTGCAGTGATTGTATATTGCTGTGACCTCGAGGCCGCTGTACATGCAGCTGATGGGGTGCATGCGACAGTGAGGGAATAATAACCTCCATCACTGGAAACAGGGTCACTACTGGCGCCGAAAAGGTCATCTATATTTCCGTAATAGCCAAAATTTGAATGATATCTTTCCTGTAAAGATGAGATTTGAAGAATCATGTTTTTAGCATCTGCACGCCTGCCTTTTTGCACCTGCTCATTGTAGGCTGGATAACCTATAGAAGCGAGAATGGCCACAATTGCAACAACAATTAACAGTTCGACTAATGTGAATCCGGAATGTTTAGAATAGGGCATAGGTTTTATCTCTTGACGTTAATTCCGTGAAGACCTTCAGCCCAGGGCCCAACCGTTGATGATAATTCCTTCGGGAACTCCCATAATGAAATTATCTGATTCGTATCTGAGATAATGCAACCTAAAGGCATACCTGCTTTGATATCTTGGAGCGTTGAGTTGTAAGAATTCAGTCGATGGAAACTTGCACTCTGAGTAAGTGTAAATTCTCTATCACCAATCACAATAGTATTGTTAGATATTTCCTCAACAGTACCAGACCAGCGAAATGCACTAGGGTAATGATTAGGTAACTGTCCTGCATGTGTGTATGCACTGAACATTAACATTATGATGCCAAGTAAAAAATAAAATCTGGCTGTGATAAAAGCTTGATTTATCATTCAAATAACTCCTTCCAGGCTAATCTGCCTTTGGCACCAAAACTGATAGTTTTAATTTTTTGAGTGGATACACTGTCTAAAATATTAGTTCCACCACCTGTTCCTGTCACGTATAAGTTTCCACTACCGCCCAGAAATCCTAATCCTGCTGGGAGACCATTATCAAATTTAACTCCTGCGACAAATGTATTAGATAACTGATCATTTGAATCAAAATTACCATCAGAATTTAAATCAAATCCTCCTCTGCTCGGTTCGCCACCGTTTTCAGCATCAAGTATCATTATCCAACCGCTACCGCCTCCATCTGTACACTTTTGAGTAGAAGGTATGTTTGTAGCAAAGAATACCTGTTCAAGTCTGACAACTGGATCAATGTTGACGCGTTCTCCGCTTTCAGGTAGGTCAAAGAACCAGCCCAAATCACCACTGCTTGGATTGGCGGTATTATATGTCACCGTATTATCTGACATTACCCTAAGAGATGATGTAGTAGATGAATCCAGTGTCTGTTCCACCAGATCTGCACGTGTAATTTCGCTTTCGCCAGCATCCCATACGCCATACAGAGATTGCTGGTTTGTGTTACTTGGGTCCGCATCGGTAATGAACTGACCAGTACCAAGTATAACCAGAACATTAGGCGCGTCTGCGATTGTGGAATCCGCCACACGTGTGATGGCACTTTTTACAGTAATGGGTTGTCCTGATGATGACGTGAATAATGGCTTTTTATTTGAGCTGGTACCATATGCCACATCCCAGTTGCTGGCATTGCTATCTGACAAGTCAAATGCCCACAATTTTCCGTCAATACCACTACCGTAAATTCGATCAACAACAAAATCATTGTCCAGATCTATAGCTGTAATCTCACCAATACCACTCTTATTAGCTGCGTCACCGACACCTGTATCGATAATTTTATAGTCGCTATTTAAAACCCATGTTCCATCAATACCACCTTCGATGTAAAGTATGATTAAAGCGGCTTTTCCATTGTCGCTATTATATCCATTGCCAAAGATGACAGCCCACTTATTATTATTAAGTAAAGCAATACGAGGTTCGCTATATGAGTATCCCATGTAAGTGCTATTTGCGTCAGAGAATTCCCACAAGACAGTATTCTGTGCGCCTGTAACACTGTCCGGGAAACTGGCGTCAGTAACATTTAGGGCAAATACACCTCGGCCGCCTGCACCATATCCGCCTGCCAGGATGGTTTCCCAGTTCGGTGTGCCCAGAGGAGCGCTTGATGCATTGATATAAACATCGTTGGCAGCTAGATTAACATCAACATAATAGTTGTGTGTGTAGTCTGGGTCTGAAAGATAGTGAAGACCTGCCGTGGCTGATCCGCTTTGATAGAGTTCTTTGGGTGTGTAGGTCATTATCTCTCTACCGCTTTGGGTTGTGTCAAACGCATGTACCATGCCATCGTTTGCACCCACATAGACAATACCCTTACGGTTTTTCTTGGCTTCGACAAAGCTTGAGTATCTTTCTGAACTGCTGCCAAAAGGACTGCTATCAGGATAAAGTTCACTGGGTTTGCCTACAAATACCGGGCCTGAGTGTACAATATCGCCCATGATGGAATCTCGTCTTCTGAAATTATAAGCCGTACCACTTGCTTCATGTGTACGATCACCCAGGAAGAAATTAAGCCTGGCCTGACCATCTGTGTCACTACCTAGACTTCCATCCGGAGCAGTTTTGAAGTCGTTTTGCTGGGCTGTTGAAATGTTGCCCCACTCAAGCAATGTTGCTGCATTGGTAGCACTGTTCATGGTGTAGGCGACACGGTTGGTGTAATTGTAACTGGCAGAGTCCAGATAGTCCGAAATACGCCAGGCTTCCGTAGGATTAATTGTGCCGTCAGTGTTGAAATTGAATGCAACAACGTCACCGGACCAGTTTTCACTATTAAACTGTGTTAGATATAACTGAGTCTCGGCCTGAAGTTCGTTTGAGTTAAACGTCACTGCCGTTGAAGTACCAATTCTGTTTTCAATGGACGCTAGTGCATTTTCTAATGAAGAAATTAACGTTGCCGGGTCTCTGGCATTGAGAAACTCTCCGCGAGCATTCCATGCGGCATGGCGCATGTCATCAACACGTTCTGCATCTTCTGTGTCAGTTGGATCGGGCCATGCAAAAGGATCGGTCGTATTTGGCGGATTTGCATTCAGAGTGCCGTTTACACCAAAGGCAACCGTATAAGTTGTCAGGTGCTGTGCCTCATTTTCGTCAATATTTTCAATTGGCCTGACTTTGTCTGCGATACCTGTTGCTAAATCAGTTTCATAGTAATACATGGCAACATCAGCTAATGTATTGCTAATTGAGTCTGCGTAGGAACCACCGTCCCACATGGAATTACTGGTGCCGCCGTCAGTGTTACCTACACTAGGACTGCCTCCATTCCAGAAACCATCAGAGAATAGAACAGCAAAATTTTGCTGGCATTCACCACCATTGGTGGTACTTAAGATTGGGCTTGAAGAAGTGAAACCAAGATCTGAATGATCAGAATTACTTCCTGCTTTATCAAAGTATCTTCCGGTGTTCCTTAATAAGCGTCTCAACGGAGTTCCACCTGTTGAATTAATTTGGCCTAATTCACTTAACAGGTTATCTTTGTTTGTAGAAACAGTCATATCGCTTATTGGTGTACCCACGCTATTATTATCATGTAACGTTGCGAGTCCCATTCTGTGATTGGAATTCCAGATAAGTTCTGACATCGCTTTTTTAGCGACATATTCACGTTTGCGATAATATGTCCACCAGTTGGCATAATTCTGTTGTGAGTTGGGGTAACCGGTATCACCCGGGTTTAACGTTGCCGGCAGGGAATTTACCTGAATAGTATTTGCAGTGATGTCTGCTGATACGTCCCCACACTCATCTGTTGCTGCATTGTTTGCGGCACCGAAACTGGCGCTTCCTGGGCCATCGTATTGTCCATCGGCATCAGCGTCATTCCATACAAAATAGACATGATTGGAAATGTCTCTTGTGCTGTCATTATCGTATGGGTCAAATAGTGCTGATGTCAAAGACTTGTTTGAATAATCTATGCCATCTTCATCTTCACCTTTCCAGGGTGTGTATACTGAATCTGGATTGTAAGCAAGTACATTAAAACCCAAACATAGAGATCTTCTTATTTCACGATACCAATCATCAGGTAAGCCTCCTGCAGAAGTAGGTGGATTGGGTAAAAAATTAAAATTTACTTGTCCAGGATTGTAGGTACCATCATTCAGTGTTGTTTCCCAGTCCATGCTGCCTGAATCATCTGTTGCAAAGAAAATATTTGCTTGCACATTGGAACTTAAAAATAGTGGTTGATTGGCCAGATTTCCGGGCGCGGCATTAGCACCTGTGCTAAACATGGCAAGCGACATTGATAGACTAATCAGAAGCTGTTTCATGTATTGTCTGGTTAATATATTCATATTGGTTTCCTGCTTAAGCACGTCTGTTAAAGTATATTGCGTTCAAAGTAAGCTTGTAGAAGCTTTGTAGTATCGGGCGTCAAACCTGTGCCAAGTGCTGTTACTCTAAACACATCTCGATAGCATCTGTTTGTGTTTGCAGCGCTATTTAAGTCAAAAGGCACGTTAGCGTTGCATATTTTCTGCTTCCCCATATGCTTGATTATGTACTTGGGTGGGCGTGCCAGTTGGGTTCCACCTATAGCATTGGCAGTTGTATAGTTTGTTGGTGAGCCGGGATCCCAGGTAGCACTGGAAAAATAGTCTAACTCTTGTGTTGAAGCATCAGAGCCCTCTCGAATTAATCCATTGGTATTAGTCAGTTCGGTTAATGAGACCATGCTGTCAATAAATGTTTCTGCCTCTCGTAGCGCACTTTCTGCAGCCTGATGTGCCAGTTCACTGTCACGAAAATTACCTGACATTTTTTCACCCAGGACACTTGTTTTCATTCCTGTTAGGGCAAGTATTGTCAGTACAGATAACAGTAATAAAGAGAATATTAAAACAATTCCCGATTGTTTCGTGATATTCAACTTGTTGATATTATTTTTCATCATTCACTAGCTCATTCGATTTCTTATAGAAACGGTTGTTGTGTAGACCTTGCGGGAATGAAATTTACCATTCGTATCGGCAGGAATGTTTGAGCTGTCGACGTTAACTCCATCTATTGAATAATCTGGTGTTGCGTCATTATTTGCATCAGGTGATCGTGCTAAAATGCTGATTCTTACACTGACGACGCTTTCCCAGTCCGCAACGTTATTGGCTGTCACATAACGATCTGCCTGAAAATCGTAGGGCACATTTGTGTCCTCACCATACATAACCTGTAGTGTTTCTATGCCTGGAATAATTGGTTGTGGCGCGGCCCCATTAACCGAGCGCATAAGACTGGGTACTGTTGGTGTGGATGAAATGCCATCATGGTCTACAGAAGGGTTAATAGTGTACGTTACATCCGTATTAACATTTTTGAATACAGTAGTTGTGTGTTTCTTAAATGGATATCCAAGATTGTTTTGCTGATTGTTATAAGGTGATGCCGGCGTTGTGGAAAAGGGCGTTGTTGAATGTGCAATAGTGGCTGTATTTGGAATATCTGCTGAGCCAGAAACTGTTACAGTAGTATCAACATCATTGGTTGCCTGAAATATAACGGCATTTGCACAGTCGGATATTACTAATATTTCATTGGGCGCGATGGAGGATTGTGTACTCTTGTTTAAGCTGATGGTGATGGGGTCAGTGCTAACATCACTGATGCCATCTTCAAGAGGAAATGAACGACCACGTTCAACACCGCTAATGATAAGCGAATCAGGCTGTGAGGGGAAACCCGCAAGCCCTGTGCTCGCCGCACCTTCAACACCTCTTACTCCTACAAAACCTGCGGGTAGATTCGCTACGATATTTAATACGCCATCTTCTGGCCAGCTAAAAGATGTGCTTTGAGTATCAGGCGCAAAAGAGGGGATGCAGCCCCAAAAGTCTGCAGATTTGATCGCATTGGTTAATAAGTGAATTGCATAACGACCATTCTCCTGCGTGCGTGTTGTCGCTTCTTGTGCGAGATATGAAGACTTGTTCTGTATAAATAACTGGACCACTACAATAGCAACTATAGAACTTAGCAGAATAGCAATAAGTAGCTCTACTAATCCGAATCCTCGGGATATATTTACCAGTCCTGCAGATGTTTTATTTTTTTGCATCATGATTACAGCGTTAAGTTTAAGGGACAAATGAAAAAGTTTGTCGGTTTGACTGAAATTCTGTCAGCTCTTCTCTTTCTTCAGTCCAGTCAATAAAGACAGTCCACTGCCCTAATAAGCCATCACAATTAATAGCCGTGGCAGCATCTATTTCTGGAGATGAATCTATGCAAACACGAATGGAAATATCATCATTAAAGCTGAAGTCTGATCTATCAAATATTGGCAGTGACTGGTCCAGTGTTAGTAACCACTCTCTTAAATCATTTTGGGCAAGCTGAGCAGCTGAGCCACAACCTGCAACTGTATTGCAGGCGGCAACTGCGTCTGGTAACCCAGCAGTAGAGTTGTAAGCATAATCTCCTGCAGTTACACCATTAATATTTGCACGCATTCGTTCAAAAAGGTGACTGGCTGCCATAGTTGTCGCAGTTCTGCCTTGTGCATAACTGGTCGATTGGTGTGCCTGAAGCTGTAATCCAGCCAGGCCCAGCATGCCTACTGCAAATATCAGTAATGCAACTAATACTTCAATTAAGGTAAAACCGGAATTTAATCTTTTCATATTCATTTTATTAAGGACAATCTGTTGCTGAGGAAGTACTTCCTGAATTACGGTTCACCCACGCATTGCCTACACCATTCAGGTAAATTAGCCTGGCTTTGTCACTATCGTTGTCTGGGTCGCATAAGCGAAAGATTTCCTGCTGGTTTCCGCCATTGCCAGTTGCTTCACCAATCGGACTAAAAGTAATACGATTGGTAAACTGATTGTTTAGTGCTCTCAGTGTGTAACCAGTACCAAGCGCCTCTTCAGCATTGATTACCTCCACATCACCATCTTGATTAGTTGCTTCCAGAGTGCCATCACCATCAACATCAGCCCAAATTATCCATCCATCTTCCCAGTTACCATTTGAAGCACATCCATTATTCGATGCGTTTAATCGACACATTGTTACACTTCTGTTTCTTGAGATTGCCTCGCTGCGTGCGAGTGCTAGGCTGGTAATAAACCTATTGGCAGTGCCAGCGAGTGCATTATTTTCAAAAATATTCGTGAAAGCGGGTGCAGCAACTGTGAGCATGACAGCCAGTAATGCTAATGTAATGACGAGTTCAATCACGCTAAATCCATATGAACTATGCGTTGTTGCTGTGCTGACTTTAGGGTTGTCTGTTGCTTTCATGTTTTCCTGTTAGCGATAACTTGCAGCTACTTTACTGTAACTAAGTTGTAATTTAAGTTGATCAAACATAACTCGCTTCGTTTCTCTGATGAGTGGTTGTTGTAATTAAATCCTTGAAATAGTTAAAAAAATAACCCGCAAAGAATTCTCGATGAACGGTAATTTCTTTCCGTAAGTACAATCCTGAGTATATTTATTACACCTAACTGCATTAACAAGCTGTGAAATTTCTCACATACTTTTATGTGTGTTTTTGAAAGGTTCATTTGGTGTCATGAGCTGTACATATAACTAACGGATTCATCTGTTTTTATACAAAAACAAATAAATCAGGCGCTAACACGGGACGTGATTTATTGTTGATTCTGTGAGGTTCGTCATACTGGCTGAGTTCTGCGAAATCTGTTAATTCATGTATTAAGAGGGTTAACCCTCTATGAAAAAATATTGTCAGATAATACTGATTCCTTCGGTCTATCACTTAGAGTTACCTGTCTAAAATAATTATTATGCTCTGGTTTTAAAATTCCTGAATGCATAGAGAGGGTGTAGTGTGAAGAATATTATCAATATTTCATTGTGTTCATTACTTGTTATGGCGGGGGCTGCCTGTGCGGAGCAATTTATTGAATATTCCAGTGAAAACAAACAGACAATCATGGTGGAACTGTTTACCTCTCAGGGGTGCAGTAGCTGTCCTCCTGCTGAACACTGGTTAAATACATTTGAGAGCAATAATAAGCTTTGGAAAGAAGTCGTGCCGATTGCATTTCATGTGGACTACTGGGATCGACTGGGCTGGCCTGATCCCTATGCAAACCATGCCTATAGTTCGCGACAATACCGGCATCAGCAACAGGGTCATGTACGCTCCGTGTATACTCCCGGCATACTGGTCAACGGTGAAGAATGGCGAGGGTGGATTAGGGGCAAAGATTTTCCCAAAGGTAAAGAGGATGCAGGTATATTAAGTTTCACTGCGAATCCTCAAACTGTTTCCGTGAAATATTCCAAAGTCTCTGAGGAGCATGTTTTAAACGTAGCTTTACTCGGGATAGGCATCAAGACTGATGTGCAGAGAGGTGAAAATAAAGGTCGTGTGTTAAATCAGGAATTTGTGGCGCTTTCTCATCACATGTACGCAACCAGTCAGGATGGGTGGAAGATAAATTTACCAAAGGAAGCGTCACCACATGCGGATAGATATGCGCTAGCCATCTGGATAAGCAGCATGGACGATATTTCTCCCATTCAGGCTACTGGTTACTGGATTCCCTCAGAATGGATAGACAGTTAAACTTATCTAGTCCTGACACTGCAGTTCACAATGACCATTCTCCACTTGAATAGTGGAGTGATGAATGCCAAATTTTTCTTTAAGCTGCTGTGCTGCCTGGTGTAACAGTTCATCATCTATATCTGATGATGCTCGCAGTAGATGTGCTGTCAGTGCTACCTGAGTGGTGCTCATTGCCCATATATGCAGGTCATGAATTTCTTTAACATCCGGCAGGCTGAGTAAATATTCTCTGACAGATTCAATATCAATACTGGTAGGTACACCATCAACTGACAGGTTGAAAGAGTCTTTAATCAGTCTCCACGAGCTAATGGCAATAACGACAATAATTAATAGGCTTAATATGGGGTCTACGATTAGCCAGCCGGTGTAATAAATAATAATACCCCCTAACACAACAGCGACGGATACTAATCCATCAGCAACCATATGAAGAAAAGCACCTTTAACGTTCAGGTCTTCGTCTTTATTAGACATGAATAAAGCAGCGGTAATGAAATTTATAATAACACCCACACTTGCTACAACAATAATGGTAATACTGTCTGGCTCAACTAATGAGTTCAAGCGCGTGATTGCCTCAATGGCAATGAAAGCCATTGTGATGGCGAGGGTTACACCACTGACCAGGGCAGCAAGAATCGTTGCGCGTCGATACCCGTATGTATGACTGTCGGTGGGTTTTGATGAGGCGAGTATATTGGCGCCCCATGCGAGTAATAAAATACACACATCACTAAAGTTATGACCTGCGTCAGCCAGTAAAGATAATGAGTCAGATAAAAGTCCAAATATAGCCTCAATAACGACGTAGGCGATATTGATGGTTGCGCCTATCAAAAAGGCTTTATTATTCGAGGGTGCGGAATGTTGATGGTGATGATGCATATGAATTTTAGATGCTATTTTTTTGAATGAGCGTGTTCGTCCTGATGTGTCGCTGGCTAAAGAGACGTGTGGTTAAGTAATCGTTTTGTGTTTGTAGAATTGGCAATTTCTGTTCATATCATACAAGACCCTGCCATTAAATTTCTGCGGGCAGGTCAGATCGCATCACTATTCGTCATGTAAACCGGTCCTAAACCAGCATTGTGAACATATTCGGCCGGATAACAACAAAATATTGGCGCTTTCACAGGCAATCTACAGCAATGTAACGATCTGCCGATACTATTGGCAAGTATTCATTGGCATGAAAATAGCTTTATGCTTGAATGGGTTAATGAAAACAAGCGTATTGCTGACATCCTTCGAACCAGACTAAAACTAAAGAATGCAATTCAGGATTAATAAAGGCCTTCAGTTGCCTATTACGGGTACACCCAAGCAGAAGATAGAGGGTGCGCCGAATATATCGCGCGTTGCCGTGCTAGGAAGAGAGCATGTGGGGATGAAACCTACCATGCTTGTAAAAGAAGGTGACCGAGTAAAACTTGGCCAACCGTTGTTTACTGACAAGAAAAATCCTCGTGTCCAGTATGTCGCTCCAGGTGCAGGCGAGGTCGAAGTGATTCATCGTGGTGCAAGGCGTGTGTTTCAATCGCTTGTTA
This sequence comes from uncultured Gammaproteobacteria bacterium, assembly GCA_963976865.1. GTDB lineage: Bacteria > Pseudomonadota > Gammaproteobacteria > UBA4575 > UBA4575 > UBA1858. The sequence continues at coordinate 157,664 of CAXBLY010000002.1, read as the reverse complement.
TTCGTCTGGATGGTGATGAGGAAGTGACCTTTCCGGTATTTGATGCAGAAAAATTATCTCAGCTGGATAGAGAAGATGTCGTTGAGCAGCTATTAGATTCAGGCTTGTGGGTAGCCATGAGGACGCGACCGTATAGTAAATCTCCCAATCCGCAGAATACTCCCCATTCCATCTTCGTCACGGCAATGGATACCAGACCTTTGGCGGCTGATCCGACAGTCATTATCACTGAATATCAACAGGACTTTGAAAACGGTTTGAGAGTGCTGGCACGGCTTACAGAAGGGAATGTTTACGTATGCTGCGGCAAAGAAAATTCATTAGATCTAAAAGATGATGCACAAATTAAAAAAGCGGTGTTTGAAGGGCCTCATCCTGCAGGCATACCTGGAACACATATACATTACATAGACCCGGTTAGTGCGACTAAATCCGTGTGGCATCTGAATTACCAGGATGTGATCGCTTATGGAAAATTATTTACCGAAGGAAAAATCTGGACCGATCGTATTATTTCCTTGGCCGGGCCTGCGATAAAAAATCCCAGACTGTTACGTGTACGCCTGGGTGCCAGTACTAACGATATTATTGAAGGTGAAGTTAAATCCGGTGAGTGTCGAATCATTTCCGGCTCAGCATTGGCGGGTTGGCGTGCTGCAGGCTGGGCAAGTTATCTGGGGCGATTTAATTTACAGATCACAGCAATATTTGAGGGACGTGAAAGAGAGTTCTTTGGCTGGATAGTGCCTGGCATGAAAAAATATTCCAAGTCCAATGCATTGTTATCGAGCTTCTTTAGAAAACAGGCGCGCTTCGATTTCACCACATCGCAAAATGGTAGTCCTCGCGCGATGGTGCCTATTGGTGTTTACGAACGAGTAATGCCTCTGGATATTTTGCCCACACAACTGTTACGTGCGCTGGTGACCAAAGACACTGATCTTGCGCAAGCCCTGGGGTGCCTGGAACTGGATGAAGAAGACCTGGCATTGTGTACATTTGTGTGTCCAAGCAAATATGAATTCGGGCCCATGCTGAGAGAAAATCTTATCCAAATAGAAAAGGAAGGTTGATGTCAAAGTTAAGAAACTATTTGGATAGCATTCATCCTCACTTTATTAAAGGTGGGCGTTATGAAAAGTTCTACTCCTTATATGAAATGGTGGATACTTTCCTGTATACACCTTCGGATGTCACGCCACATGCACCACACGCAAGAGATGCATTAGATATTAAGCGGGTAATGACTTACGTCGTTATTGCGACCTTACCCTGCATTATTATCGGACTGTGGAATATAGGCTATCAGGCCAATTCAGCGATGGCATCTATGGGGATAGAGCATGCGCCAGGCTGGCGCGGCTCAATACTGTCTTTATTTGGATTTGCCTATGACGCGAATAATCCATTTGGCAATTTCATGCATGGCTTTATGTATTTTTTCCCTATTTATTTTGTCACATTGCTAGTAGGTGGAATATGGGAAGTGATTTTTGCAGCGGTTCGTAACCACGAGGTCAATGAAGGGTTTCTGGTGACATCCATGCTTTTCGCCTTAACTTTGCCGCCCGATGTTCCCCTGTGGCAAGTGGCATTAGGGATCAGCTTCGGAGTAGTGATTGGCAAGGAAGTGTTTGGTGGCACCGGTAAAAACTTTTTAAACCCGGCATTAACAGGGAGGTGCTTCCTGTTTTTTGCGTATCCAGCGCACATGTCTGGCGACGCGGTGTGGACAGCAGTGGATGGTTTTTCAGGGGCCACACCACTTGGCTTGGCAGCACTGGATGGTATGCAGGCTATTTTTGCTAATGGAATCACATGGACACAGGCGTTCATGGGTTCCATTCAGGGATCGATTGGTTCCACATCAACATTTGCATGCATTCTTGGTGGTATGTTTCTGATGTATACGCGTATTGCATCATGGAGAATTATTTTTGGTGTATTTGGTGGCATGGTGCTGACATCTACATTATTAAACTGGATTGGTAGCGACACTAATCCCATGTTTGCCATGCCCTGGTATTGGCACTTAACGCTGGGTGGATTTGCCTTTGGCATGATGTATATGGCAACGGATCCCGTTTCTGCATCGATGACAGATGCAGGTCGATGGGCGTTTGGCTTTTTAATTGGATTTATGACCGTGTTGATTCGAGTTATTAATCCTGCCTTTCCTGAAGGTATTATGCTGGCGATTTTATTTGCCAATATCTTCGCGCCCTTAATTGATCACTTTGTGGTGCAGGCAAATGTCAGGAGGCGTAAACGAAACTATGTCTAAAGATAGCACTACAAATATTTTACTGGTCGCCATTGTATTGTGTCTGGTGTGTTCTGTCGTTGTATCGACTGCTGCAGTGAAGTTAAGACCGCTGCAGGAAGAAAATAAAGCGCTTGATCAAAAAATCAATATATTAAAAGTATCCGGGCTATGGAAAGAAAATGCAGATATTGAAAAGCTGTTTGCTTCTATCGAGTCGCGAGTGATTAATCTTGATACAGGTGAAGTTGCTGATGAAATCGATGCTTCAACGTTTGATCAGCGTAAGGCATCCAGGATAGGTAATTTGAGTATAGAGCTGGGGAGTGATATCGATATTGCAAATATAAATCGCCGTTCTAACTTTGCCACAGTCTATTTAGTTAAAGAAAACGATCAGGTGAATCGATATGTGTTTCCTGTCCATGGATACGGACTTTGGTCTACCTTGTATGGTTATGTCACTCTGGAAAAGGATATGAATACAGTTTATGCCCTTAAGTTTTACGATCATCGCGAAACACCGGGATTGGGTGGGGAGGTTGACAATCTAAAATGGCAGGCCTCCTGGAAAGGTAAAAAACTGTTTAATGATAAAGAAGAATTAGCGCTTACCGTTATAAAAGGAGCAGTTGTTCCTGGTAATGAAAATGAACCTCATCAGGTCGACGGATTGTCCGGCGCAACACTCACCAGCAATGGAGTAACCAATATGTTCCGTTTCTGGATGGGTGAATATGGATTTGAAAAAATGATGAATAAAGTACGTGCAGGAGAAGTGTTATGAGCGAAAGTGCAAAAAAAGTCGTGCTTGATCCATTGATAGATAACAATCCCATCACACTACAGATTTTGGGAATCTGTTCCGCATTGGCAGTGACTACAACACTGGGTGCTGCCTTGATTATGTGTTTGGCATTAACCTCGGTCACTGCTTTGTCAAATGCCTCGATCAGTATGATTCGGAATCGCATACCTGGCAGTATTCGTATCATTGTGCAGATGACGATTATTGCATCGCTTGTGATTGTCGTAGATCAGATATTAAAAGCCTATGCCTATGAAGCAAGTAAAACGCTGTCAGTATTTGTAGGGTTGATTATTACCAACTGTATCGTGCTGGGCAGAGCTGAAGCATTTGCCATGAAAAATCCGGTAGGTATCAGCTTTTTGGATGGTATTGGGAATGGACTGGGATATAGCGTGGTATTGATATCTGTTGCTGTTGTACGGGAATTATTTGGGTCTGGTTCTTTGCTTGGTTACACAATATTGCCTCTTGTTAAAGATGGAGGCTGGTATGAGCCCAATGGATTGATGTTACTACCACCAAGTGCGTTTTTTATAATTGGGTTGATGATCTGGGGAATTCGTTCCTGGAAACCACAACAGATAGAAAAGCGTGAATATCAGGTTCATCGTATTCACCGTACGGAGACGTACTAATGGAAGCAACAATAAGTTTACTTGTTAAAGCGATATTTGTTGAAAATTTAGCGTTATCTTTCTTTTTGGGTATGTGTACATTTTTGGCAGTGTCAAAAAAAATTGAAACAGCCCTGGGACTTGGTGCTGCAGTAATAGCAGTACAGGTGATCACTGTTCCCGCAAATAATCTTCTATTTCAATATGTCCTGAAAGAAGGGGCGCTATCATGGATGGGATTTCCCGAGGTTGATCTGAGTTTCCTCGGATTGATCAGTTATATCGGTGTTATTGCTGCCATGGTGCAAATTATGGAAATGATACTGGATCGATTTTTTCCTGCGCTGTACAACGCATTAGGTGTTTTCCTGCCATTAATCACGGTTAACTGTGCAATTTTAGGCGGGTCGTTATTCATGGTTGAACGCGATTACAACTTTACTGAAAGTGTTACGTATGGCGTTGGTTCAGGCATAGGCTGGGCATTGGCGATAACCGCCCTGGCAGGTATACGGGAAAAACTGAAATACAGTGATGTGCCTGATGGCTTGCAGGGTCTGGGCATCACATTTATTACGGTGGGATTAATGTCGATGGGGTTTATGGCATTTTCAGGTATTCAATTATAGAGCATGGAAGTATTGCTATGATGGAAATAACATTAGGCGTCACTTTTTTTTCAGCGATTGTTGTGTCGTTGGTGTTGTTAATTCTTTTTGCAAAATCAAAACTGGTCTCAAGTGGAAACGTTGTTATTACTATCAATGGCGAAAAAGAAGTCACAGCACCCGTTGGTGGTAAATTGCTGGCAACTTTAGCAGATGCAAATTTATTTGTACCTTCCGCATGTGGTGGCGGCGGAACCTGTGCGCAATGCCGTGTTAAAATCTTTGACGGTGGTGGCGCGCTGCTGCCTACAGAAGAGTCTCATATCAACAAACGTGAAGCGGCCAGGGGAGACAGACTTTCATGTCAGGTTGCTGTTAAGCAAAACATGAACATTGAAGTGCCTGAAGAAGTATTTGGTGTTAGAAAATGGGAGTGTACTGTTGAGTCTAATGATAACGTTGCAACATTTATTAAAAATCTGGTGTTGAAACTTCCCGAGGGTGAGGAGGTTAATTTTCGTGCGGGTGGATATATACAGATAGAGTGTCCGCCCCATGAGGTCAAATATAGTGACTTTGATATACAGAAAGAATTTCGTGAAGACTGGGACCGTTTTAATTTATGGCAATATAAGTCTAAAACTGATGCGGTAGTCACGCGTGCATATTCAATGGCAAATTATCCTGATGAGAAAGGACAGATCATGTTAAATGTCCGAATTGCATCTCCACCTCCGGTAGCAGGTAAAGATATTCCGCCAGGGATTATGTCTTCGTATATATATAGTTTGAAGCCGGGAGATAAAGTCACAATTTCTGGTCCATTCGGTGAGTTTTTTGCTCGTGACACTAAAAATGAAATGATATTTATTGGTGGTGGTGCAGGTATGGCACCGATGCGCTCACATATATTTGATCAGTTAAAACGATTGCACAGTGATCGTAAAATTTCATTCTGGTATGGTGCCCGTAGTAAACGCGAAATGTTTTTCGTTGATGACTTTGATGGCTTGCAGGAAACCAATGAGAATTTTAAATGGCATGTCGCATTATCCGATCCCCAGGATGGGGATGACTGGGATGGCTATACTGGATTCATTCACGAAGTGTTGTATGAGAATTATTTAAAAGATCATCCTGCACCAGAAGACTGTGAATATTACATGTGTGGTCCGCCAGTGATGAATGCGGCAGTGATCAATATGCTACAGGGTTTGGGTGTCGAAGATGAAAATATTATGCTGGATGATTTCGGCGGATAAGATATTTTACAAATGACTACACTATTTTTTAGCCTTATTGTGTTCGTGCTAATGTTTGCTGCAATGATGGTAGGCATACTATTTGGTCGCATGCCGATACAGGGCTCCTGTGGTGGTATTGGTAATAAATGCTCATCTTGCACCAAGCCATGCAGTAAGAAAGACAAGGAATAATTATGAGCAAATCAATTGCTGTAAAAGATTACATGAGTGCAAGCCTGGTCACGTTTACTCCTGAAATGGATGTCATGAATGCAATTGACATACTGGTTAAAAATCGCATATCAGGTGCGCCTGTGGTGGATGAGCGTGGTAATTTAATCGGTTTGCTGTCAGAAAAAGATTGTATGAAGGTTGCTGTTCAGGCCGGATATCATGAACAACTGGGTGGACGTGTTGATGACTATATGACTAAACAGGTTATCACCGTGGAAGCTGATGCGAGTGTGCTTGAAGTGGCAAAGCTGTTTATGGAAAAAGGACCACGCCGTTACCCAGTGGTAGAAGATAATCGTCTGGTAGGGCAGATCAGTCGACGCGATGTGTTGCGATCATTGTTGGGCATGAATACACACTGATTATGTGTGATACCTGAGATTCAATTGACAGCAGTCAGTGATAAAAATTTAAAGTCATCGTTCGTAGTTCGTACTGAGATCCGTAATAATCGAAAGTATTAAAACGATTTCACTTTAATCTATAGTCTCCTCATTTGTCATTCTATCGTCATTCCCGTGCAAACGGGAATCCATGTAATCTTGTTCAACACTGTGTATACAAACGTTTAGCCACATGCATTGTCATCAATAGCTGATGCCTTAGGTGCAGCTAGATTCCCGTTTGCACGGGAATGACGGTAATGTCTGAGTATGGCAGAAGAGCATGGGAATGACGAGTTGAGTTTGAGCTACAATTGATCTGGATTATTAACTTCTCTGAATCCAATTTCATTAAGTACTTTTATTGTGTCTTGGTCTGTTTCTGATTTTGGTATAAACATGAATGCCTCTTGTGCATTTCCTGAGAATGCGTGAGGTAACATATGATTTAGTAATTTCTTCATATCGTTGATATTCGCTAATTGCATGCCTGGATTCATACAGTCAATCACAACGCTATTTTTTTCGTTTGAAAAATCAAATCCCAGACGGGTATATTTTGCCCCGGTTTTACCAAGCCATGCATATGCAGATAGCCTGGAGTTATCATGCAGTGTGAATAATGTGTCTTCACGCGAAAACCTGAATGTCGCATCAGATAAGACTTTCTGTCTGCGGATACCAGTATCAGTTTCTTCGTAGTCTAGTAAATCTCTATACGACTGAATATTGATGTTATTGCTTTGCTGTGAATCGTTAATATTATAGTGATCTGATTTTATCGAATATAAATCAAAATCATTTTTGGAATATGCGTTTTCACTGATTTCTTTATTGAATCGCTTTTTAAGCTGATCCTTATCTATTTTACAGCGACGCAAAGTATTCTTGGCGATGGATATGCAATTTTTCTTTATTGACTGCTGGCTATATTCCAGCATGCTGGTATGGATAGTGGGCAGGTAAAGTTCATTATGTGCATTGCTGAAACGTTCTTTGTATTCATCTCCACCAGGAGTCAAGTCGATATAACGTATTCCTTCTTCTTTTAATAGATTAGCCAGATATATTAAAAATATGACGCCTGGAGAGTGTTTGCTTTCAGTGGGGTCGAACGCTGTGAGCCCTATGTAAATGCTATCTTCATCAATATAGCCATAATGGAATGCCAGTAATTTTTCTCCCGCCCACAGAACACTAAAGTGATTGTCTTTTAAGTTACTGCTGCGTGCTTCATAAAAGCTTCTCTGTAAGTGGTCATCCTCAAAGGCAGCGTCGTTATGTGCTGATTCATGCCTGAAATTCACCAGATCCGTTACCTGATCCATTAACTCAAGGGCACGAGACTGATCTGTAATTCGTTCTATCTTAAGTTCACCGACACGCTTTAATCTGTTAATTTTGGATTTAACGCTTTTGTTTTTTAATATTTTCTTAAGCTTCTCTTCATCGTGTAAGTCGAGGATGGGTGAATTCATGGATTCAAGCCGGGTATATATACCAAGGCGCCTGGGTTTGTTTGACTGAATCCAGCTAGTATCAGTGCCCGGTGCAATGTAAGTCCACTTCCATTGTGAAAAGCTTAAATCTGATTTGATGGCAGTGAATGCTTTACTCAGAAATGAATCGCTGTGTTTTGGTAGGCATAACCAGCCGCTGTACTCGGCTAGCTGGGCACCGGCCTGAGTCAGTATTGCGCTGTTCTTTTCGACTGCAAGCGGTATTAAACCAGCTAATTCCCCGGTATCCAGCAAGCCGATTACAAGAATGGGTTCAAAGTATTGCTGGTAATGACGGAACCATAGACTCACAAATCCCGCTTCCTGAAATACGCTCTTGTGTACTGTTTTAGCGGCGAGCGATTCCCATTGATTCAGGAATGCTTCATCGCTTGCATATTTTAACGCATCATCGCCTCGGATGACTGATACTGTGATTGCCATATATTTGGGGAATATAAATCTGATATTCGCCAACTATAACAGTTTGAAAACATGAATAATTTGACCCTATAGGCAATTCAGAGCCTGATCTGGTCTGATTGTCAGCGGCTGAATAAAATATTTGCGTTCAGCCTATGTGAGCGGCTTTTAAAGTGCTGGGAATTAACGTGCGAATTCGGCTTACGAATTCTGTGCTGATTCGCTCAGTGCGCTTTAAGTCTTGGCATAAAGCTGTGCGAAAGCCTATGTAATCTGGATTCACTGGTAATAGTGTCGCAATGTCTTTTTCACGTAATGAACCGGCAAGCCCGGTGAGCAATCCATGCTGTTTGGCAGTCTGTACGAAATTGGACAGTTCCCTGAGTTCCCTGTGCAAGAGCAGGCTGCCCGCACTTTTACCTGCAGTATCCAGCATTACGCCTTTTAAATGTGCTTTTTTACACAGTTTGATGGTTTCCTGAATGTCGAAGTCAATATCAGCAAAAAGGACTGCAATGATTTTTACACCTCGTCTGGCATGGTATTCAAATGTCGGTAAGCATTTATCTATGTGCTCCTGGCTGAACATGCCGACTTTTACATAGTCCACGCCGGTGTCGGCAACTTTGCCTATCTGTTCCAGTATTAACGAAACGTCGGCATCAAGGTCACCTACCGTGGCGCTAACAATCGATTTTTCCCATAAGTGGTCAACGATATCGTGTATATCACTAATAGTGAGTCCACCGAGTGCACCCTGGCTTGGGTCTTTTAAATCAATTATATCTGCGCCATGTTCACTCACAGTGATAGCGTCTTCAAGGTTATCAACGCTTGCTAAAAATCCAGTCATTGTGCTTTCCCGGTTTGTTCGTTTCTAAATTGAGTGACTTTTTCCATAAGCCAGTCCCACGCTTCAAATTCACGTTCACCAGCGGTCTTGTCTAGTCCAATTTGTAAATATTCAATTTCGTTATCAATCTTTTCTGCAGACAGCATATGCAGGCGGCTTGTTAGTATGGCTAATTCGACAACAGCAAACTGGGCGCGATTATAACCGTGATACGCCTTGTGTGATTGTTCATGAACCACGTCACAATAAAATTTGGGGCGCTGTTCGTGATCTTCATGGGAATGCACTTTAATTTCTGTATGTGCCAGACACTCCTGTAGTCGTATTCCACGAATTACATCGGTGGGTGAAGTGGGCCAATCGCGTCTACCCGTTAAACAGCCAGCAAAGATACGTACATCATCTGGATAATTAACTGTCGCAGTACCTTCTCGTACAAGATTATTCAATGTTGCCGATGGCTTAAATGGTGCGAGCATCAGACCTCGATCAGTTTCGTGTACACCCATGGGTGCGATATGAGCAGTACCATCTTCATGGATTGTGGTCACAATACTTTCTCTAATAAAAGGCATAATATTAAATTGTTAACAACGTCTTGCGTCGTTCTTTTTGTCTTTTAGGGTTTTACGCTTATTCTTGCGATCTTTGCGTGACTGATAAGTGCTGCCTTCCTGCTTAAACGTGTTTAAATCCTGTTCGCTTTTTTCCACGGCAACGCCCCAGCCAAGTTCTTCATCCTGATCATAACGTTTGCCTAATTGCCAGGCGATTTGTGCACGTGCAAGCTCGCATCCTAAATAAAATGCATGAGCACCATCATCAGCAACATTTAAATGCGGATAAAGATCAAAGGGATCTGTTGCATTCCAGATTCCATCGCGATTGTATATGAAGACGCCTTCATCACATACCTGAATTCTAAAATTTGGATCACGCACAGCTTCAGCAAAGTCTTTGATTTCGTCAATGTTGTAAGGGAAAGGTTTGCGTTCATGCAGCGCCATTAAGCCATTGTCATAGCCTTTGGGAGGGATGTTATCTTCTTTGGATGCATACATGATGCGTCTCGCCAGGTCAGCCTCTTTGACTGATTTGCGACAATGTTCGCTGACTTCTGTGGATAATATGTGACCAATATTGAGTTCTGAAATAATACCCATCAGCAGAGCATTCGTCCCCGCACTATCCACATGAGTCAGTTCGGTCAGGTTGCCAACTCCCATCATGATTTCAATATCTGGATAACGTTTGCGCAAGTTGCGGTAGCGGACGATTGATTCGGTAAAGTTAAAATTAATCGGGTCTAGAATCGGATCGGCTATAAAACGTACACCTTCTTTTAACAATGTATCGATTGTCTTATAGAGTGAACGCATATTACTGGGAGGGTTGCCTATTATAATCGGAGTTGAATCAACTTTTTCTAATACCCACAATGAGTTATATTGCAAACTTAACAAGAAATCTGCGCCTGCTTTTCCACCTGTTACCAGGTCTTGTGCAAGTAAAGAGTCAACGCTGACCTTGAAATCAGCCGACTTTAACGCCTGAACTGATTCTGCTAAGTGCCCAAAGGGTGTATTTGGTAAGCAGCCTAAATCGATGACATTGGCACCATCATTTCTGTATTGTTCAGCACGAGCGATGATTTGCTCAACCGTCATATTGGGTGCGTCAACAATTTCTGCAAAGATATCTGTTGAATACTTGCTCAAATCAGATTTTTTGGCGGCGTGACCGAAATGTTGTGGCAAGTCTTTGAGTTCTTCGGGGCCGCGTTCAACAGGTTTGCCTAATTTCAGCGCTAGCTCGTCGATATCACCGCGACAGCGTCCGGGTAAAATCACTTTATCAAAAGCAGAGACGTCTTTTAGTCGTCTGGCAATCAGGTCAGTTGTCATCAGCGCGGCAACACTGACACCAATCTGATGTACTTCATAACTGAACTGGGTGGGTTGCATGCTTTCAAGCACTTTATGCAGACTTTTTTCTGCTAGTTTGCCAGTGAGAAAAAGTATGTGGTCAGGCATTTTTGATTAATATAATTAAAACAGTAAGTTGTATAAATGATATAGAAATAACATTAAACAGTATAAAAATTATTTCTGATGTGCGCAGAGAGTGGTTGTTGTTAAACTCCCGTCAATGAATTCACGAGTCAGACGTCGCACATCCCTTACAGAACAACCGCTTGCACAATCCCAGCTTCCTGATCTGTTGCAAAGAGTATACGCGAATCGTGGTATCACGGATCCTGCCCATTTAGAGATGTCGATACAAAATATTCTTCCCCCGAGCTCACTTATGGGTGTTGATGCGGCAGCGAAGCTGCTATTTGAAACGATAAAGACCAGTCAGCGAATGGTCATTGTTGGAGATTATGATGCCGACGGAGCCACCAGTACGGCACTAGCAATGAGAGGACTCACCAGTTTAGGTGCAGAAAATATCAGTTACCTTGTTCCGAACCGGTTTGAATACGGATATGGCCTGACGCCTGAAATTGTCAATTTAGCCAAAAGTAATGCGCCAGACCTGATTATTACTGTGGATAACGGAATTTCCAGTATCTCAGGTGTTAAGCGCGCGCGTGATCTTGGAATTAATGTACTAGTAACGGATCATCATTTGCCTGGGCATGAATTGCCCAATGCCAATGTTATTGTCAACCCAAATCAGCCAGGGGATAGTTTTGAAAGTAAATCTCTGGCGGGTGTGGGAGTGATGTTTTATGTGCTGGTGACATTGCGCTCATATATGAGAGAACAGGGCTGGTTTAAATCACAGGATATTTCAGAACCAAACTTTGCTGAGTTGCTGGATCTGGTGGCGTTGGGGACGGTGGCAGACGTTGTCCCCTTGGATAGGAATAACCGAATATTAATTGAACAGGGATTACGCAGGATACGCGCAGGAAAATGCTGTCCGGGAATACTGGCCTTGCTGAAAGTTGCGGGATGCGACTATTCACGTGCTGTGTCTACTGATCTGGCTTTTTACGTGGGTCCAAGAGTGAATGCGGCAGGAAGACTGGAAGATATGTCGATTGGCATTGAATGTTTGCTCGCCAAAAGTGAGCATGCGGCCAGTGAAATTGCTTCTCAACTACATACACTCAATATAGAACGCCGGGAAATCGAGAGTCAGATGAAAGAAGAGGCGATTAAAAGTCTGGATCGAATAAAGTCTGACAAGCTGGTCAGAAATAAAAATGAGTTGGGCATATGTGTCTATCAACCAGACTGGCACCAGGGTGTGATTGGGATACTGGCGGCACGAATTAAGGAAAAATATTATCGTCCTACGATTGCATTCGCGAACAGTGATGATGAGGAGTTGAAGGGGTCTGCGCGTTCAATCCCCGGTGTACATATCCGCGATGTACTGGATACGATTGCTGCCAGGCATCCTGATATTATCGCCAAATTTGGTGGACATGCGATGGCTGCTGGATTGAGTCTGCCTAAAAACAAATATGATGAGTTTGTTGCTGCTTTTCATCAGGTGCTGGGAGAATGGCTGACACCTGAAGATCTGCATAATGAAATACTTTCTGATGGTGAGCTGGGTGAACAGAATCTCAGTTTGGCGATGGCAAAAATTCTGCGCACGTCGGGACCCTGGGGGCAGGGATTCCCGGTTCCTGTGTTTGATGGTGAATTTAAAGTGCTGGATTATCGAGTAGTGGGCGAGCATCACCTGAAACTGACATTGCAGTCTACAGATGGTGATACCTCGGTGAATGCGATTGCATTTAATTACGCAAATTTTGACTGGAATAACAGAGCAGCAGTAGTACATGCGGCATATGAGCTGGATGTAAATCAATTTAGGGGAATAGAATCACCGCAACTGTTAATTCGTCATTTGGAAGTGCGCGCGACGCATTAGTATTTTTATCATTCCCGCGCAGGCGGGAATCCAGTAGAATAGGAAAAGTAACGTACATCTAAACCTGAATTTCTCAATATATTCGGCTGAATTCAATATCATGCCAGGTATGGCAACGCTTCTTAATATATAAAAACATGGAACTGGCACTTTATTTCTCTCAACTCAAAGAACTTGGCGAGCGAATCAACTCGCTCAGGGGGTATCTTTGACTACGATACAAAAGTGGAACAACTCGAAGAAGTCTCTCGGGAACTGGAAGATCCTGATGTGTGGAATAATCCCGAGCGGGCGCAAGCGCTGGGAAAGCAGCGATCGCAATATGAAACGGTAGTAAATACTATACGTGATGCCGAGCAAGGTGTTGTTGATGCCGTCGAGCTACTACAGCTTGCGGAATCGGAAGATGACGAATCTACAGCCAGTTCCGTGATTGAAGACTTAAATTCACTTGAAGAAAAAGTCGCCGAGCTGGAATTTCGACGCATGTTTTCTGGTGAAATGGATACCAACAATGCGTTTTTGGATATTCAATCTGGCTCTGGCGGGACCGAAGCCCAGGATTGGGCGGAGATGATTCTGCGCATGTATTTACGCTGGGGTGAAAGCAAGGGTTTTAAAACAGAATTAATTGAAGTGTCTCCAGGCGATGTTGCAGGCATTAAAAGCGCAACGATAAAGTTTGAAGGCGACTATGCTTTTGGCTGGTTGCGTACTGAAACCGGAGTGCACAGACTGGTTCGAAAATCACCTTTTGATTCAGGTAGCCGAAGGCACACTTCCTTTGCTGCAGTGTTTGTCTCGCCCGAAGTGGATGATGATATTGACATAGAAATAAATCCGGCTGACTTGCGTATTGATGTCTACCGCGCCAGTGGAGCAGGTGGTCAACATGTTAACAAGACAGAATCGGCTGTACGCATTACCCATTTACCAACCGGTGCTGTAACGCAGTGTCAGAACGATCGTTCCCAGCATAAAAACAAAGATGTGGCCATGAAGCAGCTGAAAGCCAAGTTGTACGAACTTGAAATGCAAAAGCGTAATTCTGAACAGCAGGCTCTGGAAGATTCCAAGTCAGACATTGGCTGGGGAAGTCAAATTCGTTCTTATGTGCTGGACCAGTCGCGTATTAAGGATTTGCGTACATCGGTTGAAACCAGTAACACCCAGGCGGTACTGGATGGCGCACTAGATCAGTTTATTGAAGCAAGTTTAAAGCATGGTCTGTAAGTCAGGCTAAGGAAAATATAAAACAAATGAGCAAACAAGATATCAACCAGGATCAGCATCAGGACGAGAATAAATTAATTGCACTTCGACGGGAGAAGCTTGCTGAAATTAGAGATAAGCGTAATGCATTTCCCAATGATTTCAGCCGGGATACACTGGCTGATGAATTGCAAACTCAATTTGGAAGTAAATCCAAGGAAGAATTAGCTGAGTTAAATCAGTTTGCCAGTATCGCAGGACGCATTATGGCAAAGCGAGGCCCGTTTTTACTGCTTCAGGACATGTCGGGAAGAATTCAGGCCTATATTGATCGTAAAGGGTTGGAAAAAGAGTTGGTAAAGGAAATTGATACCTGGGATATCGGCGATATTATTGGAGTATCGGGCCCGGTTAGCAAATCAGGGAAAGGTGACCTTTATGTGAAGATGGAAAAAGTAGCGTTGCTAACAAAATCACTTCGTCCTTTACCTGAAAAATTTCACGGGCTCACTGATCAGGAGCAACGTTATCGCATGCGCTATGTTGACCTGATTATGAATCAGGAAGCGCGTGAAACTTTTAAAATTCGTTCCAGGATTGTAGCGTTTATTCGTGCGTACTTGAGTGACAAGGATTTTCTGGAAGTAGAAACACCAATGATGCAGTCAATCCCCGGAGGGGCAGCAGCGAAACCCTTTGTGACTCATCATAATGCGTTAGATATGCAGCTTTTTCTGCGCATCGCGCCTGAACTGTATCTTAAGCGTTTAGTTGTCGGTGGTTTTGAAAGAGTATTTGAAATAAATCGTAATTTCAGGAATGAAGGTCTTTCAACCAGACATAATCCTGAATTTACAATGCTGGAGTTTTATGAAGCATATGCTGAGTATCATACTTTGATGGATCGCACTGAAGACATGCTGCGCCAGCTCGCACATCACTTGTATGGTAGATACACCATTGAGTATCAGGGTTCAGTTTATGATTTTCAGCAGCCATTTACACGCATGTCAGTGAAAGAATCCGTGTTGAAAATGAATACCAATCTGTCGGATGCTGACTTGGCAAGTGTGCAGTCCTTGCGTGATGTGTGTGACGACTTAAGTATTCCTTATGAGGAAACATATGGAGCTGGTAAGTTGCTTATCGAGATTTTCGAGAAAACAGTTGAAGACAGACTGGACCAACCCACTTTTATTACTGAATACCCTACAGAGGTATCCCCGCTGGCACGACGTAATGATACAAATCCTGAAGTGACGGACCGATTTGAATTCTTTGTTGGTGGTAAAGAAATAGCAAATGGATTTTCAGAGTTAAATGATGCAGAGGACCAGGCCGCCCGTTTCAAACAACAGGTTGTGCAAAAAGACGGGGGTGATGAAGAAGCAATGCATTATGACGCTGATTATATTCGCGCGCTTGAATACGGCATGCCGCCGACAGCGGGAGAGGGGATTGGGATAGACCGTTTGGTAATGCTGTTTACTGATTCTGCTTCAATTAGAGATGTACTGCTATTTCCTCAGATGAGGTCAGAGTAAATATTCGAGATCTGGTCTGGCTATTGCTTTTGATAGAACCGTATTAAAGCGGACGGGTTGATCGGTGTAATCTGTGCTGAATGGTAAAAACTGCCGCAGCAGGAATTATGTCGTTTGCAAAAACTGTGAGAAGATTTCTGAGAACTCATCTTCACTGACATTCAAAACATCGACATCTAAACCGTCCAGTCTTCGATCAGGTCTTTTTCTTCTTTCTACATTATTTGCCCACAAGCGATTGTCAGTCATGCGTCGGTCCTTTTCCGATCGTCTATCAGTGTAGCTGCTTTTGGCTTTTAAATTCATACTGGGCTTCTTGGAGTCTTTTTAATTCGGTATTTGTTGCAGGTAGCCTTATTGAATATATAGATACATTTCCGGGTTAGCAGCGAACTGAGTGCAGTGTCGATTTTTGTGCGCCATGAAAAAATTGTCAGATTTATTCGCCTTGGTTACCAGATTATGCATTTCATACGTATCTATCATTACAATAAACGTATTTTGATCTACTAAAACTCAAAAAAAATCAAACAGTTCACACTTTTGAATGTTGCCTGAAATATAGCAGTGAACAATCTTTGAGCAGGATTATTGTTTAATTGAAGGTAAATCAGATATATGGAGACAATTCTTCAGTTTGGATCTTGCGTGATGATTCACAACAGATATCGAATCGCTCGAATGAGGTGAAGTTTAAAAGAAGGTGAGGGGTAAAATCTGCCAGTCGTTTCGGGAACACAAACATATATGTATGGATTTATTCATATTGCTCGATCACTATTGAAACACCCAGCACACATAGGCAGACCAGAGAGACAAATAATAAAATATTAGAAATCACTTTGCTGTTTGCACGTATGATGTAGGCAGCAAGCGCTGCCAATGCTGCGACAGCAAAATATAAAACGATTGCGCGCATATTATTTTTCTTTCTCTTTTAGGTCAGTCGGGACATCGTAGGGTAATGGCGCTATTCGCACACTATTGCCTGAAGCTGAGCCTATAGCAAGTTGATTATTTTTGGCAGCTTCAATTCTCAATACGGCAAGCCCCGAATACATTTTGTCATGTTCATTAATTACTGACATGATTTTACCAATGGCCTGGTCTGAGCCCTGAGTGTAGATATCATCACCGATGTTAACAGGCTCGTCCTGTTCGACTTCAACTCTATACATGCGTCTGTTGGCATTGCCAAGATAATGCAATCGCGCCACGATCTCCTGTCCTGGATAGCAACCCTTGCTAAAGCTAACACCGTCGATTAACTCCATGTTGGCCATTTGGGGTACGAACGCCTCTTGAACTTTACTGGTAACGCTTGGAAGCCCAGCCATAATGTCCAGCCATTGCCAGTAGGACGCATTAAATACATTTACATTATTGGCGTCTATATTTTGTAGTTGCTCAGATAATGACTGGTTGCCGATGATTAAATAGCGTGTGCTGATGCCGGGAATATTCATGCATATAGATATGTCATTAGCACTGGTTTGATAATGATCTTGTGTAGCAGTTATTTTCAGGCTTTGCAGAAGTTTACCTTGGCTGTCATTACAAACACCAAGAAGTAGCATGTCTGGCACAGGAGTGATCGTGACTTTGGAACGCATGACGTACATTTGTAGACGCTTCATCACGTCTTCAGAAATATCTTTGGACGTTAGCAGATAATAAATATCATCTCGTCTGCAGATATAGAATATCGCCAGCATGCGCCCTTTAGGTGTGTTGTAGCTGCTGATTTGTCCATTGGTTGAGGTGACCTGATTAATGTCGTTGGAAAACTGGCCCTGTAAAAAAGCGCCTGCATCTTCACCTTCTACCTGATAGCAAGCTAAATGGTCCAGATTGACCAGAGCTGGGTTATCCAGATCGACTGAAAAGTGATCGGGTATCGAGGCGTTGTTGAGAATGCTTGGTATCACTATGAGTTCCTTATACAAATGGAGTGCGTATTTGATTGCAAAATTAGCTTGTCAAGCTAGCTTCTGAAGCCAAAGTAATGTAATTTTCAGCCTCTTGTTATACCTCCACGGGTATACAATTCATGCGCTAGCAACTATGATTTTGAATTTAGTCAATTCATTAAGTATCGATACAAAGTCATAATATCGAATAGAGTGGGTACGTCTAGGTTGATAGACCGTACTTGGTTTGTATTTCAGGAAGTTTAGGAGTCATTTTTAATGGGCACACCAGAACGGCCATTGTCGCCACATTTAGGGATATATCGTTGGCAGCTAACCATGGCGTTATCTATTCTCCATCGTATGAGTGGAGTATTTCTTAGTGTTGGCGCCATCGTATTGGTGGTTGTGCTGATCGCCATTGCTTCAGGACCCGGTCAGTTTGAAACAGTCCAGTCATGGTTCTCTCATCCCATTGGACTGTTAGTATTAGTCGCTTGGTCATTTGCGCTTTATTTGCATCTGGCGAATGGCGTGCGTCATTTGATCTGGGATGCAGGTGTGGCGTTAGATAAAAACACGGCAAACAGATCGGGTCTATTTGTGATTGCATTTGCAGTATTAGCAACAGCTGCCACTTGGGCGCTAGCGTGGAGTTAACATAAATGAGTTTAAGAACACCACTATCAAATGCCAAAGGCTTGGGGTCAGCTAAAGAAGGCGCACACCACTGGTGGGCACAAAGGCTGACATCAATTGCGTTAGTACCTTTAACGATCTGGTTGGCATTCACTATCGCCAGCTTTGGCGAATTCAGTTATGGCGCAGTTATCGTATGGATGCAGTCACCACTTGTCGCAGTAGCACTGGCATTGCTGGTGGTGACGATGTTTTATCACGTGCAGTTAGGGGTACAGGTCATTATCGAAGATTATGTCGGTGGATGGAGAAAAGTAGCCTCCTTAATCGCCCTGAATTTTGCATGTATTGCTTTTACATTCATGGGTTTATTTTCAATTATTAAAGTATCTTTGTAATTTTATGGGCGAAAGTTATAAGTTTATAGACCACACTTACGACGTACTCGTTGTGGGTGCTGGTGGTGCAGGGTTGCGTGCTACATTTGGCATGGCAGTCAGCGGGTTATCCACAGCATGTATCACAAAAGTATTCCCGACACGAAGTCATACAGTGGCGGCACAGGGGGGCATGAGTGCCTCGTTGGGAAATATGGGAGAGGATGACTGGCGCTGGCACATGTATGACACGGTTAAAGGCTCAGACTGGCTGGGTGACCAGGATGCGATTGAATATATGTGTCGGGAAGCCGTTCCAGCCATTGTCGAACTGGAACACTATGGTGTGCCATTTTCGAGAACCGACGAAGGAAAAATCTATCAGCGTCCATTCGGTGGTATGACGACGCGATACGGCGAAGGCATTGCCCAGCGTACTTGTGCCGCTGCTGATCGAACCGGTCACGCAATTCTGCATACACTCTATCAACAGTCACTGAAGCATAATGCTGAGTTTTATATTGAATACTTTGCCATTGATCTGCTCATGGATGACGAAGGTACATGCAGGGGTGTGATTGCTATTGACCTGGCAACAGGTGAGCTGCACCGTTTTCGTGCACACCAGGTTCTGTTGGCCACGGGTGGATACGGCCGTACTTACTTCTCCTGTACCTCAGCTCATACTTGCACTGGTGACGGTAACGCTATGATTCTTAGGGCGGGAATGCCATTACAGGATATGGAATTCGTTCAATTTCATCCTACCGGCATATACGGATCTGGGTGTCTGATTACTGAAGGTGCGCGAGGCGAAGGAGGGTATCTAACCAATTCCCAGGGCGACCGCTTCATGGAGCGCTATGCACCCAATGCCAAAGACCTGGCGTCGAGAGATGTTGTCAGTCGGTCCATGACCATGGAGATCAATGAAGGGCGTGGGATTGGCGAAGAAGGCGACCATATACATTTACATCTCGAGCATTTAGGCGCTGATGTAATTAATGAAAAACTTCCAGGGATTGCTGAAAGTGCAAGAATATTTGCCGGCGTGGACGTGACTAAAAATCCTATTCCAGTACTGCCAACAGTTCATTACAACATGGGTGGTATTCCTACTAATCATCATGGTCAGGTGGTCAATCTGGTGAATGGAGACCCGGATACGGTCATGCCTGGATTGATGGCGATTGGTGAAGCTGCATGTGTGTCTGTTCATGGCGCTAATCGTCTGGGGTCTAACTCATTACTTGATCTGATTGTCTTTGGTCGTGCAGCAGCGATTCGAGCGGCTGAGCTGGTGAAGCCCAACACTCCTCATCCAACTCTTCCAGAACATGCCACAGAAAAAGTCATGGATCGTTTTGATGCATTGCGCCACTCGAATGGCAGTACAAGTACAGCAGAGTTACGCCTGGACCTGCAGAAAACCATGCAAACCCATGCGGCAGTGTTCAGAACAGGTGAATCATTGTCTACTGGCCTGGAAAAAGTTAATGCTTTATACAAGCAGTTTGACGATGTAAAAGTCACCGATAAATCAATGATTTGGAATACAGACTTGATTGAAACTCTAGAGTTATCAAACTTGTTCCCGCAGGCCATTGCAACGGTTGCTTCGGCGTTGAACCGACCGGAAAGTCGTGGTGCCCATGCGCGCGATGATTATAAGGATCGTGATGACGAGTCATGGATGAAGCACACGTTAGCGACGGTATCAGAAGAGGGTAAGGTAGAGATTGATTATCGTCCGGTACATATGACCACGCTGACAGATGAAGTCGAGGTGTTCCCACCCAAAGCGCGTGTTTATTAAGCAAACAGGATTAGATAAAAGGATTATAGGAGCGATTCATGGCTGAATTTTCACTTCCAGCAAACTCGATAGTAAAAAAGGGCAGAATTTTTGAAGCCCCGGCAAATGCCAGCAATACTAAGCGATTTAAAATTTATCGTTATAACCCGGACGATGGTCAAAATCCGAGCGTAGATACCTATGATATTGATCTTGATAGCTGTGGACCAATGGTGCTTGATGCGCTGATCAAGATTAAAAACGAAATAGATCCTACCCTGACGTTCAGACGTTCCTGTCGTGAAGGCATATGTGGTTCATGTTCAATGAATATAGATGGCATGAATACACTCGCATGCATTAAAGCCATCGCGGATATTAAAGGTGATGTGAAAATATATCCTCTTCCTCACCTGAGTGTGGTTAAAGATCTGGTACCAGACCTGACTAACTTTTATGCTCAGTATGCTTCTATTAAGCCGTGGATACAGACCGATACACCGCCGCCGCCGGATCGCGAGCGCCTGCAGTCAAAAGAAGACCGTGAAAAGCTGGAAGGTCTGGAAGAATGTATTTTATGTGCATGCTGCTCAACCAGCTGTCCCAGTTACTGGTGGAACAGTGATCGATATTTGGGGCCTGCCGCTTTACTTGCTGCCTATCGCTGGATCGCTGACAGCCGTGACGAAACCACGGGGGAGCGACTCGATGAGCTGGAAGATCCGTTCAAGTTATATCGCTGTCACACAATTATGAATTGCACAAATGCGTGCCCCAAGAATCTTAATCCTGCAAAAGCCATTGCAGAGATCAAGAAATTAATTGTTAAACGACGTAACTGATACGGTCTTATTCAGCCATGGCGGGTTCTCCTGACCATTCAAAATTACGCTGGCGTTGTCGTCGAGGAACAAAAGAACTGGATACCTTAACGACGCGCTATCTCGAGTGTTTCTACGATAATGCCCATTTAAACGAACAACGTGCGTTTGCTGAGCTATTGACCCTGCAGGACCCTGAGTTACATGAGATACTGACACGAAATACACGCGTCAGTGACCCTTTGATTATTGCTATTGTGGATAAAATACATTCGATTTGATTGAACAATTTAATGTAAAGCCGTCAAGATTGACGCTGTACTATATTATTGTTGCCCACCTGTTCACGCTTGTCTGCGTTTTGAATTTTCAATTGCCAGCTTACTTACGCCTAATAGCCATAATTATGGTGTTGGCTGTCTTTCTACGGGTTATTAGAGTATGGCGATCACAATGCTGTTATCAGCTAAAATACGAGTCGCGCTATCAGAGCTGGAGCCTGTCAGAAAATGCGCAGCAGTGGCGTCGATATGACGATGTCAGCGTGTCATATTTAAATGATACATTTGTCTGGATAACGCTGAGTTCAACGGGACGTCCCAATACGGGCATGATAATTGGAGTAGACTCGATGCCTATGGATAAATTTATACAGTTACGTCGATGTATACTTTGTCCTGAAATGTTTAACTGATAATACGACACGTTTAATTACAGAAGACTACGATAAATGCGTTGTTCTACCAATTTCGCAAGAATTCCTCATCCAGACCCAAACACGTTTGCCGGTTTGATGGAGGTCTATGAGAATAATTATATTAAACTTAGAAAGTTATGTGGTAATTTTAATGTATTACATGAATATAGTCATTCGCGTGTAAGCAAAGCACTGGACCTGCATTTACAGGTCATTGAACGGACTAAATATACAATTACTCTCAATCTCACTTATCGTTTCATTGTGCATAGTGACAATACACCGGAAGAGCTGCCTAACCTGCTGATTAGAGTCTATTTCGATGCCATGCAGGCAGAAGTGCTGCAGAGAAAAATCAGATACGAGACGTCAACCAGGATTCAAGATAGTCGTTTACGTAATAAATGGAATGATAATCGGTTCTTATATAAGTGGTTAAGTTTTTGTATAGCACAGGGGCATGTCTTCAATACAGATATGAGTCGTGTTAGTTGCGTATAAAGTATACAATTTGTTTGTCATCTGAATTATGCGCTGGATTATGAATAACTCACTAATGTGACGTTATATCTGAATATTTTTTCAACAAACGTAAAAATATATTGAAAATAAATGAAACCAGCGGCAAAAAAAATACACTAATAATGTAGTTGTTAGTAAAAATACTAGGTAGAAAGGTGGTCAAAATGAAATTATCAACTAAAGCGCGTCATGCGATAACGGCAATGATGGATTTAGCGCTAAATGATAAGGTTCGACCTGTCACATTGGCAGAAATCTCCAAGAGCCAGGGGATATCGTTATCTTATTTGGAACAGCTGTTTGCGAAATTACGCAAGAATGGGCTTGTGATTGGAGTACGAGGGCCGGGAGGCGGATACAAGCTGTCTCGTCTGCCAGGCGAGATCAGTATTGCCCAGATTATATCTTCTATTGATGAATATCGTCCGCAGATCAATCAGGCGATGACCGTTGATTCTTCGCTGGAGAAAAAGTACGTCACTCACGTGTTGTGGGATGAACTGAGCGATAAAATTTATAGTTTCTTAAATGGTATTACTCTTGCCGAATTTACAAGTCGTCCAAGTATGCTGGATACCGGTTCAGAACAAAATGAATCCGAGAATAAGGATGAGGGTCAAAATCTTTATTCAGATAGATCAGCAGCATAGCTCTAAATAATCTTTTTGGTTAACAGATTAAACTAAAGCCCTGATTTTCAGGGCTTTTTTTTAGGCATTAATTATTTTTGACAGATCGTTCCAAAATATGCAAAATACCTTTTCTGATTCACTCTAGTGTTGAGTATAGAAATAAGTTGATCAGGTGAATGGGTAGAAATAAACAATTTGAATTGAGCCAGGTACTTGATTGTGCCATGCGTGAATTCTGGCGTAGGGGTTATAGTGCAACTTCAATTCCTGCGCTGGAAGCACGCATGGGTATAAGCAGGCAGAGCCTGTACGATACATTCAAAAGTAAACGCGGGTTATTTCTACGCGTGCTCAAGCACTATCACGAAACGGTTATCGTGAAAAATTTTTCATATATAGAAAATTCATCTTCAGCAAAAGAAGGAATATGTAATTATTTTCAGGCCAGAGTAAAAGATGCATTAGACAAATCAGACATCAAAGGATGTCTGGTGACAAATTCAATCGCGGAACTGGCTCAGCATGATATGCAGGTACAGGCTCAGACGACAAAAACACTTCAGCATATGAGGTCTGTTTTCAGAAATGCATTATTGCGTGCACAGGAAAATAATGAAATCTCAAAACAATTGGATGTCGATACGACAGCTGATTTCTTACTCAATAATTCACAAGGGTTATTTATTATCAGTCGAATGAATGTAGATAAAGATTCGATTGACGGAATTGTTTTGCAAATAAAAAATTTGCTCAACAAAAGTTGATCATTAAACAAGAAGGAGAATTTTATATGAAACAAGAAATTACAGTTGATGGGCTAAAATTAAATATAAATATAGAAGAGTGTGGTAGTGGCGATACTACGATGTTAATGGTTCACGGGATTCCAACCAATGCCAGATTATGGCGTCATGTTCAGGAAAACCTGAAAGATAAATATCGAACGTTGGCCATGGATATGGTCGGCTACGGCCAGTCTGATATGCCACTGGATGATTTCAAGCACACTTTAACCAATCAGGCAGAAGCAATTAAGGGTGTCATTGATGGGCTTGGTCTAAAAGGAAAAGTGATCCTCGTCGGCCATGATCATGGTGGAGGAGTATGCCAAATATTTGCATCAAAATATTGTGATTACATTTCCCGACTGATTTTAATTAACCCTGTCGCATGGGACTACTGGCCTGTACTGGAAGTGGAAGGGTTCAATGCCCTGGTTGGTGCAGATGACGCGACTTTACAGATGGGCATGGGTCAAGCGGCTGCGAGTTTCCCGGGCTTATTGAGAACAGGCAGTTTCGACAAAATGGCATTCACGGATCAGAATGTTAAACAGAACTATCTCCAGTTCTGGGGCAGAGGGCCAGGCTTGCATGGATTCAAATCACTGGTGAAGGTCTGTGCTGAACCTACCAATGATGAAACTATGAATGTTGATCATTCTAAAATTACCTGTCCAACCATGGTGTGTTGGGCGCTACACGATGCATGGATGCCTGCTGAATCTGGTAGACGTTTAAAGAAAGCAATCGCAGGACCAGTCAGGTTTGAGATCATTGAAAGAGCGGGTCACTATGTGCAGGAAGACAGGCCTGATGTTGTTGCAGACTACATTGATGACTTTATTACTGAGTGGGAAGGCGTTAACTTATAATTTGTTTACTCGCAAAGTAACCATCTAATCATATCGCGTTCTTTGATTAATTCTTTTTCAGAGAGCGCGATCATCTCACGTGAAAAATCATCCAGCTCTAGATCTGTAATTGTTTTGAATTCACGATTACTGCAATGGGTGGGAAATGAATACATGAGTTCGCTTGTTATTCCGTAACTTCCTGTTGAATACGTACCCATGCTGACCCAGCTGTCCCCATCGGAGCCGTGCACCCAGTCGCGCATATGATCTATCGCGGCAGATGCCGCAGATGCAGCCGATGAAGCGCCTCGTGCTTCAATAATCTCAGCGCCACGATTCTGCACGCGTTCAATGAATTCATTTCGATACCAATTCATATCGATCAGATCATGGGCTTTTTGGCCATTCACAGTACAGTGCTGTAAATCCGGGAATTGCGTTGTCGAGTGATTTCCCCACACAGTGACATTCTTGATTGCGGATGAATGCTTGCTGACTTTTTCAGCAAGCATGCTAATAGTACGATTATGATCTAATCGCATCATCGACGTAATCTGGTTGGGTTGTAAATTAGGTGCGTTATGTAACGCAATCAAGGCATTCGTATTAGCAGGATTACCCACTACCAGTACACGTACATCTTTCGCTGCATTTTCACTGATGGCTCTTCCTGTTGGTTTAAATATGGCGCCATTCGCACTGAGTAAATCCTGCCTTTCCATTCCTTTGCCTCTGGGCCTTGAGCCAATCAGGAAAATATAATCAGCGTCACCAAAGCCGGTAGAAA
Source organism: uncultured Gammaproteobacteria bacterium (assembly GCA_963976865.1). Taxonomy (GTDB): domain Bacteria; phylum Pseudomonadota; class Gammaproteobacteria; order UBA4575; family UBA4575; genus UBA1858. The sequence goes on along the minus strand of CAXBLY010000002.1, from coordinate 132,266 downwards.
AGTCAGCCGTTGGAACAATTTTGTTTAGCGTGGGGAAAGCGCAGTCATTGAGCTCCATGACGACGCCTGTCAGTGCAGGTAATACAGGTTCTATTTCAATTAAATGCAAGTTGACTGGTTGATCAGGGCCAAACAAATTTCCTGCTGCAATACGAAAAGCAATTGCATAACCTATGTTTCCTCCGGCACCTGTAATAGCGACTGTCACTGGCTTTTTCATAGTCAATCCACACGTATTATTTCAATAGTCAATGATAACGAAACCAGCATCCCCTGTCACAGGGATTTATGTGGTCGTGCCAAGTAGTCATGTGAGCGCATTTCAAGTAATCGGCTGATTGTGCGCTGGAATTCAAACGATAGTTTTTTGCCTTTGTATAAATGATGAACATCTGCTTCTGCTGAAATAATTACTTTCACGCTACGATCATAAAATTCATCGATAGCTGTAATGAAACGTCGTGCAAGATCGTCTTTTTTAGTCAATAAAGGGATGTTGGAAATTAAAACCGTATTAAAACACCTGGCAATTTCAATATAATCTGAGGCACTCCTGGGGCCATCACAAAGGTCATAAAAGCTTAACCAAATGGTTCCCTCTGAGCAGCGAATAGTCTGAATGCTTCTTCCTTCTATCGTCAAACATTCATTTTCCACTCCAGGGGCAGGCGAGACATGCATAAAGTTATTTGTCATTACCTGGTGTGCGTTTTCATCAAGCGGGTGGTGATATATATCTGCATGTTCCAGATATTCCAGGCGGTGGTCAGTGTTTCCGCCGAGTTCGATCACTTTGGTCTGTTGTTTGATAAGTTCGATTGCTGGAAGAAATTTTTGTCTTTGCAACCCGCCTCTGTATAAATCGTCAGGGTGACAGTTACTGGTTGTGACTAATGTAATACCTTGCATGAAAAATGCTTCCAGCAGGCCTGCAAGGATCATTGCATCCCCTATGTCAGATACGAACAGCTCGTCCAGACAGATGATATCTGATCGTTGTTTGAAACTCTCAGCAACAATCATGAGGGGATTTTCTTCGTTATTAATCTCTCTTAGCTGATGATGAATCTCTTGCATGAAACGATGAAAGTGTAAGCGCATTTTTTTATCAGATGGCAAACAGTCATAAAATATATCCATCAAATATGTTTTACCGCGTCCAACAGATCCCCAGATATATAAACCTTTCACACAGGATTTCTGCTTTTGAGTGCGGCGAAAAAATCCGGTTAATTTATTGCTAAATGATCCACCAGGTGAAAGTCTGGATTGAGTGATTTGCGAGTGGAGGTCGTCGAGTTGCTCTACGACGTTCATTTGTAATTTGTCATAGATCAGCTCATTGGCATCTAACGCCATTTGATAACGTTTTTTTGGCATAAAGATTAAGGCGGTGAGTAATGTTCCAGTATCGGTTGTATTCGGCTAAATAGGTACCTTTAAAATACAACTATAATTCAGTGGGTTGTGGTGGTTTTTTTGGCAATAATTGCCGCATTCGGCAAAATTCTGCCACATATTGCGACGGTATAAACTCTGAATTTTACGTTGAATTGTTTGAAAATATTGTAAACTGTTGAAATATATAAATATATTATTATTGGCATTATAAGTGCAGAATATTTATTGAGCCTCACAACAACAATCAGAGTTTATTTGATTGACGTGTTGTTATTCTCGACTCCTCCTGGTTAGGGCGCTCGGTTATGGGCGCCCTATTTTTTACCTGAAGTATATCTCTGCGTAAAGTATCCTGCGTCCTGTTTTAGTGCTTATCTTGGCACGTGTTTCGCCATACAATTAGGCAGTATTTCCTGTATCAAAACCTCTAAAGCCTTTTAACTCACTGGATTACAGTTAAATAATGAGCAATGGTCCATTAATGATAGATCTGGAAGGGACAGAAATCAGTCCTGAAGAACGTGAATGGTTAGTACATCCCGCGGTGGGTGGCGTCATTCTGTTCACCAGAAATTATTCTGATAAAGAACAAATTGCCTCATTAATTAGTGAATTGCACACTATTAAAAAACCAAAATTACTGGTTGCAGTGGATCAGGAAGGAGGGCGTGTACAAAGATTCCGTCAGGGTTTTACACAATTCCCACCCATGAGGTGTATTGGAGAAGTCTATGATAAGAATCCAGCCAAGGCATTGCTTCTGTCAGAAATACTCGCATGCCGTTTAGCGTCTGAGTTGCGTGAAGTTGGAGTAGATTTTACCTTTGCACCAATTCTGGATCTTGATACCGGTGAGAGTGTTGTCATCGGTGACAGGGCCTTCCATGGAGATTTTGATGCGGTCAGTGCGCTGGCCAGTAAATTCATGCTGGGATTGCGTAAAGGAGGCATGGAATCGGTAGGCAAGCATTTTCCTGGTCATGGAAGCGTCACAGCAGATTCACATTTTGAATGTCCCGTCGATCATCGTTACGAAAATGATTTGCAGTTGGCTGACATGATTCCATTTCAGCGCCTGGTTGACCATGGAATAGCCGGAATGATGTCCGCGCATGTTGTGTATGAACATGTAGATAAAAAACCGGCAAGTTTTTCACCGTATTGGTTAACGCGTGTACTGCGTGAGCAAATGAGATTTGAAGGTGTTATTTTCAGTGATGACCTGTCTATGAAGGGAGCTCATATTATTGGTGATATTGGTGAACGTCTGCAGGCCGCTTTAGCGGCAGGTTCTGATATGGTATTAATATGCAATAACCCTCAGGATATTCCTCCAGCACTCGATCAGCTCAAAGGTTATAATAACCCTAGCTCACAATTACGTCTGGCCCGCTTTCATGGTAAACCACCCCAGTACCTGAATAGCACACATCAGCAAATGCTGGATGAGTTTGTTGCCGCGTGTCAAACAAATAAAAGTATGTCATTAAATCTATAATTCAAAAATATTAAAATGCAGGAATTGTTCGAAAAATTTAAAAATATTATTGCAAATAATTTAATTGATACATGGGTGTATGAAGTGTTTGCAGTAGTGCTAGGTGTGTTGATACTGGCATTTGTTGCCAGACATGTATTAAACAAGTTATCTGTCAAAGCTGAATTGACCCATAACCCATGGGATGATGCATTAGTGAATGCTACGCGTATACCTTTACGCTACACCATTCTAATTATTGGTATTTCTTATGCAGCGCAAATTGCGGGTGCGCAAACTGATGCTGAAATATTTCAGTACATTCAGCCAATTCGATATGTATTAATCATTTCAATGATATCGTGGGCATTAATATCGTTTGTTGCACGATTTGAACACGCAAAAATCCAGCAAAAACAACAAACCGGGCAGGTAGTTGATCCTACTTCAATTCATGCAATTGGAAAGCTGGTCAGAACTGCAATATTTATCACTACTGCACTAGTGATTTTGCAAACACTCGGATTCAGTATTTCCGGGGTATTAGCATTTGGTGGTATAGGTGGTATTGCAATTGGATTTGCGGCCAAAGATTTGCTGGCCAACTTCTTTGGTGGATTAATGATTTATCTGGACAGACCATTTACCGTTGGAGACTGGATTCGCTCACCTGACAGAGAAATAGAGGGCACGGTAGAAATGATCGGCTGGCGACTAACAACAATTCGTACGTTTGATAAACGTCCTTTATACGTGCCGAATTCTATTTTTGCCACGATTGCTGTTGAAAATCCTTCACGTATGTCGCATCGCAGAATACATGAAACGATAGGCTTGCGATATCGTGATATTGAACAGATGGATCGTATTGTTGAAGCAGTTAAAGCGATGCTTAAAGCGCATGAAGAGATTGATGATACACAAACCATGATTGTAAATTTCAATGCGTTTAATGAATCATCTGTCGATTTTTTTGTTTACACATTTACAAAGACTACTAACTGGATTCATTTTCATGAAGTCAAGCAGGATGTGTTGTTGAAGATTTCCAGTATCATTGCTGAGAATGGAGCTGAAATAGCGTTCCCAACGACTACCATGTTCTTGCAACAGGGTCAGATTGATCAAAACTGAAATTATCAATATTAAAGCTTATGGCAAAGTTATCTACACAACAGTTACAAGAGGTCAGAGACAGCTCCGACCTGATATTTAGCGCTAGCCAGATACAAACCGCTGTAGAAAATATGGGTCTGGAGCTGGAAACCAGGATTCGCGACAAGGACGCTATCTTTATTTGTGTTATGAACGGTGGAATCATTATTACCTCGGACCTGTTACGAAGTATCGATTGTGACGTGCGTCTGGATTATTTACAGGTGGCGCGCTATAGGGATAAAACTGTAGGTGGAAGTTTGCACTGGCTGAAAGAGCCACAACTGTCACTCGAAAATCAAACTGTTGTATTGGTCGACGATATTTATGATGAAGGGTATACCATGGAGGAGTTGGTCTCGTACTGCAAAAGACATGGAGCTAAGGAAGTAATCACGGCAGTGTTATTACTTAAGAGAAAATCAACGCCCCAGGTGGATCTCAAGCCCGATATTTTTGGGCTGGAAGTGAATGACCGATATGTCTATGGATATGGCATGGACTATAAAGGATATTTGCGTAATGTTTCTGCAATCTATGCAATCTCGGAATAACTACTAGGCGATACTAAATTATGCAGGATATAGCAATTATCGGTGGCACAGGTCTGGCGTCATTTCCGGGCTTAAAAATTATTCGCAAGGAAGTTGTGCGCACACCTTACGGGACGCCTTCCGGACCGATCACCTTTGGCGATTACTGTGGCAAACAAATAATATTTCTGCCACGCCATGGTTCACGCCATACGATTCCTCCACATATGGTGAATTACCGCGCAAATATCTGGGCATTACGTGACAAAGGTGTGAAATATATCGTTGCCGTGGCAGCGGTTGGTGGTATTCATGCAGATATCAGTCCTACCAGAATCATTATTCCTGACCAAATTATTGATTATACTTATGGCCGACCTCACAGTTATTTCGAGAAGGACCTGAATCAGGTTAAGCATATCGATTTTTCCAACCCTTATGATGAAGCATTACGAGAGAGTCTGATCCAGGCGGCTGAACTTGCTAATATCGATATATATAAAGGCGGTGTCTACGGTGCAACACAGGGACCACGCCTGGAGACCGCTGCCGAGATCAACAAATTAGAGCGGGATGGCTGTGACATTGTCGGCATGACAGGCATGCCCGAAGCGGCTTTAGCAAGAGAGCTGGAAATGGGTTATGCACATTGCGCCATATGCGTGAACTGGTCTGCTGGGCGCAGTGAAGAATTAATCACGCTTGAATCTATCAGAGAGTGCACAAAAATTGGTATGGAAAAAGTACGGTCGCTATTAGCCAGGTTTGTAGAAATAGCCTAGTATCGGTAATTACTGATTAATTGCCTTCCTCGATTGGAGTCGCTTCTATTAAAATGCCAACTAACGGGTGATCGATATAATGCAGTTCACGACTACGCATGCGTCGATGCGATTTAACGGAATAGTCGACTAGTGCCTGACCACGATTAAGTGCATCACCCACGCCACCTGGAATGGTTCTTGGTAAACGATACACCAGATCACTATACAGGTGTATATAACGAGTGATGACAATATTGATTGTGCCATCCAGCTCCATCACCCTGGAACTTCTAGAGACATTGCGTGATGTGTCGCCGAATTCTATTTGACGATATGCGTGTTCCGGATACTGGCTTGTAAAATCACGCCCTGCTTTTATTGCAATGGGAAGAGAGTCCTGCTTTTCAACTACAGGCTGCCGCCAGGCAAAATGTTTGAGAATGCGGTAATCCCTGGAGCGTTTCAGTCTTTCTGCTACGCCTTTGAGAATAAAATCTTCTTCGGGAATGGCTTGCCACTGTGTATTATTATTTGCTGAATTCAGATCAAGGCCATTATCAGGGGCGGGGATAATATGATTAAAATTAAACTGTTCTGCGCTTTGCTGAAGCCCGTTTTTATTGGCGAATAGTATAACTTCAATAGCATAATCTTTTGCGCAAGCAATCGATGTAAACAAAAGAATACCAGTCAGGGAGAGACAGATAAAAAGTAATTTCAGGTTCATGCTGCTTCCTTGAATGCTATTGTATTAATGATATTGTGAATATACTCGACTCTATTTTCTATCGTGGTCAGGTTAACTGTAAATAACAATTTTTCACTTCCAGACATCTTGAATACCGAAGACTGACGCTGAAGCAAAAGCAGTAACTGGTCAATATCAATCCTGGGATTTTTGTTGAATATTATTCGGCCGCCATCTTCATGTGCTTCAATCTTGTTAATACCCAGACTGCCAGCAAACAGCTTTAGTTCCGTTGTAATAAAGAGATTTTTCGCTGAAGGAGGAAGTAGCCCGAAACGATCAATAAGTTCAGTCTGCAATTCTTTTAATTCATTTTCATCTGCGGCACTTGCAATACGTTTGTACAATACCAGCCGCATATGTACATCCGGGACATAGTCTTCAGGCAACAATGCCGGTTCTCCCAGATCGACTTCCAATCCATGGTCCAGAGGCCTGTCCAGTTGTGGCAGATCGCCAGATTTTAATGCGCTTACAGCACGCGAGAGTAACTCATTATACATGGCATAGCCGATCTCATGGATTTGACCACTTTGGTCTTCGCCCAATAGCTCGCCTGCGCCGCGAATCTCCAGATCATGCGTGGCCAGTGTAAACCCTACGCCGAGTTCTTCAAGCGATTCGATTGCATCCAGTCGTTTGATGGCATCTGCAGTCATCGCTTTTCTGTGTGGAGTGATTAAATAGGCGTACGCCCGGTGATGTGAGCGGCCCACGCGACCACGTAATTGATGCAGCTGGGATAAACCTAGTTTGTCTGCCCGGTTAATAATGATTGTATTTGCGCTCGGCACATCCAGTCCGCTTTCTATAATGGTGGTAGCTACCAATATACTGAATCGTGTATGGTAGAAGTCCAGCATTACCTGCTCGAGTTCCCGCTCCGACATTTGTCCATGTGCAAAGCGGATAGAGGCATTGGGCAGTAACTCCTGTAACTCTTTAGTGACTTTCTCTATTGTCTTAACTTCATTGTGCAGGAAATAAATCTGCCCGCCGCGTTTGATTTCGCGTGTACAGGCTTCTTTTATATTTGCATCATTCCATTCGGAAACAAATGTCTTAATCGCATGACGGTGATTGGGTGGTGTCGCGATAATGGACAGGTCTCTTAAGCCGCTCAAAGACATGTTGAGTGTGCGTGGAATAGGGGTGGCCGTTAAAGTTAAGATATCTGCTTCTGCACGTAATGCTTTTAGTTTTTCCTTGTGGCGTACACCAAAACGCTGTTCTTCATCAATTATAATCAGACCCAGATTCTTGTATTTTATATCCGCGCTAAACAGTTTATGTGTGCCGATTACAATATCCAGTTTTCCATCTTTTAATGAAGCGATAGTCTCTTTTTGTTTTTTTGCTGAGCTGAATCGGGATAATGACTCTATATTAACTGGCCATTCAGCAAACCTGTCCAGAAATGTCTGGTAATGCTGTTGTGCTAACAGGGTGGTTGGAACAAGTACAGCGACTTGTTTACCGTTACTAACAGCAATAAAAGCAGCGCGCATGGCAACTTCTGTTTTTCCAAATCCAACGTCACCACACACAACTCTATCCATGGGTCTTTTTGAGTCCATGTCAGCTAATACGCTTTCTATTGCAGTTTGCTGGTCTGGTGTTTCCTCAAAAGGGAAGCTGGCTGCGAAGGTGACATAGTCATGTATGGTAATATCATAATGAATGCCTTGCCTTGCTTCTCTGCGTGCGTATACATCTAATAGTTCAGCAGCGACGTCACGTGCTTTTTCTGCGGCCTTTTGTTTGACCCTGGACCACAAATCCGAACCTAGTTTATGCCAGGGTGCACTCTCGTTGTCGGCACCCGTGTATCGGCTGACTAAATGCAGGTTGGCAACGGGAACATAAAGTTTGTCCCCACCCATATATTCTAGAGTTAAAAATTCAGTTTCCAGTCCCTGAATATTCAATGACTGCAAACCTATGTAACGCCCAACACCGTGATCTTCATGTACGACAGGAGAGCCTTCAGTAAGGTCATTCAGGTTGCGTACGATGGCATCGGCATCACGCGTACGTTTGCGCTTGTTGGCTTGCCTGACACGATTACCAAATAACTGGCGTTCGGCAATGATGGTAATGCCGTGTTCGGGCAAATCCACTGAATCATCAATAGGGGCGACCAGCAAGTTGATGGCATCATTGCTTTGTGTAAATGCATGCCAGTTTTCCTGGATGCTTGGTTTGATATTCAGACTGCGCAAGGTTTCGTTAACGTATTCTCGTCTGCCCAGAGATTCTGCCGCGAATACAATGGTCCTATTTTTAGATTGCATAAATTGACGCAGTTGCATTGCAGGGTCTTCCAGGCGTGAATCTATGTTAATAGCAGGTAATGTGGAGCTTGGATAATTGGTGAAAATATCGTCCTGGGTATTTTGATACTTGTTACTGTTTAACTGTACGCGCAAAAACTGCTCGATATTTTCCCTGGTTTCGTCTGCTGAAATGTAAATTTCTTTAGGTTTCAGAATAGGGCGCTCTATATCGTGACGACGTTGTTCATAACGAGAATAGAGTTCTGATTCAAACTCATCAGCGACATCCAATGCATTTTCATGCAAAATAAATAATGTATTTTTTGGCAGGTAATCAAATAGTGTGTATGTCTTGTCAAAAAATAATGGTAAGTAGTATTCAATTCCTGGAGGGAAATTACCGTTACTTACTTCTTTATAGATAATGCTTTTGTTTGGATCACCTTCAATTTTTTCCCGGTAGCGACGACGAAACTCTTTGATTGCCTGCTCATCGCTTGGAAATTCGTGAGCGGGTAATAGGCTGATTTCTGTTAGCTTGACTAGTGAAGTCTGTTTCTCTGGATCAAATGTGCGAATCGTTTCTACTTCGTTGTCAAAAAATTCCAGGCGATAAGGGTGATTTGATCCCATGGGAAAAAAATCAACAATTGAGCCACGTACAGTAAATTCTCCGCGTGTTACTACCTGTGATACGTGATGATACCCCGCTGCTGCCAGTGAAGTGCGTAAATGATCCAGCTCGATAACATCGCCAATCTTGATATGTAATGAAATCTCAGTAATGAAGTTTTTTGGCGCAACCCGCTGCATGCATGTAGTAACAGGCAGCACCAGTACGCCGTGAGTTAACTGAGGCAGTCTGTGTAATGTTGTGATTCTGTCTGAAACAATATCTTCATGCGGTGAAAAAATATCATAAGGCAAAGTTTCCCATTCCGGGAAGCTGAGGAATTCAGTTTTATCCTGATTGAAAAATTTTGTTTCGTTGTATGTGATGATGCTTGAAAGTGAGTCTGCTGTGAGTACCACAACTAACCCGTCATGCTGGTTGACAGCATCATTGATTATTAATCCACGTGCGCAACCATAGAGTTGTCCCCAGTGCTTTATGGGCTGTTTGTCGTTGGGTAATGAGGCTTTAAGGTAATTCACGAAACAATTCTAGCTAAAAATATCAGACAAATAAAAAGCGGAGCTACTAGCTCCGCTTTTTAGGCAGTGCTTGAAGATGTGTTTAGCCAAACATGTCAGCGACAATATTGTCATACCAGCTATAGGCATATTGAACCTCGCGCTGTAATGCATCTGCACTCGCGTCGCTTGGAGTCAGGCCACCGGCAACACTGGTTATGCTGGCTCGGTCTTCGGCAAGTCTGTAGACATCTGCTACAGAAATACCGTAGTCTGGGGCAATTAAGCTATAACATGTATTGACATAAGATGGATCTGCCATCTTAAAGTCATTCAGTGAGGCCACAATGGCGGCAGCACAGACTTTAGCTTGTGAATTAGCTGCATATCCTGACTTTGGCATGCCTGTCGCGATGCTGGCATCACCGATAACGTGGACACCTGAATGGATCTTGGACTCAAATGTGCCCAAATCAACCGGGCACCAGCCTGAGTCGTCAGTCAGCCCGGCGGTGATAGCAATAGTCCCGGCAGACTGGGGCGGGATAAAATTGACTACATCAGCTTTATATTCATCAAAGTCAGTAGACACAGTCATGTTGCCGGGATTTACAGACGTTATGCCGCCACCTGTATCTGCAGCAGGCACCCAATCAATCATGCCGTCGTATCGTGCTTTCCAGCCTTGAGTGAACAGGCCTTGTTTGGAGAACTTGTCTTTTGCATCCAAAACCAGAATCTTGGATTTAGGTTTATTGTGCTTTAAGTAATGTGCAATCTGACATACACGCTCGTAGGGCCCAGGAGGACATCGGAAAGGATTGCCCGGAGGCGCAACAATTACCAGTCCACCATCTTTCATTGACTCGATCTGTTTACGTAGCAGTGTTGTCTGGCTTCCGGCTTTCCATGCATGAGGCATAACATCTGATGCAGCTTCATCATAACCATCGACAGCCCCCCATTTGAAAGAAATGCCTGGTGAAACGACCAGACGGTCATAGCTAAACGAATCACCACTCTCAGTTTTGACTTTCTTTGCATCGATATCAACGTTTGTTGCTTTGCTATGAACGACGTTGATGCCATGTTTCTTCAAACCTTCATAAGTATGGCGAATTGTTTCAATTTTTCTGTTTCCACCGATGACTTCATTACTCATGAAGCAGGTGTAATAGTCCTTATTTGTTTCAATCAGGGTGACTTCTATTGAGCTGTCTGCTTTGCGAATGTACTTGGCAGCAATGGCACCACCAGCGCCACCGCCGATAACAACAACCTTCTTGGCAGCACCCAGGGCAATATTGGGGATAGTGATGCCCGCTGTTCCTGCCACAATGGAACCGCCGCCTAATTTTATAAAATCTCTACGATTTAACTTTTTCATATTGGCTTCTCCGTTCCGTTTATTCAGTGATGCTTGAGTAATAATCAGCAAGTTGCTCGATGGCTTCCGCGCCATCAGTTTCTGCCATTTCCTCAAGTTTGTTTTTCATTTTTTTAGGCATGGCACGATCGCCACTATTGAAGTCATGCATGGTGTAGAGGAAAAATGGTTTCCATTGTCCTGCCAGCACACCTGTGTCGTCATCGGCAAATCGACCTTCATCTTCGTGGCACTTTTCACAATATTTATCATGCAACTTCTTGCCCTGAGCCGCTTTGGCTGAATCAAATTCCTGTGCGGGTCTTACGGGAGTTTCACTGCTGAAGTAATTGGCAAGCAGCTTGATTTCTTCTTCGGTATAACCTTTAGCAAGGCGACCCATAATTGTGGAGTAGCGTGGGAATGCTTCCACGTCCTCAAAATCCTCATCCGACTCTATGACTGAGTCAAGTTTATCTTCATCGTCATCATATTTATAAGCCAGCATTGCTCCCATCAGGTAATTCGGTGACATGCCCGCGAGATTGGGTATGGCGGGACCTGAGCTATTACCGTCTTTGCCGTGACAGGCAACACATGTGTCTGCAAGCATGTTTGTTGCTGCGTCCTGATCGGCAATTACATGACCTGTGTGTAATACACCTAACAGCAACAAAGTGGATAGTCTTGTTGTTATTTGCATAGTTGACTCCTGCATTTTACGTTAAATTTCAGTGCGTAATTATAACGCACACAAAAATATTTGTTTTTAGATTGTGGCTTTATTGCCTGTTTTATGTACTTTTAAGATAAATTTACACGCTTGACAAATTCTGGAACTGGCCAGGTTGGTTAAGTTTCAGCTATACATCTGGTTCGGTAGGTTCCTTGTGGGCAACCCCTTTATGACATTCAATACAGGTTTTACCCTGTTTTTGCGCTCTCTTATGTTTTTTACGAGACTGTTTTCCCTGCTCGGAAGTGTCCATTGCATCAAACGCATGACATGAGCGACATTCACGTGAATCTGTTGCTTCCATTTTAGCCCACACACGATTCGCCATTTTCCAGCGATGCTGTTCGAATTTTTCTTCAGTATCGATAGTTCCCATAATTTCACCCCAAACATCTTTGGCAGCCATGACTTTTGCGTAAAGCTTGGGCCCGAGTGAATGTGGTACGTGGCAGTCGGGGCATCCTGCACGGACGCCTGACGCATTGCTGTAATGATAGGATTCCATCCATTCCTGTTGTACCCATTGCATTGAGTGACAGGAAGTACAGAACTCCTCGGTGTTTGTTGTTTCAATTACCGTCGAGGAGCCAATGGTTAAAACCACTCCAATTGCGACAGCAAATAAAAAACCTATCCAACGAAAGAGCCTTACGGGCTTATTAGAATCATCTGACATAGTGTTACCGAGGGTGTTAGTATCGAGTTGTGTTAGTGCATTCTAGGAAATATTCTTTATCACCACAATATCACCACAATGCAACAATCTATCTGAGTCCATATTGTTTGATATTAATCATCAGTACATTACATTGATTAGATCCTAAAGTCGTCTTAAATGTCTGTTATCCAAGCAAGTAACCAATTAGTTGCTCGAGCACTTACCTGTGAGCGAGGCAGCAGAGTTTTATTTGAAAACCTCGATTTCTCTCTGCACAGCGGTCAGGCAATGATTATTCAGGGCAGCAATGGTGCAGGAAAGACCAGTTTACTGCGTATCATTACCGGCCTTTCTCAGCCTGTCGAGGGATCAGTATCATGGAATAATAATGATATTCAGTCAGTTGCAGAGGAATTTCAAAGTCAACTCTTATATATAGGGCATTTAGCTGCAGTGAAGAGGGAATTGACGGTAAGAGAAAATTTGCAGTTACTGAAACGCTTTTGGCCCTCGGATGTGAAAGGGTCTATTGTGGAATTGGCTGAAAGTGTAGGTCTGCGTCAACGCCTGAGTGTGACATGTTCAAGGCTGTCTGCCGGTCAACTGCGAAGAGTGTCGCTAGCGCGACTTTTTATATCCACTCAAAAATTATGGGTATTGGATGAGCCTCTGACGGCGCTGGATGTTGATTTCATCGACGTGGTGGAACAATGTCTGCAAAATCACCTCCAATCAGGTGGTATGGCGATACTGACCACCCACCGAGGTATAGATTTGGGGAAACAGGCTTCGTTTATACTGGATTTATAACGCGCTCAGAAGACTATGCAACTATTTTATTCAATCTTGTATCGGGACTTGTTACTGGCAATTCGACGACGCAGAGAGCTGGTTAACCCATTGGTGTTCTTTGTGATTGTGGTGAGCCTGTTCCCGCTTGGTGTCAGTCCTGACCAGGATTTGCTTGGCACAATGGCACCAGGTGTTATCTGGGTAACCGCGCTGTTAGCGATGCTGATGTCGATGGATGCCATGTTCCGTTCAGATTACGACGATGGCTCCCTTGAGCAGCTGCTTTTACTGCCCGGACCAAAAATATTACTCATTGGGGCGAAAATTACTGCCCACTGGCTGAGTATCGGGTTACCATTAGTTGTACTTGCGCCAGTTATGTCTTTGCTCCTGTATTTTCCTACCCATGCAATTGGTAGTTTGGTTATCACCTTATTAATTAGCACACCGATACTAAGTTTATTAGGTGCCGTCGGAGTTGCTTTGACACTAAGTTTGCGCTCGGGAGGAATATTGTCTTCATTACTGATTTTGCCTTTTTACATACCTGTATTGATTTTCTCAACAATGGCGATCAATGCATCGGTAAATAGTCTCCCTGTTTCGGGATACTACGCACTTCTAGGTGCATTTCTTATAGTCTTGACCATATTGATTCCTTTTGCAGTGGTAGCTGCATTAAAAGTTTCCTATAACTAAATTATGATGCAATTTATCCATAAGTACGGTTCGCCGAAATATTTTTATCAGTGGTCTAAAGGCTGGCAGCGCTGGTTAACGGTAATCACTTTGTTACTGATGGGTGTTGGCTTGTACCAGGGCTTTTTTGTGGCACCACCTGATTATCAGCAGGGTGAAAGTTATCGAATTATTTTCATTCATGTGCCGGCTGCCTGGATGTCCATGTTTGTTTATATGGTCATGGCTGTCTCCGGCATTGTTGCACTCGTATGGAGAATAAAAGTAGCCGAAATTGTTATCGGAGAATGTGCAGTCATCGGTGCATCTTTTACCGCGATAGCACTCATCACCGGCATGCTATGGGGCAAGCCGATGTGGGGCACCTATTGGGTATGGGACGCACGACTAACATCAGAGCTCGTGCTGCTTTTTTTATATTTTGGAGTTATTGCACTGCATGGGGCATTTGAAGACCCGCGCACAGGTGCAAAAGCGGCCGCAATCCTTGCGATTGTGGGAATTATTAATATCCCGGTCATCAAGTACTCTGTGGAATGGTGGAGCACATTACATCAACCTGCCACGGTGACCAAGTTTGATAAGCCTTCCATGCATATGTCAATGCTGATTCCATTATTGATAATGGCGGTTGCTTTTAAAACATACTTTTTAGCATTGCTTTTTGCACGTACACGTTCTGAAGTATTATTGCGTGAAAAGAATGCCTCATGGGTTAAAGAAGTAGTGGAGAAAGAATCATGAAAGAATTTTTTGCCATGGGTGGATATGCATTTTTCGTCTGGTGGTCTTATGCCATTGTTGCGTTTGTTATGGTGGGCAATGTAATAGCCGCAAAAAGAAAACGAAAACAGATTATTAAACAAATACAGCAATTATCAGAAGAATCCTGAAGTGGATTAATTACTATGACACCGAAAAGAAAACAACGATTAATATTTGTAATGGTGCTGCTTGTTGGCTTTGGTGCTGCAATTGGTTTGGCATTGTTCGCATTTCAAAAAAATCTTTTATATTTCTATAGTCCATCGCAAATTGCATCCGGTGAGGTTGAAACAGGTCAAATGTTTCGACTTGGCGGGCTGGTAGTAGAGGGAAGTGTAGAACGCAAAGATGATGGCATTACCACGCTGTTTGATTTAACGGATACGGCTGGCAGTATTACTGTGAGTTACAAAGGTTTACTGCCTGACTTGTTCCGTGAAGGGCAAGGCATAGTTGCGCAGGGTAAAATTAATCAGCAAGGTGTATTTGTGGCACAAGAGGTGTTGGCTAAACATGATGAAAACTATATGCCACCTGAGGTTGCAGAAGCATTAAAAGAAACAGGCGCTAAACATCCAGTGTCTATTCCTAAAACAACAGTCAATTAGGTGTCGAATAAACTATGGTTGCAGAAATCGGTCAGTTCTCATTAATCATTGCTCTATGCCTTGCCATTGCGCAATCAACTATTCCGTTGATTGGTGCCTATCGTAATAATTTAAGCTGGATGTCGGTCGGGCGGACAACGGCCAGCGGCCAGTTTCTGTTTTTACTGATTTCATTTGTATGTTTGACCTATTGCTTTGTGACTAACGATTTTTCCGTTTTATACGTCGCCAATAACTCCAATACCAAGTTGCCCGTTTACTATCAGATATCTGCGGTATGGGGTGCGCATGAGGGCTCATTGTTATTATGGGTCTTGGCCTTGTCTGGCTGGGGCTTTGCTGTCTCTATTTTTAGTCGTGCATTGCCCGCCGATATGATTGCCAGAGTATTAGCAGTCATGGGTATGATTGGTATCGGTTTTCTACTGTTTACCTTGCTGACATCGAATCCATTTGAACGACTGTTTCCAGCCGCATTAGAAGGGCGAGATCTTAATCCATTACTTCAGGACCCTGGCCTGGTGATACACCCGCCTATGCTGTACATGGGTTATGTTGGCTTTTCAGTAGCATTTGCATTTGCCATTGCTGCTCTGTTGAGTGGCAAACTGGATTCTGCCTGGGTGCGATGGTCTCGCCCCTGGGCGAGCATTGCCTGGGTATTTTTGACAATAGGCATTGCATTAGGCAGCTGGTGGGCATACCACGAACTGGGCTGGGGCGGCTGGTGGTTCTGGGACCCGGTTGAAAATGCCTCGTTTATGCCCTGGCTGGTAGGGACTGCCCTGATTCATTCACTAGCCGTGACAGAAAAGCGATCAACATTTAAAAGCTGGACAATTCTGTTATCAATCATGGCATTTTCTCTAAGTCTACTTGGTACATTTTTAGTGCGTTCGGGAGTGCTGGTCTCTGTACACTCGTTCGCGAGTGATCCGGCGCGTGGTGTCTATATTCTTGCGTTTCTGGCTGTTGTTGTAGGTGGTTCGTTAACGCTATACGCCTGGCGTGCCAGTCAATTCACTGCTGGTGGCCGATTCGATCTGGTTTCCAAGGAAACGATGCTGTTAATCAATAATGTATTGCTAGTAGTGGCAATGATTACTATTTTGATTGGTACTTTATATCCATTATTTTTAGATGCATTGGGCCTGCCAAAGTTATCGGTTGGACCTCCTTATTTTTCTGCTGTCTTTGTACCGTTAATGCTGCCACTCGTAATCCTTATGGGTATAGGTCCAATTGCCAAATGGCGTCGTGTGCCAGTTAAGGAACTTTTTGCCAAATTAAAATTTTTGCTATTGCTTGGTATAGCGTTGGGAATAATTCTTCCATTAGCGGTTTATCGTGATACTACAGTCATGACAGCGATTGGAATTGCAGCCGCAGCGTGGGCAATTCTGACAGCACTTTATGCAGTATTAAGACTGATTGTAAAACGTGATAGCTCAACTTCAGTAGGTAAAGCTTACTCAAAAATACCTCGTGCAATGTTAGGCATGATGACGGCGCATATCGGCATCGGTGTATTTATTCTGGGCGTTGTTTTTACAAGCGCATTTAGTGATGAGAAAGAAATAAGTGTCACGATGGGGGAGAAGGTTGAACTGGCTGGTTACACCTTTGTATTGGAAAAGGTAGCTGCTGTTCAGGGACCTAATTATCAGGCCATGCGCGGCAGTGTCAATGTAACAAAACATGATTCACCCGTAGTGATGTTATATCCGGAAAAGCGGATTTACACAGTGCAAAGAAATCCCATGACCGAACCTGGTATCCAGACAGGTGTATTTCGTGATCTGTATGTTTCTTTGGGTGAGCCTATTAGTGAAAATGAATGGGGGTTCAGGATTTATTATCGTCCCTTCATTCAATGGGTCTGGATAGGTGCGTTACTGATGGCGATTGGTGGATTGCTGGGTGCAATGGATAAAAGATATCGAACGTTGTCCGGGGCAAAAAATGCACCCATAAAGACTAACTCGGTAGTTCCAACAACTTCAGCCTAATTATAATCATCACATGATACGTTTTCTTTTACCTGCACTGATCTTTCTGGTAATCACCGGGTTTTTATTTGTTGGCTTATATAAAGACCCTTCTTTAGTGCCTTCACCACTGATCGGCAAACCGATTCCGGAATTTGCAGCTAAAACCTTAAGGGATCCGGAAAAAATAATCACCAATAAAGATATACAGGGCGATTACGCCTTGGTGAATGTCTGGGCAACCTGGTGTGCAGCCTGTAAGCAGGAGCATTCAGCGCTGGTGTATCTGGCAAGTAAATTACAGGTGCCTATCTATGGTCTCAATTACAAGGACGACCGTGCCTCAGCGATTAATTGGCTAAAGCAGTATGGTGATCCATATGTCGCGAATATATATGATGAAAACGGACGTATTGGAATTGACTTTGGCGTGTACGGTGCCCCGGAAACATTTTTAATTGATAGCAATGGACTTATTCAGCATAAGCTCGTGGGTGTAATGACACCCACCGTGTGGGAGCAACAATTTATGCCAATAATAGAAAAAATAACGGCTGAGGCTGGCAAATGAACAAGCTTGTACTCCTTCTGTTCCTGACAGGTATGTCGCTGTTGTCAGTGATCAATGCTGAAGTCATATCGGTAGCTCCGGAATATGAGCAGCGCTATAAACATATTCTGTCTGAGCTGCGTTGCCTGGTATGCCAAAATCAGACAGTGGCAGAATCTTCCTCTGATCTTGCTAACGATTTGCGTATAGAAGTGAAAGAAATGCTGGAAAGAGGCGAGAGTGATCAGGAAATATTAACATTCATGTCTGATCGTTACGGAGACTTTGTTTTATATAATCCTCCGGTCAGGCCGCGCACTTACTTGTTGTGGGCAGGTCCGTTTCTCCTGTTAATTGGGGGCATTATTACTGCGCTGATATTAGTAAAGCGACGCTCAAAAGGTGTCGTTGACGATCAGCTAAGTGACGACGATAAGCAACGTCTGAAAGATCTTCTCGATAACAATAATAAAGAATAATCACAAGGCGATTTAAATGATCACGTTTTGGCTTGCTGTAATTATATTGATATTAATTGGCCTGGCATTTGTACTGCTGCCTTTGTTGTCGAAGAAAAACAAAAATGCCTATGTGTCCAGAGATGAAATTAACAAAGCAATCTATATTGGAAAAGTAGAAGACCTGCAGTCTGATTTAGACAGGAATCTGCTAGACGAAGAAGAATATGAACATGCGTTAACTGACCTGCAGCACACGTTATTACAGGATGCCGAAAGTGAGGATACCAGGCAGGTTCACTCCGGTAGCAATATGTTAATCACTTTACTGGTAACGCTGGTGATGCCAGTCATTGCTCTGCTTACATATCAGCAAGTAAGTACAGGTAGCTATACTAATAATATAAACGAGCAACAGGCTACATCAGCACAGATGCAGTCTATAGAAAGTTCAATTGCAACGTTAGAGCAAAAACTGAAAGATAAGCCAGACAGTGTCGAAGGCTGGACAATGCTGGGTCAGTCGTACTTCGTAACCCAGCGTTATAACGATGCAAAACAGGCATATATAAAAGCACTGGATCTGGTAAATCAGGCGGACCCCGAGATACTGGTTTTAACGGCGGAAGCGTCGGCATTTTCCAACAATGAATTGTTTGGAGAATATGAAAAATCATTACTGGCCAAAGCACTGGCAATTAACCCTAATCATCAGCGTGGCCTGTGGTATTCGGGCTATGCTGCTTATACAACGTCAGAGTTTTCAAATGCAGTTAAACACTGGCAAGCTTTGCTAACACTTGTGCCCAGTGACAGGCCCGAGGTAAAAGCCTCATTGGTCCAGTTTTTAAATGATGCCCGTGATAAAGCCGGTCTGGAACCACTTCAGGACTCAGCGCAAGTAGCTCAGCAGGGAGATAAAGATCAGCGAAAAATTGAAGTCTCTGTGCAGTTGAATGAAAAGGTGAATCAGAATGCTGCGTCAGGAGATACACTGTTTATCTATGCAAGAGCGGTGGAAGGTCCAAAAATGCCACTGTCACTGGCACGTTTAACAGTAGCGAGTCTTCCTGCGAAAGTAACGCTATCAAAAGAAATGGCAATGATTCCGAGTATGGATATCGATACTTTCGATAAAGTCGAAGTGATTGCGCGCATATCAAAGGACGGGCAAGCCATAACCCAAAAGGGCGACTTGATTTCACAACCGGTTGTTGTCGATTTCTCGGAATCTAGTGAGGCAGTCGTTTCCCTGGATATTAATGCTATTGCTGAATAGCTTTGTGCAACTTATGTGTGCATGAAAATATGTCCACACCCGGTCCGGAATTCAGCATTTGCGTTACTGATGCTTTTTCTTTTCATCTATATCGGCAACATCGACAAACTCAAAATTGCAATGTCCTTTGTGAGTTAGCGGGTTGACCTTGCAGCGTAGCTCAATCAGGCCATCTTCAACGAGTGCCTCATTAGACTGGAAGTACCAGCGTAATGCACCCAGTGTATGTGCGCTCAACCCATTCTCTTTTGCAAATTTCTCAACAAAATAATTGGCGGTATGTTCGATTCCGTCTACAGATTTTTCGAGAAAATGGCTGTCTCTGGCTTTTGTTTCAAGCTTGTTGCATAGACTTTCAATCGTAATGTTTTGCATGATAAATTCCTCCTAATGTTAAGTAAGGCCATATACACGCTAGTGCAGCACTGCAACAATAGGCAAGCACTCTGCATTACTGTTTATTTGACAGCTTGTTTTGAATAATCGCAATTCAATTGTAGTTATTCGTGCCATATATACTTTCTATTAGGCAGTTCACTCGTATTTAATGTCAGATAATATGGTTATCAAGCTGCACATAAAGATAGTTAAATGCGGTTATTAATAACATTGATTGACTGCCAGCCGGGGGCTGAGTACCTGCCTGTAAATTCAATCTTTTTTGGAATTAGCGCAACTGTACTGCTATACAATGGTTAAAGTTAATAAGACAAAATTTCTTCCACCTTATGGTGTGCTGACTTCTATGGTGCTTATGTATTTGCTGGACAAGTTTTTTCCTGTCCTGGCCTGGGAAAACACACAAATAATCGCCTGTATTTTAATGTTCGGCTCCATAACAGGTATTTTATATAGTGCCTATTTGTTCTATAGGAATAAAACTGAAATTAAGCCATTTGAAGAGTCCTCATTTTTAATTCTGACATGGCCATATACAGTCAGTCGCAATCCCATCTACCTTTGTATGCTGATTTTCCTTGTTGCCTGGATGCTGTTTTTGCAGTCTGTGAGTTCACTTATGGTTATTGCAGTGTTTGCCGTCTGGATTCACAGGCGGTTTGTTCTTCAGGAAGAGCATATACTGGAAGAGAAATTTTCTGATGATTATCTTGCCTATAAACATCGTGTACGTCGTTGGCTCTAGTTCCAGAGGAATTCTTTGGCTGGAACCAGTGTGCCAACGGAATCAAGTTCATAGCCGGGAAGGTCGCATATTTTTTCAGCAAACGCATGGGTTTTAATATTTTCAATTAACGCGTTTATAGGTGGCTTGTTTATGGCGCTGGTTTTGCAGGCAAGTACATATTGTTCTGAAATTATTGGAATAAAGTCCAGGTTAAATTTTCTTGCGGCATACTCAATACCAAAACCAATATCTGCAGCGCCACTTGCGACGTGAGCGGCAACCGCGGTATGAGTGTATTCTTCAGTTTTATAACCATTCACATCATTTGTATCTATTCCACTACAGGATAATAATTCATCCAGTAAAATTCTCGTGCCTGCCGATTTCTGTCGGTTGATAAACTTAACATTAGGTTGAGTCAGGTCTATTAAATGCGTGATTGATTTTGGATTGCCTTTTTGAACAATAAACCCTTGCTTGCGCAAAACTAGTCTGATGATTGTGTGTTTGGCTTTGGTTAGTATGCGGTAATGTTTACTGCCGATTCTTTTACGGATTAACGGGTGAGTGCAGATATGAAATCCTGCAATTTCACAGGTATTATTGATAAGTGAGTCTATGGCTTCGGCACTTCCCATGTATTTAATATCAATGGTATTGTCATTCTGGTCGAGCCTGGGTATTACATCGATTGCATAGCCGTGACTGGCATGAATTCTTAGAATGTTCTCACTTTCTCCCAGCAGACTGTTTATTTCTCGATTTATGGTTGACGTAAGTGTGCTGATACTTGGCGTTAAATGAGCATCAATTAATCCTTCAGCCCAGACAAATTTTTCTCCCAGCTCTGTTAGACGTGTGCCTTTGCCTTTGCTTTGGGTGACCAGCGGGTTACCTAGCTGGTCATTCCACTTTTTTAGAATATTCCAGGCATGACGATATGAAATATTTGTATGTTCTGCTGCTTTGGTTAGTTTGTGATCGGTTTGAAGGTAACGGAGTATGTCAAACAACACCGGATCGATTGGTCCGGTTTGGTCGGTAGTGAATTTCCATGAAGGTGATACTGATATTTTCATATGAACAAAAATACATAACTATAGTGGTAAATTATATCATATTGCATTGTTTAGCCAGAAAAATACAATAGCGTCTCTTTTCATTTTGGAAATAATATAAGAATAATGATGCATAAATCCAGATATAGCTTACTTTTGTTTATACAACTCCTTGTGATGCTATTAATTGGGCACAGTCCTGCATACGCGGACGCGCAGCCATGGACGCTGGATTCAGCATTGAATACGCCGGAATGGCTATCAATTTCAGGGCAACACAGAACCCGATACGAAACACTGGATGAACAATTCAGAGCAGGCGGCAGCGGGGATGATCAGATTCTGGTATTCAGAACCAATATTCTCGCGCGTGTGACCTGGAACCAATGGGAGTTTGGGTTTGAGCTGCTGGATTCCCGTCAAGCATACGCAGACGATAGTACGAAAATATCTTCAGGAGATGTGAACCCTCTTGATGTACTACAAACTTATATCCAGTGGAATGATGCTGCATCAGATCAGAATGACGTAGTTAATAAGGTGCGTGTCGGTAGATTTACCATGGATGTCGGTAGCCGCCGCTTTGTTGCGCGCAATAAATTTCGCAACGCAATCAATTCATTCACAGGAATAGACTGGAGTAGAACGAAAGCAAATGGTGAAGAGTTGCGTGCATTTTACACTTTACCTGTGCAAAGGCTGCCAGGAGAATTTGATAGAAGAAAACGTAATCGTACACAAGGTGATGATCAGGACACAGAAGTCGCTTTCTGGGGAACCTATTACAAGTTGCCTACACATGCGTTAAGCCAGTGGGATAGCGAAGCAGAATTATTTTATTTTGGTCTGGATGAAAACGATACTCATAATCGACCTACGCGTAATCGCGATATCCATACAATGGGTGCCCGGTTATATAAGAATAAAGCGCGTAGTGAATTTGATTATCAGGTAGAGGCGGTTTATCAGTTTGGTGAATCCAGGGCGACAACATCAGCCTCAGACAGGGAAGACCTGGATCACTTTGCCTATTTTGCACGTGCAGAATTGGGTTATAGCTTTGCCAGACACTGGTCACCCAGACTGATAGCTCAGCTGGACTATGCCAGTGGTGATGATGACCCTGACGATGGTAATAACAACCGTTTTGATAGTTTATTTGGCGTCAGGCGTTTTGATTTTGGTCCACTGGGTATTTATGGGCCATTTTCTCGTGCAAATATTGTTTCTCCAGGTTTGCGACTACAGCTTAAACCAAGCCCAAAAGTTTCTATGTTTGTTGCACACAGAGGTTACTGGTTGGCTTCGGACAGAGATGCCTGGACAGTGGCGGGAGTGCAGGATCCGCAAGGTGATTCCGGGAGCTTTCTGGGTCAGCAGTTTGAAGCGCGCTTACGATGGGAAATTTATCCAGAAAATTTGTTATGGGAAATTGGCGGGGCCTATTTGTTTAAAGGTGGGTTTGCCAACGACGCACCTAATGCCAATGATGAAGGTGATTCCAATTTCCTTTACAGCCAATTTACATTTTCTTTTTAATCTGCAATTGATTGATATAACAAGGTCAGCATCATGAATAAATTTTTAAACATAATTATTACAAGTTTTATCCTGCTCGCGACGCAGATTGCTCACTCGGCAGATAATCCTTTCATACTTCTGCAGTCAACAACATCCACTAAAAATTCTGGGCTGTATGATTACCTGCTTCCGAAATTCAAACAGGAGTCAGGTATCGATGTAAGAGTAGTGGCAGTGGGTACCGGACAGGCATTGAGGAATGCACGTAACGGTGATGCTGATGTATTAATAGTGCATGCGAAAACACGAGAAGAAGAATTTGTCGCTCAGGGCTACGGGGTAAAACGTCATGAGCTAATGTATAACGATTTCGTTTTGATTGGGCCAGCATCGGATCCGGCTGGTGTATTGAAGGCGAAAGATGTAAAGCATGCGCTGCAGAAAATATCACAAACAAAGTCAGTATTTGTGTCAAGAGGTGATGACAGTGGAACACACATTAAAGAATTATCTCTATGGGCTTTGGCCGATGTTGATGCGGTTAAAGACAGTGGTACCTGGTATCGGGAAGCTGGTGCCGGGATGGGTGCTACTTTAAACACGGCAGTGAGCATGGATGGATACACCATCACTGATCGTGCAACCTGGATAAGTTTTGGTAATAAGCAAAATCATGTGCTGGTGCTGGAAGGTGATCCGCCGTTACATAACCAGTACAGTGTCATCGCGGTTAATCCAGCCAGGCATCCTCACGTTAAAGTAGCATTGGTTGAGACTTTTATTGACTGGTTGCTAAGCGATCAGGGTCAGCAACTTATCGCAGACTATCGCGTCCAGGGTGAACAATTATTTTTTCTTAATGATTGAGTAATGAGAAATTCTTGTGCTCTAATTCATTATTCCGGCACTCTAACTCGTCATTCCTGCGAATGCGGGAATCCAGCAAGAGATTAGAAAGTTACAAGTATATTTAATGTGTAAAGGATATCTTTAGTACCGCTGGATTCCCATTTCCATGAGAATGACGGAAGTGATGAATATACAAAATCATTCTTGTACCTCGCCACGTCATTCCCGCGAATGCGGGTATCCAGCAAAAGATTAGAAAGTTACAAGTATATTTAATGTGTAAAGGATATCTTTAGTACCGCTGGGTTCCCATTTCCATGGGAATGACGGAAGTGATTACTATACAAAATTATTCCTGTACCCCGTCACGTGTCATTCCCGCGAATGCGGGAATCCAGCAACAGATTAGGAAGTTATAAGTATATTTAATGTGTAAAGGATATCTTTAGTACCGCTGGGTTCCCTTTTCCATGGGAATGACGGGAGTGATTAATATACAAAATCATTCCTGTACCCCGTCACATGTCATTCCCGCGAAAGCGGGAATCCAGCGGAGCTTTGATCACTAGATGTACGTTTAGGGTTGATTAATTTGTAAATTGTAATAGGAGTGTTATAAGCAAGGTCTTATCATAATCAAGTCAATTAACCTGTATAGGGATGATGGAATATATATTATTTGCCATCGCCGGTATTACCGCGCTGATATCAATTATTCTGCTACCCAAGGTGTGTAGTGAACATTCCTTCTTTTCAGGGGTCGCGCCCAACGGCAAGCTACCAGGTGTTCTTACGTTAACCTTTTCGCAAGTGACAACCTGGATTTTTGCCAGATCGTTAATGAATGCGGCTATCCTTGGTTACTACTACGGAATCTGGGGCACTTTGGCTTATGCTGGCTATTATCTGTCTTTTTTAACAGGCTGGAAAATTATTGAAGGAATACGTTTCAAGCAGGGATTTGATAGCTTGCATGCATTTCTGTTTCAGCGTTTTGGTATCACCGGTGTTTCCTGCTATAACATTGTTGTCATTATTCGCCTGATAAGTGAAGTATTTGCCAATTTGCTTGTTGTTGGTATTTTATTTGGTGTGACGGGTTCCAATATGTACGCCATAGCCATTATCGGATTTTCTGCCGTGGTACTGTTTTACTCCATGTTGGGTGGTTTGCATGCCTCGTTAAAAACCGATGTGTTTCAGATGAGTATGTTTATTGTTGTGCTGGTATTGCTGCTATTGTCTGTATTTGACAGTGGTCAATTCTCGCTAGCAGATTTACAGTTTATAAGTTTTGAGATTGGTCAGCCTGGGCCAATACTACTGCTTGTCGCACTCCTGCAGATATGGAGTTATCCAATGCATGATCCAGTGATGATGGATCGTGGTTTTCTGGCTGACCGCAGCACGACAAGAAAAAGTTTTCTGCACGCCGCCTGGATAAGTATTTTATGTATTATCGCCTTTGGCAGTCTGGGTGTGTTGGCCGGTGCGCACGCACTTGATGGTGATGATATGAATGCTGTGTTGATGCGCATGTTGGGTGAATGGCCAATGTTATTGCTGTCACTGGCCCTGATTGTCTCAGCTATGTCTACGCTGGACAGCAGCTTGTCCAGTGCATCCAAACTGATCGCCCTGGATATGAAACTGATTACACCCAGTGTATTTAATGGACGACTTGTGATGCTCGTGTTTATGCTATTGGGTGTGCTATGTGTGTTCTGGGGGAATAAGGATTTATTCAGTGCGGTCGCGGTGAGTGGTACTGCCTCTTTGTTCCTGGCACCTGTTGTGTTCTTTTCGATCTTTGCGCGTCGAGACAATGTACCGGTGTGGAGTCTGCTGGTTTCATTTGTATGCGCCGTACTTGGTGCAACGATTTATTTTCTGGAATCTTCCGGTCACACCATGTGGCTGGGTGATGTGCATAAATATACCAAATTGTTATACATCTCGGCATTTGTATTAGCCGTGGGGTGTAGTGCATTTTGGCTGGGTATTAAAACTAATCGATTAAGCGCTTCATGATGTTGTCATATGCATCAATGCGACGGTCACGAAAATAAGGCCATACCAGTCTTTGCTGTTCAGATTCTGTCATATCAATATCGACAATAACATTCGCGTTGGCACTGTCTGAACATGAGGCAATCACTTTGCCTCTGGTATCACAGGCGAAACTATTTCCCCAAAATTCTATGCCTGCAGTTTGATTACCAGGATCATTTTCATAGCCTACACGGTTAACACTTATCAGCGGTAAATTATTGGCAATCGAGTGGCTGCGCTGAATGGTTATCCATGCATCCAGCTGTCGCTGTTTTTCTTCTTCGCTGTCAGTCTTGTCCCAGCCAATTGCCGTTGGGAAAATTAAAATATCTGCGCCGGCCAACGCCATTAAGCGCGCAGATTCCGGAAACCATTGATCCCAGCATACGAGAACACCCAGAGTTCCAACACTGGTTTTTATGGGTGTGAAGCCTGTATCACCAGGAGTAAAGTAATATTTTTCATAGTAGCCAGGATCGTCAGGGATATGCATTTTTCGATAGTGTCCTGCCAGGCTGCCATCGCTATTCAAAACCACTGCAGTATTGTGATATATGCCATTGCCACGTTTTTCAAATATGGAGCCTACAATTACCACTTTATTTTTCTTTGCGCTGGCCGCAAGTGCTGTCACGGTATCGCCATCCAGGGATTCTGCGAGATCAAAATGATGTTGTGTTTCTGTCTGGCAAAAATACAGGGAACCATGCAGTTCCTGCAGTACGATAAGTTGTGCACCTTTTTCAGCAAGTTTGTTTATCTGATTCAGCGTGTGGTTTAGATTGATATTTACGTCTTTACCATTGCTGTGTTGTATTAATCCGGCTTTCATTGTTAATGCTCTTGGTTGCTGTGCGCTATTATATTTTCAGGGAGATGTAATGTGGCGCAATGCAGGCTGCCATACTGTTTTAGTAAAGGCATGGCATTGATGCCAATAATTTTTTTGTCGGGGCAGGCACGAATGAATGTGTCTAACGCTATCTGGTCATGTTCGTCATCGTGCATGGGGACGATTATAGCGCCGTTAATGAAAACAAAGTTAACATAGCTGGCAGGTGCAAATGTGTCTTGATCAAGTTCAATCAAGTTCTTAGGCAGTGGCAACGGGATTAATTGATACGGCTTTCCCTGTCTCGTCGTCAGTGCTTCCAGCTGTGTTTTCAATAGTAATAAACATGAATGGTTCGGGTGGTCTGGATCATCACATGCTGCATATACAATAGTGCTGTCATTGATAAATCTTGCGAGTGTATCAATGTGCCCACCGGTGTCATCACCGGATAGGGCGGGAACATCCACTGTTAAGACATGCTTGACTGATAACTCATGTTTAATCTGATCGATTAGCTCACTGTCGTCGGTGTTTTCTTTTTTCATATTGCGTTTCGCGCAGGCAATATTGGTTAATAAAGTGGCATTGCTGTCAAATTCCAGATTACCACCTTCTATAACTAACGGTGTGCGGTGATATTGACATTGTTCGCTTGCGGCCAAATTAAATAAAGTTTCAGAAAATAAATTGTCAAGACGACAGGCATATTGTTCGCCCCAGGCATTAAACTCGAGATCAAGATACTGATATTCTTTATTGCCAAGCAGTATCTGGGGTCCATAATCGCGCACCCAGGTATCATTGGTTTCAATTTCGAGCATAATAATATTTTGCATATCACAGCCACGTTCACGACACAGCTTGTTTATCAGGATTTTATGTTCCTGATTGAAATATATGATGACGACATTCTGGGCCTGGGAAATAGTGTGCGTTAGCTCAAGATAGCAGACAGAGACTTCATTGAGCATATTTGCCCAGTCTGAGTATCGGTGTGGCCAGACCAGTATAGTGGCACCTTGAGTGTGCCACTCGGGAAGAGGGTAAAAATTTTTCACTGCCAGATAATAGCTAAAGTAACACGCCTAGCTATTATTCATGGTTGTGTGGGAAATTCCCAGCGATTTAATTGCCGGCGGTCACTACTGAGTGAAGAACATAATTATGCTCAAAAAATACAGAGTAGTCCGGGTAGTCCCATCGATAAATGGCAGGTTCCCCAACCGGCCCTTTGATAGCCATGGGTGAGCCAAATCTTGATTCCACCTGGTGTTTGGTCATTCCGCGTACGGGTGCTGAATTGCTGGTAATCACTTGAGGTGATTCTGAAGGCATCTTGATAACATCCGCTTGTGCAGTTAAAGCAACAACGAATGAGAATGCGATACAATAACGAAGGGCTTGAATGATCATGGATATATCCTGTTTCAATGTTGTCATCACTATATCACCCGGTAGATTTTTCAAGCAGGGAAATGTGGTTAAAAAGGGATAATTCGAAGCTTTTTTCAGACTAATGACAACAAATAACATGAGTTCATTTGAGTATGAATGCCTGCGCTATTCATGATTCAATAAATATATATAAAACAATAGAATAGCAACTTAATTTATAGTAAATAATAATGTTTAAACCTTTAGAATTATTCATTGGCCTACGTTACCTGCGTGCCAAACGGCGTAATCATTTCATCTCATTCATTTCCCTGACCTCAGTGCTAGGAATTGCGCTTGGCATTATTGTCATTATTACAGTGTTATCAGTCATGAATGGATTTCAGACGGAAGTACGTGACCGAATGCTAAGAATGACGGCGCATGCCAATGTGCTGGAGCTGGATGGATCACTGGATAACTGGCAGCAAGCGTCGAAGGCAGTGAGTCATGTTGATGAAATTGTGGGCGTTGCTCCCTATGTGGAAGGCCAGGCCATGATCGTGAAAAGTACTCAGGTTACCGGTGTGCTCTTAAGCGGAGTTGACCCGGCGCTTGAATCCGATGTCTCAGAAATAAGTCAGTTTATGCTCGATAATGATCTGAATGTGCTTGAGTCCGGCAAATTCAGAATTCTCATCGGTAGCGAATTAGCAGGTTTTCTGGGAGCGAGGGTGGGTGACAAAATTACCGTCATTACTCCTGAGGCCTCGGTCACACCCGCCGGTATATTGCCAAAGTTAAGAAGGTTTACTGTTGCGGGTGTCTATGAGGTAGGTATGAATCAGTTTGATCGTAATACCGCCATTATCCATATTGAAGATGCCAAGCGTTTATATCGTCTTGATGACAAAGTTACTGGCCTGCGTTTAAAGCTTTCCAATCTGTTTCTGGTGCCAAAACTGACTAATCAGTTAAATCAGGAACTAAAGGGAAAGTTATGGGTTACCGACTGGACTAAACGACATCAAAACTTTTTTCGTGCAGTGAAAATGGAAAAAACCATGATGTTTATTATCATGACGCTGATAGTCGCAGTGGCTGCATTCAATGTTGTCTCTATGCTGATTATGGTGGTGACTGATAAACAGTCAGACATCGCGATACTGCGAACCTATGGTGTGTCATCACGGAGCATACTCTGGATTTTCATCATTCAGGGTAGTTTGATTGGTTTTGTAGGTACGCTGATGGGCGTTATTGGCGGCCTTGCATTGGCTTCAAATCTGGAAGTGATTGTTGCTAGCGTGGAACAGTTATTTGATTTGAAAGTGTTATCGCCAAGCGTTTACTACATTAGTGACCTTCCTTCGGAAGTACGTTCGGGTGATGTGATTTATGTAGCGTGTATTTCATTTTTCCTAACCGTGCTGGCAACACTTTATCCCGCACGCAAAGCAGCAAAGACAGAGCCGGCTGAAGCACTGAGGTACGAATAATGGAAGAAACTCAAAATAACGTCATTCAAGTGAATGCTTTAAGTAAACGTTTTCATGATGGGAATCTTGATGTCACCGTGCTTGATAACATTAATTTCACATTAAAAGCGCGTGAACGTATTGCAATAGTTGGTGCAAGCGGTAGCGGTAAAAGTACATTGCTGCAATTGCTTGGGGGGCTCGATAAACCCAGCCACGGTGACGTGGTCCTGTGTGGTAACAAGCTAAATAATCTTGCGGATAATGTCCGTGGAAAATTGCGGAATCAGTATTTGGGGTTTATTTACCAGTTTCATCACTTGTTACCGGAATTTACCGCGCTGGAAAACGTCGCCATGCCGCTGATGGTGCGAAAAGAATCAGTGAAGACAATCCAGCAGCAAGCGAAACAAATGTTAACCCGGGTTGGCTTGAAAGATCGTATTCTGCACAAGCCGGCCGAATTGTCGGGTGGTGAACGCCAGCGCGTAGCCATCGCGCGAGCATTGGTGACCCAGCCAAAAATCATTCTGGCAGACGAGCCGACAGGTAATCTCGACAGTAAAACAGCAGCGCAGGTGTCAGAAATCATGATGGAGCTTAATGATGAATTTGACACAGCCATCGTCATGGTCACTCACGATATGGGGCTGGCGGAAACGATGGATACTGTTTATGAGTTAAAAGACGGCATGCTCACGACAGCGTAATAATGAATGACTGGATTGTTTACATCATAGAATGCAAAGATAAATCTCTGTATACAGGAATTACAAACGATCTGGATCGTCGCATTAAACAACACGAAACTGGCCAGGGCGCCAAATATACAAAAGGGCGTGGGCCTTTTCGAATTGTTTATACAGAAGGCTGCGACAATAAAAGTCAGGCACTTCAGCGTGAACATGAAATCAAGCAATATAGTAGAGATCAAAAGCTGGCGCTGATTATCCAGTAAACACTGGCTGCCCAGTGTTCATTCCGAAATAAATAATATTGATTTTGTTATCGCGTCATTCCCGATAAAATGAGATCCAGTCCTCAGGAAGCTATCTGATGAAATTAGTGGGTTAATCTTATTTCACCAAAAACTTTTAACCAGTTACCACTTTTAATCTTGGTTAGAGGTAAATGACTGTACTATATGTTTTATTGTGCGACTCAGAATTAATGCCGCAATAGATCAAAACTCACATGCTAAATCTCAATATTTCATATGATACAAAAGCATATGAAGTTCAACCGGAATTAAATGGGCAAGGGCTCCTTACAGCCAAGTGCGCACAGCAAATTTGTCGTGTGTTGGATGAGCATGGATTTGTTATTTTGCCGAATTTGCAGACAGATGAAGAGGCTAATTCGGGTTTAAAGCTGGTCAAGGATGCTATTGCAGATCCTGCGCGTGAAAGAGGTGACTTTGCCAGTCAGACAGATATATTGCATCAACGACGTGATTTTTGCCCATTACCCTCAACGCCGGATGTATTGTCTTATGCCAGCTTGCTCTGCAAGCGCCTGGAAAATGTACTGCTTGAGTATTGTGGCAGAACCCGCAAAGTATTAGAAATTTCTACTATGACTAGTTATCAGGGATCGTCACATCAATATATTCACCGGGATCCTGATGGTGTGTTGTGTATGTTCTCAGCTGTGGATGATGTGTCAATAGAACAGGGTGGTACTGTGTTTGTGCCAGGAACACATAAATACAGTGGAGCAGAATTGAAGCATGAAGGTAAAGCAGGTGTTTTTACAACTCTCTTTCAGACTTTATCCAATTTTTATGTGTTACGTCATAATCTTAAAAAAGTATTGCATATGCGCAAAACCGGTGAACCCGAAATTTCCAAACAGGAGTTTCACGACCGGATTTTCTCGAAACGTTACGACAACCATCAGCCAAATCTGGCCAACTTCTTCATGCGTCGGAATGATCTCTTTGATATTTTTAGTCTACTGCCGCACAAGTTATTAAAGTTGTTCATGAATCGTAAATATATCAACGAGAACTTTTTTCTTGTTCAGACTGCACCGAAAAAAGGAACAGTCATTTTATATCGCAGTGATATGTTGCATGCGGGGCCGGATAACCAGTCAACAAAGCCTCGCTTCTTTTTTGGTATGAGCATTGCTCGCGACGTGATCTTTGATGAAGAGTGGAGAAATGGTTATGCACCACATACATCATTGCTGGCGGAACCAAAATCGCTGGGTGATTTGCTGAGCTGCTAATAGTTATAACCTGTTAGGTTATTCACTTGTGCTGACTTTCTGGGGTCAACTCAGTGAGGACAGAATTCAAGCTGGATGTATATAGTTAACCAGTATTAGATAACGCTGGATTCCCGCCTCCGCGGGAATGACGTTGTGTCTTGGGATGGCGTAAACTTCGGGAATGACGTTATGTCCAGAGGTGGCGTAAGGTTCGGGAATGGCTTTGTGTTTGGGAGCAGTTAATAAATAATCTGTATTCTTGGGCTCTGTCGTCATCCCCGTGAAAACGGGGATCCAGCTATGCTAAAGGTAACTGATGAATACGATTACTGCTGGATTCCCGCCTCCGCGGGAATGACGTTATGTCTTGGGGTGGCGCAAAGTTTGGGAATGACGTTGTATCCAGAGGTGGCGTAAGGTTCGGGAATGGCCTTGTGTTTGGGAACAGTTAATAAATAATCTGTATTATTGGGCTCCGTCGTCATCCCCGTGAAAACGGGGATCCAGCCAAGCTTAAAAGTATCTCATGGCTGATTAAATGCCGCTGGATTCCCGCCTCCGCGGGAATGACGTTGTGTCTTGGGATGGCGTAAAGTTCGGGAATGACGTTGTGTCTTGAGGTGGCGCAAGGTTCGGGAATGACGTTGTGTCCAGAGGTGGCGTAAGGCCCGGGAATGACATTCTGTATGACAATAAGGTTGGATTTAAGTTGATCCCTTTCACTTCTTCAAATCTCTTTAAGAATTTGGTTTCTTGACTTGCTTATAGCATTTGCGACTCGTCCATACTCTGGACACATACCAGCGCCAATAGATCTGTACTAATCCATAGCCAATTGCACCAGTTAGTGCGCCACTGCACAAACATCCTACCAGGAACGGTTGCCATCGATCCTGTAATTCAGTAAATAACCAGTTCAGGCTAAATTCAAACTGGAAGTGTTGTAGTTGAACATCCAACAGCATGGCACCAAATTTATAAGCGGTATAAAAAAGTGCCGGCATCGTGATGGGGTTGGATATCCAGACTAGTAACACTGAAATGGGAATATTGGCTCGCAATATAATGGCCAGTGCCGCGGCAAGAATCATCTGACCGGGTATCGGTACAAAGGCGCAAAACAAACCAACGGCAACCGCGCGTGACACTGAGCGGCGATTGAGGTGCCAGAGATTAGGATCTCTGCTCGCATGGCCAAACATCGCCAGTGACTGATTATGTCTAATCGAATCAGGGTGGGGCAATAGTCTTTTTAATAGCTTTCTAGGCATTACTAGGGCACTGATCGTCCGCAAAAGAGTGAATTTACTGTAATGATTATGACATGAACATGGCAAAGGTCGCATTGTCATTTTTAACAGGTGTGCTGTTATTTCAGACTTCCAGAGAGTTGCCTTCACTTTGGTGCCTGTTGCTGCTGCCGCTCGCTATTTTGCTTGTTAAAAGATTCCGGCTTGCTTCACCGCTTTTATTTGTATCTCTGGGTTACTGCTGGTCTTTTATATATGCTCTGTCCCTTGTTTATCCGCAATTATCCTCAAATCTGGAAGGTGAGGATATCAAGCTCAGCGGAGCCGTTGTCGAAGTGAAAGTGACTAATCCACAGTATTCCAGGTTTGTTTTCAGGCTTGATAAGGCATCAATTCACCAATTGGACGATCAGGTACCTGAAAACATTATATTGAGCTGGTACCAGCCCGAACAAACCACACACCTGCACCAGCAATGTCAATTTGTCGTGCGTCTGAAAAAGATTTGGGGGTACTCCAATCCGGGAGGATTTGATTATGAAAAAAGCATGTTTGCGCAAGGTGTTGGCGCAAAAGGGTACGTAAGGTCTGGGGACTGTGATGAATTTAATCAGGCAGATAATGACCGGGCCGGTTTGCGGCAGCAGTGGATATCGCGTTTTAAAGTTATTGCGCCAAAGTATGAATATGCAAACCTTATGCAGGCATTAACCTTTGGTGAACGTGAGGACATTCATCAAACACAGTGGCAGGTATTGCGTGAAACCGGTACTTCACATTTGCTGGCTATCTCGGGACTTCATTTAAGTGCCATCAGTGTAGCGATGTTCTTTCTGGTCAACCGACTGACACGCTGTAGTGCCTGGGTATGCGAAAGAGTACCTTCGCAATCAATTGCTGCGGTGTTCGCTATGCTGGCCGCAGTGTTCTATGCCTACCTTGCAGGTTTTTCCTTGCCAACCCAACGTGCGCTGATGATGGTAATCATTGGCTTGCTGGCAATACTGTTGCGCAAACCGGTATTTAATATTTCGCTGCTGTCATCAGCGTTAATACTGGTGTTAATAATTAATCCTTTGTCAGTACTGAATGCTGGTTTCTGGATGTCTTTTCTGGCAGTGCTGTTTATTTTTATTGTCGTTAAGCGCACTCAGGGAAAAGGCAGGATATTTCGTATTATTGCAGTGCAACTCTATTTGGGACTTGCTTTATTTCCTGTGAGTTTACTGTTCTTTTCCCAGGCTTCGATTATATCGCCGCTAGTTAATCTGATCGCCATTCCATTGGTGAGTTTTGTACTGTTGCCATTGCTGCTGATTAATCAGGTATTATTTTTATTTGATCTGTCGGTAAGCAATTCAATATTTGTAGTGCTGGATCAGTTATTTTCTTTATTGTGGTGGGGACTGCAGCAATCCGCCGAACTTGAATTTTCATCTTTGGAGTTTTCACCCAAAGTATTAGGCGTGGTCGCATTTGAAGTCGGTCTGTTTATGTTGATACAGGCGAAAGGAATGCCTGTTCGTCATCTGGGGTGGGTATTGCTTGCAGGTCTGTTTTTAATTAAAGACCCTCAGGTAAGACAAGGTCAGATGAGAATGACAGTGCTTGACGTGGGCCAAGGGTTAGCGATGGTCATAGAGACAGAAAATCATGTGTTAATTTATGATGCAGGCGCCCGTTCGCTGTCTGGTTTTAATACGGGCGAGGCTGTCGTGTTTCCTTACCTGAAAACGCGTGCTATCTCAAAGGTGGATATGGCCGTCATCAGCCATAACGATAATGACCATTCTGGCGGTATGCACTGGCTAATTGGGCAGGGTGTGGTCAATGACCTGATGGTAAGTAATCAACCAGAATTATATGATTTTGACGATACCCGATTATGCCGGGCCGGGGATGAATGGCGCTGGGACGGGGTGCACTTCAGGGTCCTGCATCCACCAAAAAAGTGGCGATCTAACGATAATAACCGATCATGTGTACTGCAAATCAGGCACACTACAGGCAATATTCTACTGACAGGCGATATCGAAAAATCCGCAGAAGAATGGTTAATCAGTCAATATGGTGATAATTTGTCCAGCAATATAATGATTGCTCCTCATCATGGCAGCAAATCATCCTCGAGTTATCGGTTTGTTGATATGGTTCATCCACAAACTGTCGTTTTTTCAGCGGGTTATCGCAACAGATATGGGTTTCCTCATGCTACTATTACACAACGCTATCAGGAGATTGGAGCGCAACTTGTGGATACTGCAAGTCAGGGAGCAGTGACGTTTCTATTCGATGCCAGTGACGGCTTACAAATCCAGACCGGGCATAGGCAATATAGCAAACGATATTGGCATTCCACACAACAAGTGATAACTGATCCAATAGAATAAGGGATATCTACACAGTGTTTGAAATTATCAAATCAGGCGGATGGCTAATGTTGCCTATCCTGGGTTGCTCGGTCATTGCATTGGCAATTGTTCTGGAAAGATTCTGGAGTCTTCAAAAAAAACGCGTTGCTCCTGACAATCTGGTCGCGAAAGTATGGAAGCTTGACCAGAATAATCAACTTAGCGATAAAAGAATTGTTGCCATTCGGGACAGTTCACCACTGGGAAGAATTTTAGCTGCCGGTTTAATGAACCGTTTCAGTACACGTGATGTCATGCGTGAAAGTATCGAAGAAACAGGGCGTCATACTGCCTATGAGCTACAATTATTCCTGACGACTTTGGGCACTATTGCGGCTATCTCGCCTTTGCTCGGCCTGCTGGGGACAGTCGTTGGCATGATTCAGGTATTTGCTGTGATCACCAGTGTCGGTGTGGGTGATCCCACTGAGCTGGCTAATGGAATTTCAAAAGCGTTAATTACTACAGCAGCAGGAATATCTGTCGCCATTCCGGCAATTTTCTTTGTGCGTTACTTCCGTCGTAAAGTTGATGGTCTGGTGGTCGACATGGAAGGCGAAGCCATTAAACTGGTAGAAGTCATGCAAGGCTCGCGTAAAGCAGAACCTGACGAAAACTAGTACTGATGAAATTTAACCTGGACGAAGAAGATAAAACTGATGTCAGCCTGACACCGCTGATTGATGTGGTGTTCCTGTTGCTGATATTTTTCATGGTGACAACAACTTTCGACAATGATGCCAGCTTAAAGATAGAATTACCTAAAGCCAGTAATACGGTACAATCCCAGGAAGAAAAGAATCTGGAAGTTGTGATTGATCGTAACGGCCAGTTTTTTATGGACGGGAAGACATTGCTGGACGGGCAGTCACGAACACTTGAGACAGCTTTGTCTAAATTGACCAAGAAGTATAACGTTGAAAAAATCACCATACGGGCTGATGCCCAAACACCACATCAGGCTGTCGTCTCTGTTATGGATGCGGCTGGCAAGATTGGTATAAATAAAGTATTTATTGCAACTTCAAGTGAGCAAAACGACAACCAAAAGTAATACACATCAAGAAGCATCAGGCTTGTCGGTATACCTTCGTCTCTTACACTATCTAAAGAATTACAAATTACTGCTGGTGCTGGCTGTCGTCGGTCTCGCAGTTGTGGCTGCGTGCCAGCTTGCATTTACTTTACTGTTAGGCCCCATTATTGATGAAGCCTTCGTTGCTGACAGTAACGAAGGATTGACCTGGATACCACTGACAATTGCAGGAATCTTTATAGTACGCAGTATAGGCAGCTTTCTTGGTCTGTACTATATTGGAAGTATCGGGCAAAGAATTGTTAAGGTTCTGCGTTCAGAGATGCACGAAAAGTTACTCTATTTCCCTTCCTCATATTATGATGCATCCACACTGGGTTCGACGCTTTCAAAATTCACTTTTGATGTGGAACGTGTTTCATGGGCGGCTTCCAAGAGTATTCCCATTATAGTTCGCGACACGCTGACAGTGATATTTCTAATCGGGTTAATGTTTTATCAAAGCTGGAAACTTACCTGTATTTTATTGATCTCAGCACCTCTGGTTTATGTTGTTATTAGTTATGCGACGCGACGATTTAGAAGGTTAAGCCATCGCATCCAGACTTCGACGGGTGATATCAGCTCCAGAATTGAAGAATCAATTAGCGCACAGGCGCTGGTGAAACTGTTCACCGCTGAGGATGAAGAAATTAATCGATTTGAATTGATTAATGAAAAAAATCGGCGCAACCAGACAAAATTTGTTGCCGTTAAGGCGGTAAACACACCTTTAGTGCAAATGATTGTAGGGATTGCCTTTGCGGTGGTGATCTATGTTGCTTTCATGCCTTCTGTGAAAGGTGATTTGACTGCAGGTTCATTTGCCAGTTTTGTGGCAGCAGTCATGGGCATGCTTAATTCTGCGCGCAAACTCACAACGATTAATCAAATACTTCAGTCCGGTATCGCAGCGAGTGAGAGTGTGTTCAAATTAATTGATCAACCCGCACAGAAAGATGAAGGCACGATTGAATTAAACACCTGCCGAGGTGAAGTTGAGCTTAAGAATGTTACGTTTCAATATCCAACCAAGCCTGACATGGTATTAACTGATATTAATTTATCAGCAAAATCCAATCAGATGATTGCCTTTGTGGGGAAGTCAGGTAGTGGTAAGTCTTCTCTGGTCAAGCTGATCCCCAGATTTTATGAAATTCAATCAGGTGAGATAAGAATTGATGGTCACCGCATAGAAGATATTTCTTTGCAAAGTCTGCGAAGGAATATTTCCATGGTGAGTCAGGATGTGATTTTATTTAATGACACAATTGAGAATAATATTGCCTATGCCATGCCGGATAAAACCAGGCAGGATGTAATCAAAGCAGCAGAGCAGGCACATGCTGCAGAATTTATAGAAAAACTTCCTGAGAAATATGAGACAAAAGTGGGTGACAAAGGCTTGTTGCTTTCAGGCGGACAAAGGCAGCGTATTGCGATTGCGCGTGCATTACTTAAAGATGCACCCATCCTGATTCTGGATGAAGCGACTTCTGCGCTGGATTCTGAATCCGAATATCACATACAGGAAGCGCTTAATGAACTGCGCAAGCATCGAACGACATTTGTGATCGCTCATCGACTATCAACAATTGAAAGCGCAGATGAAATTTATGTCATGGATCATGGTAAAGTCGTTGAACATGGCTCACATTCAGAGCTTGTTTCTAAAAATGGCGAATACGCCAGTCTCTATCATCGGCAATTTAAAAACTCTTCGCTAGCAGATGCCTAGCCCGGGAAAATCCAGCCATCATTCACAACAATGGGTGAATTCTGTCTGGTATGGCAGTCATAAATTATCCTGTTTATTGCTGCCGTTATCGGGTGTATTTGCAGTATCGGCGAGAGTGAGGCAATGGAAGCAAAATAATTCAAGAATTAATTTCTCTGTGCCTGTGATTGTTGTTGGGAATATTACTGTCGGTGGTACGGGAAAAACACCCATGGTGACAGCCCTGGTGCGTGAATTGCAAAAGCAGGGATATAACCCCGGTGTTGCCAGTCGGGGTTATGGTGGGCGTGTGATCCAGACAACACTGGTTGAGTCATCGCATAGTGCTGATTTCACCGGCGATGAGCCACTTATGATATTTAACAGTACTCAGGCTGTCG
This sequence comes from uncultured Gammaproteobacteria bacterium, assembly GCA_963976865.1. Taxonomy (GTDB): domain Bacteria; phylum Pseudomonadota; class Gammaproteobacteria; order UBA4575; family UBA4575; genus UBA1858. The sequence goes on along the minus strand of CAXBLY010000002.1, from coordinate 93,518 downwards.
TGGCTGTAGGGAAGGACAGGCTGGACGTGATTCAGCAGTTAATCAACAAACATCAATGTGATGTCATAGTTTGTGATGACGGTATGCAGGATTATCGTTTCGAACACGATATTGAAATTATTATGGTTGACGGTGACCGAGGTTTTGGTAACCACCGGCTATTACCTGCGGGTCCTCTGCGCGAGTCAATTAATCGCTTGCAAAAAGCTGACTTTGTTGTTGCAACCTCGAAAGCAGTGCCTGCCGTGAGTGGGGATTGTATGAAAATGCAGCTTAGTGATTGTGTGCAACTGGTTCATCCTCAAACAACTCGTGCTTTAGAGGAATTTAAAGGTTGCACAGTTCATGCAGTGGCAGGTATTGGAAATCCAGATCGCTTCTTTAACAGTCTGATATCGTCCGGGCTGAACGTGATTAAGCATGCCTATCCTGACCATGCGCGTTATGAATTGGCTGATTTTTCATTTTCTGATCAAAATCCAATACTCATGACAGAGAAAGATGCGGTAAAATGCCAAAAATTAACATTAAATAATGCCTGGTATGTTCCCGTACAAACCGTGTTACCAGATGATTTTATGTTGCGAGTGAACACATTATTGAGGAGTAAGAATGGATAAGAAATTGATGGATATACTGGCGTGCCCGGTAACAAAGGGACCGCTGATATATGATGAACAGAAGCAGGAATTAATTTCTACTTCTGCACGTCTGGCTTATCCAATCCGTGATGATATTCCTGTGATGCTGGAAGAAGAAGCCCGCCATATCGATGAAGAAGAGTATCAGCATTATAAGAAGAAAAAATAATGTCTGACTCTTTTCGAGTTGTTATTCCTGTTCGCTATGCATCAAGTCGATTGCCAGGAAAGCCATTACTCACATATCAGCATAAACCAATTATGGAACATGTGTACACAAACGCATGTGAGAGTGATGCCGAATCCGTGTTGATTGCGACTGATGACGAACGTATTGCTGAGGCAGCCACAAAATTTGGTGCAAAGGTATGTATGACCAGAAGCGACCATATGTCAGGCACTGACCGCATCACTGAAGTCGTAGAGCAGCAAGGCTGGTCGGATGATGAAGTTATCGTTAATTTGCAAGGTGATGAGCCACAAATGCCACCTGCAAATATCAAACAAGTGGCAGAGTTACTCCTGAATAATGCCAGTGCTGTTATCAGTACGCTGTGTCATCGAATACAAACTATTCAGGAATATGATGACCCCAACGTGGTTAAAGTGACTAAAAATGCAAAAGGCAGAGCATTGTATTTTAGTCGCAGTTCGTTACCTTATATACGCGATGTCGATGTGAAAGTCCTAAAAGCAAATAATGTATTTAGGCATGTGGGCATTTATGCTTATCGTGTGCATTATCTGAAGCAATTTATCAAAATGTCACCATCTCCTCTGGAAATGATAGAAAAACTGGAACAACTTCGCGCGCTGGAAAACGGGGACGAAATTGTCATTGATGAATGTATAAAACATCCTGGAATAGGTGTGGATACTATGGATGATTACCATCGGCTAAAAGTCAGCAACTAGTACACAGAGAATTCAAAGACACAATATACGCGCAGGTCACTCAATACTGGTGTGCCAGCTAATTTTAATTACTGAATTATGTATGTCTGGATTCCCGTTTTCACGGGAATGACGGTTGTGGGGAGACACTCTAAAATGTTCAATTTCTGTTTTCACGGGAATGACGTTTGTGGGGAGACACTCTAAAATGTTCAATTTCCGTTTTCACGGGAATGACGGTTGTGGGGACACTCTAAAATGCTCAATTTCTGTTTTCACGGGAATGACGGTTGTGGGGACACTCTAAAATGCTCAATTTCCGTTTTCACAGGAATGACGGTTGTGGGGACACTCTAAAATGCTCAATTTCCGTTTTCACGGGAATGACGGTTGTGGGGACACTCTAAAAATGCTCAATTTCCGTTTTCACAGGAATGACGGTTGTGGAGACACTCTAAATGCTCAATTTCCGTTTTCACGGGAATGACGGTTGTGGGGACACTCTAAAATGCCCAATTTCCGTTTTCACAGGAATGACGGTTATCGGGACACTCTGAAATGCTCAATTTCTGTTTTCAGGGAATGACAGTTACCGGGACATACTAAATTGTCGGGTTCTTATTCGTAGCTAAAATTCCACTGAACCTGTATGAATATAAAGCCATGATGCTATTTTGAAAAGTATGGAATTCAGGTGGAAGCCGGTCCTATTAGATATCGTCATTCCCGTGAAAACGGGAATCCAGACGTTGCTAATTAGAATACAGATATTTTGAATTTAAATTTGTGATGCTTTATAGCTCCAGATAACTATTATTTATAATAATGAAAAACATATGTGCTTCAGCTATTCGATTAATTCACAATTTACTACAGCCATGAAAAATATAATTTTATTGTCAATAATATTTTTTCTAACTGCATGTGTCAGTTACGCACAATGTGAAAAAGATAGAGTTTCATTACAGGTACTCGGCTCTGGTGGGCCTGAACTTGACGATCAGCGTGCATCATCTTCATATTTAGTCTGGCTGGATGGTAAAGCCGTTATCATGATAGACGCCGGTGGTGGCAGTAGTTATAACTTTGAGAAGTCAGGTGCAAATGTTAATGACATCAGGGCTGTCGCGTTTACCCATTTCCATGTCGATCATAGTGCGGATTTTCCTGAATATATTAAATCCTCATACTTTAGCGCGCGTAAAGAAGACCTGTTTGTTTATGGTCCGGCTGGTAATAACGTCATGCCTTCGGCGACTGAATTTGCACATACTTTATTTGAGCAGGACGGTGTTTATCGTTACCTTAATCACTATATCAATCCTGAAAGCGATAGTGCATATAAAATACTTGTCACTGATGTCAACCTGGAAAGTAAACATAGTGAATTTGATATAAATAAAGACGTAAAATTAACCGCGGTGCCCGTGCATCATGGCCCACTCGCAGCGGTTGCCTGGCGCGTTGATATTGCGGGTTGTGCAATAGCATTCTCCGGCGACATGAGTAATAAATATAACGTATTTTCGGGTTTGGCGATGAACGCAGATATTTTGGTAGCACATAACGCAGTGCCGGAAAATGCAAATCGTTTTGCGCTGAATTTACATATGCCGCCCTCTGAAATAGGAAGAATTGCTAAAGATGCAAAGGCTAAAAAATTAATTTTATCTCATCGTATGAAGCGTACATTGGGTATTGAGGATGAGACGCTTGGAGGTATTCGCAGGTTTTATGCAGGTGAAGTAGTGTTTGCCAATGACATGGATGTATTTGAGCTGAGGTAATTAATCACCCTGGTTAGCAACTCTCCACTGGATACTAATAGCAAAATTCTGTTATTTCCAGTCTGTCATTCGTTTTAGTCGTTTAGCTCAATAGTATTTGTCTTATGTAGTTAATACTTGTAATATAAATGATTAATATGGTCAATATGTGATCATGATTACTATTTAAATATACAAGGACGTAACTATGAAGACCATGCCAATTATTTTTCTTTCCATTGCTATGACTGGCTGCGCTACGATTGTCAATGACCCGATGATTCCGATTACCATGTCTTTTTCTGATGGCAGCAATGGTGAGTGTGAAATGCAAAACAAAAGGGGATTATGGAAAGCTGATGTACCTGGGACCGTCCAGATTAGGCGTTCTGACGATGTTCTTGTCTACCGGTGTAATACTGAAGATGGAAGAAAATCATCCGGATCTGTAAAAAGTGAAATCGAAGGCGCCAAGCTTGGGGCGAGTGTCATATTTTTTGATCTGGGTATTACCGATGCTATTACTGACAAACATAGATCTTATCAAAGCAATATTGTTATCCCGGTTGAAAAACTGGAAGCTAGAACAGATGACGATACAGACAATACTTAGTGTATTGTAACGTGTGGTGTAATTGCTCTATATAAAAGAATCAAACGGCCAGATTTCAACCTTATCTCCAATACCGACACCGCTACTTTCCATTGGCAGGTAGATAAAGCAATTGGCGTCAGACATGGAGCGTAATATTCCTGAACCCTGTTCGCCAGTTTTGCTGACGGTGTATTCGCCATCATTATCCAGGTGATAATTGCCGCGCTGGTATTCGACGCGTCCTGGCCGCTTGCGTAACTCACTTTTAGAAGTGGCCTTTATTTGAATGCGGGGTTTTGGGTCGTGGCCCATCATTTTTTCAATTGCTGCTTGTACGAATATGTAAAATGTGACCATCACAGACACAGGGTTACCAGGTAAGCCAAAAAAATAAGCGTCTTTTATTTTACCGAATGCTAGCGGTCTGCCGGGTTTCATCGCGACTTTCCAGAAATTCACTTCGCCCAGTTTCTCCAGCGTATCTTTTACAAAGTCAGCATCACCAACAGACACGCCGCCGGATGTTATCACTATGTCTGCATTCTCGGATGCTTTTAGAAATGCAGCTTCAACGGCTTCTGGTGTATCACGGATAACACCGAGATCGTTGATTTCCACGCCGATTCTCGTCAGCATGCTCCATAAGGTATAACGGTTGCTGTCGTAGATTTGCCCGACTTCGAGCGGTTTGCCAATTGATACAAGCTCATCGCCTGTTGAAAAGAATGCTGCACGTAATTTTCGAATCACTTTTATTTTGCCAATACCCAGTGATGCGATTAGACCTATATCAGCAGGGTGCAAGAATTTTCCCTGTGTAAACACAAGGTCGCCTTCAGCAATATCTTCACCTGCCTGGCGTACGTTTTGATTGGCCTGCTGTTTGCTGTCTATCGTGACAAGATTATCTTTGACTTGCACGTGTTCCTGCATGACTACTGTATCGGTGTTTGCTGGCATTGCAGCCCCAGTCATGATGCGTACACATTCATTTTTATTGATACTGCCTTTAAAGGGCCGGCCGGCCCATGCGGTGCCAATTAATTTTAATTGTTTTGTTGCATTGACAGGTATGTCGCTGCTTCGTATCGCATAACCATCCATTGCCGAGTTGGTATGGCTGGGGACGTTGATAGTTGAGCGAATTTCCTGTGCAACCACTCTATGTAATGCTTCGCGTATAGGAACAACTTCTGTTTCTGTAATCGATTTGATTGAATGCAGAATGTGTTGCTGGGCAATTTGTGCATCCATCGAGGACGGATCGTAATCATCCATACAGCTAGGGTCGTATTTTATTTTTTCGTCAGTCATTGTTGTTTTTCATTAGCGTATAAATGAATTCTACGTCATTACTGTGTACTCGGGAATGATACTTTAGTGGGGGTTAATTCAATACGGCAAAGTCATGTTTCGTTTGCAATACAGTGAATATTGGATCATTTCCATGCAGGCGAGAGTCTAGCTGGTATTGGTATTATTAAGATGGTGGGTGAGTTGCTGGAATCCCATTTTTTCGATTGTGACATTATAGAGGTTCGTGCGTCGCTTGAATTTAAGCGATAATGAATTATCTTCGTTCTGAATTGCCTTAACTCTGATTGATGAATCTATAAACAAAATTATGTGTAGAGTAATCTTAATTATTACTGTCTTTGTATGTGTCGTATCTCCCGCGCTGGGTGCGGAATGGATAGTGCGAGATGCCAATATTATGGGTACTACCATTCATGTAGAAGTATGGCATGAAGACACTGCTCTCGCTGAAAAAGCCGCGAACATGGTTTTACAAACCATGGAAGAAGTGAACCAGGGGATGAGTCCCTATATAGATAGCAGTGAATTGTCTCGGGTTAATTACCTGGCATCCTCTGAAGTGCTGGCAATTAGCGCTGAACTCTATTCCGTGATTGATCAATCATTGGTCTATTCAGCTAGAACAAATGGCGCTTTTGATATTACTTTCGCCAGTGTTGGTTATTTATATAATTATCGAGAATCAATCCGTCCCGATCAGGCGCTGCTCGATGAGCAGTTATCCGGAGTCAATTTTCGACATATAGAATTAAACGAGGCTGATCGGACTATCCATTTCAGGCATAAAGGTGTGCGTATTGATTTGGGGGGTATTGCCAAAGGTTACGCCGTTGATCTGAGTGTGGAACGTGCGCAAACACTTGGTATTGAACACATATCAGTCACTGCCGGTGGTGATACACGTATTTTGGGTGACCGGCGAGGACGGCCCTGGATAATTGGAGTTCGTCACCCGGTCAACAAGGAAAAAGTCATCGCAAAGCTTCCCCTGGTTAATGAAGCGCTATCAACTTCTGGTGACTATGAGCGCTATTTCGACGAAGATGGCGTAAGATATCATCATATTATCGACCCAAAGACAGGAGATTCAGCACGCTCAGTACGCAGTGTGACCATACTGGGGCCAAGAGCTATTGATACTGATGCATTGTCCACCAGTGTGTTTGTAATGGGACCGACTAACGGTCTGGCATTACTGGAATCTTTGCCGGAAATCGAAGGAATCATTGTCGATAAAGAGGGTAACTTGCTCTTTTCTAGTGGGTTGCAAAATCTTGATTGAGATCACAAATAAAACCACCTATCTATCTTGTTTTTATTGAAGTTTTTCACAGAAAAAATTTTGTTCCATCCATCTGAAGGCGTTTGCCGTTCATCAACATCGACCGTTTCACACTGCTTCTCTCCACAATAATCGCCAGCATAAATAACTAGACTCTGTTCACGTAAACAGAGTTGTTTTGGAGAAGTCGGTCATGGCAGTTAAATGGGCTAAATGTTTACGCATAAGTATATGGGCAATCGGTGGGGCTATTGCTACTTCAATGTCAGGCTGTGGCGGGGGCGCAGGCGAAGAGGGTGTGATCATTAATGGTGACTTCCCAATTGTGTATGCGCAAAGAAATACCGCTGCCCTTGGTAACCCTACTGATGGTGTACGTTTTTCACCGGGTGGTGATTTATACATGAAAAATGTATCTGCTCCACTTTCGGAATCTACCAACTTAACTTCCGCCTATACCCAGGGTCAGGGTGACGTGTCTGATCCTGAAGTCAACTTTGATGCAAGCAAAGTGGTGTTTGCCATGCGTGGACCGAATGATGCAACGTTTAATATCTGGGAAATTAATCTGAATTCAAACACGCTGACGCGGTTAATTCAGGATACAGCCGTTGCTGAATTAGCGGATGATGTAGACCCCGCCTATTTGCCGGATGGACGAATCGTATTTTCATCCAGCCGCCAAAAAACAACGCAACAAAAAATGGCTGAAGAAAATGTAGAGCCATATACATATCTGGATGAGTATGAGCGTGAGCAGACGATTGCTCTGCATGTGTTTGATCCTGTGACTCAGGAAATCACGCAAATATCGTTTAACCAGAGTCATGATCGTAATGCCACTGTGCTTAAGACGGGTGAAATTATGTATTCACGCTGGGATCATTTCGCAAACAGAAATCATTTCCCGGTATTTTTTGCAAACCCTGACGGAACAAACCTGTTTGTAGAGTACGGAGCATTTAGTCCAGGGAACAGTTTTTTACATCCTCGAGAAATGCAGGATGGTCGTGTGATGACCTCATTGATGCCTTTATCAGGTACTAATGAAGCGGGTGCGATAATGCTGCTGGATGTTAAAAATTATTCTGATGCGTGTGAACCAGGACCAGGACTTCCGCAGAACTGCAATGGGCAAACTAAAGTTCAATTAACAAATCTCACAGTTAACTTTGATGATGAGTTTTCTCCCGGCGGACGTTTCACAACACCTTATCCTTTGTGGGATGGGACAAACCGTGCATTAGTCTCATTCAGGCCTGCGCCACCAAATCCGGCCATGGTAACGGACCCTATGACGGGAGTTACCGAACCTGATCAGGGAACTCCGGAATACAGTATATATATGATGGACCTGGGGAATAGAACATTGCGTCCTGTGCATCTGGCAGCACCGGGTAAAGCGCTGGTTGATCCAATTGCAATACTTCCACGTGGTCTGGGTGATACACCTGCGATTATCGGGGATAAATTCCCTGATCCCGCATTGGCTTCTGAAGCGAATGGTTTAGGTGGTACAGGTATGGGTGTGCTGAATGTTCGCAGTGTTTACGACACTGATTCACTGGATATTATGGGCGACTCGGTATTGGCACCTGGTGAAACCATTCCTAAAACTGCAACAGGAGAGCCGGATCTGCTGTTAATGAAAGATCCCAGTACTCCAGAGTTTGCAAATCGTGTTGCGCGTTTTGTCCGTGTGACCCGAGCAATTCCAACGCCACCGGGCATGATCATGGATGCGATTGGTGAAAGTGAATTTGAGATGCAGGAAATTCTTGGATACCAGCAGATCGAGCCTGACGGATCATTCCGTGTAAAAGTACCAGCGGACACGGCAGTCGCCATGACTGTACTGGATGGAGAAGGGCGTGCATTTCAAACGCATACAAACTGGTTGCAGGTGCGTCCCGGTGAAGTACGTACATGTAATGGATGCCATTCACCAAGGCGTGCAACAGAACCATTAAATACAACGCCAATCGCAGGTAGCCAAGCTGATAATGAATATATTGCTACTAAAGGTTGGGATGTCGTAGCGGGTGAAACAATGGCTGATACTAAGAGTCGTAATGATCCAGCGAATGGGTCGGGTGACCTATTACCCAATATAACTTATACACCTGTGTGGGCAGGGGTCAGCATCGGTGGTATACAGCAGCAAATCATTTCATATGATGATCTGGATACGCCTCCACCGGTCGCACCTAATGGACGTATAAGAATCAACTACGAAGATCATATCCAGCCGATCTGGGACAAGGCACGTGATGATGTGCTGGGTGCCTGTAGTGCAGCAGGTGCAATTAATGATGGTGGATGTACATGTGTAAATTGCCATAACAATGCATTGCTGGCGAACGAGGCTGTTTCAGCGGGATTAACTTTAGAAGGTGGTCTGAGTGGTTTGGGTGGCAGAATCATTTCATATGATCAACTGCTAATTGGAACATTTGAGAAAGATGCTTTTGGTCAGCCATTACCACCTGTAGTACAGGATGGAGGAGTTGTATTCCTGCGTAATGAACCGCTAGTGTCTGTGGGTGGTTCTGCCAATAGTTCACGTACCAGTCATCTCATTGAGACGATTTATCATAGAAAATTACGCGCTGATAATGAACATGTGCTTGGCACGTTAGACCATAGTCTGTTTATGAACGCATCTGAAAAGCGTCTGGTGACTGAATGGGTGGATATCGGTGCTCAATATATTAATGATCCATTTGAGCTGGTTGATGGCGTCTATAAAGTTAAAGCAGACCTGCTTTCAAACGTAGGTGTAAGTCAGTCACTGTTTAATTCGACAGTTCATCCACGATTAATGGCCGATTGTCAGTCATGTCATGCGCCTGGTGAAGATGCTGACAACAGTGCGAATCCATCAAGTGGACAAAACCGGTTTGTATTAACAGGTAATCCTGGCGGCGACTTCAATGTCACTATTTCCATGATTAACGATCTATGTACACCGGCTAACAATGATTTGTTGCTAAGAGCAGTTTCTGACAATGTTGCTCCTAACTTGCCTCACCCACAGGTGTTAGTGAGTCCTGCTAATCCAGCGGGGCCCACTCAACCGGTATTAGTAGACACTAGTCCGAATAGCACTTATGGCGTGATATTGAACTGGATTAGCATGGGTGCTGCAAATAACCCAACTTGTATTTAAATATTAAATAGTTACGGAGAAGTTACCGTGAACAAGAAGCGGCGGTTTGCGTCGCTTGCTGCGGCGCTAATCATTTTAACTGGATGCGACAGTGTTTCTACCGAGGATGATCCCGGTAGTGTTGCAGATTTATGTAGCAACATTTTTGATTTGTGTATTAGTCCTATCTTGCAAGGGCCAATAGGTGCATCAAATGTCAGCTGCGCAGCGAGCGCCTGTCATGCTTCTGGTGGATCAGGTGGTGCATTTATCCTGATTCAAAACCCGGTAACTGCTGCTGACCTGGCATTTAATTTTAATTCTGCACAAGCCTTTGTGAATCCTGCCAGTGTCTCGCAGAGCAAATTACTTGCCGAACCCTTAGTTGGTGATTCCGGAGTCGCATCCGTAGGGCCACATGGTGGTGGCGATATTTTTGCAAGTACAGCGGCGACTTGTTATCAAGAAATTGCTAATTGGGCAGGAACAAACAATGGTTCGTGTCCGGTAAATTGTACTGTCCTAACAGGAACAGGTCCATCAGCTGCTGATCTGGCAAGCTGCGCCCCATAAATAATTTGAAATGAAATCAGGCATGGAAAGCTTTACTCAAATCTCAACAATAACTCACTTAAAGTATGTGATATTTGCCTTTGTGATGTTCATCACAGTCAATCAGGTCGCCTACGCAGATAAAGAGTATCAAAGCGTACAGGTTGCTGATCCATATATTGAAATGCATACAGGTCCAGGACGTGGATTTCCCATTTTCCATGTGGTGGATCGTCACGAATGGGTTGAAATAATCAAGCGTAAAACAGACTGGTTTAAAGTCAGAACAGATCACAATAAAACCGGTTGGGTTGAACGTTCACAAATGGAGCGTACGTTGACTGAGGCAGGCTCGAACAAGAGTTTTCGTGATGTATTAGTCAGTGACTACTTGAGAAGACGAATCGAGTTTGGTGTGTCTGGAGGTGATTTCTCAGGTGATCCGTTTATTACCGCACGTCTGGGTTACAAATTTACAGAAAATATCATGCTGGAATTCTCCTATGGTGAAGTTGCTGGTGACTTTTCCAGCTCTGATGTTTACAGCCTCAATCTTGTCTCAACACCATTTCCGAAATGGCGTGTCAGTCCAAATTTTACAATTGGTTATGGTCGTTTTGAGAATACTCCAAGAGCAACACTGGTAAATGCCGAAGAGACAGATTCTGATCTTGCCAATGCAGGGATCGGTGCAAGATTTTATTTGACTGAACGTTTTTTTATACGTGCTGATTATCGTCGCTACGTTGTTTTATCAAACGATGATGAAAACGATGATTTTGATGAAATAACAGGCGGCGTGGCATTTTTCTTTTAAAGAAGGGAAGGGATAAATTATGAAATGGATTGCAATATTTCTCATCATGCTGATAGGCATCAACACCGGCATGGTGTTTGCGCAGGAAGATGAAGATCAGCAAGAACAGGAACAGGTGATTAAGCCAGATATTCATCGTAGAGATATCGTGGTGCCGAAAATTGATACTGAAGACTTCGAGATCTCAGCATTCTATGGAGTACTGGATGTCGAGGATTTTGGGTCTGAACCGGTGATTGGAATTCGTGCAGCGTATCACGTCACCGAAGACTTCTTTGTTGAAGCGACATACGGCGAATCTGAGGTTAAAGATGAGTCATTTCGTCGGCTAGGTCTGCCATTGTTCCCCCAGGAAACGCAGGACGTTGAATATTACGCATTATCAATAGGGTACAACATATTGCCGGGCGAAGTGTTTCTGGGGCGTGACATCGCGTTGAGTAGTACTTTTTATGTACTCGCAGGTGTTGGTAATGTTGAGTTCATTGAAGAGGACGAGTTTGCATACCACTTTGGAATAGGGTTGAAAATTCTGCCAACGGACTGGTTATCAGCACGATTTGATTTTAGAGATTATATCTATGAAACAGATCTGTTGGGAGAAAATGAATTCACACATAACCTGGAAGCCTCATTCAACCTGGGCGTGTTCTTCTAAATTATGTATGTGGAGGCGTCATGAAAAGTATAGAAATTAAAAATATTTTAATTGTTATTACAGGACTCCTGTGTCTGATTTGCGTGGGTACTTCAGTTGCCAGAAATGAACTGATCGGCAAGACAGCACCTGATTTTACTTTAAAGAGTGATCAGGGTGATAACCGAAAACTTAGTGAATATCGTGGCAAAGTTGTGCTTATTAATTTCTGGGCATCATGGTGTGGTCCTTGTCAGCAGGAATTGCCAAAACTTTCTGAGCTAAAGGGACTGCATGACGAATATGATTTTGAACTGCTCGCAGTCAACATTGATGAAGAACCGGAAAAAGCCATAAGACTGGCAAAAAAACTGGGGATTGATTTCCCAATATTATTCGACCAGTCCAAACAGGTAAGCAAACTATACGATATTGACGCTATGCCCATGACTATTATTGTCGATAGAAACGGCGAGATTCGATATATGCACCGTGGTTATAAAGAAAGTTACCTGAGTCTTTATCAGCAGCAGATCAAGCAATTGAAATATGAATAAATCATGATAATTAAATCTTTATTGTTAATGTTCATTGTTATTGGCTTAACTGCATGCAGTATAAAGCCGATTGAACCGTGGGTGGCACCATATGAACGAGAGCATTTGGCAGACCCTATTATGGATCCGGATCGTGATGCAGTGTTTAGCTCGTTCAGACAACACACCTATGAAACCAGAGAAGGTGCTAAAGGCGCAGCATCGGCACAAGGAAGTGGTTGTGGCTGTAACTAAATTACAATTTGCTATATACGCGCTAATTATAAGCGCCATTGCTGCTGTATCACTGATCAGGCAACCAGCATTTGCTGCCCAGTTACCTGAAGACAGGGCAGATGTTCAATACCATTATTACGATGGTGGTGGTGTAGAGGTTGATGGTGTCACTGTACTGGTACGCAAAAGCTTTGCACAAAAATTTTCAGTGTACGGAAAATATCATCAGGACAATATTACTGGCGCGTCGCCCGACGTGCTGGCAGGCGCAAGCAAATATACTGAAGACAGAGATGAATTTACGCTGGGTGGTAACTACCTGCATGATAATACAGTAATCGGCGCATTCTATACTTATAGTGATGAGAATGATTATGAGGCCAATACAGCAGGTTTTGATATTTCTCATGACATGTTTGGTGATTTAACTACCATAGGCCTGGGCTTTACTCATGGTTGGGATACTATCAAGCGTGTTGATGCGCCTGAATTTGAGGAAGATTTAAAACGATCTCAATATCGTGTTTCTTTATCACAGGTATTAACCAGTAAAATCAGAGCAGATCTCTCTTATGAGGCAACGCTTGAAGATGGTTACCTCAATAATCCCTACCGGTTTGTCATTATTGGGAATGTTCCGCAGGGTTTGGGTTCCGAAGTGTATCCGGGTACAAGGTCTAGCCAGGCAACGGCACTCAGCGTGACCAAGTACTGGGATTTCAAAGCTGCAACTTCTCTGGGTTATCGATATTTTAGAGACACCTGGGACATAGTTGCTCATACAGTCGATTTCACTTATTCGCAATATATTGGTGATCGTTGGCTGACCGATTTGTATTTACGTTATTACACTCAGGATGCAGCAGACTTTTATAGTAATAATTTTTCGGTCGCGCGAAATTTCATGGCCAGAGATAAAGAATTAAGCACTTTTGATAGTTACTCAATTGGCGCCAAAGTCAGCTATAGGATTTTTGATGAATATTCAAGATTCAATAATGGCACGTTGAATTTTTCTGCAGAATATATTGATTCGCAATATGACGACTACAGCGGGATAGAAGACCTTTCTGTCATTACCGATGATCCATATTCATTTGATGCGGCAGTATTGCAACTGTTCTTTTCGGTGAGATATTGAGTTGATGAGAAAGAATAATTTAAAGGAGGTGGGTATGCCTACAAAATTACTGGTATTAATAATTTCAATGCTGATTACAGGAAGTGTAATCTCTGCAACTCAAACAGGCGAAAATCTTGATGATGAGTTTAAATCACTGGATGGGCGAGTCCAGTCGCTTAAGAAAGAGGTTCTTGAGATTAATCGCGATCTGTATATTTTAGAGGAAGAATTGCTTTTCCCTGCAAATACACAAATAGCTGTATTCGTGTCAGTGGATGTTGGTGATTTCTTTGATCTTGACTCTGTGCAGTTAAAACTGGATGACAAGATTGTTGCAAACTATTTGTATACCAAACGTGAAGTTGATGCATTACACCGTGGCGGTGTTCAGCAACTGTATGTTGGTAACGTCACCAGTGGTGAACATGAATTAGTGGCGATACTTGTTGGCAAGGGACCGAACGGACGTGATTATCGCCGGGGTGCAGATATAAAAGTAGAAAAAGGCCTGGGTGCAAAATATCTGGAGCTCAAGATTTCAGACAGGTCTATCAAGAAACAACCTGAATTTGTCATTAAAGAGTGGCAATAGGTGATCTGGCAGAGAGCTTACCTTTAAATGATAACCATGTTGTCCAGACTGATTAAATATTTCGTAGTCGCCTGTTTGTTTGCGAATGCGTCAGTGTATGCTGAAGAAAAGATAGTGATCAATACTGTCAAGGATCTTCACTATGGCGAAGTGCTGTTTCATTTTTTTCAGGATGATTATTTTACTTCAATAACTCATTTACTGGCAGCGCAGCAACTTAATCGAGTGGCTAATCACCGCCCTGATGACGAGTTGCTATTAGGCGGGATAGAGCTGTCCTATGGAATGCATAATGAAGCCGGAAAAATATTTGCTAGACTTCTTGAAGAAAACTCCGATGATGCTGTTAAAAACAGAGCTTATTATTATCTGGCAAAAATTTCTTATCAGCGTGGTTATCTGGCGAACGCAGCGCAATACGTGGAAAACATTAAAGGTGCGGTCCATGAAGATGTTTTCAGCGATGTAAAATTATTAAAAAGTCAGGTATACCTGGATATAGGTCAGCCCGAGAAAGCGATTGCAGTACTTGATGGATGGAAGCCGCCAAAATCACATAAACCATATGCATTGCATAATCTTGGAATTGCTCATATTAGAAATGGTAATGTGGAAGATGGAGTCAGTAGTTTAAAAAACGCTAGCAAACAAAAGATACGCAATTCAAATGAATTGACACTAAGAGATAAGTCCAATCTCGTAGCAGGGCTGGCATTATTAAAAAATGAACCGGAAAAAGCACAAGGCTATCTTGAAGATGTTCGCCTAAGTGGTCTTTATTCAGATATTTCCCTGTTGACCATGGGGTGGGCGCACAGTGAACAGGGGCATTATGAGAAAGCTTTAACTCCCTGGCTGGAATTAAAAGATCGCAGATTAACAACGACACCAGTCCAGGAAGGATTACTGGCGATCGCTTACGGGTATGGGCAACTTGGTTTGAATGGTCGCGCCGTAAAGTCCTATGAAGATGCAATCAATTCATATCAGATTGAAACTGGCAAATTAACGGAATCAATTGCTTCGATCGAGCAAGGTAAATTTATCACCGCGTTAATTGGCAAAACTAAAGAAGAACCACTATTAGGCTGGTTCTGGTCGTTAAAAAGTATTCCTTCAGTACCGGAAATGCGATACCTGTCGGAACTGATGGCTGATCATCAGTTCCACGAAGCTGTTAAAAATTTCCGTGACCTGATTTTTCTTCAGGAAAATCTTCAGAACTGGCTAGACAACATTCATGTATACAACACCATGCTTGATACGCGTAAAGCACGCTATGAACAAACAGCGCCTGCAGCAGGCAAAACGCTGAAGAGGTCGCAATTGAAGCGTCTTAAGGCAAAATATGCTGAGCTTTCTGAAGCATATAATGATGCAGAATCGAATCAAAATGTACTGGCATTTGTCGATGATGATGAACTGCTGAAAATCAAACGCATTGATCGACTTTATAATAAGTTAACAAAATTAAGTGAACAGGATCCATCAAACAAACAGTATTCAGACAGCTTGAAGCGACTTGAAATGCTTAAAGGTCGAATTTACTGGGAAGTTTCACAACAATATGCAGAAAGACAATGGAGAGCTAAAACAGAGCTCAGAGCCATTGAAGAAGAAATTACTAATATGGCTGACGTTGAAAAATCTATTGGCACCGTTGATCAGGTGGCAAGTTTTGGCTTTGGTGGATTCCAGTATCGCATAGACGAAATCAGACAGAGAATTGAAGACGCACTTCCACGCTTAGTTGTTGCTTATGAAAAACAAAGCACGCTGATCGAAAAGCTTGCTGTGCGTGAACTGGTTAAACGCAAGCTGGTGATGAAGAGTTATCGTGCGCAAGCCAAGCTGGCATTGGCACAGGCTTATGATCAGGCAACCATTGATAATCCGGAAATTATTGGAGAAGACGAATGAAGCATATACGTTATTGCAGCGTTTATGCGCTGATTCTAATGATACAGGCTTGTGGCTGGGGCGGTGGGTCCTATTATACGATTGAAGACCTTGAGCGTAAGAAAGTCGACGTGGAAAACGACATTCCCGTTGAGAGTAGCCGTAAGAAAGCCATACATAGCTATCGTGAGTTGCTGGTTGATGAAGATCAGGAAAAAGATTCGCCAGAAGTAATACGCAGGTTGGGTGATTTAAGGCTAGAGGAAAATGAAGACCTGCAGGCAGTCGATGTATCAAGTCCTGAAGTTGCATCAAAATTCACAACCACTGATATAAATTATAAAGAGACTATCGAGTTATATGAATACTTGTTGCTAGAGCAATCAGACTATCAATTAAACGATGTTGTCCTGTATCAATTATCACGGGCATATGAAGCGGCAGATCAGCGCGAGAAAATGCTGGATAGTCTAGACAGATTAATTGAAAAGTTTCCGGATTCTGATTATTACGTGGAAGCGCAGTTTCGCCGTGGCGAGACACTGTTTGTAGATAAGAAATACAAGCGAGCTGAACTGGCTTATGCTGAAGTCATCGAGCTGGGCAAGGACAGTCGATTCTATCGGCATGCACTTTATAAACAGGGTTGGACGCAATTCAAGAGGCTTGATTATGATGTCGGATTGCATTCGTTTATTGCGCTTCTCGATACCATGATTATGAATGATGTTGATAAGGATATAGAAGCGCTGACGCGTCCAGAAAAAGAGTTGTTAGACGACTCTCTGCGCGCATTGGGATTAAGTTATGGTTATTTGGGCGGTGCCAGTGAAATATCGGGTTATTTTAATGGTCACGGAAGGCGACCATACGAAGCCTTGATCTATGATCGGCTGGGGGTGCAGTATCTGGAAAAGCAGCGCTATAGTGATGCTGCCAATACATTTAGAGAGTTTGTTAAGCATAATCAGTTCAATGCGCAGGCGCCAGATTTCCAGATCAGGGCCATTGATGCGTTCAAGAAAGGTAAATTCCCGTCTGAAGTACTGAATGCAAAAAAACAGTTTGTTGAAAATTATCATATTAACTCTGAATACTGGGTACATAACCAGATTGAAGATGCGTCACATGTCGTTGATTATCTGAAATCCAATATCATCGATTTAGCCAAGTACTATCATGCCGTTGCCCAGAAATCCAAGAAGAAGCCAGACTATATTGAAGCAACCCGCTGGTATCAGGCCTACATAGCATCGTTTCCCGAAGATCCGCATTCGGCGCATATGAATTTCCTGCTGGCAGATATCTGGTTTGAAACTAAAGAATATGAAAATGCAGTTGTTGAATTTGAAAAGACAGCATATCACTATCCGGCGCATGCAAAAGATTCAGAGGCTGGTTATGCAGCTCTGGTTGCGTTTAATGACTGGTTGACTGCAACTAAAGACAAAAGTGTTAATGCACAAATTAAATCCAGGCAGATTGATAGTACATTTAAATTTGCCAATAAATTCCCGTTACATCCACAAGCATCTGTGGCGTTAACAAAAGCAGCTGAAGATCTATTCTCAATTAAAGATTACAGCAGGGCTATTCAGGCATCAAGTTTGCTGGTTGAAAAGTTTGCTGATAGCGATATCAAACTTCGTAAAAGTGCCTGGACTGTTAAGGCGCACTCTTCTTTCGAGCTAAATGACTTTCCTGGTTCAGAGGTTGCTTACCAACAGGCAATTCTATTAGTTGGAAATGATGCTAAAGAGCGTAAAAATCTTGAAGAAAAACTAGCCGCTTCTATTTACAAACAGGGAGAAGCCAGTCAGTTGGCAGGTGAAACAGATATAGCGGTAGAGCATTATTTGCGAGTTGGCCGAATTGTTCCTGGTTCTGATATTCGACCGGCAGCACAATATGATGCAGCAACATTACTGCTTAAGTCAGAGCAATGGTCACGTGCCGCGGTTGTGCTGGAAGATTTCAGAAGCCGTTTCCCTGATCATGAAGAACAGTCCTCAATTACGCATAAATTAGCACTGGTATACGAAAAAGATCAACGCAATATACTGGCTGCGCAAGAATACGAAAGGATTAGTCTGGATGATGCAAATGATAAAGAAACCCAGCGTACTTCAAGTCTTGTGGCAGCAGATTTATATGCAAAAGAAAAAGATGATTATCGTGCTATTGAAATCTACAAGAATTATATCAAGAGATTTCCCAAGCCTTATGAAGCTGCATTGGAAGTTCGTCAATCACTTGTAGATTTGTATCTAGCAAGAAATGAGACCCAGTTAGTCAAGCAATGGCGGGAAGATATCATCAAGACTGAGGCTGTAGCAGGTTCTACCAGTACTGCCAGGATGAAATTTATTGCTGCTAATGCATCACTTCAGTTGGCAATTCCTAAATACACGGTATTTAATGCCAGCCGCTTGAAAATCCCATTGAAAACAAGTCTGAAAGCGAAGAAAACGCTCATGGAAAGAGCATTGCTAGCGTTTGAACAGGCAGGTGCATACAAGGTAGAAGAGGTGACTACGTCAGCAACCTACTACTCAGGCTTGATTTACTACGACTTTAGTCGCGCATTAATGCAGTCTGATCGGCCTCCCGGACTTTCTCAAGAAGAACTGGCGCAGTATGAGTTTTTACTGGAAGAACAGGCATTCCCGTTTGAGGAGCAGGCGATTGACCTGTTTGAACTGAATGCACGCAGAACAGTGGATGGTGTGTATAACAAATGGATTAAAGAAAGCCTGCGTGAATTAGGTGAATTAGTACCAGCGCGATACGCGAGAACAGAAAAATCAGAAGCTTATGTGGAGACAATTCATTAATACTAAATATATTATTTCAGGTTTCATTGTATTGCTGTTAACGGCATGTGCAAATGCGCCCAGTAATGTATCTTCAGTTGCCAACAATAAAGATGAAAGTTCCAGAATAGTTGTAAAGCAGAATTATAAAGTTTCTGCGTCTGTTGAACAGCAGTTTGGATATGGTGTGGAAGCAATGTCTGCAGAAGATTATTTGCAGGCCATCGAAATATTCAATCAGGTTGCAGAAAAAGAACCGCGTGCTTCAGGCCCCTGGGTGAATATCGCGATAGCTTACCGAAAACTGGGCGAAATTGATAAAGCCGATCATGCTATTGAAACTGCCGTTAAGCTGAATCCAAAGAATCCTTATGCATTAAATCAGGCAGGCATTATTAAACGTGAAAAAGGCGCTTTTGAGGAGGCGCAGAGTATGTATAAAAATGCTCTGGCCGAGTATCCGAATTACGCAAACGCTCATCTAAATTTAGCTATTTTATGTGACCTGTATTTACAGAAAATAGTTTGTGCAAAATCACATTATCAGGCATATCAAGAAATAGAAAAAAATGACGATAAACAAGTCATAGCCTGGATAAGTGATTTATCACGTAGAGAGAGTCAAATAAAATAGTGATGGAGTTGGGATAGTGAAAATCTTCTTGCTAATTATGATCTTTATATTCATGCAAAGTATGTCATTTGCAGATCAGAATGTGCAGGAGCTTAATGGTATTTCAATTATTGGTAATAAAGAATTACCCAAAAGTCTGGTGATTGTTCCATGGAAAGCATCACTGCCAGGTGAGGGCGACTTTTTTCTGCAGCGACATATTAACGAATATATACAGCCGGTAGATAAGGAAGTTTTTCAACGCAAAGTAGATTTCTATCAGCAAAGTAGAAAATAAATTTACGATATTAAGTAATAGGGAGTCCCAATGAATATGTATGAGTCTTTTGTAACATTCTTCCAGTCCGGCGGTATTTTCATGATCCCAATCGTGTTTGTGTTAGCCATAGGTTTGGCGATCGCCATTGAAAGATATATTTATCTTTCTTCCACACGAATTAAAAATCAGATTGCCTGGAAAAAAATTCAGACAGTACTGGCCAGTGGCAATATGAATGAAGCAATGAATTTTGCTGAAAAATCCAAATGTGCTATCAGCCGAATTATGGGCTATGGCATTGCAAGTGCGCAAACGTCACGCCGTAGAGATGATATTGAAACGGCAATGGAAGAAGGTTTAATGGAAGTGGTTCCTAAACTGGAAAAGCGGACTCATTACCTGGCGACTTTTGCAAATGTTGCAACCCTGTTAGGTCTGCTTGGAACAATTATCGGTCTAATCGATGCATTTACAGCAATATCCGCGGCAAGCCCTGCAGAAAAAGCAGATTTGCTCTCATCAAGTATCTCGGTTGCGATGAATACAACCGCATTTGGACTGATGGTAGGTATTCCATTATTGCTTCTGCATTCCTGGTTACAGACCAAGACTACAGAAATTGTTGATAGCCTTGAGATGGCCTCAGTCAAAGTACTGAATACCATTGCAGTCAGTGCGCGAAAGCAGGCACAGGCTGAAGCATAAAATTGATATAAGTCATTATGATATATAGACGCCATAGTAGAAGACGCAACAGGGAAGAAGCAGAGCTAAGTATTACTGCTTTCATGAACCTGATGGTAATTCTGGTTCCTTTCCTGCTGATTACAGCGGTGTTTTCTAAAATAAGTATTTTGGAACTGGATTTGCCAGCCAAATCTGATGTTGTCAAAAATAACGTTAAAACATTAGAGCTTGAAATTGTTGTACGCGAGAATTCATTGCGTGTTCAGGATCGTAACAAGGGCGTACTCAAATCAATTAAAAACGGCGACCAAGGCTACGAATTAACAGCACTTAACGAATATTTACAAGGCCTGAAAACCAGGTATCAGGATATTCAAAATGCAACAATACTGTTAGAACCAGACATTACCTACGATGTGCTTGTTCAGATTATGGACTCAGTCAGGGCGGCAGAAGTAGTTAAGGATGGGGAAACAGTATTTGCAGATCTGTTTCCTGATATCGCTGTGGGTGATGCTCCAGTGTATACAGCAGGAAGATAATTATGCGTGGCAAAAAAACAGTACAAAGAATGCAGCGCAATCATGATCGCGCTAAAAAGCAGGCACCATTTAATATTGTCTCGCTGATGGATATATTTACCATTTTGGTATTTTTCTTACTGGTGAATGCGTCGGACCCGACTGTACTACCAAATGCTAAAGGCATTGAAATGCCGCAGTCTATGGCTGAGAAAAAGCCGCGTGTTTCTGTAGTATTAATGCTTAATAATGAAGATATAAGCCTGCAGGGTCAGAAAGTTGTCAGTTCAGGTGATATCAATGGAAATAAGAAAGCGGATGTGCAAAAGCTACAGATGGCACTTCAGGAAGAGATGCTAAAAGTTCAGGCAGATGTGCAAGAAGGTGAGAAAAAGGAAATTACTATAATGGGTGATAAAGAAGTGCCATTCAGCCTGATAAAGCAAGTCATGCAGATTTGTTCAAGTGCTGGTTTTGAGCAGATATCATTATCCGTTATTCAAAGAGAATCTACTAAAGCAAGTTAGAGTTATGACAGCAGCAGCCGTATATTCATGGCGCCTCCCATGGGAAGTGTCAACCGTAGAGAAAACAAGATTCAGACGCGTATTGAATCGTGTCACGATGACTTGTCTTGTGCTCACCCTGATTGTCCCATTCCTGCCCTTGCCAGAAAAAGAAAAACCAGTTGAGGAATTACAGGAAAAGCGCGTTGTAAAAATACTGATTGAAAAAAAGCTTCCACCACCTCCACCGATTGTTAAAAAAGTGGTGCCTCAGAAAATTAACAAACCAGTCAAAACTACAAAACCAAAAGCAATAAAGAAAGTACAGGAAAAGAAAGTTGCTAAAGCAGCTAATAAGCCTGTCCCTCAGAAAAAGGTAGCACCTGCGCCACCTAAAAAATCTGCAAAAGAAGTGGCAGCGGCCTCGGGTTTGCTGGCATTTCAAAGTGAATTGGCTGACATCAGTAAAAAAACAAATTCGCAAACTTTAGGTGAGCGGTCACTCAGTAATAGTGGTGGCTCGGCTTCAAGAATTGAACGTTCTCTGGTAACAAAGAACACAGGTAAAGGCAGTGGTGGTATCAATACTGCTGCATTGAGCCGGGACGTATCGGGTACCGGACTGGGCGGCAGAACAGCGAGCCGTGTTTCTGGACCTGCTGGTCTGGGGGCTGGTGAGGGCGGTTCAGGCACAGGCAGTGACAATGGTGTTGGACGTGCGGCGCAGCGTGATCTGGAAAAAATACAGATCACATTTGATAGAAATAAGAGTGCGATATTCAGTATGTACAATCGGGCACTTAGATCATCACCTGACCTGCAGGGAAAAGTCGTCCTAAAAATTTCTATTGCGCCTTCAGGGAAGGTGACTGAAGTATATATCGTCAGTAGTGAACTGGCTGATACGGAACTCGAGCAGAAACTAATTCAACGCGTAAAACTGATCAATTTTGGATCTGAAGATGTTCCAGTATTTACATTTAATTATCCGATCGATTTTTATCCAGTCTAGATTGCGCTGGATATCTGTTGCGATCCTGTCATTTGCCGTTTCGGTCCCGGCAGTCTGGAGTACGCCACTTAAATTAGCCAATTTTGAATTAAGCGGGGTTGTCCTGAATAACCCTGACTCAATTGCCGTTCTGTTTGATAAAGAAAAGCATCGTGAATTAGTATTGCGAGTCGGTGACGTAGTTGCTGGCTGTGTGCTGGATTATGTTCGTCGTAGCCGCGTTAGTTTCTACTGTAATGACCAGGTGCTTACCTTGACATTAAGAAGCTTAAGCATTGATATAACATCAACAGCAGGCAAAGATGTATGGTCACCTCCTGTAAATATATCCACCGAAGACCGCAAACAATTTTTTGATAAGCCCGAAAATTTCATCACCACGTTTAATTTGGTTCCTCATATGCAAGATGGGCAGCTGGCAGCGTTTGAGGTTAAAAGTGTGCTTGAAGAAAATGTCTCCAAAAAACTTGATTTGCAGAAGGGAGATTTGATTGTATCGGTAAATGGTGTGGCAGCAACGAATGCGGACCAGTTTTCAGATGCGTTTGATCAGATTAAATATACACAATCTATAGATCTGGAGCTTATACGCGACGATGTTCGTTATTACAAAAACTTTTTACTGCAACGTGAGTACTGATCTAGGTAGATTTTATCAACACGTACACAGCGCCAGTTCCACCATCTGCAGGCCTTGCAGAACAGAATGCCAAAATCTCTGAGCGCCGCTGCAGCCACTGGTTAACTAACGGTTTAATCACCGGGCCCTGATTACTTGAGCCGTAACCTTTTCCATGAATGATACGCACACAACGAATCCCAAATTCTCTGCATTCATTGACGAATTCATTGAGTTGCTGCTGTGCTTCAAGTCTGGTCAAGCCGTGTAGATCCAGCTCTGCCTCAATTGTGTACTGACCACGTTTAAGTTTGCGGAAGACCTGTTTTTGTATTCCTGTCTGTACATATGAAAGACTATCACCAGCTTGCATGTCGACATATTCACTGGGGCTGACGAGCAACTCATCCATGACTCTTCGTTCATCTCGATGTGACTGCTTTGGTATGGGGCGGGGTTTGGGTATTTCATGGACGACTTTGTCATGATCGGATAATACTTTTACGCCATCGAGTAGCTCGGCAAAACTTGGAGAGTCATCGGGATTATTTTTGTCGTCTGACATGAAATTTACAATCAATTAAATTATTACTACGAAGCCTGGGCACTTGCCTGCTATTATAGGTGGATTTTCTATTCCAGATAGTACACTTTTTACCCGAATACATGTATGCATTTATTACTCAGTAACGATGATGGTTACCAGGCGCCGGGCCTTTTGGCGCTGGCCAAATCTCTCAGCGAAATCGCCAAAATAAGTGTAGTTGCACCACATATAGACCGTAGTGCTGCGAGTAATTCACTTACTCTGCAAATGCCTCTACGTGCTAGTGAAGTTGAAGCCGGCTGGTTTAAGGTCGATGGAACACCAACCGATTGTGTCCATCTGGGTCTTACGGGCTTGCTACAGAATGAACCCGATATGGTGGTTGCTGGGATTAACTGTGGTCCAAATCTGGGCGATGACGTGATTTACTCGGGAACGGTCGCTGCTGCCATCGAAGGCAGGCATCTGGGTTTTCCTGCGGTGGCGGTATCAATCAACTCATTTCAGGCAGAACATTTTCTCACGGCTGCCATTGTCACCAGAAATCTGGTCAAACAACTGATCAATAAACCGCTCCCCAAAGATACAATTCTTAATGTTAATGTGCCCGATGTACCATTAGCAGATATACGTGGAGTGCAAACCACCCGTCTTGGCAACCGGCATAAGTCTGAGCCAGCTGTTGTGACAAATGATCCGCGCGGAAAAACAATCTACTGGGTAGGTGCTGCAGGTCCCGAACAGGATGCCGGACCGGGGACAGATTTCCATGCGTTGAGCGAAAATTATATTTCTGTCACACCAATTCATGTGGATCTTACCAAATATAATTCAATAGATCTGATTAGCAGCTGGCTGAGTGATTGCGGGATTAGCGATGAGTAAAAATATCCAGGGTATAGGTATGACATCGCAGCGAACGCGCGATCGCTTGATTGATCGTCTGCGTGCCAAAGGGATTCGAAGTGTCACAGTGCTGGAAGCCATGCGTTCAATACCAAGACATCTATTTGTTGATGAGGCATTGGCAACCCGCGCTTATGAAGATAATGCGTTACCAATCGGACATAAACAAACTATATCCCAGCCATACACTGTGGCTAGAATGACGGAAGCATTAATTGCTGAAGGAATTCCACAAAAGGTACTGGAAATTGGCACAGGTTCCGGATATCAGGCGGCATTACTCGCTCATATAGTTGAAAAAGTCTATACCGTAGAATTAATTAAGCCCTTGCATCAACAGGCACGAAAATTACTGATATCACTAGGTCTAAGAAATGTGCAATGTAAATTATCAGATGGTACCTGGGGCTGGGAAAACTACGCGCCGTACGATGCAATTATAGTGACTGCTGCTGCACCTGAAATTCCAAATTCTCTCATCAATCAACTGAAGATCGGCGGTCGCCTGATTATTCCTGTTGGCACTCAGGATAGTACGCAACAATTACTGACACTTAAACGCACTAACGATGGTGTCACTCAGGAAAAACTTGAAGATGTTTCATTTGTACCTTTGGTACGAGGGCCGTAAATTTAGAATGAAATTATTCTCAACAATATATGCAAAATGCATGAATGCCGCCGCACATAAACGTGCACCTGCAATCCTGAGTGCATTAAGTTTTGCTGAATCATCATTTTTTCCAATTCCTCCCGACGTCATGCTCGCGCCCATGTGCATGCGATTACCGAACAGGGCACTATGGTTTGCATTTCTCACAACAATATTCTCAGTGCTTGGCGGATTGGCGGGATATGCGATTGGATACTTTGCATTTGATGTGATTTCACAATGGCTTGAAACTACCAAGTATTGGGACAGTTATATTCACGCGCGTGACTGGTTTGAGCAATGGGGCGTCTGGGTAGTATTTATTGCCGGTTTTTCACCAATTCCTTATAAGTTATTTACTATTACTGCCGGTGTTATGGTGCAGCCATTGCTACCATTTCTATTGGCTTCATTTGTGGGAAGAGGAGCAAGATTTTTCCTGGTGGCCGGAATTATCAGGTTTGCCGGGCCACGAATTGAACCTATGTTGTTAAAATATATCGAATGGTTAGGATGGATATTTGTCGCTTTACTTGCTATCGCTATAATCTGGGCATCAGCTCACTAACAACTCGCTTTTTATTTTACATGCGAATATTTTTCATTTGCTTATGTCTGGTTCTGCTGCTTAACGGATGTGCTTCCAAATCAAAGCAACCGCGCTATTATCATAATAGTTACCACATTGTAGAAAAAGGTGACACGCTACATTCAATAAGCTGGCGTTATGGTGTGGATGCTAAATCTCTTGCCAGGTGGAATAACATATCCAGGCCTTACACAATTTATCCAGGTCAAAAATTACGCGTTAACTCATCTGCACCTATTAGAAGTACCAGCAGGGCTGCTAAATCATCGTCTGCCAAATCTGCAAGCAAACCGAGTAAACCAGTCAGAACTATTCCTGTGGGGGACTGGCGATGGCCGGTCAAGGGGAAACTATTAAGTAAGTTTTCAGGCAGCAATAATGGTATCGATATTGTTGCCAAAGAAGGCACCGTCGTCAGTGCTGCCTCTGCAGGCAAGGTCGTCTATGCCGGAAGTGGCCTGCGAGGCTATGGGAATTTATTGATCATTAAGCATAATGACAGTTTTTTCAGCGCTTATGCACATAGCAGGAAACTGCTAGTCAACGAAGGTGCTGTGGTTAAAACCGGACAGAAAATTGCGGAAGTGGGTTCGACGGGTACAGATCGAGCAAAACTGCATTTTGAAATACGTAAAGATGGCAATCCGGTTGATCCCTTGAAGTATTTGCCCAGATAATCATCTTTATTTCACTTGGCTGATCAATAGAAGTAAACCGACATCGCGTTGCTCAGCGCTTAACACTGCATAGGTACGGCAGGCGGCAGAGTGATCCATTGCCTCAAATCCAATCTTATTGTTCGCAAACTGAGCGATTATTGATGCAGGGGGAAACTGCAGCGAATTGCCGCTACCCAGGATTACAAGTTCAGGCTTCAGGTCAATAATAAACTTGATGGATTCAGGGGTTAATTCTGAGCTGTATTGTAATGGGAGCGAGTCAATCAGCGTGTCTGGGGAGAGATATAGCGATTTTCCGTAACACTGATTGTTTATAGTGACGGTATTTTTGCTGTACTCATTAATAATATAGTTACCCGAGGGCTTGTCTTCTGTAAAATGCACGGTCTGATTTTATCTACAAATTCACTAAATAGTACTTCAAGTTTTGGAATAACGCATCAATGGAAGATTTTCCAAGAATTAAGCGGTTACCACCGTATATTTTTAATATTGTAAACGAGCGAAAAGCCGCCTTTCGGGCAGAAGGTGAGGATGTCGTTGATTTTGGAATGGGCAATCCTGATCAGGGTGCGCCTGCTCATATCGTTGACAAACTGGTAGAAGCAGCCCAGCGAAGCGATACACACCGGTATTCTGTCTCTCGGGGAATCCCGCGTTTGAGAAAATCAATTTGTGGATGGTACAAACGCAAGTTTGATGTGGATTTGGATGAGGAAACTGAATCAATAGTCACTATCGGTTCGAAAGAAGGTCTCGCTCATTTAGCACTGGCAATGTTAAGTCCGGGTGACGCTGTGCTGGTACCTAACCCTGCTTACCCAATTCATCCATACGGGTGTGTGATCGCAGGTGCAGAAGTTATCTATGTACCACTGTCAGAAGAAACTGACTTTTTTGAAGAACTGGAAAAGGCGATTAATGTTGCCTGGCCAAAACCAAAGTTAATCATTTTGAATTTTCCGGCCAATCCAACAACGCAGTGCGTTGAGCTGGAGTTTTTTGAGCGAGTTATCGAGATTGCCAAGGAATACAATATCTGGGTAATTAACGATATTGCCTATGGTGAGATCACATTCGATGGCTATGAACCGCCATCGATTTTACAGGTCAAAGGTGCGAAGGACATTGCAGCAGAGTTTTACTCGCTTTCCAAAACGTACAATATGCCGGGCTGGCGTGTCGGTTTTATGTGCGGTAATAAAACGCTTGTGGGTGCTTTATCCCGATTGAAATCATATCTGGACTATGGAATGTTTACCCCCATTCAGGTCGCTGCCATTGCAGCACTGGATGGTCCGCAGGATTGCGTCCAGGAAATTCGTAATATGTATTGTTCACGTCGTGATGTATTGATCGATGGACTGAATAATATGGGTTGGCATGTTGACCCACCTAAGGCCACTATGTTTGTCTGGGCAAAAATCCCTGAAAAATTTTCTCAGCAAGGTTCGCTGGATTTTTCCATACAAATGCTGGAACAGGCAAAAGTTGCTGTTTCACCTGGTATCGGATTTGGCCAATATGGCGATGGCCATGTGCGCTTTAGTTTAATTGAAAATGAACACAGAACACGACAGGCAATACGTGGAATTAAAAAAATGTTTCGCGATTCTGAATAACACAAGAGAATAAATAGCATCATGAAACCAGTCACAATAGGAATTTTAGGTTTAGGTACCGTCGGCGGAGGAACCGCAACGGTATTGCAACGTAATGGGGAAGAAATCGCAAGACGTGCCGGGCGTTCAATCAAGCTGGTTGCAGCCAGTGTGCGTGATATTAATAAAAAGCGCGGCGCGAACCTGGACAATGTCAGGTTAACGCAGGACTCAAATGAAATTGTTAATGACCCAGAGATAGATATTATTCTGGAATTAATTGGCGGAACAGAGCTGGCGAAAGAACTTGTATTA
Organism: uncultured Gammaproteobacteria bacterium; assembly: GCA_963976865.1. GTDB lineage: Bacteria > Pseudomonadota > Gammaproteobacteria > UBA4575 > UBA4575 > UBA1858. The sequence goes on along the minus strand of CAXBLY010000002.1, from coordinate 65,141 downwards.
CGTGCGATAGAAAATGGCAAGCACATAGTCACTGCAAATAAAGCACTGATTGCTCTGCATGGTAATGAAATCTTTGCAGCCGCGCAGCGTAAAGGAGTCACTGTTGCGTTTGAAGCCGCCGTCGCTGGTGGTATTCCGATTATCAAGGCTATTCGTGAAGGTCTGGCTGGTAATCAGATTGAATGGCTTGCAGGTATTATTAATGGTACCGGTAATTTCATTCTGACTGAAATGCGCGACAAAGGCCGTGACTTTGCGGATGTACTCAGTGAAGCCCAGGCACTTGGCTATGCAGAAGCAGATCCAACTTTTGATGTTGAAGGTATTGATGCTGCACATAAATTAACGATACTGGCGTCAATTGCATTTGGGGTTCCTTTGCAGTTTGAAAAAGTTTATACGGAAGGTATTTCAGAAATTACTCGTGCTGATGTTGAATATGCAGGTGAGCTGGGATACAGGATTAAACATTTAGGTATAGCGCGACGGGTTGAAGCCGGTTTGGAAATGCGTGTACACCCCACCTTGATTCCTCATAGACGACTGATTGCCAATGTTGACGGTGTAATGAATGCAGTGCTGGTAAAAGCAGATGCAGTAGGTTCTACTTTATACTATGGACCAGGAGCAGGTGCTGAACCGACAGCTTCTGCAGTAGTTGCAGATCTGGTTGATGTGGTGAGAGCGCTGACAACTGATCCAGGTAATCGTGTACCACATCTAGCATTCCAGCCCGATGCCATACATGATATAGAAGTGCTAGGTATGGATCAGGTGGAAACAGCATTTTATCTGCGCATGCAAGTGCAGGATCAGGCAGGTGTGCTGGCAGATATTACACGCATATTTTCAGATCAGGATATTAGTATAGAGGCGATTGTTCAAAAAGAAGAGAAGGATGAGCAGGGTAGTGTGCCTTTAGTTATGTTGACCCATAATGTGTTTGAATCAAACATGAAGGCAGCAATTCAAAAAATAGAAAAACTGGATACAGTGACAGGCAAAATCATCAGAATTCGTTTAGAAACTTTAGGTTAAATTAATGCAAGATTTAAAAACACATTATACAGGGCTGATCAAACGCTATTTACCAAGATTGCCAATTGATCCTGATGGAAGAATTATTAGCCTTGGCGAAGGAAATACACCATTAATCCTATGTCAAAATATAAAAGTCGCTAATGAACATGATGTATCTCTGTATTTGAAATACGAAGGGTTAAATCCTACTGGGTCATTTAAAGATCGTGGTATGACGGTTGCAGTTACCAAAGCTATACAGGAAGGAAGTCGTGCAATTATCTGCGCGTCTACCGGAAATACGTCTGCCGCAGCAGCAGCTTATGCGTCACGTGCAGGAATTACAGCATTCGTGTTAATCCCGGATGGAAAAATTGCCATGGGTAAACTTGCCCAGGCGATGATACATGGTGCAATTGTCATTCAGGTACGGGGCAATTTTGATGATGGTATGCGTTTAGTTAAAGAAGTGGCAGAGCATGCTCCTGTTGATATTGTGAATAGTATTAATCCATATCGACTTCAGGGCCAGAAAACAGCTGCATTTGAAATTGTAGAAGAATTAGGAAAAGCGCCTGACTTCCATTGCTTGCCCGTTGGGAATGCAGGCAATATCACTGCACACTGGATTGGATATACAGAATGCGCCAGCGATGATAATGGCTCTGTACAGACTAAAGCCTGCAATCTCTGTTCCGGTGACTGTAAATTCACTACACCCGCGGTCATTACTTCCCGACCTAAGATGGTGGGCTATCAGGCAGCAGGTAGTGCTCCATTTATGCGTGGTAGCATGGTCGATGATCCTGAGACTGTAGCTACAGCTATTCGTATTGGTCACCCGCAAAGTTGGGACAATGCATGGACAGTTTCTAAAGAATCCGGTGGCTGGTTCGACGAGTGCAGTGACGATGAAATTCTCACGGCTCAACGAACACTGGCAAGTGATGAAGGCGTATTCTGTGAGCCTGCATCGGCCACTTCTTTAGCAGGCGCTTTAAGAGACATTAAAAGTGGAAAAATACCCAAAGGAAGCACTGTCGTGTGTACGCTCACTGGCCATGGGTTAAAAGACCCTGATACGGCTATAAAGCAGGCATCGAGCAAAATGATTACAATTGATGCGAAACTTGAAGCAGTAAAACAGGCTATCCTATCCAATATGGAGTAAAAATTGAATGGCTAATCTAATATAAGGCGAGTGTCTTTAATGTCTATGAGGTTTGTTGGGAACATCAAGATTAAAAGCAAAAACTATATACTGGCAATTATATTATTAGCGTTTCATTCTTCGCTATATGCGCATCCGTTTCTTTGGAAGGTGACGGGAGAACATGAATTTTACCTGTTTGGTACTATTCATCTGCCTGACCCAAGAGTGACAGAACTACCTGAAGAAGTCACTCAGGCATTAAAGGAGTCAACTTCATTTTATGCTGAACTGGATCTAAGTGAATCCAATACCATGATGATTAAGCAGTCAATGTGGCTGCCTGACAAGAAAACATTGCATGATCATCTTCCTGCGCAATTGCAAAGCCAGATCGAAACCTATCTTAAACAAGTTCATCCTGAGCTGAATCTGGAATTCTTTATAAAACAAAAGATTTGGGTGTTAGCGATAACACTTACTGTGATAGAACAACAGCTTAAATATCCAGGGCAGTTGGCACTGGATGCCGCATTATTTGAGCAGGCGGCTGGAATGAAATTAAGCACGGGTGGGCTGGAATCTGTTGAAGAGCAATTAAGTGTATTTGATATCATGACAGAAAAACAGCAGCTCACTTTTTTAAGTGATACGCTTGAATACCTGCAAACAAGTAAAGATCAAAATTATGATTTCATAGAAGAATCAATAGAAGCATATCTGCATGGTGATCTGGATCTTCTGATGACATATTTAATGTCTTATATGAAAGATAATGAATTATATAGTCAGCTATTAGATCGATTAATAGATCAACGCAACTATAAAATGGTCGAGACAATTCATCATCTGGTTAATGAAAACTCTTCGCAGAGTTACTTTTTCGCTATAGGTGCAGGTCATTTTTGGGGCCATAATGGCATTAATACACTTTTACAGGAAAAAGGTTATACGCTCGAACAGATAGATTGATTTCAGTAAAACACTTAAAGCGCAAATACTAAATAGAGGCAAGTAAGTGAAAGTTAGAGAGAGATTTATACCTTATCGACGTACTGATGTCGTAACTATGTGTCAGGCTGATGCAGGGTTGGCAAAAAATGATGTTGAAGCATTCAACGGGTTTTGTGAAATGCTTACTGCTCTGTTCCACTTTGAGTTGCATAAGCGGCTGGAACAATTAAAAAATTACTATGCACCATTCGACCCTGATAGAGATACAAGATCAATAGATACTGGTGACATTGATGTCAATGAACTTAAAATATTATTAGAAGATCAACTCAAGCTTGTTCTGGAACAAGCCAATTTTGAATCTGTTTCAGAGGCTGATCTGCAAGATGCAATGCATGCAGAATCGCTGTTTAAAGTTAAGCTCCAGGTTGATTTTGATGATTTTGAAGAGGTGCTGTTTTTCAGGCGTGGTCTGAGTGATAAAACAGAAACTGTTAGCCAGTGGTTTGGCTTGAAAAAACGCCCAATAGAATTACAGGTATATGATCGTGTTCTTGTATATGTACGATTTAAACAAAAAGAATACTTTGACAGGCTGGATAGAACTGACCTTTATTTTGAGCCTGGTTCGACCATTATAAAGTTATTTCGCAATGTGCCTAAAAATGATATGGAAATGCTATTTCCAAATACAGAAGTACGTATGAAGCCTATCGATAAGTTGCTGATTGGTGTTCCCGCCGCAGTAGGTGGAGTATTCATGCTAGTGACAAAATTGGGAGCGACACTATTGCTGGTGTTATCTGTACTTGCCTTTTGGCTGGGTCTTCATGATGAACCTGCAACGCTAGATCAACCTACGCTAATTGCTTTACTGGTGGGGCTGGCAGGATTAGGTGGATTTTTATGGCGTCAATTCACTAAATATAAAAACAGAAAAATCCAGTTCATGAAACAATTGGCTGAAAATCTCTATTTTAAAAATCTTGATAATAACGCTGGTGTATTTCACCACTTAATTGATACGGCAGAAGAAGAGGAGTGTAAGGAAACAATCCTTGCTTACTATCATCTTCTGATATCAAATAAGCCTTTATCAGCAGCAGAGCTTGACGATAAGATCGAAAAGTGGTTTTGTGATAAATACCAGTGTGTGCTTGATTTTGAAATGCAGGATGCTTTGGAGAAATTGCTACGGTTGAAGTTGATCAGTAGCATTGATGGAAAATATCAGGCTAAACCTCTATCCGAATCTAATACACAATTGGACAGTCTGTGGGATAGTTATTTTAATTATTAATATAAAGCATAAAATATTATGAAAAAATTAAGTAAACTGTTTGACAATAACCGTGCCTGGGCGAAGAAAATTAAAGATGAAAACCCTGAATTCTTTTCTATTTCGTCTGAACAGCAAACGCCAGAATATCTATGGATAGGATGCTCTGATAGTCGTGTGCCTGCAAATCAGATTGTAAACCTTCCTCCGGGAGAAGTATTTGTACACCGGAATATAGCGAATGTTGTGGTTCATACTGATTTAAACTGCCTCTCCGTCATACAGTTTGCAGTCGAAGTATTAAAGGTTAAACATATTATTGTGTGTGGTCATTATGGATGTGGTGGAATACAGGCATCACTGGAAAAAAAGCAACATGGCCTGATTGATAATTGGCTTAGACACATTAAAGATGTCGCAAGGTTTCACGCAGAGGAGTTGTCAGCCTTATCGGGTGAGGAAAAACAGGCTCGTCTGAGTGAATTAAACGTCATTGAACAGGTATTTAATGTATGTAATACCACAACAGTGCAAAACTGCTGGAAACGCAATAATGAGCTAGCGGTACATGGCTGGATCTATGGTATAGAAGACGGGATACTCAAAGACCTGGATACCTGTGTTAATTCAGTAGATGAGTTGAATACTCTTTATAGAAGTCTGAAACTCAGATTCTAAATATGTAGCTATACTGTGAATGTTTGATGTGATAGTTGAACACATTGAATATTTCACAGGTAATAGTGCTTAAATTTTTGTGTGTGATAGTGTCTAGTGCGAAAAGATTCAATGCCATTAATAATTGAATAATTATTGTTCCTGCTCTGTTCTGTAGTATCTTTTTTTGGTGCGCCAATATCTATAATGGTGCAAAAATCTATGTGTTATTCAATACAGCAACATCTTGAAATTCACTAAGTTGCTGATTTCTATAATGCTCTTATTGTTGGCACATATAGTGCGATGTTCTGGATGATTTGATCCTTAATCAGCTAGGAGTGAGCATAATGATAGAAACGCTAATAGAAGTAGATATAGATAAAACACCAGAAGAACAAGCCGATGTACTTCACAATCGATGGCATCCTGATATTCCATTTACTTCAACTGTTAAACCAGGACAGGAATTTCGAGTTCAGTGTATTGACTGGACTGGAGGACAAATTGAAAATGATGATAGTGCGAATGATATTCGGGATGTCGATTTAACCAAAGTGCACTACTTGAGTGGGCCTATTGGTGTCGAGGGAGCAAAGCCTGGAGACTTGCTAGTCGTGGATATTCTGGATGTCGGTGTATTACCTGAATCTGCCTGGGGGTTCACTGGATTCTTTGCTCGCGAGAATGGAGGTGGATTCCTGACTGAGCATTATCCTGAAGCAAGAAAAGCATGCTGGGACTTTAGTGGTATATGGGCATCTTCAAGACACATTCCTCACGTCAGATTTCCAGGCACAATGCATCCGGGATTGATTGGCTGTCTGCCATCTGCTGACTTGCTGGATGAGTGGAACAAGCGTGAAACCAAGCTGGTTAACACAGACCCTGACAGAGTACCGCCATTGGCAGCATTACCCTATGCAGATACTGCGCTAATGGGGTCACTGACAGGTGCAGCGCGTGATAAAGCTGCAGCTGAAGCTGCCAGAACAGTACCTCCAAGAGAACATGGTGGTAATTGTGATATCAAAAATCTTTCGCGTGGATCAACTGTTTATTTTCCAGTGTATGTTGATGGTGCGGGACTTTCCATGGGTGATATCCATTTTTCTCAGGGTGATGGAGAAATTACATTCTGTGGAGCAATCGAGATGGCCGGGTATCTGGACATCAAAGTGAGCATTATTAAAGGTGGGATGGAGAAATATAGTGTCGTTAATCCTATCTTCAAACCAAGTAAAATTGATCCGGATTATTCTGACTACCTGATCTTTGAAGGGATTTCAGTCGACGAAGACGGAGAGCAATATTATCTTGATCCTCACATTGCTTATCGTAGAGCATGTTTAAATGCGATTGAGTATATGAAGAAATTTGGATTCACCGGAGCACAGGGATATGCAATTTTAGGTACCGCACCAGTTGAAGGACACATTAGTGGAATAGTCGATATTCCGAATGCATGTTCTACTCTATGGCTACCAACAGGAATATTTGACTTTGATATCAATATCAAAGAAGAAGGGCCAACTAAAGAGGTAACAGGTTCGCAAGATCTGGCGTTTACCAGTTAATGTTAAATTAAATTCAGGAGTGTAGATAATGCCTATATATGAATACCGTTGTGAAGAACATGGCGATTTTATCCAGCATGCAAATATAAATAATAGAAATGATACTTTTCCTTGTCCTTCATGTGGATCAGATACGACGCGCATTATTTCCGCTCCTGCATTATCTTTAATGAACAATAGAAACAGACAGGCCTGGGAAAAAAATGAAAAGAGTGCTCACGAACCAATAAGGAAGAAAAAGCATTCCTGTGGACATGATCACTCTCATGATAATCATTCACATAAGAAGCCTGAATATATGCAGGCATCGCCAGGTGGCAGACCATGGATGCTAGGACACTAAGGAGCAAGACTAGTGAGAGCCTACAAGGTCGATCATTGTAACTACAGGAGAATGCGTTATGGCTGGAGAATCGCAGCGAGTGGTTATCAAATGATAGATCGTGATCAGCAAGCAACCATATCCAAAATTATTAATTTAAGAAAGAGCGGTCATATTCTTCAGGATATATGTGATTATTTAAATGAGAATCAATATAAAACTCCAAGAAATGGTAAATGGCACTGCTCAACAGTGAAAAAAATACTCGATCAAAATACCCGCCCACAAGTCAAATAATATAGATGCGTTTAGGCATCAAATCTTGTCAGCATCCGTACCATAATAATTCTGCACTAATAAAAGATTCTATGCATCTAAAAATGCATAGCTTTCTGAAATTACAGAGTGTTAATTCTGGTCTGTTTATTGATATATAAAAATTTATATTACTTACGCACCATTATAAAGTTTTAACGATTTAATGATGAAAGAAATTAGTGCGTAATTAACATGATTCAATATCATTCTCATAACAAATAATTTAATTCGCTTGTAAAAACGTAGTTGGCATTGTAGTTGCAATGAATATTTTCGAACATGATTTACATTAACTTCGGAGATAGAAACATGCATAAGTTTAAATTAAGTGTTCTGAGTTCATTATTAATAATATTTTTATTCGTAAGTCAGAACGTATTTTCTAATGATTACCCTACATCGGAGGTAAACACCACAGGATTGGCTGTTACCGATGATACTGTAACAGTAGGTATTCTACATTCAGTGACAGGTACCATGGCAATCAGTGAAACTGGTTCAGTTGAAGCTGAAAAGCTTGCGATTAGCCAGATAAATGAAATGGGCGGAGTACTTGGTAGAAAGATTGAGATAATCCAAGAAGACGGTGCTAGTGACTGGCCAACATTTGCGGAGAAATCAAGGAAGTTATTAGTCAATGACAAAGTAGCCGCGGTATTTGGTTGCTGGACGTCTGCTTCACGTAAAGCTGCACTGCCTGTATTTGAGAAAGAAAATGGCATGCTTTATTACCCAACATTTTACGAAGGTCTTGAACAGTCCAAAAATGTAATTTATACAGGTCAGGAAGCGACACAACAAATTCTTGCTGGATTAGACTGGATTAAAGAGAAAAAAGGTGCAAAAACTTTTTACCTGGTTGGTTCCGATTATATCTGGCCAAGAACTTCTATGAAGATTGCTCGCAAACACATTGAGAATGTATTAGGTGGAAAAGTAGTAGGAGAAGAGTACTACCCACTTGGTCACACAAACTTCGGATCTTTAATTAACAAGATTAAACTGAAGAAGCCAGACGTGATTTACGCCGCAGTTGTTGGTGGTAGCAATGTTTCATGGTTCAAGCAACTTAAAGCAGCTGGTATTACGTCAGATAAATGGACTTTATTAACTATTTCTGTAACAGAAGATGAAATGCTGGGCATTGGTGGTGAAAATGTTGAAGGTTTTTATTCTGCAATGAAATATTTCCAGAGTCTTGACAATGAAAATAATACAAATTTTGTTAAGGAGTTTAAGGAAATGTGGGGCGAAGATAGCGTTATTGGCGACGTCACACAGGCTGCCTATCTTGGCCCATGGCTATGGAAAGCAGCTGTCGAGAAAGCCGGCAGTTTTGATGTTGATAAAATTGCAGTTTCATCAAATGGCATAGAGTTGACTACAGCACCGGAAGGCTATGTACGTATTCATGATAAGAATCACCATCTGTGGAGTAAAACAAGAATTGGTCTGGCAAAAGCTGATGGGCAATTTGAAGTGATTTACGAATCAGATCTGATTGAGCCAAATCCATTCCCTGAAGGTTATCAATAAGGCGACTGGGATTTAACTTAATCATGCATATCGAGTAATAGCCTGAGTTCAACATTGGTTGTTACTCGATAATGCACATGAATAATAATTTGCAAGGAGTTAGCTAATGTTCTCTGATTATTCTGCATCTGAGCTGGGATCAATATTTGCAATGCAGGGCTTTTCCGGGTTGAGTCTATTTTGTGTATTTTTGTTGATGGCACTGGGACTTGCGATCATATTTGGGCAAATGCAGGTAATTAACATGGCCCATGGTGAATTTCTGACAATTGGCGCATACACAACTTATTTATTATCTGTATTAACTCAAAAGCATATTCCTGAGTTTATGGATTATTATTTTTTCTTTGCCATTGTCATTGCTTTCTTTATTGCTTTTATAGTTGGTTACCTGGTTGAGTTAGGGATGGTCAGGCATTTATATAAAAGGCCATTGGATACTTTGCTGGCCACATGGGGATTGAGCCTGATAATGCAGCAAGGATTCCGTTCTGCATTTGGGGCAAGAGAAGTTAGCCCAACTTTGCCAGATTGGTTGCTGGGTTCTTATCAGTTAACAGATATCATAGAAATTCCAATTAATGGAATTCTGGTGGTGACAGTTACATTTTTTCTTACCCTGGCAGTATTTTATATGCTTTATAAATCACGTTGGGGTTTGCGTATAAGAGCCACAACTCAGAATCGTGTTATGAGTGGGGCTGCTGGTATTAATACTAAAAAAGTTGACCGTTATACATTTGCATTTGGATGTGGGATCGCTGGAATTGCAGGAGCAGTATTTACAACCATTGCGTCAACAGGCCCTACCAGTGGATCTCTTTATATCGTTGATACATTTTTGGTTGTTGTATTTGGTGGTGCTGCGAGTTTATTGGGGACTATTGCATCTGCATTTTCAATCGCCCAGGCGCAATCAATTATGGAATTTTTCCTTTCAGGATCTATGGCCAAGGTGCTTACACTGTTAACAGTGATCATCATATTGATGATAAAGCCTGAAGGTTTGTTCTCAGTCAAAGTCAGAAAATAAGGAGAGCTTTTATGAATATAGCTTTACAAAGAATGTTGGGAAGCAAAAATGACATGATTGGTTTGGTTGTCATACTTGTATTCTTAGGTGTCTTGCTGCCACTAGTACTGGATATATTCCGATTGAACCTTGTTGGTAAATATCTCACTTATGCTTTTGTTGCCATGAGCCTGGTGTTGTGTTGGGGGTATGGTGGAATTCTGAGTTTAGGTCAAGGAGTATTTTTTGGCCTGGGTGGATATTGCATGGCCATGTTTCTCAAGCTCGAAGCATCTGATCCCGTCACGACAGCTATTCAATCAACACCTGGTATACCTGACTTTATGGATTGGAATCAGCTAACTGAACTGCCATGGTTTTGGGTGCCTTTTGATAATTTTGCATTTACGTTAGCTGCAGTACTTATTGTGCCAACCGTATTTGCGTACATTATTGGAGCGGCTATGTTTAAACGCCGTGTGAGTGGTGTGTACTTTGCGATTATTACACAAGCCGTCGCTGCAATTCTAACGATATTAATTATAGGACAACAAGGCTTGATAGGAGGTGTTAATGGAATCACTGATCTACGTACTCTTCATGGGTGGGATATCAGAGATGATTCGGCAAAATATATCCTCTATTACATAAATCTTTTATTGCTTGCTATATGTGTACTTATCGGACGTTTTATACTGAATGGAAAGGTTGGAAAATTACTGCTAGCACTCAAGGACAAAGAAGACAGGGTCAGGTTCTCTGGTTATGACGTAGCAAATTTTAAAATATTTATCTTTTGTGTTGCTGCAGCATTTTCTGCAATCGGTGGTGCAATGTTTACACTGCAGGTAGGTTTTATGTCTCCTTCATTTGTCGGAATTGTGCCATCTATTGAGATGGTTATATTTGCGGCTGTAGGGGGGCGTATGAGTTTGATTGGTGCGATCTATGGAACTCTGTTAGTCAACTACGGAAAAACATTGTTTTCAGAAAGTTTTCCGGAATTATGGTTATTCCTGATGGGCGCTTTGTTTATCGGTGTTGTCATGGCATTTCCTAATGGTCTCGCTGGCATCTATCAGAAACTCTCTGATAAATATAAAGCTTCAAGGAATAACACCGACAAGGATTCCTCCGGTAATTTGCAGGATAACGTTGCAATGACTTCTAAAACATCTGCAGCAATTGAATAATACTGATAAAAGGAATAATCATGGCTGAAGGTAGTAATTCAGATTTTGTACTAAGCATAGAAGAATTAACTGTCTCTTTTGATGGTTTTAAAGCTGTCGATAATGTAACGATGTATATCGACAAAAATGAATTGAGAGTCATTATTGGACCTAACGGTGCTGGTAAGACAACTTTACTAGACTTGATATGTGGTAAAACATCAGCCAGTAGTGGATATATTAAATTCAACAATCATGAACTGACAAAAATGTCGGAGCATCAGATTGTACATGCGGGTGTTGGCAGGAAATTTCAGACACCTTCAATTTATGAAAATCTGTCTGTCTATGAAAATCTGGAAGTATCATATCCGCAGGCCAGAAATGTATTAAGCGCAATATTTTTTAAAACAACAGAAACAGTCGATCAGGAAATACATCGCATTGCGAAAGAGATATTCCTGGAAGAATTTCTCGAAATGGAAGCATCTCTGTTAAGTCACGGCCAGAAGCAGTGGTTAGAGATTGGAATGTTATTAATTCAGGATCCTGAATTGTTGATGCTGGATGAGCCGGTTGCAGGCATGAGTGTTAAAGAGAGAGATCAAACTGCAGACTTGTTAAAAAGAATATGCCAAGGACGCAGCGTAATTGTTATTGAGCATGATATGGACTTTGTTGAGAAAATTGCCAGTAAGGTCACTGTGTTACATCAGGGAAAGCTGTTGGCAGAAGGGCCAATGCATGAAGTTAAATCAAACGAGCAAGTAATAGAAGTGTATCTGGGTCATTAATTCTGAATCAATCATTAAAGAGGAATATATAATGTTGCACGTTGAAAATATTCAGGTCTCATATGGGCAAAGCAAAGTCATTGATGATCTATCCTTTACTGCAGATAATAATCAAACGATTGCTATTATGGGAAGGAATGGTATGGGTAAAACTACATTATTCAAATCATTGATAGGAATTCTTCCAGTTAATAATGGCAATATTTCAATTGATGCAACCGATGTTTCTAATATGGAAAGCTTTGAAAGAGTATCTAATGGTATTGCATATGTGCCACAAGGCAGAATGATTTTCCCTGCGCTTTCGGTACAGGAGAACATTGAAACCGGGTTGGAAAATTCCAGGTCAAAGAAGATTCCTGATGAGATATTTTCTCTGTTTCCTGTCTTGCATGACATGAGGCATAGAAAAGGTGGAAACCTGTCAGGAGGGCAGCAGCAGCAACTTGCAATAGCACGCGCTTTAGTAACGGATCCAAAGGTATTACTTTTGGATGAGCCAACAGAAGGGATTCAGCCATCAATTATCAAGGATATTGCGAATATCCTTAATGAAATAAGAAAAATGCGGGATATCACCATCATTGTGTCTGAACAGGTTTTGCATTTTGCCCTGGCTATTGCTGATCGAATTCTAGTGATAGAAAGTGGTGAGATTATATTTGAAAATACTCGAGATGATGTGGACGCCGAAAAAATCAGTGGGTATCTTTCAGTTTGATTTTAATATCTTTCAAATAAAAAAGCCCCAATCTAATGATTGAGGCTTTTTCGAGTCTATAATGTTTCTACTACTCTAGATCCAGGGAGTCAGATACATTACTTTTGCTTCCTGCAATTTCTGATCTCTACTTAGTTGACTGCAACTTCCGCTACAGCTGGGCTAGTTGTAAAAGCACTGAACATCTGCTGGTAGCTTGCAGGATTCATCATCCATGCTGTGCTTTCCTGTTGCCATGCTGGGTCCATCATTTTGTTCATTGGCTGATAGTATGCAGGGTTTGACATAGCTGTCATCCATTGCATGTAAAGAGCAGGGTTCATGAATGTATTCATAGTTGTCTGGAATGTCTGAGGATTCATCATCGCAGTCATCCAGTTCATGTAAACCTGAGGATTCATAAATACTGCTGCAGCATTCATTTTAAACGTAGGATTGCTCAGGTTTTTGCTCCATTCTGCCCATTGCTCAGTTTCAGTTGAACAATTCATCATGGATTGTGCTGCTTGTGGGTTACTCATCAAAGTAACTAGCTCCATGAATTTGGCAGGGTCAGCAACCGCATTAGCCATGTTTTCTGCATTCATGAATGCAGCAGGCATTTGGCAGTCATTTGAACTCTGTTGTGTTTCAGGCTTAGTTACTTCTTCTTCAGCTGATACATTGCTAAATACGATAGCTGCACTGACTGATATAATGCCAATAAGGCTTGAGAGTGAAATTATAGACTTCTTCATTGTAGTTCCCTAAGGTTTGGTTAGTAAAAATATTAGTATATACTAATGTAATTACATTCTTAATCAAATAAAACTTATTTATGCAAAGGGAATGCAGTTTATTGGCCATATAATTCAATAAGTTACTTGAGCTATCTAATGTAGTATATATTATGAATAGTTGAATAAATGCAGTACATTGTCAGAGTTGAGAGCGTTATTCGCATACCCCGACGGGATGAAATTGGGCTATTTAACTATTGATAATTAAACGAATACCCTGGAGCTGGAATCTGGCACGCTCAATTTGTTGTTCAGATAATTGGATGCGGTGCTCTAAATAGTCTATTTCGTCATCGCGTATAGTGGAATTAACTTTCTGCAAGGCTTTCAAGCGATTAAGTTCTGATGATAAATCGTTTACCATCCTTTTTTGTGCAGAATTTTTTATTTCGACGATTTTATCATCTGCCAGTTTTTGAGAATGTATTAAAACCTCCTGAGTAATTGCTCTCGTCTTTTCTGCAATGGATAAAGCAGTTTTTTTCGGAATGGAATTACATAGTGGGTTTAATTTTTCGAAAGGCAACAGCTGGCTGAAATCTTTTTTGTTGTTATCGATGAGAAAACGGGTAGGGTGCAAAGGCAGGTAGCGTTCAAGCTGTAAACTTTTATTGGCAATAATATTGATCGCATACCATGTTTCTATAAACAGCGTTCCCTTGGGCAGGCTTTCCAGGCTGATAAGTGCAAGCGCGGTATTTCCAAATTCGCTATTCTGAATCATCTCCATACTTTCCGTTATCATGGGGTGCTCCCAACTTAGAAACTCCATATCTTCCCGCCTTAGTGCTTTTTCACGATTAAATGTAATCGTGTTACCTTCTTCATTTAATCCTGGGAAGTTTGCGTGCATGTGATCGCCTGGTCGTAAAATATAACTGTGTTCAGAGTGGAATTCTGTGTCGACACCAAATTGGTCAAATACTTTATCCATATAGTCACTTAACAACTCATATTGATCTTCCTGTTTGATTCTTTCTATTAATGCCTGAGCTTGGGGTTTATTGCATGAATTCAGCTCCAGTAATCTGTCGCGACCTTCATGTAAACTTTGCATCGTCTTGCTTGTGAATGAAATAGTCTCTTTTATTAATGCGTCGAGCGCATCTGAGTTGCTATAGTTTTTTGATTCAATCAACTCAATTAACTGGGATGAGAAGTTATTGTAAATTTCATAGCCAGCAGAGCAGCTTTGTGTAAAAAGTTGTATGCCTTCATGTATCCATCTGAATAATACTTCCTGAGCAGTATTCTTTATATAAGGTATATGCACTTGAATGTCGTGGTTTTGACCAATTCGGTCAAGTCTTCCGATACGCTGCTCTAGTAGATCTGGATTAAAAGGCAGATCAAATAATATTAAATGATGAGAGAACTGAAAATTTCGTCCTTCACTGCCAATTTCTGAACATATCAATACTTGTGCGCCATCGCCAGTATCAAGCTCATCAGGATTGGAACCTTCTGCAAAATAGGCTGCAGCACGATCTCTTTCAATAATACTCAGATCTTCATGGAATGAGGTGCTTCTTATTCCCATCCTTAGATTCAAATAATTATCCAGCTGGATAGCTGTCTCTGCATGATGGCAGATGACAAGTACTTTGTTTGGTTTTAGTGATTTTGACTTCTCTATTAGCCATGAAACACGTGGGTCCAGTTCCAGCCATGAATCGTCATTAAATTCTGTTTCCGGATAAATTTTAGAAGCATCTATTATGTAGTTTTCAGGAAGCTCAAGGGGGTAGGGAGTAGCTACTCTGTTTGGGAAACCTTGTACTGCGGTGCGTGAATTTCTAAACAATACTCGACCAGTTCCATGCCTATCCAGCAACATGGCAATGTTTTTATCAGTCTGGTCGCTGCATGACTCGCCTAAATAATGTTCAAGCTGTTGCTGTTGTGCCTGATCTAGCTTCTCATTTTTTAATAGCTGCTGAATTAGCGTATTGAGCTGGCTGTGTCCTGATTGTTCTTTCTGAAATGCTGCCAAGTCATGAAATCTGGCAGGGTCCAGTAATCTTAATCTGGCAAAATGACTGTCCAGGCCAACCTGCTCAGGTGTTGCTGTTAGCAGTAATAGACTTTCACATTGACTGGAAAGTTGTTCGACACACTGGTATTCGGTGCTGACGTGCTGTTCACTCCAGCTTAAATGATGTGCTTCGTCGACAACAACAGTGTCCCATTCGGTAGATAAAACATATTGCAGAACTTGTGAATCATCGCTAACCAGGCTTAGTGGACAAAGTATTTTTTGCTCGGAATCAAATGGGTTTGAATGCCCTTCATCCAGTAATGCATCAATTCGTTCCTGATCAAAAATTGAAAATCTGATGTTGAATCGACGTAACATCTCGACTAGCCATTGATGAACAAGACTGTCCGGGACTAGTATCAATATGCGTGATGATTTACCGGTATGTAACTGATGATGCAATATCATGCCGGCTTCTATCGTTTTTCCAAGACCCACTTCGTCTGCCAGTAGCACTCGGGGTGCGTGCCTGTTTGCCACATTGCTGGCAATGAATATTTGATGTGGTAATAAATTAGTTCGTGAACCCAAAAGTCCTTTGACGGGCGATTGTTGCAATCGATGTAAGTGTTGTAATGTTTCCACTCGCAGAGTGAAATTTTTATTCTTATCCAGTTGCCCGCTAAAAAGGCGTTGCTGTGGGGTTGTAAACTGTACAAAGGCGCTCAAGTCCAGCTCGTGAATCTCTTTATAGTCACTCGTTGCTGTTTTTCCGCAATAAGTGATTAAACCTTCGTCTTCCTTGATGCTGGATATAAGTATGGAGAGCTCATCGCTATCAACGATTGTATCGCCCGGATTGTAACGAATCCTGCTCAATGGAGCATTATCTATGGCGTATATACGGCTCTCACTGACTGCCGGGAATAAAATTTTTACCCGCCGACTGGCAATCTCAGTGACAATTCCGAGGCCCAATTGTGTTTCAGAATGGCTAATCCAGCGTTGTCCTGCGATAAATTCCATTTATTTAATGTTAACTGCTATGTTATGAAGTGAAGAGATTGAGAATCCGGTAAATTTTCAGGAGCGATAATAACACTTGAAGAAATTTTGTCGCTATAACATCTAATGGATACAAATTTACAGAAAGTTATGTAGTTTTCTTTAAAACCTTCTGTTGCGAACATTGATAATACTGTTTGGTGGCTTGATTAATGAATGCAGGTTTGGGTAAGCCAGACATAAAGTAGTTTTGCAGAGATCATAAAACGGCAGTCGGTTTGTATATCATATTAATACCCCCTGTTTACTGGGTACTAAATCCACTAGAAATAATAAGGTAGGTTGATTAGTAATCGTGTCAAATCAGAAATAGTCGGACGATATTGCCCAGTTGTATTACAATGCGACAAAGCATTAATAATGATTTGATATATAAATAATTTAGGACTCTATCTCTATGAAAATATTCGGTTTTTTAGCATTATTCGCATTATCTTCTGTCGCAAATGCAGGTTCGTATAATGATGATCTGAAAAAATTATTTGAAATAACGGGTGTTGTAAATAACTACATTGGTCTTAATTCTCAAGTGATCGGGCAGATGCAGACGGGATTCCTTAGAGCTGCTGACCAGAATATTGATGGTTCCAGTTTTAGCGAAGCTCAAAAAAAGCAGGCAGGAGAAATACTGAAAGCCAGATTTGCGACCATGGTGAAAAATTACGAAGAGCATATCAAGAAATCCATGCCTTACGACAAAGTCACTAATGAAATCTACATGCCTCTGTATAAAGAAACATATTCACATGCGGATGTTCAGGGATTAATTAAATTCTACGAATCACCTCTGGGGGTGAAAGCACTTGAGTTCAATCGCAGAGTTGGTCAGGAAGCCTCAAAGAGAACAGCAGAAAAGTACGACTCTATTATCGTCGGATTTGTTGAGCGACAAATAAAAGATAATATCGCAATTGCTAAAAATGAAATTGAAGCTCAGGTTAAGTAACTGAATAGAATCTATATCTGGTTGAATTCCAAAGCTATCACTAGCCCTGATAGCTTTTTCAGTATCAGATTGATTGTATTTGTAATCCTGTTAACTGCAGGGCCGAGATATATTTATCTACCAGAGTTTTCTCGGGGTGCCATTTATTAAATTCTGTTACAAATTCATTTTCTATATTTGGGTATAGTTTCTTCAAGATCCGAGTGTGATCTTTCGCTTTAGCTATGTCTCCTGTTTCCGAGAATATTGCCGCATAGTGGATATGCGTCCAATAAAACTCTGACATATCAATCATTTTGGCGTAGCGTAAAGCTTCTTTGTATTCTTTAAGCCTGAAATGATTAATAACGAATGGGTAATAATAGTAATCAGGATGAGCTGGGTTTAGTACCATGGCTGCTTCTATTATTTCGAGTCCACGTTCCCAGTCGCCACTGATAGCGAGTCTTAACCCTATGTCTGCAATGATGAGTGAATTATTTTTGTTGTGTTGATAAATCAGATCAACTTCTTCCGGGTAAGTGTTAATTCCGTCTTTAGCGATTTTTCCATATAGCAACACATAGTTGGCGCGAGGGTTTTCAGGGTTCGATTTGATTGCCTTAATAGCGGCATGGTTGGCGAGATCAAGCAAACTTTCATCAGTAGTGACGGTGCCATATGAAAATATATAGTCGTTGACATAAATTATCGAAAGAGAAGCCCAGGCGTCAGAAAATTCAGGGTCAATTTTTAAAGACTCTTTGAGTGAATGGTAAGCTTTTGAATGATCTTTCGGTGAGAATGTTTTTAACCACTGATAATAATGTAAATGCAGTTCGTAGGCATTGTAGTCTTTTGTGGTTTTTCGCTGGATATTGCGCAACTCATTTTGAGTGATAGCGCCGTAAGGACGGGCAATATAATTTGCGACTTGATCGGCAATCTCCCTCTGTGCAGAAATAAAATCATCAACTTTGAAATCAATCTCGCAACGCTTTGACCATATTATTGAACGAGTGTTTGTATCATCCAGCTGAACATAAAGTCTCAGGGATTGATCGGTTACCTGAAGTGATCCACTCAACACGTAACGCACATCGGTGACTTCAGGTATGTAATTCGGGTGGGCATGATGCTTTTCGTTGGCATTAAATGCGTTATATGAGACAACCGTAATTGACTTAACTTTTAATATTTCTGTCAGTAATTCCTGAGTGAATCCATCTGCGATGTAGCCATGTGCTGGATCAGGGCTCAGATTTTTGAAGTATAAGACTGCCAGACTTGGGAAAGTGCATTCAATTGGTGGGGTATTATCGTGTTGCAGTGTTTCATTTTCCGGATGGGTTTGCTTGTTCCCCGTGTAATAAAATGCAGGAATATAACTGCCTTTGTTTAGTTCAATTCTGACTGGGCCAGGTTGTTTTTGAGAATGATAATAATGCTGAATCATCCTGCGCAGGCGAACTGCACTAACACGTATCAAGGGGTCTGTCTGTGGATCGAAGGATTCATCCTTGTCGAACAAACTGGTAGCAATCGTGTAAGCCTTAAGATAGTGAGATCGACCCTCGAGAGTTTCGTTGACCAGATAATAAAGTAATGAAGACATTTTCGGTGAACGCTTGAATTCTTCAGTCGCCAGAATGTTGGTGCATTCATTTAATGCTTCCTGTGGATTTGGCAACTGCAACTTGCGGTCATCACTATTCATAGAACACTACCTTACCTTAGTAGGTTTTTTTCATTAAAGGCTAGAGAGCATGTAACACGTTACATGAAGCTTAACACTATTATAGTAAGTGAATATTTTGAGATAATTCAGGTACTGTACTATCAATTATGACAATGTCTCTAAATGAGAATAATTCATTTTTATAGCCTCTTATATGAAGCGTTGGACAATGATGTACTGTACAACCACATTGATTTATATGTGATTTTGACGATTAATATTGATAGTTTAATTGTGCAACTGAATTAAGGAGTATGCATATGAGTAATAAGGATGTAAGTGCTGTTATCGTTGGCATGAATATATTATATGAAGCTGAAGAACAACTGAGAGTTCCCTTGAGGAAGCTGAAGCTGAATATTAACGAATGGTTAGTGCTGAAGACGCTTTATCTGGAATACGCAGGCAAGCCTTCAGAAGTTGCTGCCTATTTAAATATACAACGTGCCTCTGTCACACGTCATGTCGATAAATTGACAAAGCTGAAATTGCTCAACCGAGACTATCAGCGAGATGACAGAAGAACCGTTGAACTGGTTGTGACTAATTCAGGCAAAAAAGTGTGTAAAGATATTCTGGCCATGTATCCTTCAATCACCAATAACATACACGAGAGACTGAATGGTACGGATAAAAATTTATGGCTATCCATGATCAACGCTAAGCGAATCTAGTGTGTGACGCTCCTGTCGTGACGACAGGTTTTTATTCAGATGCCTGTTACTTCTGGTGTGCCGATACTGGATTTTGTCAAAAGAGAAAGAGTTAGACGCACACAGCTAAAAGCGTCTAACTCTGAATAATGTTAGATTAAAACAAAACTAGCATTCGTGACTTTTTAGGCAGTAATGCGCATCTCGTTCTGCTTTACTGCCTGAACTGGCTGATTCCTGTTTGTGAGCCTGCTGAGGCTGACTGCTGGATGTTGAGCTGATCAGGCTGTCAGTGAGAATGTTCGAGTTCACAATATCCTTCCTTACTGACCACAAAATTGCCAGCACTTCATTGAGCTCCTGTTGTTGCACACCGTTTGACGCGCACGCTGCGAGTACATCATCCACCACGGCATTAAATTCCATTTCGCTAATGTTCATGCCGGTATGGGCAGCTTTCATATCTAATCCGTTGTAGCTGACATCAGTCGCACCTGTGGCGGCGGCAAATATCTCAAATACTCTCTGCTTTACATATTCAGGGTTGCTCTTGGAAAAGCGATCTTTGACGATCGGGTTCTTGCTGTGGTTATCCCAGATATCACTGACGATTTCTCTGGCTTTCTTTTCGCCACCGATTCGTTCATACAGGGATTTGTCTGCAGAGACTGCGTTTGACCCCGAAAATACAATAACAAATGACATTAATATCATTAAGTAACTCATTGTCTTCATTGTTAATATTCCTCGCGCAATAATGTTTTATTATGGTTATGGGTGATGCCCCAATATTGTTAATATCTGAATATATCATAGAGAGCATATCGGCTATAAAGAATAGTATGAATGCCGACGCCGAATAAATTTTGATTCATGAATTTAATAATAGACGCCGGATTGTAATCCGGACATGCTCCTGGGCTTAGTTGTTCGCATCCTGGCGTCTGGTGTATTTGCGCTTGTGGGGAATAACACTACGTACGCCCCCTCTGGGATCTTCCACATCACCTTTGTATCTGGGTATCAAGTGGATATGTATATGTGGAACCGACTGTCCTGCGACTGAACCAACATTAATGCCGACATTATATGAGTCTGGTGAATATTCCTTTTCAATGAGTTGTTTGGCGACTTCAACCGATTGCCACAGTTCGATCACTTCTTCACGAGAACAGTCAAAGTAATTTGGCACATGTCGTTTGGTTATGATCAAAGCGTGTCCAGGTGAGGCAGGATAAGTGTCGTATGTGACATAAGTTAAATCGGTTTCATGTAATAACGTTTGTTTTCCACAGAAAATGCATTGATCCATTTTTATATAAGCCTGATATATTTCATTATTTTAGATATAGGTCATAATACCTGATCTTCTCAGTAATCAAAGACCTGCCAAATTGCTTCAGCGTGCTAATCATATTTTAAAATCAATATTTGGTTTTGAACAGTTCAGACCCTCACAGGAAAATATTGTTAATGAAATACTGGATGGAAAAGATGCGCTAGTACTCATGCCCACAGGAGGTGGGAAATCCCTGTGTTATCAAATTCCCGCTATCGTGCGTGAAGGGGTTGGCGTAGTAGTGTCACCACTGATAGCACTTATGCAGGACCAGGTGGATGCGCTAAAATTATTAGGTGTAAACGCGGCATTTCTGAATTCCAGTCTTGATGCAAATGAAGCGCGGGAGGTCGAGCAGAAACTGCGCAACAATCAACTGGATATTTTATATATAGCGCCAGAGCGATTACTTACCGAAAGAGTGCTGCGCTTGCTGGACGAATCCACGTTAGCATTATTTGCAATTGATGAAGCTCACTGTGTGTCGCAGTGGGGGCATGATTTTAGACCAGAGTATCAGCGCTTAAAGCATTTGCACGAACGATTCCCCAACGTCCCAAGAGTTGCGCTGACAGCCACTGCGGATAAACGTACGCGTGAAGAAATAATTTCCCAGTTGCAATTGCACGATGCCAGTATTTTTATCGATAGTTTTGACCGTCCGAATATCCGTTATACGATTACTGATGGCAATAACCCGAAACAGCGCCTGTGGAATTTTTTACAGACAAATCATGCCAATGATGCAGGAATTGTGTACTGCCTCTCGCGAAAAAAAGTTGAGGCGATTGCGGAATGGTTGTGTCAGCAGGGTAGAGTGGCTTTGCCGTATCATGCAGGTTTGTCAGCGCATGTACGTCAGAATAATCAAAGACGTTTTCTTCGCGAAGAAGGGATGATTATAGTGGCAACAATTGCTTTTGGCATGGGTATAGATAAACCTGACGTACGTTTTGTTGCGCATTTGAGTCTACCTAAAAGTGTCGAAGCTTATTACCAGGAAACGGGCAGAGCTGGAAGAGATGGTCTGGCTGCCAATGCCTGGATGGCCTATGGCTTGCAGGATGTCATTACGTTAAGGCAATTCAGTCAAAATTCAAATGCCGCTGAGGTTCATAAACAAGTTGAACATAATAAGTTGGAGGCCATGCTTGGCTTGTGTGAGTTAATTACTTGCCGGCGAAGTGCGTTACTTGAGTATTTCGATGAAATTTCAGATTTATCCTGTGGTAATTGTGATAACTGTCTTAATCCACCACAAAACTGGGATGCGACGAAGGCAGCTCAAATGGCATTAT
This sequence comes from uncultured Gammaproteobacteria bacterium, assembly GCA_963976865.1. Lineage (GTDB taxonomy): Bacteria > Pseudomonadota > Gammaproteobacteria > UBA4575 > UBA4575 > UBA1858. Next base: position 42,854 of record CAXBLY010000002.1, on the reverse strand, counting down.
CCTGTGTATATCGAACAGAACAACGCTTCGGCGTCAATTATATTGTAGACATTTTGCTAGGGAAAAAAGACGAAAGAATTACCCGTAATGGACATGAACGTATCAGCACTTTTGGCATAGGCAAAGAATTTTCGGTTGCACAGTGGCGTGTCATTATGCGTCAGCTAATAGCAATAGGTTTACTTGAAATCGATATGGAGAGACATGGTGCACTGAGATTAACCGAGAAATGTCGTCCAGTGTTAAAGGGGGAGCAAAGTTTACAGTTGCGAAAAACCCGGAAAGAAGCTCAGACCGGTACATCGAGTAAAAGTAAACTATCGGTTCGTCCACAGGATGAGCCATTATGGGAGGCGTTGAGAGCATTGCGTTTAAGCCTGGCTGAAAAAGCAGGCACGCCTCCCTACGTCATTTTTCATGATGCGACACTTCATGAGATGCTTCGAGTCAGACCTGTTACTAAAGCACAAATGAGCGAAATCATGGGTGTCGGTGTGCAAAAGCTGGCACGCTATGGAGACATGTTTTTAGAGGAAATAGCCAGGTACCCATTACCTGAACTACTTGATAACAATTTGTCAGACACAGTCAATGAAACGCTGACATTACACCAGCAGGGTAATGATGTTGAAAGCATTGGCCGAATGCGCGGATTAAAAGTCTCTACAATTTACACGCATTTCTCTGAAGCCATTGAGATGGGATTGCTGGATGTGAAACAGATCCTGGATATAAGCGAACAGGAATATAAAGAAGTCATATTCCTGATTGAAACTAATACTGACAACGAAGGGCGACTGAAACCTGTTTTTGAAGCACTGGAGGGTGAATACGATTACGGTCAACTACGGTGTATTCAGGCTTCAATCTGATGATTTAAATCAGGAATTAAGCCTGCATTTCGTGAGAAGCATACTGAAGAATTTGTCCCTTATAGGGTTTCTCCAAATAACTGGTATCCCCGGTCTTGGTTTGATTGTGTGAATAGCCCAGCTTTACCATCTTCTTGCTAAATGCAGCATGATTGCCTCTGCCTGGATCGACAATAATAACGTTGCTGTTTGCTTTGGTGTGGTTGTCTATAAAAGTGGCCAAACTGTTTATATTATCTCTTTCGTATAACACGTCACTACCAATGATTAAATCGAACTTGCCCAGTTCCATAATGTAGCTATTCCATGTTGCGCGCTCAAAAGGGATGGGCTTGCCTTTATTGAGATGGGTATTTTCTATCAAATATTGCTCGGCTTCGGGATGCATGTCTGTAGCACTAATATCTGCGTGCCTGTAATTTAATAACAGGCTAGCCAGGCCAATTCCGCAGCCAATTTCCAGGATGCGTTTGTTGGCAAAGTCATAATCCATCATATAATGTGCCAGCACAATGCTCGACGGCCATACCACTCCAAATAACGGCCATGTCGCTGAAGATATACCTAGTTTTTCAGCAATATTGTCTTTGTCGAAGTACTGTTGATTGTCTCGTAATGTTCTTAAGTGTATATCGGTTTGATCAAACTCGATGGTCTGATAACGCGTTCTAACTTGAGGCATTGAAATTAGTCACTTTAATTAAATGCCCTGGTCGCATGAATGTCATTTCTTGCTGGAAAGTGATTGCTGTACGCGTGCGCGTTTACCAAATTGTCGCTCGTTTAATAATTCAATGTTTTCTTCAGTTGCGCGGCGTACTGAATCCATGCTGCCCTGACGATAGCCACTTATTCTATTTGTTCCCTGAACTATTACATATTGGTGCCAATCACTGCCTTCTGCTCCTGCAGGTGGTTCAACAGGCTCTATGGATTCGATTGAATAGAATTGTGAAGTGCTGGCCGTATTGTCTGTCATAGTGTCTAGTGTGGTAATGATGGGGATTGATTTTTCGCTTCTATATATGGCTGCGAGATTGACTGGAACTGGCATTATTCCAGAAGAGCGCATTACACGCGATGTCTGCTAACACTATACAGCTTAACTATAATGCTGGACAGTTATTTCTGGTTTATTTGTAATACATGCCTGATTGTTATATTGAAAATTGACACGCGTTATGAAAATCCTGGTAATAATACAACTGTGACAGGTGCTGACAGCGCAGAACAGATAAGCGGGTAATCAGGGAATATTATTTCGTAGGGCAGTATCAATGGCGTAATACATTTTGTGTGCTTGTATATCCCCGAGAAAACAAGGTTATCATCATGTTTTAAACTGGGTATGCATAGAATTACTGATACAGGGATAATCATCCTGTGCGCTGGTTTAGTAACATAGGCTGAATCAATTTATGGGCATAAATCCAAGAGTGTCCTGTTACTATATATGCATAAGGTAAATTCAGGTATAACTTTCAAATAATCTGTATTAAAGTATTTTAGTAAATGATTGTACGTTTATATCAACTATTATAATGGAGTCGAGTGAATGACTTTTACATCAGAGAATGTCGCTGAATTAAATCTGCTTCTTACATTTGATCTTTCTACAATGAGAGCAGGCATTAAAATTCATAAAACAGCTGATCCTGCTACTAAAGCAGCCGCACAAAGTTTGTATGATAAAGGGTTTGCCTCTCAGGTGGATGGTGGATATCTTACAAGTTCTGGTATTACTGCGGCAGAGCATGCGCAGTCACTTTATATGTCTCTGAATCCTGTCGCAATTAAGTAATCAGTAAACTTAACTTTTTAACGATTAATAGAATTTATTTTGCCTACTAAAAAGAGAATCACATTTGCTAACCAATCTGGTGACCAGCTAGCAGCAATCCTTGAACTGCCAGATACAAAAATAAATTACTATGCCTTGTTCGCACATTGCTTTACCTGTGGCAAAGACATTCTTGCTGCTGCATATGTAGCAAATAAGCTTGCGTTAAATGGCGTCGCGGTATTACGCTTTGATTTTACCGGCCTTGGTGAATCACAAGGAGACTTCTCAGACACTAATTTCACCAGTAACGTCGCCGATCTTCTATCTGCAGCAGATATGTTGCGCAGAGAGTACAAAGCACCGCAATTACTTATTGGACACAGCCTGGGAGGGACTGCTGCACTTCACGCTTCAAGCGAGATACAGGAATGCAAAGCTGTGGTGACAATTGGGTCTCCTGCGACTGCCGATCACTTATTACATCTATTCTCTAAAGAAGTGGAAAGCATACACAAAAATGGTGTTGCTTCTGTCGATATTGCTGGACGTTATTTTGATGTCCAGAAGCAATTTATTGATGATCTCTCAGCACAAAACACTGAAGAAAAAATTACCAACCTTCGCAAGGCATTGCTGGTCTTTCATTCTCCTGTAGATGACGTCGTATCTATTGATCAGGCAGGAATCATATTTTCAAAAGCTAAACATCCAAAAAGTTTTATTACACTGGATAATGCCAGTCATTTGTTAACAAATAATGATGATGCAGCATATGTGGCGAATACTATTGTTGCCTGGGCGCAGCGTTATATCGATTGCCACGAAGATGAGTCCGTGAAAATACCAAAAGGCCAGGTTTGTATACTTGAATCAAACCAAAAGTTTCTTAGACAGGTGACTACTGATGACCATCAATGGTTTGCTGACGAGCCAACTGAGTTTGGTGGTAGTAACCACGGACCTGATCCTTATGAGCACCTCCTGGCAGCATTAGGAGCCTGTACATCAATGACTATTCGTATGTATGCGAACCGAAAACAATGGTCTCTGGATGATGTGACAATCACTCTCGAGCATAATAGTGAACACATCAAAGACTGTCATGACTGTGAGGATGATTCAGGTAAAGTAGAAACAATTATTCGTAAAATTATATTGATTGGCGATCTTGACGAATCCCAGCGCCAACGTTTGATAGATATAGCTAACAAGTGTCCTGTGCATAAAACGATAACAGGTGACCTGAAAATCGATACTATAATTCTTGATGGCTAGTACGAGTTAATAAGCTGAAAATTATTATTCGGGTTTAAATTAATAGAAGGCCTGGTGCTGGATATTTTCTTTAAATCCTGGTGGTGAATCTTGATGTAACCAGACCCCTGAAATATAAACAGGTCGCCGTCCAGGTAAAATGCTTTTGCATCAAATTCTGAAATAAGTATGTTGAATTTTTCTATCGTACTGTGAGGTTTGTTAAGGTCAACGTATCCGGTTCTACGGATAAAAGCATCATGAAATCCAGCTTTTTTAAGTTCTTTTAATAAAGCTTTAGCGTTATCTCTTGAGGTGAATTCGCCTACCGTGACTCGTGATACATTTCTGTAAGTGAAAACATGAACATTCTCAAAGTCTTTGACGGCTTGCCGGGTAGCGTCAGCAAACTTTTCATAAGTGCCTATCTGCACTGCATAGATTTCTGTCCTTTGCGCTAACGATACGCCAGGCATGGCAATCAGGATAACAAGAAATATGCAGGACCGAATCATAATATTGTTAGTGAGTTACAGATTAAGTAACTGTGTCTATTTTCCTGGCTAACGTCAGTATTATTCATCGGGTACTTGATACCACATACATATAAATGACTGAGTGGCCTGTCATATTCAAAATCATGGAATAGCCTGTTTTCGTGTCAAAATATCGTCTATCTATATGATAAATAAAGAAAAAATAGTGTGCCGAAAAATATTGCACCACGATAAATACCTTAATATACTCAAGATCAGTTGGTTGATTCTATAACTGCAGGGATTAATGACAAATGTCCATGTATTGCTATGAAAATGGCGTGAATCTAATATTTAATTGCGTTGCTTGCAGCACTCATTAATAGATATATCCAACCATGTCTACTTTAAGTAAAAAACTGCGAAAATTACATCATGAGTTGACTTGATAATGCACGATAAAATAAAGCCTAGTGTCCTTCAGGCCGCACTGGAAACTGCCTGTAAAGGCACTTCAGTGACAACACGAGAGCTTGTTAAAGAGCTAACGGTTGATGAAATTGCCGAAATTAAAAGTGGTGATATCACAGCAGCGGACCTGGTTAATCTGGTGTTAGAGCTAGCCGATAACAAAGACAATGCAACTTTATACAGGATTAAAGTCAAAAATAACGAATCTGATAACTCACCAGACATATACTAAAACAAGCATACTTTTCGAATGAGAATCTATATTCTAAGTGACCTGCATTTAGAATTCGGAGAGTTTGTTCCACCTGACTTAAATATAGATGTCTTAATACTTGCTGGTGACATTCATATAGAGTCTGGCGGTGTTGACTGGGCCAGACAGTATTTCAGTCATATTCCGGTTATCTATGTACCAGGTAATCATGAATATTACGGAGCCTCATTACAGCAGCATCTGGCTTTGCTGAAAGAACTCACTGCAGGGTCAAATATCCATGTTATGGAAAATGAATCTATCCAGATTGATGACGTGCAATTCCTATGCTGCACAATGTGGACAGACTTTAATCTGTATGGAAATGCCAGGTCCGCAAAGAATATGGCGACAAGGTATATTTCTGATTATGATGCTATCAAGTATGGTGTATCGAATAGGAGCATTAAGTCGTCGGATGTATTAAAGTTTCACCAGCGCTCCATGATTTGGCTGAACAGAGAAATTGAAGTAGCACCAGAAGGGAAGCGTGTCATAGTCACTCACCATGCTCCCAGTGAAAAATCATTGTCAGGTGAATCAGGCAACAATGTTATTAACGCTGCCTATGCGTCACACCTGGATCAAACCGTGAATGATTCTGATGCTGATCTCTGGGTTCATGGCCATATACATAAACATAGTGACTACATGATTGGAAAGACACGCGTTGTCTGTAATCCTCGTGGGTACTCTGACTCGCCGAATAAAGAATTTATTCCTGATTTTGTAATAAACCTATGACAGATAGCGAATTCAACTTGTCTCCCGGGCGTATCATATCCAGGAAATTTGAAGTGATTTCCAAGCTGGGTTGTGGCTGGGAAGGTGAGGTGTATAAAATTTTAGAAACAGGGACTAATATTGAACGCGCTGCAAAGTTGTTTTATCCAGAAAGAAACAAGAATGATAAAACAGCAAATTTCTACGCCAAGCAATTACATAAGCTTAGAGAGTGCCCAATTCTAATTCAGTATCATACGAAAGAAACTTTTATATTTAAACGAAAGCCAATAACAGTATTGATTTCTGAATTTATAGAAGGGGAGCTATTATCTGAATTCATCACCCGGTTTCCAGGCAAGCGCTTATCTTCATTTCAGGCCCTTCATCTGCTTTATGCAATGACAAAAGGGGTTGAGCAAATTCATAATCTGGGTGAATACCATGGTGATCTGCATACTGAGAATGTAATCATAAATAAATTCGGACTGGAATTTCAGTTAAAGTTGCTGGATCTGATTTTTTCAAAAGAATCCAAGCGTGAATCAAGAAGAGAAGACATTGTGGATCTTATAAAAATCTTTTACGACTCGTTTGGAGGGGCAAAGCACTATTCCAGACAGCCCGATGCAATAAAATATATCTGTTGTGGTTTGAAACCCAGTTTGATTCTGAAAAAATTTAAAAATGTTACCCAACTGAGAATACATTTAGAGAATATGCACTGGTAACATGTCCTTGTGATCAGGGGTTTGTTATTGTCTCTATTTCAAATAGGCGATCATCTTCAATGTTGCTTTCATGCGCTGCGATTTCACTTTCAACAACGCCCGCTTTCTCAAATCTTGCTATGTGAAATAAGGCTTCTCCTTCATTCACAAGTGGCAGATTGCTAACACATATAATAATGCCGTCTGATTTTGTTGTTAAGACTTCTTCTTCGGCTGAAAAAGGGGCTGAGATTACACCCAGTACATCGCCACTTTTCACTCGTGCGCCAAGCTTGCATAAGGGGCGGAACATGCCATCCAGAGGTGCACGAAACCAGCTGCTTGACCTTGCAATATAAGGTTCTGCTTTTACGGTTGCGATTCGCTTAGAAGGGAGCATGTTCAGTGTTCTCATGACGCTGACAATTCCGCGCACACCAGTCACAATACATTGTTCAGACAGGCGAAGTGCTTCACCGGATTCATAAGTAATGACAGGAATGCCTAATTGCCCAGCTTCGTAACGAAGTGTGTTTTCTATTAATCCTGAATTAATGATTACAGGTATGGAAAAACCTTTTGCCAGTTTTTCTACTTCAGGATTTTCCAATGCTGCTCTGATCTGGGGAAGATTGTCTCTGTTTATTGCAGCAGTATGCAGGTCAATAATATGTGTACAGTGTTTGACAATTTCATTGAAGAACTTGAATGCCACACGAGAGGCAATCGATCCTTTTTCGCTTCCTGGGAAACATCGATTCAAATCACGTCGATCCGGTAGATAGCGAGACTGGTGAATAAATCCAAACAGATTTACCACAGGGACGAGGACTAATGTCCCATGTAATTTATCTATTCCGCGAAAACTTCGCACACGCCGAATTATTTCTACACCATTCAGTTCGTCACCATGAATGGCAGCGCATACCAGAAGTACCGGACCACTATATTTTCCATTGATGATTTCTATAGGCATATTGAGCGGGGTATGCGTATACAGGTTAGCAGTAGGAAGGTCGAACTGAATTCGACTGCCTGGTTCAACAACGTGCCCGGCAATTTCAAAAGGTTTGTTGTCTGGTGTTTTACTTGCGCTCAACGTGTAATATCTCTAGGTAATATTAGAAAGATAGACTAAATTTCCAGGCCAGTGATATTTAGTCACTAGCCTCGCCTGTATTTAAATCCATTAACTCTGGTCTGCGCCGTCTGCGTGCTTTTGCCGGGATCATATCTCGCATGAACTCAAGTTTTCCAAAGCAGAGTAATTTATCTTCAGCTTCTATTATGCGATCGGTGCGTGGATTGGGAATTACCTTATTGCCACGGTATAGCGTCAGCACATTGATATCTTTTTCTGCATGCATGACTTCCTTAATGGTGCTGCCAACGAATTTTGCTCCTTCAGGCACATAAATTTCACTGACACCATAACCTTTACTTACAGTCAGTCGCTGTCTTATATCGATTTCCGGAAAATCAACTTGCGCAGAAATATAATCAATAATTGCACCTGCAACGTCGAGTTCGGTACAGGATTCTATCCCTTCAAGGCCGGGAGATGAATTGACTTCCATGATTTGCGGTCCATGTTTACCTTCCAGCATATCAACACCCGCTATCTGTAAACCTAATATCTGTGCGGCACGCACGGCTGTTTCCTTGTATTTATCATCGAGTTCTACAACTTCTGCGATTCCGCCACGATGGACGTTACTTCGAAATTCCTGGCCTTGCGCAACTCGACGCATCGCAGCAACAACACGGTCACCGACAACTAACGCGCGAATATCCTTACCTTTGCTCTCGGCTACGAATTTCTGTACGAGTACATTCTGTTTCTGACTTTGTAACAGTTCGATAATGGATTCTGCTGCATTAATTGTTTCAGCAAGTAGCACGCCGATACCCTGGGTGCCTTCAATTAATTTAATGACGACGGGAGCACCGCCAACTCGCTCGATGGCAGGGAGTACATCTTTCCTGTCTCTTACAAAGGTGGTTCTCGGAATGCCAATATGATGTCGGCTTAATATCTGCAAACTGCGAAGTTTGTCTCGGGAATTGGTTATTCCGTGAGCTGTATTCGCGCAAAACACATCCATTTCCTGAAACTGTCTGACAACAGCTGTACCATAGTAAGTAATTGACGCACCGATTCTTGGTAATACTGCATCATAGTCACCCAAAACTTTCTGGCGGTAGTACAGATCAGGAATACCCTGCTGTAAATCGATAGCAAACTTGAGTGTGTCCAGCACACTGACGCTGTGTCCTCGTTGTAAAGCAGCTTCCTTGAAGCGACGTGTGCTGTATGAATTGGGTCCTCGAGAAAGAATAGCAAGTTTGATAATAAGCTCCTGTAAAATGAAATTAATTACAATTATACCTGCCAGTGTACTCTACAATAGATATTCTGAATAAGGCTAATTTCATCCTTGAATAATGTAATCTACTGCGTAAAATCAATAGACTTTTTAACAGCTTATACCGTGTGTTAGACAAATGACAAAGGCATAGATATTGAGCGATGATACGCAGGACAAGTTAACTTTCGGCTGGCGAGAGTGGGTTTCACTCCCAGAGCTGGGTTTGCCGCAAATTAAAGCCAAAGTTGATACTGGTGCACGAACGTCAGCACTACACGCATTTGAGTTGCGTCCGTTTGTGAAAAATAACATTCAGTTTGTTGAGTTTAGCATTCACCCCATACAGCTTAATACCGATACAGTAGTGATCTGCAAAGCAAAAGTGACAGACAATCGTGTTGTAACTGATTCCGGTGGACATAAAGAAGAACGCTGGGTAATAGAAACGCCGCTCTCTATTGGTGCATATACATGGCCGATAGAAATCACTCTGACTGCCAGAGAAAATATGAGGTTCAGAATGTTGCTCGGCCGAAATGCCATCAAGAGCCGGGCGCTTGTGGATTCGTCATCTTCATATCTGGTCGGTAAAAAACCTCAAAGAAAAAATCGTTTGTATACAGCTGAACTATAAGTTATTTCATCTGGATAAAATCATTTTTACTAAACCATGCCATATTGACTTATGGCAGGTGCGTAACCATCCAGTTTGCAGAAAAATGGTTATGGGCCAGCTTTTACTTTTTAGCCCTTCAGCACAATAGTGATATCGACAAAATGAAACATTGCGCAAGTATATTGTGATTACTCTGTATATTCCGGTAGTGAGGTTGTACCCCGGATGCTGCTTCTTAGTGCTTGAAAACAACCGGATAATATTATATTTATAGTTCGAATAAGCTTTTCCTATTTGACACCTTATGTGCTTAAGCGTACTGATTGAGTAGTAGTCATAGCGCTACCTGTACCGAACGTAGATTTTATAATTGCAGAATAAAAGTATGTAGATGATATCAAATAAAACCTCTGAACCCTGGAAAGTCGGTGTACTGTTTTCAACAACAGGGCCCTTGGCTGTCATTGAAGAGACTCAGTTAAGAGGCACTTTAATGGCGATCAGGGAAATCAATGATCTGGGAGGAGTGAATGGCAGACCTATACAACCCGTTTGCTATGACCCGGGTTCAGATGCAAATGCTTTTGGTAGCTATGCTAAACGCTTAATGGTTGAAGATGGAATTAGTACAATATTTGGCTGCTATTCATCAAGTAGTAGAAAAGCAGTTGTACCTGTAGTTGAACGTTTAAATGGGTTGCTCTGGTATCCTACAGTATATGAAGGTTTTGAATTCTCACCAAATGTAATTTACACCGGTGCTGCACCAAACCAGAACTGTATCGAGTTATGTAATTATTTAATGACTCATTATGGCAAGCGGTTTTATTTTGTAGGATCTGATTATGTTTATCCACGTGTGTCCAACCGGATCATGCGGGAATTTATTATCAGTAATGGTGGTGATGTGGTTGGAGAGCAATACCTTGAGCTTAATGCCAGGCATAAGGATTACACTCCGATTTTAAGAGATATCAAAAACATGCAGCCGGATGTAATATTTTCCACAGTGGTCGGCCGCTCTACGTCAGACTTCTATCAAAGTTATTCAGATTTTGGTTTTAATCCCAATAAAATGCCTATCGCCAGCCTGACAACGACGGAAGCAGAAATTCGTGCAATGGGACACGATGTCGGCGAAGGGCATATTACTGCGGCATCGTACTTCGAAGGCATTGGTGGTGAGGCTGGATACTCATTCACTAAAAAATACAAAGAACTTTATGGTGCAGATGAGCCCACTAATGTCTGTGTGGAAACCGCATATTTTCAGGTAAACATGTTTACAGAGGCACTGAAAATAGCCAATTCCCTATCTTCAGATACGCTTCGTGCAAGTGTGCTTGGTGCGGATGTGAAAGCGCCTCAGGGTAATGTGACGATCAATGGAGCCTGTGGTCATGCAAATGTGTGGTCACGAGTAGGCAAAGCCAATTGCAAAGGTTTATTTGATGTCCTGTTTGAATCTAAATCAGCGGTGTGCGCAGATCCATATTTGCTAGCTTATGGTGCAAATAGGGATTTCTGTAATACCAATTTATTGTAGCTGAGTAATTCTGTGGATTCTAGAATGAGTAAAGAGAATAGAATAAAACTCGATAAAGTATCTGACAGACACCATAAATTTAAAGATTTAAGGATCGCAATCATTGCACCAAGGGATGACCGAAGCGAACTGCTAATCACTGCTGTCCAGAATACCCGCGCTGAAGTTAAACATATATGGCCGCCGCCGGAACTCATTCCATCCGACTATGATGTTGTTTACTGTTCTATGCTTGATAATTTACCAGCCAGACTGGAAGGGTTGCCTGGAATTCCTAAATTTGCATTAATTCTGATAATTCCATCTACAGGATATCTGGATTATCCCATGCTGGAACACTGTGCACCTCATGGAACAATCCATTTACCTGTGACTGAGCAGGCTGTTATATCAAGTCTAATCGTGGCAAGAAGCCTGTATTCTTATGAGCAGCGATTACGTAAACGCATTCATCAACTTGATGAGAATCTGGTGTCGTTAAGAAATATTGAACGTGCCAAAATCGTCTTGATGAAGCAAATGGATGTGACTGAAGATAAAGCCTATCTATTCATGCGCAAGCAGGCGATGGAGCAAAGAGTTACGATCGGTTCAATTGCCAGTAACATCATTGACGCTCAGGAATTATTCAGTTAGGATTTAAAAATCCTTGCAAAAGGTGAATGGCAGCATCGCCATTTAAAAGCTAAGGCAACAAAGCCTTAAGAAAACCCTGCAACCGCGTTATCACGACGGTTCGGGGGAGTATTGTACCTTCTACTTCTCATTCATTCCCACTCTACGTACTTTAACCGCCCCGTCATCCAGTGTTAGCTGCTTAATTACGGTTATTGCATATGTGTCAGTAAGTAAGTCACGTTGTCCAATCAGTCAGGGTTGAAATTTAGTGTCATTAAGATCTATCTGACTTGGAGGGTGTGAAATGAAAAAGACTAGGCGATCATTTATAAAGAAAACTGCAGTAGGTGTCGGTGTTCTGGCCGCATCTAACTTCCCGTATATATGGATAAAAAACTCATCATTGGCGTATGCGGCGAAAGGTGAAGTGAAGGTTGGGGTGCTATTTTCGTTAACAGGCACGACAGGGATCATTGAAGAGTCACTCAACAAAGCGACAATTCTTGCAATCGAGGAAATCAATGATGCCGGAGGAATTAACGGCATGAAAATTACACCAGTCGTTGAAGACCCGGCTTCAGATCCAGCCACATTTGCTGCTAAAGCCAGAAAACTTGTTCTCAACGACAGATGCGTCAGTGTATTTGGTTCATATACCTCTGCAAGTCGCAAAGCAGTACTGCCGGTATTTGAAAAGCGTGACAACCTGTATTGGTATCCAACACTTTATGAAGGTAGAGAATGTTCCAAAAATGTTATCTATACAGGTGCTGTTCCAAACCAGCAACAGGATGAGTTTATTCCATGGCTGGTAGAGAAGTTTGGTAAACGCTGGTACTTGATTGGATCAAACTACATTTATCCTAAAGAAGAGAATAACTACTGTAAGAAACTACTCGCGGAACTTGGTTGCGAAGTGGTTGCAGAAGAATATGTCCCACTGGGTCACTCGGAATTTGCATCTGTTGTTAATAAATTCCGTAGTGAAAAACCCAATGTGATTTTTTCAACTGTAGTTGGTGATTCGGTTGTCGCGCTGCATCGTCAATATCGGGCAGCAGGACTGGATCCAGAAACTATGCCTATGGCGAGTTTAACTACATCGGAAAATGAAGTTGCAGCAATGGGCGGAGATGCTGCGGCGGGACATTTCACATCAGCACCATACTTCCAGGTATGGGACTCTCCAGAAAATCACAAGTTTGTGGAAGCCTATAGAAAACGCTGGGGTAAGGATAAAGTAACTCACTTTGTATCTGAGCCTTCATACTTCCAGATCTACATGTTTAAACAGGCGGTTGAAAAACTTGATCCTAGCGATATCAGTCCTCAAACCATAAGAGAAGCAGTTAAAGGCGTTGAGCTGGTTGCACCACAGGGCCGAGTCAGACTGGATCCTGCTACATTGCATACGTATTTGTGGCCAAAAATTGGTGTATGCAAATCTGATGGTCAATTTGAGATTTTACGTCAGTCATCAGAATGGCTTGAGCCAGTACCTTATAAGGCTTATCCAGACCAGCAATGCACAGAAGGAGGACTTAAACAAGTTTAGGTAATAAATTTTCTGATAATTAGATAGGTAGAAGCTAGGAATTTTTTCCTAGCTTCTGGGAGCTAACAAATTAGTTGATAAAACAATGGATCCTACAGCAATCATTTCACAACTAGTTACTGGACTTAGCATTGCTTCAATATTACTTCTTGTTGCTCTTGGTCTGGCTATCATCTATGGCGCCACTGGTGTAATAAACCTGGCTCATGGCGAGTTTGTGATGCTAGGTGCATACAGCGCATGGACCTTGCAGACATATTTCAATCTCGGTTTGTTCAAGAGTTTGCTTTTTATATTTATTATTGTGGCCTGTATCGGCTGGATTATAGAAAAAGTAGTTATCAGACATCTCTATTCCAGGCCGCTGGACACAATACTTGCTACCTGGGGAATAGGAGTCATTGCGCAACAGGCAATACGCCTTAGCGCAGGTGGTGAATTACGTTATGTGGAAATGCCGCAACAGTTGGCGAGTAGCATGTCTATTTTTGGCGTTGAGATTTCAGCTTTTCGAATATTCATTCTGGTGTTTGCAGGAACATTATTTGCCATCACCTGGTATCTGATGTATCGAACAACGTTTGGAATCAAGTTACGGGCGATCACTCAAAATTCAGAAGTGGCCAGTAGCTTTGGTATAAATAGTAATAGAATTTACAGTTTAACCTTTGCATACGGTGCGGGACTTGCCGGTCTCGCAGGTGCCCTCATATCACCATTGAAAAGTGTTTCCCCTGAAATGGGTACTACCTATGTTGTAGATGCATTCCTGATTGTTGTTTTAGGTGGTGTTGAAAGCTTAATGGGGACGGTGATAAGCGCAATAATCCTGGGAGAAATGTCCAGTATATTGTCATTTTACAGTAACGACACAATTGCAAAAGCACTGGTGTTACTTGCAATCGTGATATTCATAAGATTTCGACCTCAAGGTCTGTTTTCACAAAAAGTCAGAAATTAATTTATGAATTCAGTGAATGAGCCAAAAACGGGTGAAGTTATGATTGAAGCAGCGAAGCGTAATGGAAAAACTTCCACTCAGATTGTAATTTATGCACTTGTGTGTGGCGCGTTATTTATTATTCCTTCGGTCATGGATAACGCTTATTTACTAAATAAATTTTCTACTTATATGGTAATGGGAATGCTGGCAATGGCGCTGAGTTTGTCATGGGGCTATTCAGGTATTCTTAATCTCGGACAGGCCACAAGTTTTGGTTTGGGGTCGTATTGTATGGCCATGGCCCTGAAGCTAAATACTGTTCCTATTCACACGGGTGCAGAAGGCCTGCCGGACTTTATGGTCTGGAATAATGTTGAAAAACTACCATTGATTTGGCAGCCATTTCATTACTTGCCGATAGCAATAATATTAGGTATCGCTGTGCCGGTATTATTTTCAATGCTGGTGGGCTGGTTTATCTTTAAAGGCAGAATCACAGGTGTTTATGTAGCGATCATAACACTTGCAATATTAGTGGTTGTAAATCTGTTGATTATAGATCAGCAAAGTATTACGGGTGGTTTTAATGGCATTACTGACCTCGCGCAGCTTGAAGTGTTGGGATTTGAGTTCGATGCGTATGGCAGTTCCGCTTATTATCTGATTGCGATCTTTCTGACGTTGAGCCTGTTTCTGACATTGGCGGTAACAAAAAGTAAAACCGGAAAAATATTACAGGCAATTAGAGATCACGAGAGCAGGGTACGGTATTTTGGATACGATGTAGCAAACTACCAAATATTTGCATTCTCTGTATCAGCGGGAATAGCTGGCCTTGCAGGTATGCTCTATACCATTGTCATGGAGTTTGCATCGCCTACTTTTCTAGGTGTCCATATAAGTCTGTCTATTGTGATCTGGTGTGCAGTCGGTGGAAGACAAAGCCTTCTAGGTGCCATGCTGGGTGCAATATTCGTGGTGGGTGTGCAAGGATCATTATCAGAATCACAGACATTCCTGGAAACCTGGACGCTCGTCATGGGATTCATATTTGTCATTATTGTTTTATTTATGCCTAAAGGTATCGCGGGATTGTTTGGTGATATGTTTATGAAATTAAATAGCAGAAAGAAGTGAACAGGTAATTTTTAATGACTACACCGCAATTAATATTAAAAGACAGCATAGTGAATTTTAACGGATTCCTCGCTTTGAATGGATTCAACTTTGTTGTTAACAAAGGTGAGTTGAGATGTCTGATTGGTCCTAATGGCGCAGGAAAAACAACAGCATTGGACGTTATTTGCGGGAAAACAAAACTAACGTCAGGGGCACTGGAATTTGAATCTAAATCAATAGGAAGGCTTCAGGAACATAAAATTGCACGTATAGGTATTGGAAGAAAGTTTCAGATTCCCAGCGTGTTTCATGAATTAACTGTTCGTGAAAACCTGGAAGTGGCCTCATCAAAAGAAACCAGTGTATTAAAAAATCTGTGCAAGTTCAGTTCTTCAAATAAAGATAATCTTGAGGAGCTTGCAGAGATGGTTAACTTGCAAGACCACATGAATATCCATGCAGGTC
Source organism: uncultured Gammaproteobacteria bacterium (assembly GCA_963976865.1). Taxonomy (GTDB): domain Bacteria; phylum Pseudomonadota; class Gammaproteobacteria; order UBA4575; family UBA4575; genus UBA1858. The sequence continues at coordinate 27,081 of CAXBLY010000002.1, read as the reverse complement.
ATCTGTCACATGGGCAGACCCAATGGCTAGAGATTGCATTGCTGGTTGCGCAGAATCCAAAACTGATTTTAATGGATGAACCAACCGCAGGTATGACACGACAGGAAACACATAAAACTGCCGAATTATTTCAACGATTAGCAAAGAAACACACACTTATAGTTGTTGAGCATGATATGGGGTTTGTCAAAGAGATTGGAGATGTTATTTCTGTTATGCATCAAGGAAAACTATTAGCCGAAGGTACAGTAAGTGAAATAGAGAATAACCAGGAAGTGATCGATGCATATTTAGGCAAGGGAGGTATCGCTTATGCTTAAACTGTCATCAGTGAATGCATTTTATGGACATAGTAGAGCGGTACAGGATGTTAATCTGGAAATTAAACAGGGTGAATTTCTTTCGGTGCTTGGAAGGAATGGTGTAGGTAAAACATCCCTTATGAGGGCGGTCGTTGGATTGATGGATAATATTACAGGAAGTATTCAACTTGATGGCAAGGAAATCAATAATAAAAAAACACACGATCGCGCGATTGCCGGGATAGGCTATGTACCTCAGGGGAGAGGAATTTTGCCTCTATTTACTGTTAAAGAAAATTTAACTATAGGTACTTTTGCATCGCATAAGAATTCCAGTGAGATTAACGACTGGGTGTTTGATTTATTTCCTATTTTAAAAGAGTTTTTATCTAAACGTGGTGGGGACCTGTCTGGCGGACAGCAACAACAATTGGCGATTGCCCGTGCATTACTTACCGAGCCTAAAGTAATGTTGTTAGATGAACCTACCGAAGGCATTCAGCCAAATATTGTTGAAAAAATTGAGGAGGTACTTATCGATTTGAATAGTAATCATAAAATGACACTGGTACTCGTTGAGCACAACGTTAATTTCGCACGCAGAGCTTCACAGAGATTTGCCATTTTGGATAATGGTGTCATTGCAACTGAAGGTAACATTGATTCTTTAACAGACGATCTAGTACAAAAGTATTTATCGGTTTAACAACAATTTTCGTTGCACTTGTGCAACTTAACTATAAGGAGGGTATGTTATGTACCATGGTGATATTTCAAGTAGTAAAGATTCAGTAGGTGTTGCTGTTGTTAATTACAAAATGCCTAGATTACACACTAGAGCAGAAGTGTTGGAAAATGCGCGTAATATAGCAAGCATGGTTGAGGGAATGAAAGGCGGACTACCAGGTATGGATCTGGTTATATTTCCTGAATACAGCACACATGGAATTATGTACGATGAGGCAGAAATGTATGAAACAGCATCTGCTATTCCAGGTGAAGAAACTGAAATTTTTGCTGAAGCATGTCGTAATGCAAAAGTATGGGGTGTGTTTTCTTTAACCGGGGAGCGTCATGAAGAGCACCCGAATAAAGCGCCTTATAACACGCTCATTTTAATGAATGATAAAGGCGAGATTGTTCAAAAATATCGCAAGATCATGCCATGGGTACCCATTGAAGGGTGGTATCCAGGTAATTGCACTTATGTCTCTGACGGTCCAAAAGGCCTGAAAATAAGTCTGATCATTTGTGATGATGGTAATTATCCTGAAATCTGGCGTGATTGTGCAATGAAAGGTGCTGAACTGATTGTTCGCTGTCAGGGATACATGTATCCATCCAAGGATCAGCAGGTGCTGGTTGCCAAGGCCATGGCGTGGATGAATAACACTTACGTGGCTGTTGCAAATGCCAGTGGGTTTGATGGTGTTTATTCATACTTCGGTCACTCAGCAATTGTTGGATTTGATGGACGAACTCTGGGTGAGTGTGGTGAAGAAGACATGGGGGTTCAGTATGCCAACCTGTCTGTATCACTGATACGTGATGCACGTAAAAACCAGCAATCTGAAAATCATTTGTTCAAGCTTTTACATAGGGGCTATACCGGAAAGATTAATTCCGATGAAGGCGACACTGGTGTTGCCGAATGCCCATATGACTTTTACAAGAAATGGATTACAGACCCGGATGCTGCCCGCGAAATGGTTGAGTCAATAACCAGAAAAACAGTGGGTACAGAAGAGTGTGAGATTGAAGGTATTCCTAACCCTAAATCACACAGGTAATTCTTTAAACGCAAATAAGGTGAAGATGTTGAAAAACATCTTCACCTTTGTTTGGTACAAAATTGCATGTTATTCAAAATGAATATGTTCCTGGATAATTAATATGAATCTAGATGACTATTTAATAGACGTAGAGCCATATTATTCATCGACTCATAATGAAATTGAGTTGTTTGAAGCAGCATATCAAACCCGAATGCCAATGATGCTTAAAGGCCCAACCGGGTGCGGTAAGACAAGATTTGTTGAATATATTGCCTGGAAGCTCAAAAAACCATTAATCACAGTATCTTGTCATGAAGATATGACAGCGTCAGATTTAGTTGGCCGTTATCTGCTGGATGCGGATGGTACTGTCTGGCACGATGGCCCATTAACACTGGCAGTTCGATATGGTGCTATTTGTTACCTGGATGAAATTGTTGAGGCGAGACAAGACACCAGTGTCGTGATTCACTCATTAACAGATAATCGTCGAATTCTATCATTGGAAAAGAAGAATGAAGTCGTTAAAGCACACAAGGATTTTCAGGTTGTCATTTCTTATAACCCAGGTTACCAAAGCGTTCTGAAAGATTTAAAAGAATCCACTAAACAACGATTTGGAGCAATAGACTTTGGCTACCCTGATCCTGATGTCGAGGCTAATATCATTGGATATGAAGCAGGTGTTGATAAAAGCATTGCCACAAAGTTGGTGAAAATTTCTCAATGTTCCAGAAATATGAAAGGTCATGGTCTTGAAGAGGGTGCTTCTACCCGAATGTTAATTAATGCCGCACAATTAATTGCTAATGGTGTGTCTATCAAAGATGCGTGTGAAGTGGCATTGGTGTTACCTATCACAGATGATCACGATGTTCGCAATGCACTCAGTTCAGCAGTCGCCGCTTGTGTCTGAGGTGATAAATGGCTGTTTCAGCAACACGAGGTAAATATGCGTCCCAACCTCAGGAGTCGGAACCTGGCGACCCGAAGAAAGGGTTTGCCTATTTATTAAGTCAGGGAAAAGAGGTTTTTCCACCAGACTATTATACAAGGTGGGAAAATGCCTGTTTGAAGTTATATCAGGCTGGATACGGAGTATCAATTCCTCTTTCCTATGCCCGTAATTCTTTAAAACTGATAACAGTGATTCATCCGGAATCTGTAATTAACCTGGCAAATACAGTGTCTATTGCTGCAATTCGGGTTAGTCGTTCCACAGCAGAACTACTACCGGTGGCGTCGGTATATGTAGCTGAAGAGTTTCAATCAACCACTGCATATGACTCCTGGTTAAACACAATAATAAACGTTATTAAAAATGCGCCCGAATCAGTTATCCATATTCTTGAAAATACAAAAAAAATAATTTCGACGCTGTCATCAGAGCAATTTCACTCCTGGGTCATCACTGGCTTGCGATCGACTGATGATAATGTGCAACGCCAGATTCGTTATTTCTCATTTGCTGATTCTGACGCTGAGAAGTGGTTGCGGCATGAAGCAGGCGATATTGTTTTTACAGATATTGAACGCCAGCTTAAACTTTATTTAATCTCGTTATGGAATCTTAGACCGCCAATAAGAGATCAACCGTTATCCAGTCTTCCACTATCGTCTCGGCGCATATCAATCTCAAATGGTGTAATTAGTATGCCAGAGGTATTTCCCGGATTTAAAAAAGATCGAGCGAAAAGCATATTTCGCGCGGGAATTGCTCATGCTGGCGCACATCTGAAATATTCAACTAAAAAGTTTGCTTTGGCTGAACTCAGGCCAATTCAAGTGGCACTTGTTTCGTTGCTGGAAGATGCACGAGTGGAATACCTGGCAATGCAGGAATTTCCAGGGTTGAAGAATATCTGGCTTCCATTTCATGTTGCAAAATCAAGCGGGCCAAAACTTGTTCCTAATCTTTTGGCGCGACTCTCACGTGCCTTGATTGATAATGAATATAAAGATCCAGACGGTTGGGTACAAAAAGGTCGTGATATGTTTTATGACTTATCCAATGATATGGGTAACTCTAATATGTGCAGAAAAATTGGTGTCTTGCTAGGAAACGATCTGGGTCAGTTACGTGCACAGTTTAATGCTAAAAATTACGTGGTTCAGCCACCATATCGTGATGACAATATGGGTTTGTGGGACTTTGGTGATCAACAGGGAAGCGAAGAAGAGAATGATAGTATCTTCATCGAAGCAATGCGACTAGATACACAGGAAGATGATAGTTCCAATAGCGAACACGAGAATCAAAATAAAGATGAAGAAGGAGAACAACAATATAGTGCCAGAGAATGTGATGATAGTGAAGTAAGGGATTCTGATGTTGCAGTACGCTATTCGGAATATGATTATTTAACAAATACTGAGCGCCCCAACTGGACTTGTGTTGTTGAATACTACCCTGATTTTGGTGATCCCTATGTAATAAATAGAATACTGGAAAAATATAGTGATTTGGTTAACCGGATTAAAAATTTAATTCAGGCAGCAAAAGTCAGTCTGCCTGATCGCTTGCACCACCAGGAAATAGGTGAATCACTGGATATTGATGCGTGTGTGAATGCCACTATCAGCAGAAGGATGGGGCAAATACCCGATTCAAAAATTTATAGCACGACTGTGCGTAAGCATAGGGACCTGTCTATTCTGGTGTTACTCGATATATCGCATTCTACTAATGATATTGTAAAGCCCGCTAATGCATCTGTACTCGATCTTGAAATTCAGGCCACAACGTTGCTTGCTTACGCTATGTCTGAATTGAATGACCCGTTTGCCATTGCCGCGTTTTGTTCTGATGGAAAAGAAGACGTTCATTATTATCGTATAAAAAATTTCAACGCTCCTTACGATGATAGCTCGCGCGCAAACCTGGCAGGATTAAGTGGAAAATTATCAACTCGTATTGGTGCTGCAATGCGTCATGCCATTAATGATCTGTCAGCTCAGCATACACATCGACGTTTGTTACTGGTTATTACCGATGGTGAGCCTTCAGACATAGATGTTAAGGATTCTGATTATCTTGTTGAAGATGCACGTAGTGTTGTGCGATCTGCAACAAGAAAGGGTATTGATACATTCTGTGTTGGTCTTGACTCAGGTGGAAATAATTATCTGCACAGAATATTCAATAAGAAAAATGTAATGATTATCAATAAAATTGATCTTCTACCAGAGCGCTTGCCTATGCTTTATTTAAGATTAACAGCTTAAAGGCACGTGCGCGTAAAGCTGCCAGGAGAAATGTTATGACAAAGACAAATGTTTACCCAGTGAATGATGCATTTGCATCCAAGGCATATATTAATAAAACCAAGTATATGTCAATGTACAAGGAATCAATTAAACGCCCTGAAAAATTTTGGGCAGACCAGGCCGATCAATTTGTCAGCTGGTATGATAAATGGGATACGGTTTTAGAGTGGGATTACCTGAAAGCTGATATTAGCTGGTTTAAAGGAGCCACATTAAATGTTTCATATAATTGTCTGGACAGACATCTAAAATCACGAGGTAACCAGATTGCAATAATATGGGAAGGAGATGACCCGACTCAGGATAAAAGCATCACATACAATGAACTTCATGCTGAAGTCTGTAAATTTGCAAATGCGTTAAAATCACGAGGTGTCAAAAAGGGTGATTGTATATGTATTTATATGCCCATGATTCCGGAGGCTGCTGTTGTCATGCTCGCCTGTACCAGGATTGGTGCAATACATTCGGTTGTATTTGGAGGATTCTCTCCAGATTCATTACGTGACCGAATTCTTGATTCAAATTGCAAGACAGTCATCACAGCTGATGAAGGTATTCGAGGAGGTAAAGCGATTCCTCTGAAAAATAATACTGATATTGCATTACAGCAGTGTCCTGAGGTGAAGAATGTAATTGTTGTTGAACGTACCAAAGGTAACATTCAGTGGAATGAGAATAGAGATTATTGGTACCACGATATAATAGCCACAGAGAGTGCTGATTGTCAGGCAGAACATATGAGCGCTGAAGACCCGCTATTTATTCTTTATACATCAGGATCAACAGGGAAACCGAAAGGAGTACTGCATACTGCGGGTGGTTATTTATTATATGCCGCGATAACACATAAATACGTATTTGATTATCATGAAAACGAAGTGTACTGGTGTACTGCGGATGTGGGCTGGGTAACCGGTCATACCTACATTATTTATGGACCGTTATGTAATGGTGCTAAAACGCTCATGTTTGAAGGTGTCCCCAACTATCCGGACGGAAGTCGATTCTGGCAAGTTGTCGATAAACATCAAGTTGCAAGTTTCTACACAGCACCTACGGCAATTCGTTCATTAATGGCATTAGGTAATGAACCTGTTGAAAAAACCCAGCGAACCAGTTTAAGAGTACTGGGCACTGTTGGTGAGCCGATTAATCCTGAAGCGTGGGAATGGTACTATCATGTGGTGGGTCAATCCAGATGTCCGATTGTTGATACCTGGTGGCAAACAGAAACTGGTGGACATCTAATTACACCTCTGCCAGGTGCTACGACATTAAAACCGGGGTCTGCAAGCCTGCCATTTTTTGGTATTCAGCCAGTCATCCTTGATGATGAAGGAAATGAACTTGAAGGTGAATGTCAGGGCAATTTAGCATTTAAGTTTCCCTGGCCTGGTCAAATGAGAACCATTTATGGCGATCATAATCGCTTTATTGAAACTTATTTTTCACAATTTCCTGGCTATTATTTTAGCGGTGATGGGTGCCGTCGTGATGAGGATGGATATTACTGGATTACAGGCAGAGTTGATGATGTATTAAATATATCAGGACACCGTATTGGGACTGCAGAAATAGAAAGTGCGCTCGTATTGCATGAAACGGTCGCAGAAGCAGCAGTAGTAGGATGTGCACATGACATCAAGGGGCAGGCTATCTATTGCTATGTGACTACAATGGTTGGAGTTAAACCGACTGAGGAATTAAAAGAAGAGTTGATACAGCTTGTCCGTAAGGAAATAGGCGCTTTTGCCAAACCAGATTTTATTCAATGGGCTTCAGGGTTACCTAAAACCAGGTCAGGTAAAATTATGCGAAGAATACTGCGTAAAATAGCAGCTTCAGAAGTTGATGATCTGGGCGACACTTCGACATTGGCTGATCCAGGTATTGTTGCTGACATTATTAAAAACCGGTTGAATAAATAGAGGTGTGAAGGAAAAGTCAGCGGAACATCGAGCCACACGCATTTATTTGAAGGTTAATGTGGCTAATAGGTGCGAGCTCACTTTACTTTATTGAAAATTTATTCGTGCCAGATAAAAGCAACCAAGTAACTAATCAATCAAAATTTAAGTCACCAAGTATTTTATCCAGGCGTTCGCTGGCAATGCTTTTCACTTGATTGTAGGCTTCTTTTCTTTTTATATCATCCTGGACTAATTTATCCGAATACGTGAAATTCGTTTGGCTAGTATGTTCTTTGATAAGATCTAGTATTTCAGGGATGTCTTCCATATCTCTTACCCATGTTTCCACATATTGACCTTCTTCCGGATTGACTCGTACATTAGCGCCAGAATTTGTAAATGAGTCATTAAATAAAACGCACCAGTCTTTGTCTGCTTTATCTGAAAGTTCAAAGATAATATCAATATAATTTTTATTAACCAGGCAAGGGCGGCGTTTTGAATCTATGCCTTTGACCTTCACCTTTACTAAATCATTCATGTTTTTAAATCTGATTAATGCTTGTTAAGGATAAATATATACCAGCAGACTGGATAGAGAAAAATTCTATCTTCACTATACACGTAAATCTATTTAAAGGTGTTTTATCAATAACAATGATTGATTATATATTCAAAACCCACTTATCAATATAAATACCAATATTTAAATAATAGACATGTGTCTGGCAAGTGAATTCATCAGGTTTCAATGGTTTGCTAGGTAATATAAGTGTTTCGAATTTACACAAATCGGCATGAACTTATTGATGTGGCTTCTATCTAACTGGACGGTAACTATCAATCTTATTATAAGAAAGGAACTAAATATCATGTCAAAAATAACTGAATTAAAACCACTTATCCCTTCAGTGAGCGCGCTTGTGGCCACAAGTGCCTTAATTATGTCACCTCTAAATGCTGCGGAGCAAAACCCATTCCAGTTAACTGAATTATCATCTGGTTACATGGTTGCTGATAAAGAAGGCAAGTGTGGTGAGGGAAAATGCGGTGAAGGAAAGTGTGGTAAAGGCAAGAAAATGAAAATGATGGACACAGACGGTGATGGTGCTATCAGTAAACAAGAGTTTATGGCACATGCAGAGAAGAAATTTGCCAAAAAAGATAAAAATGGTGATGGTGTTATTAGCCGTGACGAGATGAAAAGAAAGAAAATGCATAAAGAAGGCAAGTGTGGTGAGGGAAAATGCGGGGAAAAGAAATAAGATAGCTACTCTTGTTATAATTTAATCAATTTTAAAGGCGAACATATGTTCGCCTTTTTTATGTTTGCTTACGGTGAATTGATATTGGGCAGTTCGTTTTTTGCCCAATAGCTAACAATTAATTAAACAGGAACATTTGTCATACCATTCAAATGGTATATGGATTAGCCCTTGCTACACAATATACACTTCTTATGTTAAATAATTGGCTCAGACAACTGAGACTCCAATACGAAGTGTCCAGCTATTAATGAATAATCTCAGTCAGTTACTTGCGTAGATCCAGAGAGATCATCTTGAGGTGCACACCTCAGTAAATTCACTACATAATATGCACGGAAGGTAATATGTACCTAGTGATTCGCAGCTTATTTCCATTCATGACATGGATTCGCGGGTGTACTCCTGCCACTGTTAAAGCAGACCTGATTGCTGGGGTCACGGGCGCTGTCATAGTATTACCTCAAGGTATTGCTTTTGCCATCATCGCAGGACTACCACCTCAATATGGTTTATATACAGCAATGGTGACGCCTATTATTGCTGCATTATTTGGTTCATCTCATCACCTTGTATCAGGCCCGACTACAGCGATATCTATCGTTATTTTTTCAACGGTTAGTCAGCATGTGAGCCCTGGTACACCAGAATTTTTAAATCTTGCTTTAACCTTGACCTTTCTTGCTGGTATATATCAATTGGGTTTCGGTCTGGCAAGGTTAGGTACGCTTGTAAATTTTATCTCACATACAGTGGTGATCGGTTTTACCGCGGGTGCTGCAATTCTAATTGCTACCAGTCAGATAAAACACATTCTTGGCCTGAACATTTCAAATAGTGAGACTTTCCTGCATGTATGGATGCATATTTATGCAGAACTTGACCAAATTAATCCGTACGTTTTGCTGGTGGGCTTAACAACCATTGTCTCCATTATTTTGAGCAAAGTACTTGTCCCTAAGCTGCCAAACTTGTTAACTGGCATGGTGGTGGGAAGTATTGTTGCGTTTTACCTGGGTGCAGAAGATAAAGGCATCCAATTGATTGGTGCCATTCCAGCTCAGTTGCCGCCGTTATCAGTTCCGGATCTATCTTTGCCAACAATCAAAACACTAGCGCCTCAGGCATTCGCAGTTGCATTGCTTGGTTTGATCGAGGCGGTATCAATTAGCAGAGCAATTGCGACTAAATCTGGACAGTCAATCAAGGCAAATCAGGAATTTATCGGTCAGGGCATGTCGAATGTTGTCGGCAGTTTTTTCTCAAGTTATGCCGGTTCGGGTTCATTTACGCGCACGGGAGTTAATTATTCATCTGGTGCAAAGACACCCTTGTCAGCAATTTTTGCAGCCATCTTCCTGGTGATAATTGTATTGTTTATTGCACCATTAATGGCTTACTTGCCTATTGCTGCCATGGGTGGGGTTATATTGCTGGTTGCATATAATTTGATTGACTTTAAAAAGATCAAGCATGTCATACAGTTTAGCCGGGAAGAAATAGCGATTCTGTTTACTACATTTTTCTCAACACTGTTCCTCGAGCTGGAATTTGCTATCTATCTGGGCGTTTTGTTGTCAATTATATTATTTTTAAAGCGTACCTCTATTCCAAATATCTCGACTTTATCAATTGATACTGAGCTATCTACAGGGAAAAGAAAATTTATAAATATACAGAAGAAGCCCGTTAAACGGTGTCCACAGCTCAAAATAATAAGAATTGATATGTCAATTTATTTTGGATCAATTAATTATATACAAAATCATATTCATCATATAATTAAAAACGAAAAAATTAATCATATACTTATCGTAGGTTCTGGTATCAATTTCATTGACCTGAGTGGCGCAGAAGCAATAATTGATGAAAATATTCGGCTCAAGAATATAGGTGGAGGTATTTACTTTGTTGGCCTTAAATCATCTGTGTATAACTTTATTGTCAGGGCGGGTGTTGTGAAAGCAATTGGTTTGAATAATTTTTTCGAGACTAAACGTGAGGCATTGAAAGAATTATATACAAGATTAAATCTGGATATCTGCTATAGCTGTGATGCCAGAGTATTTGAAGAATGTGCGCAATTAGAAGATTTCAAACCTAAAGAATAAAATGTATTTCCATGTATTTGAGCAAGTGAATTTACTCCGCCTGTTTATTGATAGTCTTCATATAAAGATATTAAAAATTGCACTAACAAATGAATATCATACGGTTTAATAGCTATCTCCTTTAACTCGTTGTCTGGATTTCTTAATTGGCCATTAAGGCTGTTTCTGGAAGAGTTGATATAGAAACCAATCACTGCATGCAGGTCACTTATTTGCCCGTTGTGCATGTACGGAGCAGAGTGTCCTAAATCTCTTAAGGTGGGGGTTTTAAATGCTGCAGTGGATAGATATAGTGCAGCATCTTTGTTAGCGCACTGATTACCAGCATCACAAAACATATTGAGTAATTTTTCCTGTGAGTTTGGGTAATCATTATTAAACAGTATATTCCACGCTCCGAGATCTGCATGTTGTGAATCTTTTGGATTAGCTGCTTTTCTGAATATTCCGCGTCGATTTGGATGTGTATAGGTTGCAGGTAAGTATGTCTCTGCATGTTGTACTCTGGCTGACAAATTTGGAATGGGTAATCTGTTAAATGAGCCAGCTCCGTGAATTGCTTCATATTCAACCTGGGTAACGCCTATATTATGAAATTTGAAGTCAGTGAAATGTGGTGCCGGGTGACAGGCAACACAGTTACCTTTGCCAATATCAGTATTGCCAAACTGATTGAAAAATACTTTTAACCCCTCGAGTTCAGTTTTTTCAAATTTGTACAGCTGGTCATGAAACTGAAAATTCCTATTATTTGTTGTTTCATTTTTATGAACAAAGCGAATCGTATTATTGCGTTCAAGTGATTCAATTAAAGTGACGAGTCGTTTGCTGTACTCGGTATCTGATTCCTGCTCATCTGGTTCTCGTGGCAAATTGTTAAATATCAGAAATTGATCATATGGTGATAGTGACGCATTGTTTTTGGAGAAACGTAAACCATCAATATACTTTTCGATGATAATAGCGATAGTTTTTAATATGGCGTTACAGTTGCTTTTTGATGAATCGAGTCGATATTCCTGTTTGATTAAATATTCTTTGGGTAATGGTTCTCCTTCAGCGGTATTACCAGAGAATATCTCCTGATAGGAATAATTACCAAAATTACTGGCGAGTTCTCCCTCGCCATCGTCATGAATAATGACATTACAAATGTGTTCTTCGGCAATTGATTTTTCATCGGGTAACCAGCCAAAATTTCGACCTGTCATTGTGCCGTGAATTAACTCGCGAAATGATGAAAATTCTCCATCTGCATGTAGCAATAAATCTTTGCGTGTTACGGAAGAAGAAACTAATACAGGAGCATTTCTGACAGTAACCAGTTTATTGTCATCTCTTCTGGAAAGCGGGCTTCTGGAAGAAAAGTCCGAATAAGCGCGCATTCCTAATTCTTTTTGATCGAGGTGCTCGTCAACCATGTGGCATGAACGACAGCTAAAAGAACCTCCTTTAAAAGGGCTGGCTGCAAAGGGTATTTGATAGGGAGGCAAGCCAAAAAATCGATATGTTTTATCCAGTTGTGGATCGCCGATATCGATTTTTTCATTGTAATTACCACCACGTTGAATGAAGCGATAATAATGCTCTGAAAAGCGATCTTCCTGAAATAATCGTTTCCCATGGAAAAATTCTGCAGTTTCTACATCTGCATGAAGCGTAGTTGAAAAAAGTAAAACTGAAATTAAGATAAAACTCAAATAACTGCTGTAACAATGACTTGTCATGAACATTAATTTAGAGCTCGCCAAATTCTGATATGCCAAGAGCGCTCCCTTGGTACTAACGGAGCGCTCTATTTGACCATGTGTGCATTTATTTTGTGGGTGTCACAGGTTTGCTGACTGCTGGAAATTTGAGATTAATAGTGTCGGGTAATTTTTCAGCATGTGGATTGACTTCTCCTTTGCCAGTCAGGTATGGATCTTGATAAGTTCCATATTCACCTGGTTGAATATTATATTCCATTTCTTTATCTCCATACCCGGCATTAGCCAGATATTTATGTGGGTCATCCCAGCTATGGCCATCCAGGTTAGCAAAAAACTTAATGTCAACTAACACTCCATCACATAATGGTGTGACTTCTTCGTAATTAGTGGGCCACCCGGCTGCACCTGTTGTCTTGGGGTAATTACTCCAGTCACCTCCTTTTAATGGACAGGCACCTCCACCTCCAAAGGCAGCGCGGTTTGGATGATGTACCCCATAAACGGGTAAGCCTTTTGCAGCTGCAATATCACCATTTTCCAGGTGGAATCTTGGTTCGTATGTGATTTCAGATTTAACATTTTGTCCAGTTTCTGCAATGTGCTCATAGTAGTCACCATCCGGACGTACATACCTGAAATCTTCATTATCAGAATTATCAAATACAGCAGTAATGAATAAATACGGTTCATTAAAGAAAGGTCTTTCAATCAGGTAAAATTCAGCATTGGTCTTGCTGGTATCAACAGCTTGCCAGTCGACAGAATTCTCATCTTCGCCGCCTACGTTTATCCATGCTTTTGCATCCGGGAACAGGTCAACGCGTAATACTTTTGTGTATAACTCATTGATATCAAGGCCCGCTCGTTTGCCTAATGGCCCTACTTTATTCGCGCCAGGCTGGTTAAACGAATAATCCACTGCTTTTCTGGCATACGGGTATTGGTTGGCTGACATTGTGCAATAAAAATGAGGTAAATCTATGGCGACATGATCATCGTATTTGTTCTTGTATTTAGGATGATGAATGGGGAGGTCAATATAATTTAAATGACCGTCTTCAGAAACTTCCTGGTGTGGATGCTTGTAACCATCCCAGCTTTCATCCGGGAGGTAACTTGCATAACTATTCTCGATAATTTCAAGATTTGCTGCATCGAAAAGATCAGCGCCTTGCTTTAAGCCTGTCGCATCTTTTTTTATATACTCACGAATCATTCCATTGTCTTGTACTCGCCATAGACCATGTTTCCCTTCGCCAATCATTGTCATGGTTTGTTCAACCACGTTAACAAATCGGTAGGTGTAGTTGGTATTCATATAACCTGAATAAACAGGCAGGTGAGTTATTTTTGAATGAGTTGTCTTTGGCCTGCCAACGCCAACAAGCAGTTTCTGACCATCATGGTCAGAAACTGCTTGATCACTTGTGTAAAAGTAAGGGTCGCCTTTTGTGAGATCTTTTATATGATCTGTGTCCTTGGCATGAAGTTTTGAAAATGAAACTAGAACCAGTAGAGCTAAAGCTGTTAATAGGTATGTGCTCGTGATTTTCATTGTTTTTACTCCTATGCGTAATTCACTATCGTTATGTTCTAGATTTCTCCTGATGCTCTTTGGCCGCAAAAGAATCCTATGCCATAGGACTCTGTAGTGAATGTGATTTTTGCTCCTTCGTCAAAATAGACAACATCCCCGGCAACAGCATTAAAAGAGTCCCCACCTTCTTCAGAGATCGTCATTTCTCCCTCTACAATTATTTTAGCTTCGTCGTAAGTGTAGGTATATTCAAGTGGGTTGCCTTTTTCCATTCTGAAGAATCCACATGAAATAGGTGCATCAGGGTCATGTGATGATACAGTATCACTTAAAAATGCATTAACACCTTCAACATTTAACGAGCTGAGTTCCATGCTTTGTGCGTTTTTGAATATCTGCATTTTCTGTGTATGTTCGCCAGCCATTAATGGGCTAGAGAAGACAGTTACGCTGGCAATAAATAGACAAGGTAAAACTTTTTCTTTGTTAATCATGAATAACTCCTAAGTGAAATCAACGGATTGAATTATGTGTATTGATAATCACTTAAGATCATATTATGGGCAATGACGAATATTACCTAATAAAATATAATTTATTACTCTCATATATAAAACTTATTTCAACCTAACCAGGGCGCACATTTTCTAATCAACTCCACCTGGTTGCTTACATTCAGACGTTCTCTGGCTGTTCTGAGCTGGTTGTCAATTGTCCTGACAGATTTTCCTAACTGATCAGCAATTTGTTTATAGCTCATTCCTTTTGCTGCCAGTTCAATGGCTTCTAATTCAGACTTGCTTGGCTTTTTGAACATTTGATGCAGGGTAGGGTTGTGCCAATAATTACTAATGCCTGCGAGTGGTGCGAAGAAAGTAGTACAAAAATGATGCATGAAATCAACTTCTTCATCTGTCCAGATATGGTTGTGAGTTGTGTGATCAACACAGGAAATTCCTATTGGTTCACCATCCCAGACAAGCCTTTGCATTAACATGGATTTGCACTTTATTTCTGTCAATGGTGATCTTACGCCTTCCAGTTCCGGGTTATGTTCTATATCTTCATATTTAACCGGGTGACTCTCTTGCCAGACTTTTTGCATGGATGCATGCTGGTTAGAGATGATAAAATTTTCAAGAGTGGGTGATTTCAATTCCTTATTAATAAATTCAGAAATAGGGCTGTATTGAATGTCAGTCGGTGTCGCAAATCCTGCATCGGCTCGACATACATTTAATGACCTTCCCAGAAATTCCAGTGCAATACGGACTGTGTCTCTTGGGTTTTCAATCGAAATAATCATTCTGGCAACGCAATCAAGCATGTCCCCAGGTGTGTTAGCTTCATTGTTATCAATAAAGCAGGATTTCAGTTCCTTGGTGGATGGTGGCTCTTCTCGGTACATGCGTTTAGTAGGATAATTATGATTGTTTCCACTATACTTATAACATGAATTGGTTATTTGCCATTATAGCGACAATTTTCTGCTACGTACTTTTCTCCTATTTTGGTTTAAGAACAGGTGCAGCGGAATCATTTCGAGGGGCTGTGTTGGCTCCTTTTACCAATATTATTGACTTCCTGTTAATTATTTTTGGTAGTTGTGGATTTGGTGTGGCGACATACTATGCACTGAAAAGCTCAGCTTTTGCGATTCCCATGATTATTTCCATAGGCCTGATTGTGTCCTTTGTATTTTCAGTGCTTTTTGCCGATGGAAGAATTACAGTCGGCAAGATTTTTGGGTTAACTATGATTTTGGCAGGAATTTTACTTGTCAAGTAGTCTGAGGTGAAAATATTTTGGCTGGTAATTGAGAAGGCAGGTATTCGAAAAGCAGTAAAGTATTTTAATCGGTTTCAATGATATTACGTTCCTCAAATTCTATTATCTCTCCACGTTATAAATCACGTATGTATACAGGATTGTCTTCTAGCTGCCCAAGTAATTTATCGTCATGTTGAACCAGTAGAATTTCAATCCATAAGTGCTCGGCTCTGGGGGCTCCGGGCTCTTCACTGGTAAAATTAAAAATGAGCTTTGCCTTGCTGCCTTTTTCCAGTGGTTTAAGGGTTTCATCACCAGATGCAGGAGATGCTTGAGTACGCTCATTTTTAGGTATTTGTGATGCTATACCCAGATTCCAGCTTCGATTCATTTCATATTTTCCAGATTATAACAGCGTGAATGATTTTTCTAATACTACTCAGGTTGTCATCTAAGACTATGCCAATGCTGCCTTTGCCTCAATTGAAACACAGTATTATTAAACCCTTTGAAATCTTCAATACACAATTGAAGCACGTAATAGTCAGTCAGGTTAAAAGTTATAAAAATACCTTATATATGGCCAGTATCCTGAAATATATTAAAGCATTGATTTATTAAGATTAAAATAATTAATAATATTCAAGTGTATATATGAGCATCAGTTAAACCTTGTGCTCATAAGATCAGTTTTATATTGGAGTAATTTAAGAGCGTTCCTGATAATATTTTATTTGTGTCTAAGTAGATTATTCATAAGAAGTATCTATTCATTAAATAGAATAATATGAATACCATTAGAGCTGTCATTAAGACACACTAACCCTATGTTATAGTAACGCTAGCATGTGATCTGCTGGTCAATTATAAATACGAGGTAACAATGGCTGAAATGGATACTAATACCTACTATGCAACACAGGAAGGAGAAGTGTATAGCGAGGATCAGGTGGAAGTGCTTGATGCTCTAAAGACATACTACTCACGTAATCATGATAATAAAATTACTTTGCGAGAAATTCATGATGCACTAGATGAGAAGTTCCATCATAAAGGTGGCATGAAATACTTGTATGAACTATTTCCTGATGGACCAGTAGCGCAGGGTTGTAAAATTGCAGGCCTGAAACCACCTGCTGGGTCTACAGACAAAGGCTTTGGTAGCGTCGCCTGAAATTATTAATACCTGAACTACACATCAGTTAAGTTGCTGTCTGGCGTATCGCTTGCTAATAAGAAAAATTTAGGCATTGGCAACAAATATTGCACCAATGACTATTAATACAGTGCCAGATACTAATTTAATGACATGCAAATCCTTCCATTCGCTAAATATAAGCAAGGCAAGTAACACGGCTACCAGTGTATTCATATTATAAAGCGGCACAAGCTGCGAAATAGGAATCTGGTAGTTTTGCAATGAGTAAGCGACAAGTCCACTTGCTATTCCCCATGTTAAACCAAATACACCTGCCAGTGTTCCGGATTTAATTGAATAGACGGCAGTATTATCGATAAAATAAAACCCAACCCCAGCTAACGCAACTCCAATACCAGCAGCGATAAGATACATTGAGATGCTAATGCCAATGTTAATACTGAATTTCTGAAAAATTGCAGAGCCTCCATATATCAATGCAGGCATAAAACCTCCAATTAACAGAGCAGTAGTTTTACTTGTCATGAAGTTAGTCTCCTCTAGGATGATTAAAACTTATTAATAACAAAGCGTATGATCATTGTTTAAATGCAGGTTTGTTTTAAAGATATTATCTGCATTACATTGATACTATTATCGATGTGTTTTAACTTTATCTGGAATAACTCACGCAACAATATCAATCAGCTAACTACGATAATAACGTCATCGATATACTCAAGCATCAGAATGAATTCGAATCATTATCGATTATAGCCTGTTAGTGAAATAATCATAGGTATTGCTGTTTTAGTGCGGCATTTATATACCTTTTATAGGCGATATTGCTGCTTTCAATACACTTCAGATTAATGAAATCATATTACATGACGATATATTATTGTGATACTAAAGTTAATTAATATTATATTTTCTTCATGAGTACACCTATACATCAATTGGTTTATATTAGTGCTGCTGAGCATGAATTTACTGAAAAAGAATTACAGGAATTACTTGTTCAAGCCAGAGAGAATAACGAAAGTCTCGGAATAACAGGTATGTTGCTGTTTCATGAAGGTTCTTTCATTCAATCGCTTGAAGGCGAGAAAGAATTGGTTGAAAAACTATATGAAAAAATTGGAAAGGATGACAGACATTCTGAGTCTAGAGTAATTTTCCGAGGTCAACTAGCTGAAAGAGACTTTGATTCCTGGTCAATGGGTTTTTATCGATCGACACAATCATCATTTGAAAATCTTGAAGGGTTTCATAAGTTTCTAAAATCCGGTTTTCGACGTGAAGCCCGAGATGATGAAAGTTTGGCGAGAAAAGCACTTCTTCAATTTAGAGAAGGCAGCTGGCGACAAGCTGTAGAAATATAGTGTGGAGAAGTGCGTATGTAATATCTAATATACTTTTATTGTTTGGTATTTATTTGTAAATATAGATGTACAGATTTGCATTATATTAAGCATGTACATTCGAATCAACGACGTAATTTTATATCTTACTTATGCTGAATCTTATATATAAATTTAACGTCTAATAGTCGATTAATTCATTAACAATCTAAATTATATCTAAATTTTCATATCAAATGGCGCTCCCAATCTACTATTACAATCCTTTCATCTGTTATATATGGTTGAGTCCTTATTCCATGTAATTTACCTATTATACTTGCCGCTGAAAATAATATTTATTACATCTGTCAAAATGAATTCAATCACGACTAAATTACATAGCATAAATTTATAATGAAGAAATATATTCATTTTATTATCGTAACTGTGATTTATAGTTTTTCCGGTGTTGCTTATGCCGATCGAGCAAAAGTGTCAATTGAGATTCTTGATCAAAATAATATTCCATTATCTGATGTTGTGGTGTCACTAAAGAGTAATGTTGTGATTTCGGGTAGTGACATCATTGCTGAAACCGCAACAATGGATCAAGTTGATAAGCAGTTTAATCCACATGTATTGCCTGTGCGAGTTGATACAAATGTCAACTTTCCTAACAGCGACAATATACGGCATCAAGTTTATTCATTTTCCAAACCAAAACCTTTTACCTTGCCCCTCTATCATGGTGAGCCAAATAACTCTATAAAATTTGAAAAACCAGGTGTAGTTACTCTAGGCTGTAATATTCACGATAAAATGCTCGGCTACATTTATATTGTCGAAACCCCGTATTTCTCCAAAACTGATGCACTAGGAAGAACAATTATAAATTCACTTCCTTATGGTGAATACGAAGTCGATATATGGCATCCAAAAATAGTTCGTCAGGATAATAAAAATAATAAAGAAATAATAGATATCAGTAATTCTCCATATAAAATCCAAAAAAAAATACTGATACATAGTGAATCAATGAATACTCGAATTTTGACTCCATTAGAAAAAAAGTTTAAGGCAATAAAATAGAATGCCTATATCTTTTTCTCATAAGGTAGTTGCTACATCTGTGCTATTGGTATTTATAAGTCAAGCGCTCATATTTACACCATTATGGCAATGGTCTAAAAATAATATTAGTGAACAAATTAAACAAGATTTGCACAAGGGCGGAATATTATTTGAAAGGCTTATTGAGTACCGTAGCGATACATTATTTAATGCAGCGAATGTGCTAACGCGTGATTTTGGATTCAAAGAAGCTGTAGCGACACATGATGTAGGAACAATCAAATCGGTGCTGGTCAATCATGGTGACCGCATTCAGGCAGATGTACTGGTTCTGGTTTCACTTGATGGTTCTATTATTGCCAGTACTGAAGAAGGCCTTAAGCCAGAAGAAAGATTTCCTTATGGTTCATTGTTAAATAATACCTCAAGTAGTGGTTATTCTAACTCTATGCTCATGATAGGTGATATCGCCTATCAAAGTGTTATGTTACCTGTTTATGCGCCAACAGAAATTGCCTGGGTATTTATTGGCTTTAAGCTGGATTCTTTATTTGCATCAAATTTAAAAAACTTAACTAATCTTGATGTGTCGATCATGGGTACTGGTACACAAGGCCAAGAGTATTTGGTGTCGACTTCAAATCATAAAATTGATACTTCATATATCAATTTGGATGCCAATAATAAAATCAGTATTTTAGATGTAAATAATGAACAGTTGCTTGTGCTTACCAAGCCATTGCTTTCGGAAAGTGGAACTATATCCGCAGTGCTTACTAAATCTTTCACATTAGCACTGGCCTCGTATCAAAGTGCAAGTTTAAAAATGTTGATATTGGCCAGTTTTATATTAATTATAACTGTAATTGTAGCTATACATTTATCAAAAACTATTTCTAATCCAATTATTGCATTATCAAAAGCTGCTGCAAGAATTGAGCAAGGCGATTATGATGTCCAGATAGAAGTTAATAATACTGATGAATTGGGCCAGCTTGAGAAAACATTTAATACTATGCAGCGTGGCATAGCAGATCGTGAAAAAAGAATAATATATCAATCACATTATGATGCATTGACAGGGCTGCCAAATCGAGTATTTGCTGATGAGTTCCTTAAAAAAATTATTGCTGGAGCTAAAAGAAATAATAGGAACGTTACGATATTGTTAATGGACCTTGATCGTTTTAAAGACATTAATGATTCCATGGGACATTATTTTGGCGACCTGGTTCTCAAGGAGATTTCTAAAAGACTTAAGAGTAGGTTGCGAAATTCAGATGTCATAGTGAGACCGGGTGGAGATGAGTTTTTATTTATTTTAGATGATACTGATCTTGCTCAAGCAAATGTCTTTGCAAAACAAATATTCACAACCATCTCTAATAATTTGCACATAGACGAAATTAGCTTATCTGTAAAAGCGAGTATAGGTATTTCTACATTTCCTGATCATGGTGACCAACCTGAAACTTTAATAAGACGTGCTGAAATTGCCATGTACGATGCTAAATCGATATCAACAGAATACGTACGCGTTTATGAAACTGGCCGTGATGAAAGCTATACACGTCATCTATCAATTATCTCGGATTTACCTAACGCAATTAATAACAATGAATTAGAATTGTATTATCAACCAAAACTATCACTTAAGGATAATCAGGTCACTCACGCTGAGGCGTTAGTACGCTGGGTGCACCCTAAATTTGGATTTATGCCTCCTGATGAATTTATTCCACTGTTAGAACAGTCAGGAAATATTCATTTACTTTCACAATGGGTAATCAAGAATGCCATTAAGCAAATTGGTATCTGGAAAAATAACAATATACATTTAAATATTGCAGTTAATTTATCGGCATCCGACCTTGTTGCAGATAATATGGCGGAATTTACAAATGCTGTCTTAAGTAAATTTAATATATCTGCAAAGCTATTGACAATCGAGATCACAGAAAGCTCGATCATGGAGGATATTTCTCGCGCTTCACAGACGCTTGATCAGTTTCATAAACTTGGTATTCATATTGCAATTGACGACTTTGGTACTGGTTACTCATCTTTAGCTCAACTCAAGCGTCTTTCGGCCCACGAATTAAAAATTGACAAATCTTTAGTTACTGGCATTACTAATAATACTGACGGAGAAACAATAATTCGTTCAACCATTGAGATGGGACATAATATGGGATTAAAAATTGTCGCTGAAGGCATCGAGTCACAGTCGGACATTGCATTGCTGACTCAACTCGATTGTGATTATGTACAAGGCTATTATATTACGAAACCACTTTCTGCAGTTGATTTTATTGAATGGTTATCACAATTTGAGCTTCACTCAAATCATTCTATTTGTACAAATAAACTATCAGTCGCATCGATCTGATTTGAAAAAATATGACAACTTGCAGACACAAATATTGTTTAAAATATCCAGGTATAAGTGCGTTATTTCTAATATTTTTATTACACTCTATATGCCATGCTGATAGCAGATTACTATCAACGGGTGGTGTAACACAAATAGAAGGAGCGGCTGGTAGTGGAATTGTTCCGTGGGCAGTTATATCTGGCTATAGTTCCAGCAAAGAATTAGGAGGGTCTACATCACATACATATGTTGAAACTGATGATTATGATTTGCATGTAAGCTCTCTTTCAATAAGTTATGATAACCGTATTGAGTTCTCTATTGCGCGTCAAAAACTTGAATTAAATACATTGGAAGATCTAATCGGCATTCCTGGTGCTGATCTTGAACAAGATATTATTGGGCTCAAAATAAGACTGTTTGGTGATGTTATATATACTCACTATCCACAAGTCTCTCTTGGGGTTCAATATAAACATAACCGGAAGTTTGAAATTCCTGAATTAGTGGGAGCTAAAAAACGCTCTGGAACTGATTTTTATTTATCTGCTACTAAATTATGGTTGGCTGGTATTTTTGATTATAATTTATTAACAAATATTGGTATTAGGGCAACTCGTGCCAATGAGTTGGGTTTACTTGGATTTTCCAGTGAGGGTGACTCTTCTTATGATATTGTGTTTGAAAATTCGATTGCTATATTTTTAAACCGTAATATTTTATTCGGGTTCGACTACAGACAAAAACCTAACAATCTTGAATTTGCGCGTGAAGATGATTGGAAGGATTACTTTATAGCATATATACCAAACAAGCATCTTGCTTTAGTTGCTGCTTATACAGACTTGGGTTCAGTAGCTACACTAAAAGGTCAAACAGGCTGGTATGCATCTCTTGAATTGAGTTTTTGAGTATGAATAAAAATTTTCTTATTGTGCTTTTTATCTTGTTCTCGTTAACATGTTTCTATGGTTGTGTTAAGCAAACAACTAAAGATGATACTTTATATAATCAATTAGGTGGGAGTGAAGGTTTAACAACACTTGTTGAATCGTTTTTATATAAAATTGCTGACAATCCAAAAATCAATCACTTTTTTAAAGATACAGATGTACTTAGATTCCGAAATAAACTCATAGAACAGTGGTGCGAGTTAAGTGGTGGACCATGCACTTATACTGGAGATAATATGCTTAGAACACATGCAGGCCAGGAAATTAGCGATGCTCATTTCAATGCATTAGTAGAAGATCTGTATATCGTGATGGAAGAACTAAATATACCTGTTTCAGCTCAAAATAAGTTGTTGTATGAGCTTGCTCCTATGAGAAATGAAATCGTATCAAAATAATATAACTTGTTGTTACCCACTGTCATTTCTATATCTTGTATATCAATTATGAATATAGTTTACAGTCGTATTATGTTGTTTTTACCTGCAACCAGTACGAAGTTTGAATATTAGCGAATTGTAATACTCGTCGATTAAAATCGTGATGTTCGTCTGAATATGGGCTCACGTAAATATAATATTAAAGATTTATTCAAAATGATCCACAAAAATACCTTTTATTTTCCTCTAGCTTGTTGATTACTCAGATCCGGGTTGACTTTTGTTATCCCTAATGTTTGATGAATCAGTTGTATGTAAGAGCAGGAGAGATGAAATGAGTTCTTTAAATCCAAGAATAAATTCTTACCAGCAAACGGGTGTCTTCAAAGTTATGAAAATGATAGCTGAAGGAATTGTGGCAATTGGTGAGGGAATGGAAATGCAGCATGACGAAAATCTGTTAATAAAGAAAAAAGCTCCAAAGAAAGTTCCTTGATTATTCCTGGTGCCTGTGTTGTAAATTATTTACGCGAGCTTACCAGTATTATATTCAACTGCATTTATGAATAACACGCTTTTGCAATTTGTTCTATATGCCGATGGTCTGTTCCACAGCACCCACCAAGTACATTCAGGTTTGGCAGCTTCTTCAGGAGATCTTTATATTGAGTGCCTAACTCAGTAGGGTTGCCTGCATCCAGTTCTTCGGCTTCGTCAAGCTCAGCATGACTACACATCGAAGCGTTGGCTCGAAGACTGTGTATCTTTTCTAGCCATGTCTCACCTGTTGAAACTGTTTTATCGAAATGGGTGGGGTGAGCACAGTTAATCATGTAATAAACTGGGAATTGATCAGTTTTATTTTCTACTTGATCAATTGCTTCTTTTAAAGTCAGGCCGCTGGGTAATCTTCCGTCAGTTTCCAGAGTAAATGAAATTACTGCGGGTATATCAAAAGTTTTTGCTGCTCTAGCGATTCCTATTGCTTCTTCAGTGTAATTTAGTGTTAACGCAGAAATCATGTCAGCATCTGTTTTACTTAGTGTCTCTATCTGCAGAGAATGATAATCTTCTGCTTCTGTTTCCGACATTTTGTTACCTGGAATGTAGCCATCACCGCGTGGCCCGACACAACCACTAATAACAATTTTAGTGTCTTTGTTTTCATATTCATCTCTATAGGTAGAAAACATTTCAACTGATTTTTGTAATACTTCGATCAGCTCATTCTCTGAATAACCCAATTTCTTTGTCCAATCCGGACTGGCGCGCCAGGTAAGTGTTTCCAGAATAAAGCCAACTTTATACGTAGATGCGATCAAGCAATGTGTGTGAAACCATCGTTGAAGTGCCTGTTGTGCTTTTGGATCATTAAGTAAATGAAATGCTGCGAAATATGGCAGGTCCAGTTTTTCGTTGAATAATAAATTCGTTTCTATGCCGCCGTCAGTAAGAAAGGGCGCGCCAGATAATTGTGGCAAACTGGATCGGTATTTGGCCATATCGCTTTCTGCTTATGAAGACGATAAGTGTATCAGTAAAACGTGTGATGTTTTATAAAATGCCTTAATCAAAGGTAATTAGCTATGATTATCAGCGAGTAATTTTGGGTAAGGATTTATATTCCTTCAACTAATGCTGAGCATTTAGTGCGTAATAAATCTCTTATTTTTATCACAGCAGGGGTCACCTGTTTTCGGGTCGGGCATACTAGCCACAGGCCAAGCAAAGGTGTTTGGTAGTCAGTAAGTATTTCCACGACTCTCCCAGCTTTAATATCCTCTGCCATATCAATTTTTGATTTTACTGCAATACCTTTTCCTGAAGTGACCCAGCGTTTTACCAACTCACCGTCATTGCAGATTCGATTGCCTGAAACATGAACTTTAATCTTCTTGTTCTCTTTATGAAATATCCATGTGTCATGTACCTTTTCATTGAGTTGGTAAAACAGGCAGTTGTGATTTATTAAGTCGTTTGGTGTAGAAGGTGATCCGTGCTTTTTAATATATGTGGGTGATGCGCAAACCAGGGTTTCTGCCTTGGCAATTTCAAAAGCGACCATGGATGAATCCTGGGGTTCTCCGTAACGCAAGGCGACATCTACTCTGTCCAGATAAAAATCTGAAAGACTATCCTGTATGTTCACGTTTAGTGATAATTCAGGGTGTCTATCAAGCAACTCATCTAGCCAGGGTATGACTACGTTGCGTCCCAAATCTGAAGATATTGACATTCGCACGGTACCGCCAATTTTCCCTTTGAATGAATTAATGGCCAGGATACCGTCATCCACTGCATCCAGTGCCTTTCTACAGTATTGTAGGAAGCGCTCGCCTTCAGAAGTGATACGCAATTGCCTGGTTGTACGGACAAAAAGCTGTGCGTCCAGTTGACTCTCCAGACGTTTAAGTGCGGCACTTGCCGCCGCTGTGGTGATGTCAAGCTGTTGGGCAGATTCGGTGATACTTCCCGTGTCTGCTATGCGAGTAAATAAGGTGAGGTCGTCTATTCTCATTGTCAAATATATTTTGATTAAGATTAAATAATTACCATGTTTATACTATAAAATAAAAAGACCATAATGTCTTAACTTTTTAATATCTGGAGACACATTATGAAAGCAGTAGGTTACAAGAAAGCAAATCCCATTGAGCATTCAGACTCACTAGTAGATATAGAACTCCCTATGCCAACAGCGACAGGCAGGGATTTGCTTGTGAAAGTCAGCGCTGTCTCAGTTAATCCGGTCGATACCAAAATCCGTGCTTCTGCGAATCCTGAGCAGGGTGAGTATAAGGTTATCGGTTGGGATGCTGTGGGCGAGGTAGTTGAAGCTGGCGAAGACGTGGAATTGTTCAAGAAGGGTGATCGTGTCTGGTATGCGGGAGATTTGACCCGTTCCGGGTGTAATGCAGAATATCAGTTAGTTGACGAACGTATTGCAGGACATGCTCCCAAATCGATTAGTGATGCACAAGCTGCTGCATTGCCGCTGACAACAATTACTGCCTGGGAACTGCTATTTGACCGCTTGGGTTTTTCGCAATCTGCCAATTCAGGCCAGAAAAATGACCTGAGTTTATTAATTGTTGGGGCCTCAGGTGGTGTTGGCTCAATACTTACCCAGCTTGCAGCGAATTTAACGAACGCCACTGTGATAGGGACGGCCTCACGCCCGGAATCGAAGGATTGGGTTATGCAATGCGGCGCAGATCACGTTATTGATCACCGTAAACCATTGTCTGCTGAGTTAAAAAGAATAGGCATCAATCAAGTTACGCATGCGATTAGTTTGACACACACCGACCAACATTTTGATGAACTGGTAGAAAGTGTTTCACCGCAAGGAAAAATAGCCTTGATTGATGATCCGTCAAGTCCTCTGGATATTATGAAACTTAAAATTAAAAGTATTTCTCTGCATTGGGAGTTTATGTTTACCCGGTCCATGTTTCAGACGGATGACATGCAGCAGCAGCATGTCATGTTAAACAAAGTTGCTGAATTGATTGATGCAGGCACGCTTAAGACAACATTGAAATCGACACAGGGCAGCATTAATGCAGAAAATTTAAAGCAGGCGCATGCCTCGATAGAAAGTCATAAAACAATTGGGAAAATTGTACTGGAAGGTTTTTAAAAATCAGCACACTGATGTGTTTATGCAAGTACGCTACATAAGCAAATCGCTATCTTACTGCAAGCGATTGTAGTCAGGATTAATCGTGATCATCGTTACTTATCACAGATAGTTCGACAGGGCGGTCCTGTTCAGGCGCTAAAAGAGAGACTCTCTATTAGCGCCTGGCGTCGCTGAACAGTACCAAGAAACCTGAAATTCGAGCTGATTTTAATGCAACATAAATATCGCAGTTCAAGGTAAGTGATGAAGTTTAAAGCTAAAAATACAGATTTTATCTACGTTCTTAAGTGATTATTTCCAAAAATTCCACCAATCACTACTATGATCTTGCGATGATGCCTGAGCATCCTTAGAAAAATTTTTCATCATCTCTGACTGTTGTTTGAACCATTGTTCATATTGTTTTGGGTTCATCATCCCCATCATTGGGTTCATCATTCCCATGGCGGGATTCATCATTCCCATCGCAGGGTTCATCATTCCCATAGCGGGATTCATCATCCCCATCGCAGGGTTCATCA
>CAXBLY010000001.1:0-902182 GCA_963976865.1 uncultured Gammaproteobacteria bacterium | reverse complement strand
GTGGTGCTGTTAATACTGAACGCATTACCAGGATTGTTACTTAAACTGTAACTGATACCATTGTTCGTGCCATCACTATCACTCGCAAACGCGGTGATGCCCACACTCGTTCCGGCCACTGCCGACTCACTGACTTCATTGCTCGCACTGTCTGTGTCGCTGACTGCACTGATATCAAACTCGTTGGCATCGTTAATCGCAATGTTAAATGTCTCACTGCTCACCGACCCATCTTCTGAAGTCGCCGTGACTTCTATCGACATGCTCTGGGCTGTTTCGAAGTCCAGCGCACTCGGATCAGCCACTGTCACTTCACCAGTGGTGCTATTAATGCTGAACGCATTGCCAGGGTTGCTGGACAGGCTATAGGTCACATCACTGTTCGTGCCATCCGCATCACTCGCAAACGCCGTGATACCGACCGAGGTCCCGGCCACTGCCGACTCGCTGACTTCATTGCTCGCATTATCTGTGTCGCTCACCGCACTAATATCAAACTCGTTGGCATTAGATTGAGACTCGCTGATCAGCGCTTCTTCAATCTGTTGATCTACATCTTGAGCTGCATAGGCACTTACTTTATCAATCGGTTGAGTATCAGATTGCGGGTTACTGACTTTTGATTGTTCTCGGCTTGTCGAATCTACATTTTCTGCATTATCACCTATAAATGTATTTGCCTTGCTTTCTATTTTCTGTTGCTCACTTCCTGTAACTTCATATTTAGAGTGATTATCATAATCATTTTCTGAATTATAATTTTCGCCATCTTGATTGTGTCTCTGTGCTAACTCATCAACTTCTGATATAACTTGTTGGGTTTCCGACTGCTCTGTCGCTTCTACACCATCTGGACGCTCTTCAACATCCATCATAATGTTTTGCTTGAAATGCTCTTCTCTAGCCTCAGGGCTGCCAAGTGATTCCTGTAATTTAGCTTTCTCTAAAGATCCTTCTTCATCAGCTTCATTAATAGAATCGTAAATCTTACTTTTATCATCAGCCATGCGCCGCTCCTCGACATTACAATACTTTTGAGCATAAGCTCCCAATAGCTGTATCGGCGGCGGCGATGAATACTTAAGACTGAATTTGAGGCTATGAACGGTTTAATTAAGATATGTGAACAGTGTCACATTAGGTGATAATACTGGATCGTCAGAATAGCCATATCTTTAAAGGCTTGATTCTGCTTCTATATAAATGCTTTTTACCTACTTATGTTTGTTTTTATCTCCTGATCCAAGTGAGCGATCAATGTCTCTGTTTTACCTATTAATATTATCAGAGAATTCAACACTCAGATTAACCAGTATATACTTGGGGTCCATATGCATTGTTAACACTTCATTGACTTTTTGTACGCCGTGCATCCGGTTCAACACATCAGAAATGTCGTCAACAACGAGCCTATTTGCGCTTTCACCAATCAATAGCCCTGCAAGTCTCAACAGCAAGTAAAATTGCAACGATTATCTGCCACCTGACTTTTACAGGGAAATTTAAACCGCTTTATAAATAGAAGCGCCTTCTTCTTTAAATTGCTCAGACTTTTCTTTCATGCCGGATTCAATGGCTATCTTAATGTCACCAATTCCCTTGTTCTTTGCATACTCACGAACATCCTGGGTTATCTTCATTGAACAGAATTGCGGCCCACACATTGAACAGAAGTGAGCTACTTTAGATGAATCCTTAGGTAGGGTTTTATCGTGAAATTCACGTGCGCGTTCCGGATCCAGACTCAGGTTAAACTGATCTTCCCAGCGAAACTCAAATCGCGCCTTGGATAATGCATTATCTCGCAACTGTGCTCCCGGATGTCCTTTAGCCAAATCCGCTGCATGCGCTGCAATCTTGTATGTAATGATACCGTCACGCACATCTTCCCTATCTGGCAAACCCAAGTGTTCCTTGGGCGTCACATAACAAAGCATCGCCGTACCATACCAGCCAATTTGCGCAGCACCGATCGCAGAAGTAATGTGGTCGTAGGCTGGCGCTATATCTGTTGTTAATGGCCCAAGCGTATAGAATGGAGCTTCATAACAATCTTTCAGCTCTTTCTCCATATTTTCCTTGATCATTTGCATTGGCACATGACCAGGGCCTTCAATCATTACCTGAACATCATGCTCCCAGGCAATTTTAGTCAGCTCACCCAGTGTCCGTAATTCAGAGAACTGAGCTTCATCATTGGCATCTGCGATGCAACCTGGACGCAAGCCATCGCCGAGCGAGAATGCCACATCATACGCTTTCATGATTTCACAGATATCTTCAAAGTGCGTATACAAGAAGCTTTCTTCGTGGTGAGCTAAACACCACTTGGCCATAATCGACCCACCGCGTGACACAATTCCAGTCAAACGATCCGCTGTCAGCGGCACATAAGCCAATCGCACACCGGCATGAATTGTAAAGTAATCCACGCCTTGTTCTGCCTGTTCAATCAGTGTGTCTCTAAATAATTCCCACGTAAGATCTTCAGCTTTGCCGTTAACTTTTTCCAGTGCCTGATAAATTGGAACTGTTCCCACAGGTACAGGACTGTTTCGCAATATCCATTCACGTGTTTCATGAATATTTTTGCCGGTACTTAAATCCATGATGGTGTCACCACCCCAGCGAACTGACCACGCCATTTTCTCCACTTCTTCTACTACAGAAGAGGTCACAGCCGAATTACCAATGTTGGTATTCACTTTAACCAGAAAATTACGCCCAATTATCATTGGCTCTGACTCTGGATGATTAATATTGTTTGGAATAATCGCGCGCCCGCGAGCTACTTCTTCACGCACAAATTCTGGCGTGATCTCTTCAGGCAGGTTCGCACCAAAAGATTCCCCTTTATGTTGTTTTAATAACTTCTTATAGCGCGGGTCTGCACGTAGTTCCTGCAAACGTAATGACTCTCTGATGGCAACATATTCCATCTCGGGAGTAACGATGCCATTTTTTGCATAGTGCATCTGGGTTACATTTTTACCCTCCAATGCCTTTCTGGGAGCATGCTTGACCTGAAAACGTATATGCTCCGTTTTTGGATCAGTTAAACGCTGGCGTCCAAATTCGGATGATAATTCTTCGAGCTCTAACGTATCACGACGTCCTTCTATCCATTGCGCCCGAATACGCTCGATGCCATTTGACAAGTCCACCTCTGCGGCAGGGTCTGTTAGTGGCCCTGACGTGTCATATACCGGAATGGCAGGATTCTCTTCTGCGCCAAAACTGGTCCCTGTGTCATCACACTCTACTTCCCGCATACCTACCCGAACACTGTCATTTGAGCCTGTAACGTAGATTTT
This sequence comes from uncultured Gammaproteobacteria bacterium, assembly GCA_963976865.1. Classification (GTDB taxonomy): domain Bacteria; phylum Pseudomonadota; class Gammaproteobacteria; order UBA4575; family UBA4575; genus UBA1858. The sequence goes on along the minus strand of CAXBLY010000001.1, from coordinate 898,868 downwards.
TTTAGAACGAGGGAATGGTCGTGTAACTTCTTCACCAAGTTTTTTTGTTTGAGAGACCAGATCAATTTCAGTTACGCTCATATACCACCAGTAGTTGGAATTATTTAATTTCAGCCTTGATTTTGAATATAACCTGTATTGACCACATTGCAATACTTAATGAGTTGTGCAAATACCGTCCATAACGTGCTATATCCATGAAATTACTTAGTAAATTACTTGCTATTATTAATACAAGCACCGTAGAGTATTGGTTATTTAGTCGACCAAATGAATATCATGGATATTGATCAAGCAAGATTTAATATGATTGAACAGCAGATCCGACCATGGGATGTGCTCGATATGCAGGTGTTGAATGTGATCCAGTCAGTGCCTCGAGAAAATTTCGTCAGTGAATCGCAAAAAAACCTGGCATTTGCTGACATGGAAATTCCTATCGGTCACGGTCAGGTGATGATGTCGCCCAAAGTTGAAGCACGTATGCTGCAGTCACTGAAGATCTTACCAGACGATAACATATTAGAAATTGGCACAGGTAGTGGGTTTATCACTGCATGTTTGGCGAAGATGGGCAAACATGTCACCTCTTGTGAGTATTTTGACGAATTATCAGATGCCGCAAAAAAACGTTTACAGCCCGAGGCCAGTAATATTGAATTTTTAACTGGTGATATATTTGAACTGGCAGACAGCTTAGGCAGCTATGACGTGATCGCTGTCACTGGATCGGTTCCGGAACATATAGATGGCATCTCAAGGTTACTAGAAAAAAATGGCCGCTTATTCTGCATTATTGGCCAACCTCCAGTTATGACAGCAAAGCTATTTACTAAAGTTGCGGAAAACAGTTTTCGAGAAGAGAGCCTGTTTGAAACCATCATTCCGCCATTGCTATCCACCTCAACAGAAAAGGTTTTCTCATTTTGAGCTTCAGAGAAATATCAGCCACAGAACTGCATTCCTATTTAAAAACCACAGATACAAACCCGCTGCTGCTAGATGTTCGCGAACCCTGGGAGTATGAAAAGTGCTTTCTGGAGAATTCCCAACTAATCCCCATGCGCCAGATTCCCAACGTATTAAATGAATTGGATCCGGATCAGGAGATTATCGTTATTTGCCATCACGGCATACGCAGCCGCTCTGTGGCAGCTTATTTATCAAACAATGCCTTCACTAATGTCACTAATCTCACAGGCGGTATTGATGCCTGGGCCAAATACGTTGACCAATCAATGGCGACTTATTAACTTATTGCAAACTAATACTATTTAGCTATTTGCCGATATAGTTGAATCACACATTTATTTAGACATTAAGAAATAATCCAGATGAGCAACCGCCTAGCCATATTATCCATACATTTTTTAGTGTTTATATGCTTTCAGTCTTCCGGCGTGTCAGCAAGCAGTCTGATTGACATATATACGACGGCTAAATCTCAAGATACTGTTTTCAGGGAAGCTGAAGCCAATTATTTTGCTACGGCCCAGGCATCCCCCATTGCCCGTGCCGCGCTACTCCCGCAAATCAATTTTTCTGCAGAAACCTCTGACAATACTCTGGATACCGAAGGACAGACATTCGGTGTAGCGGGCAGCGACGTTGATTACAACTCTCATGGCTATAGCGTGCGTTTAACTCAAGCACTTTATAACCGCGATTTTTACGTACAGCTTAAACAGGCAAATAACAATGTCGCCAGAGCCCAGGCCCAGTTTGATGCTTCAAAGCAGGATCTGGTGCTTCGTGTGACTGAATTATATTTCAACGTATTGGCAGCACGCGATGAACTTAAATTCGCAACTGCTGAAAAAGAAGCAATTAACAGGCAACTTGATCAGGCTAACAATCGATTTGAGGTAGGCTTAATTCCAATCACTGACGTTAAAGAAGCTCAGTCATTATATGACAGCTCTGTAGCTCAGGAAATTGAGGCGGAAATTGCTTTGGAACTGGCAATTGATGCACTGGCAGTAATTACTGGAGACAGGGTAACTGACCTCAAGACATTATCACAACGTATGGAGCTGGTTCGTCCGGACCCTGACAACGTTACTGACTGGGTCAATAGCGCCCTGAATCAGAATCTTACTTTACTGATCAACGAATACGATACCAAGATTGCCAGACAGCAAATACAACGCAATCGGGCTCAACACTTACCAACACTCGATATAGTAGCTGCATATAATGATAGTGATACCGGCGGATTAACAGGATCCCGAAAAACCGAAGACTCAAGAATTGGTCTGGAATTAAACTTCCCCATTTTCCAGGGTGGGCGCACACACTATCAGACAAAGGAAAGTCAGTATTTATATAGCGCAGCGTTACAGGCGCAGGAAAGGATAAAACGCGAAACTACACGTGACACGCGCGATGCATTTCATAATGTTGTGGCAGGTATAAGCCGGGTAAGTGCTTTTGACAGGGCAGTGGAATCTGCAGAAGTAGCAGCAGAGGCAACAGAAGCAGGTTTTGAGGTTGGCACCAGAACATCGGTTGATGTTTTACTTTCATTACGCTCTGTTTTTCAAGCCCAGCGTGATTACTCAAGATCGCGCTATGACTACCTGATAGATACACTACGCTTAAAGAATGCTGCTGGAACACTGAGCGCAGACGATCTACTACAAATTGACAGCTGGTTAGAGTAGTCTTGGCCGGATGGCCAAATCAAATTCACGCTCTACGCTTAGCTACCGATTACTCACCTGGGGATTATTTCCAGCAGCGTTTTTGTATACCGGCTACATTGCCTTCAAATCCAGAAACCGCGATTACTTCACCCAACGATTGGGTTTATACAAAAAAGCAAACAGCGCTAGCCAGATTATCTGGTGCCACTGCGCATCTGTTGGCGAGATAAATACTGCGCTTCCATTACTACGCAGCTTAATTAAGCGTGGCGAACATTTATTAATTTCCACAAATACAGTGACAGGGAAGCAGGCAGTCATTAATGCCAAGCTAGATAACACCGAGCATGTATTTTACCCCTTAGATTATAGTGTATTCGCACGTCAACTGATTACAGAGTTCACCCCCAGGCTACACCTTCTTTTTGAAACCGAGCTATGGTCAAGCACAATACTTGCTGTTGCAGATCACAACATTCCTATCGCAATCATCAATGGACGCATCAGCGAGAAAACATTAAAAGCACCTGCTTTAATACTTGGAAATTATAAAAAGTCATTACAGGAAGTTGACTTGATTCTTGCGAGCAGTGAAGAAAATGCAATTCGCTTTAAAACACTGGGAGCAAGACCAGACAGAATAAACACTCTTGATAACCTGAAATTTGCAGGGATTAACACACCACCAACAGTAACAGAAGAGTGCCCGCTTGATTTTCCGTTTTTACTTTGCGCTTCAACACATCAAGGTGAAGAACAGTTAATCATTGAACGCTGGAAACTGTCCGCACCGGAAAATCTGGGTCTCGTTATTGCTATTCGACACCCACATCGCAAAAAAGAACTGTGTAAATTATTAAATGACGAGCAATTACCCTATCACCTGCATTCAAGTTATCCTGAGAACCCTTCAAGCAATGAAATCTATATCATAGATACTCTGGGCCAATTAATGCCATTCATGAAAAATGCAGCATTTGTGTTTATGGGTGGATCACTAGTACCTGTCGGAGGACACAATGTTGTTGAACCTGCACAGTTTGGCCGCTGCATTCTGATTGGCCCTTATCACGATGATTTTAAGGATATAGTCAACGAGCTAGTAAAATGCGAAGGAATAATACTTGTTAACAACGCGAGTCAGCTCATTGAAGAGATTGAGAGATTACTCAAAGATTATCAAGAACAAGTCAGGTTAGGCGAGAATGCCAAAAACTATCTGGACAGCAAAACACACGTCCTGAAGAATTATCAGGATCTGGTATTCAAACTAATTGATGAACAATCCTCGTAACCCTTCATCAGCCATTCAAAATCTTTTTGATGAAAATTAGTCTTGGCGTTATTGATTTTTTGTTTGTTTAGAGAACGCTTCAGTCTTTGCAAACCAGCTACTGCCCAGGTGTGCGAATACGCCCTTTGTGTACACCGGTCAAAATCAATCAGGTAAATATCACCAGCCTGATCCAACAGTATATTATTTGCATTTAGATCCACATGCTGAATACCCTGTTGATGGAAGTACCAGATTGTCTCGCCAATTTTCGACCACGTTTCTTGCCCAAGCCTATTTGCAGAAATAATCTGGGCAAGCGTCTTGGAATTAACAATTTCCCCCATGAGAATATCTGCCTGATACAAAAACCCCTTGAGAATACATCTTGACGCAATGGGTTCAGGCACTGGTAATCCAAGCCCTCTCATGCGATGCAATAAAGCCAGCTCTCTAAATGGACGAGTTGCCTCAAAACCCCGAAACACAAATTTATCTTCACTAAACCTGGCAGGAAATCCACCACGGCAATAATGTCTGAGTATCATTTTACGCGAACCAGTATTAATTCTAAGCGTAGATTGACGTCCACTTTTCCACTCGTGGATTGCTGATTCTTCGAACAATTCCTCTTGCTCGAACCAATCCATTTGAAAATCCGAACTCACATGCCCGGACACCCAAATTTTTGTGTTATGTTCGCTTATCTCGTGTAATTGCATTGTCATTGCTTACAGAATCAGATTATAAAATGAGTAAAAATCACTTAAACACAGATATTAATTCAATCTGTATAGTTCGCCTATCTGCCATTGGTGACGTTACTCATATGCTTCCTATCATACACAGCATTCAAAAGTTTCGCCCCGGGACAAAGATCACCTGGATTATTGGCAGGACTGAACATAAACTTGTTGGCGATCTCGAAAACGTTGAGTTTATCCAGTTCAATAAAAGCCTGGGGCTAAGAGCCTATCAAGAATTACTAACCAGATTGGCGGGCAGAAAATTTGACGTATTGCTCGCCTGCCAGGTATCACTTAGAGCAAATATGGTCAGCGCACTAATTTCTGCTAAACGAAAAATAGGTTATGACAAATCTCGCGCAAAAGATTTTCACACACTAGTCGTCAATGAAAGAATAGCCCCCGCACAGATTCATGTGCTTGATTCATTTTTTCAGTTTATAGAGCATATTGGTATTCCTCATAAAAAACTGGATTGGTCACTCCCCATCCCTGAAGATGCCCAGGAATTTGCGCATGCACAGTTAGCTGATAAAAAGCGGATACTCGCTATTAGCCCTTGCTCGAGTCACCCCCTGAGAAACTGGAACGTGCAATCTTATGTAGACGTGGCAAACTATGCGATCGAAAAACACAATATGCATATTGTCTTATTGGGCGGTAACACTGATCTGGAGCATGAATATGGTGAGAAAATTTCATCACAGCTAAACGAACTACCAACCAATCTAATAGGCAAAGATACTTTAAAAAAATTACTTGCGATTCTGCAACGTTGTACGGCTTTATTAACGCCTGATTCAGGCCCGGCTCACATGGCCACTTGCGTAAATACGCCTGTACTGGCGTTACATGCTGCCAGTAACAGTCATCGAAGTGGCCCATACCTAAGCCTGCCCTGGTGTGTGGATAAATATTCAGAGGCTGCAAAACTGTATCTGAACAAATCTTCTGAGCAGCTTAAATGGGGCACTAAAATAGAAAAACCGGGTGTTATGGATTTAATCAGGCCAGAAGACGTTATAATCAAACTGGACAAACTACTACATACATAGGTATTTATCTTGCAATTATTAGCCCCGATCTCCGTTGGTGAATTGATCGACAAAATCACCATTTTAAAAATCAAACAGAAAAAAGCGTCTGATAAACAAAAGCTAGAAAACATTAACCGCGAATTAAAAGAGCTGGTGACAACATGGGAAAAAGAGAAGAACCCTGATCTTGATATAAGCGATCTATTTAGGCGATTAACAGAGGTAAATGAGGCACTGTGGGATATTGAAGATAACATTCGCGCCAAAGAGGCCGAAAATACTTTCGATCAGGAGTTTATCGAGTTGGCCCGTTCTGTTTACAAACAGAACGATCTCCGCGCTGATTTAAAAAAAGAAATCAATTTGCGCAGCGGCTCAACATTAGTAGAAGAAAAACTCTACCAGAAATATTAATTGACCTGCTTTAAACGTTTATAAAATGAGGCGATGTACATAAACAAAAACATGGCTAACAGGCATTCTTTAGTTTCACCCGCTCGTATGTCTAATATGTCAGGTACCGTGGTGCCGAATAATTTGTAGACTTTCTCATGCAGACTGACAAATACTGCTAACAAGCATGTAGGTATATTGACATAAGTCGGCCATAGCCAGGCCAGAAATTCGCCCGAATCAAACTTTTTCCCGCGAACCAGATAGTACACTGGAATGATTACCCCGCCCACCACTGCGGCTATGGTTAGTAGCATTCGCGGCACTTGATCCAATAATGCACTGGTATTATGAAGATTTGTTTCACCCTGATCATTAACATCCATCCACCCTTCTGGCGTCACCCAGCCAAACCAGTGTTGCCCCCAGCTTACTTCTTCACCAGCATAGTAGACACATCCAAGTACCAGCAATGTTAACCAGAACCTGAAGAATGTAAATTCAAATTCCTTCATTCTCAATATAGACAGCACACCCAATATAATTGCGATAAGCAAAACAAAAAAAGTGAAATTTTCTATAATGCCTTGCTCGCCAAAAACATAACTGTCTGTCTCTATATCGACTACACGCATTGCATACGGAAATATTGCCACCACAATAGGCAGCCATAACCATAGCCATTTGGATAGATCTTCAGGATAAGAATTTTGCATTATTTTTACTCGCTTGTTTTCCAAGATAATCCCAATGTTTAAGGCTACGATAATCCCGATGGTTTTTATCACGCAACCCCAACTTAAAACCCATTGCCATAAATGGATTGGGAGGACACATATACTGTGGCATTAAATTAAAATCATACAGCTTGGGCACCCACTCGCCCACTGTATTCTGCCTGAGTCGAATGTTGCCAGGCGGAATATCCAGGTCGTACAAACCAACCTTTGCAGCTTGCTCAACAATATAATAGCCAGCTCTCAGCACTTCTTCGGGCAGTCCGTTAAATTGTTCCATCAAATCTTCCAGCCAGATGCCATCAACATACTCTTGTATAAAGGCTAAATCGAAACCCTGTTCGGGACTTAATAATCGGTAAGGCTTAGCGACGTATCTGGTAAGTGCGCTGGCTTCATAAGCAACCTTGTTTCGCGCAAACTCAAATTCTCCAATGTTGATATGATATTTTGATTGATACTTTTCAATATATTCCTGTTTGTACACTTTTACCGCGACTTTATTGCCAAGATAATTTGCCAGATACACTTGGGATCGACGTCCAGAACCCAGCTCTTGGATAATCTCTATCTCGGTCGGCAGTACAAGATTGGGCATGGTAGAATCGCGGTTGAATGTTTTTGAAATGGCACACAAGTATAAACAATTATCACTTATCTTCGATGTTAATTCCTGATGTCGTATAAAATTGGAATTATTGGCGCTGCAAGACGACACCAGGGCACGGGGCCATTCATAGCCCGTATATTTGCCGGTCTGGGCCATGAAATTTCAGGCGTTGTCGGCACCAGTGAAAAATCGACGCGTCAGGCAGTTTCCAGTTTATCCAGCCATTATGGCATTGACACTCAGGGTTACACTCATTGCCAAGCGCTGCTAGACCAGCATGACATTGATGTTCTCGTCATTGCTTCTCCCCCGGATTCACATCTGAACTACCTGAAATTTGCGGCTGACAATAATCTGCATATATTTTGCGAAAAGCCTTTTTGGTGGCCTGCCAACAAATTGGAACTTGTTCCTTATCTACACAGTCTACAAACTATTATCACTAAATCCACTACAAATCAGCGATACATTCACCTCAACACTCAATGGCCTTACACATTGAAGGATTTTTCACAGTTGTACCCAAAAGCGATTATTAACAATGAAATCAAGCAGTTTGCCATGCACTTATGCCCGCAAAGCACTGGGGTCTCCATGCTGATTGATGGTGCATCACACGGTCTTAGCATGCTTTATCAACTGGTTGGCGCGGGCACTCTCAACCAGATAGAGGTGACTCACGAATCCGATGGTGTTGTCATTGATTTTGACTACCACCATCACCAGGGAGTGACTAAATCCACTCTGGGATTCCAACAATCCAGTGAAACTCCCAAACCTGCAAGCTATCAAATAAATGGTTGCGTGGTACACAGAACTGTTTCGTTACCTGAGTATGAAATTCAGTTACAATCTGATCATCACACGATATCAATACAAGATCCTCTGGATGCCTCGATACGGGATTTTCTTGCCAGCATAGATGCAGGATTAGAATCTGACGAATGTGCGCTAATACTAGGTGCACATCACTTACATCAATTGATCGAAAATTATAAATAAGAGCAAGTTATGGAAAAAATTCACACAACAGATGGTGATGTATTAATGGAAATCTCCCCTCTGATTGATTTTCGCAGTAAAAACAGTTTTCAGTCTGTGTTAAAGACAGTCGACACTCCTTTACACGCAAAAAGCAAACACGGCCAGCACAAAGAGAAACAGGTCGAGTTGTCTCCTATTCATGATTTTTCTGCCAAGCTACGTCAACCATCCATTATCAATACGCTAAAAGAATATGTCAGGTGGCAAGTAAAGTGGAGAGATGCCTATGCTGAAGGAAAGTCGATTGAAGAGATTCTCGATCAGGCACCTAACCATGCGCCATTATCCATAAATCTTGATGTTACTACTGCGTGCAACTATCGCTGCGATCACTGTGTTGATATGGATATACTCAACACAGGTATTCGGTATGAACATGAACAACTTAAAAATTCTCTCACCACTCTGATAGACCGTGGCTTACGTTCAGTCATTATTATTGGCGGTGGTGAACCAACTGTATATCCAGGTTTTGCAGATATTGTTAAACATTTGAAAGCCCGCGACATACAAATTGGCGTGGTCACAAATGGCAGTCGCATGGATAGAGTTGCAGAAGTTGCAGACGTGCTTACTAAAGGCGACTGGGTACGGCTATCGCTTGATTCTGGCGACAATGAAACATTTCGCGCCATGCACAAACCAGTCAGCAAGAAAGTAACCCTGGACTGGATCTGTTCTCAAATACCCGATATCAAAAAGATCAATCCTGACTTTCAGATTGGTTACAGTTTTATTGTGGTATGGAAAGACTGCGAAGCTAACGACACTGAAATTATAGATAATACTGATGAAATTATTGAAGCGGCAGAGCGAGCCAAGCAGTATGAGTTCGATTATATTTCCTACAAACCATTCTTGACGCGTGCAGAAGAAAACAATGCAGAAGTGGTCAATTTAACCCAGGAAGAGAATTCCATAGACAACATACTCAGGAAAATTCGCACCTCGATAAATGAAACCAAGAAAATGGAAACTGACAAGTTCTCTGTCATTGAAAGCACGAATTTACGCGTTCTCGAAAATGGCAGCTACAAAGACTTTATCGACCAGCCCAGCACTTGTCACATGCAGTATTTCCGACAGGTGTTAAGCCCATTAGGCGTGTTTAACTGCCCTGTATACAGACATGTTCCTCAGGCGCTGCTTGGCGGCAAGCATGAATATGAAAATGATCAATTATTCAGTGAAACACAAAAAAATACTTTAAGACTGATTGAAGCATTTGATGCCAGTACTGAGTGTCGAAATGTTACCTGCCTTTACAATCATGCCAACTGGCTGATCGAAGATTTAATCAGGAACCCTGAGAAACTGGAAACTCTAGAAGTATCGGAAGAACGTAACGACTATTTTCTATAGATCACTTATTCGACCTGGCAATACATTTTATGTCAGGCGGCTAATGACAGCCGCAAGTACATCCTGCGGCATAATATCCTGCAAACAGCGATAATGCTGGAACTGACAGGTGCGCTGCCAACAAGGACTGCAGGTCAGCTTGACATAAAAAGACTTGGCTTTCGGGTGCAGAGGAGGTGTATAGGTGGGTGTCGTTGCACCATACATTGCGATGACAGGAGTATCCACGGCAGCGGCAATATGCATTAATCCTGAATCGTTACTCACTGCAACATTACACGCCGCAAGTACATCAATTACATCCAGCAGGCTCGTTTTACCGCATAGATTATAAACTGGAACCCCACATAATGATGCTATCTGTTGCCCCACTTCAGTATCTTTAGGTGAACCCAACAGACACACATTGAGCCCCTGCTGTTTTAACAGTTTAATCAACGACGCGAAATGCTCAACTGGCCACTGCTTTGAAGGGCCATATTCTGCACCCACCATACAGGCTACCAGCGGCACATCATTGGGTATTGCATGTTTTTCCAGAACTTTGGCCTGATTGGCCATATCAACGGCCAGTTCCGGCGAATAGAGTTTCTTGACCTGTGCGACATCCGAGGCAATACCAATATAACGCAGATAATTGCACACGTTAGGTATAGCTTTATCCTTATTGGACGAGAATGTATGTGTAAGCAGACCATGTCTAAACTCACCCACATCGCCCATGCGTTTAGGAATTTTTGCAAACCAGGGTACTAATGCTGACTTAAAAGAGCGCGGTAATACTATGGCCTGTGAAAACCCCTCACTGCGGAGTTTTTTACCCAATCGCCGGCGTTTCATCAATCCAAACTCACCATGGCTAACATCAAGGCTATGCACTGCTGATACCTGGGGCATGCGCGCTAATAATGGTCGGGACCACTCTGGTGCTACCACATGAATTTGCGCTGATGTAGAATCACCGTGCAATGCCTTATACAAGGCCTGCGCCATGACCATATCACCCACCCAGGCTGGGCCGACAACTAAACTCTTATTAATAGTCCACTCCAAATTAAATAACCGTGTACATTCCTGACGATATTCGCCAACTTCCCAGAAAATATACTTTAGGCGAGTATATTATTCATCCTGCCCATGCAAATAATCAATCTCTGGAGCAATGGATAAAAGAGTTGAGATTCGAACAATACGAATCACCGACTCATCGCATGCAACTACATAGCCGAAAACGAAATAATTTATACAGCTTTCATCTGCCCTGTGTAGAGAAAGAGGTGATTTTAAAAGTATCTCAAATATCCGAACATTATCGCTGGTATCGCAAACTTAATCTTTACCTGGTCAGTTTAATTAAAAATTATAGCTTAAACGCATACTATGGAGGAGTTGCCCTGGAAAATATCAATATCGACAGCATTAAGGTCTTGGGACACTGGACCTGCAAACGGCAAACACAAAGTGAAAAATCCTATCTTCTTTATGAAAAAGTAAATGCCAGTATGTCTGTATTTGATTTGTGTACGCAAGTAAGCCAGACAAATGATAAATCAAAAGCCGTTATCGTCGCTATCGCAACGTCTTTAGCAGCAATTATTCGCAATCTGCATGTTAATAATATTCGCCACGGAGATCCTCACGCCGGCAATTTTTTATTGTCATCGCCAGTCACTGATATTAGTCAACTCACGCCTGATTCAGTCAAGCAAATGAGATTCACTTTAATAGATCTGGATAAAATGCATTTTGTACAAAATGAAAGACCATGGAAGAAGAAAATCCTAGATATTCGGTGTATTCGACGATTCCGAATACATGAGATAGACAGTAACGAAAGCCTTAAATACTATCTGAACAGGCCGGCCAGTTTTCTGGAAAAAAATATTTTGAAATTCTGGATGAAGGGCGGTTTCAACGTTTACAAGTGGTTCAAACCCGGCAACAAACGCCACTGACCAAAATCAGGTTATTTCTCGGAATAACCGAAACTGTTCAACCATGATCTATCTGCTTTTCGACGCCCGGCAGACTTCCTTTCGGCAGGTTCAGGGTTTTTTACTCGCACAGATTCCAGGGTACACATATGATCTTTTAGAAAATATGTGCAAATAGGCTCACTCAGTTTTTTCGCTTGCTCATAATCTTCTGCCAGCAAGTTAAATGTGACTACGAATTCTTTCATCTGACTTTTAAATTGGAAATTCTCCCAGGAATCTGGATTCTACAGGCTTTACCAAAGTCATAATTATACGCTATTCACAATTTGCCGGATGAAGCTCAGCCAGTTGTGGATATGGTGCTTTACTTTTTATTTATTATCGATGAAATAATGCCGCTGGTTGAGTATCCGTCAACAAATGGAATTATTTTTACTTTACCTCCATACTTTTGGACATGATCGGCACCCACAATCTCATCCGCCTGATAATCACCCCCCTTAACCAGCACATCCGGGTTCAATCTTTTGATCAGAGTTTCCGGAGTATCGTCATCAAACGATATCACCCAGTCAACCGATGAAAAATATGAAAGCATTTCCGCTCTATCCTGCAGACTGTTTATAGGTCGGTCCTTACCTTTGAGTCGCCTGACTGAATCATCACTATTGAGCGCCACTACTACTATATCGCCAAATGTTGACGCTTCCCTCAGCAGGTGTGCATGCCCTTTGTGCAAAACGTCAAAGCAGCCATTAGTAAATACGACTGTTTGCTTTTTGGCATGTGCGTCTTCAATACGCTGAACCAGAAAGTCACTGCTGACTAACTTGCTATTTGGACACTCATAGCTGAGCATCCCGTGCGTTAACTCTTCTTCTGTCACGGTTGCCGCTCCAAACTTGCCCACCACAATACTTGCGGCTACATTTGCTACATGTGCAGCTTGTTTGAAATCGCCATCTGCGGCCAGGCTCATTGCAAATGCGGAAATCACGGTATCACCTGCGCCCGTCACGTCATAAACTTCACGCACCTGTGCCGGAAAATTTGTCACTTCGCCATTCTGCATCACAAGAGTCATACCTTTTTCACTACGTGTAATCAGCAATGCCTCAAAATTATTCTCAACACACAATGCTTGCGCTTTTTGATAAATCTCTTGCTCAGAGGTGCATTCACCAACAACTGTGCAAAACTCCGAGTAATTTGGCGTAATCACAGATGCATTTTTATATTTGGAAAAGTCGGCGCCTTTAGGGTCAACAATCACTCTCTTATTACTTACCCTGGCTTCTTTTATAATCGCCTGGGCATCAGACAACACGCCTTTCCCATAATCAGACAATATAACAATAGAACATTCTTTAACGCTGGCTATAAATGCTTTTTCTACTTCTGCAGTACAGCTATTGGCTTTATCATCAAAGTCCAGCCTTATTAACTGCTGATTACGACTGACAATTCTAATTTTTGAGGTGGTTCGAATAGAAGACTTTGAAACAAGATCAGTATTTATTTTTTGTTCTTGCAAGATTGTCTGAAGTATTTCACCTTCCTGGTCATCACCAATCACACCCAGAAGTGTGACTCGCGAGCCAAGCGAGTTAATATTCTGTGCGACATTAGCTGCACCACCAGCCCTGTCATTAGTATCAGTAATGCTGGCAACAGGAACCGGCGCTTCCGGCGAAATACGATTGGCGTCTGCATGCCAGTATCTATCCAGCATGACGTCACCCACCACTAATACATGCACATCCATTTTTCAGATCAAAGCAATGAATATTGTCATTAACAGGCTGGCGTTAACCAGTGTGCGTATTCATCCACTTCTCCGTGAACGATTTTAAAGTACCTTGATTGCAGCTGTTCTGTAATAGGCCCACGTGTGCCTTCTCCGATCGGGCGATTATCAAGCTCACGAATCGGCGTTACTTCAGCAGCAGTGCCTGTAAAAAATGCCTCATCTGCGATGTATACTTCATCGCGAGAAATCTGTTTCTCCACAACGGGAAGATTCATCTCACCCGCCAGTTTAATGATTGTCTTACGCGTAATTCCATCCAGTGCAGAACTAAGCTCGGGAGTATACAAAACACCGTCACGAACAATAAATACATTCTCGCCACTGCCTTCCGCAACAAATCCTTGCGGATCCAGAAGCAATGCTTCGTCGTAACCATCTTGTGTTGCTTCCTGCAAGGCCAGCATTGAATTTACGTAATGCCCATTTACTTTAGCTTTGCACATAGTGGCATTTACATGATGACGGGTAAATGATGAAGTCTTTACACGAATACCATTTTCCAGACACTCTTTACCCATATATGCGCCCCATTCCCATGCAGCAATTATGCAATGGACATTCAGATTATCAGCACGCAAACCCATTCCTTCAGAGCCATAAAAACACATGGGGCGAATATATCCATAATTCATGTCATTCGCTTTGACAACATCAACTTGCGCCTGATTTAGTTCTTCAAAACCATATGGCACTTTCATGCCAATAATTTTTGCTGAATTTAATAAACGTCTGGTATGGTCCTGTAAACGAAAAATAGCTGTTCCCTGCTTGCTATCGTATGCACGCACACCCTCAAACACACCCGCTCCATAATGCAATGTGTGAGTAAGTACATGAGTTTCAGCTTCACGCCACTCAATCATCTCACCATCACGCCAAATAATTCCATCCCGATCCGACATCGACATAACTCGACTCCTATTCCTTTTGTTATTCGCCTAAAATATTATTCCAACAATCTCTTACAACTTTTATTTCGTTCGCGTACTCTGCATGTGTCGCTACTGGCTTTTGAGCCTGCAGTGCCATGCGATGCATTATGTTTCGAAACCGGCAAAATATATCGGTCATCTCCGCTGCCATTGAACTTGATATAAAACCGCCGTCAGCCAGGCGCTCAAGCAAACGCACATTATCTGAGTACTCACATAAGCTATTATCCTTATGGGCATGTGCGAGAACCGCGTATTGGACCATAAATTCGATATCCGTGATACCTCCTTCGTCGTTTTTAAGGTCAAATACACCGGGTGATTTACTCGCTTTGGTTTTCAGCATTTTGGCACGCATCTCTGCCACTTCTACAGACAGTACGCTCGAATCTCTTGGCTGACAGATAATGTGCTCACGCATTTCAGCAAATTGCTCTCTAACAGCAGCAGATCCCGCGACACACCGTGCACGCACCAATGCCTGTAATTCCCACGTCCAGGCTCTGGTCTGGTAATAATCCTCAACAAATGAAAAAGTGGGAGCGATTGCTCCCGATTCACCATCTGGCCTCAGTCTTGTATCAACGTCGTACAACTTTCCAGACACAGTCTGAAGTGTCAAAATCTGGGTTAGCCGCTGTGCAAATTTAGATATTTTGACGACATACGGAACACTGCTTTCTGCCGAGCTGGCTGACTGCGACTCATTCTGTGCAAAATAGACAAGATCCAGATCTGATCCGTAGCTCAGTTCCAGTCCACCTAATTT
Organism: uncultured Gammaproteobacteria bacterium; assembly: GCA_963976865.1. Lineage (GTDB taxonomy): Bacteria > Pseudomonadota > Gammaproteobacteria > UBA4575 > UBA4575 > UBA1858. The sequence goes on along the minus strand of CAXBLY010000001.1, from coordinate 883,573 downwards.
TCCAAATGCAACAACCGCCAGATTATCTTTCATTGTTGTATCGTAAGCCTGCTCGAGATATTTTAAGCATCCATCAATCATGGCCTCTGCGGTCCAGCTTAGCTGATCACTCACTTTCATGATGGGCATTTCACCCAATACATCGGCACATGCAATTCTTAATTCCCGCGCATGCTTAAACAAACGAACCCGCTCCAGTACGACATCATAGTCAAGCTCGCTATGAGCTAAAATTTCACTGGCAAACTGATCAGCAACTTCTTCTTTACTTAGCGAATAACTGTCTTTTGAATTCACCACCAATTCATCCAGCAAAAGCGGATACGCAGTGAGATGACTTGCAATCCAGGGGCTGGATGAGGCTACTGTAAGCAGCTGCTTTAATATCTGTTGATTTTCATAAAGCAATACCAGGTATGCCGAGCGACGCAAAATATTCTGCAGCAACAATGCTAAACGGTCTATTACCAGTGCAGGAGAATCCATTTGCTTTAATTCGCGCAAGAAGCATGGCATAAAAGCATTTAGTCTACGGCGACCTTCTTCATCCTGATTTCGATACGATGAGCTTTTTAACAGCGCACAAGTTTTTTCTAGCACATGAGAAAACTCAGCGTATCCGGGAACGACTGGCACCTCATCTGTTTGTCCTTCATTAAACTGAGTTATCTTTTTCCAGATTTCAGCATAATTATCTTCTTCATTCTGTCGATCATCGCTACGAATTTGCGAAAATACCGCGCTCACTGCACTCTGATGTGCTTTTAACATAGATTGAAAAGCGTCAACATCTGTGAAACCCAGTGACTCTGCTAACACCAGTAATTGACTTTGCTCCTTCGGTATCACATGTGTTTGCTCGTCATTATGCATTTGCAATCGATTCTCGACCCTTCGCAGGAACTGATACGCAAGCATTAAGCTATCTACATCACTCCCGCTTAAATAACCAACTGTTTTTATCTCGGATAACGCCTGAATGATTTTTCGTGTTTGTAAATGCGGATTTTGGCCTCCATGCACTAATTGAAAAAACTGAACAATGAACTCTATTTCCCGAATTCCTCCAACACCCAGTTTTATATTATTTAGATTGCCTTTTTTCATCATCTGCTGCGCGATCAGATCTTTCATTTCACGCAGTGTATTGATTACTCCAAAATCAATATATTTTCGGTAGACAAAGGCAGCGACAATTTTTTTAAATTGATTTTCATTCTCTTTCGAACCGCAAATAACTCGTGCTTTGACAAACGCATAACGTTCCCATTCACGTCCATGCGTATGCAAATAATCTTCGACATGATTAAAATTCACCACGATCGGGCCTGACTCTCCAAAAGGTCGCAAACGACAATCCACACGATAGACAAATCCGTCCTTTGTTATGTCAGACAATATACGAATCACACCTTGAGCCAGTTGCGTAAAGAACTCCTGATTAGACACGGACCTGGCACCATCCGTATTGCCCGAATCGGAATAGCAAAACATGACATCGATATCTGATGAAAAGTTTAATTCGCCTCCACCCAGCTTACCCATCGCGATCACTACAAAATATACTTCTTCACCTTGATCACTACGGGGAACACCATATTTATTTGTCAGCGTTTTACTCATCCAGCTGACAGCTGCCTGAACACTCGCATCGGCGACATTGCTCAACACTTGCAACACATCGAATACTTCAGCGTTTAAAATCAGATCTTTCCAACAAATTTGCAGAAAAAAACTGTGGCGTATTTGACGCAGGTATTGTTTAACCAAAGCTTCATCATCGACATCTGCGATGGCGGAATGTATTTTATCTTTAATCTCCCGGCTCTCTGGCACCTGGACATCTTCATTTACTAACTGATTGACTAATTGGGGATACTGCTGACAGACTCGCTCACAGTACGGGCTTTGCTGCCAAAGCGATTGTATAAGATGTTGATTTTCAATCACTTTAGCAGGCAGTGTTTGCTGACTGGCAAACGCTGACCAGCGCGTTTTAATTTGTGTAGAAATCGATATTTTCACATTCATCCAATAGAACTCACGTTTATTGTGAGCAGGCAGCCTTACGGAAGTTTAAGTAAAATAAAATTCAACACACAAATGAGAATACATCTCATTTGTGTTATTATCAGTACCAATACGGATCATTCGACGATATTCCAGACGGATTAAATAATCATGAAACTTCATATCAAATCAATACTTTACATTACACTTTGCTGCGTACTCGCACAACACGCAAGCGCTAAAGACGAACAAGAAGAACTCAATGTCTATTCAGCGCGACAAGAGGCATATATCAAACCACTGCTTGAGCAATTTGCCCTGCAATACGATGTTCAGGTTAATCTCATAACAGGCAATGCAGACGCTTTAATTCAGCGTCTTGGGAACGAAGGTAAAAACTCGCCAGCAGATGTATTTATCACCACAGATGCAGGGCGCCTGCACCGCGCAAAAGAAGCGGGACTATTACAGGCTATTACCAGTGAGTCGATCACTCACCTGGCCCCCGAACAGTATCGTGACCCTGAAGGTTATTGGCTAGGTCTTTCAGTGCGTGTTCGTGCGATTGTATACAACCATGAAAACGTAAACGTCTCTGAACTTTCCACTTATGAAGATTTATCGAATCCAGTATGGAAGAATCGAATATGCGTTCGATCATCGAGCAATATTTACAACCAATCGCTAGTGGCTTCATTGATTGCTCATCACGGTAGCGAAAAAACTCAAAGCTGGGCTAACGGATTTGCAGCAAATCTGGCGCGCAAGCCACAAGGCGGCGATCGCGATCAGGTTAAAGCAGTCGCTGCCGGGCAGTGCGATATCGCTTTAGTGAATTCATACTATTTGGGCAATATGATTAACGGCAGCGAAGAAGAGCAAGCTGCCGCTGCCAGAGTCAAACTGTTTTGGCCCAATCAATCTGACCGTGGTGCTCATGTCAACATCAGCGGGATAGGTATCACCAAACATGCCAGGCATGTAGAGTCAGCCAATAAATTGATCGCTTTCCTTTTCACTGATGAATCGCAGTCCTGGTATGGTGACGTCAATCTCGAATTCCCGGTAGTTGATGGATTAGAGCTTAATGAGACACTTGAAAGCTGGGGGCCATTCAAGGCTGACACATTAAACCTGGTAAAACTGGGTGAGCTCAACTCAAATGCCGTACAAATAATGGATAAAGCCAAGTGGCGATAAGACGTTAGAGACGACTAAAAAACTAATGGCAAGTAACATAATTTTTCCACGCACGTTTTCATTCATGCGTGGAAATTTTTCTATTGGATGGTTTTTCACAATCGTCCTGATCACGCTAGTCATTACCTCCCCACTGATTATTGTGCTGCAGTTCAATCTGCACCCACACACTGATACGTGGCAACATTTACTCGATACCGTTTTAGTTGAATATATTACTAACTCTCTGATTTTAGCGTTAGGTGTTGCTATCGGTACATTTATAATAGGGGTTCCCGCCGCCTGTCTATGTGCACTCTACTCCTTCCCCGGAAAACGCCTGTTGGAATTTTTATTGTTACTTCCACTCGCCATCCCCACCTATATAGTGGCCTACACTTACACCGGTGTACTGGATTTCAGCGGACCTGTTCAATCTCATATACGAGAAACATTCGACTGGAAATATGGTGATTACTGGTTCCCGGAAATTCGCTCGCTGGGCGGAGCCATCGCAATGTTTTCATTTGCGTTATACCCCTATGTATTTTTATTAACGCGTTCAACACTTATCACTCAATCATCTAGCGTGATTGACGCAGCCCGCACTTTAGGCGCAAATAATATAGAAAGATTATTCAGTATCATTATTCCGCTTGCGCGCCCTGCGATCGCAGCCGGAGTAACGCTGGCGCTAATGGAAACACTCGCAGATTACGGCACAGTTCAATATTTTGGAGTAGACACTTTCACCACAGGGATTTTCCGCACCTGGTTCGGGTTTGGCGAGCCCGTCACTTCCGCACAGTTATCCAGCATTTTAATGCTGACTGTGTTTGCATTGTTTTTACTGGAACAACGCCAGCGCAGGAGGATTCGTTATCACAACCCAAGTAATGCCACGCAGAAAGGGAGAGAAATTTTACTCCACGGAAGAGCTGCATTTTTTGCTTTTATCGCCTGCATACTGCCCCCTCTGTTTGGATTTATTATTCCCGTTTTACAATTGAGTGACTGGGCTATTAGCACTGCTGCCACTATGGTCGATCAGCAATTCTGGTCTTTGGCTTTTAACAGTTTTTTCCTCGCTGCATGTGCGGCGCTTGTCACACTTCTTATTGCTACAGTACTGGCTTATGGCAAACGCGCCAGCAAGAATACTATTCTAAACAGTTTAGTTAATCTTAGCGCGATGGGATATGCCGTTCCTGGCACTATTATCGCAGTGGGAACATTAATCATTTTCAGCAGTATGGATAACTGGTTAATAGATTTTCTCGACCATCAATTTGGCATTCAGACAGGTCTTGTTTTTACCGGCACTATTTTCGCACTTGTGTTTGCACACACTGTGCGATTCTTGTCATTGGGCCTGCAAACTGTTGGAGCCAGCTTGTCCAAAATCAATCGCTCCATTGACGAAGCCTCTCAACTGCTTGGCAATAATCCTTTTACCACTCTGCGCAGCATCCACTTGCCCTTGATTCGCAGCGGATTACTCACTGCCGCACTTCTCGTATTTGTTGAAGTCATGAAAGAACTCCCAGCCACACTGATCATGCGCCCCTTCAACTTCAATACCCTCGCAGTACGTGCTTATGAACTTGCATCCGACGAGCGTTTAGCAGATGCTTCCACTGCTGCATTAGCCATAGTCCTTACCGGCATAATTCCAGTGATTCTTTTAAATATATCCATCAAAGCCAATGCCCAACGATAAACCTTTGCTTGTTGTCAATAATGTTTCAGCTTCACACATGGAGCTACAGATTCTTGATCATGCAGAATTGCGGGTGAACGCACACGATATTGTCTGCTTACTTGGCCCCAGCGGCTGCGGGAAAACTACCCTATTGAGATCCATTGCCGGGCTACATGATATCGATCAGGGCAGTATCGAAGTTGAAAACACGATAATCAGCACGCCCCAGAATACACTTACACCTGAAGCACGAAACATAGGCATGATGTTTCAGGATCTCGCATTATTTCCGCACTTAACAATTTACGATAACGTTGCATACGGCATTCGCAAGTCAGACAAGGCTTACATACAACAGCAGGTAAGACACGTGCTCGATCTGGTCGACATTGACTCCAGGCATCACTCTAAATACCCTCATGAACTTTCCGGAGGGCAACAGCAACGGATTGCATTGGCAAGAGCACTGGCTCCCAAACCTTCGATATTATTACTGGACGAACCTTTTTCAAGTCTAGACCCAGATCTAAGAGAACAGCTTGCTTCACAGGTTCGGGATATTCTCAAGCAAGAGAAAATGACTGCGGTATTAGTAACCCATGATCAGCATGAAGCGTTTGCAGTTGCTGATTGGGTGGGCGTTATGGATCAGGGAAAGATTGTGCAGTTTGATACACCATATAACATTTATCATGAACCCGTTTCGCGTTTTGTCGCTGACTTTGTTGGTCTGGGTAATTTGATTCCCGCCACGATTATAGATAACAACAGCATAGAGACCGTTTTTGGCAAATTAAATGGCCCAATTGACCCTTCTTTCAAGACAGGTGAGATAGTCGATTTACTTGTTCGCCCGGACGATATTCCTCACGATGACAGCAGCCCGGTGACCGCAGTTGTTGAAGGCAAACGATTCTTAGGCGCCGAATTTCTTTATACTTTGCGACTTCCAAATGGCCATAGTGTGTTGTGCTATGCGCCCAGCCACCACGATCATGCAATAGGAAAACCCCTTGGAATCCGGCTGGATCTGGAACACCTGGTGCTTTTCTCCCGACAAGCTGCAGCATTTTCATAAAAACTTGACGTAAGTCATTAAAAGTACAAGAATTATCTAAATATTTTCTGGTGCTTTTAAAATGACCCTATTTACACACAAACGTCAACGTCGACTAGCTATGTACCTCATGTCAGCAAGCGTGATGTTTTGCAGCGTGCAGGCAGGCATGATCGGTACAGATGTGATCAACAGCAAACAGCATGTTGAAGAAAAAAAACAATCCATTCGTGCCACTTTACTACGTGAAGATATCAAGCAGGCCTTGCTTTCCCACGGCGTAGATCCAGAGTATGCACAACTGCGCATAGACCAGTTGACGGATCAGGAAATACAGCAATTAGCCAATCAGTTTGATCAGCTACCCGCAGCCAGTGGCGTCGGTCTTGTATTATTTGCGACTGGCCCTATTGTCTTCATGCTGGAACTCATGGGTCTAACTGATTTAACTACGACGTTTTGATTTCTTTACACTATAAATTGCTGCAAATAACTTTTCTGACTTTTTGTTCTTTGCATTTATTATCAGGTTGTACCGCTATCGCAATTGCCGATCGGGTTATCCCCAAAGAACCTCAGGATCTGCCAACGGATATTCGTCTCGATGTTCCATTTATAGAACAGACCGATAATTTATGCGGGCCCGCTTCACTGGCCATGGTAGCCAATTACTACGGTCAGAATGTTACTGCTGAAGATGTTGCCGAATTAATTTATATACCCAAGAAGAAAGGCAGCTTACAGTTAGAAATGCAGGCTGCTGCGCGAAGCCTTGGATTCGTCGCATATAGCATGAATATGGATCTGGCTTCTTTACGCTCCGAAATCAATGCTGAACGCCCTGTCATTGTGTTACAAAATCTGGCCTTCAATGTGTACCCGGTCTGGCATTACTCTGTTGTCACTGGACGCGATCCCAATAACGATTATCTCTTGCTGCATAGTGGACGTCATGAATATTACCGAAGCTCATGGACCACTTTTGAAAATACCTGGCGTCGAGGTAATTACTGGGCACTCATTGCTGCTCCAGTTGGCGACATACCGAATAGCGTCACACAAAATGAAGCCGTCAATGCGGCAATAGATCTGGAAAAAACAGGTAAATTGCGAGCAGCACAGTTGACTTATTCGGCCATTGTAGAACGTTGGCCGGAAAACTTTACCGCACAGGTTGGTCTGGCAAATACGCATATGCAGCTAAAGGAACCACTGGCTGCCAGTGAAGCCTACAAGCAAGCTTTACGCCTTGACACCCAGTCCGCCGATACACTAAACAATTTTGCCTATAGCGCTTTTGACCTTGGTTGCGAAATTACCGCGCTAAAAGCAGCAAGCTGCGCTATCAGACTGGATAACGCCAATCATCTGGAATTGACTGCAACCCTCAACGATCTAAAAAGCAAGTCTGCCAAACCGAGTAATCATGCTAGCTGCCCTCAAATTCGCTGCAATAATCAGTCTTTTGCTGCCAATAGCCATTAGCGTTAACTTTATCAAGCACAAAACGCTCAAGTTCGTTATCATTGCACCCCGAAAAACATGCGCTAGCCATGTTTCATTTTGCACATAGCAAGGACATGAATTATTAATTTAGGGATAAGCACCCCAAGGTGCTCAACATCTCTAGACTTCTACTTCTAAGGAGAGAATCAAATGTCATCTTCATTTAATCGTTGGAGACCACACCCTTGGCACGGAATTGATGTCGGTCCACAACCCCCCAGAATCGTACATGCCTACATTGAAAGTACTCCTTTCAACCATATCAAATACGAAGTCGACAAACAGACTGGCTACTTAAGGGTTGACCGTCCACATCGGACTTCTTCACTACCGCCGACATTATACGGCTTCATCCCCCAGACATACTGCGGCAATCGTGTTGGTGCACTTATGAAAGGTGCAACCCAGGGCGACGATGATCCGTTGGATATTTGTGTCGTTAGTGACCGGCCGATTGATCGTGCAGAGTTAATTTTAAATGCGCGTGTTGTAGGCGGCCTGCCAATGCTTGATGGCGGCGAAGCAGATGACAAGATTATTGCAGTACTGGAAAAAGACCATGTATGGTCAAGTGTTAATGATATTTCTGAATTACCGCAATCTATCGTTGAACGCCTAATTCATTACTTCAGCACTTATAAATCTCTTCCAGGCGAAGACCCGAAAGTTCACGTTGGTGCGGCTTACGGACGCGAGCACGCAGAAAAAGTTATCCAGCTGTCAATGGATGATTATCAGGATAAATTTTCAACACTGGCAACCAGCTAAAGAAGACATATTATCCAACCTGCATCGGCTCGTTTTCGCATGCAGGTTGGATAATCAATTCCAGTACCTGCTATAGCAGGCCGCTTCTGAATTACAGATTCACACTATAAATATTTTTTCATCGTTTAATAAACCCCTCTGGTGATCGTGACTTCACCACGTCAGGCTACAACCCGGACGACACTTTGTGAAATTCTCAATCAGGATAATCCCATCAGACAGTTTTACGATGGCCAAAGGGCTTCCACGCTGGTGCAATCACATTTGGCATCTCTGAACGATGCAGCAAATTAGCGGGTGCAAGTGTAAATTCTCCATAACGCTGATTAATCTTATCCATCGCCTGGTTTATCTGTTCACGCTGCGTATCTTTTGCATCAAACAATGAAAGCTGGTGTCCCTGGCGCCTGGGTTCTAATGCCGTAATCTGTACCTGCCAGCAACCTTGTTGCTGCCAGATGTCACTCAAAAAAATATTGGCCAGCGCTTTTATCTGCTGACTGTCATTGGTAGGTGTTTCCGTCTGCATTTTTTTTGCCAGCCACTCTTGATCTGTTCGCATACCAACAAAATAATATCGTGCTTCAAACTCATGCTTTCTTAGTCTTGCTGCTACCTTTTCAGCCATATGATGAAAATACATTTTTATGGTTGTTACACTTTTAGTATTTGGCGCCATCACTTTCCCATGCCCGATCGATTTAGGCGCAGCGACACTTTGCCGTACAGGTTCAGGGTCTGACCCTTGCGCCATATACCATATTCGTCGACCCAAATTACCAAACCGGCCTGCCAGCTCTCCAATGGGGAGATGCTGCATTTCACCACAGACATACACTCCTCGATCATTCAGGAAATCACCTATTCCTCTGGCAATACCACTCAGTTCAGTGACCGGCACATCACTCAGATAATCCCGCGCCTGCCAGGGTGGCACTGAAAACAGGCCATTCGGCTTATCTTTTTTGGCCGCATGTTTTGCTGTGGTTTTGTCTCCACTGACGCCAACACTACACGCCAGACCACTAACATCATAAATGACTTTCTTGGCCAGTTTACCGGCCTCTATAGGACTGTCATAAACTTTCTGGCATCGAGTAACATCAAGAAAAGCTTCATCAACAGAAAATACTTCCACATCTGGCGTTACCATTTGTAATGCAGACATGATGTCTGTCGACACTTCTGCGTAACGGTAAGGTCTGGCCGGTATCTGAATTACATTAGGGCACAGTTGCCGCGCCTGCCGAATTCTCATACCTGTCCTGATGCCGTATTTTCTTGCTTCATAAGAACTGGTAATAAAACATGTTCCTGTCAGACCATTCGTAATACCAATAGGCTTGCCACGCAACTCAACATGATCATGCTGCTCAATACTGGCAAAGAAAGCATCCATATCGACAAACACAATAGCTCTCTCCCACCGCGCATTAGTCATACATTCTCACCTGACCAACCAACACTCCCTGTATTGTTACCCGTCGAGCAGGATATTCTTTTGCCTGCATCGCTTTATTCGCAGGCACCAGTCGAACAATATCTTTTTTGGGAAACTGAATTCGTTTAAGCGTGGCATCTTCACCATCGATCAACGCAACAACAATCTGATTACTGCGCGCATTGCTCGCATACTCTATTACCACCATATCACCATGACGAATGCCTTCATCAACCATCGATTGCCCTTTAACTTCAAGCACGTAGCGATCAGACCCATTTAATAAGTGCGCAAAATTGACTGCTTGCTTGTCTTCGATAGCCTCGATTGGCTTACCGGCTGCAATACGCCCGAGGAAAGGCAGATCATCAACATCAGGATGATCCATCAGCTCAATCCCACGCGTTTTAGGGTTGCGAATAATATAACCCCGCTCTTCCAGTGCAGACACATAGCGATGCACAACACCCTTGGACTGAATTCCCAACCCTTCAGCGATTTCGCTCAATAACGGCGCTTTACGATGTTTAGCGTAATAACCCGCAATAAAATCAAAAGCGTCCTGCTCGCGCTTCGTCAACATAATAAGTTCTCATAAAGTTCTCTTTCATGAGAACATAGAGAGAACATAGAGTCAATCCTGTTTTTACTTCAGAGTGTTATGCCGATGTATCAAATACCATTAACCGCAAACTGGAAAATAGTCACCAGAAACAAAAAATTATTAATCCTGGATTATTTGGTCAACAATAATTTTATTGCTTAAAAGTTAAGAACAATACTTCCCAAAATTAAATCGATGTCAGTTGTGCCGATAGTTTTATTCACAAACTAGCCGGCAACATCACAAATACACGTGTGTACGCAATTTGCTCACTGACACGCATTAATATCTCGCGGGAAATACTCGTTCTAACAACACTCATCCGGTATAGTACGCGCGAATAATCCTAGTATTTACACGCATACACTCTAACTATGACTAAAAAACTCAGACCTCATTCTTCAATTGTTGTTGATGGCACTGAACGTGCTCCCAGCCGAGCAATGTTGCGCGCTGTTGGCTTCAAGGATGATGATTTTAAAAAACCTCAGATAGGCATTGCTTCTACCTGGAGCATGGTGACACCTTGCAATATGCATATTAATACACTTGCCGAAAAAGCTGCGGCAGGCGCAGATGCTGCTGGTGGCAAGGGCGTCATCTTTAACACCATCACTATTTCTGACGGCATTTCCATGGGCTCTGAAGGAATGAAATATTCTTTAGTGTCACGCGAAGTAATTGCTGACTCGATTGAAACTGTCACCGGTTGCGAGGGGTTTGATGGCGTTGTTGCTATTGGCGGCTGCGATAAAAATATGCCTGGCTGCTTAATGGCATTAGCCCGACTGAATCGTCCTGCTGTATTTGTTTACGGCGGCACAATTATGCCTGGCAATTACAAAGGCACCAAAGTGGACGTTGTGTCGGTATTTGAAGCCGTTGGCCAACACGCCAAGCGTCAGATCAACAACAAGGAATTAAAAGAAGTGGAATCGACAGCGATTCCAGGCCCAGGTTCCTGTGGCGGCATGTATACCGCAAACACAATGGCATCAGCGATCGAAGCATTAGGCATGAGTTTACCAGGCAGTTCTGCCCAGGCAGCGATTTCAAAATCAAAGGAAACTGACTGCCGCAATGCAGGCAAGGCAGTATTAACACTGCTTAAAAAGAATATTCGTCCCAGCGACATTATGACTCGTCAGGCATTCCTGAATTCAATTGCCGTAATCACCGCACTGGGTGGCTCAACCAATGCCGTTTTACATTTACTTGCGATGGCATATTCGATGAACGTCAGACTGTCTATTGATGACTTCACTCGCATCGGTAAAAAAGCGCCAGTACTTGCTGATCTGCGCCCAAGTGGCAAGTACATGATGTCAGAGCTGATTGATATTGGCGGCATTCAGCCACTGATGAAAATGTTACTGGATGAAGGCTTAATAAACGGCGATTGCATGACCGTTACAGGCAAGACACTCAAACAGAACCTTAAAGACGTGAAGCCTTACCCGAAACGTCAACAAATCATTCGCCCGCTGGATAATCCGATCAAGAAAGATGGTCACCTGGTGATTCTTTACGGCAATCTTGCGCCTGAAGGTGCAGTGGCTAAAATTTCTGGCAAAGAGGGATTATCCTTCACTGGTAAGGCTAAAGTTTTTGCTTCTGAAGAAGCCGCATTGAAAAAAATTCTCGACGGCGGGATAAAAGCCGGTGACGTCATAGTCATTCGCTATGAGGGCCCTATCGGAGGCCCAGGCATGCGTGAAATGCTTTCACCTACCTCTGCCATCATGGGCAAGGGACTAGGAAAAGATGTGGCACTAATAACAGACGGAAGATTCTCTGGCGGCAGCCATGGTTTTGTTGTTGGGCATATTACTCCTGAGGCAGCTGTTGGCGGCCCATTAGCATTAGTAAAGAATGGCGACCAAATTACAATTGACGCCAAAAAGCGCGAAATGACGCTACATGTAGCCAAAAGTGAGCTGAATTCACGCAAACGTGCCTGGAAAGCCCCTAAACCAAAGTATACCCGCGGTGTGTTGGCGAAGTATTCAAAACAAGTTCGTTCGGCATCTGACGGAGCGGTTACTGACTAACCAGGAGATATGCCTATTATTCTTGCAGACACTCGTCATTCCCATGAAAATGGGAATCTAGCAACTGATAAATTGCACAATAAATTGCACATTTCTATCATTAGCTGGATTCGCGCCTGCGTGAGAATGATGCAACTACTGCTGTCAAAACAATACTTTGCATTTAATCCCGGCATTTATGTATAAAATTCGTTGGAACTCGCCAAGGAATGGTTTAGGATTTAGCCCCTTTTTATCGCCCAGTTATTCACTTTAAATATTAGGAGCAGTTGAATGGCACTGACACCAGAAGAATTAGAAGAGATCATGGAACGCAAGAACAAGATGCGTCGTGAAGCTTATGATCGTCGTAACGCACAGGAAAACAAGGATGAAGTCAGCGCTAAAGCTGTCGCTAACTTTATGGCTCTTCCTGAATACAAAGCTGCGAACTGCATTATGTGGTACATCGACTGTCGTTCAGAATGCCGCACCAAGCCTGAACTACTGGCAGAAGTAGCAAAAGGCGAAAAGAAAATAATCGTTCCTTATTGCACTGAAGACGAGAATGGCGAGAACAAGCTTGGCTTGTGGTGGATGGAAAGCCTGGAAGAAATGGTTGTCGGCAAATGGGACATCCTTGAGCCACCTAAAGAAATGTGGGGAAACCCGGCGAAAGAAGTTCAACCGGAAGATCTGGATCTAGTTCTGGTTCCTGGCGTTGGCTTTGATCGTAACGGTGGACGCATGGGTAATGGCCAGGGTTACTATGACCGTCTTCTTGAGAAAGTACGCCCGGATGCACCATTAATCGCTTTGGGTTATGAATCACAACTATTTGATAATGTTCTTGTTGCACCACACGATGTTTACATGGACAAAGTTGTGACTGAAGCTGCTGTTTACGAAGGCAAAGGAAGAGACTAATGACTGCTGTTATTGACGATACCTACGCAGAAGCGTTTAAAAGTCTTTACGTAGAGTTTTTAATCACCGCAAAAGACCGCAAGTGGGTAGATCATGCGGTAAATGCAGCCACTGGAAACGGTTCAAGCTCCATTCTTTGTGATTGTGAAGCCGGCATGGATCGCTATGTAGGCCCGGGTGGAGACGAAAGTTTTGTAACACCTGATGGTCGTCCTGGCGCCATTGTTCAGCTGCACGTCCCCCGTTTCCGCAAGGATCGTGTTGAAGCCCTTGGAAAATCAGCATTGGTACGTATCAGTCAAAACGTGATGACTTGTCCGACTGCGTCCTGCTTTAACCTGATTGATTCCGAAGAGTATTACCACATGGGCCGAAAAGTGGCTTATTTTGGTAATGGCTACCAAAAGCGAATTGAACGTTATGGCCGAAAAATGTGGTGGATTCCAATCCTGGGTGGCGAGTTTGTACTAGACCGTCGTCTTGGACGTGCAGACGGCTTGATGGGCGGAAACCTGTGGTTCTTTGGCAAGGATACTGATTCAGCACTAGAGGCTGCCGAAAAAGGCTGCGAAGCAATCCTACCTGTTGATGGCGTCATTACAACATTCCCGGGCGGTATTGCGGGCAGTGGCTCTAAAGCAGGCAGTGATTATGATTTCACAATAGCCAGTACTTACGAGAAGTTCTGTCCATTGTTGCAGGATCACCCTGATGTTGAGCATGGCTTACCGGAAGGCGTGAATTCAGTCATGGAAATCATCATGAATGGCCGTGACATGAATTGCATCATCGAAGCGACACAAGCGGCGATTAATGCATCTAAAGAAACGGATGGTTTGCTTATGATTTCTGCGGGTAACTACAATGGTCGATTAGGCAAAAGCTTTATCTACCTGGATCCAAGCAAACAACCTAAAGACTAGTTTTTTAGTTTTTGTTGCATGCAAGGCCAGTTGGGTTAAACTCAACTGGCCTTTTTTATTGGGCCCGCCTTAATTTAATTCAATCATTGAGACTTGAGCATTGATCATCGACGGCAAAAAAGTTGCGACAGATATCCGCAATAAAATCAAATCCCAGCTAGAATATTTCCCCAACACCAAAATCACTCTTGCCACCGTCATCGTCGGCAAAAACCCTGCCAGTCAGCTTTATGTCGGCATGAAACACCGGGAAGCCAATGCAGCAGGCATTCACTCCAAGCACGTAGAACTAGACGAAAACATCACTCAAAAAGATCTGGAGCAACAAATTTCCTTATTGGCTGATGACGATAATGTTCACGGCATACTTGTGCAATTACCACTGCCCAGGCATTTAAATAAAGAAAAAATGCTCAGCAGAATCCCGCCTTATAAAGATGTTGATGGCTTAACTGATGTCAATATGGGGAGATTACTTCAGGGCCATAAACAACTTGTTCCCTGTACCCCATTAGGCGTTCTACGCTTGATCGAAGCCTATGATATTCAAACCAGCGGTCGCAATGCTGTTGTTGTTGGACGTTCGTCTTTAGTTGGATTGCCACAAGTCTTATTACTTTCTGAGAAAGGTGCCGATGCAACAGTCACTCTCGCCCATTCGCGAACCCGCGAACTTGCTGAGATATGTAAAAGCGCGGATATCCTGGTCAGTGCTGTCGGCTCGCCCGCTTTAATTACAGAAGATTTCGTGAAACCAGGTGCCATGGTATTCGATGTAGGCGTTACCCGTCTGGAAAACAAGATACAGGGTGATGTTGATTTCAGCTCTGTCAGTAAAATAGCTGGCGGTATCACGCCAATGCCAGGAGGAACAGGCCCAATGACCGTTGCCTGTTTACTGGAAAACACAATCATCGCTGCCACCTTACAGGATGTTCTTCCCAGATCACACTAGACGCCTGCCTATACCGAACAACGGCTAAACTGCGCTTGAGGATAAGTGCCCGCTTGTGGCATTATGGCGCACTTTTCCGGGTTTGTTGAAAAACCACCCATAATTACCGATTTTTTAAGATTCCCTTATACGTATATAAGTATCAACGATTAGCGCTGATGGCGTACATACCAAGGGATTTCAAAACCAATTTATCAACTTATTAAAAGGTAGCCCTTATGCCTGGCCAAAAACTTAGCTTCCCAGGACGCAATTATTTATTTGCACCTGGCCCAACTCATATTCCTAACGAAGTTATGAACGCAATGGTAGTTCCTCAGGAAGACCATCGTGCTCCAGATTTTCCACAGTTAGTGAAACCTTTACTGGAAGATTTAAAAAAAATCTTCAGAACCAGAAAAGGCCAGTGTTTCATCTTCCCGGCAACAGGAACAGCGGGCTGGGAAATTGCTTTAGCGAATACTCTTTCTCCAGGCGATAAAATTCTTACTTCACGTTTTGGTCAGTTCAGTCATCTATGGTTTGACCTGGCAACTCGTATTGGTCTTGACGTTGAAGTGATTGAAGTCCCCTGGGGTGAAGGCGTTCCTGTCATGGAAATTAAAAAACGCCTGCGTGCAGATAAAGAAAACAAGATCAAAGCTGTGGTTGCATGTCACAACGAGACGGCCACCGGTGTCACTAGTGATATCGCCGCACTTGGCAAAGCAATGAAAAAAGATCTTAAACACCCTGCATTGTTAATGGTTGACGGTGTCAGCTCTGTTGCCAGCATAGATTTTCGTATGGACGAGTGGGGAGTGGATGTTGCAGTCAGCGGATCTCAAAAAGGATTCATGCTTCCAGCAGGCTTGGCGCTACTTGCATTCAGCCCTAAAGCTCTTGCCAGACATAAATCTTCAAAGTGCGCGAAGTGCTTCCTCAATATCAAGGACCACATCACCACCAATAAAGACGGCTACTTCCCGTATACACCTTCAGTCCCTATGTTACGTGGACTGCGCGCCTCACTGGATTTATTGCTTGAAGAAGGCTTGGACAATGTACATGCTCGCCATTTCCGTCTGGCAGAAGGTGTACGTAAAGCCGTTAAAGCATGGGGCCTTGAAACATGCGCTGCTTCTCCAAAATGGAATTCTGACACTGTGACTGCAATCATGGCTCCTCCAAGTGTTAACGCAGCAGAAGTTATTCATATTGCATACCATCGATACAATATCTCACTGGGTGCTGGCCTGACTAAAGTCGCAGGCAAGGTATTCCGCATTGGTCATCTTGGTGACAACAATGATGTCCGCATGATGTCAGCATTGGGTGGTGTCGAAATGGCTATGCGTGATGCGGGCATACGCATTAAACCAGGAAGTGGTACAGGTGCTGCCTGTGAATACTATCGCAAGACAGCTAAAGCTATTCCTGCGTTCAAGGCGCCTGCTGCTCCCAAGGCAAAACCTAAAGCTAAGCGCAAAGCTAAAAGAAAAACTGTCAAGCGCACCGCTGCTAAATAAATAAAGGATATTAAGATATGAGTTTTACACAACCAAAACCAGCCAGACAAAGAGTACAGCGATGTGAACTTGCTGTACCCGCTTCCAACGTCAAAATGATTGAAAAGTCTGTCGACTGCGATGCGGACTTTGTATTTCTGGATTTAGAAGATGCCGTCGCTCCAGGTGACAAAGAACAGGCACGCAAAAATGCAATCGAAGCCGTCAATGATCTCGACTGGGCAGGCAAAGGGAAAACCATTGCTGTTCGAATCAATGGTCTTGATACACATTACATGTATCGTGATGTGATTGACCTGGTTGAACAGGCTGGCGAGAAACTGGATACAATTTTTATTCCTAAAGCAGGCGTTCCCTCTGATGTCTACATGGTCGATGCACTCCTGACTCAAATTGAAGAGGCGAAAGGGTTTAAAAACAAAATCGCCATCGAAGCCATTATTGAAACAACACTTGGCATGGCGAATGTAGAAGCCATCGCACAATCCAGCCCGCGTCTGGAAGCCTTGCACTTTGGTGTAGCAGACTACTCTGCTAGTTGCCGAGCACGTACAGTTAACATTGGCGGCTTAAACCCGGATTACCCTGGTGATCAGTGGCATTCCGCGATTTCACGCATGGTGGTTGCTTGTCGCGCGTACGGCTTACGTCCTATCGACGGACCTTTTGGTGATATCAAAGACCCTGAAGCCTACACACTTGCATGCCGTCGAGGCGCTGCTCTGGGTATTGAAGGCAAATGGGCTATCCACCCATCTCAAATTCCGTTGGCAAATGAAGTATTTTCTCCACCTGCCGAAGAAGTTGAAAGAGCACATCGCATCCTGGAGGAACTAGATAAGGCTGCTAAGGCTGGTCAGGGCGCAGCAACCCTGGACGGCAAAATGATCGACGCCGCATCCGCCAAAATGGCCGAAAATGTGGTTAATGCAGCAGCAGCAATTGCTGCAAAAAGTAAGTCTTAAGTTCAAAATCTGCACCAAGCACCTTGCGTTTAACCGCAAGGTGCACCTAAAATAGCCGTATAAAAATAATAATAACCATAATTTTTTTACGCCTTTTTCTAGCCCAGCGTACATATATTGGTTGAGTAAATATTCCTCGCTCGCAGATGGAAGTCTGCGCGCGTAAATTTTTTTTAATTAAACTTCAATTTAACTTAATGGGAGGTAGATGCTGTGGACATCCACGAGTATCAAGCGAAAGAGCTATTAACCAAGTTCGGCGTTAGCGTAGCCCCTGGCGGCCTGGCTTACAGTCCAGAACAAGCGGTTTATCGTGCCAAGGAAATTGGTGGTAACAAATGGGTTGTTAAAGCTCAAATTCATTCCGGCGCACGCGGTAAAGCCGGTGGCGTTAAAGTCTGTACTACTGAAGATGAAGTATTAGCAGCGGCAACTGATATGTTAGGCAAAACTCTGGTTACCCACCAGACAGGCCCACAGGGAAAAGTAGTCTATCGCTTATACGTTGAAGAAGGTGCAGAAATCGAGCGCGAGATTTACGTCGCACTCGTATTAGATCGCGTTAAGCAACGTGTCGCCATGGTAGTCTCATCAGAAGGCGGCATGGATATCGAAGAAGTAGCTAAAAACAACCCTGAAGCCATTATCCGCACTGAAATCGAGCCTCAAGTTGGCTTAACTGACTTTCAGGCGCGGGAAGCTGCCTTCAAACTTAACCTGGAACCCGCACTAATTGCCCAGGCGGTCAAAACGTTTAAAGGTGCTTATCGCTCGTTTACAGAACTCGATGCAACCATGGTAGAAATCAATCCTTTAGTTGTCACTAAAGGTGGGCATATTCGAGCTCTTGATGCGAAAATGGGATTTGATGACAATGCGTTGTTCAGACGTCCTCAAATTTCAGAACTTCGTGACAGATCTCAAGAAGATCCACGCGAATCTGCTGCTTCTGATCGAGGCTTAAGTTATGTTGGCCTGGATGGTGACATTGGCTGCATGATTAATGGTGCCGGCCTGGCAATGGCTACTTTAGACATGCTCAAACACAAAGGCGGCGAGCCAGCCAACTTCCTGGATATTGGCGGTGGTGCTTCTCCTGAACGTGTCGCGAAAGCATTCAAATTGGTTCTCGATGATGACGGTGTAAAGGCCTTTCTGGTCAACATCTTTGCAGGAATTAACCGTTGTGACTGGATTGCTGAAGGTATTGTTTTGGCATTCAAAAAACTCGACGTTAAAGTCCCTCTAATCGTAAGACTATCTGGCACTAATGTTAAACAGGGCCAGAAGATCCTTGCTGAAAGTGGATTACCGATTATTAACGCTCACACGCTAGCAGAAGCCGCTGAAAAAGCGGTCGAAGCTCGTAATAAAGCCGTTGGCGCATAGGGAGATTTAAAAATGACTGTTTTATTACATGAAAATACCAAAGTCATCGTCCAGGGTTTTACTGGCAAGATTGGTACATTCCATGCTGAAGAAATGATGAAGTACGGCACCAACCTGGTTGGTGGTGTGACGCCTGGTAAAGGCGGTCAGGAGCATTTAGGCAAACCTGTCTTCAACACAGTGAAAGAAGCTGTAAAAGAAGCGGGCGCTGAAGCCAGTATTATTTTTGTTCCTGCTGCATTTGCGGCCGATTCAATCATGGAAGCGGCGGACGCAGGCATTAAATACTGTGTCGCCATTTCGGATGGCATCCCCGCTCAGGACATGATGAAAGTGAAACGTTACATGTACCGTTACAAGAAAGAAGATCGCATGGTACTAACAGGGCCAAACTGTGCCGGGACTATCAGCC
The DNA here is from genome assembly GCA_963976865.1 of uncultured Gammaproteobacteria bacterium. GTDB lineage: Bacteria > Pseudomonadota > Gammaproteobacteria > UBA4575 > UBA4575 > UBA1858. Next base: position 864,197 of record CAXBLY010000001.1, on the reverse strand, counting down.
CGGGAAAAGCCATGCTGGGAATTATGCCTGACCACATTTATATGGAAGGCAATGTAGGTGTTGTTGGCCGTTCTGGCACATTAGGCTACGAAGCGGCATCACAAATGAAAGACCGCGGCATTGGAATTACCACTAGCGTGGGAATTGGCGGCGACCCTATTAATGGAAGTTCACACCGCGATATTCTCGAGCATTTTGAAAATGACCCTGATACTAAAGCTGTAATGATGATTGGTGAAATTGGCGGCCCACAAGAAGCTGAGGCTGCAGAATTTTTCAAAAATCATATGACTAAACCACTGGTTGCCTACATTGCAGGACTCACCGCTCCCAAAGGACGCCGTATGGGTCATGCGGGTGCGATTGTTTCCGGTGTTGGTGAAAGTGCGGCCGAAAAAGTTGCTCTGCTGGAAGCAGCTGGTGTAGTGGTTGCCCCTACTCCATCAGATCTGGGTAGCACCATGGAAAGAGTTTTAAAAGATTTATAGTCTAAAAGAGTCTTAAGGAGAATCTTAATGAGTAAACCCAAGGTTATTGTTACCCGCAAGTGGCCAGAGCCAGTTGAGGCAAAACTAAAAGAGTTATACGACGTTCAACTTAATGAAAGTGATGTCGCTATGACACCAGATGAATTAAAAGCTGCGTTAAACAACTGTGATGCATTCTGTCCTACAGTAACTGATCCGATTAATGCGGACGTTCTAGGTACAGCAGATATATCTGCCAAAATCATAGGCAGCTATGGCGTTGGCTTTAATCACATAGATCTGGATGCGGCTAAGGCACGTGGCTTAACCGTCACAAATACACCAGAAGTATTGACGGACTGTACTGCGGATATCGCCATGGGTTTACTACTTTCTGCGGCACGTAGAATTGGTGAAGGCGAACGTCATCTTCGCAGCGGAGAATGGACTGGCTGGCGTCCAACTCACATGATGGCAACGAAAGTCACTGGTAAAACCCTGGGTTGTATCGGTTTTGGTCGTATTGCCCAGGCGACTGCTGCACGCGCCCATTTTGGATTCGGTATGAACATTGTTTTTAGTGATCCGTACCCACCTTCGAAAGAAGTCATTAATAAATTTGGCGCAACACAAATGAGTGTTGAAGAAGTACTACAAAAAGCTGACTTTGTATCTCTGCATTGCCCTGGTGGCAAAGACACTTACCACCTTCTGAATGAAGAGCGTATCGGCATGATGCAAAAGCATGCAGTACTGATAAACTCGGCACGTGGTGATGTGATCGATAACAAAGCGCTTATTGCTGCACTGAAAAATGGCACAATAGCAGGCGCGGGACTTGATGTGTTTGAAGGTGAACCCAAATTGGACCCTGGATTCCTTGATTGTGAAAACGCAGTACTACTGCCGCACCTTGGTAGTGCATCCGTTGAAACAAGAATCGCAATGGGTGAGCGTGTTTTAGAAAATTTAAGAGCTTTCTTCGCGGGAGAAACCCCAAGGGACAAGCTGGTATAAAACTGCAGTTTAATCGGCTATGAACATTCATTGCTTCACATAATGTGAACAGTATTGTTTAATAACTTATCTAAAAGGAGGCAGTTTGCCTCCTTTTGCACGTATGAGGACTAAACCATTTTATGTCTACCAAGAAAAAATCAATGTCGATAAAATCATTTTTATCCAACTGGACTCAGTTTGTTTCTGTTTCCAGCAGCGCATCTATCTCTGAACGGGTTTCAAAGTATGGTGACGAGGTATCCGAATTATTATTCAACAGCTTGCTTGATGTTATTCGCAAGCGCAGCCCGGAAATCGAAGAGATCATTCTTGGCAAACAGGAACTACGTCATTCCAAAGAGAAGTTACTGACTTACTCGTTACAGGCCTACGGAATATGGTTTCAGTTGTTATCTACATTAGATCAGCATGTGAATGAAAAGCGTTTACGCTTGATTGAAACAGAAATTGGACATAATCAAGTGCCGGGTACATTTGCCCAGGTAGTATCACAGGCTGCAAGTGAAGGCGTCTCAGCCGAGCAACTGCAAAACGTACTGGAAAACTCATCGATCTTACCAACGATTACAGCCCACCCAACTGAAGCCAAACGCGTCACAGTTCTGGAAATACATCATCGTATTTACATGTTGCTTAAACAGCTTGAAAAAGATCGTTCGACTCCTCGCGAAAGGGAAATGCTTAAACTAAAAGTACGCGATGAAATTGACCTTCTCTGGTTGACTGGTGAAATTCGCCTGGAAAAGCCAACAGTACAGCAGGAAATTTCCTGGGGAATGCACTTCTTCAAAGAATCCCTGTACGAAGGTGTTGTCGCACTATATTCAGAACTGGAAAGAGTACTAAATACCTATTACCCAAATCAGCAATTTAATATACCGGCCTTTTTTCAATTTGGCTCATGGATAGGTGGTGATCGCGATGGTAATCCTTTCGTTACGACTGAAGTAACAGAACATGCCGTTAAGCAATCAGCAAAAGCAACATTACAGCATTATCTGGCGGAACTAAGAAAGCTAGGCTCTTACTTAAGTATTGCCAATCATTCAGTCAAACTACCTGAACATTTTTATGAGCAGTTAAATACCATTCTGGAACAAAGCGGTGAAGCGGAAAGTATTAAGTCCCGCAATCCTGGTGAAGTATTCAGACAAATCATTTATTGCATAATAAAAAGGCTTACCGCTAATCTCTATCAGTTATCAACTGACAGCAATCAATCCATTGCTTACAGATCTGCCAGCGAAGTAGCAGACGATCTGCGTGTTATTGAAGATGGCCTGATTGCAGCTAAATGTGAATCACTTTGCATGAATTACATTCGTCCATTCCGGCACGGAGTGGAAGCATTTGGATTCCACACAACCAATCTGGATCTAAGGCAAAATTCAACCGTCACAACACAGACATTACAGGACATCTGGAAAATCCAGAATGGCGCAGACCAGGAGCCTCCCGCCAAGGAAAGCAAGGAATGGCGCGAGTGGTTACTGGAAAAATTAAAAGAACCTTTAGACAGACTCCCACAGTTCAGCACACTGACTGAGATGAGTGCTGCCACTATGGACTTAATGCGTTTAATTTTGACCCTGCAGGAAAAAATTGATCGCGATGCTTTTGGCGTATTCATATTAAGTATGACTCAGTCCAGCGAAGACATTATCGGCGTATATTTACTGGCCAAATATGCTGGTTTATTTACTGATAAAAAACATATCGACTCATGCCGCATATTAATAGTCCCGCTTTTGGAAACCATTGATGATTTACGCAATGGTCCAGCCATTCTCGAGGATCTGCTGGAAATACCATTCGTACAACGCACTATCAAAGAATTTGGTGGGCACCAGGAAATCATGGTCGGCTATTCTGATTCCAACAAAGATGGTGGCTGTGTCTGTTCCACATGGGAAGTCAGTAAAGCTCAAACCAAAATCTATCAGGCTGGTGAAAAGCACGGCATACAAATCTCATTCTTCCACGGTCGCGGTGGCTCAGTATCACGTGGCGGTGCACCTGCAGGACGCGCTATTGCTGCACAACCCGCAGGTACCATCAATGGACGCATGAGAGTCACCGAACAGGGTGAAGTAGTGTCGGGTAAATTTGCTAACCGTGAAGTGGCCGAACAGCAAATGGAATTACTTGCTGCCAGCGTATTATCCCACACACTATTTTCAAAGCAGGATCCCAACCTGCAAAATCGTGCAGAGTATGACGAAATCATGGAAGCATTATCAGGGACTTCACAGGTAGCATACCGTGGACTGGTTGAATGCCCAGGGCTTGTTGATTTCTATCAGTACGCAAGTCCCGTTGAGGAACTGACTTTAATGAAAATAGGTTCACGACCGGCTCGCCGCTTTGGCGCAAACAGCCTGGATGACCTGCGTGCAATTCCATGGGTGTTTGCGTGGACTCAAAACCGTCTGATGGTTCCTGGCTGGTATGGTTACGGTAGCGCAATCCAGCAGCTATTAAGTGTCCGCGGAGATCAGGGACTGATGATGCTGCATGAAATGTTTGAGAAATGCCCTATCTTCAGACTGATTACAGATAATGTTGAAAAAATGCTATTCCTGACTGATTTCGATGTTGCTAACGAATATGCAACGTTAGTCGAAGATCAGGATAGCAGCAAGAAAATCATGGACCTGATTAGTCAAGAGCGCAAACTGACTGAGCAGATGATTTTAAAAGTCACTCAGGAAGCTGAGCTATGCAAACGATTCCCCAACTTCCATGACACCATGGCGACTCGCATCAACGGTATTAAGCAAATTGGTTTAGAGCAGGTGAAATTAGTACAGCAATTTAGATCATCTGATTCAACTGAAAAGTCTCAAAAATCAAATTTAGTACCATTACTGTTATCAATTAACTGTGTTGCCGCAGGATTAGGCTGGACAGGCTAAAGCACCAACCATGTGTCTCCAATTAACATTGAATTAAACTATGAAAAAATTACTTTATCATTTTGATACCGATGCAATACCCAGCGTGTTTGATTCTGTTGTTGCCTATGATGGTGGCGCAGATCACGTCACACAACTTGCCGGGATTACACCCGAGAACTGCTACTCGCTGGTTGAAGGTGCAATATATACACGTGCACCCAAGAATAAAAAGAACACTGCGCTATTCGTAGGCGGTAGTGATCTAGCAGCTGGGCAGGAGTTATTTGCAGCCGTACAAAAGATATTTTTTCAAAAATTCCGTGTTTCTGTAATGCTCGACAGCAATGGCTGCAATACCACTGCTGCCGCAGGTGTCGCACTGATCACCAACTCAACTGATGTTAAAGGCAAAACTGCGGTAGTCCTCGCAGGTACTGGTCCGGTTGGTCAACGTGCCGCAGCCATGCTGGCTATGAATGGAGCCAATGTAAGGCTGACTTCACGCAAGCTTGATCGCTCACAGCAGTCATGCGAGTTAATGAAACAGCAATTTGGTGTCGATCTGGAACCGATGGTAGCCTCAGACGATGACACAATCGCAGCTGCACTGAATAATGCCCATATTGTATTTGGCGCAGGCAAGACTGGCATCCAGTTGTTACGAGCCGACCACTGGCAGAATCATCCAACCTTAGAAGTTCTGGCTGATGTAAATACAGCGCCACCTCTGGGGTTCGAGGGCATAGACATGATGGATAAAAATGAAGATCGTTTTGGTAAGCGTATTTTTGGTGGTATTGGCGTAGGCGCATTAAAGCTGAAATTACATCGTGCTTGCATTGCACGCTTGTTTGAGAGCAATGATCTGGTACTTGATGCAAAAGAAGTCTATCAGACTGCCGAATCACTTCTTTAGGTAAACAGCACCACTATTACCATGCAGGCTACATTCGGCTTAAAACGTATCTATAACGCGGTTATATTTTCCTGCAAGGGCATAGCATCTACATGGAAAAGTGAAGCGGCTTTTCGTGAAGAAATACTCACTGGCATTATCATGTTCCCGGCTGCCTTTTTCCTTGGCGAAACACTCACGCAGACTGCGCTATTAATCATCCCTTTATTTATCGTCTTAATAGTAGAACTTCTGAATACAGGCATCGAGCATGCAGTAGACAGGGTTGGCCTTGAACGACACGAGTTATCTGGCCTGGCAAAAGATGCCGGATCTGCCGCAGTTTTCCTGAGCAATATGCTTATTATATGCGTATGGAGCCTGGTTGCTCTGGACCGTTTCGTTTTCTGATGGCCTCAGTATTTTAATGGCGAAAGCACCTGTCACACATGACATGCTGGAAAAATTAATTTCCAGTCCTTCTGTTAGCAGTACACATCCCCATTTAGACAGCAGTAACCTGGCAGTTATACACTTACTGGCTGAGTGGCTGGACGGTTTTGGCTTTGATATTGATATTCAGACATTGCCTGATCAAAATAATAAAGCCAATCTAATTGCTCGTCTGGGCAACGGTGATGATGGACTGGCTCTATCTGGCCATACGGACACTGTCCCGTGCGATGAAAGCTTGTGGAATTTTGATCCATTTACATTCACTCAGGTAGATCGTCGTTATTACGGCTTGGGGACGAGCGATATGAAGAGCTTCTTCGCCCTCGTGATAACTTCATTACTGAGTATCGATACCAGCAAGCTGAAAAAGCCACTAGTCATACTCGCGACCGCTGACGAAGAGAGTTCCATGTCAGGCGTGAAGGCCTTACTTAAAGGCAACACCAGATTAGGCCGTTATTGTGTGATTGGAGAACCAACCAATCTAAAACCTGTGCACCAGCATAAAGGTATCTTTATGGATAGCATTCGTTTGACTGGCAGATCCGGTCACTCAAGTGATCCTTCTTTAGGAAATAATGCTCTGGAAGGCATGCATGAAATTATGCAGGCAATGCTTGACTACAGAGACACGCTGGGCAAACAGTTCACAAATAGAGACTTTGCAATTCCGCACCCCACACTCAATTTAGGCCACATCCATGGTGGAGATAACCCCAATCGAATTTGTGGTCAGTGCGAATTACATTATGACTTGCGTATTCTTCCGGATATGGAACTCAATGCGGTTAGAAATAATCTGCATGATATGGTGTTAGAAATAGCCCAGCGACGCAAACTCGAATGTGAATTTAGCAGTCTGTTTGATGGCACTCCTGCCCTGGCGACTCCCAGCACAAGTAATATCGTTAAAATTGCTGAGCAGTTAACACAGGTGCAAAGTAATTCTGTTGTATTTGCCACTGAAGGCCCCTACTTCTCTCAAATGGGAATGGAAACGATAGTGCTCGGCCCTGGCAGTATTGATGTTGCCCATCAGCCTGACGAATACATTGAACATGAACAAATCGAGTCTGGCATTCAGCTTTACAGACAACTAATCAAAAATATCTGTATTGATTAACGGAAAGTTTATCTTTTCACTGGCCGCTTCTGCAATTTTCGCTGCAAAGTTCTACGATGCATATTCAGCGCTCTTGCTGCAGCAGAAATATTGCCATCATGTTCCAGCAAAACTTTCTGCAAATGTTCCCACTCCAGTCTTTTTACAGACAATGGAGTCTCTTCAATAAGCGCATCACCTTCATTAGGTGACCGCAGTAATTTATCAATAATTTCCTGAACTGATGCAGGCTTGGTTAAATAGTTCATCGCACCGAGTTTCATGGCTTCCACAGTGGTGGCGATACTTGCATAGGCAGTTAGCATAACAATTTTCATATTGGGGTTATTTGCCAGCAATAACTTGATCGCGTTCAGTCCTGACTCTTCACCCAGTCTCAAATCAACTACACCATATTCCACTTCGCCAAGCTTTTTCATGTTTCCAAGCTCGACCACGCTGTGCGCACAAATGGCCATGTAACCACGTTTAGCAAATGCACGACTCAATGCACTGCAAAATGGAACATCATCATCAACAATAATTACACTACTCGTCATACTTATTTCAACATCTGCACGGGCAATGTGATGAGTGTTTCCACGCCACCCGAAAGCCTGTTATTCAGCCTGATAGTCCCACCCATTCTCTGAATAATCTCCTGGGCGAGAAACACACCCAGCCCGATTCCATCAGGCTTGCTCGAATAAGGTTTAGTGCCAATGTCAGCTAATATTTCCGGATCTATACCGTCGCCCTGATCAATAATTGTTAACTGCGCTTCAGTGTCTCCCCAGTCTGCATTGATACAGACAATATTAGGTGATGCATCTGCAGCATTATCCAGCAGGTTAGTAATAGCTTTGGATAGAGTTTTAGCTGCAACCACTCCCACTTTTGTTTTACCTGAAATCTTTTTCTTTAGTGTTACTGACGCTCTTGTCTGTTGCCAACGCGCTAACAAATCCAACAGAAACTCTTTGAAATCAATGACACCATCCCCTTCAACATGCAAACCTCCCGCAGAGGTCGACATTTCAGCAAGCGCCTGTTTACATCGCTTAACCTGCTCTAGCAAAGTATGTATTTCTTCCTGACTAATTTTATTTTCTTCAAGCTCAGCTGTTATTAACTGAATTGTTCCAAGCGGTGTTCCCATTTCATGGGCTGTACTCGCAGCAAGTGCTCCCAGTGAAACCAGTTTTTCGTCTTTAATTGCCTTCTCTCTAATTGATGTAAGCAATTGATCCTTATGCTGTAGTACAGCACGCATCTTAACAACGAAAAATGCAATGACACCAGCGCTTAAAACAAAGCTTACCCACATGCCAAAAACATGTAATGAGAACGATTGACTACTGTGATGTAAATGCTGATTTGGATATAGCCACATCAGATAAGAATAAGCTGCCATGCTGGTTAACGCCAATACCCACACCCACGCCTGTGGCAGCAGGATCGCACCGATAGCAACAGGCAACAAATACATCGATACAAATGGATTGGTTGCTCCTCCGGAGAAATAAAACAGCGCGCTTAGTGCTGCAATATCAATAAACAACTGAAAAAATATTTCCAGATTAGACGGTTCAGACACATTAGCCGAGCGTAACAGGGTAAATATGTTCACCATTACCAGACTGGAAATAACGACAGTAATTCCAATTCCATTCAGGGGAAATGAGAACACCAGTTTTGCAAGTATTGATGTTGCAATTTGGCCGAGAATTGAAAATGCTCTAAACCAGAAAAGAATCCTGAGAGTATTTGACTCCTCTTTCCCCCACCAGGGTATATTCAGTTTTGTCGCCAATGAACCACCTGCATAACGTCCTCTACAAAGCTGGATTGTAGTCTATATTTCACTATTATTTACCTTGCCTATCAGATACCTGTGCGACATTTTGTCGCACTTAATCATAATGCTTTTTTGCTACTCTACCTGTTCCCATATTTTAATTAAAAAGAACAGTTTATGTTTCGTTTCAAGATTGTACTTCCATCTTTCTCAGTCCTGCTATTCACCATTGCACAAAATACTCATGCAGAACAACTAAAACCTATTTCTGTCACAGATACTGTTATCCAGAGTTCCAGTTCTCATAAACCCGCGACAGTGGAGACTGATGTCACCGCTTTAATGGAAAAAATTCCTGGTGGCGGCATCCACAGTAATGGCGCAATTAGCGGCCAGACGCATTACCGCGGCATATTTGGCCCCAGAATGAATGTATTAATTGATGATACCCGAATTGAAAGCGGTGGCCCCAACTGGATGGACCCTCCTTTGCATTATATGCCCAATACTCTCGTAGAATCATTTGAAGTAGAACGCGGCATAGATTCTGTCAGCAATGGCTCCACACTTGGTAATACGGTTAAAGTCACGCCCAAATCCAGTGAATTTTCTGACAGCGATAAATTCATGCTGCAAAGTGATATAGAACTATCGGCGCACAGCGTTGACTCAGGTTACAACGCAGGTGGCATCGTTGGTATTGCAAATGACCAGCATCGTTTTCATATTACAGGTAGCCATGATGATGGTGATGATTTCCGCTCAGGCGGCGGCGATATTGATGGAACAGAATACGAACGCAGCAGTGCTGGTGCAGGTTATGGTGTGCAGCTTGGCAGGCATGAACTTTCATTTGATGCCCGCTATGTGAGTTCTAAAGATTCCGGGACTCCCTCTCTGCCACTTGATATTAATTTCTTTCATACTGAACTATACAATTTTGAATATCTTGGCGAGTTAAACAATTTCGTTGTTGAGCTTGATGTGTTCCATACAGATATTGAACACCAGATGAGAAATTATGAATTGCGTCCAGCCCCTGACTTTTCATCACTGCCTTTAGCTCCCTTTACAGGTACTGACCGAAGAATTATCAACGCTGATGCTGATGATAGCGGTGCCAAACTAACATTGACCCGTCCCATTTCAAATGGCCAAATCAGTTTAGGCATCGATGCTCATAATACTGATCATGACGCTGTGATACTTGATCCGGACTTTGAACCATTCTTCGTTACTAATTTCAATAACGCTGAAGAAGATCATCTGGGTTTATTTACAGAATGGAAAGGTGCATTTAGACATGCATCTGTCGAACTGGGATTTAGATACAAGCAAGTAAAAACAGATGCAGACGAAGTTGATGCCCAGCCTGCAAATCTGCCCGCTGCTGCTGTCATGGGAACTCCTCCTGCTGCGGTACGTGCACTTCGCGACCGTTTTAACAGTTCGGACCGTTCCCAGAAAGATAACTTGCTAGATATTGCAGCAAAGCTTAATTACCCAATTAACAGTGAGCTGTCTTTCATTGCAGGCTACGCACGTAAAACCCGTGCACCCACATACATTGAGCGTTATCTCTGGATTCCGTTAAATGTTAATGCCGGACTGGGAGATGGCAATAACTATATCGGCAATATTGATCTGGATCCGGAATGGAGCAACCAGTTTGAGCTTGGATTAGACTGGGCTGATGAAAAAGCATACTTCAGTCCCAGAATACATTACCAGCGTATCAATAATTTCATTCAGGGTGTTGCCGTTGAAGCGAATGCTGCTAACACACCTGTCATCGGTGTCAGTGGTGGAGCGAATGGTGATGCAACTCCATTACAGTTTGCTAACGTTGAAGCTGAAATCTATGGTTTTGATACAAACTGGGGTTATCAAATCAGCCAGCTATGGTCGCTATCTGGCCAGGCAAGTTATGTGCGTGGCAAACGACGCGATATTAATGATGACCTGTTTCACATTGCACCACCGCGAACAAGCGCTGCACTAACACGCCATTTTGGAAATGGATCGGCAACAATTGAAGGAGTTCTGGTTGCCAGACAAAGCAAAATTTCTGATGAGTTAACAGATGATCCCGGCAATCCAAATAACAATAATGACTCCACACCTGGTTATGGATTGATAAATCTTTACGGTCAATACACGCCGGCAAGCATGTCTAATCTCTCTATCCAGGCAGGCGTTGAAAATCTATTAGACAAGGAATATGCAGACCACTTAAACGGCTTTAACCGCGTAGCAGGAAATGGTGAAGATCTGGGCGAACGCTTACCTGGACCAGGTATTAATGCGTTCGTAACAGTTGGAGTTTCTTTCTAGTCGAAGATTGCAAATGTATACACAGATAGAAACCATACATTTCTATCTGTATACTTTTAAATTTAGTTTGAACGTCTTGCCAGTTCATTATCCAGTGCAACAATCACTTTCTTAATATCATCACCAGATTTCATCATATCCACTTCTGCACGTGCCTGCTTAACGGCACGGTAGGATTCATCCAGTGTCTTTTTATAACTGCCAATTGGTGTTTCTTCATTGACCATATCTACTTTCAGCCTGTCATAGAAGTCAGGATACTTTTGAAATGCATACAGCATGGACATATAGACCGCAGAAAATCTAAAATCATACGAAGGATAGTCTTCAAGGTCATGAACAACCTTGCGGTTCTCCATCATATCGACAGAAAATGTAGACTGATATCCTAATAATGTTTCTTTAAACTCACCATCAATTTTATAGTCAACTATCATTTCAGCAATTACATCGGCAATGCTTAGTCTAACCAGGTCATGGGACATTAACTGATTAAAAAGTTTCTCTTCTGCAGTCCTTTCCGCCTCGGCATTCGCCGCCGTCTTGTCCAGGTCTCTTAGACGTGCTGCACGCATATCTGAAATCTCTTTGGTAGACATGCTTTCCAGATTAGTTGGCACTGTGAATACCACTGCATCCTGTATGGGCATACCCCCATCCGCAATGACAGTGGCGCTAAAAAAGCCTGCAACCAAACCTATAAACAGGCTCAATACGGAAATATTTTTAGTAAATTTGACTGCATTCAGTTTATTATTAGATAACATATTTTCATCTTCCATTTTCACGCTCTAAAATGAGCTTTTATCGAGATATTCTGTAGTTAATCATACTACCACAGCTTCCTTGCCATAATAATAGACACCACATTTTTACTAATTAATCAGTATAATTCCGGACAAATTATCCGCTATTTATTTAGAATCACACCATGGAAACATTTGACATAGAAACGTTCCGAAGTGCTGCCCCCTATATCTATGCACATCAGGGAAACGTATTTGTTATCACTATTCCCAGCAGCCTGGTTGAAGGAGATCAGTTGCCTGCCCTGATACAGGATCTTGCACTGATGCAGACGCTAGGCATCAAGCTGGTCCTGGTATATGCCACGGGCATACTCCCTTTGGGAAAAGCCAAAAGACCTGTAATAGACTCCCGCAAACTGCTCAAAGTTCAACATAAAATCGGGGAGCTGCAATCACGTATTGAATCATTATTCTCAACCGGCCTGATAAACACTCCGATGGCTGGTATGAAACTTACTACGGTATCCGGTAATTTCGTACACGCCAAACCCGCCGGCGTGGTTGATGGTGTAGACCTTCAGTTTCATGGAGAAGTACGTCGCGTTGATACACAAGCGATCCAGGATCAACTTGGGCACGGAAATATTGTTCTGCTTTCGTCATTGGGATACTCCCCGAGTGGCGAATGTTTTTATCTCGATGAATATGATGTCGCAACCACCGTTGCTGCCAGCATCCCTTCTGAGAAACTTATTTTTCTGGTGAATGAAAAAACATTACAGAATAGTCGCAGGCAACGCATCAAATTCCTCACTCTCAACAGTGCACAAGAGTTACTGTCACGTCGAAAATCATTAAATAAAACTTTAAGACAACATATAGAGTTCGCTATCAATGCATGTCTGAACCGGGTACAGCGTGTTCACTTGCTTAGCACTGATATTCCCGGTGCTTTATTGCAGGAGCTTTATAGTCATGATGGCGCGGGCACACTCATCACTGCCGAACACTATAATGATATTCGACCTGCCACAGTTGAAGATGTAGGTGGGATTATTTCTTTAATCAAGCCATTGGAAGAGCAAGAGATCCTGGTACACCGCACTCGCGAACAAATCGAACTGGAAATTCATAATTATGATGTCGTCGAACGTGACGGGTTTGTCATCGCATGTGGCGCATTACATCCACTTAAACAGAAAAGCATTGGAGAAATTGCATGTCTGGCTGTTCACCCTGATTTTCAGAAAGAAGGTCATGGAAATCGTTTACTGAAACATCTTGAACAGAAAGCATGGACCTTGGGCCTTAGTAGCGTATTTGTACTGACTACAAAAGCATTACACTGGTTTCATGAACAGGGTTATCGAAAGTCCAGCATACAGGACCTGCCGATTAGCAAACAGAAAACTTTTAACTACCAAAGAAATTCCCGGGTATTCCTGAAGTCTTCAAAGTAATCGCGACAGTTCTTTCTTTTATTATTAAAGATATTAATGTTGTGGTTATAACACTTAGGCAGAATTAGAATTACACATCTGCTCGCTGTAAGATAATACCTGCCCGACAGGTCTTTATTAAACACAGCAATATAAGGATGCAGCATATGAAAACTATTATGACTTTCTGCTTATTGATCACTTTTGCGTACTCATCGCAGGGTTTTGCGCTTGGCGGTGGTGGATTAGACTTTAAAGATGGGTTGTTTTGGGGTTCAGACCTGGACCGAAATGAGCAACTCGACATCAATGAGGCTAAAAATATATACAACCTCGGTGACCCCAAGGTATTTGCCAAATATGATAAAAGCGGCGAAGGCGTTATCACCAAATTCGAATTTTACGATTACCTCAATTCTCGAAGTAATAACGAGTAGGACTATAGCTTCCCGGAACGGATCACTATCTGTTTGTCTATTTGCATATCATCAAAGGTGTAGGGAATACCTCCCACACCTAACCCGGATTGTCGAATACCGGCAAACGGCATCCAGTCAACACGAAATGCTGTGTGATCGTTTATCATGACAGTGGCGGCATCTAAACGGCGACTACAATCCAGACCAAAGTCCAGATTCTGTGTCAATACCGATGCCTGAAACGCATAAGGCAGACTATTCGCTTGCGCAATGGCCTCATCGACATGGTCATATCCATACACACAAACTGCCGGACCAAAAATTTCTTCAGTGCTGATTTGTGAGTGAATAGCTGGCTCCAGCAGTACAGTGCATTCATAGCTGGTATTTGATAATACATTTCCTCCACACACTTTAGTAGCACCTTCTTCTATCGCGTCATCAATCCAGGATTTAACTCGATCAACTTCACGTGGCCTGATAAGCGGCCCTACTTCAGTGGACGCCAGTGTCGGATCTCCTATCTTCATTTCTCTGGCAAAACCAGCCAGGCGTTCAGCAACTTCATTAGCCATTGCGCGTGGTGCAAATACTCTCTGTACTGACACACAAACCTGACCCGCATGGTAAAAACCACCTTTGGCTATAAGAGGAAGGGTATCATCGAGATCCGCTGTGGAATCGATAATTACCGGGGCAACTCCACCATGCTCCAATGCACATCGCGTACCTGCGGCTAACTTGGAACGCAGCATCCAGCCTACTTTTCCGCTACCAATGAAAGAGAAAAATCCGACACGTTCATCTGTCACCAGTTTTTCAGCGACAGAGTGATCACTCACCACACATGCCTGACAGTATTCTTCCGGCAAACCTGCGTCACGCAGGATTTGCACAAATCGAAAACATGACAGTGGCGTGTCTTCTGCCGGTTTAACAATGACAGGACAACCGGCGGCAATGGCTGGACCGACCTGATGCACAATCAAATTAAGCGGGTGATTAAAAGCACTCACTGAAACGACAACACCTATCGGTTCCTTGCGCGTAAATGCCAGGCGATTTAACGAAGACGAATTTAATCCCATTGGGATTTCACGCCCGCTTTCGGTACGTAAAACTTCTACACAATTTTTTACACCATCAATTGCGCGGGCAACTTCTACACGTGAATCCACTAATGGCTTACCACCTTCTCTTGCCGCTTCCAGAGCCAGATACTCAGCCTGTTGCTGCATCAATTCTGCAGTTTTTTCCAGCACCTCAATTCGTTTTGGAATGGGTAGCCAGCGATCACGCTTCTGAAATATTTTATATGCAGTATTTAAAGCCTTATCTACATCTTCTGCGGAAGCAACAGGCACTTCGGCAATAGCGCTTAAGTCCCATGGAGCAACAACGGTAATATTTTCCCCCGTTCCATTTGCACCGGGGATCATGATTTTAAAATTTTCATTCATAATTCTGTCACTTTACTCAGGTCCCACGCCAGTCACAAGACGGCTCAGTTCTTCAGTGAGTTTCATATTTTCTGAATAATCTACCGGACAATCGATAATGACAACAGTATCGTCTGCAATGGCCTGTTTCAGTGTCGGTACTAACTCTTCAGCACTATTCACACGATAACCTTTAGCACCAAAACTTTCTGCATACTTGACGAAATCGGGATTTATAAAGTCGATATGGCTAGGACGACCCAGCTTGCGCATTTGATGCCATTTAATTAATCCGTATTCACTGTCGTTCCAGACCAGTATCACTATGGCGACACCAATGCGTAATGCCGTTTCAATTTCCTGTGAATTCATCAGGAATCCGGCATCGCCCGTGACCGTCAATGCTGTCGCGTCAGGGTTAACCAGTTTGGCCGCAATCGCCCCCGGGACACCTATACCCATTGAGGCAAAACCATTAGAAATAATGCACGTATTTGGTTCTTCAGCCTGATACATACGTGCCATCCACATTTTATGCGCACCCACATCAGATACAACAACATCTTCAGAATTCAATACAGAACGCAGATCGCAAATTATTTTTTGAGGCTTTACAGGAAAGCCTGTGTCATTAGCGTGTTCGTTCAGTTCTGTCACAATGGTCTCACGCAATTCATCATTGAACCCGCCGATATATGGTTTTGCTTGTTTTGCAATAGCATCAAGGCCAGTCTTGATGTCTCCAATGACACCTGCTTCAAGGATGTAGTGCTCATCCACCTCGGCTGCACTCATATCAATATGTATTATTTTTTTATCTTTATACTTATGCCAAATATGCGGATGAAATTCCACCATATCAAACCCAATACAGATGATGACGTCTGATTTTTCAAACCCGCATCCCACATAATCTTTTGCCTGCAAGCCTACTGTCCCTAATGAAAGTTTATGTGAAAAAGGTATAACCCCCTTGGCCATAAAAGTTGTAGCTACAGCAATATTAAGTTGTTCGGCAAACTGGACTAACTGTTTTGACGCGCGATTTCGTATCACGCCATTACCCGCCATGATGATTGGGTTCTTTGCCTGGCTAATTATCTCAGCAGCTTGTTTGATTTTTTCTGCTGGCGGTACGGGTGGCGAAGGTGACTGTACTTTTAGCGGCTGTTTATCGACAGGCATTTGTGCACCTGCGATATTCTCAGGGAAATCAATGAAACTGCCGCCGGGTTTTTCTATCTGTGCATCTTTAAATGCTTTCCTGACAACTTCAGGAATGATTTCCGGTGCCCGTATCTGGGTACTGTATTTGGAAATTGGCTCAAACAAATTTACCAGATCCAGTACCTGATGACTTTCCTTGTGCATTCGAGTGGTCGCGCCCTGCCCAGCAATAGCAACAATTGGTGCACGGTCCATATCGGCATCAGCAAAGCCTGTGACAAGATTCGTCGCACCTGGACCAAGTGTTGCCAGGCATACACCTGCTTTACCCGTTAATCTGCCATACACATCGGCCATAAATGCTGCACCCTGCTCATGACGTGTGGTAATAAACTTGATCTTGCTGTCTAGTAAAGCATCCATGACATCCAGATTTTCCTCGCCAGGGATGCCAAAAATATATTCAACTCCTTCATTTTCAAGGCATTTAATAAATAATTCGGATGCTTTCATGTATTTCTCCAATAGACAGGAATTGACGACAACTTGATTACCAAACTGACTTATAATTGACTAGTTATACATATCGGCATGTTTCTTATTTATTTAGCCGGTTAGTCGCATAATTCACTCAAAAATAAACCATTTCTCAAAACTATACACTCCAACGTAACTAACTTCACCCGCATGGACCACACGACTGACAAACGTACACAACAATTACAGGACTGGATTTATTCTCTGTTTGATGTAGTTGATAACTCATTTTCACCTGTGTCTGGCGACGCCAGTTTCAGACGTTACTTTAGATTTATTGCCAAAAATGAAATGGGAATGGATCAGATACCATTAATTGCAGTGGATGCACCACCAGAAAAGGAAAATAGTCAGCGCTTTATTGATATTGCACTGTTACTAACAGATAACAATTTACCCGCACCAAGGATTTATGTCTCATCCAATGACGGGTTTTACGTACAGCAGGATTTTGGCGATCAGTTACTACATAGCTGCCTGAACGAAAAAACAGCAGACCATCTATATACTATCGCGATGAAACACATCGTGGATCTTCAGCGGGTCGATCACTCACACCTGCCAGCTTATAATAGTGAGCTGCTACACACTGAGATGAGCCTGTTCACTGACTGGTTTCTAAGCAAGCATTTAAACTGCACTCTAACAGATGAGTATAAAAACATTCTGGCATCAACATTTCAAGTGCTTGAAAAAAATGCATTAGATCAGCCTCAAGTATTTGTTCATCGTGATTATCACAGCAGGAATCTAATGTTACTGGACGACAATCATCTCGGCATCATTGATTTTCAGGACGCCGTGAGTGGCCCCGTCACATATGATCTGGTTTCATTACTTAGAGATTGCTATATTGACTGGCCACAGGAAAAAATAGACACATGGGTAAAAGAGTTTATCAGCCACCTACCCAATCAATACGACTACACTCAGTTTACTCGCTGGTTTGATCTGATGGGAATACAGCGCCACTTAAAAGCTATTGGTATATTCTCCCGACTTAATTACCGGGATAATAAATCCTCATACATGAATGACATTCCCCGCACGATGGATTACGTGCTCAACGTCAGCAAAAAATATGATGAATTACGACCGTTTCATTCGCTAATTAGTACTCTTTTATGAAAGCCATGATCCTTGCAGCCGGACGAGGTAATCGCCTGCGTCCACTGACTGACAGAAAACCCAAACCTCTCATAAGAGTCGGCAAGCGCACGCTCATTGAACACCATCTGTTTAATCTTGCTGCCGCAGGTTTTGAGTCTGTCATCATCAACACGGCATATAAAGGCGAGCAGATTCGCAAATATCTTGGCGATGGTTCTGCACACAACATTCCCATCATATACTCTGATGAAGGTGAACGTGCTTTAGAAACAGGCGGTGGAATTTCTTACGCACGCCCTCTGTTAGGGGATGAGCCAGTGCTGGTTATCAGCGCAGACATTTACTGCCGCATTCCATTCGACACCAGATTTGCACTTGCAGATTCGCACCTGCACCTGTTTATGGTCAATAACCCGGAGCATAATGCCAGCGGCGACTTTTCAGGGAGTCAGATAAAATTAAATGAGCATACCAGTCAACGCTTCACATACAGCGGTGTCGCTTATATAGATCCAAAATTATTTGCGCACGAAAAGCGGGTTTACCCATTAATAGAAACAATCCATCACTGCATTAGCAACGGCAACATCAGCGCCGAGCTTTTTACCGGCGCATGGTTTGATGTTGGCACTGGAAGCCGTTTACATACAGCCAATAAATTTGCGCTGTGCAATTAACAGTAAACAGCCTGTCAAATAGTTACACGCAAGCAAATATTTTATTTATCGATTCCAGCTGCCTGTTGGTCTGCATGATATGAAGACCGCACCATTGGCCCACTAGCCACATTTGAGAAACCCATCTCCAAAGCATCTATACGCAATTGTTCGAATTCCTCTGGTGTCACGTACCGAATCACTGGCAGATGATGTTTAGATGGTTGCAGATACTGCCCCAAAGTTAACATATCACAATCATGTGCCCGTAGATCTTTCATTACTTCACGCACTTCATCAAGCTCTTCACCCAGACCCAGCATAATTCCAGACTTGGTTGGTATATGGTTATTGGCCTGCTTGAATTCTTTAATCAGTTTTAGTGACCAGAGATAGTCTGCACCTGGTCTGGCCTGTTTATATAAACGCGGAACTGTTTCCAGATTATGATTAAACACATCCGGCAATTCTATCTGCAGTGCTGCCAGTGCTTTATCCATTCGTCCACGAAAATCAGGCACCAGCACTTCAATCTCAATATTCGGGTTAAGCATTCGCACTTCTTTTATGCATCGCTGAAAATGACTGGCTCCTCCATCTTTGAGATCATCACGATCGACTGATGTAATCACGACATACTTCAATTGCATTAACTGAATTGTTTGCGCCAGTTTTGCCGGTTCGTTTTCATCCGGAGCCAGTGGGCGCCCATGAGCAACATCACAAAAAGGGCAACGACGCGTACAAAGATCACCAAGTATCATAAATGTTGCCGTGCCATGAGCATAACACTCATTAAGATTGGGGCAGGACGCTTCCTCACATACAGTATAAAGACCGTTATCCTTGATCGTTTTCTTCAGCCTGGATACTTTTTCTGAATTGGCGACCTTGATGCGAATCCACTCTGGTTTGCGCAACACTGTCTCTGATGGAACAATTTTTATGGGTATACGAGCTACCTTGTCTTCACCACGTTGTTTGTTACTTGTACTCATCTCGCTAGTAGAATTGTTTGATAATAAGATTTGATAAATCCGATGCAACTTCATCACAATTTCTGTTTATTCCCAATTGTGATAACTGAGTGACTTTCATCCCTTCCAGACCACAGGGGTTTATATAGGTAAAAGGACTGGTATCCATATTAACATTGATTGACAAACCATGAAACGTACATCCATGTCTTACACGCAAGCCAAGCGACGCCAGTTTATTCCCCTGCACATACACACCTGGTGCGCTTTGTATCCTTTCACCCAGTACATCATACTCTGATAAATACTGAATAATAATTTCTTCAAGTCCATGCACCAGCGATTTAACACCTATTTGCATTCGCTTTATATCCATCAAACAATAAACCAGCAACTGACCAGGGCCGTGATATGTCACATCGCCTCCCCGGTCGGAATGCACTACAGGGATATCCGAATCAATCAGCACATTTGCCCGGTTGCCATTTCGGCCCAGTGTAAAAACAGGTTCATGCTGCACAAACCAGATTTCATCAGCGGAATCATCGTTTCGGTTGTCTGTATATTCATGCATACGTTTATGCACCACACAATAGTCGCTCAGATCCAGATGCCGCATTGTTGGCATGCAATGCTTTAATTCGGCATTCATTTGACTTCACTCTTCTTGTGTTCAATTTTGTGCGCTATCAGATCTGCAACTATTTTAACAATAGCCAGTAAAATTAAACCTGACTGTGTGACACCAAATGTCTGCAACGCCATTCCTCCAAATATGATAAACACATGCAGAACGATTATTCTCCTGTAAGGCGAAAACATCACCTCCGATACAGACATTTTTTTAAATTCGCCCCGTATCAGGTAATTCTGTAAAAAAGAGAATCCATGACTGATCATGAGCGCAATTAAAGCCAGCTGCATGCCATTGTGCGAAATGAGCTGTAATGCCGCTGGTATGGAATCCAGCTCATCTCCAAATAAATCCACAACAAATGTTCCATGACCAAAACAGAACATCCCATAGTGTACAGAGAAAAACAGTGTCAGAAACACTCTCTTTAGCAAAGGTTCTGATCCCGAACATGTCAGCATCCTGAATACATTGAACACGCCAATCACTATATTCTCCAACCAATACAGTAATATCAGCGGAAACAGCTGCCATTCGAAAAATAACACACCGATTATTGGCACCAAATTGCCAACAATCAAGGCAAGAGAGGCAGTATTTAACGTTGTGAAATTAACCACGGATGCATACGGACCATTACAAAGGCCAGAACTCAATGCCCAGCATCAGAAACTGCACAGCCAATATCACACAACCCACACCTGCTACAGCATGAGGCATCGAATAGCCTAAATCAGTTAATCGTCGCAAGCTTAGATAGCCTCCAATAGCACAGATAAAAAACGCAAACTCGCTTACAACCAACAGCGTCAGCAATGGTAGTCGGGTTAGTCCGTTTTCGCCCAACTGGCCACCAAAAGTGACTGCCAGCAAAAAAACCAGTCCCATCGCCAGCGCAACATAAGGGAAATTGTATTTATTCATACGTAGTACTCTATGTATCAGTCTGAAAGATAATATTGAACGGTAGACACCACACGCACTTTCTTAATGTGCGGATTATTTTTATCGCGTGGATAAATACTGAATTGACCTTGCGATGCTTTTTTAATTTTTCCCAATTTACTTTCCGAGTCGCTGGCAAACTTCTCCGCTACCTCTCGCGCTTTACGCGTGGCTTCTTCAATCATTTCCGGTTTTACTTCATTTAGTCGGGTAAAAATATATTCTGTCTGATGTGCGTATCCTCCACCGGAAAAAGCGATCCCCTGCTTCCCCAATTCAGAAAGTTTACCCATTACTGCACGCACTGCATCGATATTTTTAGAATAGACTGTCACAGTCTGGATGGCGGAATATCGATAACGCGGTGCCTGAGCTCCTCCATATTGCTGTGCTGTCTTGTCATTAATAGATGGCGATGAAAATGAAATTTCATCAGGGGCAATGTTATTTTCCTGTAAAAATGTTTTGACTTTGTATGTGTAGTTATCGATCGTGCTGTACAATTGCTCCAGATTATTATCTGCCAGCGTAAACTCTATCGGCCATATCACAATGTCAGCCTGATATTCTCTTTCAGACAGTCCTTTCACAGTGACGCTGCGATCATACTGCTTGACGTCAATTGCTGCGTTGGCTAGCAAGTACCCCAACACTGCCAAGCCAAGAAATATAAACAAGCCTAATATAAACGCACTGGACTTATTATTAATCTGCATACGAGCCTCCAACAAAATCACACCTGAATATTGAACACGGTGCCGATATCATTATAAAGAAATGTCACTCTCAAGTATTCTGCTTTTACCTGGCGCCAACCCCTCCAGGCCCCATTCACCAATACGATGTCTGATTAATCGCAAAGTGGGATGGCCCACCGCGGCGGTCATGCGACGCACCTGACGATTCTTGCCCTCCCTGATTGCTATTTCCAGCCACTGCGTGGGAATTGATTTACGAAACCTGACTGGCGGGGTTCTCTTCCAGAGATTATCGGGTTCAGCAATACGGCTCACATCAGCCGCTTTCGTCTTGCCATCTTTTAGCTGAATTCCGTTTTTTAGCATCTCAATCGCCTGATCACTGACTTCCCCTTCAACCTGAACCCAGTATCGTTTGGTTAACTTCTTTTCAGGATTGGTGATTCTGTCTTGAAGCTTGCCGTTGTCTGTCAAAAGCAATAATCCTTCGCTATCCTTATCCAGCCTTCCCGCCGCATAAACACCCTTTATCAGAATATAGTCAGCTAACGTTTCACGCCCTTCCCCATCTGTAAACTGACTCAATACACCATACGGCTTGTTAAACAATACTAGCTTACTCATACGGATACATTATATTTTCTTTTTGATTTTTCTTGTTAACACCGTCGCCAATACAAATACCAGCCCTGTGCCTGCCAGCAAAATACACAGAGCACCGACAGGCAGAAGCAGACTTTCATGCAACACGCCATCACTATCGATATACTGGTAGAACATATTTTCCAGCAATATGCATGTAACACCCACGACTAACAGCAACACACTAA
This sequence comes from uncultured Gammaproteobacteria bacterium, assembly GCA_963976865.1. Classification (GTDB taxonomy): domain Bacteria; phylum Pseudomonadota; class Gammaproteobacteria; order UBA4575; family UBA4575; genus UBA1858. The sequence continues at coordinate 841,628 of CAXBLY010000001.1, read as the reverse complement.
TGATAAATACTTTCACATTACTCCATTAGCAGTTTTCTTCTATACATGACTATTACACACAATGTTACACATGAAATAACAATTGAGGCAGGGAATATCACTGTCGTGACAGTATAATTTTCCAGTGCCGCTATAACGAGCGAATCACGCAGCGCGAAAATGGCAAAAAAAAGTAACGATTCAGTATAAGGAAAATTATATGCCTTTCTTACAGTTGGCCCGAAACCCAGAACGTCTACTGTCGTAAGAATAACTACTGTCCACACAGGGTCTGATGTAAAATACCATATTGGCAACGACGCAACGGCGGCTGTCAAAAACAGCCAGTCGCTTCTGGTGACACTGATATCTGCTCGCTTCCAGTAAGCCAGGCATGCAATTAATACCGTCACACATCCAGACACTCCGGTCGACCATGCACCTACTCCGGCACCATCTTCTACTTGAGCGAAGAACACAACCAGCGTGGTAATGCTCCATATGCCCCATGAAAAAACATGCGGCTTTATTCTGTCTGTCAATATGGAGACTATGTAAGGGACAAACGCAACAAACGTCAGCACAATAGCGATTGTGCTTAACGCTTCTTTATAATGAATCATTGTATGGAGAAAGAATCCCTGTTATCTGCTGGGTATAGCCAGATAAATTTATCTTCACTACTTTTTACTCTGTATGCCATTCTCAGGTTGGAAACAAGATCAACATCAACCATATCAAATACTTTTTCATATCCTGCTTCGGGCTCATCAGTTTGAATAAAAATATTTATTTCGCCTGCGCCAAAATCATGTCCTTCAACAATGTATTTTTCTCCCAGTTCAAGCGTTAATCGCGTTTCCAACTCGATGACCGCATCAAAATCAAAATCTTCCGTCACGGGAAATTGAACAACTAGCTGGTATTTCATAGTTTCTCGCACATAAATTATTGTAAGAATTTCATAACCACTTTTGCTCGAAATGATTCGACAGCAATCCCGTATTGTTAATTATAACTTTGGTTAACTTATGCGGGTACGTGATGCATATAGTTTAACCCAACTTCCATATTATCCTGGCAAAATGATTTTCATCACTTTCTTTTAATCACGGCAGTTGATATTAAGTTGAATCCAATTGATGTTAAAATCTTTTTCGACCATCCTTCTGGCAAATTAACATGAAACAACTTGAATGGAGATGTATGCGCTTTGATCATCTAGACAACCACCAGCTCTATGAACTTATCAAATTTCGCGTGAATATTTTTGTTGTTGAACAAAATTGCCCTTATGCTGAGCTGGACGACAAGGATCGTATCGCTGATGCGCGCCACCTGTTTGCATATCAGAATACTGCGATCGTTGCCTGCGCAAGACTATTGCCACCGGGTGCAAGTTACCCGGAAAGCAGCATAGGACGCATCGCCGTAGACACTTCACTGCGCCTTCAGGGTCTGGGCACTTTACTCATGACCAAATGTCTTGAACAAATGAATGTGCTCTGGCCAGATAATGATATAAAAGTCAGCGCTCAGGCACATCTTAAAAATTTCTATGAAACATTTAATTTTCACCAGACTTCAGCAAGCTATCTGGAAGATGGTATTCCGCATATAGAAATGCTCAAACCTAAACCCCATGCACTGTAGCGGGGCGTCTTTATCATGAAACCTGTAGTACTGGCTGGTATGCCCCTGAATACTTTCCTGTCTCAATACTGGCAGAAAAAACCATTATTGATTCGTCATGCACTGCCGCAGATCGAAGCTCCAGTGAATGCAGATGTTCTCGCTGGGCTGGCCTGCGAAGAAGATGTTGAGTCAAGATTAATCATTCATCGTAATGACTCATGGGAACTGCAACACGGCCCTTTTAACGACAAATTATTTTCAACCCTGCCTGAAACAGACTGGACATTACTCGTCCAGGCTGTTGATCATTTCATTCCCAAAGCGGCAGAATTACTCGAACTATTTAATTTTATTCCCCGCTGGCGTATTGATGACTTAATGATGAGCTACGCCAGTGATGGCGGTGGTGTAGGACCACACTATGATAACTACGATGTATTTCTGCTTCAGACACGTGGTCAGCGCCAATGGGAAATTGGTGGAAGCTATGATGACTCCTCCCCGACACGCAAGAACCTGCCAGTAAAAATTCTCGAGGAATTTCATCCAACAGAGTGCTGGGTGCTAAACCCTGGTGACATCTTATACCTGCCCCCTGGCGTTGGACACAATGGTACCGCTCTGGGTGATGGCTGCCTAACCTGTTCTGTGGGTTTTCGCGCACCCTCACATAATGAAATACTGCGTGAATTTACTGACTATTTAGGTGACAGGCTAACCGAGTCTTTACGATACCAGGACCCTGACCTCGCCGCGCAAACCAATACGGGTGAGATAAGCATTCACACTATCAAGAAACTTCAGCAGATACTTTCAGAGTATACCAATGACCCAGATGTTATTAGTGACTGGTTTGGTCGTTACATTACCACGCCAAAATATCAGCGAGTGAACGATTCACAATTTCATCAGTCAGAGCATTCGTATTCACTTGCAGAGTTAAAAGCTCATCTTGCTTTAAGCCGCTGTCTTATCAGAAATGAAAGTTCACGTTTTGCCTTTAAAGTACAGGCAGAGCATAATGAGTTGTTCGTTGATGGAATGAGTATAGATACACTTGCAGACTCCGATCCGCTGGTAGAAGTGCTCTGCAACAATATAAAAATCTGTCCTGAAGATTTCACACAGACAGAAGATAACCTTAACCTATTATTAACTTTGCTTAACCATAGCTCACTGTACCTGACGGAATGAACGACTCAACGGAATTACATCATATTATTATCATCGGCGGCGGTGCCGGCGGTCTGGAACTGGCCACCAAGCTAGGCAATAAACTTGGCAAAAAAGGCAAAGCTAAAATCACACTGGTTGATTGCCAGCTCACCCATGTGTGGAAACCTCTTTTACACGAAGTTGCCGCGGGAACCCTGAACTCCTATGAAGACGAAGTCAGTTACCCGGCATTAGCCTATAAAAATCATTTCCTGTTTCGCATTGGGCGCATGGATACCCTTAACCGCGAAACAAAAGAAATTTCTCTGGCGCCCACTTCAGACAGAAATGGCATTGAATATATCCCGCGACGTACCTTTAAATATGACACATTGATTTTTGCTGTTGGCAGCCAGACCAATGACTTCAACATCAAGGGTGTGAAGGAACACTGTATGTTTCTCGACACCAACGCTGACGCTGAAACATTCCATCATGAACTGCTTCGCAAAGCTTATACCGCCCATGCCCAGACCAGCCCTCTACGTGAAGGCCAGCTAAAAGTGGCCATTGCAGGTGCGGGTGCAACGGGTGTTGAACTGTCTGCAGAATTGCATGAGGCATTCAAGCAACTGGTTAAATTTGGTATTGATGAACTGCATCAGGAAAGCATTAAAATTACCATCATTGAAGCGGCAGACAGAGTATTGCCTGCGTTACCTGCAGAACTCTCAATAAAAACACTTAAGGCACTGAAGAAACTTCATATAGAAGTGCTCACAGGCCATCGCATTCTGGAAGCTACCAGTGAAGGCTTTATTACAGATAAAGGCGGGTTAATTCCTTCTGAAATTAAAGTCTGGTCAGCCGGCATTAAGGCACCAAACTTTCTGGCCAGTATTGATGGCCTGGTAACCACTCCCAATAATCGGCTTATCGTCAAACAGACACTTGAGACAACACGTGATAGTGATATTTTTGCTCTGGGTGATTGCGCTGCCTGCCCTATCCCCGGAACAGACAGCACTGTCCCACCTCGCGCGCAGGCAGCACACCAGCAGGCCTCTTTGCTGGTCAAGTCAATCAGGAACAAGCTGAAAGGCAAACCACTTCCCGATTACCGCTATGTTGATTATGGTTCTTTAATCAATCTGAGTAGCTACGCTACGGTAGGCAATATGATGGGTAATGTAATGGGTAAAGCGGCTGGCAGTTTCATGATTGAAGGAATATTGGCACGACTGGTCTATTTGTCTTTATACAAAATGCATCAGTTAGCCATTATGGGGCTGATTCGCGTGGGCTTAATTACTGTGGCAAACATTCTGACCCAGAAAGCGCGCTCCAGAATGAAGTTTCATTAAACGTCTGATACCCAACATGGTGAATTCATCATGAAACTCTATTATGTTCACGACCCCATGTGCAGCTGGTGCTGGGCCTTCAGACCGGTATTACTCGAACTCAAAGCAAAACTCCCGGACACTATTGAATTTATTCGTTTACTGGGCGGCCTGGCAGCCGACAGCGACGATCCCATGCCTGAGGAAACCAGACACTACGTCATGGACAACTGGAAGCGAATTCAGCAACAGCTACCAGACACAGAATTTAATTATGATTTCTGGACAACCTGCACTCCCAGGCGCAGCACTTACCCGGCCTGTCGCGCAGTGATTGCCGCCAGAAAACAGGGGAAGGAGTACGATGAGATCATGACCTATTCCATTCAGCGTGCCTATTACCTGCAGGCCAGAAATCCGTCAGACAATGAGACTTTGATCTCACTGGCAGAAGAAGCAGGGCTGAATACACACCAGTTCAGTCAAGACCTGGTTAGCTCTGATGTGAATGAAGAACTATTTACAGAATTAAACACGGCACGTCGCCTAAAGCTTAATTCTTTCCCGGGGTTTTTATTATCAGGCGACACGCATTCAGTACACATTGAGCCTGACTATTTCCAGGCTGAAACCATATTAAACAAAATACAGAATGCACATAAACAGGCATAAAGCCTGTATCAGGTATTAATTTCTTTCAGAAACTGAATTGCCAGGTCCTGAGCACTATTGCGGTGACGGTCTGTTAATTTGCCCCACTTTTCACAGTACTCGCACAATCGCCCTGCATTGGTCTCCTCTAGAGGCTCACCCAACTTGTCTCTGAGATAAAAAATATCCGAACACAATTCTATTAACTCTGCGGTAACTTTATCAGCATGTTTCCTAAGACTGACATAGGGGACAAAGCGCTTGGCGCAAAACACATACTCGTTTTTACCTTTTGCAGCCTCCTGCAAATGCGGGATTAATGTTTCATCCAGCTCTTCTTCCAACAAGTCCAGCTGAGCATATAATTTGGAACGTGCAACCATATATTTATCTGTTTGTTTCAGGAAATAATTGATGTAGCTTTTGCGCTTAATTCTTCAACTTCCATCATTGAACATAAATTGTACTACACGCGCAAAGCGCATGTTTTAACGCATATATCATACATATAATACTCACCGAGTGATTTGCGAGCTGTTTTACCAAGTGCCTGGGGTCATTATAAAATCAGTAAATTTAAGACACAATTTTTATACCAGCAAGCATTAGAATTAAATGTTTGCTTTGGATGGATTCCCGCTTTCGCGGGAATGACGATTTATTATGACAACACGCGAAACAGAAAAAAGTTTATATTGCTATAACGCCATAATGACTTCAGGACAATTCGTAACAGCGGCGCACACTTTATCAAGCTGTTCCCTGTCACGCGCGACAATGACAATAGTGTAGCTGACGTATTTATCATTTTTACTGGGGGTTGTTTTGGTAGAGGCCCAGTCCTCTCTTGGCACAAATTCTTCTACGACTCTGTCAACCGCTGCAATGAAATGTAGCGTGTTCATGCCGAACATTTTTAACGGAAAGTCACACGGATAGACCAGCCCTTCAGGCTCTTTTTTCTTTCCGTTGCCATTGCTATGACCATTGTTGTTATTCATGTTTACTTGCGCTGCTGATATAAACCATAAACTTCTGCCCATAACTGGCCGGGTTGCCCTTCACCAACTGGTTTTCCATCAACGATAGTTACCGGCGCACATTCTTTTGTGGAGCTAGTTATCCACACTTCATCTGCATCTGCCAGTTGTGCCTCGGTCGGCGCCTGTTCCAGTAATGGAATGTTGTTTTCATTAAGTATGTCCACGACTACATCGCGCGTGATTCCTGGCAGAATCAAATTATTTTTAGGCGCAGTCATCACCTTGTTGTCTTTTACAATAAACACATTGGTCGCCGAACCCTCCAGAACACAACCATTACGCACCAAAAAGGCTTCATCTGCATTGTGTTCAACAGCCTGTTGTTTATTCATCACATTGGCGAGCAGACTGGTCACTTTTATATCGCAACGATCCCAGCGCATATCCTGCGCAGTGACAGCAGTTAACCCTTTGCTATACATATTCGGATTTGTGGCAGGCCATGGATTGGTCATGCCGAACACCGTCGGAGTTGTGTTAGCTGGAAAGGCGTGATCACGTTTTGCCACGCCGCGAGTCACCTGCAGATAGACCGACAGTTTCTCAAGACCCGATGTATCAATTAATCTGGCAATGATATGTTTCCAGCCACTTTCAGTATTCGGGTTATTGATTCTTGTTTGTTCAAGACTACGAAATAATCTTTTCAGATGCGCATCAAGGTAAAACGGCTCTCCATTGTAAACAGGAATCAACTCATAAATGGCATCGCCAAAGATAAAACCACGATCCAGAACTGACACCTTGCATTCGTCGAGCGGCAGGTAATCACCATTTAAATACGCCATACTCACGGTTATACGAGCCTCATTCAAAATAGCTCATGACGTAATCGCTAATTTTCTGGAAAACACTGCCTTCCTGAATGTCTTCTAATGCAACCAGTTCAACTTCTGCAAATTTTGCATCGTCCAGATTGATCACAACTTTACCTACGGACTGGTGCAGCGCTATCGGTGCTTCAAGCTGAGAAGCTACCTGCATAAATGGTTTCAGGTCATTATATCGGCCACGCGGAATAGTAATAGTAATGTCTTCTTTGACTCCCAGACTGACTTCTTTTTTCGCCCCATACCAGGCGCGTTTTTTAAGAAGCTCCTGGCCTGCGCTATACAGTTTATGTGATTCAAAGAACCTAAAGCCGTAGTTCAGTAACGCCTGTGAATGTGATGCTCTGGCATCGGCGGATGGCGCACCCAGTACGACTGACACCAGACGCATATCATCTTTCTTTGCTGAAGAAGCCAGGCAGTACTTAGCCGCGTCAGTATGACCTGTTTTCAGACCATCCACTGCCGGATCTCGCCACAACAATTTATTGCGGTTATGCTGGGTGATTCCGTTATAGGTATATTCTTTCTGCGAGTAACGTTTGTATTGGTCTGGAAAATCCCTAATGATTGCGCTACTCAATGTGGCTATGTCTCTTGCGGTCATAAAGTGCTGTTCATGTGTCAAGCCAGTAACATTAGTAAAATGAGAGCTGACCAGACCCAGTCGTGCCGCTTCTATATTCATCATGCCCGCAAAGGCATCTTCACTGCCTGCAATATGTTCCGCCAAGGCAATACTTGCATCGTTACCTGATTGCACAATTAATCCCTGCAGCAGGTCATCAACCTTAACGCGCTTGCCCACTTCAACAAACATGCGAGACCCAATCGCACGCCATGCTTTCTCGCTAATCAGTACTTCATCGGTTAACTGCAGTGATCCTTCAGACAAAACCTTATACACCACGTAGGCGGTCATTAGCTTGGTAATACTTGCCGGATCATTTCTTTCATCCGCATTTTTCTCGACAAGGACTGTCCCTGTATCATGATCCAGCAGGATATAACTCTTGGCATTTATCATCGGCGCCTTTGGAATAGGCACAGGCTCGGCATGCACACTGGCAGCCGTTAGAAAAGAGACCAATAGGATACAAATCAAATTTTTGATTAACATGTTTATCAAGTTCTATTTAAAAATTTAGTAAGAATGTAGAAATGCTTGCTGTTACATATTCTGAAATACAAGCTTGTATTCATTGTGACCAAGCTTGGTAATTTTTTTCACTGTGTTATCGGCCTGCTCTACTGTCTCTAGCGGGCCTATCCATACTTTATATATAGAGGCATTCTCAAATACATGCTGTTTTACGCTAATCTGCCCCACCTGATGAGCTGCAAATGTATTGCGAAGCTTATGTGCATTTTCCTGGCTACGAAAAGCACCCAGTTGCACAAAAATGCCTACATCATTTTCCAGGTTCTGTGCACCCGGCTTTTCTGGTTCTATTATCTCAACACTACTTGCCGGCTCGGCGACATCGACGATATCTTTTGGCAACACCGGTTTTTTCCTGGCTGCAGTAGCCGCGGGTACCTTCCTCGCGACCTGCCGACTCGGGTCTATCGCTATCACTTCAACCAGGCCGGTACCGGTGGTGACCACGCCAAGTTTTGTAGCGGCCGCATAGGAAAGATCAATAATTCTGTTGTCATGAAATGGGCCACGGTCATTAATGCGAACAATAATCGAGCGCCCATTCTTCTTGTTGGTTACGCGGGCATAGGTTGGTAATGGCAATGTTTTGTGCGCAGCCGTCATGGCATACATATCGTAGGTCTCACCACTCGATGTGCGTCTACCATGAAATTTGGTGCCGTACCAGGAAGCAATACCTTCCTCTACATAACCCTTCGCAGTTGGTAATGTATGGTAACGCTGGCCAAATACAACGTATGACTTGGGATTGCCGTATTTACTTTTAGGCTCAACCCTGGGAATAACCTTTTCGGTTCGATCAATTCGTGTTGACTTTTTAGGGGCTGAGTCTTTTTTTGTTAGCGGCGATGTACATGCGGCCAATAGCACTACACAAACCAACCAGACCAATACAAATTTAGAACGATTTTCTAGTTTGCGCCTTGCGCAGTCAAAATCCATTGCTTTTTAATTTCCTGACTTAGTTGATACACCGCCATGGCATACATATGACTGTGGTTATAACGGGTGATGACATAAAAATTGTGTTGGCCAATCCAGTATTCTTTTGTATTTTCATCCGTATCCAGCACAAATAAAGATACTTTTTCATTGCTGGCGATAGGCAGATCAGCCACAAAGCCCTGCTTGTTCAGTTGCGAATAAGTAAAGGCTGGTTTAAGAGTGTTAGATTCATCAACAGTTTTTGCATTACCTGAAAACTGTGCTGTGCTGGCGACTGGCTGATTCCTGCGCCAACCATGAACTTTAAAATAGTTAGCTACGCTACCAATAATGTCTTCGTTGCTGTGCCATAAATCACGTTTACCGTCTTCATTCTGGTCTACCGAATAACGGCGATAACTACTGGAAATAAACTGTCCCACACCCATAGCACCCGCATATGACCCTTTTAACTCAGAAGGATCAAAGCCTTCTTCACGACACATTAACAGGTAGTGCTCTAATTCACTCAAAAAGAACTTGGCCCGCTTTGGATAACCAAACCCCAATGTGACCAGACTGTCGAATACAGGATGCTTGCCGGTAATGCGACCATAGTAGGTTTCTACCCCTATGATGGCTACGATGATTTCAGGAGGTACGCCATATATTTCTTCTGCCTGTTCCAGGATTGCCCGATTTTCATTCCAGAACTTCACTCCTGCGTTAGCACGCGCCTGTTTAAGAAAGATAGGGCGGTACTCAAACCACTTCTTCTTGCGTTCTGCTGGTGTTGCAATTGCCTCAAGCACTGTTTCCTGCTGCTTGACACTTTTAAACAATAGCTGGAGTTGAGTACGCTCGAAACCGTATTCATCAACCATATATTGAATAAAGTTTTTTACGTCTTCACGATCATAATATGTTTTGGCAAACGCGCCGGATGCCTGAAACGCCAGAAGTAGCGCTAATATTGTTAATTGAAAATGTCTCAATGGCCTAATAATTTTCTGTGGGAATGAATTGACATTAATATTCCAAACATAGTCAGTAACGTTACCATAGAGGTGCCGCCGTAGCTAATTAAAGGTAGCGGTACTCCCACTACTGGTAACATCCCTGACACCATTCCAATATTAACAAAGACGTAAGAGAAAAAAGACAAACTTATTGCACCACCAAGCAAACGCGCATAACAGGTCTGTGCTCGCGCAGAAATAACCAGCCCGCGCACAACTATAAATAAGTAGACCATGATTAGCAGCGAAGTTCCAAAAAATCCGAATTCCTCGCTGAGTACTGAAAAAATAAAATCGGTTGAGCGTTCCGGAATAAAATCAAGTTGCGACTGTGTACCATTAAGCCAGCCCCTGCCATAAACACCGCCTGAGCCGATCGCAATTTTGGACTGGATAATATGATACCCCGCCCCCAGTGGGTCTCTTTCCGGATCAAGTAGAGTAAGAATACGTCCGCGCTGATAATCACGCAGATAAAACCAGAATACAGGTGCCGCAGCCAGCATTAGCCCTATAAATACTGCAATGACCCGATAGCGAATTCCCGCCAGAAAAATCACAAACAGTCCGGCACCTGTTACCAGTATTGCAGTCCCCAGATCCGGCTGCTTGATAATTAGTGCAGCAGGGATAATTAATATTACAAAGCCGACAAATATATCTTTCAGGCTGGGTGGGAGCGCCTGCTTGGCGTAGTACCACGCCATCATCATTGGCAGCCAGATTTTCATTAACTCCGAAGGCTGAAATCGGACGAAGCCCAGATTCAGCCAGCGCTGTGCGCCTTTACCCGTTTCACCCGACACCAGCACCAGTGCCAGCAACAGCACACCTATGACATATAACCACAAAGACCAGCTGCGTAACTGATCTGCGGGAATTTGTGCAAACAGTAATAAGCCCGCAAAACCAATGCCAAGCCGAATTAACTGGCGCTGGATAGCTTCCATATCACCACCACTGGCACTGTATAAAACCACCAGCCCACTCATACATAATATGACCAGCGCCATAAACAGTGCTGTATCAATCTTCAAAAAATGATACACCACCCTTAACGGGTGCTCATACAGGCTTGCTTTAGCGACTGACAATTTGCTTCTCTTTTAATTTGATTTCGTCTTGCAGATACGCATCCAGAATCTTGCGTGCTACCGGTGCGGCAGTCCCACTACCACTACCGCCATTTTCAACCACAACCGCCAACGCAATAACAGGATTCTCAATAGGCGCATACGCAATAAATAGTGCGTGATCCTGTAAATGTTTCGGGGTGGTATCTTTATCGTATTCTTCATCCTGCGCAATCCCGAATACTTGCGCTGTGCCCGTTTTACCAGCAATTTTATAGCCTGCATCCTGACCTATTCGACGCGCAGTTCCATTTGGAGCATGCACGACGCTTTCCATCGCATGCTCAATAGCCTCCCAGTAGGCTTCTTTATCAACTTTGACTTGCGCCATAGGTGTTGGCTGCCTTTCCACAAATTCAGCTGTGCCCACTGCACGCGTCGCACGTACAAATCTGGGTTGGTACATGCTGCCATGATTCGCCATATATGCCGTCATTACCGCCAGTTGCAAGGGTGTTGTCAACATATACCCCTGTCCGATACTGGTAATAATGGTTTCTCCGGGATACCAGGGTTGCCCTCTTGCTGAACGTTTCCACTCAGGTGATGGTATTAGACCTTTCACTTCGCCGACTGTATCCAGATGAGTGATACTCCCGAGTCCAAACTGGATTAAAAATTCGTGCATGTGATCAATACCCAGTTTATCGCCGAGATCGTAGAAATAAACATCACATGACTGGGCAATGGCACTGTTCATATTCACAATACCGTGCCCGCCTTTTTTCCAGTCCCTATATTTGCGGGCTTTTCCCGGCAGCTGAAAATATGGCCCGGCATACATTGTTTTTTCTGGCCAGGTAATCCCGTAATGCAATCCGGCAAGCGCGACAATGGGTTTAACCGTTGAACCGGGAGGATATTGACCAATTAACGCCCGATTAAACAGTGGTCGGTATTTATCGTCCCTCAATGCTGAATAAGCCAGCTGGCCGATCCCGTTGACAAATAAATTGGGGTCATAACTTGGCTGACTCACAAAAGCCAGCACATCGCCATTTCGTGGATCAATCGCAACCACTGCCCCGTTCTCTTCACCCAGTGCTTCATGTGCTACTTCCTGCAATCTGGCGATCAGCGATAATTGAATATCCATACCAGGTCTGGATGGCTGCGTTTTCAGAACACGTAATGAGCGACCTTGTGCATTTATTTCAACATGCTGGTAACCAACTTCACCATGTAAAACTTCCTCGTAACGTTTTTCAATGCCAACTTTACCCACATGGCTTGTGCCTTGATATTTTTGCTTGTCGAGAGTGGACAGTTCTTTTTCGTTAATACGCCCAACATACCCCAGCGCATGGGCAAAGTTATTTTTGTGTGGATAGTAGCGTGTCGAATGCGCAGCAATTTCTACTCCAGGATAACGATGCTGATTAACAGCAAATCTGGCAACCTCCTCATCGCTCAGGTTGAGTTTCAATGGTGTCTGCTGAAATGACTGTTGGCGTTTTACTGCTTTATTAAACCGTATTAACTCATGTTCTTTAACGTCAATAAACTCTGCCAGACTTTCAATGAGTCCTGACATATCTTTTATCTGTGAAGGCGTAATGACCAGCTGGTAATTCGGCGTGTTATCCGCAAGGATTTCACCATTGCGGTCGATGATTAATCCGCGTGTCGGTGCGACAGGAAATACCCGTACCCGATTATCATTTGATAGCGTCTGATAGTGGGAATAATTAGTGATCTGCAAATCATACAATCGCACAAGTAACAGAATAAAAGTTCCTGCGACCAGTATCGCAGACAGAATCGCCCGCTCCCTGAAAATCAGGGTTTCAAGTCTAAGATTTTTAAGAGTAACTCGACGCGCCATATCAAGAAGTGTCAGTCATCAGTTGCTTGCATCTAGTAACAGATTAGCTGTTTAGAACAGTTTGATTATATAATGTACGAGTAAACCGTACAAAAGTTAGTGAAAAATAAGAATAAATCGTTAATCCACGCACACCTTACAGTGTACAGGATCTAACTCTATCAATCGGGGGTAAAACTAACCATGTCTTTGCATCAATTACCTGTCGCCCTGGGTGTGTTTGGGCTGATTTCTGCATTTGTTATCTATCGTATTGTTTTATCATCTTCACCCGGCGAAGGCAGGGTTCGGGAAATAGCTAATGAAATTCATATCGGCGCCATGACGTTCATGCGCCGTGAATATTCAATTCTGTTTGTCTTTGCAGCCATTGTCACATTGGCTATTTACTTTTCGGATCTGGGTGCTCCCACCGCCGGTGCATTTGTCCTTGGTGCGATTTGCTCGGCAGGTGCAGGCTATATAGGCATGCATGCCGCTACTCAGGCGAATGTCAGAACGACTGTTGCGGCAAATACTAAAGGTCTGGACAGCGCACTTGATATCGCTTTTCTGGGCGGATCCATTATGGGTCTCACTGTCGCAGCAATGGGCTTACTCGGGCTTGGCGTATTGTACCTATTATATGGCGCGGACCCTGAAACAGCTCATGTGATTCATGGCTTTGGTATGGGTGCATCCACCGTCGCACTATTTTCCAGAGTCGGTGGCGGCATCTTCACCAAGAGTGCAGACGTGGGTGCGGACCTGGTTGGCAAGATCGAAGCTGGCATCCCTGAAGATGATCCACGTAATCCTGGTGTGATTGCTGACAACGTTGGTGATAATGTCGGTGATGTCGCGGGCATGGGTTCGGATATTTTTGAGTCATACTGTGGTTCCATCATAGCGACGATTGCTATTGCGGCAACGTTAGGCACCACCATACTGGAAAACATAGGCCCACAGCAGGCACTGATGTTTCTGCCTCTGGGACTTGCATCAATCGGCCTGATTTGTTCAATCCTCGGCATTTTCCTGGTCAAGATCCAGTCTGATATGGCGCCTGCCAATGCCCTGAGGTTAGGAACTTTTTCCGCGGCCGTCCTGTTTATTGTTGCTGCGTATTTCTGTATTGACTATCTGGGTATATCAAAGGGAGTTTGGGTCGCAGTGCTTAGCGGTGCTGTCGGAGGCATCATTATTGGCCTGGTCACTGAATACTACACAGGTGGTGCACCAGTTCGTAAAATCGCTGCAGGCGGAGAGACCGGACCTGCCACTGTGATGATTGCCGGACTGGCTACTGGCATGCAGTCCGTATTAATCCCGGTGCTAACCATTGCTGCAATAATATTTTTTGCGAACGAATGGGCAAGCCTTTACGGGGTTGGAATTGCTGCAGTTGGCATGCTGGCCACAGTAGGAATCACTATGGCGATTGATGCCTATGGACCCGTTGCTGATAACGCAGGCGGAATTGCCGAGATGGCAAACCTGGGTGAAGATACTCGCAAGATCACAGACAACCTGGATGAAGTGGGCAACACCACTGCAGCAATTGGCAAAGGTTTTGCCATTGGTGCTGCTGCTCTGGCAGCATTGGCCATCATTACTGCATTCATCAGCGAGATAAATAGTCACGGTAGCAGCGTTAGTCTTGACTTAAGAGAACCTCGCGTATTGATTGGATTATTTATTGGCGGGGTGTTTCCATTTATAGTCGCGTCGCTCACGATGACTGCGGTTGGCGATGCAGCCTTTGATATGATTAAGGAAATTCGCCGTCAATTTAAAGAAATTCCCGGCCTGCTGGAAGGAACTGCCAAACCTGACACTGTCCGTTGCGTAGATATCGCAACTACAGCGGCTTTAAAGAAAATGGTGTTGCCAGGCTGTCTGGCTGTCATTGCTCCCGTGGTGGTTGGCTTTGGACTCGGTCCACAGGCATTAGGCGGAATGCTTGGCGGCGCATTACTTTGTTGTGTGTTGCTCGCATTAATGATGGCCAATGCCGGCGGCGCATGGGATAACGCTAAAAAGTATGTTGAAAAAGGTAACCTCGGTGGCAAAGGCTCTGATGTTCACAAAGCAGTGGTAGTTGGTGACACGGTAGGAGACCCATTCAAAGACACATCAGGACCATCAATGAACATTCTGATTAATGTCATGGCCATTGTAAGCCTGGTGATTGCTCCTCTACTTTAAATTTTAGCCGACAACCAGCGCTCATATAACGTGGGCGCTGGTTGCCGGCCTTCCACGTGTTGAAGTTTGCGTTCTCCGCGCATTCTGAGAATGATGTCTTCCTGCATATCATTTAATTACGGGCATTTTTTAACATCTGGATTCAGTGATGCAGCAAACACGCTGACATCTGCACTTTCTTCCAGCATTTAAATTACTACAAAAAGACGATGCGTATTTTGTTTATTTGCAGAAGAGATACTGCGTTTACTACTGCCACCCAACCACTTTGATCAACCCACAAAGTTAGCAATACATAATTACACAACAAGGTACGATGTGCGCTGCCGCACAATCATCATTGCAATCAATCCTTAATCGTCCAATGATCTATTGAACTAGTCTTAACATTACAGGATTTGCAGTACCATGTTGAATAATATTCGAATCTTTTTATTTTTCCTGATTTCATTCCTACATTGTGTATCTCACGCGACAAGCATTCAGCCTGGCGATTTATTGATAAGCGAAGTGCTGGCCAACCCATCCGCAGTCAGCGATGCCAATGGCGAATGGTTTGAATTATTCAATGCTTCAGACAATGCTATTGATATTAACGGATTAACTATCAGCGATGATGGGAGCAACTCACACCAGATTAACAATGGCATCAGTTTATTCATTGAGCCAGGCGCTTACCTGGTGCTGGGAAGAAATGGAAGTGTGACTGATAATGGGGGTTATACAGCAGATTACGTTTACAGTGATTTCACACTGGGCAATTCACAGGACCAGATAATATTTGCAGACGGTGACAATGAAATTCTCAGACTTAATTATACTGGCGCACCATTTGGTACTGCAGGAATAAGCGTTGAACTCATAAACCAGCTGACAAACCCTGATGAGTCAGATTATCAGTTAAGCCAAAACAGTCAGTTCGGATCAGGTGACACAGGAACACCTGGCCTTCGCGGGTCGTTTGAGTTAGTTAGCACCACAACAGTTCCCGTGCCAGGGGCAGTATGGTTATTTGGTTCAGCCCTGCTCTTGCTAAGAAAAAAAGTCAGGCTAATTCACCAGCAACCCCATCCAGTTAGAGAATATGGTTTGCGCTGATTTTCTCCAGGGATTATCCAACGATTGCAACAACTCGTTTTCAGGGAACAGATCAAGCAGATCGCCAGTCCGGCTGGAGGCTAACACTAACTGTTTATACTGCTCCACCACCTCCAGCGCTGACTGATTAAAATAATTCTGGGGCACCTGAGGATAATCCTCTCTCTGACCAAACAGATATCGAATAATTTCTCTTTTGTATTCTTTCAGCAGGCTAATATCATCGTACTCCGGGTGCCCCTGAAAATAGACAATACTCATATTTTTTTCGCTGGCGAGTTGAACTCCCACTTGCTCACTATCAACAAGCACGTCTATATCCTGATCTAAAAATTCACTTTTTGAGACATCATTATAACGTGAGTGACACATCATAATGTCGCTCTCTACATTTTTAAGCAGCGGGTGGTCTTGTTGCGACCTGACATGTGCGAACACACCCCAGCATTTTTCCCCGAGATGTTTCCTGTCTACATCATAAAAAACCTTGGCTGCCGCATGTGTTGCCAAACAGGAACACATAACTGAACTAACATTCGTTTGCGCCCAGTTTAAAACTCCTGTTAATTCAGTCCAGAATAATTCGTCTTGCAGCAATGGCTTTGAGACATTGGCACCTGTGATCACCAATGCATCTACCCGCACAGACTTTAGTGTATTAAAGTCGCAATAGTATTGATCGATATGAAGTTTAGCCTGCTCTTCCCGCTCTACCCCGGCAATACTAAATGGGTGAAAGTAACAGTTTATATTAGTATTTGCTGCCAACAGACGAAGGAACTGTCTTTCAGTAGCAGCCAGCGCTGCATCAGGCATCATATTCAAAAACCCAATTTTAATGGATGGCAAAGAATCATTAACCTGATCAGGCAGACACACCTCAACACCCTCCAAACGCATGCGTTCGATACTTGGTAGATTATTGTGCTGTACGAGTGCCAAGATGAAAAGCTACAACAATTTAGGAGCGAGTGATCGCCTGGCAAATCAAGTCCATGAAATCTTTTTCGTCTCGCACATTCTGGATATCGTGCAGGTTAACCGTATATCCATATTCATTTGCAATCGACTCATAAAGCGGCTTGCGATGTTCAAGCAGCTTGGGAAATACCCAGCTACCAAATTCATCCGGAACTATTTCATCAATCTCGCTTAAATCTTTTTCTTCCAAAAACATCGCCAAATGTTTATCAAGAAACTCTTCCTGGAAATATAATGGCTTGGGATGACTGACTGCACGTTCGCATAACATTTTCTCATGTTGCTGATCTGCCTGAATATAAAGTATCAGTGTATTCTCTGACAGCACTTCAAACACAGTCGGATCATTTAGCTCACACAAACTACCACCAGCATCATTAAGGAAGTTGGGATATCCATATATATTTTTTGCTTTCCCAATGAACTCTGGAACATCCAGCATGGCGTAAATTTCTGCCTGTCGATGTAAAAACTGTCGCCGCTTAAACTCGGATAGCTCAAGCCCTCCCAGCTTCACGTTTCCCACTTTACCTAAAAATGTAGAGACAGGGTCCAGATTGTTTACAGTGATATTGCTACAGATGTATATAGAATCTGTTCGCAGCAGGTCTGCCAGAAAATCAACATTCATTGCCTTGGCTTTAATGTTGTCCAGTATTGGCTCTTCCAGATATTTGGTACCAATACGATAATCACCTGAGTAATGAAACCATTTGGAGCGGTCCAGCTGATTAGCCAGCGTCGTTTTGCCTACACCGGACATTCCAAGCAATGTAATTGCTTTATTCTCTAATGATTTAAATTTTTTCGAGGAAAGTTTCATTTTGAATGATCACTTAATATTAAGCACTTAATAGTAGCAGCTTAAGTGGGAATTAAAAGAATAACTTTATAAATCAAATGTGTTTAGAAAAGCGCTCAAAGGTGACTCTTCTTATGTCATCAAGCACCATGTAGAAACACGGCACCACTACCAGAATTAGCATGGTGGCAAAAATCAGACCAAAGCCCAGACTGACCGCCATGGGCGACAGAAAAGCTGTTTGTCCGCTGGCAAAAAATATTAGTGGTGAAATCCCTAAAAAAGTCGTAATGGTTGTTAGCATTATTGGACGAATTCTCACTCTACCCGCATCCATCACTGCTTCAAAACATTCTACTCCTCGCGCTCTTTGTTTCTTGGCGAAATCTATCAAAATCAAAGAGTCATTTACCACTATTCCTGTCAACGCTAAAAAACCAATCATGGACAAGAACTGCAGATTATAGTCAAAAATCATATGCCCAATAATCACACCAACAATTGCAAACGGTATTGCCAGCATAATAACGAACGGGTCTAGCAAGGACTTAAACAGTGCAGCCAGTATGAAAAATATAATCGCCAGCGAAATAATAAGCACATTGAACATATCATTGAATGAGTCATTAGCTTCTTTCTTCTCGCCTAAAAACAGCAATTTGTTTTTTGATTTATCTCCAAGCATGTCCGAGTATTCCAGCGCGATGAGCTCATTAATCTCCAATGGCGTCGTTGCTTCCAGATCAACTTCTGCCGTCACAATCGCCAGGCGTTGAGCATCTCGGCGCAAAATTGTTCCCAAACCCCGCTCCAGAGTAATATCTGCCACTTCGCCAAGATAAACAGTGCGGCCACCACTCAAGGTAATTGGCAAACTTCCAAGGCTATTGCTGTTTTTGCGTAAAGCATCAGGGTATATAACCCGCACAGGATATCTATCCTGTTGCCAGTTCACATGTGCTACTTCAAGACCAACAAATCCTGTACGCACTGCATTTGATAACTCAGCTTGTGTTAACCCCAGGTTTCTACCACGTTCATTCAGTGTGTACTGATATTCAAGCTTTCCTGGCTCCAGATCCTGCCTGACATCTTTTACACCAGGAATTCGCTTCAGAAAGTGACTTATCCTGCCTGACAGATCAATCAACTCATCAATATTCTCGCCCACAACACCTACTTCTATATCCGAGCCTGAGGGCCCACCCTGTGGACGCAATATGGAAAATCTTTGCACGCCCGCGACTGATTGCAGCTCTGTACGAATGGCCTCGATTATTTCTTCAGTACTGCGCAAACGAGTCCCTTCTGTTTTGAATTTCAGATTCACAACAGGCGAGATATATTTTTCAATAATGGTTTTTGGCTTTGTCTTCTCCAGATCAATAAATACCTGGACATAATGACTACCCATCTTCAGTCGATTAAAGTCAATCAGTATGACTCCAACATTTGTCAGCATTGTCTTCAGCTCATCCTGCTCCAGTGCTGCATTAATTTTCTGCTCAATTATTTTTGCCAATTCAGTAGAGTCTTCAACACTATAAGTATTGGGTGCTTCAATGTTAATCAGGAATTGGCCAATTTCAACGTTACCGAACTGGTTATACGGCAACCGTGTCTGGGCATAAGTCAGTATCACTGACAACACTGAAATTGTAATGACAGATACCACATACCTGTTTATCAAGGCCCATCTTAGTAAAGCTAAATATTTTTCCAGCGCGATGCCCCAGAATGGATTGGCCTTCTTTTTTTTCCTGTTAACACGAAGGAATTCTGCTGAATGCGCTGGCAGAATCACAAATGCCTCAATCAGTGAACCAATCAGTGCGGCACTCACCACCACAGGAATGACTTCTATAAATTTACCCAACGTACCACTCACGCCAAACATAGGTAAAAATGCGGCGACGGTGGTACAGGTAGACGCAACCACTGGCCAGAATACTTCTTTACTACCAGTCAGGGCTGCCTGCGCACGATCGACACCGTTTTCCATATGTCGATAAACATTTTCTGTAACGATAATGGCATCATCTACAATCATTCCCAGTGCAATCAAAAAAGCAAACAGGGAAATCATATTTATTGTATAGCCCAGATAGTGAATCAGAATAATCGCGACCAGAAAAGAAACCGGAATACCCAGCGCTGTTATAAACGCAATTCTAAAATTCAAAAACACATACAGCGATATCAGCACCAACACCAAACCAACCACACCAGAAGATGTCACTGTCTCTAAACGATTCTTCACATATATAGATAAATCGCTGAACAGACCCGCCTTCATCCCGGACGGTAATTTTTCCTGCAAATTTGCTGTGTACTGCATTACTGCATCTGCCACATCAATGGTCGATGCACGTGCTGTTTTTGTTACAGTTAAATTAACAGAAGGCTGCCCGTTAAAACGGCCTATAGTTTGTGCTTCTTCCAGACGCAGATCGATTTCTGCAATTTCAGACAAGGTCAACTGCCCCCCTCCGGAATTACTACGCAATACCAGATTACCTACCGCTTTTGTGTTAGGTGCCACACCCATCCCACGCAACAGAATATCACCCTGTGCAGACTGCAGAGAACCGCCAGGCAAATCCTGCAAGTTTTCTGTTATTGCATTTTGTACTTCCGCAAGCGTTACCTTACGCGCTGACATTTCATGTGGGTCAACAATAACCCATAACTCCCACTCCTGATCGCCTGCTATACCTACACTGGCAACGCCTTGCAGTCCCAGTAAATCACGCCTCACGTCTTCGGCTGTTTCATACAGGATGCCCAGCTCGGTAGATCCGTACAGTGTTACGCTTATGACTGGAAAACGTGTTTTCAACCGACTTATTTCCGGCGTCTCTGCCTGAACAGGAAAATCATCAATGGCATCAACTACGGATCGTACTTCACGCAGAAAATCGTCGACATCAACATCAGTTTTTAATTTTATTTCAATCTTGGACAGTCCTTCGGAACTCTCCGAAGTGATGACATCGACATCAGGTAGTGTTTCTATTTCTTCCTCAATCAATATTGTGATTTGTTTTTCGATCTCTTCTGGTGGCGCACCTTCATACTCAGTTACAATTCTGACTAAGTCCAGATCGACTATAGGGAACATTTCCTGCGGCATACTTCGCCAGGACAAAATTCCGGCAATCACAATAACCAGCAACAGAAGATTAACTATTAGTGAATTACGTATGGAAAACTGAATAATGCCCATAAGGTCGATACCTTTATTCAGTCATCACTTGTTGATTGTCTGACAATGAATTCACATCGCGCGCTACAACATTTTGTCCAGCTGACAGCCCATTCAGAACAACCACGTCATTACCAATACGCCGGCCTAACTGCACCGGTAATTTCTTAACTACATTCCCCTCTAACGTATAGATATAAGCCTTGCCATGAAGATTTAATACTGCCGATAGCGGTATAAGTTTTGATTGCGCTTTTGCAGACAACGGTAATGAGACAACTGCAAGTAACCCGGCCTGTGCATCGTCAGCAGGAACACGAACCCGTATCTGATGGGTATTAGTGTTAATGTCAGGATCGAGTTGTAGTGCAACAATATTGCCTTTTCTGACTTTTTTACTGATTTCAACATCGACCTGTTGTTTTAAACTCAATCCGGCAATCACTTCACCACGCACATCCAGTTGGACATCAAATTCACTTGCATCCACTAAAGTAAGCACCGCCTGATTGGCATTGACGTAGTCACCCTCATCAATAAACACCTCATTAACAACACCGCCAAACGGTGCTCTTAAGGTAGTACGTTGAAGATTTCTTTCTGCGATATCCCGCTGTGCACTTTTCATACGCACTCGGGCATTATTCGTTGCCACTGCATAATCCAGGCGTGCGACTTCAGCGCGCAAATCATATACACGCTGACGTACACTATCTAACTGCGACTGAGCGATAAGATTTCTGCCTACAAGACTTTGCAGGCGCTGTTCTTCCTGCTGCTGTAACTTGAGATTTTTCTGGGAATATTTTAGTAATTCTGCATCGCGACCCACACTTTTCTCTTCAATCACCAGCTCTGCTGCTACTTGCTGTAACTGATCTCGATAATCTGCTCCGTCCAGCTCCATTAGCACATCACCGGAGTTCACTTTTTCACCAGGTTCCACTTTTCGCGCAATCACTTTTCCGGCTACTTCGTAACGTATCTGTGCAGTTTTTATAGGCTGTAGTCGGCCAGTGACGTATTCAAATGGCTGTACTTCCCGCACTTCAACCTGGGCAAGCGCGACTTTGACGGGAGCCAGTTGCTCGAGTTTTGCTTCCGGCTGAGGCTTGGTTAACCACAATAACCATACAATAATAGCGGCTATAGCCACGATCACCGCTATCACTCCAAACTGCGGCAAAACTGCGCCTTTCTGCCGTTTATGCTTTATAATCCTTTGCATTGACGTAAATATGTTCCTTAAGTGGTGTTTTCACAGTTTGGACGTATCCAAGTCGGTTTGACATTAATTAACAACCATAAGCTTAAGTCAATCCGCATTAGCCATTCTCTAAAATTAATAACTACAAGAAACTACACAGACCACATGCACCTGCGCGCACTTATTTTCACTTGTCTATGCGTTATTTGCAGCAGCCTATTTGCGGAAGACTCCCAATGGCGCCAATGCGGAAGACAGCCCAGCACACATAAACCAGCCCCAACACCCGACAACCCTGATTTTGTCACTGATGATAGCCGCCGTGTACACCTTTTCAGACTGGAACAGGATGTTCATGCCGACCGTGTACAGTACTCCGAGAAAGAAAAGAAAGCTGTTGCAACAGGTAATGTTCTGCTGCGTGATCCGGATTTGGATATCACATCAGAAAGAGTCGACTACTGGACTGAAGATGAAACAGCCAAAGCCGAGAATGTGCGTTACTGGTATCACCCAACACACGGTAGCGGTACCGCAGACAAAGCTGAACGCATTTCCCAGGACGTCGTTAAACTGGAAAACGCTACCTACTCCAGCTGTGACTTTGAAGATCGCGACTGGGAATTAAAAGCAGGCAAAGCAACGCTGGACCGAGAGAAACAGGTGGGCACAGCAAGAAATGTCACCGCCAAGTTTAAAGGTGTGCCATTCTTCTATACTCCCTGGATGAGCTTTCCTCTAAGCAATGAGCGCAAAACAGGATTCCTGGCTCCCGTATTTGGTCGCAGCAGTAATTCAGGCATCGATATCGAGACACCCTTTTACTGGAACATCGCACCGCACCGGGATGCACTATTTACTCCGCGCTATTTATCCAAGAGAGGCGTGCAGATCGGAGGCAAAGGTCGCTACCTTAATGACAGTAATTATGGCGAACTCAATTTACAGTATCTGGACGATAGAGATTTTGATGATGAACGTTATCTCGTCTCTTTTGAACATGAACATTTCTTCAATGACCAGTTTCGTGCAGATTTGCTCTACAACAACGCCTCAGATGACGACTACTTTGAAGATTTAGGTGATTCAATTGGTGTCACCAGTACACAGCAACTGGAACGCCGTGGAGATTTATTTTATACCGCCAGCCATTTTGGTGGCAGCTGGAATGGGCTGCTGCGTCTACAGCAATACCAGATTGTTGATGATGAAAGCCTGCCCATCAATGATCCCTATGCGATACTGCCACAGGTTCGTCTAAGTAATTCATTTACCAATTTGCCTGCAGGACTGGAATTTAGCACTTCCAATCACTGGACCGCATTTGACCATGATGATCGCATTGATGGAAATCGCCTGCACTTATCAACCGAAATTTCACGACCATGGACTGCGCCCGGTTATTTCTTTACACCCTCCGTGCGTTTAATGCATACAACTTACGATCTCTCCAGTTCCGCTGGCAACAATGATCCTACGCGTACTTTGCCAAGCTTCTCACTGGATAGTGGATTGATTTTTGAACGCGACACTTCCAACAGCAATAGACGTCAAACTCTGGAACCACGTTTATATTATCTGTACACCCCTGAGCGCAATCAATCCGACATTCCTTTATTTGATACGGGTGAATATGAGTTCAGTTTTGCTCAGTTATTTCGTGATGACCGCTTTACCGGAAGCGATAGAATCGGCGACGCCAATCAGCTTACCGCCGCACTCACTACTCGTTATATCAATCAAAACACAGGCAGTGAGATATTTCGTGCAAGCCTGGGACAGATATTTTATTTCGAAGACAGAGATGTCACTTTAAATAACACTGAAGATGATGATGATTCTTTTTCCAATCTTGCCGGTGAACTGAAAATTGGTATTAATGATCGCTGGGAAGCTATTGCCGCTGCCTTATGGGATCCGCAAGAAGAAGAATTCAATCGAACTAATGCCCGTATTCAGTATCGAAGTGCAAACAACTTTATTTTTAATATCGGCTACCGATTCCGCCGCGAAGATTTTTCACAGTCAGATATCTCGTTTATATATCCAATCAGTGAGCAGTGGAGAGCTATCGGACGATGGAACTATGACTTCAAGGACAAGCGCGATTTGGATTTACTCGGCGGGCTTGAGTACGACACCTGCTGCTGGAAAGTAAGTTTTGCAGCGCGCAGGTATACTAATGACAGTGAAGGCGATTATAACAACAGTATTGAAGTACAGTTAACCCTAAAAGGACTAACCTCACTGGGTTCGCCACTCACCGAACAATTACAACGAAATATCAGAGGCTATGAAGATCGCAACACATTTAAATACTAGACGCTTTGCAAAGATAATTATTCTTTGTTTATTTACGGTTATTGCTACAGCAGAAGCAAGTCTTTTACTAGACCGTATTGTTGCGGTTGTTGAAGATGATGTCATTACTGCAAGTGAATTGCAGGAACGCATCAATGTAATTAAAGCGCAGGCAGGAGACCAGGCTGCTCTTCCTGACGAAGCCACTCTGACAGAGCAAGTACTTCAAAGGATGATTGTAGAACGCTTACAGGTAAAGTGGGGCGAACGACGCGGCATTACTATAGACGATAACTCTCTGGACCAGGCCATGCGTAATCTGGCAGAACGCAACAGACTTGACCTTGACCAATTCCGAAGCGCATTACTCCAGCAAGGTATCGATTACATTGCTTTTCGTGATCAGGTACGCACCGAAATGACAATCGGACAAGTAATAAGGCGTGCTGTAGAGTCTAATATTCAGGTGTCACCCAGCGAGATTGATGCACTCCTGGAAAGCCAGCAGGGTTCACTGGATACCGATGCAGAATACAGAATTGCTCATATACTAATTCAGCTCCCTCAAGACCCTACACCGGATAACATTGAAGTAGCCAAAACAAAAATAGAAAAGCTGCATAAACGTGCACTTGAAGGAGAAAGCTTTACCCAGCTGGCCATTGCCAACTCACAGGCTCAGGACGCACTAGAAGGTGGAGATCTGGGCTGGCGCAACAAGAATCAGCTACCTGGAGTGTTCTCGCGTAACTTATCCAACATGAACCCTGGCGACATTAGCGACATACTTCGCAGCGGAAGTGGTTTTCACATCTTCAGGGTTCTCGATATGCGCGGCAATGATCGTGTCATGGTTAATCAGGTACTGTCTCGTCATATATTAATTCGTACCAATGCCGTGCGCAGCGATGAACAAGTGCGACGAGATTTATCTTCACTACGTTCACGCATAATCAATGGCGAAGACTTTGCTGAACTTGCACGGGCTCACTCAGAAGATCCCGGAAGTGCTTCCAAAGGCGGAGAATTAGGATGGTCTGCTCCCAGTGTATTTGCACCCGCATTTAGAGAGGTGACTGAAACAATTCCCGTGAATGAAGTCAGCGAGCCATTCAAAAGCCAGTTTGGCTGGCATATTCTGCAAGTCATGGATAAACGTGAACATGATAACTCCGATGAGGCGCGTCGTAATCAGGCGCGGGATTTTATTCGCCAGCGCAAGTTAAGCGAAGAAACCGAGTTATGGCTACGACAACTTCGTGATGAAAGTTATGTGGAAAACAGACTTACCTCGAATTCTCAGTAATCAACACAGACACGCGCTTTAATGGGCACGCAGCCTCTCGCAATTACTGCAGGAGAACCCGCCGGAATAGGTTTTGATATTATTCTTCAGTCGGCTTCCCATTTAACTGATTGCATTGTCATTGCGGATACACAGGAACTGCTCAAACGCGCCCGGCTTTTAAATATTCATATTGATCTTTGCCAACATGCTCCTGACGCATCGAATCAGTTAAGAGTAAAACATATTCCTGTCGCCGAGAAAGTTGAATGTGGGCTGCTGAATCCGAATAATTCGAAATACGTTTTATCCTGTCTGGATGAAGCATTACGCGGTATAGCGGCCGGAGAATATGCTGCAATGATCACAGCACCTCTGCATAAAGGTGTCATCAATGATGCCGGCATTCCCTTTACCGGCCACACAGAATATCTGGCTGAGCACACTCAGTCTGAAGTTGTCATGTTACTGGTCGCCGGCCAGGTTCGGGTTGCACTTGCCACCACACATTTACCCCTAAGCCATGTACCACAAGCAATTACGCCTGAATTACTGAACAGGATAATCACTATTTTACATCATGACCTGATCAGCAAATTCGGCATTAAAAATCCGCGTATTGGGGTATGCGGCCTGAATCCACACGCCGGAGAACAGGGGCATCTGGGTAGAGAAGAAATAGAAATTATTGAACCCACACTCTGTGAGCTGAAAAAAGCCGGAATTAATGTCACAGGCCCCTTTCCTGCAGATACAATTTTCACACCGAAGCAGCTACAATTAGTCGACGCGGTGTTAGCCATGTATCACGATCAAGGCCTGCCAACACTAAAACACATAGGGTTTGGTAACGCAGTGAACACTACTCTTGGATTACCCATTGTCCGCACATCTGTAGACCATGGCACAGCGCTCGACCTTGCAGGCACAGGAAAATCTGATGCAGGCAGCTTGCTGGCAGCCGTTGAACTGGCACGCGTGCAGGTTAATAGTAAAAAAATAACTACTTAAATGAGATGATCGTGAATAATAAACGCCCCATACTCAAGCTGCTCTCGATGAGCTTACTACTTGGAATTTCTGTTTCCTGTGCAGACAACAAGTCACAAACATTAGAGAATTTTGAACAGAGCGCTTCTGAAAAGATAAAAGCCCTGGCAGGTAATTTAAAGAAAGAGCTTAGCGAGTCCATGCAGTCAGGTGGTCCGGTTGCAGCTATTACGACATGCAGAATAAAGGCACCTGAAATTACGAATGCGCTCAACAGCACAGATACTGTCAAAATTAAACGTACCAGTTTACGTTTACGCAATCCCGCCAACGAAGCAGACAACTGGGAACAGCAAGTGCTTACTTCGTTTGAAGATAAACATTCATCTGGCACGCCTGTAGATCAATTAGTCTATAGCGAGGAAATTAAAGCAGGTGATAAAACAACTTTCAGAATGATGCGCGCCATTCCCATGCAACCCGTTTGCCTGAGTTGCCACGGAGACAAGCAAACCATGGGCAATGAGCTTATCAGCACACTAGAGCAGGCTTACCCGGATGACCGCGCTACAGGATTCTCTGTAGGTGATATCCGTGGTGCATTCTCAGTGTCGCAAACAATTGGCAATTAAGGATTCCTAATGAATACATTACCTGAAGCTTTCCTGGATGCCTGGGAAAAACGAGAGCCACGCATGATACTCACAACAGTCAACAGCTCTGGAGAACCCAATGCTGTGTGGGTGCTGTGTGTCAATAAACTCGATAATAACAGAATCCTGATTGCGAATAACTTTTTCAGTAAAACACTGGAAAATATCCTCGCAGGCAGTCAGGGCTCATTATTAATGATCGCACCAGAAAGAGAAGCGTACCAGATAAAAGGCTCTCTTGAATATCACACAGACGGCCCTGTATACACAGACATGAAAGACTGGCTAGACCCCAAGTTCGCTGGTGTAGGCGCAGTCATCCTAAACATTGAATCCATATATTATGGTGCAGAGAAAATTATCTAACGCTATGAAAATATTTTTTACTTTTGGTTTTTATTTATTATATTGGACAAGTGCTTCCCTTATCGCTGACGACAGCAATACTGTCAGCAGATCCGTGACATTAACTTCCACCAGTGAATTCACTATCATTAATGGCGAAACATCAACTCTTACTATAAAGCCTCTAAAAGAACAATTACGCTCAATAGAAAACCTGCGAAATACTGAAGCTGTCGGCATTACCTATCTTGGCAACTTAACATTATCAGGCAGTGCAACTCCACTCAGCGCATTACGTGACTTATCTGTTCAGATTTCAAATGGATTGAATATCGATTTGGCATTGATCACTGACTCAACTACATCTCAATCTCTGAAACCCCATGAAATGCTGCTGTTATATCATCCAGGATTAGTCATTACCCTGGCATTAACAAAAGTTGAAAACAGTGATGAGTACACGCTAATAGGTACTTATGCTATCCCCGTTGATAACACACCTAACAGCGAAGCCGAGCAGACACTGGAAGAATCTTAAGCTCATGATGCACTGCAATTTCTGGAACCAGTAAATTTATGCAAGCACTTTTAGACAACTCTTTTCAATTATGGTGCTGGAACTGAAAAAACCAGATCCCGCACTACTCAACCAGCTATTGTTTATTCGCATATAACATCGTAAGACTCATAAATTAGTCTACCTTTTCACTAAAGCATGTTACTGTTTAAATATAATCTCGATTAACAGACTAATAATATTTGTATGCACCGCGCTCGCAAGCGGTTTGGTCAAAATTTTCTGGTCGACCCAACCATCATTCAGTCCCTTGTTGCTGCTATCGCACCAAAAAGTTCAGACAACATACTGGAAATAGGTCCCGGACTAGGCGCGCTCACCAGACCTTTACTCTCAAAAGTTGATCATCTGGAACTCGTCGAGCTGGATCGTGACTTGATAGATCAGCTTCGGCAATTAAATTCACCTGAGCACACAGTAATAGTCCATCAGTATGATGCCCTCAAGTTTGACTTCTCCCGTCCAGACAAGCCACGACGCATTGTAGGCAATCTTCCTTACAATATTTCAACGCCTTTGATTTTTCACTTGCTAGATCAACTGCCATCCATTATCGATATGCATTTCATGTTGCAAAAAGAAGTCGTCGACAGAATTTGTGCGCCCAGCGGCAGCAGGAACTTTGGCAGGCTGTCAGCGATGGTGCAATCCAGGTGTGTGGCACAACAGCTTTTAGATGTCCCCGCAAAAAGTTTTTCTCCCGCACCCAGAGTAACCTCCGCATTTATTCGCTTAACACCTCATAGCCAACGTTTTGTACCCATCGAACTGGAAACAGCTTACAAAACCATTGTAAAAGAGTGCTTTTCACAACCCCGCAAAACGCTTGCAAACAATTTAAAAAATATAATCAGCAATGACGAAATAGCCGCTGCTGGTATTGATCCATCCATACGTCCGCAGCAACTTACACTTGAAAATTTACTGGCACTGTCTCGAATCAGCCAGAATAAGCCTTGTCACTAAAATAGTTTTGCAACAGCCATCAAAGATATTTTTATTTGCTTAAGGCATAATAGCGGCATGAATGATTTAGCCACATATAACATTAAAGTCAGTGTTGATACGACTTATCTGGAATCCCAGTCTGATACCACTGATGATCGTTACGTCTTCGCATATACGGTCACTATTCAAAATAATGGTGACGTTCCTGCAAAACTACTCACCCGCCACTGGGTAATTACAGATTCAAACGGTAAAACACAGGAAGTCCGTGGCGATGGCGTCGTCGGCGAACAACCGCACTTAAAACCTGGTGAGGGTTTTCAGTATACCAGCGGTACTATGCTTGAAACACCAGTAGGGACGATGCATGGCAGTTATCAAATGCAAGCAGATGACGGCACCGAATTTGACGCAGAAATTGAGCTATTTACTTTATCGGCACCTCGCGTGCTACATTAGCGCTTCGTATTACCTAACACGTTTTTCTGCCCATGGCTGTTTACGCAATTGGCGATATTCAGGGTTGCTTCAGCGAACTCAAACAACTATTGGATCAAATTAAATTTGACCCGGACCAAGACCAGCTCTGGTTTGTCGGCGACCTGGTCAACCGCGGACCACAATCCCTGGAAACCATTCAGTTTGTTCGCGCACTTGGAGATTCCGCGCGATGTGTACTCGGCAATCATGATATTCACTTAATCGCATGTTATGCCGGCGTACAGACGTGCAAGCCAAAAAGCTCTCTCAATCAGATATTACTTGATCCGCATGCAGATGAAATTATTCACTGGCTACGATTTCTGCCCTTGTTACATTATGACTCAGCACTCGACTGGATAATGGTACATGCAGGATTACTTCCACAATGGGATTTAACCACTGCACAACAATGTGCTCATGAGGTTGAAATTCAGTTGAGAGGTGAAAATTATGTGGATTTCCTTCGCCATGCTTATGGTGATATGCCTAATCAGTGGCATTCGAAACTATCCTCACATCACCGCTGGAGAGTGATGCTAAATGCGTTCACACGTCTGCGTTTATGTGACCAGGATGGCAGGATGGACTTTAATTATAAAGGACCACTGGGCGAACAAAGCCCCAATTTGCATGCATGGTTTGATGTTCCCAGAAAATCCCAGCAGCTAAATATTATATTCGGTCATTGGTCCGCGTTAGGCTTAAAGCATGAAAGCAATCTTCTCGGCCTGGATACAGGATGTCTATGGGGAGGTCAGTTAACCGCTGCCCGCATCGATTGCAAACCAGTTACCCTGCACCAAACTGACTGTACTGCAAAAAAGAAAATTACACGCCGCGCGTGAAGTATTTGAAAGTCATATTGTGCGGATTATTATCATCTGCTGCGTACTTATGTTCCCGCACCAGATTCCATTCAGACACATCGATCTCAGGGAAATACCGGTCTCCTTCTACTGCGACATCAACGTAAGTCACATACAGCTCCTCAGCGTGTTCAATTGATTGCTGATATATGTCTGCTCCACCAATAATAAATAGTTTTTTTTCACCGCTTGCCAACTGCAGACCAGACTCAAGACTGGTTACCACATCACACCCTTCACACACCAGATCAGCATCGCGTGACAAAATAATATTTCGTCGGCCAGGCAATGGTTTCACATTAAGGGATTGATAGGTTTTCCTTCCCATCAACACTGGCGAACCTAATGTCGTTCTCTTGAAATACTGGAGGTCGGCAGGGCAATACCAGGGAATACTGTTACCTGCTCCGATAACATTATTCTGTGCTACGGCAACGATGACTGCAATTTTGGTCATACGGCGACCGGTGCAGATATATGCGGGTGCGACTGGTAATTTTTCAATGCAAAGTCTTCATACCTGAAGTCAAAGATTGAATTTACTTTTCTTGTTAGCTCCAGTGTTGGCAACTCATACGGTTCTCTTTGCAATTGCAACCTGGCTTGTTCAATATGATTTTTATATACATGCACGTCACCGAACGTATGGATAAATTCCCCAACTTTCAAATCTGTTACATGCGCTATCATAATTAACAACAATGCATATGAAGCGATATTAAACGGCACACCCAAAAACACATCGGCACTGCGTTGGTACAACTGACATGAAAGCTTTCCCTGTGCCACATAAAATTGAAACATGGTATGGCAGGGCGGCAAGGCCATTTTGCCTATCTCTCCCACATTCCACGCATTAATAATATGCCGACGCGAATAAGGATTATTTTTTATCTGCTCAATAAGCTCGCTTATTTGATCCACAGAACTTCCATCTGCTGTCGGCCAGCTTCGCCATTGCGCACCATAAACCGGGCCTAAATCACCTTGCTCATTGGCCCATTCATTCCAGATATTAACGCCTACTTCCTGCAATGATTTCACATTGGTTTCACCACGCAGAAACCAAAGCAACTCATGAATAATTGATTTGGTATGAAGTTTTTTTGTTGTCAGCAAAGGAAATCCTGCATTTAAATCGAAACGCATCTGGTAACCAAACGTAGAAATGGTTCCTGTTCCTGTTCTATCCTGTTGTTCTACACCGTTATCCAATACATGCTTTAACAGGGTTAAATACTGTTTCATGTGTTTTTCTCAAATACATTTTTGTTGGCCAGCCATAACAGCAGAACTCCTGCTGCGATCATTGGCAGACTCAGCAATTGCCCCATCGTCAACCAGTTAAAGGCGATAAAACCAAGATGCTCGTCTGGCTCGCGTGCAAATTCAACAATAAACCTGAATGTTCCATACAGGATCAGAAACCATCCAGACACTGACCCGGTTGCACGTGGCTTCGCTGAATAGAACCATAAAATCAGGAACATTACCAAGCCCTCCAGCATCACCTGATATAATTGTGAAGGGTGTCGAGCCAGATTATCTACCTGTGGAAAAATCATTCCCCAGCCAACATCAGTTGGTCTCCCCCATAATTCGCCATTTATAAAGTTTCCGATCCTTCCAAATCCAAGCCCTGGTGGCACCAGCGGTGCAATAAAATCCGCCAGGCGAAAAAAGCCCCAGTTTCTTTTTTTCTGATACAGCCATATCACGGTAAGCACACCGACCAAGCCACCATGAAAGCTCATTCCTCCTTCCCAGATTTTAAACAGGTAAACAGGATTTGCCAGAAAATGGTCCAGGTTATAAAAAAGCACAGAGCCTATACGTCCACCAACAATAACTCCCAGCACTGCATAAAACAAAAAGTCACTGACTTGATCTGGATGAATAAAACTTCCAGGCTTTTGCGCACGCTTTGTGCCCAGGTACCAGAATGCTGCAAAACCACATAAATACATTAGGCCGTACCATCTCACCGCGAGCGGACCTAGTTGGAAAATGATTGGGTCAAATTGAGGATGTACCAGCATAGCGTGAATATTAACATGCTCGAATCAATATGTTTTAGTTGTATACGGCTTTAGCACTAGGTACATTAATTTACCAGCCAGCCATCGTTATAATTAATCTATAGAGTAATCTCATGCCCAGAAATCATCTAGTCAATGAAACCAGCCCCTACTTGTTACAACATGCTGACAATCCAGTGGAGTGGTACCCGTGGGGCCAGGAAGCATTGCAAAAAGCCAGGCAGGAAAATAAACCCATCTTATTGTCAATTGGCTATTCTGCATGCCACTGGTGTCATGTCATGGCTCATGAATCATTTGAGGATGAAGAAAGCGCAGCGCTGATGAATGAGTTATTTGTCAACATCAAAGTTGACCGGGAAGAGCGCCCTGATATTGATAAAATCTACCAGACTGCACAGTTTCTACTCACACAGCGTGCTGGCGGCTGGCCACTAACCATGTTCTTAACTCCCGATGACCATATTCCTTTTTTTGGTGGAACATATTTCCCTGATCGTGCACGTCACGGCCTACCCGCATTTAAAGATTTATTGCAACACATTGCAAAAGCCTATCAAGACAAACCCAATGAAATTGCCAAACAAAATCAGTCTCTACAGGGTGTACTGAAAAACATTTATCAATCGACACATACACCAGTATCCCTGGATCAATCTATTCATGAAACTGCAAAGGATGAATTGCTTGAATCGTTTGATAATGTACACGGCGGCTTTGGTAAAGCGCCGAAATTTCCTCATCCGTCTAACATAGAATTTCTGTTACGTTACTGGCACAGCAGCAAGCAACAGGGAAAACAGGATACACAAGTGTTACACACTGCGGTATATACACTGGAAAGAATGACCTGTGGTGGATTGTTTGATCATGTTAGTGGTGGTTTCTACCGTTATTCGGTGGATGACTACTGGATGATTCCTCATTTCGAAAAAATGCTCTATGACAATGGCCCTCTGCTTGATTTATACAGCCTGGCATACCAGTCGACGAAGAATAATTACTTCAAGACAGCAGCGCAGGAAACAGCTCAGTGGATCATGCGTGATATGCAGTCTCCTCAAGGTGGTTACTATTCCTCTCTGGATGCAGATTCCGAAGGCACGGAAGGGAAATTTTACGTATGGGAACAACAGCAACTGGAATCCTTACTGACTGAAAAAGAATATGCGGTCGTTAAGCTTCGCTTTGGCATTGAACGCGGTCCCAATTTTGAAGACAAATACCATTTGCATGAATTCACCAGCCTTGAGGAATGTGCTCAGGAGTTATCTTTAGATTTAAGCGAGTGCTCAAAATTATGGCAACAGGCACGTGAGAAATTGTATTCCCACAGAGTCACAAGAGTTGCCCCCAGCCGGGATGAAAAAATACTCACCAGCTGGAATGCTTTAATGATTAAAGGGATGCTGACAGCAAGCCGCATTTTTAACAATAATGATTACTTCACCTCAGCACAGCGCGCACTGCAGTTCATACATACCGACATGTATCAGCATGGGCGCTTATTCGCTACCTATAAAGATGAAAAAGCACACCTGAATGCATATCTGGATGACTACGCTTTTTTACTTGACGCAGTGATTGAATATTTACAGATACACTGGCACAGTCTTTATATGCAGTTTGCCATACATCTGGCGGAGACAATATTAACGCAGTTTGAAGATACAGATCACGGTGGCTTTTATTTTACTGCCAACGATCATGAACCACTCATACAAAGACCAAAAGTCACATCAGACGAAGCAACGCCATCTGGCAATGGTATCGCTGCTTCAGCTTTACTCAGGCTTGGCTACCTGCTCACCGAACCCAGATACATTAACGCTGCCGAACGTACGCTGGAATTTGCAAGCCAGCAAATCACAAACACGCCAATAGCTCATGCGTCTTTGCTACGTTGCAGCGAAGAGCTTAACCACCCACCCATCACTATTATTATTCGTGGCCATAAAAATGACATGAAACAATGGCAGCAGATCTGCCAACAACAATGTAATCCCGGAACGATGATTTTTTCTATCCCTGTGGATGAAGAAAATCTGCCCGAGGGATTACAGTGTAAATTTTCAGCTAACGGAGAAACACAAGCCTATATTTGCCAGGGAACAAGCTGCCAGGCACCAATTAAGCACATTTCACAATTGAGCGAAGCGCTAGACAGCCACTCGAACAGTACAGATTAACCTAGTGCTTTTAGTGCTGCATCATAATCAGGCTCATCAGCGATCTCGCCAACAAGCTGTGTATAAATGACATCATTATCTGCGTCCAGCACAACAACTGCTCGCGCTGTAATTCCTTCCAATGGCCCGTCCTGAATCAACACACCATAATCATTTGCAAAGTTTTTATTTCTCATCATTGACAATGTAACAACATTCTCTACTTTCTCGTTGGTACAAAACCTTGACATGGCAAATGGCAGATCTGCCGCAACAGTTAGAATCACAACATCATTTCGTTCCGCTGCAAAATCACCAAATTTCTTGGTCGATGTTGCACATACAGGTGTATCCAGGCTTGGGACAATATTTATTAATTTTTTCATACCAACAAATTCATCCAGACTTACATTATTAAGATCCTTGTCAACCAGCTGGAAGGCCGGTGCTTTTGACCCGATCACGGGCAGATCTCCATTAGTATGAATTTCATTTCCTTGTAACGTAATTGTTGCCATTTACTCCCCCAGATTATTTGAAAATGCTTGTATTTATTTGCTGCTATTTACCATTTGGCCATTATACTCATCTGATGTCATTTTTCCTTCAATAACATGATCTTCTGCCACTTTAATTTTAACAATCCAGCCTTTATCGTAAGGTGACTCATTTATTAATTCAGGCTCATCAGCTAGCCGCGTATTTACTTCGATGATTTCACCATTTACCGGACAAATAACATCCGATGCAGATTTTACCGATTCAACCACCAGGCATGCTGTCCCTGCATGAGTGCTAGCACCCAATTCAGGTAGATCTGCAAATACAATATCGCCAAGCTGCTGCTGTGCATACTCTGTGATTCCCAAAGTAAACACCTGTTCTGCCTGCAGCGTTAACCACACATGGTTTTCAGTATAAATTCTGTCTGGCGTATTCGCACTCATAGTATAATTTTAGTAACGTTGTCCTCTGACGAGTCAGCAATGATATAATAAAAAACACCTGTATCTGAACAAAAAACTATGCGAATTTCCAACCTTTTCAGCTTATGTATTGTATGTATTTTAACCCTAACATCTTGCAGCCAGTCTGACGTCAATCCTGTTGCTATTGATGATGCCTGGATTCGTGAGGCACCTCCCGGCGCTACAGCGATGGCAGGCTATCTGAATATTATCAATCAATCCGAGAATCATATTATTCTACATAGTGCTAGCAGCCCTGCATTCAAGGCAATTGAATTTCACCGCAGCATCGAAAAAGATGGAGTCTACAGAATGGTTCCGCACCTGCATCTGCATATTGCTGCCAATACAACTTTTCAATTGAAACCAGGTGATTACCATTTGATGATGTTTAACCCAACCAGCGCACTAAAAGAAGGCGATAGTGTCGATGTTGAACTGGTTTTCAGTCAAGGTCAGACTGTTAACATCACCATTCCCGTAAAAAAAGCACAATAATGATTTCACAAACTTGACCGTCCAATCGTTATTAACATCTCATGTATCATGACGACCAGGGTATATTAACAACCGCCCTAGAATTAATATTTACTCTTGAGCCGGAACTCATAGAAATAGTATTACTGTCCCTCAAAGTAAGCATCACTGCTGTAGCACTGGCTACGATTATCTCAATTCCACTGGGCACATTACTTGGCGCATACCGTTTCCGAGGGCGTGACTTCATCACGGGCATTCTTAATGCGTTAATGGGATTGCCTCCAGTTGTCGTAGGACTGGCTTTATATCTATTACTCTCACGCACTGGCCCGCTAGGCAATTTGGAACTTCTATTTACATCAGGCGCAATGATACTTGCCCAGTGCATATTAATTACGCCCATTATTAGTTCTTTAACCCAGCAAACAATAGAAGACTTATTCAATCAGCATGCACTTCAGTTCAAGGCGCTGGGTGCACCTACTTCGCTAACATTATTACCGCTACTTCGTGATGCCCGCACAAGTTTATTTACTGCCATACTGGCAGGTTTTGGTCGCGCATCTGCGGAAGTTGGTGCCGTACTAATTGTTGGCGGAAATATTAATCACGTCACTCGTGTAATGACTACCACAATTGCACTTGAAACCAGTAAAGGT
Organism: uncultured Gammaproteobacteria bacterium; assembly: GCA_963976865.1. Classification (GTDB taxonomy): domain Bacteria; phylum Pseudomonadota; class Gammaproteobacteria; order UBA4575; family UBA4575; genus UBA1858. The sequence continues at coordinate 804,687 of CAXBLY010000001.1, read as the reverse complement.
AATTTAGAACTGGCAATGGCACTGGGTATTATTCTATTAGTCATCTCATTTACCATTACAAGTCTCATGCTTGTTGTACGCAAAACCCAATCAATCTGACCTGAATAATGCATAACGACCAACAATTCCTTCCTCTGGTTACTAAAAACATTACATACGAAGTAAGTGGAAATAAACTTATAAAGGGCATTGACCTGGAAGTAAACTCTGGAGGATCAACTATTATTCTAGGGCATAATGGCTCTGGAAAAAGTTTACTGTTAAAGCTGTTACATGGAGTAATCACGCCTACCTCCGGCCAGGTAACCTGGAATAAAGAAGTTCCCACCACTAATCAGTACTGGCGCACTTTTTTATTGCAGACCCCCAGCTTCTTTAAGCAAACAGTTCAGTACAACATTGAGTTTGTGTTATCAATTGCAGGAATTCCAGTTAATGAATATAAAACACGATGCCAACAAGCCCTGGAGATATGCGGACTCGAGAATATGAGTCACCGAAACACACACGCTCTTTCAGGTGGAGAACTACAAAAACTCTCTTTAGCGAGAGCCTGGGTTCTTAAACCTCGCGTTGTTTTACTGGACGAACCTACCGTAGCACTGGATCCGCCTTCGGTACTCGGATTTGAAAAAATTATTCACCAATTTAAACAGTCAAATACAAAAGTCATCATGACAACACATGATCTGGCTCAGGCCAAAAGACTCGCAGATGAAATAATCTTCATAGACAAGGGAAAACTAATTGAACAAGCAGCAGCAAAGGACTTCTTTTCTGGCCCCAGAACCAGTCAAGCGCAAATATTTATTAGCGGGGAACTAATATAATTTACGCTTGATCAAAAACTATTAAAGGCTTAGTCAGAACGCGCTGTTACTTCCAGCAAATGATACCCAAACTGGGTTTTGACAGGGCCTTGCACTTCATTTAACGGTGCACTAAAAACAACCTCGTCAAATTCCTTAACCATCATCCCAGGACCAAATTCCCCCAGCTCTCCACCGGATGAACCTGAGGGACATTTTGAATGCTGTTTTGCCACTTCGGCAAAATCCGATCCCTGAGAGATTTGATTTTTCAGTTCATTACATTGCTCTTCACTATCTACCAGAATGTGTCTTGCTGTCGCTTTTGACATATTAATTTCCTAAAATTATTTAAAGTTTAGCTATTCTGCTGCCGGCGCTTCTTCACTTGCATCATCGGCAGTTTCTTCTGCAGCGGCCTCTTCCACAGGTGCTGCTTTAGGCTCTGGTATGGTTACCAGACCGGCTTCAGCCAATATTTTAGCTTTGTCATCCCCATTAATATATTTTTTGTCTTCACCTTTGACTGCATAGCGACCTGATTTTTTCTCAAAAATTTTATTCTTGCCAACTGACTTGATTTCTTTCATGTACTTTCCTAGTTATGTGGAATTTTGATAAACGGATATTGCGATGGCTGCCGATTCTACCCGATTCTGGTTATATGATTCTAGCTAACGGTGATATTCAGACGAATTATATAGGCACACCCAGTGCTCGACGCATAAACATCAACTTAAGAGGGAGCACCTTATTTGTTGCATTTACACCAATAGAACGAATTTGTTTAATCAACTGGGCATCTTGTCTGAATAAAGCGTCCAGTATCTCTAGCGATCGCTGCATGAGTGCATTTTCGCTTTTGCGCGCTCGCTCGTACTGTCGCAACACTCGCTCGCTCCCCAAAGGTCTATCAGACGCCTGTAATAGTGCACATAAATGCGCAACATCGGCCAGACCCAGATTAAGCCCCAGTCCCGCAAGTGGATGAACGGCATGCGCGGCATCGCCAACAAGTACTACACGATGATCCACGTACTGTGTCGCTTGCGCACCAAGCAGCGGAAACGATTTACGCTCAGATATGAGCGTGATATTTCCCAGCTTATATTCAAATGCCTTGCTTAGCTGCAGGTTAAACTCTGCATCATCAAGTCCAGCAAGCTCATGACATCTTTGCTCAGGAACACTCCATACGATGGAACAGGTATTATCATCCAGAGGAAGCAGTGCCAATGGACCATATTCCGTAAAACATTGCCATGCAGTCTGCTGATGATCCAGTTCAGTTTCAACGGTACACACCAACCCCAACTGGTGATAATGAGTACGCGTACTGCTGACACCAATACACTCACGGACTCTGGAGTGTTGGCCATCAGCGCCAACAACCAGTTTTGCGGTCAGGCGAACACCATCATCCAACTCAACCAGCATCGATGAATCAGAAATTGTCGATAACTCACGCAATGCTACATTGTTAAACTGGGTGATTGCGGAATTTTTACTGGCTACATTATCCAGTGCTGTCAGCAGCACCTGATTTTCAATAATGGATCCCAATGATGAGTACGTGGTATCACAGGCATCAAACTCAATTTCAGAGTTGCCGCCCTGTTCCCACACATGCATAGACCGATACGGGAAAGCTCGCATCAATTGCACTTCTTCCCACGCACCAATCTGGGACAAAAGTTCGATGCTCGCCAAATTAACTGCACTCACACGCACACCATAGCCTGCCTCTTTTTGCCATGCGACGTGTTGTGTATTATCGACAATTGCTATGCGATCGTAATACTGAGCCAGCTTGCATGCACAGGCAGCGCCCACGACACCACCACCTACAACGACAACATCAAAGTCTGTCACAGTACTAACCATAATTTTTCACTTGGTATTGTTCATAAAGTAGCGTAGCCCCAAATTGCGCCTGAGCACTCCGCGTTGTACTACGGGTAAATTACCGAGCATCCTGACACCGATACTGCGTAACATTTTTACCGGCAATGCCTGTTGTGCAAATACTCTGGTTAAGCCATCTGTTAACCTAATGACATGATCGCGATCTGGTGCACGCTGTTGTTCGTATTCATTCAGCATTGATGGAAAACGGGAGCAATTGAAGTCAGTGTCAGACAGCATTTGCACGAGAGTATGCACATCACGCAAGCCCAGATTGAACCCCTGTGCTGCTACCGGATGAACTGTTTGCGCAGCATTACCAATCAGAACAGCGTTGGCTCTAACAAGCTCATTGCTTTTAGTTAGAGTTAACGGATACGCACTGCGCTTACCCACCTGCAGGAATTTACCCAGGCGATAACCAAATGCTTTCTGCAGATTCTGCAAAAACAGCTGATCATCCATTTGCAGGTACCTCTCTGCATTGACTTCAGCCTGTGTCCAGATCAATGCGCAGTGATTATTCCTGATTGGCAATACAGCCAATGGCCCATGCTGCGTAAAGCGCTCATAAGCGGCATTTTGATGAGGTTTTTGCGGCCTCACATTTGTGATTATCGCAGACTGCTGATAATTTTTATGCTCGGCACTAATCCCCATGATGGATCGGACTTTAGAGTTAGCACCATCTGAACCCACCAGCAGGGAAGTAGAATAACTTATACGTTTGCCATCATGATTGACTGTTATCCCGTAGCCGGACGAATTAGCCTGAGCAGTCTCGAGAAACGCTGGAGACAGTATTTTTATATTTTCCAGTTGTGCGACTTGTTCGCTGAGGGTTTCAATCAAGTGATGATTTGGCACCATATAACCAATCGGTGCAATGTCATGCTGACTGGCATCAATTCGTGCTGCCCCAAAATTGCCTTGTTCTGAAATATCCAGCCTTTCTATCGGAGAAGCTGCCGTTACAATTTTTTCCCAGACACCTGCTGCTTTGAACATCTGTTCAGAGCTGCGCGTCAAACCGGTAGTTCTTAAATCAAGAACATTGGCATGCACAGGTGCGGATTGATGTTGCTCAAGCAGTAAAACCGAACATGGGCTTTTAGACAGCGCAACGGCTAACGACATGCCTACCAGGCCACCACCAACAATAACAATATCAAACGATGATTGTGAAGTTGTCATATCTTTATCTACGGTTTTCTATGCAGATGCCATGAATGCTTCAATTGCATTTGCTTCTTTAACCAACGCCTGTGTTAGCACTTCGTTACCAGTGCGCGTGACTCGCACATCATCTTCTATACGAATACCTATGTTCCAGTAGCGTTTTGGCACACCACGAGATTTGGCTGGAATATAAATTCCCGGTTCAACAGTTAACACCATGCCAGGCTCGAACAGCCTCCACTGGTCTTCAATCTTGTAGTCACCTACATCATGTACATCCAGTCCCAGCCAGTGCCCTGTCCTGTGCATGTAGAATCGACGATATTCTCCATCTTTGATTAACTGCGCCGGCCGCCCTTTCAGCAAGCCTAATTTCACCATGCCTTTAGTCAAGACTTTAACCGCCGCCTCGTGTGGATCATTCCAGTGATTACCGGGTTGCACGGCGTCGATAGCAGCCAGTTGCGCATCCAGTACCAGGTTATACAACTCCAGCTGTGGCTCACTGAATACGCCATTAACAGGAAATGTTCTGGTGATATCACTGGCGTAACCGTGATACTCAGCACCCGCATCAATTAACAGCAATTCACCATCATTGAGCATGTCTTTATTATCGGTGTAATGCAGAATACAGCCATTTTCTCCACCACCGACAATAGAGGGATAGGCAGTATCACAGCCGGCTTTTTTGAATTCATACAGCAGTTCTGCTTCAACCTGATATTCGAACATTCCAGGCTGGCAGTATTTCATGGCGCGTCGATGTCCGGCGACAGCCGCTTTTGCTGCTTTCTTCATGTGCTGTATTTCAACGCCCGACTTAAACAGTCGCAATTCATGCAGCAGATGTTCCAGCGCAACAAATTCGTGTGGTGTATGTGAACCACCACGACCTTTCTCGCGAATCTGATTTACCCAGCCTATTACACGGTGGTCAAATTCTGCATTAACCCCCATGGTGTAAAATACCCGTTCTCTTTGTTCCAGAATACCTGGAAGAATTTCATCGATATCGCCAATGGGAAAGGCATCATCCGCACCATAGTGTTCTATCGCGCCCTGTTGGCCAGCACGTCGACCATTCCAGGTCTCCATTTCCATATCACGTTCACGACAAAATAAAATAAACTGTGCCTGAGAACGACCGGGGACAAAAACTGCTACCGCTTCCGGTTCAAGGAACCCGGTTAAATACATGAAGTCACTATCCTGGCGATAGTCAAACTCAACATCTCTATTGCGAACCTTTACTGTAGACGCCGGAACAATAGCGATAGCATCGTTCCCGATCATGCGCATGAGGTTTTTCCTGCGCTTGGCAAATTCCTTGTTCACTTATTGCACCTCGGTTGTCATTTTTATTGGTTGCAACTCTTCAGCAACAAGCAAGGCAGACATACGTACATACTCCAGCAACTCGTAAAAAGACACTTCTTCATCTTCTTCACCCGTGTCTGCACCTTGCAGTTGTGAAATACGTGTCAGATCAAGCAGAATTTCAGAGGTATCTTTAGGTAATGTCGCATGTGCCTGCAGACCTGCATTCGCCAGGCCAAACATGAATCCGTCACACCAGGAAGCCAGTGCCGTCACTCTTGTGGTGAGATCAGTCAAGTCACTATCGGGCAATAGCAGTTCCAGCTGCAACACAGGATCTGTCATTTGCGCACGAACCACTTCATACATTTCATCCAGCAAGTCATTAAGCTCTTCGCTTGTTACAAGATGGCTTAAATCGGGCGCCAGAGTGCCAATACATGTCTCCAGGGGGTAGGAAATGTCAAGCGCGATCGCTCCACATAGAAATCCATGTAATTCAGATGCACGATCGCCAAAATCAAGCGACTGAAGCGCATTATTTAATTGTTGATAAGCTGGTAATTGCATTTTTCGCAGTTTAGCACCATTAAATACAAATATTTATATCCTTAGATGGTAAAATACTGCTGCTCTTTCAAGTAATTAGCCATTTTTTTCAATTACCATGTTGACCGCTGGCCTGGTAAAATCTACTATCTATATACGCTAAAATATAATAATAAAAACATAATGAAAATTTCAGAAGAAGAATTCAAACGACTTGAAGTAAGAATCGGTGAGCTAATCGAAACTTGCGGACAATTAAAAGAAGAAAACCGTTTATTAAAAGCACAGCAGCTATCGTATAGCAGCGAACGTGCGAAGCTGCTGGAAAAGCAGGATGAGGCGCGTACACGTGTCGAATCAATGATTAACCGTTTAAAAGCACTGGAAACAAGCTAAATTAATAGTAAATGAGCGCCAACCCAATCACTGTACAGATCCTTGACAAAGAATATCGTATTGCTTGTCCCGCTGGGGAAGAAGAAGCATTGCGCGAATCTGCTACTTTTTTAAACAAGCGCATTCTGGAAGTGCGTGAAAGTGGAAAAGTTATTGGCCCTGACAGGATTACGGTTATGGCTGCTTTAAATCTGGCTCATGAATTTCTTTCTGAGCGCAACGAACACGAACAAGTCACTTCAAACGTCAATAATCGCGTACGCACTCTACATGAGCGGATAGATAACGCCATTCGTTCTTCTAATCAGTTGGAATTATAAGAAAACCCGTCGTAAACTAGTCGATAGCGCCTCTGCGATATGCGTGAGCTTGTCGTTAATTCCCTTGAGCCTATTTACACTCCCGGGATTGCTTGTTAAAAGGTCGTGTGCACACCTGCGTTAGCGGGGAGCCTTACATCTCTTACGGTGAACCCACTTGAACCGATTGGTTCAAGGTCAACGGCTACCACGGTACTCATGGAGTGCGCTTTTCCATATTCACCCACCAAATACAATCTTCCTGTGCCTGTGAAGTAATTCCCCTGTGCTAGGATTAGCATTTTCAAATTACCCAAAAGAGAATTTTCCTATGCAATATTGGCTTATGAAATCTGAACCCAGCGAATATGGAATTGATCACCTGAAAAAAGATAAGACAGAACACTGGGACGGTGTACGCAATTATCAGGCACGCAACATGATGCGTGACCAAATGAAAAAAGGTGATCTAGCTTTCATGTATCACTCCAATTGTGATGACATAGGGATTGTAGGAATCATGACAATACATCGTGAAGGCTATCCAGATCACACCGCTTTCGATAAAAACGATAAACACTATGATCCTAAAAGCGATCCGGACAATCCACGCTGGATGATGGTTGATGTCAAATACAAGCGTAAATTAAAACGCACGATTACTTTACAAGAGTTAAAAAAGCATAAATCGCTACAGGATATGCAGCTTCTTCGTAAAGGAAATCGACTATCCATCATGCCGGTAGATAAAAAAGATTGGGATTTTATTCTTTCTCTGGAATAAAAAAGAGTTTTTTCCAAATACATTAACTTTTATTACGAATTTACAAAATCTTTACTGTTTAACACTGCAATCTTACCTTTCATTGTTGTTATGTTAAAAACTATAGTGTTTTTCACTGTTATTTGAATAACATTTTATGTTTTCAGTAAAAATTCTTTTACCAAATTAAACGTGTTTTTGTTTTTTATTTACATAAAAATAAAAAACGACTGACGAAAAGTTTAAAAAACAATATAAAAAAACTAGTAATTTTTAGTCTATTGTTTATACTCACGTCGTCGAAAAACGTTAACGTTAAAGTTTTGGAGGAATAAAAGATGGCCGTCAAACGCAAAACTGCGAAACGAAAGACTGCGAAACGCAAGGCACCTGCCAAGCGTAAAGCGGTAAGAAAAACTGCGAAACGCAAGACTACTGCCAAGCGTAAAACTGCTAAGCGTAAAACTGCGAAACGTAAAACTGCAAAACGCAAAACAGTCAAGAAGAAGACTGCCAAGCGTAAAACTGCAAAACGTAAAACTGCTAAGCGTAAAACAGTCAAGAAGAAGACTGCCAAGCGTAAAACTGCAAAACGCAAAACTGCTAAGCGTAAAACAGTCAAGAAGAAGACTGCCAAGCGTAAAACAGCTAAGCGCAAAGCACCTGCTAAGCGTAAAACTGCCAAGCGTAAAACCGCTAAGAAGAGACGTTAAGCTAATTAGCTATTCTTTAAAAAAGGGTCCTTTCAGGACCCTTTTTTTTGTGCTTTATTTCAGGAATAAACTGTACACCGGGTTAGCTGTTTCATCATAAAACGGATATTCCAGATCCAATAAAAACTGTTTAAATTCATCAACTTCGGACGCAGGTACCTGTGCACCCACCAGCACTCTTCCATAGGCTGCACCATGATTTCGGTAGTGAAACAGCGTAATATTCCATTGCGCACCCATTAAAGATAGAAATCTCAGCAACGCACCCGGCCGTTCAGGAAACTCAAAACGATAAATCAATTCATCCTGTAACTGCGGAGAACGACCACCCACCATATGTCGCACATGTAATTTGGCTACTTCGTTTTCAGACAGATCGCTAACCGGATACCCTTGACTGGCAAGCATGTTTATCATTTCCGGTTTTTCATCTATCGCATGACGAAACTTAACACCAACGAAAATATGTGCTTCATCATCGCTTGCATAGCGATAGTTAAATTCGCTAATACTGTGGTTCTCACCAATCAGCTGACAAAATTTCAAAAAACTGCCTTTCTCCTCAGGAATAGTGACAGCAAACAAACCCTCCCTGCCTTCTCCCAGTTCGGTACGCTCAGTGACATGGCGCAAGCGGTCAAAATTTATATTCGCACCACTGTTTATGGCGATTAAATTTAAATTTTTGCAGTTTTCTCGCTTAATATATTTTTTAATCCCGGCAACTGCCAATGCACCAGCGGCTTCAGACACTACGCGTGTATCGTCGTAAATGTCCTTTATTGCAGCACAGATCTCGTCTATCGAGACCAATACAACTTCGTCGACATGATTTTTAGCTATTTCAAAGGTTTTCTCGCCAATCTGTTTAACAGCAACACCATCAGCAAATATTCCCACTTGTGGCAATACAACCCGTTCTCCGGCTTTCATGGCTGAATATAGTGTAGAAGCATCTAATGGCTCTACACCAATAACTTTAGTATCAGGTGAATGCTGTTTTATCCAGGCAGCCACACCTGCAATCAGGCCACCCCCACCCACAGGAACAAACACAGCATCGATACTGCCCTGAAACTGTTCCAGCAGCTCTTTACCAATAGTGCCCTGACCTGCAATTACCTCAATATCATCATACGGGTGGATGAATACTCTGTTTGTTTGCTCTGCAACTTCATATGCGTATTTACATGCTTCATCATAATTATCACCAGATAATATAACTTCTGCACCCATGGCTTTTACTGAATCCACCTTAATTGCCGGTGTCGTCACTGGCATAATAATTTTTGCATCGATATTCAGCCTCTGGGCAGCAAGTGCAACACCTTGAGCATGGTTCCCGGCAGAAGCCGCAATAATACCTGCCGCCTTTTGATCATCATCTAGATGACTTATTTTGTTATAGGCACCGCGCAGCTTGAACGAAAAAACACTTTGCTGATCTTCGCGTTTCAGCCATATATTATTATCCAGACGATTCGACAATATTTGCGCAAGACACAATGCAGATACTTCAGCGACATCATAAACAGAGGCATTAGAGATCATCTCATTAACCTGAGTTATACTATATTCGGTGATATGGCTAGACACCTTTGAATTTTTCACAATTAAATTTAGTCCTTACAATACTGTATTTATAGTTACTTTATTAACGAGCATACATTATGGATATTGATGATAAAAAAAAATTAGCGGCAGAAGCTGCGATTGATTATATACAAATTGGCGACGTAATCGGTGTTGGAACCGGTTCAACTGCAAATTACTTCATTGATGCTTTGGCCAGCATAAAAGGAAAGATTGACGGTGCCGTAGCGAGCTCTAATGCCAGTGCCAAGCGCCTGGAGTCACACGGTATCCGCGTATTGGAACTTAATGCCGCTGGCCAATTACCCATTTACGTTGATGGAGCTGATGAAGCCACACAACAACGCTCATTGATTAAAGGTGGTGGTGGCGCACTTACCCGTGAAAAAATTGTAGCGAATGCAAGTGACAAGTTCGTATGTATTGCTGATGATACAAAACTGGTTGATACCCTGGGCAAATTCCCTTTACCTGTCGAATTGATCCCCATGGCACGCAGTTCAGCTTCTCGTGATCTAGTGAAACTGGGCGGGGTACCCGAGCTACGCGAGGGATTCACCACTGACAACGGAAATATTATTATCGATGTCCATAATCTTGAAATCCTGGAACCCATCAAGATGGAAATGAAAATTAGCGCAATGGCTGGCGTCGTCACTGTAGGAATTTTTGCTATTCGACCTGCTGACGTTCTATTGCTTGGCACTGATGACGGATTAAAAGTGATTTAAGCTGATGACTGATTCATTTCGACAACGCCTGTTAGCTCACGAGACATTAATTGGAACACTCGTCTCTATCCCCAGTCCTGAAATAGTCGAATTACTCGCTTCACTGGAGTTTGACTGGCTGTTTATCGATGCTGAACATGGTGCATTTGGACCAGAACAGGTCATATCATTATTGCAGGCAGCTCATGATTGTCCCTGCCTGGTAAGAATTCCAGGTCCCGATCAGTCCTGGATCAAAAAAGTACTGGATGCCGGTGCCGCAGGTATCATTGTGCCCCAGATAAATACTCTTGAAGAAGCACACGCTGTCATTAATTATTCCAAGTATCCTCCGCTCGGCAAAAGAGGTGTCGGTTTGGGACGTGCACATGGTTATGGCAAAGATTTTTCCGGTTATCTGGAAAATGCCAATCAACAAACAGTCATTGTGTTACAAGCCGAAACACAGTCTGTTTTAAATTGCATTGAGGATATATCAGCGATAGATGCTGTTGACGCGATCTTAATTGGCCCCTACGACCTTTCTGCGAGCCTTGGACACATGGGTGACATATCTCACCCTGTTGTGCAGAACGCAATAGAGAGCGTCAGACAGGCATGTTCTAACCATAACACCCAGTTAGGTATTTTTGGTGTCTGCGCAGATAACATCACACAGTATAAATCCATGGATTTCACACTACTTACAGTCGGTGTAGATACCTTGTTTGTTCAGTCCGCCGCGACAGCAGAACTACAGGCGCTACGCAACGCCTGATACGTATCGATTCCTTACAATGCAAAACAACAGAATTGTGTTCAACATAGGCTCGGTAGAATTAATTGCAGTCGCACGAGACACACCGACTGCTATTTCTATATTGAACGCTCTGCCTATTCACTCGCATGCACAAACCTGGGGTGAAGAAGTCTATTTTTCTGTCCAGATAGACGCTCAACTGGAAAAAGATGCGCGTGATATTGTCCAGCCCGGTGAAATTGCATTTTGGGTGGAAGGAAGCTGTATCGCTATTGGATTTGGGCCAACACCGCTTTCCCGGGACAATGAAATTAGACTGGCTGCGGCCACTAATATCTGGGCAGATGCCGAGGGAAATGTGCGTGACTTAATTAATGCTCATCCGCAGGATAGGGTAACTGTCGATTGGTACAGGTGAACTTACTTATTGATTTTTGAATATTTTGTGCCTGCGAGTGATACATCAATCATCAAGCCTTTATTTCCAAACACAAATGCAACAATGGGGTCAGATATATTAGTAGAGTCAATAGAACCTCCCGCTCCCGTGTCGGCGATTGCAATTGAACCATCAACGCCCACTTCCCAGCCCGAACTATTTCTGAACTTCGTCAGTGCCTCATTATCCAGAAATACAATAATCACGGACTTTGTCTGCGCACCAAATTGAAATCCAAAGGAAGCACCAGTTGTGCGATAGTAATTCACGTGTTTATTATTAATGCGCAATGCACCCTCACCAAACTCACCACCAATAAAAAAACCGGCTTTAACTATATTTGGAAATACCAGCACACCTTTTGCATTTGCCAGAAATTCACGACCTTCTTTAACGCGCTCATTAAATATCTCGATAGCAGCATCTACTCTGATATTGATTTCTTCTGCACTAGCAGCGTAGCTTGATTGCAACAACACAAGAAAAAGCGAAAGTATTATCAGAGTGTTTGCGATGATTTTTTTCATGTGGGCAACCTTGATTATCATATGAATTATGTATATTGGAATAACAGCCTGTATTGTAATAATAAAAACATTAAAGCAGGTACAAAAAAATGGGCTGCAATTGCAGCCCATTTTTGAAACATGTAATTCCCGAATATATCAGCGTTTTGAGAATTGCTCTTTCTTACGTGCTTTACGCAGACCCACTTTCTTACGCTCAACTTCACGAGCATCGCGTGTAAGAAATCCACCCTGTCTTAAAGACGGGCGCAATTCCTGATCATATGTAAGTAACGCTCTTGCAATACCCAGCTGGATTGCACCGGCTTGTCCATTCATGCCACCACCTTTAACCAGAATATTCAGGTCAAACTTGTTATCCAGCTCAGTCGCTTGTAGTGGTTGACGTATAATTCTACGTGAAGTTTCGCGTCCAAAGTATTGCTCATCCGGACGTGAATTAATCATGATTTCACCTTTGCCTGGCGTTAGATAAACGCGTGCTGATGAACTCTTTCTGCGGCCTGTGCCGTAATACTGTGTAGTTGCCATAATATTTTAACTCTATATCTCAAGTGGTTCAGGCTGCTGAGATTGATGCTTGTGTTCAGGTCCTGCGAACACTTTTAATTTCTTAAACATCGCTCGACCCAGAGGATTCTTGGGTAACATTCCCTTGACTGAAGTCTCAATGACTCTTTCAGGATGATTTTTCATAAGATCACTAAGATTGGTTTTTTTCATGTTACCAATGTGACCTGTATGACGATAATACATCTTATCCTGCATCTTGTTACCGGTTACGCGGATCTTCTCGGCATTGATGACGACTATATAGTCACCTGTATCAATGTGAGGAGTGTACTCAGGCTTATGTTTGCCACGCAATCTGCGGGCGATTTCTGACGATAATCGACCCAGCGTCTTATCAGAGGCGTCAATCAGGAACCACTGACGGCTCACTTCTGCAGGTTTTGCACTAAACGTTTTCATTTTAAAATTCAAGAATATATCAAAGGCGCGCAATAGTACTAGAGACAGTCAGCTCAGACAAGCATCTATGCCTATCTCTAATATGATATGCAAAAAAAACGCGGTCTTATTATGAGTAAGACCGCGTCAAACATACTACCAAGGGTAGATGGAGGAGTAAAAACAAATATTCAATAATATTTGAATATGCTCATTTTCTAATATACTTTACCTTTTGTCAACAAACATGGCGCACCAAAACGCTATATTTTTAATCTTTTCACTATTACCCCATTTTCCAGATGGCTATGGACGATTTCTTTTAGATCTTCGACAGTCTCATAGTGATACCAGACATCATCAGGATACACGACCGCCACAGGGCCCTCATCACAGCGGTCCAGACATCCGGCCGTATTTATCCTCATCTTCCCCTGGCCAGTTAAGCCAAGTTTTTTTGCATAATTCTTAACTTGTTTACGTTTCTCTAATGCAGCGTAATCCTGGCAGCACACACCATCTTCACGCGCATTAGTACAGATAAACATATGACGCTTGTAATAACTCATTTGGAAATTTCCATCGTAATTTTTTATAAGTGGGACTGATGCATACTTTATCGTTATTATAATTGTTTAGCTGCATGCACTGACAACATTCTCTGAATATATGTCCCCTGACACTGATTTGACCAAAGCAACTGACCAATGTGTGATGTGTGGTATGTGTTTACCGCATTGTCCAACTTATCAGATAAGCCAGCATGAGGCAGAGTCCCCGCGTGGCCGCATTTCGCTAGTCAAAGCGTTTACTGAGGGCCAGCTAGATTCGAGTGAAGCACTGGAAACACACTTGCAAAGTTGTACAGGTTGCATGAAGTGCCAGCAGGTATGCCCGGCTAACGTTCCATATCAGGCTATTATTGACCAGGGGCGATCTTTATACAGAAACAGGATGACATCTTCGTCCCGACTTTTACAAACATTATCGTTAGCTGTGTTAACCCGGCAGTGGGGACATCAGTTACTTATGTTCACCGCCAGACTGGCAAAGCGTTTACCTGTTAATAATCGGCTTGTGCAATTGCTAAAATTGATAAATCTGCAGAACAGGCTGGATGTAATACCAGACAATCAACAGGCTATTACTGTTCTACCTGGTTGTACAGGGAACGTATTTGACCAGCAAACACTAAACAGCATCATTAAAATTTTAAACCAGTTAAACATAGTGGCTGTTATTCCTGACAATGTGATGTGTTGTGGCGCACTGGCCCGCCACAGCGGGCATCCCAAACTGGCGGATAAACAGGTAAACAGTATTAACAAGTACCTATCCGACTACAATACAACTGAGTTCGTATCATTTGCCAGTGGTTGTGGCCGCCAGCTGAATGATCATGTCTCAAGTTCACAACATAGCCACAAAGATATTATCAGCTGGCTTGCACAGTCGACCGGCATTAATTCATTCACTTTCGCGCCATTAGCCCAGCGAGTGCTCGTGCACTATCCATGCACGCTAAAAGATAGCGAACGTAAAGAAGTCATCGAACTTTTAGGCCTGATCCCCGACATTCAGCTTTCAGAATTCGATGATGACCTTTTCTGCTGTGGCTCTGGGGGTATGCAGCTGATGTTGCCGGAAAATAGTAATCGCGCACTTCTCGATGCCAAAATCAGTACCATTCGAATACTGCAACCTGATGTCATTGTATCTTCTAACGTTGGTTGCTCATTAAGCTTAAAGCTTGGACTACTGAATGCTGGCTTGGACATTGATGTAATTCATCCAGTAACATTACTGGCACAACAACTTGGACATTAAACACAGATGAGTAAGCAACATCTCGCTGACCGGTTAATTGCAGAATTTGACCGTGGCTTGCGCACTCTAACCAAATCATCAAGACACGCACGACGCAGTAATCCGGCACTACAGCTTGATGATGCCACGCTTTCAACGCATGAAGCCCGTCTCTGTGGAAGGCTGATGCGCGTTAACCATGCGGGTGAGATAGCCGCACAGGGTTTGTATCACGGCCAGGCCCTGACTGCGAAAGACCCAGCGACGCTCAAGCAAATGCAAAATTCAGCGAAGGAAGAAGAAGATCATCTCGCATGGTGCGAGCAACGCCTGAGCGAGTTGCAAACACCACGTAGCTTAATAGGCCCCGTATGGTATTTAGGTTCCTATGCCATTGGCGCCGCTGCCGGAGTATTTGGCGATCGCTGGAGTTTAGGATTTGTTGCCGAAACCGAAGATCAGGTAGAAAAACACCTGGATTCCCATCTAGATAAGCTGCCGCAACAGGATCTGAAAAGTCGGGCAATTATAGAAAAAATGAAACAGGACGAACATCAGCATGGCCAAACGGCAAGAGACCTGGGAGGCAAGCAATTACCCAGACCAGTTCGAAAAACCATGCAACTTGTATCCAGGGTAATGACTACTGGCGCTTACTGGATCTAGCTAAACTCACCTAGGCAAGATTCAGATTCATCCCATAGAATATTTCAGTCATTTCATTTCTTAACTGAAATTCAATCGATTCACGCTCTTCATCATTATAATCCTGAGCATTCTTCCCAAACAGATAACTATCCAGCTCAAATTGCTTTAGCATCATCTTGGTGTGAAAAATATTTTCAGGGTAGACATTCACATCAATCATCTGATAGCGATTGCGTGTTTTCTCCAACATATATTCCTGAATAGAATTGATTGAATGATCTTTATAAAATTTCTGACCATTGATATCTCTGGTAAATCCCCGAATTCTGTAATCCATAATAACGATATCTTCCTCGAAACTATCAATTAGATAATTTAGTGCTTTTAGTGGAGAGATTTTGCCACATGTGGAAATATCCAGATCTGCACGAAATGTGCAAATTCCGCCATCAGGATGGGACTCCGGGTAAGTATGTGCAGTTAAATGGCTTTTATCCAGATGTGCGACCACACTTGGCGATTCAATAGATGCGAATTCACTTTCCGGCTCCTGAGGAATAGCATTTTCTTCAGATATCAGCATAGTCACACTGGCACCACTAGGCTCATAGTCCTGTGTCGCAACATTCAGAATTGTAGCACCTATAATATTTGCAACTTCTGTCAACACCTCAGTCAGTCTCGCTGCATTATATGTTTCATCGATGTATTCAATATAGTCATCCCGCTGTTTATCAGACTTGGCATAACAAATATCATAGAAATTAAAGCTTAACGTTTTAGTTAAATTATTAAACCCGTAGAGACTGATTTTCGCATCCTCATTACTCATATTCTTTTCATATTCCTTTACTGTTTCGAGCTGGCATTATCATAAATTTCGTAATCATAGCTTAGCTCCACACTATGCTTTAGCATCATTGCAACAGAACAATACTTCTCTGAAGTCAGCTCAACAGCCCGCCGGACATGTTTATCTTGAAGCCGTTCGCCTTTAACAATATAGTGGAGGTGAATTTTGGTGAAAACAGCGGGTATCTCATCAGCGCGCTCCGCACTGATTTCCACAACACAGTCGTCAATGGCGACTCGGGATTTTTGTAAAATGCTGACAATATCAAAACAGGAACAGCCTCCCAAACCAAGCAAAATCATCTCCATTGGTCTTGGACCAAGATTACGCCCCCCATTTTCAGGTGGACCGTCCATGACCACAGAATGTCCACTTGAAGCCTCACCAACGAAGCTCATATGGTCTAACCACTTTATTCGTACGTTCATTTGCTACCTTTCATTCTTACTCAAATCGACAGAGGGAACTTCCTGCCATAGACTCCATCAAAATAAACGAGAAGTCAGAGGTTCTTTGTGTCAAACCTACAATTTAAAATGCCTACAGTTGATCCCACAGTTGCGCGATTGCTAGAAAATTGCCATACCAAGCGCTACGCCAATAGTAGCCGCATTATCCATGCTGGCGACCCATCTACAACGCTTTATTATATTACTGGCGGTTCTGTCAGTGTAATGATTGAAGATGATACCGGTCATGAGATGGTACTGGCCTACCTAAACCAGGGCGACTTTTTTGGTGAAATGGGCCTTTTCGAAGAAGATGAGCGCAGTGCATTGGTTGTTGCACGTGGCGAGTGTGAAGTAGCTGAAATCAGTTACACAAAATTCCGCGAATTAGCACATCAGGATCCGGATATCATGATGCTACTTGCCGGCCAGATGACTCGTCGTCTGCGTGCCACTAGCCGTAAAGTCATTAATCTTGCATTCCTTGATGTCGCCGGTCGTGTTGCCAGAACACTTCTGGATCTCGCTCACCAGCCCGATGCAATGACACATCCGGATGGCATGCAGATTCGAATTACCCGTCAGGAGATTGCCAAGATCGTCGGCTGCTCACGTGAAATGGCTGGCCGCGTCTTAAAAGAACTTGAAGAACAAGGCCTGATCACAGCACACGGCAAAACAATCGTCGTTTTTGGTACTCGATAATTAAATTCTTGCAATAGGGCTTACTATAGATTCCTAGTAAGCTCTATCTGCAAAAAACAGTTCCTTCAGCTTTGCGCCCGGATCCGGGGCACGCATAAACGCCTCTCCAACCAGGAATGAATTTATTCCATTATCCTGCATCATTTTTATATCTTCCCCGCTATGAATCCCGCTTTCTGTGACAATCAAACAGTCATCAGGAATCATCTCTTTTAATCGCAGCGTTGTTTGCAGGTCCACTTCGAATGTATGCAGATCCCTGTTATTAATCCCCAGCATAGTTGGATTCAGTGCCAGCGCTCGCTTGAGCTCATCTTCATTATGCACTTCAATGAGTACATCCATATTTTGTTCTTTGGATAACTCATATAACGAAGTTAGTTTTTCATCGTCCAGCGCGGCGACAATTAATAATATACAGTCCGCTCCCAATACGCGCGATTCATAAATCTGGAATGGATCAATTATAAAGTCTTTACGCAATGCAGGAAGGGAACACGCTTTTCGTGCTAGCTCCAGAATTGGACCGCCACCTTTAAAAAATTCATTATCGGTAAGCACAGACATACACGTCGCACCGCCAAACTGATAACTACGTGCAATGGCCATAGGGTCAAAATCCTCGCGGATAATACCCTGGCTAGGTGATGCACGTTTAATTTCTGCAATCACACCCGCTTTACTGGCACTGGCAGCTCCACGCAACATCATTTCAAATGGACGTTTGCCATCACCCTCTTTTGACCACTCTTTCATTTGATCAAATGTCACTCGGGTTTGCTTCTCAGCAATTTCTTTTTCTTTATGCGCAAGTATCTTGGCAAGTATTTCCGGTTTATCTTCAGCCATGGTTGAATATCTTTTTATCTTATTCTAGAAGTTATTTGTGATTTCTATGAGTTGCGTGAGGGTCTTTTGCGCAGCTTTTGATGCCAGTTGCTGCGTAGCCAGTTGTACACCAGCATTCAACGAGTTTGCTTTGCCTGCTACATATATGGCAGCACCTGCATTCAGACAAACAATATTTGCTGCAGCACCTTCTTCACCGTTTAAAACCGCAGTAATCATGTTTGCACTATCCGTTACATTATTTACCTTTATATCGTCTAAAGTAGCCCGTGTTAGTCCAAAGTCTTCCGGTTTAATCTGGTACGAATTAATTTCTCCATCACGCAATTCACAAATATTGGTGATACCTGCAATGCTGATCTCGTCAAGGCCATCTTCAGCATGAACAACTAAAGCGTGCTCCGCACCTAAAGACTGTAATACCTGCGCTAGCGGTTGCAGCCATTGATCATCAAACACACCCAGGACCTGTCGTTGCGCATTGGCAGGGTTTGTTAGTGGTCCCAGCAAATTAAATAAAGTGCGCACACCTAACTCCTTGCGCGGGCCAATCGCATGTTTCATGCAACTGTGGTGCATGGGCGCAAACATGAACCCTATTCCAATCGTCTCTACACACTTGGCGATTTGATCGGGTGTGAGTTCCAGCTTAACTCCAAGCGCCTCCAGCACATCGGCACTTCCAGATTGACTGGAGACAGATCGGTTGCCGTGCTTGGCAATTTTAACGCCGGCACTTGCTGCCACAATAGATGAGGCTGTAGAAATATTGAATGTTTTCTGCCCATCACCACCCGTCCCACAGGTATCGACGAGTGGGTGCGCATTAATGTCAACCTTGCTGGAGAGCCTTCTCATCACACGTGCGGCTGCTGTTAACTCGTCTACGCATTCACCTTTCATGCGCAACGCTATAATGAATCCGGCTATCTGCGCTGAGGTAGCTTCGCCCTGCATGATAATATTCATCACAGACTCCATCTGCTCTGAACTCAGATCAGACCCGGTTAGCACCTGCTCAAGCGCCTGTTGAATAGACATACCCATTAGTTCTGTTTAATAAAGTTGTTTAAAAGATGATGACCAAAGTCGGTTAAAATTGATTCAGGATGAAATTGCACACCTTCAATGGCAAGTTCCTTATGACGCACACCCATAATTTCATCGATATCACCGTTATTTTTCTGTGTCCAGGCCGTGACTTCCAGACATTCCGGCAAGGATTTTTTTTCAATCACCAAAGAATGATAGCGTGTCGCTGTAAAAGGCAAGTCACAACCGTTAAACACGTATTTATCATGATGATACACGGGCGATGTTTTTCCATGCATAATATCATTCGCTCTGACAATTTTACCGCCAAACGCCTGACCTATAGCCTGGTGGCCAAGACATACGCCCAGAATTGGAAATTTCCCTGCAAGTTTTTCGACTATCTCCAGTGACACTCCCGCTTCATTTGGCGTACACGGCCCCGGAGACAAAATAATATAGTCTGGCTTTAACTCGGTGATTTCATTTATACCAATATGGTCATTGCGTACGACTTTTACCTGCTGTTCCAGCTCACCAAAATACTGAACCAGGTTATAAGTAAAAGAATCATAATTATCGATCATTAATATCATCGTCTTGACTCTGCTTTTTCTGCCAGTGCTGCGGCACGTAAAACGGCTTTCGCTTTATTCAGTGTTTCAATCCATTCATTATCCGGCACTGAATCATACACAATGCCTGCACCCGCCTGGACCGAGATAGTGCCATCTTTTATGACTGCAGTGCGAATGGCAATCGCTGTATCCATATCCCCGCTCCATGATATATATCCGATAGCGCCAGAATACACGCCACGCTTAACCGGCTCGAGCTCATCAATAATTTCCATGGCGCGAATTTTCGGCGCACCAGAGACTGTTCCGGCCGGGAAAGTCGCTCGCAACACATCCATACACGATTGACCTGACGCTAACGTGCCTTTTACATTGGACACTATATGCATAACATGAGAATAACGCTCGACGATCATTTTATCGGTTAACTTAACGCTACCAACTTGCGCAATGCGGCCAATGTCATTTCGCCCCAGATCGATCAGCATTAAATGTTCAGCCAACTCTTTTGGATCCGCCAGCAATTCTTTTTCCAGTGCATAATCCTGTTGTTCATTTTTGCCGCGTGGCCGCGTCCCTGCAATGGGACGTACAGTTACCTCGTCATCTTCCTGGCGAACCAGTATTTCTGGTGAAGAACCTACAATTTCAAAGTCACCCATATTCAGATAATACATATAGGGTGAAGGATTTAATCGACGCAGGTGACGATAGACGTCAATTGCATTACCTTTAAAATCTGCGTTCAGCCGTTGCGACAATACAACCTGCATAACATCACCAGCAGCTATATATTGCTTGGCTTTTACCACTGCATCTTTAAAGCCTGCTTCACTAAAACCTGACACAAAATCCAGTTCAGGAACGTCTCCGTCATGCACCGTTAATGGTGAAAGTGGCACATTGTTTTGCAAGCCGAGCGCGAGTTCATCTATACGTGACTCTGCACTCGTAAAGCCATCATCTTCTGCAGCCGCCAGTACGACGATATATACCGAGCCTTTCAAGTTATCAAACACAAGAATTTCGGTCGACAGCATTAATACAATATCCGCCGTGCCAAATTCATCCGGATTCAGGCATTTACCCAGTCTTGGCTCCACATAACGGATCGTGTCGTAACCAAAGTAGCCCACCAGGCCGCCTACAAAACGAGGCAAACCTTCGAGATCTGGCACTTTGAAACGATTGCGATATTGATCAATCCACTGCAAAGGATCTGTTTGCTGAGTTTGCTCTATACATTTACCGTCCCTGATCACTTCTATATGCTCGCCACGCACGTGCAGGCTTTCATTGCACTGCAAACCTATAATTGAATATCGGCCCCAGCGTTCCCCACCCTGCACTGATTCAAATAAAAAGCTGTTAGCTGTGTTGGCTAATTTAAGGTAGGCACTTAAGGGAGTATCCAGATCAGCTGCAACTTCCCTGAAAACGGGAATATGGGTATAGCCCTGTTTGGCTAAATCAGAAAATTTTTGTTTGTTCATGTATGTTTATTTTCATAGTTAATAGTGTAGACACGAGATTCATTTGGCAGACCAGCGCCAATTGATATCAAACCGCCAACACTTCCTACGAAATACAAACATTTAATAAACTCATTTTTTAGAATAATTCAGGAATCTGTTTCAAACTGTTCACGCAGATCGGTCGATACTTTTCTACGGAAACGCCGCGATTATAGCCATAGGAAACATAAATTGCACCCGCCCCGGCACTATTTGCTGTTGCCATATCGGTTTCTGAATCACCAATCATAAATCCTTTGCCAGGTTCACCAGCTAATTGCTGGACGGCTTCCAGCAGCATGGCAGGATCCGGCTTTTTAGTTGGCAGGTCATCACCACATACCAGAGCCTTAAAAAAGTCTGCCATCCCCAGCGCTTCCAGTAACAGTGGTGTGAATTTTCTTGGCTTGTTAGTGACACAGGCAAGCGGAATATTTTGTTTAGTAAAATGCTCCAGTACTTCAATACACCCTGGATATAGCGTTGTTTTCACTGCAACATTTTTCTCGTAGGCGATAAAAAATAGCGCTTTGGCCTGGGCAAACATTTGCTCGCCAGGCTTTTCACCTGTGGAATGAGCTAAGGCACGTTCGATTAATTTAGCAGCACCATTACCAACCCAGGTGCGCGCAATACCTTCATCAACATTGTCAAGCTGTAGCTGTGTCAGCATTTCGTTCACACTAAAGGTGATATCGGGAACGCTATCGACCAGCGTTCCATCCAGATCGAAGCACAGCCATTGTGGCAACGACAGCGGCATCATCAAAAACCGGTAAACTTAACTTGCTTTGTCTATTTCAGCACGCATGGCCGAAATAGTTTTTTGATAATCTTCTGAATTAAAAATCGCGGAACCCGCAACAAAAGTATCAGCACCTGCAGCTTTGATCTTCCCGATGTTATCAATCTTTACACCACCATCTATTTCCAGGCGAATGGGTAATCCTGACTGATCAATTATTTTACGTGCAGCCTTGAGTTTATCGAGACTGGATTCAATGAATGCTTGTCCACCAAAACCTGGATTCACAGACATTAATAGCACCATATCAATTTTATCCAGCACATAATCCAGGTAGTGTAGTGGTGTCGCCGGGTTAAAGACCAAACCACTCATGCATCCTGCATCGCGAATCAATTGCAGGCTTCTGTCTATATGTTCACTGGCTTCCGGGTGAAAAGTAATAATGCTGGCACCAGCCTTTGCGAAGTCACTAATTAGCTGGTCGACTGGTGACACCATCAAATGCACATCAATAGGCGCTGTCACACCGTGGTTTCTTAACGCCTCACACACTAATGGCCCTATCGTTAAATTTGGCACATAGTGATTGTCCATCACATCAAAATGGACTGTATCCGCACCCGCAGCAAGCACATTATCTACTTCCTCCCCCAAACGCGCGAAGTCAGCCGAAAGTATAGAAGGAGCGATCCAGTTTTCCATAGTTTACCACCGCAAAAAATGGCTACTTTAACGTAGCCGAATTGGTTTTGCATGTGTAACCGCATTTTCCATGAAATGGATACCTGATCTGATCTATAATTTCACTTAATAAAAACAAACATAAAGCCTGACGATTATGAATTTAGAACCTTATTACTTTTCCATTGCCATTAGCCTGCATGTACTGGCAGCCGTTGTCTGGGTAGGTGGAATGTTTTTTGCCTATATGGCTCTCAGGCCTGTCGCTGCCAATCTACTGGAACCGGCAGTTCGGCTTGCATTGTGGTCCCGCACTTTAACTAGGTTTTTTGTCTGGGTATGGCTGGCAGTGATTATCATTCCACTAACTGGTTACTGGATGATCTTCTCAGCATTTAATGGCTTTGCCGGTGTTGCCTGGTATGTGCACGTGATGCAAGCATTAGGCATCGTGATGATTTTGATTTACTTACATGTATTCTTTGCGCCATTCATGCGTTTACGCCGCGCTGTCAGTGAAGAAAATTACCAGGAAGGCGGCAAAAGTCTGGCCCAGATTCGCAAACTGGTCGGCTTGAACCTGCTGATCGGATTGCTCACCGTCATTACTGCAATTGGGCTGGAGCACCTGCCACTTTAGTCAAATAGACTCACGTCTGCCTACACAAAAAAACCACCCCGGATCCGGGGTGGTTTTTACACTAACTCACTGGCTATTTGGTAATTACTGACAAGCCAGGCTTGAGTAATAAGCTGCAAGATTGGCCATATCTTCATCACTTAGACCTGCAACCATGGGCGACATCTGGGGATTTTGACGAGTGCCATCCTTGAATGCTTTCAATTGAGCAACAAGATATTGCTCTTTCTGGCCAGCAAGATTTGGCCATATTGGTGTGGGACTAATGCCAGCACTGCCGTGACAGGCAATACACGTAGCCGACTTGGCTTTTCCAGCAGCGACATCGCCTGCATTTGCAGTTACCGCAAACATGCCCATAGCTGCTACTAATCCCAGTAAAATTGACTTCCTCATTTAAAAACTCCTGTATGTAAAACTGATACCAATAAAAACGTGCGAGCATTGTACAATCATCGGCATAATAGACAAACTGGATAATCCGTTTGTATGACCTGGTTCATAACTTACACCGATAATTTATCCAGTCAGGCTCTGCTACAATGCGTGCTTCCTTAACTGAATGACTATCTAAATGCCAATTTTCCAGTCCCTGGGTTTTTTACGAATCTCGCTACTTGCATTAGGCATCATTAACGCTTTCCTAAGCCCGAAGCCGGGAACACCGATTAGCCATGGGGGATACGAAGTTATCCCAACTCTGGTGGCACCTGCTGCGGCACCGATTATTATTATGGTCATACTCTTTGATGCGCTAATGTCTAAAATTCGTGCAAGCGACTCCACAGGCGAAGAAAGTAAAAAATTTAAAACCATCATGTGGACAGAATTAGCCGTGGTCGCATTTATGGTAATGGCCTGGCTGCCCTACTATCTGGCCATCGGAAAATAACACCCATGCTGGGCTGGTTTTGGTCAGGGTGTATTGTATTTTCTTTTTTTGCCTGCCTGATTCAGCTGATTTTTTTCGACAGTAGCGACATCTTCTCACAAACGATTAATGCAATATTCGATACTGCGAAATTAAGCGTTGAAATCGCCATTGGTTTAATCGGCTTAATGGCTGTCTGGTTAGGTTTCTTTAAAATTGCCGAGCAGGCAGGCCTGGCACATTTCATTGCCAAACTCCTCACACCCCTGTTTCGCAAATTAATGCCGGAACTTCCAGCCAATCACCCAAGTATTGCTTCCATGACTATGAATATGGGTGCCAATGCCCTCGGCCTGGATAATGCTGCGACACCGCTGGGCATTAAAGCAATGAATGACCTGCAAACTCTTAACACCAAAAATGACACATTATCGAACGCGCAAATTCTGTTTCTCGTACTTAATACTTCATCCGTGACAGTATTACCGATTACTGTATTTTTGTTTCGCGCCCAACAAGGCGCATCCCATCCTACTGAAGTATTCATTCCCATACTGATATCAACATTTGCCTCTACCATCATTGGACTGCTCAGTGTGGCTTATGTACAGAAGTTGCCCTTGCTGGATAAAACTGTTCTGGGGTACATAATTGCTCTTAGTATTTTTCCAGTTTGCCTAGCCATCTACTTCCTGTCTTTACCCAGACAAGACATGAGTGAACAGGCCCAGTTTCTAGCAAACTTTATTTTATTTGCCACTATCAGTTTATTTCTGATTGCCGGATGGGTAAAAAAAGTCGCTGTTTATGATGCGTTTATCGATGGTGCAAAACAGGGCTTCGAGGCCGCTATTAAACTCATTCCCTACCTGATTGCCATGTTGCTGGCGATAGCCTTATTACGGGCAAGCGGCATACTAAATGGTTTTTTAACGCTTCTAAGTGCGGGCTTGCATGCGCTACATATAGATACACAATTCATAGAAGCACTACCCACAGCATTAATGAAACCTTTCAGTGGTAGTGGTGCACGTGCAGCCATGCTGGATGTCATGCAAACCCAGGGGACAGATTCGTTTCCGGCAAAAGTCGCTGCTGTTATGCAAGGCAGTACTGAAACAACGTTTTATGTACTGGCGGTTTATTGTGGTGCGGTTGGCATTACGAAAATACGTTATGCAATGACATGTAGTTTGCTTGCTGATGCGGCAGGGATTACAACCGCAATATTTATATCTTATGCGTTCTTTGCCAATTAAATACTTATTCTGCGATTAGCCTGGCAATCAGCTTTTCGACTGCTTTGGCACGCTTGTCACCCTGATGGGTTTCACCAATAAATACACCCTGCACTTTACCATTCTTATCTGCCACATAGAAAGTTGGCCAATACCGGTTTCTCAATGCCTTCCAGTATGCAAAATCATTATCCATCATTACCGGATGCGTCACTTTGAATTCTTCACACTTTGCGATAACTTTTTCTCGTTCTGTTTCGTGATCAAACTCGGGTGTGTGAATACCAATTATTTTGAATTTATTCTGATCAAATTTTTCTTCCAGCGAATTCAACCATGGAATCGAGCGATAACAATTCCAGCAACCGTATGTCCAGATATCTACCAGCACCACCTTACCCTCTAAGTCAGCTAGTGTTAAAGGATCAGAGTTGATCCAGCGCAGCACATCCTGTTGAGTGAATTCCGGCAGGTCAAATGTCGTCTGTCTGGCTTGTGTAGTTGATAAATATAAAGCCGCGAACAATATTAAAAGCGTGAATGCTGAAAGTTTTATTTTTTTTATAAACATACCAGATGCCTTCCGCAAATATCACCATTCAACAAGTGGCTAAATGTTTCTGGCAACTGTTCCAGGCTCACCTCGGTAACACTAACCTGGTCAAGCTTCTTTGGAAAAAGTTCTGCACCCAGTCTGTTCCATATTTTTTTACGCAGTATTTGCGGGCAATCTGCTGATGTGACTCCCAGCAATGAAACACCTCTAAGAATAAATGGCATAGCGGATGTATTCACATTGACTCCGGCTGCCATTCCAATACTTACGATATTTCCCCAGGGCTTTATGCTTTTTGTTAGCCAGGCCAGTGTGTCACCACCCAGATTATCAATAGCACCACCCCACTGGCCTTTATGCATACTCGCATCATCAATTTTGACAACATCGCTGTTGACTATTTCATTAGCCCCTAGTGCGTATAGATAGTCATGCTGGTCCTGCTTGCGGGTCATGGCAACAACATGGTAACCCAGCTGGCTGAGCAACTGGATAGCAAAGCTACCCACACCACCAGTAGCACCAGTCACTAATACCGGACCCTGATCCGGTGTTTGATGATTGTCATGCAAACGCTGAATGGCCAGTGCTGCAGTAAATCCGGCTGTCCCCATAATCATGGATGTTTTCGCAGTAAGTCCATCAGGCATGGGCACAACCCAGTCTGCGGGCACACGTGCAAACTGACTGTAACCCCCATCGTGTACTTCACTTAATCCACTACCATTAACCAGGACTGACTGACCTGGTTTAAACTGATCACTGTCAGAGGAGACAACCACGCCGGATAAGTCGATACCGCCATTCAACGGGGACTTACGCAGGATTTTTCCCCGGCCACTACCTGCCAGCGCATCTTTATAATTAACACTGGAATATTCAACCTTAATAACAACCCCTCCGGGAGACAGGTCATTAAGCGTTAAAGTTTCCAATCCTGCGCGTTCAAATTCTTTTCCAGCATGGATGCGAAAAGCCTTGAATGTTTCATTCATGATTATTTTTCACCCATCATTCGCAGATAAGCAGATTGAGCATGCTTGCGCGCATCAGATACATTATCTGCCAGTACATTAAAGTGTCCCATTTTGCGGCCAGGTTTAGCGCCCTGCTTTCCATACAAATGTACTTTGATATTAACATCATTGAACAATGTTTCTGATGGAAAAATACCCTCTTTCCATGCATCACCTAGAATATTCACCATAGCCACTGCACAATAATTTTGTGTATCAGCCGGTGTCCAGCCACAAATCATTCTTACCTGCTGTTCAAACTGTGACACATGGCATGCATCCATGGAATAATGCCCACTATTGTGCACACGCGGTGCAATTTCGTTCACAAGTAATTGATTGTCCTGATCAATAAAAAATTCCACGGTCATTATGCCAACGTAATCAAGTTCCTCAGCTATTCGTTGTGAAATTTCACAGGCATATGTTTGTAACTGCGCCGGTATTTTTGCGGGCACACTACTGACATGTAGTATTCCATTCTTATGTTCGTTCCTTGCTATCGGGAAAAAACAAACTTCCCCCTGTTGATTGCGGCCAAGCACTACCGATATTTCCAATTGCAGATTGATGCGTTCTTCCAGTATGCAAGGTACTCCTCCAAAGGAATCAAATATTCGTATTGCTTCTTGCTTATCTGCAACTACTTCCTGTCCCTTGCCGTCATACCCGAATTCTGCAGTTTTAATAATGCATGGCCAATGCATATGAGTAGAGTGATCCAGATCAGCAGCCTGATTGACCTCAATAAACTTGGAGGTAGGAATCCCAAGATTATTTACAAAAGATTTTTCGCGGATACGATTTTGTGCCACATACACGGCATCCGGGTTGGGACATACTCGACAATAATCCTGTAAATACTTTAATGTACTGGCAGGAATATTTTCGAATTCTGTGGTGACTACTGAACAGCCTTTGCCAAACTCAGCCAGCGCCCGATAGTCGTCGTACTCAGCCTGTATGTGGCGACAGGCAACATCACCCGCAGGACTATACTCGTTAGGGTCAAATACCCACACTTTATATCCCATTTGTGCTGCAGCCAGAGCAAACATTCTGCCCAGCTGACCACCGCCCAGCATGCCGAGTACTGAATCTGGTTCAATCATTATTAAAAACTACTTTGGAGGAAGTACTTTAGCAAGCACTTGTTCACGCTGATTTTCGCGGAATGCAGCAAGCTTTTTTGCGAGTGTCTGGTCATTATTAGCCAGCATGGCAACAGCAAACAATGCCGCATTGGCAGCTCCCGCTTCACCAATGGCAAAGGTTGCAACGGGTATACCTTTAGGCATCTGTACAATCGAAAATAAAGAATCCTGTCCTTGCATATATTTGCTCTGAACGGGCACCCCCAGCACTGGGACAGTACTAATGGCTGCAGCCATTCCAGGCAAATGAGCTGCTCCTCCAGCACCTGCAATAATGCATTCCAGGCCACGTTCTTTTGCGCTACTCGCATATTCGTAGAGGTATTGCGGCGTTCTATGCGCAGAAACCACTTTGCATTCGTGCTCTACACCAAACTCTTTTAAGACATTGGCAGCATTTTCCATGACTTTCCAGTCACTATCGCTACCCATGATGATTCCGACTTTTGCCATTTATTATGCCGTCTCGCTGGGAAAAAACGCGCATTTTCCTCTTTTTGAGCAGTGAACGCCAGTAAAATTAGCCGTAGAATACAAATCAAAAGTAGGCATTTGCTGTCTTTAGCTCTACAATTCGCGTCTTTTTTTGGGATAAATCATGTCCAAGCCGGTCTTTGAAACCAATTTCACGACTTTACCTCTGCTGCACAAAGGTAAAGTACGTGATATCTATGAAGTTGATGCCAATCATATGTTGGTCATCGCCACCGACAGAATCTCAGCATTTGATGTGATCATGCCGGAGCCAATTCCAAATAAGGGGGCATTACTCACCCTGGTTTCCAATTTCTGGTTTGAACGCTTTAGAGATGTAATCCCCAATCAGGTCAGCACAATGAAGTTAAGTGATCTGAATTTAAACCATGACGAAATCGAGCAGGCAGAAGGTCGTTCTGTGATCGTAAAACGTCTAAATGCTCTACCGATTGAAGCCATTGTCAGGGGATATTTAATTGGCTCTGGCTGGAAAGAATATCAATCCACTCAGTCTTTATGTGGCATTTCGCTACCGGCCAATATTCCACTTGCAGGCAAATTGCCTAATACCCTGTTTACTCCCTCCACAAAAGCTGCGGCAGGTGAGCATGATGAGAACATCACTTTTGAAGAAACAGTCACTCTTGTTGGCGAGAACATCGCTAATCAGGTTCGCGATGTAAGTATTTCTCTTTATGAAAATGCTGCTGACTATGCATTAAGTAAGGGTATTGTCATCGCCGACACAAAATTTGAGTTTGGCCTTGACGAAAATGGGACACTGACACTCATTGATGAGGTGCTGACACCAGATTCATCACGATTCTGGCCAGCTGATGACTACGTGCCAGGTCAAAACCCGAGCAGTTTTGATAAACAGTACATCCGCGACTACCTGGAAACACTGGACTGGGATAAAAAAGCACCGGGTCCAGCTTTGCCTGATGAAATCATCAGAAATACCCAGGCAAAATATCAGGAAGCAGCCAACAGACTTTTACAAAGCAGCATTTAAATTATAGATATATAGCTCAGTTTAGTTGCAGTCATCAACTGTACAATTAGCATATCTCACATCTCAACAATCCTGATTTTAAATGTTTAGTTCTGCTGTATATACAAGTTTTGATGCACTCCCAGAACGTTGCCTGACGTTTCTTAACGAGTTTGAACAATCTGACTTCTTTCTGGGAAACGGCTGGTTCCGTAATTTTTCTCAGAATACCATTTCAACGAATGCAAACGTCCGTATTTATGTGATATGTGAAGTGGGTGATATTGCTGCAACTCGTGCAGTGTTATTTATGCGCACCCCTGGCGGACAAAATGGATCGTATTCTGAAAAATACTTTTCGGGTGCAAAAACAATTGCCAGCATGACTGCGCATCAGTCGATAAGATTTGCACCTGCTGTTAATGAATCCGATGAACAGCTAGACGCAATCCTGGACGCATTAATACAGTCTGTTTGCGAAGATGATTTTTCATGGCGTTTAGTCGATCTTAATTTCATGAATAAAGACTCGTTACTATACGAACATTTATCAAAAGCATTTACCGATTACGGTATGACTGTTCGTCACTATAATTATCGCCCTGTTCTTTTTGAAAATTTAAGTGGAATTACATTCAAGGATTTTATTGCTTCCCGATCTTCCATGGTTCGCAAGACATACATGCGGAAAAGCAGAAAGCTGGAAAAATCCGGATCAGTCAGATTTGAACTGATTAAGGCGAATAATCTTTCACAAGCGATTAATGATTACAAAATCGTTCACGATAACAGCTGGAAAGAGGCAGAATTATTTCCAAAACATGATACAGGGGTCATTGAAGCTTCAGAAAAAGCAGGCGCTCTTCGTATGGGGTTACTATATCTTGATAATGCTCCGGTTGCTGTACAAGTGTGGATTGTCTCTTCAGGTCGAGCTACTATTTATAAGTTACACTACGACTCTAACTTTCAACAAGAGTCAGTAGGTGCAGTATTAATGCTACGCATGTTTGAATACATGATCGACGTTGAACATATCAATGAAGTTGACTTCGGTGTTGGAAGAGAAACAGCCAAAAGTCATTGGTTGAAAAGTGAAAGATCACTATGCGGCATGGTTGCTTTCAACCCAAAATCAGTTGGCGGCTTATTTATGCTGGCTCGCTTTTCCTTATTCATCCACTTAAACAAACTTAAACAAAAGTTAAAGCCGGGATTATTAACTCTCAAAAAACGCTTATTTAAAACTAACAAATAATTCATCCCGGGATAATATCGTTGTGGCTAAAATTGCTGTTTTTGCAGATATTCAAAATATTTATTACACCACACGCCAGGCCTATAAGCGCCAATTCAACTATCGCGCATTTTGGCAAACCATCTCCATGCAAGGCGACATAGTCATAGCTCATGCATACGCTATTGATCGAAACGATGACAAACAAAAATCATTTCAGAACACACTTGAACAAATCGGCTTCACAATAAAACTCAAACCTTATATTCAACGCAGCGATGGCTCAGCAAAAGGTGACTGGGATGTTGGCATTGCAATCGATGTGATGGACTACGCAAAAAGTGTGGATTCAGTCATATTACTGTCAGGTGATGGTGATTTCGACCTGCTACTTGAAAGAGTTGCTGCTAATTATTCCGTCAACACTGAAGTCTATGGTGTCCCCTCCCTCACAGCTAACTCACTTAAAAAGGCTGCCAGCATATTTCACCCTATCGAAAACAGCCTGCTTTTGTAGGGCACATCCCAAATGATTTATGCAATGCCGGGAACAAAGCGTTACACTACGCCTCCCTTCTGGCAGCGCCTTTAACGATATTAGCCAGATTTTAAAATTTTTGGACCATCTGCTTATTCCCCAATAAGCCACAGCGTTTCGCTCAGTCCACTATAGACAGGTACACCAAATGACTTCCGAAACAGCCGTCCAGTTCAACCAGCTTGGTCTAAAAGATTCAATTGTAAAAGTATTGAACGAAGTAGGTTACGAAACCCCTTCACCAATCCAGGCGCAAACCATTCCCCTGCTGCTACAAGGTAGAGACGTGCTTGGTCAGGCGCAGACAGGGACTGGCAAGACCGCTGCGTTTGCACTACCACTAATATCAAATCTTGATTTAAAACAAAAAGACCCACAGGTGCTGGTACTGGCTCCGACACGAGAACTGGCGATTCAAGTTGCTGAAGCGTTTCAGAAATATGCCTCAGGATTAAACGGTTTCCATGTATTACCTATTTACGGCGGACAGGATTATCGCGGACAGATTCGTGGTCTTGAGCGTGGAGTACATGTGGTTGTTGGCACGCCAGGTCGTGTGATGGACCATATACGTCGCGGAACATTAAAACTGACAAACCTTAGTACATTAGTACTGGATGAAGCAGACGAAATGTTACGAATGGGCTTTATTGATGACGTTGAATGGATACTTGAACAAACCCCGCCCGACAGACAGATTGCGTTATTTTCTGCCACTATGCCACAACAAATTCGGCGCATTGCAACCAATCATCTAAACAATCCTGAACAAGTCACAATTAAAGACAAAACGGCGACTGCTGAAAATATTCGCCAGCGCTACTGGCTGGTAAGTGGTTTACACAAACTTGATGCTCTAACGCGAATTCTTGAAGCGGAAAGTTTTGATGGCATGCTTGTTTTTGTTCGCACCAAAACGGCCACTGTCGAATTAGCAGAAAAACTGGAAGCACGCGGTTATTCTACATCAGCGCTGAATGGCGACATTGCACAGAATCAACGTGAGCGCACCGTCCAGCAATTGAAAAACGGGAAAATTGATATTCTTGTTGCCACTGATGTCGCCGCACGCGGGTTAGATGTGGACCGTATCAGCCATGTGGTCAACTACGACATTCCTTATGACACAGAAGCCTATATTCATCGTATAGGAAGAACTGGCCGCGCTGGCAGAACTGGTGATGCAATTTTATTTGTCGCACCCAGAGAAAAGCGTTTGTTAGGCGCCATTGAAAAAGCAACTCGCAAGAAGATCGCACTCATGGAATTGCCTTCCACTGAAATTATTAATGATAAGCGTGTAGCTAATTTCAAGCAGAAAATTACGGATACACTTGCTAACGAAGATTTAACTTTTTTCTCTCAATTAGTTGAGCAATACCAGCAGGAACACAATGTACCTGCAGTCAAAATAGGTGCGGCGCTGGCAACACTATTGCAAGGTGACACTCCTCTGTTACTGCAGCACAAACCGCAAAAAAATAATGACCGCAAACAGCGTAATCAGCGAAAAAATGACCAGGATGGCGCTCAACCTCGCAGATCACGTGAGCGCACATCCAAAAAAGACGGCAATGACAGTGACAAATCACGCAAGTCACATGAAAGAACTGCGGTCAGAATGGATAAGCCTGAAGAAGGTCAACAGCGTTACCGCATAGAAGTTGGCCATAATCATGAAGTCAAACCTGGCAATATTGTTGGTGCGATTGCCAGCGAAGCAGGGCTAGACGGAAAATATATTGGTCATATAAAAATCTTCGATGATCACAGTCTTGTAGATTTACCCGAAGGTATGCCCAAGGAAATATTTAAAGAACTGAAAAAAACCCGGGTCGCAGGCCAACAACTCAGGATCTCAGCATTTGACGAGGATCACGCAGAAAGAAAAACTTTGCGTGCTAAACCGGGCAGCACAAAACGCAATATAGACGAAATCAAGCCCAAGAAACGCAAAGCTAAAAAAAGAAAACGCACATCTTAATGCGCGTTTTCTTTAATCATACTGATTTATCTAGTGAACGTGTCCGTGTGAAATTTCTTCTTCAGTCGCATCGCGCACACCTACTATCTTTACATCAAAGTTTAGAGTGACACCGGCAAGAGGGTGATTACCATCGACCGTCACCTGGTCACCTTCAACTTTTGCAATCACAACACGCTGTACTTCGCCGTTTGGACCTTGCGCCTCGAATGACATCCCTTCTTCCAGTGAGTCAACCCCCTGAAAGGCTGATTTATCCACTACCTGTTTTAAATCAGGAATTACTTCGCCGTAACCCTCAGCAGGAGAAACTTCAACCTGTAGTGCATCATCAACCACTTTACCTACTAATGCTTTTTCAAGCCCCGGAATAATATTTCCAGCGCCATGCAGATAAGACAAAGGGTCTGTTCCTTCGGAACTGTCCAATACCGTACCTTCGCTATCGGTTAGCGTGTAATGCATGCTAACAACCATTTTATCTCCAATCATCAAAGACATAACTTCTCCATCATTTACTATTTAAGAATTCTGTTTATCCTGCTCAGCCACAGCACCGGTATACCTAGGTCCCGAAAAATACTCTCGATTATTTCCAACCCAATAGCGTTATTTATTGTGTTGCATGCTTGCTCATGGCGTAAAATCCAACATTCGCCTGTGAATTTCCGCCCATACCTTACAGCAAAGCACCAATTGGTGCGAACTGGACTTAACTATTATTGAGATCGACCCGTGTAATTATTTCCTGGAAGAGTATTTACTGAGAAATTTATCAAGCTGGTTGGCAAATGACTGGCGTTCACTTTTACCATAAGGTGCCTGGCCGCCCGACTGAACACCGCTACCTCGCATTACATCCATAAAATCGCGCATATTCAGTTGAGCTTTAATAGTATCCACTGAATACATTTCGCCACGAGGATTGAGGGCATGCGCCTGCTTATCGATCACCTCTGCAGCCAGAGGGATATCACTGGTGACAACCAGATCACCCTTCTCGACCCTTTTTACTATTTCATTGTCAGCCACATCAAAGCCACTCGGGACTTGTAGCATTTTGATATTTTGCAGTAATGGTTTACGAATTGCCTGATTAGCCACCAGTATTACCTCTATACCGGTTCTTTCAGCAGCACGAAATAAAATATCTTTTGCTGGCACTGGACATGCATCAGCATCCACCCAAATTTTCATTACACTATTATTAAAGTTAGAATTTTGTAGTTGGTAACTTATGGACAGTCAGTTTACACTTTCAGATTATGAAAGCACTTTTTATAACTGGCATTGATACCGGTGTCGGCAAAACATACATTGGTCGCATTCTCGTTAAGGCATTAAATAAATCTGGTTATTCATGCATCCCAAGAAAACCTATTGAAACTGGTTGTGAAATCAGTGACGGAGAGCTGGTTCCTGAAGATGCCTTAAAATACTTTTATGCCACCAATGGAACAATACCTTTAAATGAGATTTGCCCGTATCGTTATGAGCCGCCTATTTCCCCTGAACGCGCCATCCGATTAAACAATGACAGTGTCACTGTCTCAGACCTGGCAGACCATTGCATACCAGCACATTCACCCGACTACCTATTCGTGGAAGGTGCTGGCGGATTTTATTCGCCACTATGCTCAGACGGATTAAATGCGGATCTTGCCCAATCTCTTAACGCAGCAGTGATTCTGGTCGTGAAAGATCGACTCGGCTGCATCAACCAGACCTTACTTAGCATTGAGGCTATACAGAATCGCGAACTGAAATTGCTCGCCATTGTTTTAAATCAGACTCGGGACCATGCGGAGTCGTCAATGGATAATCTGGATGACTTGCGTTTGCGTATTACTACGCCTGTAGTTCCTGTTCCAAATATGCTCGACTCAGATCAGGATATGCTGAATATGCAATACGACTCAATTGAAACACTTCTGAAAATTATACACAGTCACTAATTGATCTCTGGTAAAAAATATCGCCGTTTGTACACTTTATCCAGTGCTTGTTCTGGAGCCCTGCCTGACAGGGTATCCGTTATCCCTGTAATAAACGGCAACTGAATCAACATTATTAGACTCAGGGCTGTGGTACCTACAAAAGCCTTTACACAAAAAAGCCCGCATCAGCGGGCTTTTTTGTGATTCCAGACTAAATCTACCTAGGCTGCTTTATCTGCGCCGGGCGTGTATTGGCCAAGTGCTGCTTTACCATTACTGCGTGCACGTCCAAGCAATACTTTTTGTGCCTCAGCGACATTGGCTGAATTACCAGCCCATGCTGTCATTGATGCATGTTGCAAAGCACGCCCATACGAGAAAGTTAAACCCCATGGCAATTCAGTACCCAGGTTATGCATAGCATTCAAATGCGCACTTGCCTCTTCGTCTGACTGTCCTCCAGAGAGGAAAGCGATACCCGGCACACTGGCAGGGACTGTGTTTAGCAAACAGCGGACCGTTTCTCTTGCCACCGTCTCAACATCAGCGCGATTGTCAGCACTGGCTCCAGAGATAACCATACTTGGCTTTAATATCATTCCTTCCATTAATACACCCTGACTTCTTAGGTGCTGAAAAGTAATTCGTTGCGCCAGTTCCGTCACTTCATAGGAGCGCTCAATAGTATGAGTGCCATCCATTAATACTTCAGGTTCCACGATGGGTACGATGCCAGCTTCCTGGCTCAGTTTTGCATATCGCGCTAGTGCATGGGCGTTTGCTTCTATGCATGCCCAGCTTGGAATACGGTCGCCAATAGTGATTACAGCCCGCCATTTTGAGAAGCGCGCACCTAATTTATAGTACTCATCAAGCCGTGCTCGAAGTCCATCTAGACCTTCTGTGACTTTCTCGTCATGATTGCCAGCAAGAGGATGTGCGCCTGCATCCACTTTAATTCCTGGAATAATTCCGTTATCACTCAGGTATTTAGGAAAAGGTGTGCCATCCAGCAATGTTTGACGGATAGTTTCATCAAATAAAATTGCGCCGCTAATATAATCAGATAAGCCTTCAGTAGTCACAAGCATATCCCGGTATGCTTGACGCATTTCTTCTGTTTCAGGAATACCCAGTGCCTTAAAGCGCTTTCCGCATGTAGGATGACTCTCATCCATTGCTAAAATGCCTTTGCCGGGCGCTACCATTGCTTTCGCTATTTGTTTTAACTCTTCAACGCTCACTTTACTGCACTCCTTAAAAATTTTGCTGATATTCTACCCTATCCCACCGCTCTTGCGTCGTGATTAAAAACTCATTTGTGGCAATGCGCTCCTGTCCACGGGCTAGTCTGGATTAAGTATGCTCAGGATCATCTTCCTCTTCAAGCATGTGACCGACACGAAGGACCTTTAATGCGTTGGTGCCACCATCAACTCCCATCAGGTCGCCTTTCGTCAATATCACCAGGTCATTGTCTTCCACTTCTTTGCAGTTTTGCAACACTGCTACTGCCGCATGATTGACTTGCGCGTGGGTTTTGCCAAGAAAGTCCAAACGGGCCGGGAACACACCTTTATACAAGGTAACACGGCGTAATGTTTTGACATGCCGGGTTAATGCATAAATAGGAATGGAAGAGCTGATTCTTGACATCCATAAAGCTGTTGATCCCGATTCTGTCAGAGCAGCGATTGCCGCAACGTTTAGGTGATTTGCCAGATACATGGTTGCCATCGCAATACCTTCATCTACGCGTTCACAATTGATATGACTACGACGCGTGTGACGCTGGGCTTCCTGTTTTTCTGAAGCACAGCATATACGACTCATGGCTTTCACCACTTCGATGGGATACTCACCCACGGCCGTTTCACCAGACAACATAACTGCATCGGTGCCATCAAGTACCGCATTAGCAACATCTGACACTTCTGCACGTGTCGGGATTGGACTATGCACCATGGATTCCATCATTTGAGTTGCAGTGATTGCCAGGCAATTTGTTTTTTGCGCTTTACTGATTAGCATCTTTTGTACTGCCGGCACTTCTGCGTCACCTATTTCCACGCCCAGGTCCCCGCGTGCAATCATGATTGCCTCGGTACACTCGAGTATGTCATCAATGTGCTCGAGCGCCTCAATAGTTTCAATTTTAGCAACAATAGAAATATCACTATTCTGTTGTTTTAACAGCGTCCTTACCTGGTGAATGTCATCTGCACTCTTGATAAACGATGCGGCAATATAATCAAGATCCAGCTCGTTTACATAAGTGATATCTTCAATATCTTTTTCTGTAACACAGGCAGCAGATAAACCTCCCCCTTTTCGATTCATCCCTTTATTGCTGGACAACTCACCACCTGCAAGCACAGTGGTTTTAATCAGTTTGTCCTCTATTGCCTCTATTTCCAGTGCAACGCGACCATCATCCAGCAACAGAGTGTCACCAACAGATACGTCATTGATAAGACCCTTATAAGTAAATCCAACGACTTCTTGTGTGCCAGACTCCAGGTCAAGATCGGCATCCAGGTTGAATTTTTCACCGACTTTAAGCGTTATCTTCCTGTTTATGAATCGGCCAATTCGCAGTTTAGCTCCCTGCAGATCACCCAGAATACCTACGTTATAATTCTTTTCTTTGCTAATTCTTCTAACCATTTCGACACGGCGTTTATGCTCTTCCATAGTGCCATGTGAAAAGTTCAACCGGACCAGGTCAATTCCCGCATCGATAAGTTTTGACATTACCGTTTCATCGTCGGTCGCAGGACCTAACGTGATAATAATTTTGGTGCGACGATGCATCATGCTGTTTACTTTCCTTGTACGCGCTGCTGAAGAATATCTACAGCCGGCAACACTTTCCCTTCCAGAAATTCCAGAAATGCACCTCCACCGGTAGATATGTATGAAATTTTATTTGCCACATTAAATGTATCAATGGCTGCTACCGTGTCACCACCGCCAGCTATTGAGAATGCCTCGCTGGCTGCTATGGCATTGGACAATGTTTGTGTGGCGCCTGCAAATTGTGGAAATTCAAATACACCTAATGGCCCATTCCATACGATCGTACCCGCCGCTTTCATTACTTCACCCAGACGTGCAGCACTTTCAGGTCCTATATCAAGAATCATATCGTCAGCTTCTACATCCTGTACCGACTTGGTTTCTGCTGTTGCATTACCTGAAAACTCTTTTGCGCACACTACATCAGTGGGGATGGGAATCTCTGCGCCTCGCTGTTTCGCTTTCTCAATCAACTGTTTTGCCACATCTACCAGCTCAGCCTCATACAAAGACTTACCTACAGGATATCCTGCAGCAGCAATAAAGGTATTGGCAATTCCGCCACCGACAACCAACTGGTCTACTTTATCGATCAGTTGTTCCAGTAACGTTAATTTTGTAGAAACTTTTGAACCCCCTACAATAGCCACCATAGGACGCCTGGGATTTTCCAGGGCCTTAGCTAATGCATCCAGTTCCGCTGCCAGTAATGGACCTGCACATGCCACACTGGCAAACTTGGCAACACCATAAGTTGACGCCTGCGCTCGGTGCGCAGTGCCGAATGCATCCATAACAAAAACATCACATAGTGCAGCCATCTTTTTAGACAGTGCATCCTCGCATTTTTTTTCACCCGCTAAAAAGCGTACATTTTCACATAGCACTATTTTTCCGGGGGCAACTTTACAGTCATCAATCCAGTCTTTAACAAGTGGTACATCCTGGCCCAGTGCCGCAGCCAATGCATCTGCAACGGGCTGTAAACTGTATTTTTCTTCAGGAACGCCTTCTGCAGGACGGCCCAGATGAGACATGACCATGACAGAAGCACCTTTGGATAGTGCCAATTGAAGCGTTGGCAAAGAAGCGCGAATACGTGCATCGTTACTGATAACGCCATCCTGTATAGGCACATTTAGATCCTGACGGATCAGGAGCCGGCGACCCGCCAACTCCATCTCTGACATTATTAGTACATTAGACATGTTGCTTTAAGTTATTAACGCCTTTGCCAATTGATATTCTGAAGAGACCACAGATTTATTTAGCGTTAAACAGTGCAACCGTTGTATCGAGCATACGATTAGAGAATCCCCACTCATTGTCATACCATGAAAGTACTTTCACCAGATTGCCGTCCATAACTTTAGTCAGACTTGCATCAAATACGGATGATGCAGGATTATGATTAAAATCACATGACACCAGTGGCGCTTCATTGTATTCGAGCACACCCTTGAGTTCCCCCTCAGATGCTTCTTTCATAATGCTGTTGATTTCATCGATTGTTGTGTCTCTAGTTGCCGTAAATGTTAAGTCGACAACAGATACATTAATGGTCGGCACACGCATTGAGAAACCATCCAGCTTTCCATTCATCTCAGGCATTACCAGTCCAACGGCGGCCGCAGCACCGGTTTTAGTTGGAATCATTGATTGAGTCGCAGAACGCGCACGTCGCAAATCAGAATGAAATACATCCGTTAACACCTGATCATTGGTATAGGCATGTATAGTCGTCATTAAGCCTTTTTCCATACCAAGCTTGTCATGCAATGGCTTAACCAAAGGGACCAGGCAGTTTGTTGTACAGGACGCATTTGAAATAACAGTATCAGATGCTTTTAGAATTTTGTGGTTAACACCATAAACAATAGTTGCATCGACATCACTGCCGCCAGGTGCTGAAATAATAACTTTTTTAGCGCCCGCTTTTAAATGTGCTGATGCTTTTTCCTTGCTGGCAAAGAATCCAGTGGACTCAAGTACTACATCAACACCTAGTTCTTTCCATGGCAGATTTGCCGGATCCCGCTCAGAGCAGGCAAGAATTTTGTCGCCATTCACAACGATATGGTCACCGTCTACTGAAACAGTGCCATTGAATTTGCCGTGAGCCGAATCATACTGAGTTAAATGCGCATTCGTGTTCGCATCACCCAGATCGTTAATAGCGACTACCTGAATCTCATTTGTACGATCAGACTCATACAGGGCACGCATGATATTGCGGCCGATTCTTCCATATCCATTAATTGCAACTTTGATTGCCATTCTCTTTGCTTCCTCTTGTATTATCAGTAACTATAGTAATGCACGCGCACGCTTTACAATGTTCTCAGCAGTAAAGCCGAAGTGCTCCATCAGAATCTTACCTGGAGCCGACGCACCAAATTGATCAATTCCTACGACATCCCCATCCAGGCCGACATACTTGCGCCAGAAATCTGTAACACCTGCTTCTACTGCTATTCTTGCTCGAATGTTATTCGGAAGGACTGACTGTTTATAGGATTCATCCTGCAGTTCGAATACATCCGCACTTGGCATGGATACCAGACGAACTTTGACTCCACTTGTATCCAGTAGTTTCGCCGCATCCATGGAAATACCTACTTCTGTTCCGGTTGCCAGAATGATCAGGTCCGGCTCTGCACTATTCTCAAATAATGTGTAGGCACCTTTCTGCACTAGTGCCATCTGCTCTTTCGTTCGCGGAATAAATGGTACGCCTTGGCGAGAGAATGCGAGTGCTGCGGGATGTTTTAATTCAATGCTGGTCTTCCATGCAACCATTGATTCAACGGTATCGCAAGGTCGCCAGACCATTAGATTGGGAATACTACGCAAACTGGAAACATGCTCAATGGATTGATGCGTTGGTCCATCTTCACCCAGTCCAATCGAGTCATGTGTATAGACAAATATACTTGGTGTATTCATCAGGGCCGCCATGCGAACTGCATTGCGTGCGTAATCCGAGAAAGTCAGGAAGGTTCCGCTGTAGGGTATAAACCCTCCATGCAACGCCATGCCATTCATCATGGCTGACATACCAAACTCACGCACTCCATAATATATATAGTTGCCACTGACATCATCCGCCGTGACACCTTTAGACCCAGACCACCAGGTATTGTTCGATCCCGTTAAATCAGCGGAACCACCAATTAATTCAGGCAGTAACGGGCCTACTGCCTCTAATGCCAGCTCTGACGCTTTACGTGTCGCAACACTTTCAGCTTTGTCATTAATGGCTTGTAGTGCTTTTTCAGCATCGGCTGCCCAGTTGTCAGGGAGCTTCGAGTTGTAGCGTCGCTCCAGTTCTTTAGCCAGCTCAGGATATTCGTTTTGGTAAGATGCAAATTGTTCCTGCCAGGCGCGTTGTTTTTGCCCGCCTGCGTCAACACAGCTCCATGCATCATATATATTCTGTGGAATTTCAAATGGTTCGTGCTTCCAGCCAATTCGATCCCGTACTCGTTGAATTTCTTCCTCGCCAAGTGGCGCACCATGTACTCCGGCAGTGCCCTCTTTATTTGGCGAACCGAAGCCTATGATTGTTTTGCAGTCAATCAATGTCGGTTGCGTGTCATTTGCTCGCGCTGTCTGAATGGCCTGATCTATCGCTGCAGGGTCGTGGCCGTCAATGTCCCGAATCACCTGCCAGCCATAAGACTCAAATCGCTGCGGAATGTCTTCAGTAAACCAGTCTTGTACTTCTCCATCGATTGAAATGCCATTATCGTCGTAGAACACAATCAATTTACCCAATTTCAGGGTTCCGGCCAGGGAACATGCCTCATGGGAAATTCCCTCCATCAGGCAGCCATCTCCGACGAAAACGTAGGTATAATGGTCAATAATGGCGCGATCTTTCTGATTGAACTGTGCCGCCAGCATTCGCTCCGCCAGCGCCATCCCGACGGCATTCGCGAGACCCTGTCCTAACGGGCCAGTAGTGGTTTCCACACCTGGCGCCTCTCCTACTTCCGGATGCCCGGGTGTTTTGGAATGCAGTTGTCGAAAGTCTTTAATATCCTGCATCGACAAGTCATAACCTGTCAGGTGCAATAGAGAGTAGATCAGCATTGATCCATGCCCATTAGACAGAACAAAGCGATCCCGATTCATCCATTTCGGATCT
Organism: uncultured Gammaproteobacteria bacterium; assembly: GCA_963976865.1. Lineage (GTDB taxonomy): Bacteria > Pseudomonadota > Gammaproteobacteria > UBA4575 > UBA4575 > UBA1858. The sequence continues at coordinate 762,320 of CAXBLY010000001.1, read as the reverse complement.
TTAGGGTTATGATTCAAGTACTTACGCCACAGTACTTCGGCTATATCAGCCATTCCCATCGGCGCTCCAGGATGGCCAGAGTTGGCTTGTTGAACCGCATCCATACTTAAGGCACGGATGGCATTTGCTAATTCTTTATGATTATCCACGAGATTTTTGTGATTACCGTTATGTAAGGTTATATGATGCGCCAACACTGACGTCTATTCGGGTCAGCATGAGAATAAAGTGATTCTTATCTATTCGGCGATCTGGCATAAAGCGCCGACATTTTCCACGAGTTATCAACGACTCGCAAGCTCACTATGGTGAATTTTTATAACAAATGGTCAATAGCAGGAAAGTTTAGCTGTTTTTCCATTTTATATTGCAACCCACACTGGGTTTTTGTAATTCTGACACAGCACTACCAGTAATGACTGCATTCAGCGCAGCACGAATGTCGCTGCCAGTCACTGCAATTTCATTACCTGGACGCGAGTCATCCAGTTGACCTCGGTACACGCACGCCATCTCGGCATTGAATATGAAAAAGTCCGGCGTGCAAACCGCATGATAAGCCTTCGCTACATTCTGTGTTTCATCAAAGAGATACGGAAATGGATATCCATGTGCGGCGGCTTCCAGGACCATATTCTCAGGTGAATCATCCGGATACATGTCAACGTCATTGGAATTAATTGCAACAAATGAAACTCCCTGATGTTGATAGTCATTTGCCAACACCACCAGTTCTGATGTGATATGTTTCACAAACGGACAGTGATTACAGATAAACATAATCACTGTGGCGCAAGATCCGCGTAATTCCTGCAAATGTTTATTCTCGCCGCTTTTAGGCTCCAGTAACTGGAATTCAGGCGCTATTGTCCCAAGCGGGATCATACTGGATAAGGTTTTAACCATACTTTATTTACCTCTTTAATGACAAACTGGATCGCTTAAATGCCTGACACAATGTACAATTTCGCGCGTTATTGATGCAATGACAGAAACAGGCCAGCATTCTGATAATTTTCTTGTGATTCAACCATCACTCAAAACATATCAAGCACGCCGAGATTTTTATATCTTTGCTATTACAAATCATACAACTTATACCTTTAAATTATATTCAAAGGGCTTACTAAAATGAGTAACAACTATGTATTTACTTCAGAATCAGTTTCTGAAGGCCATCCAGATAAAATGTCGGATCAGATATCTGACGCCATATTAGATGCCGCACTGGCACAGGATCCAGATTGTCGCGTTGCCTGCGAAACGTTAGTCAAAACAGGCATGGTCGTGCTGGCTGGCGAAATCACCACTACCGCCAGTATAGAATACGAGCAATTAGTTCGAGACACTGTCAACGAGATTGGCTACGACCATTCCGATAAAGGCTTTGACGGAAGCACCTGTGCCGTCATTAATGCGCTGGGCGCTCAGTCCCCTGATATTGCCCAGGGTGTGGATCGCTCAAAACCGGAAGATCAGGGTGCTGGCGACCAGGGATTAATGTTCGGTTACGCCAGTAATGAGACAGATGTACTAATGCCTGCTCCGATCACATATTCACATCGACTGGTAAAAAAACAATCTGAAGTTCGAAAAAACAAACAATTACCCTGGTTACGCCCAGATGCGAAAAGCCAGGTCACTTTCCGTTATGAAAACGGTGTGCCCTGCGCGATCGAAGCGGTCGTTCTCTCTACCCAGCATGATCCGGGCATCACGCAGAGAGAATTACAGGAAGCTGTCATGGAGCATATCATCAAGCCCGTACTTCCTGAAAAATGGTTAAATGCCAACACCAAGTACCACATCAATCCCACAGGTAACTTTGTTATCGGCGGCCCGGTGGGTGACTGCGGATTAACAGGACGGAAAATCATTGTTGATACTTATGGTGGTATGGCACGCCATGGAGGCGGCGCATTTTCTGGCAAGGACCCTTCTAAAGTTGACCGTTCTGCCGCCTATGCAGGACGTTACGTTGCGAAAAACATCGTCGCTGCCGGCCTGGCTGAACGTTGTGAAATACAGATTTCCTATGCAATTGGTGTTGCCGAACCCACATCAATTTCTATAGATACTTTTGGCACCGGGAAAATAAGTGATCGTGAAATTGAAGAGTTAGTGAAACAGCATTTTGATTTACGCCCGTACGGCATTCTAACCATGCTGAACCTAAAGCAGCCAATCTACAAGAAATCGGCCAGCTACGGCCATTTTGGACGTGAAGATGCAGGATTTAGCTGGGAAAAAACTGACAAAGCCGACGCACTACGTCAATCATAAACATTTTTTTATTTGCCAATTATTTTTGCAAGGAGCACATACATGAGTACTGAACAAGATTACAAAGTTGCTGATATTTCTTTAGCTGACTGGGGCCGCAAGGAAATTGCAATTGCAGAAACTGAAATGCCTGGACTTATGTCATTACGACAGAAATATGCGGGCCAAAATCCCTTAAAAGGCGCACGCATTGTTGGCTGTCTGCACATGACTATTCAAACTGCAGTATTAATCGAGACATTAACGGACCTGGGTGCGGAAGTGCGCTGGTCGTCCTGCAATATCTTTTCGACTCAAGACCACGCCGCCGCCGCCATTGCAGCCAGCGGTGTTCCCGTATTCGCATGGAAAGGTGAGACCGAAGAAGAATACGAGTGGTGTATCGTGCAGACCATTTCAGGCCCTAACAACTGGGCACCTAATATGCTTCTGGATGATGGCGGCGACCTGACCAAAATCATGCATGATAAATTTCCCGAGTTGTTAAAGGATGTAAAAGGTGTCTCAGAGGAAACCACCACTGGCGTTAAGCGGCTTTACGACATGGTCGCAGCGGGTGAACTATTAATTCCTGCGATTAACGTTAACGATTCTGTCACCAAATCCAAATTTGATAATTTATACGGCTGCCGCGAGTCATTAGTTGACGGTATCAAGCGCGCTACTGACGTCATGGTCGCCGGTAAAATTGCTGTCGTTTGTGGCTATGGCGATGTCGGCAAAGGCTCTGCGCAGTCTCTACGTGGCTTGGGCGCTACTGTATGGGTAACAGAAATTGACCCTATCTGCGCACTGCAGGCTGCCATGGAAGGATATCGCGTTGTGACTCTGGACGATGTGTGTAAACAGGCAGATATCTTTGTCACCACCACAGGTAATTACAACATTATTACCCATGATCATATGGCAGCCATGAAAAATCAGGCTATAGTTTGTAACATTGGTCATTTTGACAATGAGATAGATGTCGCCAGCCTTGAGAAATACCAGTGGGAAGAAATAAAACCGCAGGTCGACCATATCATTTTTCCCGATGGCAAACGCATTATCCTGCTTGCCAAAGGTCGTTTGGTGAATCTTGGCTGTGGCACAGGCCACCCAAGTTTTGTTATGTCTAACTCGTTTACTAACCAGGTTCTGGCACAACTGGATCTCTGGAATGCTAAAGGCAGCTATGAGAACAAGGTATATATTCTGCCTAAACATCTTGATGAGGAAGTTGCACGGTTACACCTGGAACAGATAGGTGTGAAGTTAACCACCCTTACCGCCGAACAAGCCGCTTACATTGGCGTACCCGTGAATGGCCCTTACAAGTCAGATCATTACCGTTATTAATAAACGGTAACACTAGACGCCGGTATAACTCTCTAATACCGGCGTTTTTTATTCAGGTAACCCAGCTTGCGCATACCAAGAATATTCACTCAGCATAAATTACAGGTTTCTGCCAGTATCAATCTGGAAGCCAAAGCCGTCAAACACATAAAAGATGTACTGCGTATGAGCACTGGCAGCGCGGTGATACTTTTTAATGGTGATGGAAACGATTACTACGCATCTATCAGCGATGTTACCAAAAAGAGCGTCAGCGTATTTATTGATAGCAAACAGGCCGTCAATAATGAATCATCTGTGTCTATTCATTTGCTCCAGCCCTTGTGTCGCGCTGATAAAATGGATTGGTGTATACAGAAAGCAACTGAATTAGGTGTTAGTCAAATAACTCCTTTTGTCAGCTCCAGAGTCAACATTAATATTGCTGCCAACCGTCTGGAAAAGAAAATGGATCACTGGCGTTCAGTTATTGAAAGCGCATGCGAGCAATCCGGGCGGGCTGTTATCCCCTGTATTAACCAGCCAGTAGCATTTGACAAAGCAATAATAAACTCAGACGAAGCGATTAAGTTGATAGCGTCACCCATTGCAGACGAAACCATATTACCTTCCAGCGATTTTTCAGTGTCAGCATGTGTTTGTGTTATTGGCCCTGAAGGAGGGTTTAGCCAGGATGAGATATTACAGGCACAACATGAAGGTTTTATACCCATTAAAATGGGGCCAAGAATTTTACGCCTTGAAACTGCGGTGATTTCCGCATTAACACTTTGCCAGTCTCGCTGGGGAGACCTCAATTAATTTAAGCGCTGCGGCTTATCGATTCATCCATGGACCATACTGCATTTTGCAGTGCTGCAAAATCAGGCACATCCAGAACTCTGCTACCAATTGAAATTGAGTGTGCTATCCAGTCTTTATCATCTTCAATGTGAAGGTTATCCAGTGATTCCTCGCTCAGAATTAGCGGCTTGGGAAACCCGCGACATTCAATCGCGTAGTGGTCATTCTCAAACCCTTTTTGAAAAGACTTAATAACAACAATTTTTCTTTTTACAATTTCTTCCCTGTGAAAATCAGACTGAATCAAATTTTCAAAACATACCAGTGGAATCTTCCAGTCATTCCAGGCATATTCGCCGAGCTTCCATTCTGCTCTTTGTGTTATTGCTGGCGAGAAAAACTTGTCCTTCCAGGACAGCACATCTGCCACCATCGCTTTTGGCACGAGAATTTCTTTATGCTGCAGGCGCAACAGGAGCACACTGACACTCGTATCTTTTTGCTGTTGAGTAAACTCAGCCATTAGAATCTTTCTATTCTCTCCAGTAACTGAGCTTCATTATACGGTTTACCAAGATAGCAATTAACGCCTAACTCCATTGCGCGGTTACGGTGCTTGTCTCCCGTGCGCGAAGTAATCATGATAATTGGAATATTCGCCAGCCTTTCTTCCTTGCGCATCTGGGCTGCGAGTTCGTAGCCATCCATTCGTGGCATTTCAATGTCCAGCAACAACACATCTGGCACTATCTTTTGCAATTTTTGTAACGCATCCACACCATCTTTTGCGGTGACTACTTTATAGTTATTCCTCTCCAGAAAGCGTGTAGTTACTTTACGGATTGTAATTGAGTCGTCTACCACCATGACTGTAGCTTCTTCATCCGAATCACTCTCAGGCGCTTCTGATACAACTACCACATCGGCACTAGTGCGTGTTTGAATCAAGCGATCTATCCAGGGAATATCCAGAATCAAAGCAACACTGCCATCACCCAAAATGGTCGCACCAGAAATACCCTGTGATTGACTAAAATGAGATGCCAGAGGTTTCACTACAATTTCTTTATTTCCATAAGTAGCCTCAACAAGTAACGCTAATCGATGCTCACCTATTCGTATCAGAATAACAGGACATGAAGCATCTTCATCCTCAAAGTACAATGCGCCACCCTGCAACAAACTGGATAAGTGATGAAATGAATAGTCATAACCAGCATAGGTATATTTTGGCTCTTGGCCATTAAATATATTTTTCAGCTCAGATACAGGCAACTGAATTACGCCCTCTACCCCTGAAAGGGTTAACGCATAAACTTCCTGCCCAGCCTTTATTAATAATGCGTGACTGACCGCCAGGGTAAATGGCAGACGCAAAATAAATTTGGCACCTTTTGCCAATTCTGACCGGGTTTCAATATTTCCACCCAGGCGACGAATATCCTTGTCAACAATATCCATGCCCACACCGCGACCAGCTATTTTTGATACAGCACTGGCCGTACTCAGCCCCGGCTTGAATATCAGCTGCAATGCCTCATCTTTTGTTAACTCAGTTTCAGCCTTGATCAATCCATTTTCTATTGCTTTCGCTTTTACTTTTTCATGATCTATACCTGCACCGTCATCCTTAATCGTAATGCTGATTTCAGGACCTTCACGAACAATATCAATCCTGATTTGTCCACGCACTGGCTTATGATTCTTTTCACGAACTTCAGAAGTTTCGATGCCATGACCAACACTATTTCTTAATATATGTTCGATAGAAGTAATGACGCCATTTAATACGCGGCGATCCACTTCAATATCACCACCCTCAATAATCAGGTCAACTTGTTTATTTAACTCATTAGACGTCTGTCTTACGATTCGCTGCAGTCGTTGTTCGACCGTATCAAAACGAACCATACGTGTGTGCAGCAGGTTATCCTGAAGATTGGTAGTCACCACTTTTTGGCTGATCAGCACATCTTCGCCATCCTGCATATGATTCATAAACATTTCTTTAATGTTTGATAAATCATCAACACTTTCTGCGAGTGAACGAGATAACTGTTGAATATCCGAGTACCTGTCAAGCTCTAACGGATCAAAATCAGGCAGATTCTCCTGGTCATCTGCATGCTTGAATAAAATTTGCGCTTCTGTTTCCATTTCCAGCTTGCGCAATTGTTCACGCAGTCTTCCAATGGTTTGACCAAACTCAGATGCACTGGCTGAAAACAAATGAAACACCTGCTCTAAACGAGACCTTTGTATATTCACTTCACCGGCATCGTTAACCAGTGTATCCAGGATATCGGCCGGCACTCTGACAACTTCATGCTTTTCCTGAGATTTAATATTCTCGTCCGGCTTTTTGTCAACGTGAATAAACTTTTTCAACCCTGGCTTTTCTGCTTCGGACTGTTGCGCACTTTCATATTGCTGTTCATTCGCATCGGGCTGCAGCACATCACTATCATTCGCAGGAGGATCATTCAGATCCAACTCTGCTGCTAGCTCTTCTACATCCTGGTTTGCTGACTGTGAAATATCATCAGCCACTTCAGCTACTTCTGAAGACTCCTCGAATTCGGGTTGCATGCTTCCCATTGTCTGCAACTCAGCAATTAAATCATCATCCAGATGAATATCTTTCACTTGCTGTGCTGAATCAACATTAGCATGCAAGGTATCAAGCACGCGCTGCAGTAGTAGCATCGAACTTTCCTGGTCAGCGCTTCCGTCAGATAGTGCAAGCAAAAGAGATTCTGTGACATGACTAAGTTCACCAATGGTTGCGAACCCGGCCATTCTTGAACTGCCTTTCAAGGTATGGAACTGACGCTGTAATTCTGAAACAGCACCTGGATCGTCAGGATTTGTTTTTAATTTTTGCAAAGATGCCTGACACTCCGCCAAAACATCCTCAGCTTCCTCAAAGAAAATCTCGCACAGTTCTTCGTCTCTGCCATCACAGCTATCAGTCATGGAAGCCACTTTGGGCTGCTCTATTTCCTCTACAGTGTGTGCTTCAGCATCATGCCTGGAATAACTGCTTAACAATTCCTTATTTAATGTTTCCAGATGATTTAGTAAACCCGTATGAGAATCTACAATTTTTTCTGATTTCTCAATCCTGACAAGATCAGATTCAATTTGCTTGATACATGACTGTATTAACTGCTTTTGCTCAGCATCAAAATTAATTTTGTGCTTGATTGCTATTCCAATAATTTCTTCCAGCGGATGGCATAAATCAGAAATATGTTTAATACCCGCGGTACGCGCACTACCACGCATAGTGTGAACAGTTCGCAATAATTCTTCATCTATGCGGATATCACTTGACGATTGATCACCTTCATCACTGCCCATTGCATCCCGCATAATTCGAATATGCTGTGTGGCTTCGGCGGTAAATATTCCTGTCAATTCATCCTGCAGTCTTTCATTTGATTTTTGATCTTCAAATGCTTCTATTGATTCTGGCTGCTCCTGCCCTGTTTCAGCAGTAACTTCAACAGACTCTACATCTCTTGAGTCCAGTGCAGCATGCTTGATAAGCTCGATGAGATCATCAACATCTATTTCTATCGCATCAGCTGGTTTCTTGAGCTGCTGTACTAATTGCGGAACACTATCAGCACCTTTTTGCAATAATTCCTGTATTAGTTCCGGAACAGATTCTTTTTTCCCCAGACATTTATTGCACAGATTCTCATATTCCCAGGCCAACTCAGATAACATTTCCGCACCAACAAAGCGGCCGCTACCTTTAAGCGTATGATAACCGCGACGCATATTTGCAAAACTGTTCCAGTCTTTCTGATCACTCTTCCATGTGTTCCAGTGAGTTTTAATGTCGATAACGACCTGCTCAGCCTCTTCAATAAACGTTTCTACCAAAACCGGATCTGCTTCACCAGTTAACACAGCCAGAGGTGACTTGACCTGTTCGCTAACCTGGATTTCCTCTTCAGGCTCAACCACATCATCGAGAGCATGATCATTTTCTTCATTAATGACATTTTTATCGTCATCACTATCTTCAGAATCGACGGACTGATCTGTAAATTCATTTAAGTCGGGCAGCTCATCTTTGTCTTCCTGCTGGTCAATCTCCGGGCTTTGGTTATCAACCGGTAAATCCATGTCAAATTCCAGCCCTGCTTCAGCAATCATCGTGGCATCGAAGTCGAGATCTACACTGACTTCATTATTTGCTTCCACATGCTCTTCTGCCAGCTCAGCTTCCTGCTGCGAATCGTCGCGGGATATGCTTTCCAGTGCCTGCTCGCAGTGTTCAAGTATTTGATCGGCATAGGGAACGCGCGACTCTAATTGCTCAAAGTAACACTGCAGTCCTACAACACAATCAGCCAGATCCTTAAGTGCATCATTATTTTCATTCACATCATTCTTAAATCGATCTGATGCGATATAATTGGCAACACCATTAATTAGTTCCACAGGACTGGTCAGGTCGATAACACTGATAACACCACTAATCTCTCTGATATTCTGCACACAACGTTTGGTTTTATCTTCGTCATATGCGATATGAACCACATCTGTCAGCATTTCTTTCGCTTGATCGATACGTAACAGTACTTCAGAAATAGTGACGCTAAATGCAGCTTTGTGTTCATTATCGTACTGATTCGATTCAAATCTGCTACTACCGCCAGTTTGGGAATCTGCAGGCTCCTGAAAATTAATTCGATATTCAATAAAATTATTTATACATGTTTCTATTTCAAGAATAACTTCAGACACACCCAGCAACACCAGTTCAACATCTTCCTGTTTGCCAGATATCAGCAATGACACTTCATTCAACTGATGTTCTGCTTTGCTCCTGTACTCCTCGATACCTATCATCGATAAAGTATCACTAACTTTTTGCAACCCTGTATGTAATCGCTCAATATGTTTCTGTTCAACAAGATTGCTATGTATAAACAGCTCGATGCAGTCTTTGGCACTAGCCAGATCCTCCAGCAATGCTTTGGATACAGTGATCAGCACTTCGCTGGACGGCGCACTTAATTGCTGTCTGATCTCCTCCATGTTTTGTTGCTGAGGAATTTGATCGTTCAGGCGATAAGATTCCTTAACCTGATTGACTATGCGACCTCTGTTTTCCGAAATAGCAATATAGTAAAGAATATTCTTGACGATATTTTCATCGAAATTTCTCGAGAACTCACTCTCACCTACTTCGATCAGTAATTTAATTTGTTTGTCGAGCTTGTTAAACAGGGATGCAATACTGACATTAAACGGTACTGCATTAATTGCAACTGATTGCGATAACGCGCTTGCCAGCCACCATAACTTCTGCCCGACTTCGGACCCACTGGCACGTTGCAGCCTTAGTGATAACTTGCATAACTTGGCCGCTGCTGTTGGAATATCTTCCCCACTTACACAAGCAAGCAGTGTTTTCTGAAAGTTTGTTCTTATCACTCTCAACCAGTTGCTATCCACAGCTTCCCTATTTTGCTGCATATTCTGCGGCACGCTAACACCATCTACATTAGGGAAAAATAGTACATTTTCTGAGAGCAGCGCTTCATCTCTTGATGCGCGCAAATCATTCAATAGCGGCATCAATACCAGCGGCACATCTTTATTACCAGCTTCTACATGACCAAGATATTCACCCAGACGCATAATCGATCTTGATACAACATCCTGAGCTTCTTCGACTCGGGCAGCACTGCCATCTATTAGCATCTCAATCACTTTGATTGTTTCGTCCGCCAGCAATACTCCACCATGAATCTGCATGATCTGCAGTGTATTTGATGCCGCACTCAAACGGGTAATTGCCCGCTTCAATTCTGTTAAATTAGCATTGTCTTCAACATACGCTTGAATAGATTGGCTTGCTTCTGAAATCAGGCTGTCTACTTCCAGCTTGGTAGCTGTAATCGCTCTTTGTTCCAGTGCTTGTAAGACTCTACGCATATTTGTCCTTCTTGGAATTTCTTTTATCTGGTCTTAAGATGCTAACTGCTGTTCCAGCTCAGCACTGATTGGTTCGTGCTTGACCTGCTCTGAAGACTCGCTAGCAGGCAGCTTGAACCCAGCAACAGATTTCTTGAGTCCGTTAGACAACACGGTCAACTCACTAACTGAATTTGCAGTTTTTGTTGCGCTAGTCGATGTCTGAACAGTGATGTCCTGAATTACGTTCATTGTCGTTGCCACATTCGTAGACGCTTGCGACTGTTTTGTTGCAGCCGTAGAAATATTCTGAATTAAGCCACTTAAGTTTGCAGATACGGTTTCAATTTCAGCGAGTGCTTCACCTGCATCCTCAGCCAGACGGGCACCGTTGACTACGTTAGTGGTACTTTGTTCCATAGAGTCCACTGCTTCATTAATATCACTTTGAATCGTTTTCACCAGCGCTTCAATTTGTTTGGTGGCATTACCTGCGCGTTCCGCCAATCGTTGCACTTCGTCAGCCACCACTGCAAAACCTCGTCCGGCTTCACCTGCACTGGATGCCTGAATTGCTGCGTTCAGCGCCAGGATATTTGTCTGATCAGCAATCTCGTCAATCAGGCCCACCATGTTTCCGATTTCCTGCGAACTCTCGCCCAGTCGTTTAATTCGCTTGGATGTTTCCTGTATTTGTTCACGAATTGTATCCATTCCGTCGATTGTACGACTTACTGTTTGCGCACCTTTATGAGCAATATCTACTGACTTTTGCGCAACTTCGGCAGAGGTATTTGCATTCTTGGATACATGTTGAATTGATGTTGCCATCTCTGTAATTGCTGATGTTGCATTGGCGATTTCACGCGACTGAATTTCGCTGGAATCTGTTAACTGCCTGGTAATGTCCTGTGTTTGTACTGCAGCGTGTGACACCTGGACCGCTGTTCTGTTAATTGTTGTCACGAGATTACGCAAGGCATCAATTGAGTAGTTCACGGAGTCTGCAATGGCACCCGTGATATCTTCTGTCACTGTTGTATGTACTGTTAGATCACCTTCAGCCAGGTTTGTCATCTCATCTAGCAGCAATAAAATTGCCTGCTGATTTCGCTTATTCTGCTCATCTATCGCATGCAACTGCTTCTTCACGCGAGTGCTCCAGCGCCAGCTAAAACTCACTAGTAGCGCCATAATTGATAAGCCGGCAAGAAATGTAATACCCGCGACCATCCCGCGTTGCGTTTCTTCAAAGAGCGAAGGCGCTAATATTGCTACACACAAAATCAGCAAAGAACATACCACTCCTACAGACAGACTGATCAACATATAAAATGTTTTTCTATCTTTTTTATCCATAGAATTATGTGGAATAATTTTTGGTACTGCCATCCTTAACCTCCAAACTGCTTATTACCTAAGCATGCTTCCGTTCTGAATTAACCTTCGCGTAATTTCAATCGAATCTATTAAATCCGGTTCGACTCAATCATTGCACCCTTGTTTTTTTTACTATTATTCAATCAAATCTTTTAACTGTAATTTTTCTGCGTTTCATTAAAACGCTCGTCATTAATCATTTTTCCAAAGTCACATACACCAAAATACACGTCGTTTTCTTCATATGTTCCAGACAGGTAATTGACGAGACCACTATCCCAGTGCTGCGGATAACTATTCTTAAATTCACTTTTTTGCAGGTTCATTAATCCCACTGCATGATCAACAACAAACCCGAGAAAATTTGAACCAACTTTATTTGCAATAATTCTTCTCTTGCCAATTTTCTTTATAGGATCTGAATTGAACAGAAAATTCTTTAAATCAATTAGTGTCAGCAACTGCCCTCTACGACTGGCAATCCCCAGTAGCCATGGCCGTGAAATTGGTATTCGCGAATAATTAATCTGCGAAATGATTTCTGTAGAGTCGTCCAGAGGTAACAGCAAATCGTAACGCCCAACCCGAAAATGCAATGTTCTCATTATCGCGTTGCCACTAGCCAATACAGCCCCGGATTCAGATGAGAATCTCTGATCCAGTTCACTTAAATAATTAAATGCAGTCATTTTAGATATCCATCAAACAAGATGATGTTTAACGGATTCCAGCAATGATTTCCCATCTACTGGTTTTGTAATATAAGCTTTAGCTCCCTGCCTGCTCGCCCACACTTGATCGGTCTGTTCGCTTTTAGTACTGACCACTAATACCGGAATATCTGCTGTATCCGGTGATTTAGTCAAATAACGCGTTGCCTGAAATCCATTCATCCCGGGCATGACTACATCCATGAGAATCAGATCCGGATGTTCGGATTTTGCCATCTCAATCCCCTGCTCAGCATTTTCCGCAAGGCTGATGTCATATCCATTCTCGGACAGAACACTTTTAAGAAAATGTCTTTCTGTGGGAGAGTCATCAACAATTAATATATGCGCCATAGTCAGATCTCAAATCTCTCTAGTTGTGTTCTGGCTGTGCATGGCGACTAACCGCCTGCAACAGATCATCACGGGTAAATGGCTTGGTCAGATACTCTTCTGAACCAACAATACGCCCTCTGGCCTTGTCAAAAATACTATCTTTACTCGTCAGCATGATCACTGGCGTATCTCTAAACTGGCGATTATTTTTAATTAGTGTACAAGTTTGATAGCCATCCAGTCTGGGCATCATGATGTCTACAAAAATGATATCAGGCTTATTCACTGCAATAATTGCTAACGCCTCGAAACCATCTTCCGCAGTCAGAACTTCACAACCCTCTTTGATCAACAAAGTTTCAGCAGACTTCCTAATTGTCTTACTATCATCAATAATCATCACTTTAAGCGACGACAGATCTACTGTATTTGACTGGTCGAGTTCCGGCAAAGAACTGTTCTCTAAATTTTGTGCTCCCAATTTCATTCTCCAGAGCTGTTATCCTGCAGCTCAAATCGTTTATATTTAATCAGCCAGAAGACTGGCCACTATGCAAACGAAGATATTTTTTATCTCTTATATGCACACGGTACTGAACCGGACGTATACAAGGTAGTCCTAGAACAAACTAAGCCGATATAACGGCAAATATGCCAGATAGAGGATCAGTGTATGACCATCAATATTGCAGTAATCATGGATCCGATAGAGTCAATCCATACCTACAAAGACAGCACATTTGCGATGCTATTAGAAGCTCAGCGCAGACACTGGAGTATCCACTACATCCGCCCCGGCAGCTTATACGTTCTGGATGGAAGGCCATTTGCGCAGGCTACCAAGCTCTCTGTCAAAGACAGATCGCAAAATTGGTACCATTTGGCGGACTATTCTGAGATTGAACTGTCAGAATTTAACGTGATTCTTATGCGCCTGGACCCCCCTTTCAACATGGAGTACATCTATACTACCTACGTTCTGGAACTGGCCCAGAATGCAGGAACATGTGTAGTCAACAATCCAGTCTCCCTGCGCAACATGAATGAGAAATTTTCAATAGTTAACTTTCCTGATTGCTGTGCACCTACACTAGTGACTCGCGACAGAGAAAGAATTAATCACTTTATTACTGAACATGGTGATGTAGTTGTGAAGCCCATGGACGCGATGGGAGGAGAATCTATTTTCAGAATTACACCCAACGACTCAAACAGACATTCTATAATTGACCAGATTACTGACAAAGGTGCCAGAACCATTATGGCCCAGCGCTTTATTCCTGAAATTAATCAGGGTGATAAGCGCATTCTGGTCGTAAATGGAGAACCCATTGACTATGCACTTGCACGAATTCCCGCCTCTGGAGAGTTCCGTGGCAACCTTGCTGTGGGTGGCAGAGGGCAAGGTATACCGTTAAGCGACAAAGACCGGCAGATTTGCTCGGAAATCAAAACAACTTTAGTAGATAATGGAATACTATTTGCTGGTATTGATGTAATAGGCTCGTATTTAACAGAGATTAATATCACCAGTCCGACATGTATTCGGGAACTTGATGCACAGTATAATCTAAATATTAGTGGTACCTTATTCGACCAGATTGAAACATTACTAAACTAAACTATTATTTAAACTTTAATTCTATTCACACCCTAAATGACTCAAGCCGTAGCCGCACCAAAAGTATCCTCAAATGACAGAATAAGTTTTACTCTGTTATTAGCGATTGCTTTTCATGCATTGCTGATTTTAGGGCTTGGATTTGAATTAATTAAAAGCCACTCGGCGCCACCTTCAACAATTGAAGTTATTCTGACAAAAACCCAGAATGTAGACGCGCCTGAAGATGCGACAACAATTGCTGAGCATAACCAGATGCAAAGCGGCAGTGTCGATTTTGATGCTCGCCCCACTTCCCCTTCGGTTACCAAGAAGACTTTACAGGGTAATGACCAAACCAGCACTGCCGAGATGACTGAAAACACAACACGTATGGCTGAAAATGAAATGGTTGTGCACCAAAATAATGTCAGTGACGAGAAATTTTCACGCCGGGTCACTACAGAAGTAAATTCTAAAGTTGCTCAAAAAGAACTAAGAAAAAACCAGCAGAATGTTGCTCAGCTGGTTTCCGAACTAAGCCGGGACAAGCAATTATATGCAAAACGTCCACGCATCAATCATATCGATACCTTAAGTGCCAAATCAGCAGTAGAGGCAAAATACATTAAAGACTGGGTACAGAAAGTTGAAATTATCGGCAACATTAATTACCCAAGTCAGGCCAGACAGAAAAAACTGTCCGGAACATTAATACTGAGTGTGCTCGTTAATTACGATGGTTCCGTTATATCATCCTCCGTACAGCAAAAATCCGGAGAAAGACTGCTCGATGAAGCAGCTATCAAAGTGGTCAGACTGGCTGCTCCATTTAAACAGTTCCCGGCAGAAATGCGTGAACAATATGACCAGCTTATGATTACACGTACATGGGTGTATCACAGTGAAAATAAATTAAGTACTCAATAGTCAAATTTACGTGTCTGACGCTAACACTTCCTTACGCTCACAAATACTGATAGCCATGCCCTCGCTACATGACTCTGGCTTTTCCAAAACTATTACGATTATTTGTGAACACAGTGCTGAAGAGGGAGCGATGGGTATTATCCTCAACAAGCCTACCTCATTAAACATTTATGAGCTGATTGATACTTCTACTACTAAACCGAAAAAAGATGATCCGCTTTCATCGGTATACATTTACTCCGGCGGGCCGGTAGATACTGATCACGGCTTCATACTGCATGATTGCGAGACTGAACGTGAATCTACAATAAAAATAGCTCCAAAATTATTCCTCACTTCATCCACCGGAATTTTGAACGAGATTGTCGAGAGCAAAGGTCCTGAAAATAAAATCATTGCCTTGGGCTATGCTGGCTGGTCTCCAGGGCAGCTGGAAGCCGAAATTTCTGCAAATTCATGGCTGACCACTGAATATCAGCATAAGCTAGTGTTTGATACACCTGCCAATAAACAGTGGTTAGCCGCAGGAAGACAGCTGGGCATTGACCTTAACTTACTGAACAGCCAGCCTGGACATGCCTGATTCAGCAGAAAAACATCATGTGTTGCTGGGGTTTGATTTTGGCGAGCGCCGCACAGGTGTCGCCGTCGGCCAAAGCATCACAGGGACGGCAAGGCCTTTAACCACTATTACGACTACGAATAATCAGCCAGACTGGGTTCAAATCGAAAATTTACTCAAAGAGTGGCAACCCACACAGTTAATTGTCGGCATACCGCACGATGCAGAAGAGAACAAAACCCTGCGCAAAAAAATTAAACGGTTTTGTACGCATCTTTCCAGCCGGTCTGGTTTACCCGTCATCATGCATGATGAAACTTTGACCTCCGATGAAGCCTACCTCCATTTAAAAAACAAAAGGTCTCGCGCAAAAGGCAAAATCAGCAAACAGGACATTGATCAGATTGCCGCCGCAATTTTGTTGGAATCATGGATGAGTGTTAATCTACCAGCATGAACATTAATGTCGATGACCTAATTAGCAACCTCACCAGCCAGACTCAGGATCTGGTCAGCACATTGGGGACAGACCAGCCACTAATGATTGGCATACATACCGGCGGTATCTGGATTGCAGAACACTTGCACGCGTCTCTTAATCTGGAAAAACCAATGGGCATTCTGGATATCTCATTTTACCGTGATGACTTCAGTCGACTGGGCCTCAACCCCCAGGTCAAACCCTCCAAGATCCCTCTCGACATCACCGGAGAACATATTATTCTGGTGGATGATGTTTTGCACACTGGCCGCACTGTACGCGCAGCACTCAATGAATTATTTGATTATGGGCGACCTGCCAGCGTTCATCTTGTGGTGCTAGTCGATCGTGGCGGACGTGAATTACCAATTGCAGCCAAGGTGGCAGGTAAAAGAATTGACCTACCCCCTCACCAGCATGTAAAACTGACCGGACCCAAGCCCTTGAAGCTTGAAGTCATCACTACCAGTTAATGACAGCCGACTAACATACAAGTATAGCGACAAGTAACGGATGCAACACTTTCTTACAACTGAATCACTAAGCAAGGATCAGTTGACTAATATTTTAGACACTGCCGAGTCATTTACTAACATCGATGGCAGAACCGTTAAAAAAGTGCCTCTACTCAGAGGGAAAACTATCGTCAATCTGTTCTTTGAAGCCAGTACTCGAACACGCACTACATTTGAACTGGCAGCAAAAAGATTATCTGCCGATGTGCTAAATATTAACATCAGCTCTTCTGCCACTGTCAAAGGTGAAAGCCTGCTGGATACCTTGCGAAATCTTGAGGCAATGCAGGTTGATATGTTTATTATTCGGCATCAGGATAGTGGTGCTGCAGAATTTATATCCCAGCATATAGCCCCGCATATCAGTGTCATTAATGCCGGCGATGGACGTCATGCTCACCCGACCCAGGCAATGCTTGATATGTATACAATTCGTAAAATCAAAGGCAGTTTTGATAATCTCAAAGTAGCCATCATAGGTGATCTGCTACATTCCCGGGTTGCCCGCTCTCAGATACATGCATTAACAACTCTAGGTGTAAAAGAAATACGGGTTATTGCACCACGCACTTTGCTTCCGGCGCGCATAGAGACTCTGGGCGTAAAGGTATTTCATAAAATTGAGGATGGATTGAAAGATGTTGACGTCATGGTGACGCTACGTTTACAAAAAGAACGCATGCAAGGTGCACTACTCCCAAGTGAACATGAATACTTTAATCTGTTTGGGTTAACCCGGGAGCGAGTTGCATTGGCCGCTGATGATGCCATTGTCATGCACCCAGGGCCTATCAATCGTGGTGTTGAAATAAGCTCAGAAGTGGCAGATGGACCACAGTCAGTTATTTTGCAGCAGGTTTCCTATAGCATTGCTGTGCGCATGGCAATTATGTCTATGCTGGCAGGACATCAACCATGAAAATAGAAATCAATAATGCTCACATTGTTGACCCGGAAAATCACGTCAGTAAAGTTGCCAGTTTATATATACATAACAGGTCCATTGCAGCCGTCGGCGATAAACCTGCTGACTGGACAGCCGACACCAGCATAGATGCAAAAGGCAGTTACCTATTTCCAGGGCTAGTCGACATTGCAACGCGATTAAGAGAGCCGGGATATGAACACAAAGCCACGATTGCCAGTGAAACTTATGCTGCCGTGAGTGGCGGTATTACTTCTGTCGCATGCTTGCCTGATACAAAACCCGCGATTAATTCACCTGCTGAAGTAGAACTTATACAACAGCGCACCAGTGCAGCGGGGCACTGCCGTGTATACGTCATAGGTGCACTTACCTCGCATCTAAAAGGCACCATGCTGAACGAAATGGCAGCACTCAAGGAAGCTGGCGTGGTTGGTGTTAGCAATGTATTACGACCAGTAGCTAATAATTTAATCTTGCGCCGCGCGATGGAATACGCCTCAAGCCAGGGCCTTACTTTATTCTATCACCCAATGGATCACAGTCTTGCAGAAAACGGTTGTGCACATGAAGGTATGTACGCCACTCGAATGGGGCTCGCGGGAATTCCTACTGCTGCGGAAACAGCAGCTGTAGGTTCATGTTTGGCATTAATTGAACAAACTGGTGTCCGCGTTCACTTCTGCAGGTTATCAACCCAGCGCTCACTGCAGATACTGGAGAGAGCCAAATTTGATGGTGTTCCTATCAGTGCAGACATCAGCGCCCATCAGTTATTTTTAAGCGATGTTGATATTGCCGGTTTTGATGGCAATTACCATGTGTTACCGCCGTTGAGAAGTCGTACCGATGTGGCGGGACTAAGGCATAAATTAAGCAGTGAAATTATCGAAAGTATCTGCTCAGACCATCAGCCTCATGAACGCGATGCCAAGCTGGCACCGTTCGCATCAACCGAACCGGGTATTTCAGCATTAGAGACATTATTACCCCTGGCTCTTCAATTAGTGAAAGAGGACGTTGCTTCCTTATCTGATATTATTTCACTACTGACTTACAAGCCTGCACGCTTGCTTAACATTAAAGCCGGCAATTTATCACCTGGACAGCCTGCTGACTTATGTATCTGTGATCCTGCGATTGAGTGGAAACTCACAGCTGAAAATATGCATAGTCGCGGCAAAAATACACCATTCCTGAATCGAACACTGAAAGGCAAAGTGACGCATACTTTTGTGGATGGCAAACTTGTTTTTGAATCAAGCTAATGAATGATGCCTCAATCTACGCCGAAAAAGCACAGGTACTTGCCCACGACGCATTACCCGCAGCGCAATATCTGCTTCGTTTACATGCACCCGAATGTGCAAAAACAGTTCAGCCAGGAAACTTTATTCATTTAAGCTGTAGTCACGAAAAATATAGCTTAAAGCGGCCTTTTTCAGTATTACGCAGTGCTATTGATGAAGGCTGGATAGAAGTTTTGTATAAAGTGGTGGGTTCGGGAACAGAACAGCTTGCCAGCATCAAGGCAGGCGATGTGCTGCATTGTATGGGGCCCATTGGCAATGCTTTTACCCTATCCAGCAAAACGAAACGGCCTTTATTACTTGGAGGCGGCGTTGGTATTCCACCTATACTGTTTTTCGCAGAACAACTTAAAAAGAAATCCAGTCTCACGCCAATGGTGATCATGGGCTCAGAAATTCCTTTCCCGTTCAAAGTGCAACCGTCAAAAATTTTAATCAGCTCACTACCTGACGATACAATTGCTTCAATGGCGCTACTGGAAGACCTGGGTATTCCTTCCAGATTAACCAGCAAACAGAATTATTCAGGCTGCTTTGATGGTTACATTCACGAGCTTGCAGCCATCTGGCTGGAAAGCATGGATGCACAGGAACGTTCAGAAATTGAGATTTTTGCATGCGGGCCAACACTAATGCTAAAGGCCGCTGCCAGGCTTAGCCAGCAGCTAACAATTCCCTGTCAGTTATCACTGGAAGAACACATGGCTTGTGCGGTGGGCGGTTGTGCAGGCTGCACGGTAGAAACAGTCAATCAATCCGGGCTACACCAGATGAAGCGTGTGTGTGTCGATGGGCCTATATTTGAAGCAAATACGGTTTTTCCAAAATGATTATTTGGATGGTCGATCATCACTAAACATGGATTTTACGGAATCGAAAAACTCATCATCCTCATCTTCGACAGCATCTTCATTCAGATCATGGTCCAGGCTGACATCAGAGAAAGACTTGAGTTCTTCCTGACCTTCATCATCCAGACTCAATTCACTTAGATCAGGCAAAGGCGTTGACAGCGTGGCCGGGGACTCATTTTCTTCATCGCCTGCAAGACTGTCAGCATTGAGAGCTAAATCTGCATGATCATCATGCTCGCCTACACTTTTGACTCCGCCACCAAAGTTGATCTGCCATTCCAGATTACTGCGCGAATCAGCAAAATTAAGCGCATCATCCATGGTAATACGTTCTGACTTATATAGTTCATGCAGGCACTGGTCGAAAGTTTGCATACCCACTGCAGCGCCCTTCTCCATAATTTCCTTAATTTCACCAAACTCTCCTTTTCGCACAAGATCTGAGATATAAGGCGTATTGAGCAATACCTCTACTGCAGGTATTCGTCCACCATCAGCCGAGGGAATAAGACGTTGTGAAATGATTCCTGCCAGATTGAGTGACAGATCCATCAAAATTTGATTTCTGGCATCAGTTGGGAAAAAGTTGATAATCCGGTCCAGTGCCTGATTGGCATTGACCGCATGCAATGTCGTTAAACACAAGTGACCTGTATCTGCATATGACATGGCAGCTTCCATTGTCAGACGATCACGCACCTCGCCTATCATAATTACATCAGGCGCTTCACGCATGGCCTCACGTAATGCATTATCGTATGACAATGTATCCAGACCCACTTCCCGCTGACCAATAATTGATTTCTTGTGTGTGAAAATATATTCAATGGGATCTTCAATGGTAAGAATATGACCGCTTTGCACTTTATTTCGATGCTCGATCATTGATGCCAGTGAGGTAGATTTACCAGACCCCGTAGAGCCTACAACCAGTATTAGACCATTCTGCTTCATCACCAGGCTGCGTAGCACTTCAGGCAAGCCTAATTTCTCGAGGCTGGGTATCTCATGCTTAATATAGCGAATTACCAGAGACACCTCACCACGCTGGTAGTAAATATTGACTCGGTAACGCCCACCACCCACGATAGAAATACCAAGATTCATTTCCTTGGTTAACTCAAATTCCTTGATCTGCTGATCGTTCATTATTTCATAAGCGATCTTCTTGGCTGTTCCTGGCTGTAGCGGAGTCTTCGATATCCGCTGGGTGACACCATTTAATTTCATGCATACAGGCGCACCTGTAGTAAAGAACAGATCTGATGCAGCCTTCTCGGCCATGAGTTTTAAATATGGGCTTACTGTCATAATTGTTACTACGCTATAGTTAAATGATTAACCGACCAAACCTGACTCTTTGGCATCTTCTTCAACGGTAAGAGTCTCTAAGCCATCAAGCAGATCCGTCCCTTTCGATTTCTTGCCTTCCAGTTTCAGGCGCAATCGCAGATCATTGACCGAGTCTGCATTACGCAGCCCATCTTCAATAGTAATCATATCTTCTTCAATCAGGTCAAACAGATGCTGATCAAAAGTTTGCATGCCCAGCTCTCTCGATTTTGCAACCAGTGCTTTCATCTTCGGCACATCTCCCTTAAAGATCAGATCCGCCATTAAAGGAGAGTTAATCAGTATTTCAATAGCAGGTACACGCCCATCAGACTCTTTAATTGGCAGCAAGCGCTGCGACACAATCGCTTTAAGGTTGAGCGAAAGATCCATCAGCAATTGCGCACGTCTTTCTTCAGGGAAAAAGTTGATTATTCTATCCAGTGCCTGGTTAGTGCTGTTAGCATGCAAGGTAGCCAAACACAGGTGACCTGTTTCAGCGAACGCAACTGCATGCTCCATTGTTTCACGGTCACGAATCTCTCCAATCAAGATAACATCCGGGGCTTGTCGCAAAGTATTTTTCAATGCAATTTCAAATGTTTCTGTATCAACACCCACTTCACGTTGAGTAACAATACAGTTGCGATGCTTGTGCACAAATTCAATCGGATCTTCTATGGTAATAATATGACCTTGACTATGTTCGTTGCGATACCCAAGCATTGCAGCCAAAGAAGTCGACTTACCACAACCTGTTCCACCAACGAAGATGACAAGCCCGTGCTTGGTCATGGAAATATCTTTAATAATATTCGGCAACTTTAATTCTTCGATAGTCGGTATTTCTGCATTAATTACGCGTAAAACCATTCCTGAACTATTGCGCTGCATAAATGCATTCACTCGAAAGCGGGAAATATTGGGCAGGCTGATCGCGAAGTTACATTCCTGTGTTTCTTCATACTCGCGAATTTGACGATCATTCATGATTGCGCGCACCAATACCTGAGCATGGGACGCAGTTAACGGCTGGTTAGTTATAGGTGTCATTTTTCCATCCAGCTTCATAGAGGGAGGTGCACCTACAGTAATAAACAAATCAGACCCGCCTTTTTGCAGCATATTACGCAGCAGGTCGTGCATAAACGTGATGGCCTTATCTCTATCCATAATCTCTACACTAATCTCTCATTTCACTAAAAATCGTCTTTGTTAGCCGCACGTCGACGCGCTTCTTCTTTACTAATCAGACCTTTTGCCTGAATTTCTTTCAGACATTGATCAAGGGTTTGCATCCCTACATTCTGGCTGGTCTGTATAGATGAATACATTTGGGCAATTTTATCTTCACGAATTAAATTGCGAATTGCCGGTGACCCCAGCATGATTTCATGTGCAGCAATTCGGCCGCCGCCAATCTTCCTGCACAATGTTTGCGAGATAACAGCACGCAATGATTCAGACAGCATGGAACGAACCATGTCTTTCTCTGTAGCTGGAAATACATCAACTATTCTGTCAATGGTTTTGGCAGCAGAGCTGGTATGAAGTGTTCCAAAAACCAAGTGCCCAGTTTCTGCAGCAGTTAATGCCAGCCGGATTGTTTCCAGGTCTCGCAGCTCGCCCACCAGAATGGTGTCCGGGTCCTCGCGCAATGCAGACCTTAGTGCTTCATTAAACCCCAATGTGTCCCGATGCACTTCACGCTGGTTGACCAGACTTTTTTTACTCTCATGAACGAATTCAATCGGATCCTCAATCGTTAGAATATGCTCATACTCGTTTTCATTTTTATGATTGATCATGGCCGCCAGAGTCGTTGACTTGCCCGATCCGGTAGGACCTGTAACTAATACCAGTCCTCGAGGGTACGATGAGATATCAGCAAAAATTCTGGGACAATCCAGTTCCTCAAGTGTGAGTATATTAGTTGGAATTGTTCTAAAGACAGCACCTGCCCCGCGACTCTGATTGAAGGCGTTAACACGAAAACGCGCCAGGCCTGGAATCTCAAACGAAAAGTCTGTTTCCAGGAATTCCTCATAGTCTTTGCGTTGCTTGTCATTCATGATGTCATAAACCATAGAATGAACTTCTTTATGCTCCATCAAAGGAACATTTATTCTTCGCACATCTCCGTCGACTCGAATCATCGGCGGGACACCGGCAGAAAGATGTAGGTCTGAGGCTCCATTTTTAACAGAGAAAGCCAGCAGCTGAGATATATCCACTTAGACTCCTTTCAAGTTAGGCTATACTATCCAGTGTACGTTTTGAGTTCGAAGGCACCCTTGGGGTTTAAACAGGCTGCATCCAATCCATAAGTGGATACTATATAACGTCACTCGTACGTTTCGCACAATTAGGCAGTAGTATGCGACAAGCAAACACATTGTAACGATAAACAGAACCACCACAGTACGCACAGCTGAGCATATTGCATAATAAATCAGACACGTCAGTTGCTTACATTCAAACCATGACCACAAATGATCCAGTCAACAACCTCCGCGTAATACGTCAGCAGATTGAACAAATTTCAAAACGACACCAGCGTTCCAGTCGCGATGTTTGTCTCATTGCTGTCAGTAAAACACGCAGCGCACATGAAATCCGATCATTGGCGATGCAGGGGCAAATGCATTTTGGTGAAAACTACATCCAGGAATCTGTCGATAAAATGGCTGAAATTTCCGACATTGAGCTGATTTGGCATTTTATTGGGCCCATCCAGAAAAACAAAACCAGACTGATCGCAGAAAAATTTCAATGGGTACACAGTGTTGACAGAGAATCTGTTGCGAAACGGCTTAGTAACCAGCGCCCGCCTGACTTACCGGCGTTAAATATCTGTTTGCAGATCAATATCGATAATGAAGACAGCAAATCAGGAATCGCACCGACAGCACTATTACCACTGGCTGAATTAATTCAGCAACTACCCAATCTTAAACTGCGCGGATTAATGGCAATTCCCAGTGCCACTAATGAACCTGAACAGCAAACTTCAGCGTTTCGAAAAATGGCAGATTTACTCACCAGTCTTAAACAGCATGAATTTGATGTAGATACTCTTTCAATGGGTATGAGTAACGATTTTGAAGCAGCGATTGCGTGCGGCTCCACTATGGTACGAATCGGCACAGCAATATTTGGCCCACGCCACAACTCATGAAACAATACGCTTATGAAAATTTCTGACCATCTATCCCTGTTAATCATTGGCGCAGGAAACATGGGTACCAGTATTGCCTCCGGCTTGCTGTCCAGACAATGGTCGGCCAGTCAGATCACCTTCTGCGATCATGACCTGTCAAGGCATGATGCTCTACAAAAAGCATTCCCGGGAAGCACGGTAATCAGTGATCCCTCGCAAATTACACTTTCGCACAAAATAGTCTTGCTGGCAGTCAAGCCAGGTGACATGTCATCAGCCTGTCTAAAACTTTCTGCCATGAACCTGCCCGCGGATACTCTATACCTGTCGATTGCTGCTGGTGTACCGGTGAGTGCTTTTCAGGAATGGCTAGGTCAGCACGCAGTGATTATACGCAGCATGCCCAATACACCAGCCGCGATAGGCTATGGCATGACAGGTTTATATTGTCGGCCTGACACCAGTCAAATAGACAGAGACCTGGCAAACCAGATATTAAGTTCGACAGGCGAGACTATCTGGGTTGAGCATGAGTCAATGCTGGATGCCGTAACTGCTCTATCTGGCAGTGGTCCGGCTTATCTTTTTTACCTGATGGAATGCTTGCAGGAAAGTGGGGAATCGCTGGGATTAAGTGCACAAGACAGCTATATGCTGACATTGCAGACAATGCTTGGAGCAGCACAATTGGCGAAGCAGAATGGTAGTGATTTTAAGGTATTACGCGCAAACGTCACTTCCAAAGGTGGCACTACGGAACAGGCAATCAACTGTTTCATTGAAAATGACCTGAAAAAAATAGTAAAAAGTGCACTCAAAGCCGCTTCAGACAAAGCGGGTGAAATCAGTCAATCGTTTAACAAGGAATAATCCATGCACGCAGCAAATAATGTCCTCGCCTTCCTGATACACACCCTGTTTACATTATATATAGGTGCGATTTTACTGCGCATGATCCTTTCTGCAACACGAGCAGATTTTTACAATCCAATCTCGCAATTTTTAGTCACAATCACCAATCCGGTAATCGTGCCGCTCAGAAAAATTTTACCCAGCATTGGTCCAGTCGATACAGCTAGCTGGGTTCTTGTTTTAGGCCTTAAGGCTCTGGAAGTTTTTTTACTGCTGTATATAAGAGGATTACAGCCCAGCCTGGATGTTTTAATCATCAGCACAGTCCTTCAGGTGATAATTATGATTGTCTCTATATTTTTATATGCAGTCATTATTAGAGCAATTCTAAGTTGGTTTGCAGGCATGAACATGGGTCACAATCCAATATTATCGCTGCTAAACTCCATCACTGAGCCACTATTAGCTCCTGCACGCAAGATTATTCCTCCTGTGGGCATGTTTGATCTGTCAGCAATGGTCGTTATTTTAATTTTATATTCCATATTGATTGCTCTTCGATCCATTTGATTCAATGCTAACAGCCGAAAAATCAGCAGCCTTGCATCTATATCTTCACAGAGCACATTAACTAGCTCATCATCTATAAAGATGTTATGTATTTTCTATTTGATTATTTCGCTTAAAAAATAGCTTTTACTTTTCAAATTTTATAATGAATTTCAGAAAATGCTTAAATAGCAGGATAAAATTGGCATTATTCTATTCCTTGTGTACAATTCGCCAAGACAGAATAATTATAAAATAAGTCGTTAAGAGATAACTACATATGAATGTCATATCACATTATGGCAATCAGACTTCATGCATTTACAAACTTACATAATAGAGGAATATTGAATGGCCGTTAAAAAGAAAGCCGCACCAGCAGTTAAAAAACCACCTACCAAGTCTGAAATCCTGAATTCTATTGCAGAAGAAACTGAACTGACCAGAAAGCAGGTTGCTTCGGTATTTACTGCATTAGACGGCCTTATCGCTAAAGAGTTAAAGCCTAGAGGTTCAGGTTTATTTAATATGGTTGGTCTATGTAAAATCAAGGTTGTTAAAAAGCCTGCCACCAAAGCTCGCAAAGGTATCAACCCGTTTACTGGTGAAGAAACTGTATTTAAAGCAAAGCCTGCTCGCAAGGCAGTTAAAGTACTTCCACTTAAAGGCTTAAAAGATATGGTGTAACCGCCATAACAAAGCTGTAATACGTATACCGCAGGCGAACACAGATATTCGCTTGCGGGGTACGCAAAACAAAAATCTTTACTCTTCCATATTTAACTCTTTCAGCACCAGATGCTTTACCCGAATAAAGTCTGAATGAGAAAGATATAACCAGTCCGCGATTTTCCGGATATGGTATTCCTCATACTTGTCCAGCACACCATCGGCGTAAGCAACGGCCCAAAGTCCTTTCAGCAGGTCCAGCCTGGCTGCCATATCCAGCTCTTCGTTGATCAGGCGAATAAATTCATGTGACGACGTATATTCGTCATGTTCATCCAGTGCGTATTGCAAGACCTTGGCCGCTTCATTTTTCGACAATGAAAATTGCTTAATCAATGTTTCACTTATGATTTTCTGCTCATCCTGAGAAATCTCGAAATCTGCTCGACTCACTTCTATCAATAGAATGGCTGCGGCCAGTTGAGTGGTATGTTGTTCATTATCGTCCTCTGCGCCTATTTTTAAGGTCGTTTGCAACCACTGATTGAGATTCTTAAACATATTACTGCTTCAATAGGAGGTTATACCGGTTACTGGAAAAACTTGAAAAATACGCATTAACCAGTGGATGATCGATTTCTGCTGTATTACTGGTGGGCAGGAGATTTCGTTCAGCCACGTAGGTAGTATCGTCTGAGCTATCTACCAGAACATGGTACCAGGGCTCGTTTTTTGGTGGCTGTGACTTTGCGACGCTTCTATACCATGAATCCGTGCCATTAAACTCAGCATCCACATCGTAAATTACTCCCCTGTAACCAAAATGGTTATGCTCAATTATTTGCCCAACGTGAAATTTAATTTTGCTAGTGGTCATAATATTTAGCTATTAGATAAAATCTGTGACATTAGTTCCATCGTGGTGTCACAAGCGGAATAATGCAGTTCGTGGTATGCTTAAATCCACTAAGTATTCGACATAATATACAATATAATTAAGCACATGCCATCAGATATCAAACCTGGAAAAGAACAACGTACTCTACTAGTTATGCGAAAAGTGCTGTCCGCTATTATTCGGGAAACAACACCCAGCCCGGGCATGAAACATGTATTAAGTGAAACTACTCGCGAAGACATACGCATGTGTTTTGGACTGATCACTGCCAGAGAACACGAGTTGGCACAGCAGTCTGGCCTGGACATTAAGGAAAGGCCCAGATATGCGGACGAACCCAGGCAGTCCTCGGTAATATCTATCGATGCACTCAAAAAACCCAACAAACCCGACGAGACAGAATAAGCGTCGCACTACTCAATGAACACTGACACAGATAAATCCATTATCACCCAGATGACTATGCAGCTGATGGACGACTGGGGCCTGGATGGGAAACAAATAATTCAATTACTCGCATTACCTGGCAATACTCGCACACGTCATTTAGATAAATTCAGAAATGGCGCTGCATTCCCCATGAATAGCGAAACGGTGACTCGCATTGAACATATTGCAGGTATCGCTGATGCCTTAAGGACGACCTATCCACGCAATATACAGATGGGCTCTCGCTGGCTAAACACGCCGCATAGGCGATTTAAAAACAATACACCAATTGCTACTATGTTGAACAGCGATAAAGGATTATTATTAGTTCGCTCGGAATTGGATTGCGCATACGCCTGGGACCGCTCTGGCTCCTGATGAGCAACTTACGATTAACTTTTTCAAGTAAGCACCATGTTAAGACTCGACGATATTAAAGTAACACTAGACCCCAGTATAGAGATCACGCCAGAAAATAAATGTGGCTTTTGTACAAATTCAATTTGCTGTACTTATGTGACGCAGCCGATTGACACACCCAGAAGCAAGCAGGAATATGAATATTTACTTTGGCAGGTATCGCACGATCATATCGAAGTATATCGGGATGACGAGGGCTGGTGTCTCTTAATTACAGGCCGATGTACGCATATTCTACCGGGTGGTGGCTGCGGTATTTATGACGCACGCCCCCAGATATGCCGAGATCATACCAACGATTATTGTGAATTTGACTCCCCTTCGGAAGAAGGATTTGAATTATATTTCCGCAATTACGATGAATTACTCACGTATTGCAAGAAAAAGTTCAAGCACTGGAAACGAGGTTAATAGCCTCACCTGTCTATAGCGAATCACCTGACAGGTCATCCACAATATCATGAAAGCCATTTATGGCCAGATATCCCTGCGTATCCTGAATTGGCAAAGTAGTATCAGGCTTGAACACACTTCGCAGATATTTAATACCGTGACGGTCTGCAGCCTGTAATACTGAAATATTATCGTCAACTAACAGTGTTGCTTCCTGTTGATAATCCTCATCAACAGCCAATAGCTGCCAAAACTCATCCTGCTCTTTAGCATAACCATAGCTGTGGGAAGTAATAATACGATCAAACTTATCCCCTATTCCCGTCTGATTCATTTTGATCTCAACACTATCCATATGCGCATTCGTGAGCAATACCGCCCTTTTTCCATGATCATTTAGCCAGGTCAGGAACTCGTTCACCAATGGAAACAGACTCACTCTGGCCGAAACTTGCTGCTTCAACTGTTTTATATTCAAACCTAATTGGTCTGACCAGTAATCCGTGCAGTACCAGTTCAAACTCCCTTGTTGACTCTGATACTTGCCAAGCAGAAACTGCTTTGCTTCATTATCGTCCATGCCATTATTTTTACTGTATATTAGTGGCACATATTCACGCCAAAAATAATTATCGAATGCCAAGTCCATCAGCGTTCCATCCATATCCAGGAACACCGTTTCTATTTGAGCCCAATCTAAAGAACGACTATCATTCATTACAATCAACTTTTAAATTAAATTACATCAACCCGTTATCGATACTAGAATCTGGCAATGTTTGCTAACAATGAACTAAAAAATCTAGTCACCGACATAAACGAAGTGGCACGCACCTCGGGAAATATTATTCGCAAATACTTCCACACATCCTACGAAGTGGATATTAAAGATGACAAATCTCCGGTGACAACAGCAGACCTTGCAGCCAATGAGCATATTGAACGTCAACTAGGTATCCTTACGCCAGATATTCCTCGTATATCCGAAGAAACTGATAATACCAGTTATGAAATTCGCAAGCACTGGGACACTTTCTGGCTAATCGATCCACTAGACGGTACCAGAGAGTTCATTAAAAACCGGCCTGATTTTACAGTGAATATTGCATTAATTCATCACAACCAGCCAGTTCTTGGGTCAATTTATTTACCGATTAAAGATCAGCTTTATTACGCCGTGACCGGAGATAACGCATACCGATGCGATCAGGACAAGTCACCCGTCGCGATTAATGTCTCAGCTAAAACTCACTCTAGGCCTCGCATATGCGGCAGCCGCTCTCACAATAGCAAATTGATGCAAAAGTTTTTATCCAATGTGGGAGAACATGAATTACTGGCTATTGGCAGCTCCATCAAGTCCTGTCTGGTTGCGGACGGTAGCGCAGATATATACCCCAGATTTGGCCCCACCTGGGAGTGGGATACTGCAGCTTCACAATGCATTATTGAGCAGGCTGGGGGGCACCTTACCGGACTGGATATGCACGCGCTTTCCTACAACAAAAAATCCTTACTAAACCCATCATTCCTGGCATTTGCTAATAGAGAACCAGACTGGAACACATATATTTCCAGGTAAATATGCTTGATGTTTATATATAGAGCCCTATCAAAACTGCCTTATGGCACGCTGTATTTTTTATCTGATTTATCATCATTTATTTTATTTCATATTGTCAGGTACAGACGAAGCACCAGTTATCAGAATATTCGCAATTCCTTCCCTGAAAAGACAGACCACCAAATTTGCTATATTCAGAAGTCTGCCTATCGACACTTGACTGACACTCTCCTTGAGTCCATCAAGGCCAACACCATTTCGGACACTGATATTGAATCCAGAATTACTTTAGAAGGGTTTGAGGAAATTCAGCACCTGGTGCAAGCAGGCAAATCTGTATTCATGTTAACTGCACATACTGCACCTGTTGAATGGATATCGTTTGCGGCACACTTGAAATATAACTTCATCATAGACCCGGTTTATAAACCAGTGCACGCCAAAGGCCTGGATAAATTTATTTTTTCAATGCGCTCCAGACATCACAGCACGCCCATACCTTACAAAAAGTTAGCTAAGGATGTTGTCTTAAGAAAAAATGCCAAAAGATCTATCGCCATGCTTGCAGACCTGGAGCCTCGCTCAAGGGATCAGTCGCTTGAGGTAATGTTTCTGAACCAGCCAACCAGGTTTTTCCTTGGCAGCGAGAAGATAATAAAGCTTACAGGCTATCCGACTTTTTTTATTGGCATCGAGAAAACCACACGCGGCCACTATAAAGCCAGCGCCAGCAGATTAAGTCTTAACCCAAAAAATACTGACGCGTATACATTAACCCGAAAATATGCCAGTTGTGTAGAAGAACTAATCGTAAAAAATCCATCTTCATGGTTATGGACGCATAAAAGATGGAAACACAAAGCTACCTAATAAACGGTGGCAACTGCCCATCCAGATACCATGCACCCGTACTCTCTTCTTTCCACCATATTTGCTGGTTTTTAATTTCACGCACACTATTCACTCTCTCATGATAATAGGCAATCTCTGCGACAATAACAGCTTCGTCACGTTCATCATTCATTATGATAGAAGTTACTTCGTACTTGGTGACTCTTATTTCATTAAGCAAATCTGAATCGACCACAACATTTCCACCATCGCGCAATTTAATATAGCTACTCGCATCGTCATATGCTTTCCAGCGTATCAACTTGCCGTAGGCTTTGGCTTTGTAATTCAGGTCTTCTGCTTCTTTTCTGGGATTAGTATTACAAGCAGTCAATATCAATAGCGAAATCAGGATGGTGAACATAATTAGCAATGTATTTTTCATGGTGTGTCCTATACTTTTATTTACCTTGTTGACTTTAATATTATTGGTGTTTCTCATAATCATTTGCTAACTCCTGTATTGCTGGATAATCTAATTTACCCGTACCCAAGACCGGTATTTGTTTTACCAGTAATATTTCTTTAGGCACCATGATTTCAGCACCCCCATTCGAAGTAATATGCTTCTGGACAGTCTTTCTGTCTGCATCATCACGCGTTGTGACCAATACTAATTTTTCGCCTTTACGATCATCAGAAATAGCGCATACACAGTGATCCTGATCTGGCCACAACGCTGTCACCCATTCTTCAACCTGTGTCAGAGATACCATTTCACCACCAATTTTAGCAAATCGTTTTGCGCGCCCCAATATGCTCACGTAACCTTCGTCATCAATATCAACGATATCACCAGTGTCGTACCATCCGTCCGTCACCGGCTCCAGCACACCAGGATTGTCGGCGCGCAAATATCCCAGCATAATATTGTTGCCTTTCACCCACAGCCGTCCACCCTGCTTGACTCCAGGAACAGATTCCAGCTTTGTCTGTATTCCAGGGAACATTCTGCCCACGGTTCCAAATTTGCAAAAACTGTAATTATTAATACTTAAGGCAGGTGATGTTTCCGTCACTCCATATCCCTCAAAAATTCTAACACCAAACTTTTTGAACCAGTTTTCTCTTGTTGACGCTTTAAGTTTCTCCGCACCTGCAATCACATATCGCGTGAATTGAAAGTCTTCCGGGTCACCGTGCGTGGCATAACCACTTAAGAATGTATCTGTCCCAAATACCACGGTGGATTTAGTGTCGTAAACCAGCTCCGGAACAATCTTGTAATGCAATGGTGAAGGATAAAGAAAAGTCTTTATTCCACTTGATACTGGCAATACCAGACCCACACCCAGGCCAAACGAATGGAATACGGGAAGTGCATTAAAAAACTGGTCTTTCGACGAGAAATCCAGGCACGCTTTTACCTGAGCCTGATTTGACAACAGGTTTTTATGACTCAACACCACACCTTTGGGCGACCCCTCTGAACCTGAAGTAAACAGTATTACAGCAGGTTCGTCTGGATCAGCCTGGTGTTTATATAGACCTATTCCTGTTTTTGCTACTAATATTCCCGCTACTTTATCTAACAGACGTATACTCTGTTTCACATCCTCCAGATAAATAATCTCAGCATTCTGCTGAATTACATTCTCCAGCTCTTCCAGTTGTCCCAGTTCAATAAATCTGCGTGATGTTATGACTGTTTTTACTTTTGCAGTATCTAGTGCCGATGTAATGCTGGTCTTCCCTACTGTGAAATTCAGCATGGCAGGTATCGCGCCTATCGCCTGTAATGCGTAAAATGTCACACCTGTAGGGATTGCATTCGGCAACAGCATTCCTACATGTTCGCCTTTTTTCACATGTCTTGACAGCACACGCCCAAGAACAATACTGCCCAACAATACCTTGCCCAGTGTTATAGGCTTGCGTTCAATATCCTCTAATACTTCATGAGACTTACCGTACTTGTCAATTGATGCGGCTAATGCGTGATATAACGTTTCATTCGTATTCGTCGTCTTATACATCATGTCAGTCATGACATCGTAAACTTTTCTTCTCAATGCTGACTTGCGAGCACTACCACGCACTTCTTTAGGAATACCTGTCTCCACTGGCGGACATATTGAGATAGTAATCTTCGGGAACAGTTTTAATTTGACCAGCCCTTTCAAACGACCAAACCGTGTATATTGCGCCCCATCTATACGAACAGGTATCAGCTGTGCTCCACCGAGTTCGGCAATTTTCCCAGGACCCTCATACACTTTCATCAGGCTACCATTATTTGTAATCCTCCCTTCGGGGAATATCACTACTTTTCTACCATTTTTGAGCATTTTAACCAGACCTTTGACTGCCATTGGCTGGGTAGCATCCAGGGGATACATCTCAAAAAACTGCGTGAAAATTTTTGCCCACCATTTTTTATTTACATCAGTATTAATTGCAAAGACTGGCAGCTCTGGCATATAACTCATTAATAATGGCCCATCAAGAAATGATGTGTGGTTTGCTACAATCACATAAGCTGAATCGTCAGTTGGGAAATTTTCAAGTCCCTTAACTTCAACTCTGTACAGCAGTTTAAATATAATTCTTCCCAGTGTTTTCAATGTCTGTTTTGGTATTATTTTCATGATATATATCGACACAAATAAATTAATAACGGCTAACATCCAGAATAAATCAGCTATTTCAAATCC
This sequence comes from uncultured Gammaproteobacteria bacterium, assembly GCA_963976865.1. Classification (GTDB taxonomy): domain Bacteria; phylum Pseudomonadota; class Gammaproteobacteria; order UBA4575; family UBA4575; genus UBA1858. The sequence goes on along the minus strand of CAXBLY010000001.1, from coordinate 728,562 downwards.
AGTACTTAACACTGCTATAACCAGCACAGATGCCAGCACCATGAACATGGCATTTGATATATTGTTTGCTGCAATAGTGCGTGCACGCAATTTATCTTCAACCCGCTTTTGCAGCAAGGTATATAACGGCACTATATAAAAACCTGCTGCGACAGATAACAACAGCATATCCAGCAGAATACGCCAATGCTGCTTATTCGCCAGAAATTCAGAAACTGTATTCAGCCCGGATGACATTGCCTGTTGCACTACTTTATCCAGAGACAGATACAAATCGAAGCTGAATAGCGACATTGCAATCCCTGCAAATGGAACTATCCTGGCGCTTATCTCTCCTGCCATTATAATGCTGCAGAGGAGAGATCCCACACCAATCCCTATGGTAAACATCACCAGCATCAATACTGCAACCTGCTCATCTGCAAACAGAACTGTTGCCGTTAAGGGATTGAGCTGTGATTGAATGACATAGCCCAGAAACCAGAACCAGGATATTGCAAATATTACTCGTCTTATTTCCCAGTGCTTAATTCCCAGCGTGTAAACATCATAAGTCTGTTTGAAAATATTTGCAGTTAATTTTAACGCTGGATTTGCACTGGGAATACTTGGTATGACAAAACTCGCTATCCAGCCCGTTAAAGAACACATCAATAAAACTATTGATATAGATAGCGCACCATGATCCCCGAGTATAAGGAGCCCGCCGACAATTGTGCCTAACAATATAGACAAGAAAGTACCTGCTTCAACCAGCGCATTACCTGATAACAATTCTCGATCTTTCAGAAGCTCCGGCAATATTCCATATTTAGCTGGCCCAAATAATGCTGACTGCAGCCCTGTCATGCACAGACATATAAACAGCATCCACACCTGTTCATAAATCAAGGCAAAGGATGCGATCATCAAAATCGTCAGTTCAAATGCTTTTATATAACGTATTAATATGTGCTTACTGAATTTGTCAGCTAATAAGCCACCAAATGCCGAAAACAAAAAGAAAGGAAGTATAAATAAACCTGCAGCAAGCATATTGAGAATAGAGGCTTCTACACCTACATTGTCTGCAAATTTATATGTAATTAATATTAACAATGCAGATTTAAATATATTGTCGCTAAACGCCCCCAGAAACTGCACTATAAATAACGGTGAAAAACGCTGACTGGCAAACAATTGAAACAGCTGTCTCATTTTATATTCTCTTGTCTTTAAGCATGGTTACCAGTGTGTTTGACACAAATTTGCGATGCACATACAACTCGCCATTAATTCTTGAATAAATCTTATTGATTGCAATCTGATGCACGGCACCCATCATCATTGCTGTTAGCAGATTGATATCGTCCTTTTTTATCTCCCCTGTCTCTGCACTTTGTTTTATTACATCACTCAGCACCTGATACGGCGTTAGCATATCTTCAGTGACTTTTTCCATATGAGTGTGTTGTGACGTCAGGTAGTATCTAAACATTAGCCAGTCATCATCTGCCAGTTTTAAAAAACAGTTCACCAGAGAGTTTATTTTTCCTTCAATATCCAGTGCCTGTGATGCTGCATCCTGTAACTGGATTGCCAGATATTGATGGTAATTTTTAAAGACCTGCCACGCGAGTTCTTCTTTACTTGGGAAATAGCGATATATCGATCCCTCGGCCACTGATGCTGAGTGTGCAATTTGTTTGGTCGTTGTTTTTGCCACGCCCTGTTGTATAAACAATGTCACCGCTGATTTAACTATTTTGTCTCGAGTACTCACATCTGTACCGCCCTGAATCGATGATCATATCGTAAGTGAGTACTCACTCATTATCAAGCGCTGATTTCACTTGTGTTAATCCGAGACACTATTAAAATACTAAGTTATTAATTTTACTAGGGATTATTTATAATGTTTGTAGTAACGAATCGAGTGTTTGTCCACCCTGACTGGCATAATGAATTTGAAACACGATTTCAGAAACGTGCCGGTCAAATAGATAAGCAGCCTGGCTTTAAGCGTATGCAGATATTAAAACCGCAATCTGATGACACGCCCTATGTTGTGTATACAGAATGGCAAGACCAGGCCGCCTTTAAAAACTGGGTAGGCAGTGAGGATTTTAAATTAGCGCATCAGAATCCAATGCCTGAGGAAGCGTTCACCCGAAAAGGAGCGCTGGAGCAGCATACGGTGATTATTAACGCGGACACTCAACAGTAAATTTATGCGGTCTCGTCAAGTAAAGACCCAAGCGTTTCATCGGCGACCTTAATTACGGCTGCTGACGCCTGAATTGTTTGCTGCGCCTGCTTAACTTCTATCAAGCCATCGACGCTGTTAGAGGATGATTCTGCAACCGGTGCAGCAGCTACCTGCCCTGCGGCACGCCCAAATTGATCAATACCACTACGAACACCCTGAAGCCCTGCTTGCAAAATGGAATCTGACATAACTATCCTTAGAGACTGGCAACTTTAAACAGATAGCTGCCAGCTTCACTAATACTTTAGTGCTGACGGTTTAAAATGATAACTGCATCACAAAAATTAGCGCATATGAGTATGCATGAAATCTATGACTATTTTTTGCAGATTCTGATCTTCGAGCAACTCGTGGCTCGCATTTAATTCACCCTCAGACAACACGATAGAACGACTCCCATTCTCTTTCTTGATAAATGTGCTACAACTGCCTCTCGTCCAGTGATTCTGGAACCATGGATCATTGCTCGCCACTATGGCTAGTACCGGTTCATTGTCAGGTGCATTGATTCCCCGATATTCACTCCAGCCAGCATGACATGTCCATCCTTCAATAATTCGGGCATTCACTGACATTGTCTCATCTGCTGGTTTAAATGTAGCGGTGGTGATACCACCCTGGCTATGCCCCATTAAAAAGACATTATTGTTATCCACCCAGTCAAGTTGCCTGGCTTTGGCAATTGCATAGCCGGCATCATTTTGTCTCATACTTAGTGTGCCTCGATACATGCCGCCTTTTGCACTTGCAGGATCACATGATTGAGGATATTTGGCTCTTGCAAAGCTAACCGGTGCAATCACTGCAAACCCGGATCTGGCCAAAAAGTTTATCCTCGTATATGTTCCTTCCCAGACGCCTGCGCAGCCATGCAAATAGATAACGGTTGGGAATGTCTTCAAGTTAGCGTCTGGTTGCTGAGTCAAATGACTCATAATATGGCTTGAATAATATCCGTTAGATTTCGGGATACGCACTAAAGCAGAATCCCAGGTACGCTTAATTTCGTTAAGATCAGACCAGTCAGACTTGCTGATCTTTGATGGTGGCGTAAATTTTTTACTTTGATTACTTAAACCATCGGCGACAGATGACTGCGTGAATACAATGATAAGTATGAACAGTAATGTACCAGGTTTATACACTTGCCTATTTCGTCAATACACGATAAATGATTAACAGAATAATCGCACCCAGTGTCGCCAGGCCAATACTTGGCAGATTAAATCCTGTGACACTCCCTACACCTAATTGATTACCAATAAATCCACCAATCATGGCACCCGCAATACCTAGCACCATAGTGACAAACAGACCACCAGGATCTTTGCCCGGCATAATCCACTTGGCAAGTGCACCCACCAGCAGACCTAAAATAATCGATGTAAAAAATCCCACTATGTTTCTCCTAAAAACAACAGCAAGAATCCTAACCGTAATAGTTACCTGTTTAACAGACCCTTAACTGTACTTTTATCAAACTTGAAACGCATTTTCACATAAGGACCATTCGCTGTGTACTCAGCAGCAGAAAAGTCTTCATCTTCAAATCCATCTATATTATAGCCTACGCTTAGCCACATATTCTTAAAGACATTGAGACCGATAGCAGGACCGAGCGAGTATCTATAATTATCGGTATTACTTGAATACAGCACATCCCCATGTAACGACAAGTCTACTCGCTTATGCAAATCATACAGGTACTGGAATCCCAGCAATTGTGTGACACCATCGTATTCTTCGTTATCGATATTATCCAGCGTATATTTAATTCCCCAGTGAGCACCAAACTGGTGTTTACCATCAACTGTGTAGTTTAAATTAAGATTATTAACCGCTTTTCTGGTACGAATACTGGAATCATCGCTATTCGCACTATCGTATTCAAGATCAAATCGATTCAATATCGTCCATGCACTGCTATCTGGCCTGTATGCAACTGAATAGTTAATCTCGGCCAGGGTTTCATCTGAACCGCTGCGTCGATCAGTATCAAATACCTGCATATCCAGAGACATACCAAATCCTGTGTTCTGCTCTCTAAAATATCCAATAAACAGACTGCGCTGAATATCAGCATCACTCGTACGATATTCTGCACGCGAAGATGATGACCATGTATCTTCTACGTAGTTTGCACCCACCGATGCTGCCGTAAAATCATCAGTCACTGTTCCGGAAGAGAGTGCAGCATTACTGTTAAATGCTTGCCCACCCGGATCTCGAAATGTATGAGACCGGTCAATACTAAAGTCCAGCTGGAAATTATCATTATATTGCCAGCCCTGAACAAGACCCAGATTGCCAAAGAGACGCTCGCCATCTTCATTAAACTGCTGTTCTACTGAAGAGTTAATGGTGGCTTGATTCCATGGCGTTACACGCGTGCCCACTCTGGTGGTATTTGTATCCTGATCTTCTCCCTGTGTATATTCATGCTCTGCAAACAATTCAGTTGCCTGATTCAGGCGGTAATCAGCCCCACCAATTAATCTACTTGGGTGATCGACAGAATTATCATTGGTAACCTCTATTTCCGCATCTGCACGCACTTTTAATTTATTTTCTATCAGATATCTGGCTGCACGCCCTGTTGCCAGTACTGAATCATTATTATCCTGGTCCTCAATTTTGTCATTCGCATATGCAACACCCGCTGCCACTTCATATTGCTTTAGTGATTTCTCAAGCTCTAATGCAGCGACTGTGCGTTTATTATCATTGGCAAGCACTTCATCACGGTAAATTTCACTATTGATGTTCACACTATCATTCACTTTATAGCGAGCATCTACCCCATATCGTTTGCTACCATCATTGTTCGCACTCTGCTGTTCCAGTCCAAACGAGGTCGCCTGGCGTCGAAAATAGACGTTCGCATCTGCACGTTCCGATGCATGTTGTAACTCTGCAAGGTATGCGGTTCCATTACGTGTATTATTATCTACAGTTGTTTTGCTCACAGCAGCTTCCACTTGAAACTCGGTGTGGCTGGAGATTTGGTATCTAGCATCCACACCAATCAGATTCCCTTCCGTATTCGTATCGCCCTGCTTCACACCGCTTAGTCCTAATTCCATCCTCTTGTCTTTGCTGAAAATGTTGGCACGTCCACCTGCGGTAACCTGACGATCGTTAGCGCCAGACACTTCATATTCGACAACAATATAAACAGGGTTAAAGTCATCATCTCTGCTTTGAACAGGTTGCTTAAAGAATAGTGTCCCGTTAACAGTATCAATACTATAATCCAGGAACTGGCTCAGTCCCTGTTCCGATATTACTCTCTGAGGCTGAAATCTATCACGTGTTTCCAGTCGCACCTTTTCACTATTAACAATAATTCCCGTGTTCGATAAACGGTACAGCCCTGATGTGCCATTACCCTGAATTTCATCTCGCGCAAATACCTGATCAGTATCAGCTGCAAATGCGTTATAGCCGTAATGTTCACCTTCAAACTCACTCTTAACACCCGTCATACTACGACTGTAACGAGCTAATTCAGTCACGGTTAAATCAGTGTTGAAATCGCCAAACAATGCATAAAACTGTTGTTTCTCTATCTTCAAATACAGTTTACGTGAACTTGCTGCGTCAAATTGCTGCTCCGTCGCATCACCGTATAAACTATAGTATTCATCTGGATCAATAGTCTGGAACAGTCGCTCAGATGAATTTCTTTCTTTGCGTTCCGAGTCATAAGCAAGTGTTAACAACCATTCACCTTTAACTTTACCTTTTCCATAAAAAGCCAGTCTGCCATCTTCATATAAATCATCTTCGTGTTGATGATCATCAAGCGCCTGCGCATTTCCGGAGACCTTATTATAACCAGCTGTACCTTCCGCTAAACCGACCAGTATCCATTCTCTCTGCGATGCAGTTAACCATGCGGAGATTGTCTGTTTGCGGTTATCTATAAACTCAAAATCCAATACCGCTTTACCGCTGCGCGAACTCGGCTCCAGCTCAATATATGCTATTCCACCCGCGGCGATTTTATATCTGGTGCGCCCTTGGAGAAGACTATTTAATGGTTGCTTGTCGAGCTGTTCTTTTAGAGCTGCATCAGTATATTCTGGTGAAAGCTGATATGAACCTACAATACCTGGTCGCGCTGGATAATCCCAACGATCATAAAATTTAATCGCTATTATAATTGGGCTACGACCATTAGCCTGTAGTCGGGAATATTCTGGCAGCAGTTCAGCTCTCACAGGTTGCCCTGATAAATGCAGGTTTCTTTGAATTCTATCCTGCTCGATATCATTAGTGTCGTAAGTGATGGCTTCAAGCATGTTATCACCTTCTATAATATCAACACCCCGCCAGCTTGAAATCACGCGCTGATTATCTGTGCTAAATAATTTACTATCTATATTCAGAGCACTGACTTTTTCTCCATTTAATTTCAATACAATCTTATGTCCTCTCGCATGCTTTACTGCTATATCAACAGAAGGTATTTCAGGATTGGCGTTTTCCAACGGTAATAACCACTCCAGTGTATTGTCAGCCCTGTCCAGCCAGGCTTTATTGTAATCAGGCGCTCTATTAATATTAATTTCAGGCAATTTGTTTTCCAAATCTGACACTGGCGTGGGCACAGTAGTGACAACCGTTGAGCTTTCTCCACTCTTCTTGCCTAATACTTCAAATTGCTTTTCTCTCGTCACTTCCAGACTGTTAATTGTTACTTCCACGCGACGATTCATTGCTCGGCCATTACTGCTTGAGTTATCCGCAATCGGAATTGAATCACCCACACCTCTTACATGAACCTGTTCATCTGTTAATTTCAGCGCGCTTCGCAAATAATCAGCGACTGCCGACGCTCTTGATTCTGATAAAGCCTGATTATCTGAGTACACATTTTGATATCCAGTCCGGATAGGCTGATTATCTGTATGTCCTGTTATCTGTATTTTATTTACCTTATGTTTGCTCACGTTTGATATCAGCTCTTCAAGATCATTGAGCCCTTTCATATTCAACTGCGCAGAGAGCGAGTTAAAATTTGACCTCAACACATACTTATTCTGCCTGGAACGCTCCTTTTGATGTAACAGTGTATTAGTCACTGCGTTTAGTCGCTGATTTTTCAGTTCGCCAACATCGTATGTAATCAATGCCTGAGCACTTATTTCACCTTGTGCAAGAGGTGTTCCAGCCGCTTTGAAACGAATGACGTTATTGTTATCTTTTGAAAGCAGCTCAGCCAGTCGATATGTTAGCGAACCAAACGTATTTCCTGGCTCAGTTCCCGCCACTCCGTTTAATGATGAACTTCCCGGTATATATTCAATTCCGTCTGGCAATACAATTGTAGCGCGTACATTATTCAAACCATCAAACTTGCCTTCTAGCGCTAATTTATATGCGATATCATCACCACTCATATCACTCGTTAACCGCATGTGAATCGTTTTCGTTTCAGGCTGCTTTTCACGCAAATAAAAATTTGCACGCCATAGCAGACCCGGCTGTATATCAACGAACTGTGAATATTTAGCTTCTGCAATTCTGGTATTGCCAATACATTCGTGTATTTCCAGATGCTCGGGAATACTTTCAGGATCTAACTGAACTACGTGGGTACCAGGCTCTATCGCTTCAAAGTGATACATGCCTCGATCATCTGTGAGCACATATCTCCCATCTTCGAGGAACAAACGAATATTTGAAACACCTTTTGCAACACTGGACGGTGATAACTTCAATGTTGTTTCGCTACTTACAGGTTCTAATATGGATATATCGCCATCGGCCTTATAGATATTCAAAGCCCATCCGCTGCTGGCATTTGCTCTGCGCTTTTTATCTGACAGCAGCCTTGCCTTTATTTCAAACCTGCCTGTATATTCAGCATCACCAATTGTACTGAAACTCAGCACCTGTTTAGCGCGACCAGGCTTGACTGTAAACAATAATGTTTCTGCTTGCGATAATGGATCATTATAAATATTTCCATTCAGCCTGCTCGATGAAGGTTTGTAGGTCAGCAGTCTGGGAAGCTGCACTTCAACGTCCAGCATTTCATTAAAATCACCTGACGGACTGATTTCGAGAGTATGTATGAATTCATTGCCCTGATACTTGCTCTTCAGAGTGTAATTTATTTCACTATAATTCTTTCCAGGTTCCTGACATGCATTCTGTGCAACTGTTCCTATCAGGAAACTTCGTGTGCCTAGTAAATCATCAATCACCTGTACAGCCGCTTGCGCAACATTTGATGAGACGTTTGCTGCATCACTAACCTGTGCCGAGTTTATCGCAGTGCCAAATGCTGCGCCTGAAGTAATTTCAACGACATACCTTGCCGTCACCGTGTTTGATGCAGCAATATCACCTAGCGAAACTGACATCGTGCGACCATCTGAAGATATGACAGGGTCAGCAACGTAGCTTCCCCCTATCTGTAACGAGTCTTGCTGAAATCGAAACCCAGTCGGCAATGTGTCAGTCAATACTGCATTTGCAGCAACATTCGATAGTCGATTATTCGCGACAATAATTTCATATTGCATGAAATCACCGATCGCAACTTCATCTTTAGAAGCATTTTTAGTAACAAACAACACGTCTTCAACAGGATCAACAGGTATATCCACATTCAGTGGCGGACCCACTACCAATGTAAAATTCTGTCCATATGAGGCATTTGCGTCCAGCGCAAATGGTGCATTTGGTAATGCCTGTAACTGCGCTATCGATATTGTTGATGGAGCAACAAATGTATCATTATCAATTTGCAGGCGATAAGTACCGGGTGCAACAGATGGAAAGCGATACTCGCCAGACCCAAAGTTATATACAGTACCCCCGGCATCCGTCACGCTAGATCCCGTTATTACAGTAGACGGATAGGCACTTACCAGGTCGTCTCCAAACACCGCGGCAGGTAAATTTGTAACTGTGTTGATCAGTGTCACAGATATTCCATTCACAGGAGCACCTGTTGAACTATTAAATACGATACCAAACGGATCAACCAAGACATTTGTACTCACTGTGTCGGTATTGTCATAAATATCTGTATAACTGACCTCGATCAACCCATTCGTAACAACTGCCAGCACACAGTCATTAGGGGTTACTGGTGTTGTTACTGTTTGTATAAAGCCTACAAACTCGCCCGTATTAACATCAGTTTCATATAATTCCAAAACTTCAAGATCCCCGATATTCGTCGATCTGATTGTGACTACCAGCGTGTCCCGGATGGCACTGTTTAAATTTCTATTCGCATCATTGACTCTAATGAAAACAGGTTCTCCCTGGTGATAACTATTCGCAGGGGCCAGATCAACAGGACTAGCAACATTCAACACGCCCGTACCCGGGAAAGTTGGGTTAGCTAAAGGTACAAAAGGCCCACTTTCGCCACTGCTGCTGCATCCCGTTGGAGATGAGTTGGTAGGCGTTGATCCTGCTCCTGTTGGTGAATACTGTAAAAAAGAGATTGTTGCAGGACTGAGATTGACAGTTGTCGTGACATCAACAGAATTAGAAAAGCGTGATTGTGGCACTGATGCTATTTCGAAATTGGCAACAGCCGTATTAGTAATGACAGTCCCTGGTGGTACCGCATACGCCACTGAAAACACTGTATTTAGTATAATTAGTATCAGTAAATTCAATACAAGGACAAGCTGCATCCACAGACGATCATCAGACTTTGGCGCCTGATCTATCTGCATACACTCGTTATGTATGCAAGCCATACTTGTATTTGCAATCCTTCGCATCAGTATTGCACGCGAACATTATCTGTTCGCGTGCGCTTCCTGACAAATTACATTGAGTAACTAAAGAATAGTCACGTCAAACGTAACCGTGCATGTAGTACCAGCTGCTATCGATCCCACATTGACCGTAAGATTTGGACTACTAAAACTTTCACTGGTCGCACCACCACAACCCGCATCAAATGACACGCTAGGGTTGTTGTATGACAAATTACTCACATCGATTGGATCAGTTAACGTTATCGCAGTTGCACCAGTTGCACCCGAATTCTCAATCTCAATTGAGTAAGTGACAGTTGCACCCGGGATTGCTTTTGCAGTTGCAGAAGTATTGCCAAGACCATCATCCGTCACAGTAGATGACTTGCGTACAGCCACTGATGTTGCCGCAATGACATAAGTACCCGTTGCAGAGTGCTCACCGTCAGTGACCAGATCTGTCGCTGCCGTACCTGCTGCGTCTGCAAACACTATTTGATTTGCACCTGCACCAAATGCAATATCATTATCGAGTGTATCCGCTACTGTTAACGCACCCAGTGAACCTGTTGAACCCGAGGCTTCATGCGCAGTCGCAATTAACGCGATATTTGATGTCTGACCATTTGTCTGTGATGATGGAATTGAACCAACAACAAATACTGTTATTTCATTCGCACCACCCGTTGAATCAGAACTCAATTCATCAATAAATGTTGCTGTATCTAGCGCTGAGTTATAAACACCGTCACCATCATCAACATAAATCTGCACTGCACTTGGGTCAAAATCATCTCCACCAACATTTGCAGAACTTAATGCGAAATCCTGGAAATCAGCATTACCTTCATTAGTTACCAGAAATTCCAGCACTGATGGTGGATTTGGCAATGGAGTTGCTCCATCCTGTCCAGGTGCTACCTGTACGTTTGCACCGTCCTGCCAGGTCACTGTCACATCAACCTTGGTATCGACGATGAAACTTGTAGCATCATTTGCTCCACCCTGATTTGGGTCATCCGAAGTCACCGGGATTTGCGCTGTTCCACCAACCGAGTAATTCAGGGTCGCCTGGTTATCCACTTGTGTTCCAGCTGGTGTACCAACTGCATGCACCTGTGAAACAAAACCTGCAATGAGCATTAAACTCATCACAATTCTTGCAAAATATCTATTGCTTATATTATCCATACTATGTACTCCTTGTACTTTACTCTTGGATACGATTATTTAAGAACAACTCGAAACTCGACCGTCCCCACGTCACCTTGTTGCAACTCTCTTTTGTAAATCCAGCGGATATCCGTGTAATCCTTTGCTTCGGCTACACGCGTACTACCGTCTTTACCCACTACAACAAGTTGATCTGGCTGATGAAACGATTTACCGCCATCTATGGAATAAAACATTTCTGCATCATCACCTTTTGCACTACCTACTTTATATGTAGTGTGCTCAGGAATTGGATTCGAAATGACAATATCCGCTGCTGGCTCAGTACCGTTATGTTTGAAACGCGTTGTATAAATTACTTCGCTACCAGGAGTTACTTTTTCAGCAGGAATACGCTTGATAATTTCATTACCTTGCTTATCCAGTGAAACAATCTCCAGCTCAACGATAGAACTTACTTCAATTGCGTCGGAGGAATTGGCATTGACCATTGAATAGACTGATGCCATTAAGAACACACAGAGTGTTTTTGTGAATGTCAGGAAGTATTTATTCACTTTGTTCTCCTTTTTAGTTTATGGTTACATCGAAAGTTATAAGATGAGTAGCTGCACTCGAGATATCTCCCAAGTCGACAGTTACCGTATTTGCAGAAAAGTTTCCTGCATCCGCATCAGCACTACTATCCGTCAGAGAAGCATTATTCAGACTGATACTCTCTGTAAGATAAGTCGTGTTGTTTGGAATCGGGTCGGTGATGACGAGACTGTTTACTGTGCCTACACCTGAAATGTTTACTTGCAGCGAATAACGTATCGTGGCACCTGGCACTGGTGAGCACGGTGCAGCTGAACAGCCATTACCATTGCTGATTACCTGGGATGATTTGACGATACCAACATCAACTGGAGATACATCTATTTCGTATATGCCGGTCGTTCTATCATTTGCCTGACTGACACCTACAACTGCATCGATACCACCATCACCGGCACCATCAAGATTTGTACCTGCTGCGGCACCCGATGCCCCTGGTGTTAGCGCATCCACGGTTAACTCGCTTTCACCTGTCTGACCTGCTGTTCCACCAGCAGGGATATCACTAACCAGAAATATTATTTGTGTGTCTATACCATTGGCATTAAGCACAGGGTCATTTGAACCCGCCGTGTATACGGGATCTATTGGCGCTCCATCAAACACACCGTTACCATTCCCATCCAAATAGATAAGCCCGTTAACAGGATCAAAATCATCTGTCACTATGACGGTGTTATCTATCTGTAGCGAAAATGCTTCAACACCATTTCCCGTATTGGTGACAATAAATGTTAAAACCTGTTGCGAAGCACCCGGCGATACCATTACATTTGCAGCATCTTGCCATGCGACATCTACGTTTATAATTTCCTGTACCTGAAAAATATCAGTGTCTGTCGCTACTCCCGCCGTGCCACCTATTGTGAAATCAACTGTGGCGGTATTTGCTATAGATGTGCCTGCTGCAACACCTACAGCATTGGCTGTCGCCGAAAAGATCAACGTTATTAACAGTGAAATAATGCTAGCACTCAGCTTCATCATTTCACCTGCACTCTGAATAAGATTTCAAACCCTGCCGGCGTCGATCCACTTGCAGGATTGAATTGTCCGTCTGGGCTTACCCTGATACTAGTTACACCCTGATCGTAACCATCTGCATCTGGTGTTAACGTTGCTCCATAAATATATGCAGGCCCACTGCTTTTAGAGAATTCAACATCACTTGCATAATCAAATACCAATCCACTTGTACTGGTCCCTGCTGGTGCATCAATAAATTGAATCGGGTCTGCTCCCTGCGCACAGGGATCTGAAACACACAAGCTAGTACTTGCAGGAATAGGGTCGACCAACATCAGACCCGCATCTGTTGCACCATCGCCCTGATTTGTAATTGACAGCCTGTATAATACTGTAGCGCCTGGAATCGCTTTGGCTATTGGTGCTGTCGCACCTGTACCGTCACTTATCACTTGTGACGTTTTCAGGAAAACTAAATCGGGTGTTCCACCCACGTTGATCGATGCAATTTCACTATCGCTAACTATTCCTTCGCTGCCTTCATTTGCAATAATGACTGCGTCCCAGACTCCTGAAGATGCAGCTGGAATTAAATAAGAATATTCAAATGACTTTAATGCACCGCTAGCCCCAGGTATTTCTGTCATACCATCATTAGTAACGACATTATTACCTTGCGCATCAATAATGCTTATTAATGCACTGCTAATATCAAAGCTGCCAAACGGATCACTCACTTCTGCTCGTATATATGCCGTATCACCAGGCATGTATGACGTAACTTCATTTCCCGCAGGGTATGCCGCATCATAAAACTTTACGGATTCTATATTTATGACTGTTTCAGATGTTAGTTCGACACGCGAGTTGTCTCCGCCATTCTCAGGCAACACAAATATCTGTCTGCCTCCTCCACCAGAACTTACATTGCTTACCGTCAGCGTTATTGTCGATGATGCTGGCAAGGCTATATCTGCACTTATCGGCACCAAAAATGTATAAGCTGTTGGGTTACCGTTTAAGCTTAAGTTTCGCGTGACTGTTCCGATAACGCCTAGTGATGTTGATAAAGTCACTTCAACACTGCGCGTCCTGCTGGAACATGTGCCGTTACATCTTTCCAGTATTAATTCAACAGGTATCTCTGCTACATCCCCGTCTATCACTAATGGCGCCTGTGTTTGAGGAGTGATTACCCATGACCTTGAGACTTCTACATTTTTCCTGATTCTTACGCTTGACTGTGACGTAGACGGTGGTGTTCTCGACAAATCCAGACCTGGATCTGAATATAGATACAAAGGCTTATTACCAGCTATTATTCCTGATGTACCTGTTACCGTTGCAGTGTCGGTGTCTGAATTATCTGACTCATTTGCATCCGGCAATGTACCCGCCACACTGGCCGTATTAATTACTGATGGCACGGCAGCAGCGGATACCAAAACATCAAGTGTAATATCCGGTAAAGAATCACCTGCAGCCAATGGGCCGGCATGCGTGCATGTCACATTTTGTCCCGACGCGCCGCATGACCAGCCTGCACCGGATGCCAAGTCATAGCTCAATCCTGCAGGCAAAGTATCTGTCACAGTAATTGCACCGGGTTCATCAATCGCCGTTGCACTATTACTGACGCTGATTACATATGATTCAATATCGTCCTGATTGAACACTCCCGAATGTGTTTTTGTTATTGCTAAATCCGGCGCCAGATAACTGAAATTTATATCGTGAATAGAAGCAGCCTGATAGGCTGTTGTGATATTGCCGTAAACGACTTTTATCTGCGTGATACCACTGTGACTAAATGCAAAAGTTGCTGTTCCATTTGCACTATCATTAGATGCATTCGTTCCAGTAACTGTTTTCGTGCCATCAGAACTGTTTGCTGAACTATCTGTTATGCTTGTTGGATTAAAATAATTAATACCATCAGTAGTTGCGGTTACCTCAACATAGTCGACAAACCCGTTTGCACTAAGGTCTCGATCTACATCAAAAATACTAAAACTGACATTGCTCACACCTCCCGGATGTGAAAAGTCAATCAATATGGGAATTTCCTGTAACCCTGAAGGAGTTGTTGAGTAATTCACATAGATATCAAGTGAATCTTCAACGGGTGACAGTCCACCGGTTTTAGTGTTATCGATTGAAGGTGAATCTATACCATTGTCATTAGTGCTTAATGCTCCGGTATCTCCAGGTGGGGTATCACTCGTACCGTTGAATGTAATCGATACATCACCTGATCCAATTGTGTATGTCTGGCTTGTTGATCCTGCCGGCCAGGTCAATGTATCCCAGTCAAGCTGAGCCGCCACTTCGGCCTGACTGTTTAAAGACATAAAAAACAGGGCGCCCAGAGTGATCCATTGTCTAAAAGCTCTAGACACACTTGATTCCATCTCTGATCTAATTTTTAGACTAGTGTCCAAACGACGCCTGCTCCCTGGTTGCACGATTCTCAGTCTTTATGTGACAGAAAACCGTCTTTCCGTATAATATTCTTGTTATTCAATAAGTTATGGAAATACCCCGGTATAGGATATAGTTCCACGCAGTAAGCTTAGAGATAACAATGGGTACGTAGCAGCCAGATTCGGCTTAAAAGCGTCAATTTAACGACGTATTGAACAGTAATAGTAAATTATTTGACGAAGTTAACACTTTGCCAATTAACCCTCTGAAATAAATGGATAAAATCTTCTTTTTGCCGCAATCGGACTGATTTGGGACCTGACAAATAAGCTGCAGTTAAAAAAAGCTATGATGGGATTTAACTACCAGGACCCACCAGGACGGGATGGCACTCCAGAAACACCACTAATGCAAAATAAAGCTAAAAAATATTTCCTGATTTGCTCTGGGTGGTTTTTCATCATTCTTGGTGTTATTGGCATCGTATTGCCATTACTTCCAACTACCCCTTTTATTCTATTGGCAGCCGGGTGTTTTGCCAGATCATCACCAGAATTTCATCAATGGCTACTTGAACACTCTTTTTTTGGTCCCTTAATTAAAAGCTATCAAGGTGACAGATGTATCCCCAGACATGTAAAGGTTAAAGCCATCATTTTTATCTGGAGCACACTTGCCATTTCTATCTTTCTATTGAAAATATTCTGGTTACGTATTGCGATCTTCCTTCTCGGTGTATTTCTCACAGTTATGTTATGGAGAACACCAGAGCCAACCAGCCTGACAGGCTCAAATACCGAATAAACCATGTCTTCATTTAAATAATTATTAATACACATAAACAGTACTTATTAATATTAATTATTTCACTGGCTACCCGTTTGCATATCGCAACCAGGATCAATAAATTAGTGACAACTGCATGATTTATGCATTGCATTTGCAGAGTCTTAATGCGTCTTGATATACCCATCGCAAAAGAGTACAAAATATCTATTCACTGGAATGAATTAAAATTCAAACAAGCATAGTCAATAACTATGTAGCTGATTAGGAGGACAACAATGAAAACAATATACTATTTGGCGTCTACACTCGGCAGCACTGAAAATATTGCTGATGAACTACATCAGGCCGGTGTTCAGGACTGGTTCATTCACATTGTCTCTAAAGACGAATCAGGTCTTCAAAAAAAACACCTGCATTCAAGTAATTATCTGGAAACACTGGATCTGCTTCGCGATGGCGTTATTGGCGCTATATTGGGCTTTATCATTGGTGCCTTTATTGCTGCTGTGTTCGCTTACCTGCAACCGTTTGGTGGTAATTTGCCTTACGTTGTTTATGCCTTCCTGATTGGTTTAATGACGCTATTTGGACTCTGGGAAGGTGGACTCGCTGGGATTGCCAGTAAAAACAGAAAATTAGCCGAATTTGACCAGGATATAGCTGACGGAAAATACCTGATCCTCATTTACACAACGAGGAAAAATGAGCCGCGTATTCAATACATCATGAGTCACAAATTCCCAGGCGTGAAGCTGGCCGCCAAAGATAGTCATTTCTTAAATCCATTCAGCACTCTCGAACACAACTAGTCGTAATCTTTCCAGTCACCTGACTTATTCAATTCCCGATAAGCCAGGTGATTTTGTGTCTGTAAGTGTGCGCCAGTTAACACTCAGATAGATTTATGTTCTAGACGGTAGTAAAGCCAGGCTACATGTAATTGAAACTTATTTTACTAACTATTAGTCTGGTCCTCATGTATGAGAAAACAGGGAGGTCCACATGAATATTGAAGAGTATCGAGAGTTAACCAATCGCGTATTCAGTGCTATACACAACTTCGAGACCTGCTCCAGTAAACGTGAACGGGACTATGCTTTGTCTGTTGTTTCTCAAGTATCCTATGAAGCCTCTCTTGCGCAATGCCAGGAGGCAGATCGTGTCGATCTGGAACAAATGGATTTTGCATTGCAGTTAGTACTTGAGTTAATACAAAATAATCCAATTCCAGAATTCAGCCAGCAAGAACTCCAGGTAGCGCTACATTAATTCAGCAGAATCAGCATTTAATTATTTCTGGCACTTTTAATAATTTCATACGCTTTTTGAATTTGCTTCGATTTATCTGTTGCAACTTGTATCATTTCTTCAGGCAATCCCTTGGATATCAATTTATCAGGGTGATGCTGACTCATTAGGCGCCGATAGGCTTTTTTAACTTCTTCATTACTCGCATCCTCCTTTAACCCTAGCGCTGAATATGCATTAGAAATCTGTGAGCGATTGGGCGGTTGATTTGGATTGTTTGAATAGCTTTTCTGCTGAGTGTAGAGCATGGCTTCCAGCTGACTCAACATAGACACGGGATACCCCAGCACCTTGCAAATATCTTTTAATATTTTGTCTTCTGCCGGGTGCTTGCTTCCATCAGCGTAGGCGGCCTGCAATTGAATCTGCATAAACATCTGAATCAACGTAATCTTTCGTCCACATTCTTTTTTGAACTGAATTAACACCTCATCAAGATCAAAATCGCTTTGTTTGCCTTTATTGAACAGCTCAATTGCAGCCTCGCGTTGAGCCTGCTGAAAATTCATATGTTCAAAAACCTGTTCGGCCGCCTGAATTTCCTGCCGGGTTACTTGACCATCAGCTTTAGCAATATGCCCCATGACAGAAAATGTTGCTGTGAAGAATGCGGCCTGTGCTGTTTCTTGCGAGCTCCCCTCGATACCCACTTTATTTTTTTTCGCTTTATCCACCTGATGTCCGAGCACAGCACCAAGCATGCCTCCCAGTGGACCGCCCAGTACCAGACCAATACCACCACCTGCAATTTTACCCCACCAGCTCATACATCAATTCCCTAATCTGTTGTATCCCAATTAATTTCACTATTATGTGAATTTAAACAGTTATGATTGCATCATGCATATTGAAAGCATTCAAGTAGGAAAACCTAAAACCATCGCAGCCGACTGGACAACATCTATCTATAAATCTCCTGTCCAGGGTCCGGTTTTTCTCAGTAAGTATAATCTTGCTGGCGACCAACAGGCTGATTTGACTGTACATGGCGGACTGGATAAAGCCGTTAACGTCTATCCCATTGAACATTATACTTACTGGAATCAGCGTGCCCGCTTCCTGTTACGCAAACGAATTAATTTACCTGTGCCCTGCAATGGTTCATTCGGTGAAAATTTCACCGTATCAGGGTTACTGGAAAAAGATGTCTGTATTGGTGATATTTATAAAATTGGTTCTTGCATTGTTGAAGTGTCTCAACCGCGCCAACCGTGCTGGAAGTTAGCCCGTAAATTCAATCAGGCCAAACTTCCTTTTTGGGTGCAACAGACAAGCAGAACTGGCTGGTATTTTCGTGTTCTACAGGAAGGCCACGTACAGGCGACCGACCCAATTGTATTAACTCAAAGAGATAACCCAGCATGGAGCATCGCACGTGCAAATCAGCTTATGTATCAGCCTGGACAGATTAAAAAAGATATTGCATCCATTCTGGAATGCAGGCAATTATCAAGTAGCTGGAAATCCACTTTTGAAAAACGCTTAAACGAATTCGCCGCAGAATAACCAGATGAGTACAGTAATAATTTAATTAATCACAAATCTATAGTAAATCTACTAAAGCATGTTCAGTACAACACAATTCAGATCAAGTAATATCTGGATTCTACAACACACCAAATTTTCGCTGTCCGACATAAAATGCGGTTCCTGAAGATTGCGAAGTAAATGTAACAGTGGTTCCACTATCAAAATAAACAACATCACCTGGCTTTAGATTTACCGTTTCTCCATTGCTCTCGGTAATTGTCATTTCACCTTCCAGCATGATCTTGCATTCATCATAAGAGTAAGTGTACTCAAGTGGATTGCCTGCCTCCATTCTGAAGAACCCTCCAGATATTGGCGCGGCATCGTTACTGGATGACACTGTATCCTGTAAATATGCATTTATGCCTTCAATACCGAGTGAATTAATATCCTTCGATTGCGCTTTATCAAAATGTTTCATTCCCATTATTATTCCTTTCATGTATAAACCAGATAGCGATAATATGTTAGTGCTCATATCTCGTATATGGCAAATAACCCCTAGAACAGAAATTCAGACTACAACACGATAGCCTTCTTGAAAGATCAACTGCCATCAATTCAGTCTTTAAGAAAAGAATACCTCGATTCAAATAAAGAATGCGGTAATCGCATGCTCAATTGTGCTGCACACATGATTATCGTCATAGAAGATCCCAAGCAACTAGTACAGGTTGGACTGGAATATTTGGTGAACGAACTCAATGTCTGCCGCGCAGACGCAGGCTTTGCGACTCCCTCACATAAACACTACACACCTATTACTGAATTTCGGAATTCAGCAACATCTCCACCTTCCATTACAGGTTTACTGTTACCCAATCGACATGCTGCCATGCAGGCTATTTGGCAGTCATCTTCTCCCGTTGTTATTAACGATGTAGCAGCAGATGACACGCTGAAAGAACTCAAGGATGTTTTTCTGGATGCTGCCTGCAGATCAATGCTGTTACAAAAACTCGACTGGGAAGGGGAACCTATTGGTATTGCCTGTATCGACTATACCGTCGACTCACATGTCTGGAGCGATCAGGAAATCAGGTTCATGCATACATTTTGCTCTGATTTTCTTGGCCCGCTGGCTGGCATTAGTAACTACTGGTTCAATCCCAAGTTACATAATATGTTTTCCAAGCCTTCTGAATCTGAACTTATAGCGATCCGGCTTGCTGCAAAAGGTCTGACCTACAAACAGATTGCCGACCAGTTGAGCAAGTCCACTCGCACGATTGAAAATCAGTTTAGAAATGCCAGAAATCGCCTTAATGCCAGAAACCAGACTGATTTAGTTAAAAAATGTGAACACTGGCTTTAACCAGATATCAGCCTTTTACCCATCTGCCAGTGTGCGCCAGCTAACATTATTGGCATATTTTACATTCCGTCAGCAATAATTTATTGGGTATGTGCTTGATTTTGTGGAATGAAATAGTCAATTTAAGGATAGTCAGAGTCCAATATAAATTAAAGCCATATCTGTGGAAGACACCAGTCAAATATTAAAATTATTGTCTGACGACACAATTGTTACACGCCCTTCAGATGGATTGTTAAAAAAACAATGCCGTTCAAATATTAGTGTGTCCATCACAGCAATCTCTGGCCCCAGAACCGGTTTATCGTTTCAGCTGGAACCAGATACAGACATAACACTGGGTCGCTCACCCGAAGCTGACATACAGGTTGTAGATACAGGAATATCAAGAACTCATATAAGAATGCGTTTTGATGGCTCATCTGTAGAAGTAGAAGACTTAAATAGTGCCAACGGTACTTACGTTAATGGCACCAAGCTTACAGGCAAAATCGTCATCAGGAATGGTGATCAGGTATCCATTGGTGTATCAACCGTGCTCAAATTCTCATTAAACAATCAACTGGATGCAGAATACAAAGACTACATCGAAGAGCAGCTTTCCAAAGATATTCTTACCAATGCATACAACCGAAAAGCTTTTGCTCATTTTCTCAATAGTGCCTATATTGCTGCCAAAAGAGATTTCAGCTCACTTTGTTTATTTATGATTGATGTCGATAATTTTAAAACCATCAATGATACGTACGGACACCAGGTTGGTGATAAAATTCTCAAGCATATTGCTGACAAGCTAATACAAACCGTACGCTCAGCAGACATTGTTTGTCGTTATGGTGGCGATGAATTTGCAATAGTATGCCCAAACATAGATTCCCTGAGCGGCCTACAACTCGCCGAAAAAGTCAGAAACAATATTGAAGCAATGAAATTTTCTGTTGGTGATAAAAAAATTTACACCACCTTAAGTATTGGTGTCTCCAACTTTCCGGACAATGAAATAAAATGTGTCTCCCAGTTTATTGCCTATGCTGATAAAGCCATGTACAAAGCCAAACGCAAGGGCCGTAACCAGATAGGCCTGATATCCGACAAATAGACTTTATCATCCAAAGATTTCACGATACAAACCCGCGTGAAATACACGACGCGCTTCCATGTTAAGAGTAATCCCCTGGTTAAAACGCTCTTGATTTTGCTCATTATCAAGATATGGCACAACAGACTGCTCAATCATATTTGCATGCTCAACATCCAGCTCAATATGCCCGGTAAATAATTCCAGGTCCTTCTCTTTTATTCCCTGTATTTTTCTCAAACCATTTAGCAGCAGACCGTAATATTTTGGTATCGGCCATTCACTGGCGACACCCACCGCGGCTATTGCAGTCAACCAGTCACCATTTCGCGTTAATTGTTCCATGGTACTAATGTACATTTGCAGTTCCGGGATAATGGTATATTCAGCGGAGTCTTTAATATCAAGCCCTATCGCATGCATAAAATTACGGTATAGCTGCATATGTGAATTGTTCTGTTCGCCCTGTCCATACTCGTCGTGCAGAATATCTGCTAACACATATTGTATATTTTCATCAGGTGTAATCCCTAATGCATTTGCCTGATATAATCTTGTTCTAAGAATATGCGGATAATATAACTCAGCAAATAATTGAGCCTTGTCGATTTCAAACCGGGAAAGCGTAGCGATCTTTTGTATAAACGGATCATCAAACATAGCATGCTTTAATAACTGCTCTTTTAGTGTCTGCAAATATTTATTCCCTTGCACTATCACCTCCCTGTTAGTGTCGCGACTATTGCTAATATTATTTTTTGTTTACTGCTCTACCGGCAGGCCCTGTAGTTTCCATTCGGGAAATCCGTCTTCTAGCCTGCGTGCATTAAATCCATGTGTGCGTAGCATTTGAATAGCGTCATACGCTAATACGCAATACGGCCCACGACAATAGGCAATCACTTCTTTATTACGTGGCAGTGTACTGAGTTGCTTTTTTATATTCGATAGAGGGATATTCATTGCCTTTGGCAAGTGGCCTGATACGTATTCTGTTTCAGGTCTAACATCAATGAGGGTAACTTCACCCGCTTTTACTCGCTTGAGTAATTCATCTCTCGATATGGGTTCCAGTTGATCTTTCGACTCCAGATAATTTGAGACCAGAACGTTTATCTCAGCCAGGTTATCTTCAGCCACTTTTCTCATCAGTGCCAGTAACGCCACCACAGAATAATCACTTAAACGATAATAAGACTTCTGCCCCTCTGATCTGTTTTTAACCAGCCCGGATCTTCTAAGCCCTTGCAGATGTTGTGACGTATTGGCTACAGAAAGACCAGATGCTTTTGACAGCTCGTCTACTGTTCGCTCACCCTGCGCTAAAAATTCCAGTATTTCCAGTCGGTTACCATTACTAAGCGATTTTCCTACCTGGGCAAACTGGGCAAATAACTCTTTTTTGAATGTCATACGGGTATTGGCTCAATCCTTTTATTCAATTGATCTATTGAATGCTATCATGTATCTTAATCTCACTTAAGCTCATGTAATTATCACTATTCCCGGAGGCACATACCATGACCGATAATGAATATAAGACTGCCATTACAGACCTTGTGAAAGCCGTGATTGCGGGAGCATTTTTCCTTTATGGTTTTTTCATTTTAGCGTTTATATTTGATATCCATTAGCCTTGCTGTGTCAGCGTATTGACCTGATATCCGCTTGACTGTTCACAACCAGTCGTTCATCTGAGCTGTTTCAATAGCATATCGCTCGTTCTTAAGTTGAGCGATTATTGACTGTCTGTAATCATACATATATCATGTTATGTTATAACAGTTAATATGCCACAGAGATATGAGAGAGCGACATCGACACAATGTTTGCATCAAAGATGCCCTCGCGCGTGCCGAAAGAGTGTGCGCTAAACGGGCTATACGCCTCACGCCCATACGAAGAAAAGTCCTTGAGCTCATCTGGCAAAGCCATAAGCCGGTTAAAGCTTACGACCTGCTTGCCTCCCTTAGTACTGAAGGCCATATTGAAAAACCCCCTACAGTCTATCGCGCACTAGACTTTCTATTAGAAAATCACCTGATCCACAAAATTGAAAGCAGCAATGCTTTCATTGGTTGCGAGATCGATCACAATAAACTGGATAGTAAATTTTTCGTCTGTGATGAGTGCGATGAAGTTAAAGAAATGCATGAACCAAAACTTGATAAAACGCTACTAGAAACCAGCCAGAAACAGGGGTTCATACCAAACCAGACGTCAATAGAGATTCATGGAACGTGTGCAAGGTGTGCCAAATAACATGCAAGAACGCTTTGACAAATTTGCAATTATGCTGTCAGGTTTATGCGCCATACACTGCATCGCCCTGCCACTCATTGCCAGCATAACGCCACTGCTTACTGCAACAATCCATCATGATAATGAAGTGCATGAATTCTGGTTTCACCAGTTCATTTTACTATTCATATTACCTGCAAGCTTAATCGCATTAATTACCGGCTATCGTTCTCATGGCAAATTGCTACCTATCGTCATCGCGGGTATTGGCCTATTAATATTAACGTTTATTGCATTATTCGCAGAACAGCTGTTACTGGATAATGTCATAGCGCATGAGGGTGAAACACTTCTTACCATTATTGGCGGATTAACACATGCTGCCGGACATATACTCAATCTGCAGGCAACAAGAAAGAAACATACACCTTGCTGTCATTAAGTTAGCCATGAAACCCATAATCTACGTGACGGTAGCATTATATTCCTTGTTAGGAAGCGTATCTGCTGAGCACTCACACGAAGAGCATGATATTGAATTCTCCGCACAACACGCTCATGAGCACGGCAAAGTGCTTGCGACTATTTCACACAGTAACAATCAACTTAATCTGCATCTCGTACTGCCAGCATTCAACGTATTTGGATTTGAACATGGCCCCAGGAATAAGGAAGAGCAATCCTTAGTCGACAGGATACTTAAAATGCTTTCTCAACCAGGCAATGTCATTAAACTGCAGCCAGACTGTGATCCAACTGCCATCAATACAATCAACTCTCAAGAAAACAATTCTGGCACAACAGACAAACATTATGATGTGGAACTTGAATACATGTTTAGCTGTCCAAGCAGTGATTCCACCATTATTACATTTTCATTATTTCACTCATTGCCAGGTATTGACCAGATAGAAGTACAATACGTATCTGATACTAAGCAAAGACTCATTACCCTGGATAATGATAATTACATTATGACAATTGATTAATGAGCTCACCTAAACGTTGTGTCGATATATCCAAACTATCATTTCGATGGCCTGGCGCGCGTAACGACTTACTTAACATTCCAGAATTATCAATAAGTCAGGGTGAAAAAGTGTTTGTCCAGGGCGCTAGCGGTAGCGGCAAGTCAACCCTGCTTAATTTACTTGCAGGCGTGTTAGCACCAACCGAGGGAAACATAACAATACTGGATCATGACATTACAAATGCCAGCAAATCACGACACGATTCATTTCGTGCCGACCACTACGGAATTATATTCCAGCATTTTAATCTAATTCCCTACTTATCTGTAATGGACAATATTATTCTTCCATTATCGTTTTCTAAACACAGACAAGCGAAACTGAATAAAAACCGGCACACAATCCAACAGCACGCCTTATCACTTTTAAGTTCATTAGGCTTAAATGACTCTAAAATCCGTGACCGCAATATTACCGAGCTGAGCACAGGGCAACAGCAACGTATTGCCGCTGCACGTGCATTGATTGGTTCACCTGAAATCATCATTGCTGACGAGCCTACATCTGCGTTAGATGCTGACGCCAAACGTGGGTTTATTGAGTTGCTTTTTAATCAGGTCAAGATCTCCAATAGCACCTTAATACTGGTCAGCCACGACTCTTCGCTTGCCTCAATGTTTGACACAACGTTATCCATCAGCAATTTCACACCTGAAACTTCATCATGACATTAACCACTCTGCGTCTTGCGCTGAAAAGTTTAAAATTCAGGAAGTTTACAGTCGGCATGACCATATTCTCTGTAGGCATCAGTATCCTGTTATTTTTAGCTGTCGATACCATTAGAGTCCAGGCAAAAAATAATTTCGTTAATACTGTTTCAGGGATTGATTTAATCGTCGGTTCACGCAGTGGCTCGGTGCAACTGCTTTTATATTCGATTTTCCATATTGGAAATGCAACCAATAATGTCTCCTGGGAAAGTTATCAGAAAATTATCAAACACCCTCGCATAGAATCGAGTATTCCTATTTCCCTGGGCGACTCTCATAAAGGGTTTCGTGTTATTGGCACAAGCGAAAAGTTCCTCAAAGATTATCAGTACAGGAACGACCGTAGTTTGTCGCTTCTTGCGGGCAACAATTTTACTCAATTATCTGATGCAGTTATTGGCTCAAATGTCGCCAAAAAATTAAACTATTCACTTAATGATGAAATCATCCTTGCACATGGCATGGGCAATATCAGTCTTGCTCAGCACAATAATATGCCATTTACGATTAGCGGCATTCTGAGCCCAACCGGTTCACCTCTCGATGACAGCATTGTGATCGATTTAAAAGCGTTAGAAGCAATCCATATTGGCTGGGAACATGGCATAGCCACCAGCACTGAACACTCTGCTCTCAATTCAGACAATGAGACACTGCAACCAAAATCAATTACTGCATTTTTGCTTAAACTAAAAAGCAAGCATGATGTATTTAATATTCAAAGAGCGATTAATGATTATCGAAAAGAACCACTACTCGCTATATTGCCTGGTGTTGCTTTACTGGAATTATGGAAAGTAGTTGGAATAATCGAGAAGATATTAATAATAATTTCAGGCTTCGTGATCGCTACTACCCTGATTAGTATGCTCTCGATTATTCTAACCAATCTGAATTCACGCAGACATGAGTTAGCAGTATTGAGATCTGTGGGTGCATCTCCGTTGAGTATTTCCCTATTAATGATTATTGAGACCGAGTTAATTATAATTTTCAGTATGATTCTGGCTATCGCATTACTATATTTATCTATACTATTATTCGCACCAATACTGCATCATACATACGGCATTACTATCATGATGACTCCCCTTTCTTTATTTCAGTGGCAGTTACTTGGATCAGTATTATTGGCAGGGTTACTTATTTCACTAATTCCTGCATTTAATGCCTACCGTAGCACTTTACAGGATGGATTAACGATTCGCACATGAAACCAGTTCTCTCATTTCTACTATTTTGTTTAATTGCCAGTCATTCACTCTTTGCCGATGCTGCACGTATCCTGGAGTGGGATGAAATGATGCCGGAAGGTTTTGTTGAGTCGTTATTAAAACTCAGTGAAAATAAGGGATTTAGTGCTTCAGACGCATTCAGTTTTGATGATGACACTGAAGAAGCTCAAAATGCTTATGATGAATTAAGAGCTACTTTAGCTTCTGCGCCAATTGTCCCGGAGCTTAACAATCAACGCGTTAAAATTGCTGGCTTTATTGTTCCCCTTGATTTTGACTTTGACACAGAAACATTTCAAACGTTTTTACTCGTTCCGTATTTCGGCGCATGTATTCACACTCCACCACCACCTTCCAACCAGATTGTTCATGTGACATCCAGCTCAGCCCTTAAACAGGAATGGCTTGATTATGCAGTCTGGGCAACTGGCTTGTTAAGCACTCAAAGCAAAGACAGTCCGCAGGCCTTTGCCGGTTATTCGATGCAGAATGTCACTCTGGAAGAATATAGTGAGGATGAGAGCGAATAGAAAATACTATTCAAGATATACAGCAATACAGTATTAACGCAGTCACATAAGCCAGGATCAGGAAACTTTAATCCTTACTACATTCATTATTTCCATCTCTATACCGGCTATTATTTCTCTGCTTGGATAATACGTAAGATTAACTCTTTGCCCTTTCAGATTTTTATATTTAACTTGCCGTTTATATCTGAAAGGCACATCACAACCTTCAACCATTAATGTATTGATTATCCACTTGCCTGCTTCACGCTGCACATGTGACGTGACTTTCATCATATCCGAATGAACGAGTTTTTCGTGTTTTTTTATTAACTTCTCTGGCTCTGAATTTTTCATTAAATACAACTATGGTGATTTCTTGCATACAACCAGTATTGAATCCCGCAGATTTAATGGGATCACAATTTTCTTTAAAAATCCGGGCGACTCACAGCGGATTATTTTTGGTATATATTTCATCAAACGATCGAAAATATAGTTTGCCGGAAGATACCATACAGGTCGCTTAAACAACACCGGGGTCAAACCAGCTTTCCCCAGTGCAAGCTTTAGCGTTTGTTTATCAAAGTAGCCAATATGGGCTATTCGATAATGCCACCATCGCCAGCCTAACACTCTTGCAAAAAATGATTTTCTGTCTGGCGTGACTATAATTGCCAGCCCCTCTTTATCAAGAAACTGATTTATCTTTTTTAAAAAATCTACCGGGTCAGACACATGCTCCAGAACATCAATGCTTGTTATCACGTCATATTTATTATCTTGCTGAAGCGAATCTATTGTTCCAGAAATTACATCATGTCCCAACTCTCCCGCTTTCCTCTGAAGTGCTATGGAAGGTTCAACACCGCATGCCTGATAACCTGCCTGAGTCGCCACCTCAACCATAATTCCACTCCCTGCACCGACATCCAATAGCATATCGCCCGTATCAAATCGCTTTAATACGTCAAGTATATTTTTTTCCTGAATAGCTCTTTGCGATCGAGTCATCTCATAGACCGGATCATCCATATTCTCATAGTATTCAAGTACATCAGGCATTGTCATACACTGATGAAAGCCGCAATTATTACAGCTATATATATCACCTGTATGACCATAATTTGAATCAGTAATTTTAAAATCCACTGATGATAAAGGCAGTTTTATATTAGATGCTTTTACAAGCTTAAGATCGCTTCTGGCACATATCCAGCACACATCTTTTTTTATAGCACTCATATGTGTGATTACACAATTTTAATGAATTTATTATTTATACGCTCGTTTCCAGTTTTATATACGCCTATTTGAGATGCTTATCCATTCCGTATAATGCTTTCACTAGTTGGTAATCTATGCCATTTTGTTTTTCTGCCTTAATACTTTCTGATACATACACTTCTATGCCCTCATTATGATATACACCATATTTTGTCACAGGGAATTTTCTTCTTAGGTGCCAGCCTGAGTTTGTATCTTTCATAGCCGCTTTAACCAAATCATGGTAATTGCGATGCCACTGTTCTGATACCTTATTATCCAGTATGACCACATCAACAGGTATATTTGAGAGCACCTCAAGCACTTCTTCATATGAGCTGAATTTCTCTTCAGAATTCCGGCCCATCCAGTCTTCATAAATAAACAGCTTACTTCCTCTGAGTACAGTCATTTCTGTAGTACTGGCTTCTGATGCCGCACTGGCAACTACGCTTCCTTCACCATACACATCAGAAACTATGAGTACGACTGACTTTTCATCCACCTGAAGTCCCGAGACTGACTGGTATGCCTGCTTATAGCCGTGGTTATCTACACCATTCAAATAGAAGCTTGTGACACCATATAAAACTGCAAAACCTACAAATGTACTGACGTAGACACTGTTCTTCCTAGACAATATCGAAAACCACTCCACTATCTGTACCACACCCGCGGCTGAAAACAAAACAACTGCTGGCATCATCACAAGTAAATAACGATGCGTAAAAGCAGCCGGTATTATGATGTGCATAAAGTAACTGGCAATGAACATGGCAGCAAGTGCCGCCCATACAACTTCAACTTTTTGATTAATAAAATACTGCTTGAATATTTTGGACCACACTCCAATAAGTGCCAGAATAATTACAAGTGCTCCAGTCTGTACATATATCTGATTACCAAACCACACAAATGCCTTTTTGGTAAACTCATAACTAAATAGCGACACCTCTGAAAACGCACCAAGATTGATACTTGGCATGGCAAGATACCATGGCAGACATATCACAAGCACCGGTATCGCACTCATCCAGAAATAGATGTTTTTCAACAGGTTAAATCTCCATGCGATAATCATTAGCAATCCGGGAATGAGACCAATAGACCAGGCAGACCCACGTGTAAATATTGCCAGTACTGCAAACATGGAAAACAGAAGTATATTTATTACTTTTTCATTATCGACAAATTTTGCTAAAAATATTACTGATAACAAAGTCATTAACGTCACCAGATGTTCAAGCATAATCGCATTTGCACATACCTGTGATAATGGCAAGGCAACAAACAGGATTGCTGCAAACAAAGCTGCAACATTGCCAAGTGAGGATTTAGCGATTGAATATATTGCTAACCCCACTCCCGCTGAAGTTAACGCCATAAAGCATAGCGCTGATACTTTGGATATACCAAATACAATAAACCATAATGCTAAAAGACCGTATAGCAGCGGTGGCCAGTGCCCGATAGCTACCTTGGGATAATCCAGATAGTACTCTTCGGCAAACTTCATTGGATTGCTAAAGTTTCCTTCCAGCAAATAGTCATGCACCATAAGCGCACTGACATAATGTGCCGCTTCATCAGGGAAGTTTGCGTATTCTTTTTCAAATGAGCCGTTTAACCACTGTAATGTAACGGCTTCCAGAAACAATAATATTAGTATCAACAGGTAAGTCAGATAATTATTATTTACCGTATTACTCTTTACATCTACGCCAGTCATAAATACCCTTGTTATTACCAGTCTACTATTTCAAGCTGCTTAGATTCTGACATTGCACGTAAAGCATCCGTAGGATTAACTGCTATTCCTTTATTCGCCCTTTGCAATAATGGAAGATCTGAATGATGGTCAGAATATGCAATATCAACCTGACCATAGTTGTTATGCGCTAACCACTCATTAACTCTGTTAACTTTCTCATCTCCATAGCAATTTTTTGTGGTGATATTTCCGGTTAAACAATCTCGTTCATACTCCGCCTTTGTACTGATAATAGTGTCGAACCCTAACTTTTTTCCAATCGCTTCAACATATATATCAAGACTGGCACTTGCCAATACCAGTTTACAATCCTGCTTCTTGTGTTTGGATAATATCTCTAACGCATTAACACGCATCCCTTGATTTACAACCGTCTCGGAAAAACTGTTTACCCAGGGTTCAAGTTTTTTTCTGCTTACCCCGCCCATGAAGGCGTTCAGAAACACTAGCTTCAACCAGGTGTTGTCTTTCATCTTGAATAGATACATTAAAACTGCCAGCGGGAGATGTATGGTACGATATATTCTCCAGGGGTTTCTGACTAGAAATCCCAGCAAAAAGGGTATGTACGTGTCTTTTCTTGTCAAGGTTCCATCAAGATCAAATACTATCAAAGGAGCTTTATCCTTCACGTTGCTGCTCCCGCTGAAAATGTATATGTTCGGTTAACATAATAATTCACGAGCACTATCACACCAGTCGTTATTATCTGTGCCAAAGTATAATGAATGTTTGTGAAATTAATCATCATCCAAAACAGTAATGTATTCAAGCCAAGTGCTATCACTGTCACAACACAGTAAACAAAAAATCTTGACCCTATGTTTTCTGCAGATTTAAATACATATCGTTTTTGTAGTGCATAGTTAATCGGTGTTGCAGCTATAAAGCCCGCTGCAGATGCGACTATCTCATTCACACCAAACCATTCAACAAGAACAATCAGTACGCCAATCCATACCAGGAACGCAGATCCACCTGCCATCCCGTAGCGAAATAGCTCTCCTATTTTTGATTGATTAAATTTAATCAACCAACGATATAAATTTGTCATATTAGTTTGGTTGATGAACCTCTAGCAATACATTAAGCCATGGCAACTCCATAAACAGTACTCCTACAGCTACCACACCCAGTATCGTTACGAATGTGACAAATTTTTTCTGCTTATATAATTTTTCTGGTGCCTGTGAAACAGAATTAGTCTGCATACCTATGTACAAATACCAGACAAATAAAATTGCAAATAGTGGCAACGTTAATAAAAATTCGATTTTATACTTGACCAAAAAGACGCCCAGGAAGACTGCGGACATTAACGCATAGAAAAATGCAGATAGCAGAAGTTTTTCTTCGGTGTAACTGACAAATGACTTTCGATACAGGCCTGCTCTTGCCGGATCATCTATAAACCTGTACTCCGCATACCGTTTAACAGCCATTAAAAATGCTCCACCCATCCAATAGGACAATAGTACACTCGAAGGCGGAATTAATGGCGCTACAACCAGATACCAGCCCAGCAAAAACCTCAATGGATTATTTATCGCTTCAGAGAGGACATCTATATATACACGATCTTTAGTCCGTATCGGATTAACGTTATATAATATTCCCATTACCAGCAATGCAGCATTGGCTATTAAAAACTCTACTTTTATCAAATGCGACAAATAAAGTCCTGCCGCTGAAAGTAGCAACCATTGCAACACAACAAACTGGGGTTTTATCGCACCAGATACTGAAGGCCTGTTTTTCTTTACAGGATGATGTCGGTCAAATTCGGCATCGAGCCATTCGTTGATAGTATAATTCGCGGACGCGATCAAACACACACTCACAATGCCGGCTATAAACACCCACATGTAGTTGTCAGGCAGAGTGGCTCCCAATGCTAGCGCTAACAACAGACCTGGCAGCATAAATACATTTTTAAACCAGTGATCCGGGCGCGCTATATTTATATATGGCTTTAAGGTAGCGTACTTTTGTTTCATCCAGCTGTCCGCCCCATCATAGGCTGTGTCTGTAGTATCCATGGGAAACCTTTCAATAATATTTGGTTGAGCTTCAATAAGAATAATTCCTGATGAAATATATCTTTCACACTGACATAAAGTTGCTAACAACACCCCAAATATCTATTTCAACTACTTCTTATTCCGTGCTTTATTAATAAAAGTGTGATCTAGTCGACATTCTATATACACATGCTACTCAATTAGCTACGACCGCTTGATTCAACTGTTTATAAATTCATTTCACCTGATGTCTCGCAGGCTATGTCTATTACGTTACATAAGTCTCATTAATGTCGACAGATTTATACCAAAATCTGCCTGTATATTTGTCTAACTCTATAAGCTGCACATAATAAGCAGTGAGATATCAGGAAAATTGATCATGAATCACCCCCATATATTTTTCATTCAAATTAATGAAATCAACTTTGAATATCTTGATGAATATATTCAGCAAGGGCATTTACCCACGTTCAAGTATTTATTTGAAAAGCATGGTTATGTAGAAACCACTTCTGAAACAGAGCACCACCTGGCAAACCCCTGGATACAGTGGCCAACTGTTCACACAGGCATGAATTATGATGAGCACAAAGTGTTCAGACTTGGTGATATTGTAAAGACAAAACATGAAATGATTTATGAGGCATTAGAGAAAAATGGCATCTCTGTTGCCGCGTTAGCTGCATTTAATGCAGCTAACAACACCAAGGATTCAAAATTTTTCATGCCGGACCCCTGGACAAAAACAAAATTCTCCGGCTCAAAAAGCCTGCAAAGAATTTTCAATGCTCTCTGCCAGGTGACAAATGATTACGCCAAAAATAAAATATCCTTACAATCTTACATAGACCTTGTCCTTGGTGCGATGGCTAATGCCAATTTCAAGCATCTACATAAATACCTGAGTGAGACATTATCTTTTGTTAAAGGTAGACCGTGGTACCGTGCGATAATATGTGACCGTTTGTTACTGGATACATACATTACTCAATGTACAAAACACAACCCACTCTTTTCAACTGTATTTTTAAATGGTGGCGCTCACTTGCAGCATCACTATTTATTCTCATCCAGCGCCTACCATGGAGAGAGAACAAACCCCGAGTGGCATGTGCCCAAAGGTGCTGATCCATTACTGGACATATTCAAACTATATGATGACGCTCTTAAAACCACCCTTGAATTTGCCAATAACGTCGAAAATGGAAGAGTTATTATTGCTACCGGCTTACACCAGAATGCACATGAACGTGAAACATATTACTACCGTATAGATGACCATGAAGATTTATTAAAGAATCTTGGTATCACATACAAATCCACATATAACCTGATGACCGAGGATTTTGTATTGTGTTTTGATAATGAAGAGCTCGCCAGACAGGCCGAACAAAAAATACTGAATGTCCACACATTGGATACTGACGAAATTTTCTATATTGAAACTGCAGATGTTGCTGTACGTACACTAAATAAAAGTTCGCAAATATTCCACACAGAAAATCGAGGCAAGGACATATATATACAGTTAAAGCCTGTCGCCAGACTTATTCCGGAAACTGCTAAAATCCAGTGTGATGATGTAGTGATTAATAATTTTGGCAAGCTTGTGTCTTTAGCTCAGGTTAAAAATACGCATCATCATGGTGTTGGCTATTACTCAGACACCGGATTTATGAAAGGCGAGCTACCTGCTTCTTTCCCGTTAAAAGATCTCTTTGGCATGTTTTTAGAAACCTACGGCATTGTTGATCTGCAAAGACAGGATAAAATGAATCCTGTTTTTCTTAATGCCATTCGAGGGCATGCCAGGTTCGCAATGGCTTCCTAACTATTTATCCAGGAAATATCTGCGGTAACTGGTTTGTGGTCAGAGTCCAGTCTTGGACCCAATGCCATATCGGTCACGGCTAACGGTGCTTTTACCAGACAGTGATCTAACTGTATCGCCAGTAATCCTGAATTCGCAGGCCACGTTCCCAGGTATTTGCATAAACTTGTATTACTTTGTAAGCCTGTTTTGTGTTGAATTCTTCTTAACACACTTGATCCAACGCTGGCGTTAAAATCTCCAACTACTGCCACAGGATCAGTCAACTTTGAAACGCTTGCAATCAGTGTAGCAATCTGCTGATCTCTTATGCCTATTTCATTCCATGTACGAGTCACTTGTAAATGGATTCCTATAATATTTATACATCTTCCATTTATATTGCACTTTACATGCATTGCACGATTTTGAAACTTGCCTGGCCATGGCAGGTAACTCACAAATTCCAATTCATGCTTTGACAATACCATTACATGGCTATGCCCACTTCCCAGCTGATGAGGAAATGTTGATCGATATTCATTTATTTCACTTCTCAGCGCCTCAGTTACCTCCTGTAACACAAGTATATCGGCCTTACTTTCTTTTATGTAACGAAGCGAGTTTTCATGGTTTTCTCCATTCCACTGAATATTAAAACTGGATACGACAAATGATTGCTGACCTGTGCGAGCAGAATTTTTTGTCTGATTCTGCCAGGATGAAATTGGTATCAACGCATACAGAAGCACTATCATACATAGTGCGATGATTATCATGTTTGAGAAAAATATTACACATAGCAATACAAGCAGTAGTGAGAATATCGCTATATGTGCCCTGAAATTACTTAATGTATCCTGCACCCAAACACAGAAATCTTTCATATCTATTTAGTCATTTCAGCATTGACACAGCATTCATGCTTGCTTCCAGCGCACCTTCAAGTAAACCGTTATTCTGTAAGCTATAGTTGGCTGCTTCTGTGCCTGACCATATCAAACGATTGTCCCAGGATTGCTCTGTCACGCTGCCGATGTTATTCGCCGGATGGAATCGTTGAATCTCCTGATCTAACTGTGTGGATGTACACGGTTCAGTCGACCAGTCCTGAAAATACACTGCAAGAGGCTCTAATGCTTGATCGCCAAATATCCTGGCTAATTGAGCCACTGCCATTTTCTTTAACTCATCTTGCCTGTGTTTTCTATGAACAGGCGGCACACCGACGAAACCGAATAATGCATTCAGTCCGCCATCCTCTGAAGACGCATCATGTATTTCCTGCAAAGGCCCGCGGTGACTAATTACATCACCTGAATAACCGTTGTCTTGCCAGAACCGCAGTTTGTAAATACACACTACTTTCGCATGTCCTGCCATCCACGTTGCTATTTGGTTAAGCTCATGTGTGCGGCTTTCAGTAAAAGCAGGCTCAAAATTAATTTGTTGCAATGCGACTCTCGGAGGCAATGCCATTACGACCTGCTTGCTTAATATGTGTTTAATACTGTTATTCGTTTCATACATTGTTGTTATTTCACCATCGGCATAATTAACACTCTTCACCACTGCATTTGTAAAAAGCGTTTCACGTGATAGCTGACTGCTTAACGCATTCGTTAACTGACGTATTCCGCCTCTTAACCGATACGCACCCGCCATGGATATTCCATCAATCCCACGCTGAATGTTCCCCTGATTATCTTCATACAATGCATCACCATTGCAGTTCTGAAAAAACACATCATTTTTCAGATCCAGCTCAGATATCAAAGAATTTATTCGTTGCTGTTGCGGCCAGAACCAGCTCGGCCCCAGGTCAACACCGGCCTGCCTTGAGTCATATGACTGTTCATCCTTATTCAGGGAAAGCACTCTTCCGCCAAGACGGTCTCTTGCCTCAAGCAATAAATACTTGATGCCACGTTTGTGACATTCATAGGCTGTGTGCAGACCACTTAGCCCTCCACCAATAATCAATACCTCTGTCTGCATTAAAATATTTCGTTTTTGGGCCTCAGGTCAATCTCATGTGACCATGCAGACGGTTTCTGCTGGATGAGTTGAAGATATGCTTCTGCGACGTCATGAGTAGACATCATGTCATCCGGATCAAGCGAGTGCAGGGTACGGCTATTTGGCGTATCAAGTATGCCATCCAGTACAACATGCGCTATATGAATGCCCTGCTTTTGATATTCACGTGCCACAGATTGAGTCAGCCCACGCAGCGCAAACTTGGCGGATGCAAATGCAGAGAAATTCGCACCAGCACGCAAACTGGCCGTAGCGCCGGATACCAGAATTGTTCCTTTCCCCTGATCAACCATTGCCGGTAATACTGTATGAAATATATTTACTGCGCTTAGTACCATCGACTTCCAGGCAAGTTCAAAGTCCTCGGGCGAGGTTTGCTGAAATGGCTTTATCAGTAATTCTGCCGGGTTATGGATTAACACTTCCGGCGCACCAAATTGTTCAATAATACTTGAGAGGGTATTCGCTACATCATGACCCGATGCGACATCCAGCTGCATCATAGTGACATTACTGTCTTCACATGAAACTTCTGAACGGTTCAGCCCAATAACGTGATAACCCGCCTTTGCCAACATGATTGCGATACTTTTCCCTAACCCCTGACCTGCACCCGCAATTACTGCAAGTCGATTATTTGTATTTACACTCATTATTAAACACGGTTTGAGATATTTTAATATGAGCCGCTATCATACCTGACTTATATTCACGATAAATAGCCTGACACAAGCTGACGCCTTCTACTTAGTCACTTGACCAACACTGAATGACTGCTTACTGCAAATTTATCCAATATTATTTTTATGCGCCTTTGGCATCTCTATATTCTGGCTTGCATTCAAATGTTGCCGTCATTTCATCGTTAGTCCAGTTCTTCTGCCACTCCATGCCAAGCTCCATACAGATATCATGGTCACGTATACCAGATATACTCATTATCCCATACGTCAAAGGATTGAAGTCGCTATACGATTGAACAAATAGATGCCAACTGATGATTGTTGCTGCTGCTAGATTCATGACCTTTCTCCCCTGGTATCTATTACATAAATGTTATCCACATTATTTCTAAAAGTAAAAATTCATCGCTATATCTTTTATTAAATTTAACTCTACAGAACCCATTAACAATAATTCCAGTTTTAATGTAATTTAAAAGTATTCTTTCCATGCTGTTTTTTTAACTTACACAATTTCTTCCAGGAACAGAGTCGAAATAATTTTATTCCTGAGCTTTTATCGAGTATCGATAAACCAGGTATGAATCCGACCTATGAAATTATTCAATGCACACTTTCGGCCCAATAGCGGTCATACAGTTTGATTTAATCGTTATGAAGTTCACAAAAGATAAATTCTAATCAATTCAATTGATTAGCTGTATCTCCATACCATTCATCAGGCTAAAACTACCGCTGACCCTGAATCACCACAGTATTCAAGTAACTCATATTAAAAGGAGCTGGATATGAAATAACACAAGCTCATTTGGAGAATTTAAGTGTCTGCCATGAAAAATAAAAATATTTTTATTGTTATAGTCGCATCTACTGTACTTGTATCGACAATTGTTATTGGAGCGCAACGACACAGGCTTTCTGGCAGCGAATTATTAAAAGAAGCCGATCAAACCGTACTTGACCGGAATGCTTCCCCAGTACGACGAATCGAACGTGATCATAATCGCCGCAACAAACAAAACACCACCAACGTGTTTATTCGATCAATTGATGGAGCAAATAATAATATTTCCTCTCCAGATATGAATACACCCCATACACAACTGGTTCGCATTGCACCGAATGCTTATAGTGACGGCATATCAGCGTTGGCGGGTGCAACACGACCTAACCCACGCGTTGTTAGTAATACGGTATTAGCTCAAGCAGTTTCAACACAAACGCCAAATGCCGCCAGTGACTTTCTATGGCAGTGGGGCCAGTTTCTAGATCATGATATTGATTTAACAGAAGGCGTACCAATACCGGAACCAGCTAATATTGCCATTCCTGCTGGTGACGAATATTTTGATCCTAATAATAACGCTGATGTCGTTTTACCATTCAACCGGTCCATCTTTGATGAATTGACAGGAATCGATGTAGATAATCCACGGCAACAAATCAATGAAATCACCGGCTGGATTGATGCATCCAATGTATACGGATCGGATGACGAACGTGCCTTAGCATTAAGAACATTAGATGGTACTGGAAAATTAAAAACCAGTGAGGGCAATCTGCTACCTTTTAATACCGCAGGTTTAAGTAATGCTGGTGGTCCGAGCGACACTTTATTTATAGCCGGCGATGTCAGGGCCAATGAGCAAGTTGGACTCACAACCATGCATACCTTATTTGTACGTGAACATAACCGGCTGGCAACGAGGATCGCTAGACGTCAATCCAGCTTAAGTGGTGATGAAATTTATCAACGTGCACGCAATACAGTAGCCGCACTTATGCAGGTTATTACCTATCAAGAATTTATTCCAGTACTTCTGGGGCCAAATGCATTAAGTGAATACAGCGGTTATAACCCTGATGTGGATGCAAGCATTCGCAATGAATTCTCGACTGCCGCTTACCGATTAGGGCATAGCCTGCTTTCTCCACAATTACTGCGACTAGATAGAAGAGGCAATGAAATTGCATTTGGAAATCTCTCGTTACGAGACGCATTTTTCTCGCCCGGCAGCATTATCGATGAAGGTGGCATTGAACCTATATTAAGAGGGTTGGCAAAACAGGCCTGCCAGGATCTTGATGTACTTATTATTGATGATGTTCGAAACTTTTTATTTGGCTTACCTGGTAACGGGGGCTTTGATTTAGCTTCACTTAATATTCAACGTGGACGTGACCATGGTTTAGCTAGCTATAATGATACACGCATCGCATTAGGCTTACCGCCTGCTGCCAGTTTTTCAGAGATTTCTTCAGACCCGGATACCCAGGCCAAACTAGCCGAGGCTTATTCTACTGTTAATGATGTTGATCTTTGGATAGGTGGGCTGGCAGAAGATAAAGTAAAAGACGCGCTAGTAGGCGAGGTGTTCCTTGCTATTTTGAAAGATCAATTTGAACGACTGCGTGATGGTGACCGCTTCTGGTATGAAAACAGCATGTCATCTCGTGAAATACGTTCAATTGAGCGTACGTCTCTTGCACAAGTGATTCGTCGCAACACACGTATTGGCAGAGAAATACAGGATAATGTTTTCCTCGTGAACTCGGATAATCCGAAAAAATCAAAAAGACGAAATTAAATCGCTGCTACTAAACAAAAAGGCGTAATACTGATTCTTCTATGACGGCTATGAGTCGAAAACTGTCGTTTAAAACCTGACTACAACTAACGTCAGCTTTCGATTCAATAGCGGTCATTAACGCTCATAAAAAACCAGCATGTACTGGGTTTATTGCAAAAAATTATTAATAGACTCAGACTTTACGCTTTATCCACCCCAGCAATCCAATTGCTGATCCAAATAACCATATAGACGCAGGTATAGGTACAGGAGCTGCATAAAATTCACCAAAATATTCGTTGGTACTACCACTTGTAATGGTTTCTCTGACTTCAACGAAACTAAATGGCGTATCAGAAACTATTCCAACAAAATCAAGAATCGGAGTAGATAAATCAGAACTGAGTCCCATGAGCGTAAAAATTTCACTGTCCGATCCCACCGTGACAGTAAACTGCGACTGATTAAAGCAACCAACACCTGGAAAACAAACTGCATCTGGCTCTACGACATCAAATCCAAAAGAATATGTAGGAACATCTAAAACAGCATCAAAATTTTCGTCTCCACTTATTGCTATATCAAAGCCTGGATTTACTGGAGTACGATTATCTACAAAAAATTGGGTGCTATTACCTGCAAGATTTAATGTTACCCCACCTAATATGACCGGGTTTCCCACACCCAAACCTCCTAAGTTCGGCAATGTCCCAGAGACGCTCGCCGCACCCGTATCAGCCAAGAAAGCAGCCTTGTCTGTGTAGGTTGTTATTATAGCCGCCTGCACACTGCTGACCAAAAGAACCGCAATGAATCCTGCTAGTGCAACTGCTTTACAATACTTCATTATTTTATTCCCAGCTGTTGAGCCTTACTAAACGAAGGCATTCATAACTTATGATTTAGAATGCGATAACTATTTGCACTGTAAAATTTTAACCATACTCACACGTAATGAATGTTATGTACAATTAATTATAGCTCATTATTAAACGACTGGAATTTTTTCAGTTACTTATTCCATTTTCTTAAAATAGATATTAACCATCTGAGGCGTTTACAAAGTAACTCCAGCGTTATGTAAACAATTCGAGAATGACCGCTATCGGCTCAAAAGCGGACAAATATAAATTAAACTATAAACTCTTTTTCCTTTTAAATAATCCAATAAAACCAAGTGCAGAACCAAGTAACCAGGCTGTAGCTGGAATTGGTACTACAGTGGGCGGATCATAATCGTAAGATAAAGTGATCCTTGCGCTAGTCAGGGAAGTAATCCTGTTAGTTGCACCACATGGGGCCACGGCAATCAATGCATTACAATCCTCTCCTCTACCATCGAGCGATGCAAAAAGTTGGTAGAGAAGCAATATTTGCACGTTCTCACGTAAATCGTTAGGAGTTTCGCCTTCTACAAACAAAAAAGCATCACTTGCAGCAAAATCTCTTGTACCATTTAAAGAAATTGACCAACCCTCTGCTCGCGAATCAATTCTTGAATTAAACTCCATAGATGTAGAACCTCCATCTATAGTGTCTAGACCTGATGCAGCAATGTCTCGTAACAAAGATCGATCTACCCCATTCCAAGTTGGAAGTCTATCATCAACATTACTTTGATCACCGAAATGATCTGAATACAACCCTACAACACTACTGAAATTAAAGTCAGTTGATAAACTTAAGAAAGAGTCTTCAGGTCTGCCTATCCAAACACCACCAGTATTTAGATTATAAGTAAGATTTACTTGATTGAGTGTGCCCAAACTAGTATTAAAACGAGGAAACAAGAATCCCAAGCCTGGCGCTTGACTCGCA
The DNA here is from genome assembly GCA_963976865.1 of uncultured Gammaproteobacteria bacterium. Lineage (GTDB taxonomy): Bacteria > Pseudomonadota > Gammaproteobacteria > UBA4575 > UBA4575 > UBA1858. The sequence goes on along the minus strand of CAXBLY010000001.1, from coordinate 687,687 downwards.
AGAATTGTCTCGCCTGCGCCACATGTTCCTGCTGGTCTTCCACCACTAACAGTTACACACGAGACAGTCTGATCAGATACGGCTATGTTGCTAAGTCCCACAAAACGATCAAAAGAAATTTCTGCTGAGCTGGCTGCATGTGTTGTGATAATCATCAATACAAGCGTTCTAAATATAATTCTAATAAGCATTGGCTTTCTGAAGTTATGGTTAATCAATAATTACCTTATCAAATTGTACATGAGCATCATATGAAATAATAAGAATTTATAAAATAATAGATTGTCTGCTTAGGGTCGAAAGCAGAAACTCAGAACGATTCTAGATTAGTATATTTGAGGATGCTAATATTGTATAGTGATTAATGACTGCTTTCGACCCTAAGCAGACATTTCAAAATTTCTAGTGGACTCGATAATTTACTAATTTAATAATATGCTATTCCACATAAATAAGCCGAAAATATTCATGGGCAATATTATTGAGAGCAAAGAAAAAGTAAGTGGTATGCCACCAAAAACAATTCGAGAAGTTGGTTTAGAGAGAATTATGTGTCGTGAAATTGGTTCATGGTGCGGCCATCATGGAAGCTATGGAATGGGTGGCCCAGGCTTCTTTGGCATCGAACTAAATGAGACAAAAAAATATGGGAAAGAAAATTTAATTTTAACACTTTGGGGTGCATGCCAATGGTTGCTATTAGATGATCATTGGGTGGAAGCACATCCAGACTATTATGCTTTCAAAAACCCTTTGTCTAGCAATTATGGCGGAGATATGGAGTGGGATGGTGTTAGCGAATTGCTAGTTGGAGGCACAATAGTTAATGTTGAAATAGATACAAATTATAGTGCATTTGAGATTTTCAATGCTGGTGTAAAACATTTGTTGGAATTACCAAGTGAAACTAACAGACTCCCAATATATGGCATAGGAAATGAAAGAGAGTGGGATAAGACCGAGAATGTAATTGATGCGTGGGTTGTTACAAATGAATTACTTCTTGTTTAACAATTACGAGATGACCGCTATGAGCCGAAAGCAGTCATGCATTAATGTTTAATTGCCCATATTGTAATTGCAAAGGTATTGGATTCTGGTCAAAAATTTGGTCAGGATCAGACACACCATCTAAGTGCAGATTATGCGGTAATTTGAGCTACGTACACTCGAAATATCGTTTTGGATTCCAAACAGCATGGCCTACGGTTTTTAAAATAGCAGGCTACGCTGCCAGTATTTATATATTTTATATTTCTAATGTATTTGAATATCTATTATTGATTCCTTTATTTTGGGGTATTGGCTCACTTTGGGAGCTGGCTTCATTGCCAATGTCGAAAATAACTTCTGAAGAATCTCAAGAGAGAAGGAAATTTGGAAACACATTCATACTGCTAGTTGTAGTTATATGTATATTGTTATTGGTAACAACTCGTGGAGGTTAGATGTATACACGAATGACCGCTTTTGAGCCGAAATGAGACAATGAATAGATTAGCTATTGCTGTTGTTTGTGTGGTGCTATTAACAAATTGTAGCGATCCAAATATACGATGTGAAAATCAAGAAGAAGCTTATCTTATTGCTGAACTATATTTTGCAGGTCGTCAAGATAAGTTACCACACATGGGAGGATTAGTTGCTGGATATTCATCCAAAGACACACAGGTTACCTACTTGGGCGAATGCACACATAAAGTTCAATCTGTGGTTACAGAAAATAATAAAAACTTACGCCCCATCTTTATGACTTTTGAAGCAGTAGTTGTAAATGATTATGGCAGTGAGAATTGGAAACTTAAGTTTCTTGAAGTTAAAGATTCAAATGGAAAGATTCTTATTACTGAGAAGAATGAATGACCGCTTTTGCGCCGAAAGCGGACAATTAATCATCAACCAGCCCCAATATATAATAATTTATGGAATTGATCGGTAAATCTATATTTGCAATTCTTTTTTTATATTTATTGATTAGTCACATATTGCATTTGAACGTATATAGAAGAATTCGCGAAAGCGATAAAGAGTATTGGGAAAATGAGAAACATCCTCTTCCAATCTCTATTTTTTATTGGCACGATTTTTATTTACTTGAGCGATATAATCAACTCAACGATTCTACAACTAGAAGACAGGCTAAGCTTGTAAGAAATCTCTGGTTGTTTCAGACAAAGATTATATGGTACTCGATACCATTAATTATTTTGCTAGTTATTATTAACGTTGTAACATTGATTCTAAATTAGATTATGACCGCTTTTGAGCCGGAAGCAGACAAAAATCAGAAGATGAAGTTATCTTTTAAGGTATTAATTTGGTTTATTGTTTCATTTTGTTTCACAGTTCCAATTTATTTTTGGTCGATACTTCTTTCAATACTGTTATTTGATGAGATATTAATGGAACTCGATTTTTACAGCACTGCTTTTTACATCATTCTACTAGGTGCAGCGGGCATCATAGGAATTGTTTCATTGATTTCAATTACGTTAGGTCAACCAAAGCTGCTACTAAATAAAAAATTGACATTATTGTTTCTTGTTATGGGTATTACATCTGTAATAATTGCTGGCTACAACTTATTAGTACCAGTTGTATGGGCAAATCTATATCAGCTGGAGACTATTCTCTTGATATATCTTCCATTGGGATGTACAGCCTGGATGATTTATATTTTCAGAGACTTCCTCGGCCTTCCAAAGAAAAGCAAATGACCGCTATTGCGCCGATAACTGACTAAAGAAGTAAGTAATGCCAGAAGGACTAATTTATTTATTTTTCTATTCCACAGGATTTATATTAACTCCAATTCTGACTTTTGGAATATTAAAAGCTGATGCTCAGTTCTTTAAACTTAGACATGAAAAGTGGAAATTCGGGAAATTAGTCTATATTGATAATGACCAAAAATATTTAGCTTGTGACTGGGTGATGCTGTTGGGTTTCCTGTTCTGGGCAGGAGTTCTTTTCACTGTATACTCAATCAGAAATTAAACCATGAATGACCGCTATTGAGCCGAAAGCAGACATTGAAATTTCAAATAATTGGCTCACGATACCCATTTCTATATTTCAGTACCATGCACTATCTATAGTGTTTATTTAAATGAAAATTTTATTATATTTATTAACCCAAGTTTGATAACGTCGGTCTTTACGGTCGTTTATTTGCGAATGCATTTGATGCCATTTTTTCTTTCAATGCTAACGCATTGAATATAAGCAATCATACATTTTAGCTATTAGTGCAACTCAGAACTTGCGCCAATAGTACTCGTCCGTCGGAATTAACCACAATACACAGATTATTTCTGAGCATGACATTTATAATGGGCAGGTAATAAAATTGCTGGCATTAAAACTTTTCCCCAATACTGGCGGCGATAACACAGTAGACGAAACGCTATTTGGGCTAATTGCTGATGATATTGAAAAGCAAGGCTACAGCATTCGGCATGCGGCGTTACCAGATGATATATCCAGTGCTTTATATGCTTATCAGCAAGAATTCACTGCAAGCAAATACACTGATGCAGGCATAGGGCGTGGTGCAAATTTTGTAAAAACAGATTTTGTAAGAACCGATGAAATTTGCTGGATCACTGATGACTCAGATGCGGGTAGCCGGTGGATAGGTTGGACATCCAGGTTACAGCGCTTTTTGAATCAACAGCTTTTTCTTGGGCTCTTTTCATTTGAAAGCCACTTTGCTCACTATTCTCCTGGTGCTTATTACAAACGGCACTACGACGCTTTTCGGGGGGAAGCAAATCGCATTCTGTCTGTTGTCACTTATTTAAACCCTGCCTGGGGGAATTCTGAGGGTGGGGAACTGGTACTTTATGCTGATGACCAGGATCGGGAAGGACTAAAAGTTGTCCCACTATACGGAACCATTGTGGTATTTCTAAGCGAAGAGTTTCCACATGAAGTCCTGCCTGCAATCAGAGACAGATATTCTGTGGCAGGCTGGTTTCGCGTTAATGCATCCATTGATAACAATATTGATCCGCCTCGTTAAATTGTTTTTTAAGCGTACTAACTATTTATGCGCTATTCAGCCCTTGCTCGGGTATACAAATTGGCAAGTACTAGTATATATCCGGGTATAGAGATAGAAGATGCACTTGAAATGGCCAGACAAACCAAGTCATAAAATTCTTGGTGTTGGTGGCTATCCAAATCTCACTTGCACTAATTTATGAATAAACTTTAGTGAATAATTGTCTATCCACTGTAAACCTGAATAAAAGTATCTGTAACTATTTATTCAGCAGCGCTTCGCGATAATTAATTTGCGACTAATAGCCAGCCGCATGTATGGTGGCCAGAGACGGAATCGAACCGCCGACACGAGGATTTTCAATCCTCTGCTCTACCAACTGAGCTATCTGGCCGAATACTGAAGTGAATTAAGATCCATCCTTGGCGCGATATTGAAATCGCTGATCCTTGTATTCATATTCGTTTTAAATCAGGAATTTAGATTTATTCGCTGATAGAAAGGGCGACATTAAACCGGGTCCGGGCGAATGAGTCAACCTTACTCTTTAGGAGCGACAAATTCTTTGGGTATATCTGAGCCTTCGCCAAACAGGAATTTTTCCATTTCCTCTTCAAGAAATTTTCGATTCTTGGGGTCAACCGGAGTTAATCTGTACTCATTTATCAGCATTGTCTGGTGCCCTACCCATGCTTCCCATGCTTCCTTAGATATATTTTCGTAGATACGTTTACCCAGATCCCCAGGGTATGGAGCAAAATCCAGCCCTTCCCCTTCTTTGCCTGTTTTAACACATTGCACCATTCTAGCCACCAGTGTCTCCTTAATTTGCCAGTTGTTTAATCAGTTGATCCACAGGTGCCGCCAAGCCCACTTGTGAAGACCCGTGTTTATACCAGACCCACTCATCTGCTTCCATTACCCAGTGTATAGGGGTGCTGTACCTGACTGTTACAGGGGTGATCTGTAATCGAAAATGACTAAACATATGAGTCAGCTGATCCAGTGTCCGGTAGTTGTCAGGCGCCTTCCTGAATGTTCGGGAACACCAGTCCAGTGCGCTCTTTTCGCTTTCAAATTCAGGGAAGCTCCACAATCCACCCCATACTCCATGACTGGGCCTGCGTTGCATGAGCAAGCCCGTTTGTTCGCTGTTGACCGCCAACATAACCGTATTGCGTGTAGGAATCTGTTTTTTGGGTTTTGAGTGAGGCAGCTCGTTTTGCATGCCATGCTTCAAGGCCAGACAGTCATTGTTCACCGGGCATAATTCGCATTGGGGTTTAGATCTTTTACACAGCGTCGCACCCAGATCCATCATCGCCTGGGTATAGTCTGCACAGTCTGTTTCCGGAGTGTATTCTTCTGCAATGGCCCATAATATTTTTTCATTGGCTGAACTGCCCGGCCACCCTTCAAGCGCTTCATGCCTTGCCAAGACTCGCTTTACATTCCCGTCAAGAATCGTGTGTTTCTGATTAAAACTGAGTGACAGAATTGCACCCGCTGTTGATCGCCCAATTCCGGGAAGCGTAATCACTGTGTCAATATCCTCTGGAAATTCGCCTTTATGTTGATCACAAATCAACTGCGCCGCTTTATGTAAATTACGCGCACGCGCGTAATAACCCAGCCCCGACCAGTAATGTAACACTTCATCCTGCGCGGCACTGGCAAGCTTTTCTATCGACGGGAATGCCTGCATAAATTTTTGAAAGTATGGAATGACGGTATCGACTTGCGTTTGTTGCAACATGATTTCTGATACCCAGACACGATAAGCCGTTCGTTGCTGCTGCCAGGGTAACTGTTTGCGACCATGCTCTGATGCCCACATTAAGACTCGTTTGGCAAATGATGGCTTAGCTTGCATTCGATGCGAGTATGGAATTGATCTTGCGTGCAGTGTACTGAAGCTGGGATCGTATCTGTCTTTTGAGTGCGTAAGGCCCCACAAAGGGTGGCAACCAGAAATCCGGCTGCATAGAAGCTATGTAATTCACAATTGTTTTATCCCCATCAGATTTAAATGTCCAGCGGGTATCCCCGGATTTAAAATCGCTCATTGATGGCACAATCACCGTAGTAATATTGAGATCGTCATCCACTCTCGCGTCTTCTACACGCCGAATTTTCTTGCAAAAAAACAGCAGGCAGCCTTCTGTGATGAGCTCAACCCGGTCAACGCCAGGTGAATTAGACGGTAGCAAACGACTGGACTTAATTAACGGATTCAACTCAGTGAGCTGGTTATAGTTGGTAATAACTGCAAACACCGATTCAGGAGCTGCATTTGCAACAAACTGCATACTAAAACGATAAACATTTCCGGCTTCACGCTGAACGTCGACAATAACCGGCTGTTCTGCTGCTGTACCAGCGTGCGCTGCAGAAATTAATAACCACAGCGCACAGATGAAACCTCGCATTAAAACAGTTTGATGCCTTTTAGCTTATCACCCAGTTTGTCTTTAACTTTATCGTTAATTTTTTCTTTTATTTCTTCTTTCTTTTCTTCAACAACCTGCTTTTGCTTTTCACTCAGGGCCGCTTTGAAATCTACACCATATTTTGGCTTGTCAAATGGTCCTTTAATGGTAATCGGAATGGCGGCTTTCCCTGGTTCATCAGATACACCAACAGCCATCACATAATCCAGATCAGACTCGCCGATATCAATGTCACCTTTACCATCGACATATATGAGAGGGGTAATCAATTTAAGATCATCGTTTTTAGCAACACCATTTTGAATATTAAATGTGCCAGCCAGTGAATCAAACACAAGTTCTTCGCCTGCCGGTTTTGGTTCACGGCCTTTCAGGAACGCAATGACTCTTTCAACATTTTGTGCAAGCTTCTCACTTTGCAGTGCACCGTCTGCCGCTTTGAAACTGGCGTTACCATTGAGGCGCTTGGTCAGAATCGAGGGACGGTCTCCTGAGGTGGTGACATTAAATGCCATTTCTGTTTTACCGCGTATGATCGACTTGCCATCTTCAGACAGGTCTTCCATCAGACCGGCAATGGCCAGGTTTTTCAAATCACTGCTGGCCGAGTATTTGGGTGTTTTTTCACTGACGTTTAACCCTGCACTTCCCGTATACACACCCTGATATAAATTCATCGTCAATGGATTGAGCTTAATCACTCCGCCATTGCCATTAATGTTGGCACTGATATCCGTCATTGTTAATCCAGACGCCAGCAGCTTGCCGACTTTGAGAGAACCATCAATTTTCAATGATCTCAGCATATCGACCGGCAATTCGATTTTTGCGTCAGTATCTGCCTGTGCTTCTGAATTTGCATTTGAAGAAGCAGCCGAACTATCGCTCGCAGGAATTAATTTTGCCAAATCAATTTCATCTGAATGCAGCGCAAATTTTATGTTTGGTCTGGAAAATGATTTAACACTTAAGCTGCCGTCCAGCAGAACATCTGCCAGGCTAATATCAACCGGATCAAGTTTTAGTGACTCACTCTTTAAATTGGCTTCTACATCACTCTTAACCTGTAAGTTCAATTCACCATTTGGCAAGGTATCACCTTTGGCGTTGACCGATAAAACAAGATCGGCAAGCTGGTAAACCGCTGTACTGATATTCAAACGCGCGTTGGTATTTAAATCCACTTCGGCAATAAGAGGCGGATTAGTCTGTTCGAGACCAAGTTGCGCACTTATTTTTGAAGGCTTGCCGCTGCCAACAGAACCTGTCTTTAATTCAATTGGATTTAATGTAATTTTGTTGCCTGCCTGACGATCATCATAAATAACCTGTGAATCCGTGATATGAATTCCAGCCACTTCCAGACCAATATCTGCACCATCACCTGAGGGTGCAGCATCGCTGCTTTTATCACCTGAGCTGGCTGTGAGATCATCCCAGTTTGTTTGGCCATTTTTGTTTTTTTGCAGATTGACTCTCAGGCCTTTCAGCTCAATGGTGTCCGCCTGAACTTTCATTTTAAGCAGGCTTAGCAAATCAACACTGACTCCCACTTTATCCACGCTGGCAAATGGTTCACTACCAAAGCCTTTGGCATTGCTAAATTCCGCCTGACCCAGTTTTACGCCCAGTTTAGGGAAAAACGAAAACCCGATATCACCTTCCAGTTTGAGATCCCGTCCGGTGGCGTCTTTGACAGCAGCAACAATACTTTCCTTATGATCATTGGGATCCACTGTTGCCACCAGTATTGCTGCTCCGGCAACAAACACAACTAACAGAACAACGATAGCAATAATGAGATATTTAATTATTTTCATTGTGACGGCTCCTCAACCTTATGTAGTGATTTGCAAACGGGTTAGTCTCTTGTCCAGGTGCCAGACTTCCCGCCCTGTTTCTCTAATAACTGAATTCCTGACATCGCCATGCCCCGATCAACTGCTTTACACATATCGTAAATAGTTAACAAAGCAATCTGCACCGCGGTCAGCGCTTCCATTTCCACACCTGTTGGCCCGGTTGTTTTAACGGTGACAGCACAATGCACCTCATTGACTGCGGGATCACAGGTAAAATCCACTTTCACGGACGACAATTGCAATGGATGGCATAAGGGTATTAGATCAGCTGTTTTCTTTGCAGCCATAATGCCGGCAATTCTCGCAATGCCGAGCACATCCCCCTTTTTATGACCCCCTTGCTGAATCAGTGCCAGCGTATCCGCATTCATATTAATGCGGCCTTCTGCTACGGCAATTCGCTGAGTTAGGGGCTTTTCGCCCACATCGACCATATGGGCTTCACCTGAAGTGTTAAAATGAGTTAACTGAGACATGATAATATTTACGTAGAAAGTATTTATGTACGATGATACACCAACTCACTGTTCAGAATTATTTCCAATATGACAATTAGTGTACGATTTTTTGCCAGTTTACGAGAGCAACTCGGTGTCAGCGAAGTGGCGTTAAATTTTCAGCCCGATTTAACCGTTAATGATGTGTGGGATCTAAGCACGAATCAACCGGACGTGCCGACAAACATGCTGGTAGCAGTCAATCAGGAATACGTCAGCTTCAGTGACCAGGTTCAGGATGGGGATGAGGTGGCATTTTTCCCTCCCGTCACGGGAGGGTGATGACTCTTTATCTAATCAGAATAAAGAGTCCACGATTACCTCGCTGAACATTTAATAACAGACCGCGCGATTCTACTTTGATCGCCTGCTCCATTTCTTCAAAGGTACTCACCGGACGTTTGTTCACCGACAGTATAATATCGTTACCCCGCAACCCCGAGTTTGATGCCGGGCTACCCGGTTCCAGTTTTGAAATTAATATCACTTGCGCTGCTTCACCATTACGGTGTTCAACTTCCGTCATGGTTAATTCCGCCCCTTCCAGTTTGCTGGATATTTTTTTGCCAGCAATGGATTTTGATATCTTTTCCGCAATCTTTGCAATCAGGTGCTTCTTCTTGCCATCGCGAATGATATCAATTTTTATTTTCGTCCCGACACGGATCAGGCCAATTATATTGCGCACATCTGCAGAATCATCTACTGGCTCACCATTCACGGATACAATCACATCGCCCGCACGCATTCCCGCTTTTTCAGCGGCCGAGTCGACTTCAACCCTGGCAACCACTACACCCCGATGCTGATCGATATCAAAAGCTTCTGCCAGTTCAGGCGTTAAGTCCTGCGCAGTAAACCCAAGGCGCCCTCGCTTCACTTCACCGTGCTCAATAAGTTGCGTAATTATCTGCTTTGCCATATTTACGGGAATAGCAAATCCAATGCCCACGCTGCCACCATTTGGCCCAACAATAGCCGTATTAATTCCGACTAATTCACCGCGTAAATTCACCAGCGCGCCACCTGAGTTTCCCGGATTAATGGAGGCATCTGTTTGTATAAAATCTTCATAAGACTCGATCCCCAGACCACTACGACCAAGCGCACTGACAATGCCAGATGTTACTGTTTGACCGAGGCCAAATGGATTACCAATTGCCACGACAAAATCACCCACTCGCAAATTGTTCGAGTTAGCCGTTTTTATCTCTGTCAGGTTCTTAGCTTCCACCTGAATAATGGCGACATCCGCACCCGGGTCTCTTCCGACAATCGTTGCTGCCAGCTTTCTTCCGTCATTCAGGGTAACCACTATGTCATCAGCTTTTTCAATGACATGATTATTCGTCACGATGTAACCTTCTTCGGCGTCCAGAATGACACCCGAGCCTAGTCCCGTGCGTTTTCGCTCACGCTTTTGCATCGGTATATCAAAAAATCTTCTGAAGAATGGATCGTTATATAATGGGCTTTGCTGAACGATGGTACCTGTGGTTGCAATATTGACAACACTGGGTGTCACCTTCTCCAGCATTGGTGCCAAGGTTGGCAGCGCCTCATCTCCAACACTCAGTGGCAATCCAGCAGCCTGAGCAATGTTTGACATACCTGAAAAACCAATGAAGACAGCCAGACAGGTCAACAGAAATTTTGTTATTTTATTATCCATATCAGTTTCGTTACCGTGATCTCTCTAGATTTTTTTGAGTTAAATATTTTTGTTCAGTTCCCTGTAAATACCTTATTTTGCCCGCGGATCAAATGAAAATCTGGATTTCATTTGCTGATAAAATTCTTTTTGATCATCGCTGTCGGCTGGCGGCGTAGAGATGACTAAACGTACATATAAGTCTCCCGCAGGATTGCCCGGTAAACCTTTTCCCGCCAGACGCATCTTGCGACCACTTTTTGAGTTTGCCGGCACTTTAATTTCTACCTGCCCATCCAGTGTTCTAACAGGTATTTTTTCACCTAATGCCGCTTCCCATGGTGCGATATTCACATTCACATAAACATCTTTGCCTTTAAGTTCAAATTCAGCATCATTGACGACAGTCACTTCCAGGTACAGATCGCCATTCGCGCCACCATTAATACCCGGGGAACCCTGGCCGCCAAGGCGAATTTTTTTACCGGTTGTGATGCCTTTCGGTATTTTAACCTGCAAAGACTTGCCATCACTTAATCGGATAGTTCTGCTCGCGCCATTGAATGCATCCCGAATAGAAACATCGATTTTTGCAGTCTGATCCTGTCCTGCCTGTCTGAACGCGCGATGACCACCACCAGCGGATTGGGAAAAATCCGCACCAAACATGCTTTCAAAAAAGTCACTAAACCCACTGGCGTTATTAAAACCGCCCGCATGACCGCCAAAGCCACCAAATCCCGCCCCATCCCATCCAGGGGGTGGATTAAAATCCTGTCCGGCTTTCCAGTTGGCACCTAGCAGATCATATGACTGACGTTTTTTTGCATCTTTAAGTACCTCATAAGCCTCACCCAATTCCTTGAATCGTTTTTCTGCATCTGGCTCTTTGCTCACATCCGGATGATACTTGCGCGCAAGACGACGGTAAGACTTTTTAATCTCAGCCTCACTTGCATCTCGCTCTACATCAAGAATTTTATAGTAGTCTTTATATTCCATACTTTATTAATATTCCAACCAAAGGCGCCGCGAATTAACGCGGCGCCTTTGTTCTCCAAGTTACGCTCAAATGATAATCGCCTGTTATGCAATCATTAGATAGTCACCACGATGCAATTACTGTACTTCAATTTTCTTTTGTGCTCTTTCCTGCTTGGGAACACGCACTTCCAGCACACCGTGTTCACATTTGGCAGTAATAGCATCAGCGTCGATATTATCCGGCATACTAAAAGTTCTCTGGAATCTTCCGTAAGTTCTTTCAATACGCTTATATCCATCATGATTGCTGTCAACACTTTCGTTTCGTTCACCTTTCAGCGTTAGCGCACCATCTTCAAAAATAATTTCGATGTTATCGCGATCAATACCTGGAAGATCTGCTTTCAGCACATAGTGATCTTGCTGCTCAATCACATCCACTGTTGGTACCCAGCCTGACGCTGTTTCCAACTGTCCATTTGCTGCCGATAGCCAGTTCTCCATATCGTTAAATTCACGCCAAAGGCTCACTGGTTTTACATTCATTCTTGCTAACATAACTACCTCCAAAATTTATTGCCTAATTGATATATTGGGCTATCAATTTAACAATTCAAGCCCTGTCTATATGCATTAAATATGGTGTCGATAATCTGTATTTCAAGTCCTGGCAAGCACTACAGACCAGATTTATTTACTCTCAAAGCGCCCCGCATCACGATTCTTCTTCACCTCATCAGCATTAAATAACTGGCCGTTCATTGCGATATAAATACCAGCTGACAATACGCTAGCTGCTGAAGTTGCAAAACCAACATTGTATGTCGCATCGCTATCTTTAAACCTTGCTGGCAGCATGGCACCTACCAACACTACTGTCTTGTCACCAACAGCCTTTAAAGCCTGCGCAGTTTCCACCATTGTGTCCGTACCATGTGTTATCACGATTTTATTGCATGACTCAGCCTTGACCTTGGCAACAATGTGTTCCCTGTCTTCATCAGTAATTTCCAGGCTATCTTTCTTAAGTATACTTTCAATCTCATAAGAAAAATTGACACCCGCCTGTTTCAGTATCCATTCAACCTGCGGCTCACCAATTTGATAATCACTTAGAGCATCGTAATATACTTTGTCGAAAGTACCACCCGTGCAAAATATTTTTAAATCCATACCTAGTCTTCCTGAAACCCGTCTCAAGTTATTCTATGTTTTGTACCTGCTCACGCATCTGTTCAATATTCACTTTCATATCTACCGCTGCTTGTGTTGTGACAATATCTGCGGATTTCGAACTGAGCGTATTTGCTTCTCTGTTTAGTTCCTGCATAAGAAAATCCAGTCTGCGCCCAACAGGTTTATCACTGGCCAGTACATCTTCCAGTTCTGTCAAGTGACTATCCAGTCGATCCAGTTCCTCATCGACATCCAGCTTTTGTGCAATCATCACTAATTCCTGCTCGAATCGATTTGTGTCCATATCCACGTTCATGTCTTCGATGCGCGTCATCAGCTTTGTTCTGATCGCGGATAAAACTTCTGGTCGGCGTTCACGCACGGTTTCAACTAATCGTTTTAACTGTGTACCGCGTTGTGCAATTAACTCACGCATGCGATCACCTTCCATCTTTCGACTCTCGATTAGTGATCTGATTGCCTGATCAAATAATTGTCTGGCTGTTTTCACCAGCTCGGCCTGATCTATTTGCGCCTGCTCGGTCACACCCGGCCATGACAGTAATTCTATCGCATTGGGACTGGTAATTTCTGGAGCCTTGTTGCGCAGAATTTGTGTTTGCTCAAGCAATCTATCCAGCAAAGTTTCATTAATACTTAAATTCACATCGGAAGCTGCTGTCGTTTTTAAGCGAAACGTGCAGTCTACTTTTCCCCGGCTCAATAAATTCTGCACCTGTTTACGCAAATCAAATTCAGAAGACCTGAGCTCTTCCGGCAGGCGAAAACCAACCTCCAGATAACGGTGATTAATCGAACGAATCTCCCAGACAAAGCTCCCTATAGGGTGATTTTCTTCGACACGCGCAAACGCGGTCATACTTTTAAGCATGCTATCTCCTTAAAATTCTTTTCAATAATTCTTTCGAGCTCAACTAAATCTCGTATAATGCGCGCCTTCGACAATATGGAGAAATCTATGCGACCTAGTGGCCGTACCCCGGAACAACTGCGTGACATTCAATTTACACGCAACTATACCAAGCATGCAGAAGGATCAGTACTGGTTGAGTTTGGTGACACCAAAGTATTATGCAATGCCTCTATTGAACCTAATGTCCCACCCTGGATGAGAAATCAGGGTAAAGGCTGGATCACTGCAGAATATGGCATGTTGCCACGTTCTACCGGCTCACGCATGCGCCGTGAATCTACTCAGGGCAAACAGGGTGGTCGCACACAGGAGATTCAGCGCCTGATTGGTCGCTCCCTGCGTGCCGCTGTTGATATGCGCCTGTTAGGTGAAAATACCATTACTGTCGATTGCGATGTCATACAAGCTGATGGCGGTACCCGCACAGCCTCTATTAGCGGGGGATTTGTTGCTCTTTATGACGCTATTCAGTCGCTGGTGAATGCTGGTGCCATTAAACAAAACCCTGTGCAGTGGTTTGTGGCGTCAGTCTCGGTAGGTATATTTGAACAAAACCCGGTTCTGGATCTTGACTACGCTGAAGACTCCAATGCTGATACTGATATGAATCTTGTTATGACAGAACAGCAAAAATTCATAGAGGTGCAGGGAACAGCAGAAGGCCACTGCTTTGATGATCAGGAATTACAGCAAATGCTGGCACTCGGCAAAGCAGGGATCAATTCGATCATTGAAAAACAGAAACTGTGCCTTGCATGAGCAGTGATCAACATAAAATTGTTTTAGCCAGTAGTAATCAGGGCAAACTGCGTGAGATCCAGGCTATTTTCAAGAATCAGCCTTATGACCTTGCCCCTCAGTCAGAGTGGAATATCAGTGACGCTGATGAGACTGGCTTAACATTTGTTGAAAATGCATTAATTAAAGCACGCCATGCATGCGAGCAAACTGGCTTAATGGCACTGGCAGATGATTCCGGGATAGAAGTGGATTATCTGCAAGGAGCACCCGGCATTTACTCTGCACGTTACGCAGGGCAACCCTGTAATAATCAGGCCAATAATGATCGCTTATTGAATGAATTAAAAGATGTGCCCAAAGACAAAAGAACTGCCCGCTTCCAGTGCGTACTCGTGTTAATGCGCCACGCCAAAGATCCCACTCCGCTCATTTGCAGTGGAACCTGGGAAGGCATTATTGTGGAACAGCAATCTGGCATTAATGGTTTTGGTTATGATCCACTGTTTTTTGTCCCCTCCCACTCTTGTACATCCGCCGAACTGTCTCCTGACGTTAAGAACAGTCTCAGTCATCGTGGCCAGGCATTACGTGAACTCGCCAGTAAATTCCCCGCTTTTCTAAGCCACATGTGAAAACATGAAAACTGCTGACTCAATGCAGCAACATCCTGTAAGCATTTACATCCATCTTCCCTGGTGTTTGCACAAATGTGCCTATTGCGACTTCAATTCCCATGCAACCAGTGTTAATCAGTTTCCTGAACAACTATATACACAGCAATTAATCACTGATCTGACACAATCGGCCCCGTTTATTCGCGAGCGCACTGTACAGTCTGTCTTTATTGGTGGTGGGACACCCAGTCTGTTTTCACCCGAATCTATCGCAAAAATTTTATCAGCGTGTAAACACCTGACCAGGTTAGCACCGGATTGTGAAGTCACCCTTGAAACCAATCCAGGCACATTTGAGTATCAGAAATTCGCAGAGTTTCTGTCTGCCGGTATTAATCGTATTTCAGTGGGTGCCCAGAGTTTTAATAATAAACATCTTTCTGCGCTGGGAAGAATTCATGATGCCGGCGAAGCGATCAATGCATTGGAAACCGCCCATCAGATAGGTTTTAACAATATCAATGTTGATTTGATGTTTGGTTTACCGGACCAGTCGCCCGAAGAAGCATTGGCCGATATCCAGACTGCCTGCCAGCAAAAGGTAAATCACATTTCTTATTATCAGCTCACACTTGAACCCAATACTGTATTTCATCGCTACCCTCCCAGACTGCCCAGTGAAGACATCAACTGGGAAATCCAGGTCAATGGCCTGCAAATTCTGGAGGCGGCTGATTTCCAGCGCTATGAAGTATCAGCCTTTGCACACACGAATTCACAGTGTGTCCATAACACTAATTACTGGCAGTATGGTGACTACCTTGGCATAGGCGCCGGCGCACACAGTAAAATCACGACTCACGAAGGTGTTCTTCGCAATCAGCGTACGCGCCAGCCGAATAGTTATATACAGGCCGTATTTGAGCAGTCCCATGTTTTGCAGCAACACTTTGTAGCCAGCGATCAATTGATATTTGAATTTATGCTTAACAATCTCCGTCTAACAGAGGGATTTACGACAGACCTGTTTAGCCGAACCACAGGACTTGACTGGTCTCATGTCGAGCCGCTTGTTAATGTACAGATAGCTGAGGGATTAATGGAAAGAGTGAATGATCGGTATCGGGCCAGTGCTCACGGTTATCAATACCTCGACGAACTAACCCAAAGATTTTTACCTGACTAATAATGTATCTGGAAAGTACTACTGCCTCATGCCCTTACTGTGGAGAGCTCATCGAATTCCTGTTTGAATCACTCGACTCAGAACAGCAATACTATGAAGATTGCCAGGTTTGCTGCCAACCAATACTAATTCGATTAACCCCAAATACTGAAGGGGAAACGCCATTATTTCGTTGTTTTCGGGCAGACGAATCGTGCTAATTTTGTGCAAATTTCCGGGAAAATGAAGCGTGTTATGCACAGCAGGCAACAATCATCAAAAAATGTATATACAGCGTCTTGAATAAACCATTAATCGATTAATGCTATATATATTATTCCTTATAATTCAATATGTTATATTCGTGAACAAATTTTAAACGATCTAACAAACCATTATTATCACTCGAGAAATAGACTGACTTTGAATAATTATGCACAATTTTATCCACAGATTTTGTGGATAAGTCACGAACTCTAAACTGGACAACTACTTAGCGCAAACACTCAATGATTACATTAACAGTAGCACCTATATTTAATACATCGAGCACTTGCCAGAAATAGTAAGAATAGATTATAGTTCGGCCTCAATTTTCTAGGCCAGTACAAATGAAACCCGAGATTCACCCAGAATACAAAACTGTTGCAATTACCTGTAGTTGTGGAAACTCATTCGAGACTCAGTCAACGTACAGTAATGACACAATGAGCATCGACGTTTGTGCGAAATGCCACCCTTTCTACACAGGCAAGCAGAAAATACTGGATACTGCCGGTCAGGTTGATAAATTCCGTCGTCGATACGGCAAAAAATAGGCCTCTAGCCCCACTACCCGAAACATCTCCCAATACAGGCAGTACTCATCGGAACTGCTTGCGGCTAATCTCGTCCAACAACTAATATCAGGAAGTTTTTAACAGCATAACTGGTACAATTGTCCATATTTCTCAGGCACAAGATGGGACCCGTCATGAACAAAGTTTACGTTTTATTAATCTTCGTTGCTGCAGCATATCTGAGCGGCTGTGCGACAAACCCGGTCACAGGCAAACAAGATTTTGTGACCATGTCAGAAGAACAGGAAATCAATTTGGGCCGCCAGGCTCACCAGCAGATTCTCAAGCAGTATTCAGTTTATGAAGATCCCGCACTTCAGGAGTATGTCAGCAATATCGTCGAAGAGTTATCTGCAAAGAGTCACCGCGACCAGCTATTGTTCCACGCCACCGTCCTCGATAGCCCTCAGGTGAATGCATTTGCATTACCAGGAGGTTACGTCTACATCACGCGCGGTATTATGGCTTACATGAATTCTGAGGCGGAATTGGCAGGTGTATTAGGGCACGAGATTGGCCACGTCACTGCAAGGCATGGTGTTAGACAACAAAGCTCTTCACAGGTAGCAGGAATACTGACGACGGCAGTAGCCATTGCAACCGGCTCGAGAGAAATTGGCAATGTTGCCAACGTCGCCGGTACCGCGCTGATCCGTGGTTATGGAAGAGAGCACGAACTGGAAGCTGACCGTTTAGGTGCAGAATATATTGCTAAAGTTGGTTACGACCCTGAAGAAATGATTAATGTGGTCGGTATTCTTAAATCCCAGGAAGATTTCGACAAGCAAATAGCAGAAGAAGAGGGGCGTGAACCGCGTGCATATCACGGCACATTTTCAACCCATCCTTCCAATGACAAACGCTTACAGGAAGTTATTCGTGCCGCAAATAAATACCGAACAGAAAAAACTCGTGACAATGATGGCCAGTTTTTAAAATTAACCAATGGAATGACTTTTGGTTCCAGCTCAAAAGATGGCATTGTTCGTGGCAATAAGTTCTACCACAAAGATCTTGGAATTACTCTCACCTTTCCACAAGGATGGAAGATTGACAATCTTCCCGACCGCTTGATAGCAGTCAACAAAACAAATGACGCTGTCATGCAAATCACTCTACGTGACCTGAATAAGCGCCAGACACCTAAAGAATTTATTCAAAGCGAATTTGGAAACAAGCTGCGTAGTGAACAAGAGATAGCAACCGCCTCTTTCAAGGGTTATTCCGCCATCACTAAAACAAAAACACCATTTGGGAATCAAGACACACGTATTGCAGCTGTATTCAACGACAAACAAGTCTATCAATTCCTGGCTGCGGCTAAAGATATTAACTTACTTAATAAACATGACAAGGATTTTTTAGCGACAGTTAATAGTTTGCGAAACTTAAACAGTAGTGAACTCAAACTTGCTGAATCCCAAAAAATAAGATTAATTACAGCTAAAAAAGGCGATACCTTTGCCAAGCTAGCCAGTAATTCTCCGCTGTCTTCACACCCTGAAGAACAATTACGCCTTCTTAACGGCATGTATCCCAGCGGTGAACCCGTACCTGGCCAGCTTATTAAAATTGTCGAATAATATTAACTAAGCACTACAGACAACTGTCAAGTATGATGCTGAAAGTACTTAACGCACTCAGCACGACTACTTCTGTTACATTTTAAATATATGGCAAACTCTACTGCATACTTAATTGATTCAAGTATTTACATTTTCCGCGCCTGGTTTACCCTGCCCGATACTCTTAAGAATGATAATGGTGAACCAGTCAACGCGGTATACGGGTTTATTGATTTCGTCGCTGGCTTTTTAGAACAAACCAGACCTACACATCTTTCTTTCGCATTTGATCAAAGCCTCACCAGCTCATTCCGGAATACTATTTATCCGCCATACAAGGCAAACCGAGACCCTGCTCCCGATGAATTAAAGCGCCAGTTTGAATTCTGTCGACGTTTTGTAGAAGCAATAGGATATTCGTTATTAAGCAGCGATCGATACGAAGCTGATGATCTGCTGGGCACAGCTGCAACACATGCACGCGCAGACGGGCATGACGTCGTTATTCTTAGTGCAGACAAGGATCTAGCCCAGCTAATCGAGGAAAACGATATTCTTTGGGACTACGCCCGTGATAGAAGATTTACACCAAAAAAGATCAAGGAACATTTTGGTGTTCGCCCAGACCAGATCGCTGACCAATTGGCAATCGCAGGAGACAAGGTAGACAACATTCCTGGTGTGCCCGGCGTTGGTATGACCACTGCCGCGAGGTTACTCACAAAATTCGACAGCATTGATAATTTACTGAAAAACATTCCAGCGATTAGTGATATGAAAATTCGGGGCGCCAAACGAATTCAGGCGTTAATCGATGAACATCAGGAAATGATTTTGCTTTGCAAAAAATTAACAGAAATCAAATGTGATGCAGAAACACTGCATGGCAGCTATGCATTTGAACGAGGTCAATGCGACTACGCAGAGTTGGATGAGTTATTTAATGAAATTGGCTTTGGTAATATACGCCGCGAGAAATGGAAAAGAATCGCTGCCAACTGAGTTGCTCATTGTTCTGCACCCGTCTCTTTTGCACGCTGCTGTGAAGCAATTTTTTCTTGCTGTTCATGGTTCACATCAAACCCCGGGGTTAACGCACGCCAACCCTGTATATTATTCATGACTATCTGGAAAATAGCTTCGATATGATCTTTATTCGTATTTAAAGCTGGAATGTACTGAAATTTCTCACCACCTGCTTCCAGGAAATTCTCCCGATTAAGTATATCTATTTCCTCCAGGGTCTCGACACAGTCTGCTGAAAACCCCGGACAAAAAACATCGACAGATTTTATATTCTGTTTCGCCATTTCTTGCAGCGTTTTATCAGTATAAGGCTGCAACCATTCTTCACGACCAAACCGGGATTGAAACGTTAACTTCCATTGATCTTTATTTAACTGTAACTTTTCGGCAATCAGTCTGGCTGTCTTGTAACATTGGCAATGATAAGGATCTCCCGCCAGTAAATATTTTTTTGGCAGCCCATGAAACGAGAATAACAGAACCTGGCTTTTTTGATTCTCAGTCCAGTAACGTTTTATCTGGCTAGCGCATGCAGTGATATAGTTTTCATCATCATGATATTGGTTGACGAATCTCAACTCAGGCATCCACCTCAGTCTGGAGAAAGTTTTTGCAACTGCATCAAACGTCGATGCGGTGGTGGTCCCGGAATATTGTGGATACAACGGCAACACCAGTAATTGAGTAACATTTTTATCCTGCATCTTAAGCAGTGCTGACTCAATGGAAGGTGAGCCGTAACGCATGGCAAAATCAACTTCAACAAACTCAAGATTGTTTTCTGTGAACTTTTCCTTCAATGCAGACAATTGGGATTTGGTATGCGCCATCAGAGGGGAGCCCTCCTGGGTCCATATTTTTGCATAAGTGGCAGCACTACGACTTGGTCTGATCCTCAGGATGACCAGATTCAACACCAGCCACCACAAAGGGCGTGGAAATTCCACCACTCGAGGGTCCCATAGAAATTCCGCAAGATATTTACGCAATGCAGTTGCCGTCGCGGCTTCTGGAGTACCTAGATTAGTTATTAAAACGCCTACTTTTTCTATATTGGCGTGGTTATAGCCAGATTTACCTAAATACTTCATGATTTATTTACAGTTATATGCCGATTACAGCAAGCATACAACGACTGGCACTATTACGAAAACTTTCGCAATCTTTCGTGTAAAGGACTTGTACGAGGAAAGTGGGCTATAAGAAATTTCATCTGATCGGCCATCACTTTTCGGCCTTGCAAATAAATGTATTCTGCGTGAGTGGGTACAAATGGTACAGCCAGTAATTGCATTCCCGCACGTTCAGGTGTGTAGTTTGCTTTTTGGTTATTGCAGCGCTTGCATGCAGTCACCACATTTCTCCAGGTATCTTCACCGCCCTGGCTTATCGGTGTGACATGATCACGTGACAAATCGTGACGCCCAAAACGTTCGCCACAATACATACACAGGTGCGCATCACGCTTAAAAAGGGTTTGGTTATTTAGTGGCGGCACATAACTATCATGTAATGACTTATTGCTTCCATAGGTGGCAATGATTGAATTTACCTGAATGCTGCTTTGCGTACCTGTCTTTGCATTCACACCGCCATGTACGACGTAGAGCACTTCGCCGCATGAATATGCAACCTGTTCAGAATAGTACAGCTTCGTGGCATCCTGGTAATTCACCCATTCCAGAGGCATACCGGATACATCTGTGCGTAAGACTTGTTGCCAAAATGTTTGCAAAGGCTTTACTCCATACTAGCCATGTCGAGTGCTACTCTAATGATAGTAGACTCATCTGGCAAGCCTTATGCATCCATAACAAATATGAAATTTTTATTAACCTTGCCTTCAGACACGCAATTATTTAGCTTACTAGCGTGTATGTTTAGTGTTTTCCTGCCAACGCTTACGCAACCTTTCCTGTTCTTCTGGCGGCAATTCCTGATACCATTTGTACTTCTTTTTTATTTTATCGCGCTCTTCCGGAGACAAGGACTGATATTTTTTACGTTGTTCCTGAACTTCTTTTTTCTCTTCAGGGGACATATCAGACCAGTGCTTTAGTCTGCTTTGAATCATATTTTTTTTATTAATTGGCAATGAATCCCACTGACTGGTTAATCGATTCAGCCGCATGCGACGTTTAGGAGACAGTTCGCTCCAGTCTTTTTTTATTGGTGCTAATATTGTTTGTTGCTCTACTGTTAAATCACCCCATTTGATATCACCACTTGCTGTGGCCGTGACTGTAAAAACACTGATGGCCAGGCAAAGAATAATTTGATTAAACTTGTGCGTCAGCATTAACTACTGGCCGCTTGCTCTGAAAGCCATACATAAAAATCATATTGCTCATAAAGCTCTATGCCTGTGTCTGTTTCCAAAAGAAGGCTATCTACAACGCTCCTTGTATTTACATCATCCAACTGATACTCGGGCGAATTGAATAATAAAAATACCACTAGCGCTGATATACCTGCAAAGCTGGTGATACCTGCCCAGAGAGTTTTACCCTGGTACCAATAATTTTCACCTTGACTGGACTGTAAAACTTTAGCGCGCGCCATTTGCAACTGGTATCGTGTATCCGCATCAATGCTTTTTACTGACTGGTCCAGCACGGATTTTATCTTCTGTGCCAGTTTATCCTGTTCATGTTTTTTCATGTTGCATCTTCCAGTAAATTTTGTAGCGACCGCAGTGCACGCGACAAATGTGTTTTAACACTACCGTTAGAACACTTCATAATCCTGGCGGTTTCACTAACGCTAAAGCCTTCCCATACGCGCAATAAAAATGTTTGTCTTTGTCGCAGAGATAACTGACTTAGCGCCAACTGAAGGCTGTGCATACTCATCTCACCCTGAAGGTTTTTCTCAGGCGTGGGGTCGATACTCGCCACCTGTGATTCAAGCCAGTCCTCACTATTCTCCTGGTCTGGTCTGGATATATGAAACTTGGCTCTAACAGCTCCCCAGCGATGCCAGTCTTTGATCTTATTTTGCAATATTCGGTAAAACAATGGGCGCCATTCTTCACTGGGCTTATCGATATATTTCTTCATCAGTGATTCCATAGCATCCTGCACCAGATCCAGAGCATCACCTGAATGGCGGGTTTCTATCATGACCATACGAAATGCACGCTGCTCTACCTGACGATAGAACTCAGCTAGTTCATTACGCTGATCTTGTGTTACCTTCAGTATGATTTCCTCATTACACTGCTCTAGATACATTAATTTTTTACTCATACTTTCGACTTATACTTTGTAACGAACGTTCAATAAAATAGGTTGACTAGCGCCTGATGAACGGTCGTAGTCAGGAGAATATAATCATCTCTTAAAGGGGTTTATTCACAATGACTGTTAAAGTTATATGAATTTTTTCGTAAGCACTTTAATTGTGCATCAACAACTATAAGTGTATGATTTTTAAACGATAAAAAATGGTCGTAATTCGTTCAATCTAGAAATAGTCCGCTATCAGCAACGTTTTTCGCACTTTATAACAACCCTTTTCCACATATTTATCCACAGCTTCTGTGGATAGTTTGATGAACGGTATATTCAGTATATTCTGATAACATTGATTAAGTAACGACCTTAAAATTATGACAGCCAAGAAGTTTGCCCAGGTCGGAATTGATTCTCCGCTACGACGATTATTTGATTATCGTGTCCCGGACACCATGGCTGCGTTGCAGCCTGGCTGCCGAGTGATCATTCCTTTTGGCAGACGCTCGATACTCGGGATTGTTGTGAAGTTGATTGATACTCCCAGTATTGAAACCAGCCGATTAAAAACCATCCAGGCAACACTCGATGACCGTGCTATTTTTGATGCTGAATCATTTTCACTGATTTGCTGGGCCGCCCGTTATTATCAATTTCCTCTTGGCTCCGCATTGATCAGTGCTCTTCCTCCGGCATTGCGTAAAACCAGACAGTCTGACAGCACTTCACTCGAATTCAGATGGCACGCCACTGATGCATCCAGTGATGTTTTAAAGCGGGCACCCAGACAGGCCAGTGTCTATCACTGGATAAAGCAACACGATAATGGTGTAGACCCCCGACAACTTCGGGAACAGTTTCCTGCTTGCAGCACTATTATCAAAACCCTTGAAAAACGCGGACTGATTGAGCCAATTGAAGTTACTCAACACGTCCCTGAGGCCTCACAAACACCGATAGCCAACTCCCTGCAGCTCACGGATGATCAGTCTCTCGTCAGTCACAGCATACTCACGACACTGAACCAGTTTGCCGTCCATTTACTGGAAGGTGTGACTGGTAGCGGTAAAACTGAAGTCTATTTCAGCATTATTACCGAGGTACTTAAAACTGACGGCGCCCAGGTGCTTATTCTGGTGCCGGAGATAGGACTGACACCCCAGCTCTACAGTCGTCTGGAAAAACATTTTGGGATTACCATCGGTTTACTGCATTCCAACATCACCGAATCACAGCGAAAACAAACCTGGCTAAATATCAGCAAAGGTGAGACCCGTATCATTTTAGGGACACGGCTGGCTGTATTTACTCCGATTCCTCATTTAAAACTCATTGTCGTCGACGAGGAACATGATTCCTCCCTCAAACAGCAAGAAGGATTTGTCTATCATGCAAGAGACGTTGCCATATATCGCGCAAAACAGTTAGCAATACCTGTTGTACTCGGAAGTGCGACACCCTCGTTTGAGTCTATCCATAATGCCAATTCTGGAAAATTCAGACATTTACAATTAAACAGGCGTGCGCACTCAGACCTGATGCCTAAAATCCGGTTTGCAGACATGAGAACCGAACGTGCGAGGACCATATTATCCAGCCCGCTGTGCAAAGCCATGCATACTCACTTGCAGGCAGGCAAACAAGTCATTCTGTTCCTGAATCGACGCGGCTATGCGCCTGCGCTTCTTTGTCATGACTGCGGCTGGGTCGCCAGGTGCACACATTGTGATGCCAACATGACGTTTCATACCAACACCAACAGACTGATCTGTCACCATTGCGATAACAGCAGGAACAAGCCAGCACACTGTCCGGAATGTGCCTCAAACAATCTCATCATGGTCGGACATGGGACACAAAGAATTGAAGAAGTACTATCTGAACAATTTTCAGACTATTCCGCTATTCGTCTGGATCGGGACATTACGCGCCGCAAAGGCTCACTGGAAAAAATACTAGATGAAATTCATCAACAAAAACAACAAATACTGATTGGCACTCAGATTCTTTCCAAAGGACATGACTTTCCCAGTGTGTCATTGGTTGGCATATTGGATATCGACTATGGCATTCACAGCAGCGACTTTCGTGCGTTGGAACGTAGTGCACAATTATTAATCCAGGTTGCAGGCCGCTCCGGCAGGCGAAACACTCAGGGCGAAGTGTTCGTGCAGACACATACGCCTGATCACCCTTTATTACAAACACTGCTACATGAAGGCTACCCGGCATTTGCCAGTCAGGCACTACTTTCACGCGAGGAATGGAAGTTACCCCCGTTTTCACATCACATCGCGCTGCGTGCCCGCAGCCAGAATAGTGATGAATTATTTGTTTTTCTGGATAAAGTTGCCAGCATCGCGCGCCAAACGCTACCCGCAGACATCACTGTCCAGGGCCCTATTATTCCTTCCATGGAAAAGAAAGCAGGCCAGTTCCGTGCATTTATACTGTTCGTTGCACGTCAACGTGGTTTATTAAGCCATTCCATAGACGCATACCTGAAGCAAATTGAAACATTACCGCAAACCCGCAAAGTACGCTGGAGCATTGATGTGGATCCAATTGATAATTTCTGACTAATTTATTCATAACAATTTCAGGTACAATGCTGCGCTTTAAATTAACTGGGATCCGGCGTTGAAAGAACAGGTCATACAGGCAATTGCCAAAGCAATACAACAGTTATCATCAGATGGCAAAATTGAAGGCGAATTCACAGCTAAAGCCCAGGTCACTCGAAGCAAAGATCCCTCTCATGGTGACTATGCCAGCAATGTTGCGATGGTATCCGCGAAAAATTTTGGCCTGGCGCCGCGCCAGCTTGCGGAATTACTCAGCGTTCAGTTAAATTCATCAGGCCTATTTGAAAAAGTTGAAATTGCCGGTCCCGGCTTTATTAATTTTTTCATTGCCAATAAAAATAATACTCAGATTATAAACACCGTCCTTTCCGAGAAACAAAATTTCGGAAACAACAAGCTTGGACACGGTCAATCAGTACAGCTCGAGTATGTCTCAGCTAACCCGACTGGCCCGTTACACGTTGGCCATGGTCGTGGTGCCGCCTATGGTGCAACGCTGGCAAACCTATACAAGGCAAACGGCTATCAGGTGCATCGCGAATACTACGTGAATGACGCGGGTCGCCAGATGGATATACTAGCCACCTCGGTTTGGCTTCGTTATCAGGAATTATGCGGGGCTGACTTTGCCTTCCCCAGCAATGCTTATAAAGGTGACTATATCTGGGATATTGCCGCGACGGTGCATCGAGCACATGCGGACAAATATCTTGTTGAGCCTGCATCCTTCAAGAATGACCTCCCCAAAGATGAACCTGAAGGTGGTGACAAGGAGGCTTATATCGATGCGTTAATCTCGGTCGCCAAAGATAAACTTCAGGCACAGGGCTACGCGGTGTTTTTCAGTATGGCTATAGATACCATCCTGAGCGACATAAAGGATGATTTGCACCTGTTTGGCGTTGATTACGAACAGTGGTATTCCGAACGCAGCCTGTTTGACAGTAACAAGATTGATACCGTGATTGAAAAATTAAAAGCGAGTGGTCATATCTACGAAAAAAATGGTGCCTTATGGTTTGCTTCTTCCAAGCTTGGCGATGAAAAAGATCGCGTGGTGGTTAGAGATAATGGACAACCGACTTATTTCGCCTCAGACATTGCATACCATGTCGACAAATTCTCCAGAGGTTACTCCAGAATAATTAATATTTGGGGCGCAGATCATCATGGCTATATCGCCAGAGTAAAAGCCGCTTTAAAAGCACTTGACCTGGATGACAGCAAGCTGGATATTTTACTCGTTCAGTTTGCCAACCTCTATCGCGGGAATGTCAAACAGCAAATGTCTACTCGTTCTGGAGAATTCGTAACACTGCGTGCATTACGCAAAGAAGTCGGATCTGACGCAGCACGCTTCTTTTATGTGATGCGAAAAAGCGAACAGCATCTGGATTTTGATCTGGAACTGGCTACCTCTACAAGCAACGAAAACCCGATGTATTATGTACAATACGCACATGCGAGAATTTGCAGCGTATTAAGACAATCTGAACATCCGCTGGATACAGGCAAATTAGACAGCACGGAAAGTCTGCTAACTGAAAGCAGCGAGCATGCATTAATGCAGAAGATTGCAGACTACCCGGAGTTGATTGCTTCCTCATGCAAAAAACAATCTCCACACTTGATAGTTAATTACCTGCGTGAACTTGCACAAAAATTTCACGGTTACTATAACGAAACCCAGTTCCTAGTAGACTCGCAGGAACTTAGAAATGCACGTTTACTACTAATAGAATCCACTAAACATGTACTCGCTAATGGATTAACAATTCTAGGCGTCAATGCACCTGACAAAATGTAGGCATACTAACAATGGCACGACAGACAGCACGCAAAAAAACCAGATCAACCAAAACAGCGCCATTACCCGGATGGATTTGGCTAGTGACAGGTTTAATCATCGGCTTAAGCGCGACTTTCCTGCCTTCGCTGAATGAGCAGCACGCTGCCAGTCAGGCAGCAAAGGAAGAGCCAGCTAAAAGTTCTGTTGCACCTGTCAGCAAAAGAACTTTTGACTTCTATACCATTCTGCCTGAACTGGAAGTCGTAGTAGACAGGGATGATCAACAATCAACTGTTAAAGACAGTAACAAGCTGCCAGCTGGCAATTATGTATTGCAGGTGGGCTCTTTCAAAAGCAGTGTTGAAGCTGATAGCCTAAAAGCGCAACTGGCACTGATGGGCGTTGAAACCAATATCGAAACTGTGAAGGTGAATACGATCAACTGGCACCGTGTGCGCGTAGGCCCAAGCAAGGATATCGATCAATTACAAGCTACTCAAAAACGCTTGCGCGTCAAGAATATGGATTCAATTTTATTGAAAGTCCGCAGTTGAACGCAGTCACAGTACATATTACTTATTCAGCACATTTACAGTCACATTCTTGCTTCGCTGATTTACCTGACGTAGTTTGATTTTCAAGACGCTGGATCCTTTCTTCAAGTTCTTGCATGCGCTGTTTCTGCATGGCAACTTCAGCCGAGGATAGATCTTTCACTGTCGCCACTTCTTTCACATCCAGACCTTCTATCCCCGCATTAACAAGACTGCGTGCTTCTTTGGTTTTATGCGCGTTGGGAGTGAACGCATTCCTGCTATCCATAAGCTCATAGCTATTGTACTTCCCTGACTTCATGCTTTGCGTTACCAAACGAACCATTGGCGCATTCCCGGAAATATCTGTAGAAGCCAGCTCCGAATAGTTTTCTTTATGAATTACTTCATAGGCTTTATTTCGGCGGCTCCATGAAATCACTGAAAGCGCATTTTCAGTAAATACAATATGTCCCTTCTCCCGGTTTTTTCCGCCTGCCAGTATTCCGTGTCCTTTTTTATTGGGATAAAAGTAAACATTACTTGAAAGTAAAATAGATTCATTATCACTTACAACGCCGCTGGCACGAACTTTTTCAAAAAATTCCTGCTCATCATCAGCATATACAAATCCGGAAAAACTGCAGAATGCCAAAAGTATAATCATGTAAATTCTATTCATGTAATCTCTGTACCCTTAAAAATTATTAAAAGTTAATACGTCTGATTATAAGTGAAACTGAAGTAGCTTATAAGCGACTTTGCTGACGATGGAATTACTCAGGCAGATGTTATTTCAGATGAATAAAATTTGAAATTTTCAGCCAATTCTCCGCACCAATATAGTGCGATTAAGGTATATTACACACTGGCGCAGTATATAATGTGTATTATATTCTGCAGACAAACACCTTTTTATTTTAGATTATGCCCTTAGAAAACTATCCTGTAACTGCTGAAATTCAAGCACAGATTCCCAGCTTTCAGGGACTTAAACGTACTGAACTCATCGATCGCATTAAGGAATTACTCATTAAACAAAATGCGGTGCTTGTAGCACACTACTACACCCATGAAGACCTGCAGGAAATTGCTGAAGACACAGGCGGTACAGTTGCCGATTCTCTTGAAATGGCACGCTTTGGTAATGAGCATCCTGCATCTACCCTGATAGTTGCAGGCGTAAAATTCATGGGTGAAACAGCTAAAATTTTAACCCCGGATAAACGCGTATTGATGCCTACACTAGAGGCTACCTGTTCCCTGGATTTAAGCTGCCCGGCTGATCAATTTAGTGAATTCTGTGACGCACACCCGGATCGCGTTTCAGTAGTATATGCAAATACCAGTGCCGCAGTTAAAGCTCGTGCAGACTGGGTGGTTACATCAAGTATTGCTGTGCCAATCATTTCCCATCTTATGGACCAGGGTGAAAAAATTCTCTGGGCACCTGACAAGCACCTGGGCCGCTACCTGCAAAAAGTTACCGGCGCCGATATGCTACTTTGGGATGGCGCATGCATTGTCCATGAGGAATTCAAGGCCCGCGCTTTGGGTAATGTCATTGATCAATATCCAGACGCCGCGGTATTGGTACACCCTGAATCACCGCAGGACGTCATCGAAATGGCCGATGTCGTCGGCTCAACCAGCGCTCTGATCAAGGCCAGTCAGACACTTGAGAACAAATCGTTTATTGTAGCGACCGATAACCGCATTTTTTACAAAATGAAGCAGTTGGCTCCGAATAAAACATTTATCGAAGCACCTACTGCCGGCGAAGGCGCCACGTGTAAAAGTTGCGCTCATTGTCCATGGATGGCAATGAATGGACTACATAATTTATTACATGTTTTAGAGACAGGTGAAAATGAAATATTTGTTGACGAAGAAATTCGCAAGGCAGCGTATCGTTCCACAATGCGCATGCTCGACTTCGCCAAAAATTTTAATAAATAATGTTTTAGGCCTGATTAAAAACATTCGTTGTATCTCTTCTTTGAGCAGGGAACTCTCATGGCAGTAGCAAACGCACCTACCCTTATCGGCGAAAGACAACCTCTTACGTTGCAGCAGTTTATTGGCCTGATTAAAAAATTATCTCCCGCCAAGATTGCCCAGCTACCTTTGGAAATCATTCCCACCAATATTCCTGCCGATGTGGCTGAACATGCGCCAGCAGGTTCTCGCGCAGCAGTTGAAGACCTGTTAATGACAATCAATTCAGCGCACCTTAAAAAACGTATTGCTGATGTTGAGAATTATGGCGAAGAAATTGTCAGCGCAATGGATAAAGCCAAGAACAGCTGCACATCCAACACACTGCGTGTTTTCAAGAATAAAATATTAACGCTTATCGAACTATTACAAGCTTCCAAGAAAGAAGCCAAGGTTATCCCTGAAAAGAATCTGGTGAACCAGTTATTATCAATCAATAATTTATTAATTGATGTTCGAAGTGAGAGTTACTCTATGGTCTCTACTCTCGATACTTTATGCGCAGTAAAGCCTAATTCAGAGCAAGACACCAAACGATTTGAAGCCCTAATCAAACGCATCAAAACCGCTGTCACTGTCACTGAAAACACACTCGGCGAATATTACATTCTCCGTCTCAAACTATTAGCAAGAATAATTGCGGAAAAGAAAAAAAATATAGAGGCACACGAAGAATCCTCTGCAGAATACAAAAAAGAACTCGCCATATTAAGAGATGAACTAGACAAGACTAAAGGCTTCTGGAATCGAACAGTCAAAAGAAAGTCTACGCTTGCTGAAGAAGAAATAGTTCAAAACAGAATTCAGGAACTTATCAACCAGATCAACCAGAATGAAACAGTCATTTCGGAAAATGACTTAATCTTGTGGCTAGACACCATTGTAGACGCCAGCTTAAATGAACGCTCACAGGCACGTGTTGCAAAGTCACTGCGTACTGCAAGAATTTCACTCTATTATTTGCTCAATCGCTTCTGTAAGGGACAGGAAGAGTCTGCTATACAAATCGCTCAGAATCCTTTCATTCAGGTAGACCCCGAACAGGCAATTCGATACATGCTCATGTCAGAACAGTTTATTCTGGACTACTTTATGAAGAAGAAAAACGAAAAGACAGCGTGGTTAAGTGGCGCCGCTGAAAATAAAATCGCTGAACTTGATAATTTGCAAAAAGAAATTTTAGCTGAACTGAAACGCGCAACGCGGGGAATACTGTAACTATACAGTGACGTGCAGTTCACGCGGCAATTGAAGATAAAAACCAACGTCATTCAGGTTTAATTTAACTTCTTCCAGATCAGCGTTTGCAAGCCGATTGATTTTTTCCAGATCAAGTTGCATGACAAATTCCAGATGCCCCAGTAATTTATTCAGGCCATCAGGCAATCGATTCAACCTGTCTTCATCTGACAGGTAAAGGTACGCATCAGTTTTTTTGCTACTACGATATATAAAACACTGCATAACTACTGCTCATTGATATTATTTAATAATTTAGTCTCATCCACTATTTCTTCAACCTTCTTAAGCGTTTCGTTTTCAACAGCAGGAGCCTCAGATACGCTTTTTGGTAATGATTGCGAATTTTCCAACACTGGTCGCTGTTCTGCTATTCCATCAATAACAGATACTTCACTTTCATCAACAGCGGGGCCGTCCTGTGGTTGCAATGGATCACCCTCAGGAATTGTTCCACCCTCCTGATGCTCCGTTTCAAGTTCTTCTGCTGATTCACTCTCAATCTCCGGTGGTACACGCAATGTTTCACCTTCTATCAACCTCACTGCCAGCGACTGAATCTGGTCGTTTTGATAACTCAGACCCAGACTGCCGCCACTCACTTCAGATTCAACAATCAGGCTGTCATCTGCCAACCCGGTCAGCATGCCTTCAACCACGCGTCCATCTGTCATAGTCACTCTTACCCGCTTATTAACCACATGAATACGCTCATCATCTGTCACCAATACATAGCGTGCAGACGGTTCAGCCGTACGCACTACCTGATTAGGTGTCTCTGGCACAATTTCCTTAGCATCCAGTTGTTCATATTCGCTTCCGGTCAACAGGGGGTCATAGTTTTTTTCAACATTTTTTGCAGCACTATCGGCCTGTTGCTGATTCGGTAAAGGCGTATTTTGTGGGGGCGCGATTTTATCTTCAACAACGTGTAGTACTTCGTTATCCTGCAAAAATGTCAGCTTTGACAGCGCACCTCCTGACACACTCACCATAACAGCAAGTAAACCAATGACCTGAATATAAAAAGCTTTGCGCACATGCAGTGATGACCAGTTAAACACCATATGTATCAATAGCGGGACTACCAGAATCAGGCTTACAATCGCCCAGACTTTTTTCGATTGGAAGGAATGTGTAAACAACATGAAAATTGATATCACAATAAGCGCTATGCCTATCCAAAATAAACCCAGTTCTAGCATGCTTTTACCTTTTTATCCTGTGTGCCGGCCGATCGATTGAATCCAGGTAAGTATACCCAAACAGTGCATTATTTATCTCTTCGATAAACCCTCCAATCGGTACTCTACTGGTGTCCATCTGACTAATGCGCTGCTGACAGCGATCGATGATCTGCTCACCTTCAAGGTGGATGCTGGCGAGCATTTCATCCACACAATCCCCTATCTCAAGTTCAGTAAATTTTAACTGCCCCCGTTCGTCCCGCTCAACATTCATGGTATGTGTATCACCAAATAAATTATGGATATCTCCCAATACCTCCTGATATGCGCCAAGAAGAAAAAATCCAAGTAAATATTCCTTGTGATTACTATCAAGCTCATGCAACAGCAAATGGTCTTTCAACTGTCCATCAATGGCATATTGTGAGATTTGTCCATCCGAGTCACAGGTCAGATCATGCAAGCGCGTCTTCATTAGAGGTTCTTCACTTAATTTCATTAATGGTACTACAGGAAACACCTGACCCAACCCCCATACATCTGGCATAGACTGGAATATTGAGAAATTGCAGTAATATTTGTCAATCCCGGATGAAATATTTGCACTTTCATCTTCACCGGATATATTGGAAGTCAGACTGCAACGCCGCAAAATTGCTTCTGCCCATGCACGCTGTTCCAGATCAACTTCACCTTTTATAAACTTTTCACTAAGGAGACTCTCAAAGTCATCTACCTGCTGACATTCAATTATTCTTTTTTCATTTATCATCTTAATCAGCCTATTGCCCATTTCATGCAGTTCAGGGCTTCCACTTCCTATGTCGCAAGCTGACTTTTCCAGATAGTTGTGATTTTCAACTTCAAGCACATTTGTCATTAACATTGCATGGTGGGCTGTTATCGCCCGCCCATTCTCTGTCACGATGGTAGGCAATGGTAAATCTTTTTCTTTACAAAAATTGTTAACAGTATTCACCACAGTATCCGCATAATCCTGCATGGAATATGCTTTCGAGAAATAACTGGTATCATTTTGTGCTGAATAGTCCACGGCAAGACCACCCCCTACATCCATATGATCCGGACTAAACCCGCGCGCGTACACTTCGGAATATATGCACATCGCTTCGCTTAAACCTGCCTTGAACTCCTCAAGATTGGAAATTTGTGAACCCATATGGAAGTGCACTAATTGCAGCCAGTCATGACAGTCCCATTGCTTGAGCTGGCTTAAACATAAGAGCAGGTCTCTTGCATCCAGTCCAAACTTGGCATCTCTTCCACCTGAATTTTGCCAGTTACCACTTGCCACACTATTCATACGTACACGTACGCCCAGATTTGGCGTCATATTCAACTGCATGCTTTCCTGCTTAATCAGTGCTAATTCTGAAAAATTTTCAACGACAATAAATACATCAATTCCCATTAATTGCGCATACAGAGCGATACGGATATAAGCCCTGTCCTTATAGCCGTTGCAGATCAGCCTGGCCTGACCTGCATCTAACAGACCCAGGGCAACCAGTAATTCCGTTTTACTGCCAACTTCAAGACCGATTCTCTCAACGCCACAGGATAGAATTTTCTCGATCACCGTGCGCTGCTGATTCACTTTAATCGGATAATAGGGAATATGGTTTAATTTGCAGCCCGCGTTGTTAGCGGCAGATTTAAACGCATTATCCAGCTGTCTTACTCTCGCCTGCAAAATTTGTGGGAATCTTATCAACACTGGCAACGACAAATCACGTGCGCGTATTTCCTTGCTTACTTCGATTAAATCGATATCAACATATTTATCCGGCTTTGCGACAATATGACCCTGGTCATTAATGTCAAAATAACCTTCACTCCAGACTGGAATATTGTAGAATTCCTGCGCCCGCTTTAGCGTCCACTCTGGATTATCAGAATCAGCCATATTTATTAATTCCAGTTAAATTATTTTACAACTTTTACGATTAAGCTTATGAAAATACAAAATTCTGACTCCACCTGGTTTACTGAGAAAGCGACCGACATAGGCACTGCTTTTTCTTTAGCCACTTCTGCTTTACTTCATCAGGAAAAATCAGCTTATCAAAATATAGAAATATACGAGACTAAAACGTTTGGCAACCTTATGGTACTAGATGGTTTTGTCATGCTCACTACTCGCGACAACTTCTTATATCACGAAATGATGAGTCACCCCGCGTTATTTAGTCACGCTCATCCCAGGCATGTGGTAATTGTTGGCGGAGGCGACTGTGGCACACTTCAGCAGGTTGCTCAGCATGACTGCGTTGAAAAGATTACCCAGATTGAAATTGATGAGCGAGTTACCCGTGTTGCGGAACAGTATTTCCCTGAATTATGTACATCCAATCACGATCCACGTGCCAATTTCGAATTTTGTGATGCCATAGAATGGATGCGGCATGCGCCTGAAAACAGTATTGATATTATTATTGTTGACAGCACTGACCCAATCGGGCCCGCAAAAGGTCTATTCCAGAAACAATTTTACCAGCATTGCAGGTCTGCCTTAACTGCCAATGGCTTAATCATTCAGCAGAGTGAGTCACCGCTGGTTCACTGGGAGTCCATAACAAAACCTATGCGTAATGAAATGCGTGCAGCGGGCTTCAATCAAACAGAAACATTATTTTTCCCTCAACCTGTGTACCCGACTGGCTGGTGGTCTGCCACCATGGCGGCTAAAAACGATATTCATCTGATACGTGATAATGATGCTCGGCAATTAAGCTTTGACACAAAATACTACAATTACGACATTCATTTATCGGCGTTTGCCATGCCTTCATTTTTAAAAGCATAAAAAAAGCGCCCTTTGCGTTAGCAAGGGGCGCCAAAGGTTGGCACACTTAAATACCAGGAGTAATACTATTTATTGACAAACTCTGGGTAAGCTTCCATACCGCATTCTGCGATATCGACACCTTCCATTTCATCTTCCTCACTCACGCGAATGCCGAAGATCAGTTTGATAATGAACCAGGTAATCATTGCAACGATAAACGTCCATGCAAAGATGACCACCGCTCCGTACAGTTGAGCACCAATGGTTGCATCTGGATTGGAGAACACAACTGCAATCAGACCCCAAAGACCTGCTACACCATGAACTGAAATAGCACCTACAGGATCGTCCAGCTTGAATTTGTCCAGAGTAACGATACTAAATACAACTATGATTCCACCGATGGCCCCAATAATCGTTGCCAGTAAAGGTGTAGGTGTTAGAGGTTCGGCAGTAATTGATACCAGCCCCGCAAGCGCGCCATTCAAGGTCATTGAAAGGTCAGCTTTACCAAACATTAACTTTGCGGTTAACAGTGCTGCTATCACGCCACCTGCTGCTGCTGCATTGGTGTTAACAAATACCAGAGCAACCGCATTTGCCTCAGCGACGTTTGATACGATCAATTCTGATCCACCATTAAAGCCAAACCAGCCCAGCCACAGAATAAACGTTCCCAACGTTGCAAGCGGCATATTTGCGCCAGGCATTGCGACTGCTTTACCGTCTTTACTGTAACGCCCTTTACGAGCACCAAGCAGAATAACGCCGGCAAGTGCAGCAGTTGCACCGCATAAATGCACTACACCCGATCCCGCGAAGTCTGAAAATCCTGCTGCATCCAGGAATCCTCCACCCCACTTCCAGAAACCCTGAACAGGATAGATAAATCCACACATGACTACAGCGAATAACAGGAATGACCATAACTTCATGCGTTCTGCCACCGCGCCTGACACAATCGACATTGCCGTTGCTACAAACACTACCTGGAAGAAGAAGTCAGACAGACCTGAGTAATAGGTCTCACCGCCACTTGCAATCACATCAGCAGCTGAGTTGTCTGTGCTACCCAATATGTCCAGCGCAAACGGCCACCATGTGCTATCTGTTCCGCTATACATGATGTTGTATCCCATTAACATGTACATCACACATGCAATTGAATACAACGCAACATTCTTGGTTAAAATTTCAACTGTACTTTTAGAACGTACCAGTCCCGCTTCCAGCATGGCAAAGCCTGCTGCCATCCACATTACAAATGCACCCATCACCAGAAAATAAAACGTATCCAGTGCGTAAGCTAATTCTATTACTTGATTTTCCACAATTTCCTCCTAATTAAATAGGTGTTATTTTTATAGCGCTTCTGCACCAGACTCACCGGTTCGAATTCGAATTACTTCGGTAAGTTCGGACACAAAGATTTTTCCATCACCGATTTTCCCTGTATTTGCAGCTTTGGTAATTGCTTCCAATACGGACTGGAGAAGATCGTTATCTATTGCTATTTCCAGTTTTATCTTAGGTAAAAAATCGACGACGTATTCAGCGCCGCGGTAAAGTTCGGTATGACCTTTTTGTCGGCCAAAACCCTTTACTTCTGTCGCTGTTATTCCTGTCACACCAATTTCAGATAACGCTTCTCTTACGTCATCTAATTTGAATGGCTTAATTATTGCTGTTATCAGCTTCATTGGTTTTCTCCCACTAGTTTTCAATGATTCAGAGATAGACTGTTAAATTTCTTTAGTTCTCAAAGAAGTAGGGTTAAAATTTTTAAACCAATAAAAATCTGCACTATTTCTGCAAGCTCCCCGCATCAGGTTAGAGCTTGTTTCGCAAGCCCTAACCATGACTGCTTTGAGATATCTACTAATTAAATAACATCGAATCCCCAGCTTATAGACACATAAGCTTCTGTTTCTTCATCATCACCATCAACGCTTCCATCATTTAGGTCCATCGTATGAACAATGGCACCGGTTACCTCGAAACCACCAAGCTCCATTGTGTATCCAAGCTCCAGATAATTTCCTAATGCATCATCTGCATCATCACCGAAATCACCATAGGTTAAGTAAGCACCGTTATAACCAATCGTTGCTGCCATGAAATCGTAGTCTTCGCCTTCTATATTTCCATCCTTATCAAGAAAATCGCTATTGTATTCACCAGTTGAATACTCAAGATCTATTGACACATCACCCGCTGTACCACCAGCGTAGAAATTGATTTCGTTATATTCAGAATCAAAATTGTCAGAATACTGATAAGAGGTATACCCACCACCAAGATAGAAGCCACTTTCAAATTCATAGATGTATCCAGCATATAAATCGTACTCAATACCTGTACCTACATCAGCAAGCCATGTGCCAGCATAAAAGCCCATATACTCAATATCCAGACCGCCATTACCAACACCAGAGTCCTGGAATATGCCGCGGAAGATGTAGTCAGATAAAATGCCAGCATTGCCAGTCACAATTGCATCATCGGCAATAGAAGTTACCGGTGCTACCATCATTGATGATGCAACTGCTGCACTCCCTAATAAGCTAGTAATTTTTTTGTTCATTTATTATTTCTCCGTTGAAATTATTCTATAAATCTACGCTAGAGCATTTAGCACATCCCGTGCCACTAAAATTTTTATAATAAATACAGTTAGTTACAATAATATTTGAAATTATTGCACCGATATAAACGGTCCTTGGCACTAGTATGGAGCGTTAACGCACTATAATGGTGCGGATATAAATTTGATTTTTCTATATAGACTTGCGCAAGGATTTCTACTAATTTAAAACCATGAAAATCAATCAAAATCACATCGAAGACACTATTGCCAAAATAAAAGAGCTTCTCCCGGGCGACATCAGTGACTTCAAAAATACTGGTGAGCAGAAGCTAAAACTGGTGCTCGAATCCATGCTGCAGAAGCTGGATATGGTTTCCAGAGAAGAATACGACGTGCAAACCGAAGTACTTCAGCGCACACGCCAACGTCTGGAACAACTGGAACAACGCATAGCTCTATTAGAGCAAGACTAAACCTCGTATATTTTCCTTAATGGCATCACTGCCATATAGCTGACTCATCACGAGTTCTTCAGATAGGAGAAATATGACAATTGCGACGGTCTATAGTCGTGCGCAAACCGGTATGGCTGCCCCGCTGGTTTCAGTGGAAGTCCATTTATCCAATGGTTTGCCTAACTTCTCAATTGTTGGCCTTCCAGAAACCGCTGTGCGTGAAAGTAAAGATCGTGTGCGGGCAGCCATTATTAATTCAAATTTTGAATTTCCAGCCCGCCGTATCACAGTAAACCTGGCGCCTGCAGAGTTGCCAAAGCAAGGTGGTCGTTTCGATTTACCAATAGCCCTCGGCCTGTTAATTGCCTCAAAACAGCTTGATCAGGATCTAATACAGGACTATGAGTTTTTAGGTGAGCTCAGTCTTAGTGGGGAACTGCGCAAAACAATTGGCATTTTACCTGCCGCACACGCATGTCAACGCATTGGTAGCAAACTAATTACGTCTGTTGAGAACCAGGAAGAACTCATTCCCATTAATCATAAGACTTACTTCTGTGCCTCACATTTGCTTGATGTGTGCGCACACCTGAACAGGATTAATATTCTTGCTAGCGAACCCAGCGTAACGCACAAACAGCAAAACATCATGCATACATCCATGAGTGATGTATATGGACAGAGGCGTGCAAAAAGAGCGTTGTCTATCGCTGCCGCCGGTCAACACCACGTGCTTATGATCGGCTCTCCAGGCTCGGGCAAAACCATGCTGGCAAGTCGTTTCCCATCATTACTTTCTCCCCTGAATGAAACTGAGATGCTGGAAACCTGCAGTGTGTACTCAATTGCAAACGTCAGTGGCCAGCAGCGCCATCCACAGTCGCGCCCATTTCGTTCACCTCACCATACTGTCTCTGCAGTTGGTTTGGCTGGAGGAGGCTCAAATCCTCAACCCGGTGAAATTTCATTAGCGCATAACGGCGTATTGTTTTTAGATGAATTTACCGAATTTGACCGACGGGCTCTGGAAATTTTACGTGAGCCCCTTGAAACAGGAATGATCACTATATCCAGGGCTGCCGCACAGGTTGAATTCCCCGCAAGATTCCAGTTAATTGCAGCGATGAATCCTTGTCCCAATGGTTGTGATATCAATGAATATGGACAATGTGAATGCACCAGTCAGCAGTTAAAAAGATACCGTAATAAAATATCAGCACCCTTGCTTGACCGCATTGACTTACAGGTCAGTGTGCCAAAATTACCTACCCGCACATTATTTAATTCAGAATCTGCACACTCGGAAGACTGGCAGCAAATTCAGACAAATATCGATAACGCGCGCATGCTTCAGATAGATCGACAGGGCAAACCCAATGCGCTTCTTGAAGGCAAGCAAATGCAACAGGTCTGCCAGTTACCACAAGACGGAAAAACAAAAATACTGGAAATGCTGGAGCGCTTGAATATCAGTGCGCGTGCATTTCATCGTATTTTAAAAACAGCACGTACCATCGCTGATCTGGAACAGGCTAGCCACATCAGTCAAAAACATATTTCTGAAGCAATGTCCTACCGCCAGTTTGATCGCTTATTAAAAAGCTGATGGGCATCTCTGTCACTGCCCTGCTTTTCTTTCATACGCACATGGATGAGTATTTAAACCAGAAGTAATGCTTTATTGCCACTCAGGCAAACTCAGTTAGACACTTACATATGCCCAGACACATTCTGCATACTCATCACGAGTTTATTCCTCGGCCCTCACAGGAACTACTACAACAGACTACTCATGCTGCAACGAATAGATAGATGGTTACTGATTTGCAGGTGGGTCAAACTGTTTATTTTCTGTTATCGGGAACCAGAGAGTCTGGATTAGATCAAAAAATAACGTTCCGCGCCTGATATCTTTCTTTGGCTTCTTAACGTCAACGTATACCGCAGGTATTCTTTAAAGATAATTATTTGGTAAGGATAGAGGCAGCTTAAAGCACCTGAGAATACGGATAGAGGCTATCATCCCAACACGCGTCGGAGTAATAGCCTCTTTTCAGCACCGTATTTGTATATTTCTCGGTGATGTCTACTTGATCATATAATCGACGGCGGCTTTGATAGCGTCATCTGACATATCTGCTCGCCCACCTTTCGCAGGCATAGCGCCGATGCCGTTTATAGCGTTGGCATACAGAACATCAGTTCCTTTAGCCAGACGTGGCTCCCAGGCAGCAGCATCGCCTGGTTTGGGAGCATTCAGCACTGCCGCGGCATGACATGAAGCACACACCTGCTGGTACACCTGCTCACCGCTCAAGTCAGCAGCAGCTACCTGGGTTGGTGCCGCAGTCGTGGCGGGTACGCCTAACCCTTCCGGCACACTGCCAATGTAGACTTCTCCCACTGGTTTAACGCGCTCTGCAACAGCTTTTTGCACACGCAAATCTGTCTCCATTGCATCGTCAACGTACAGAATATTTGCGATTATCAGAATTATAATCGTAAGCCCCACCAAGCCGACTAAAACGGCCATAAACATCGTTGTAAACTGTCTATCTTCCAAGTTAACTCCTGATCAAAATACTTGCCTGAAAATTTAGGCCGCGATTATAAATCATATATGTCGTGATCACCATGTGATACTGACTATCAAATTCGATTAGTTTTTGTCTATCCTGGCGGTCTCATCTGGTGAGTTTGCGAGCATTTTTATGCTGGATGAATACACCCGGCTACGGCCTGTGGAGCCGGCCAAAAGGCAATCCGCTCTTTTTTAGTCAATTTAATGCCGTTCATCAAATGGCATATCGTCCTCATCCATCAACAAATTCACCCTAATATTGATGGCGGTATGCTCAGTATATTCACCAGGATGTGACTCAGGACGAGACTTCAGCATGCGAGAAAACTTACGCAGCAAAACAAAGTATATCTACTTCAAAATTATCAATGCGACCGCCAAAGCGGCGGGTGATGAACACGTTCATGACAAAAAGGACTATGTTATCGATCGTAAGAGACCTTCCCCACTATCCCTGCCACCGAACAATTCGCGTAAATCGCGCTACTGAATGTAATTTAGCTACTCGCCGCGCTGGGCAGTCAGTTCATCAATGACGCCAATTAATTGCTCATAACCACCAGCTTCGGAAGCTGAGGTCTTGTATTTTCCATCGATAACGACCGCCGGAACACCCGTCACCTGGTACTGACGAATGAGTTGTTTCGCACGATTAATCTTGGTTTCTACGGCAAAAGACGAAAAACTTTCCCG
Organism: uncultured Gammaproteobacteria bacterium; assembly: GCA_963976865.1. GTDB lineage: Bacteria > Pseudomonadota > Gammaproteobacteria > UBA4575 > UBA4575 > UBA1858. The sequence continues at coordinate 646,488 of CAXBLY010000001.1, read as the reverse complement.
GAATTTAGCTTCATCAATATCATGCGCTGCCAGAAACCTGGCCATAGAGTCCAGATCATGCAAGCCACGGCCCTGTTCATGTATTCCATTGAATAGTAACTCATGGCCCTGCTCTAACTTGCCCATCAGCTCTAATGCATAATACGCTCGCGCATGCTGTTCCCAGCGCGCATTGAATATTGCGGGGACTCGCACAAAATTAATGTCACTGGCTTTATTCTGCTTCCACTTGTTAATGTGTGGTTCAAAGTCAAAACAGTGCGAGCATCCATACCAGAAAAGCTCTACCACTTCATGACGCGCGTCATTTTCAATCTGTCTTGGCACGACTGAATCCAGGCTCGAATAGCCCTGTCCACCTTGAGGGTGGTTGTGGCTGTCTGCAGCCATGACAAATGGACTAGCCATTAGGAAGATCAGGAAAGTGGTGATATTTAAATATTTATTCATTATTACCCATCCAATTGATTACTTATCGCACAATAATGTCTATATGCTTGATTACACTGGCTTTTAGAGCATATTGAAAACGGATAGTTCCGCCTCGTCCCGACTTAGTGCAATCCCTGAATATACTGTGCCAGTGCTTCAATTTCATGGTCAGTCAGACGTTCAGTGACACTCACCATAATGGATACCGCAGGATCAATATTTTTTTCCAGCGTCGGGTCTACGGCACGATACGCAACCAGTCTGCTCTCTGTATAGGCTGCATGTTGCCCGCTTAATTTAGGGAATTTTGCTGGCGGGTTGCCTGCACCGTTTGGAAGATGACACGCTGTGCACGCTGTCACGTCTTTACTGATAATACCGCCACGGTAAATTGCTTCTCCCAACTCTACCAATTCCGGATCAGCAGCACCTGGCGTACCTGTTTGTGCAGAGTAATATGCTGCTAGATCATGCATATCCTGCTCACTCAATGCGGCTGCCTGAGGCGCCATTAATGCATTGTCGCGCGTGCCGTCTTTAAACCTCTGTAACTGTTCGTATATATAATGCGCGCCTTGTCCTGCTAATTTTGGCCAGGTTGGATTAACGCTGTTGCCATCTGCGCCATGACATGCGGCACATGGTGCTGACTTAGCTTTTCCTGCTTCAGCATCCCCTGCTGCGAATAATGAATGGCTTCCAAATACGAATAGTATAATTAATAACTGGATAGAAATTTTCATGTGACCTTCCCAAAAGTGCATAATCTAAGTAAAACAACCCATGTGTTCCTCGCACCTTTTAGTGCGGGCGCTTTGTATACCATAAAACTATAAGGCCTCGCAAAACTAACCCCAAAAATTATGGATTTTAAAAATCAATTAGCCAATACGGCATTCTACACCAGCGCTGCGTCTTCAGACTCATTGCCAGTAGACGAAGGCCGCGAAATTGCTTTTGCCGGACGCTCAAATGCGGGTAAATCCAGCGTAATTAACCGCCTGTGCAATCAAAAAAGTCTGGCACGCACATCTAAAACGCCAGGCCGCACCCAGTTGATCAATTTTTTTAACGTTTCACAGGCCAACAAACTCGCGGATTTACCTGGCTATGGTTATGCAAAAGCGAGCCATAGTAAACAGCGCCAATGGCTGGAATTGCTTGAGTACTATTTTTCCCACCGACAAGCACTTAAAGGCACAATCATTGTGATGGATATTCGTCATCCATTTCAGGATGCTGACCAGAAAATGATCGACTGGTGTATTCATCACCAGTGCGATGTGCATATATTCCTGAATAAATCAGACAAGCTTAGTCGCAACAAAGCGCACAATCAGCTTCAGTCGGCCAATAGGCTATTGACAGCTTATCCCGCCGGTTCGATCAGTATTCAGCTATTTTCAGCGCTGACGGGGCATGGAATAGATGAGGCTGCGAGTAAGATATACGGCTGGTTTAATGATTAGATAAAATAGCCCTGAAGCAAATTATATTGCTTCAGGGAAATATATCAGGCCTGGAATTGGGGAGACCAAGCCTTCCGCTCAGGGAGGAAAGCGGGTTAGTGCATTAACTGCACATGGTAACTATGACTGGACGATTAAAAATTAGTTCACGAAATACTATTAAAAACTTTTTTCTATATATATACCGTAACTTTCATCTTCGGCTTGGCCAAATTGACTTGGACTATTGTATTCATAGTCACTGTTTTCAGTCAGCGCTTTATGCAGTGAGTCGCTTGTAAATACGCCCACTTTTGTTTGTGCTTCCTGTAATGGCGTAAATTTAATTTCATCCTGCTCATTGCCCTGATAGTCTGCAGCAATGCCGGTAGATAAATTCACCCATGCTTTCGAAGCTATACTGGTCTGACCTGAATCGACTCCATGATACAGGTTCAAAAGCTCTTCCCGTTGCAAATCCAATGCAAACGCTGAAGAACTGATTAACAGCGTTGTCCCCACTATAATATTGCGAATCATATACTTATCCTCATCCTGTTTGAGATCCTTCTCACGCCTCAATCTTCTGCTGAGTACGCAAGTGCGGTTAGCTGAGAATTATAAGAACCCGCCTGGTCTCTAGTGAGCAGACTCGATTAGTGGTTCTGGCCTCGCGATCAATGGGCCTCATCCCAGTTGAGACCAGTATTGGCATCGACTTCCAGAGGCACGGTTAAATCTGCGGCAGATACCATACACTTTATAATGTTTTCCCTTGCTTCCTGCAGAAAGGTATCTTCGATTTCAAATACCAGTTCGTCATGTACCTGCATAATCATGGTAATGGGCTTTGACGATTCAAAAATCCACTCATCTATCGCGATCATGGCGCGTTTAATGATATCTGCAGCACTTCCCTGCATCGGTGCATTAATCGCAGTACGCTCTGCATACTGACGACGCTGCGCATTTCGCGAATTAATTTCTGGTAAATACAAACGACGTCCAAACATTGTTTCTATAAACCCCTGCTCATGAGCAAGCTCGCGCGTTTCATACATGTATTTTTTTACACCCGGATAACGCTCGAAGTATAAATCAATGTAGCTTTGCGCCTCACCACGATGTACGCCGAGTTGTTTACCCAGGCCAAACGCAGACATACCGTAAATCAAACCAAAATTTACGGCTTTGGCCGCACGACGCTGGTCTTTTGAAACTTCATTAATATCAACTGAAAATACTTCCGCAGCAGTTGCAGTGTGCACATCTTTACCTTCTGCAAACGCGGCTACCAGTCTTTCGTCATTGGACAGGTGTGCCATGATTCTCAGCTCAATCTGAGAATAATCGGCGGCCAGTAAAGAGCAGTCTTTATTTGCTATGAATGCCTGGCGTATGCGCCGTCCCTCTTCAGTGCGTATAGGAATATTTTGTAAATTCGGGTCTGTTGATGAAAGCCTTCCTGTTGAGGCAACCGCCTGGTGATACGAAGTATGTACACGACCGGTTGACTCACAGATCTGTTTTGGCAATTTATCTACATAAGTGGTTTTTAATTTTTTCAGCGATCGATATTTAAGGATCATTTCCGGAAATTCATAATCACTTGCCAGTTCCTGCAGTACATCTTCGGCCGTGGATGGCTGGCCTTTGGGTGTCTTTCTGATGACGGGTAATTCCAATTGCTCAAACAATATTTTTTGTAACTGCTTGGGTGAGTCCAGATTAAACTCTTCACCAATCGTTGCATACGCCTGTTTTTCCAGCTCAGTAATTTTCAGGCGCAGTTCTTCACTTTGTATTTGAAGCAAATTCGAATCTACCAGTACTCCATTGCATTCAAGACGCGAAAGTACTGACAGCATCGGTACTTCGATATCGCGATATAACGCTTGCTGCTTTTCCAGTTTGGATAATTGAGGCCAGAAGTATTGATGCAACTGCAGGGACATATCAGCATCTTCTGCCGCATAATCCAGAGCGACATCCAACGGCACCTGATTAAAGGTAATTTGCTTTTTACCCTTGCCAGCCACATCTTCAAACTTGATGTTCTTATGCCCCAGATACAATTCGCTTAATGTATCGAGATCGTGACGACTGGCAGTGGAATTTACAATATAGGATTCAAGCATCGTATCATGCTGTATTCCACCGAGAGTTATATCATGGCGTGACAGCACTGATTGATCATACTTAAGATTATGCCCCACTTTCGCGACACTGGAATCTTTTAAAATATCTCCAATCTCTTCCAGCACATCCTCTAATGTCAACTGTTGGGGAGCACCCTCATAGTCGTGTGCAATAGGCAAATACGCGGCTTCACCTGCCTGCACAGAGAATGACATGCCAACTAAATTGGCTTGCATGTAATCGAGACTGTCAGTTTCCGTGTCAAACGCGAAAATTTCAGCTCGCTTTAATTTTTTCGCCCATACTTTTAATTCCTTTTTAGTCAGAATTAATTGGTAATTATTTTTGGCATCAGAAGAAACAGGAACATTGACTTGTGCATCTGTATCCTTCAGGTCATCCAGCCAGGCATTAAAATCCAGTTCCCTGTAAAGCTTTTCGAGTACTTGAGTGTCTTTATCCCCGAGTTGCAAATCATCCAGCGTTATACCCAATTCAACATCGCACTTGATAGTGGCGAGTTCATAAGACAATGGAAGGTCATCAACAGCGGCACGTAATTTTTCTCCTATCTTGCCTTTGACTTCATCACGATTATCAATAACACCCTGCATAGTCCCAAACTGATGCAGCCACTTGACCGCTGTCTTTGGCCCTACACCGGGCACACCGGGAATGTTATCTACCCTGTCGCCCATCAACGCCAGATAATCTATGATCTGCGCAGGTGATATGCCAAACTTTTCACTCACCCCATCCACATCCATGCGTGTGTCATTCATGGTATTGATCAGTGTGACCTTTTCAGATACTAACTGAGCCATATCCTTATCACCCGTGGAAATGAGCACATTATGTTTTGCAGCAAATTTTGAATGCGCTAATGTGCCAATCACATCGTCGGCTTCTACACCATCTATCGTTATGAGCGGGATACCCAAAGCCTTTATCAGCGCATGTAACGGTTCTATTTGTACACGCAAATCATCAGGCATTGGCGGGCGATTGGCTTTATACTCTCTGAATAACTCATGCCTGAAAGTTTTCCCTTTTGCATCAAAAATAACTGCCACTCGATCGGGCTGCTCTTCTTCAATGAGTTTACGTATCATACGCAGCACACCATAAACTGCACCGGTAGGTGTTCCCTGCTTGTTTGTCAGTGGCGGTAAGGCATGAAACGCACGGTATAAATAAGAAGAACCATCAACCAAAAGTAATAAAGAAGGGGTTGTCATATGCAATTATAATATTTCATTATTGTAGATAAGCGGATGGCAACGTTATCATGTACACTCGCGCAAGGGAAAAATCGCACATGGATAATAAAACACAGAAACAGCCACTCGCCGGCCCAGGCAATTCAAGCACATTATCACGTGAAAGCTGGAAAATTTTCCAGATTATTGCTGAGTTTGTTGAAGGCTTTGAACGTCTTTCAAAAATTGCTCCGTCAGTGAGTATTTTTGGTTCGGCGCGCATACCAGAAGACCATGCTTTTTATAAACTCACTGAATCTATTTCACGGGAATTATCTGATGCCGGTTTCACCGTCGTTAGCGGTGGAGGACCAGGCATTATGGAAGCGGCCAACAAGGGAGCTTTTGCGGGCAAATCACCCAGTGTCGGTCTGAACATTATGTTACCCAATGAGCAATCTGGAAATGCCTTTCAGGATATCTCGCTCAACTTTAGACATTTCTTTTCGCGAAAAGTCATGTTCGTGAAATATGCATCCGCCTATGTTGTATTGCCCGGTGGCTTTGGCACCCTTGACGAACTGGCCGAGATACTGACTTTAGTGCAGACAGGCAAATCCAGGAAAATTCCCATCATCCTCGTCGAATCTGATTTCTGGCATGGATTAATAGACTGGTTCAAGGAATCACTGCTTAAGCACGGCACCATTTCAGCAAAAGATCTGGATCTCATGCAGATTGTTGATGAGCCTGCCGATGTCGTCACAGCCATTTTTGATTACTATGAAGGCAGAACATTTGAGCCTTCCAAGGAAGAGCAGGAAAAACTGCTGGAACTGTAATCAATATCTACACGCATCAGGCAAGCATAAATATATAATTGTAATGCTAGTACAAACTCAATCACTCATTAACCGTTTTAACGAATGGGTTGGTCGTAGTGTTGCCTGGTTTGTGATTGCCATGGTTGTCATTACATTTTTTAATGTAGTAATGCGTTATGGATTTAATTTTGGCTTAATAGCTGTTCAGGAAAGCGTTATCTATCTTCACAGCTTCGTTTTCATGCTCGCAATTGGCTATACGTATAAACACAACGAGCATGTGAGAGTCGATATCTTTTATTCCAGATATTCTGACTCACAGAAAGCATGGACAGATCTTCTCGGTACTGTTTTCCTGTTATTTCCATTCTGCATATACTTAATATTCTCCAGCTTTGAATATGCGAGTAATTCCTGGAAACTACTTGAAGGTTCACGCGAAGCAAACGGATTACCACTGATATTTATTCTCAAAACACTTGTTCCTTTAATGCCTTCATTCTTGCTGTTACAGGGTGTATCAACTGTATGCAACAGCTTAATGACTATTTCATCTGAAAGAAAATAGCCATGGAAATCGTGGCGTTCATTATGTTTCTGGTCGTCATTATCGTACTAATGACAGGTTATCCTGTGGCATTTACTCTTGCGGGCGTATCGCTTGCATTCGCTTTCCTTGGAAATATTATTGGCGGGTTTGACTCATCGCTAATGCATGCTTTACCCAGCCGCATCTTCGGCATTATGAACAATGAAACACTGATTGCTGTTCCGTTGTTTGTATTTATGGGAATTACACTGGAACGATCGAAAATTGCCGAGAACCTGCTCGACACAATGAGTCAGCTATTTGGTTCCATACGTGGCGGTCTTGGTTATTCTGTTGTCATTGTAGGTTTATTGCTCGCAGCGAGCACTGGCATCGTAGGTGCAACCGTTGTCACCATGGGTCTACTCTCATTACCGACCATGCTAAAAAGAAATTATGATCCTGCACTTTCCAGCGGAATCATTTGTGCCTCCGGCACTCTGGGCCAAATTATCCCCCCCTCGATAATTATAGTGTTGCTGGGTGATGTGATTTCTTCTGCCTACCAGCAGGCACAATTAGAGCAGGGGAATTTTTCTCCGGATACTGTCACGGTCAGTGATTTATTTACCGGCGCGATTATTCCGGGCGTAATGCTAGTCACTTTTTATATTTTTTACCTGACATACATTGCGTTCACAAAACCGGTATTGATGCCCGCGGCTGAAGTTGACCGCAATCATGCAAAGCTGTTTACCCAGTGTCTACGCGCTTTACTTCCACCCATCATGTTAATTGTTGCAGTGCTGGGTTCTATTATTGGCGGTTTCGCCACACCTACTGAAGCGGCTTCAGTGGGCGCAGTCGGCGCATTACTATTGGCACTGTTTAACAGGCAGCTAAACCTCACTTGCATACAACATATTATACGTAGCAGCGTACGTGTTACGTGTATGGTTTTTGCTATCTTTATTGGCGCTTCAGTCTTTTCTTTAGTATTTCGTGGATACGGCGGCGATGACGCTATACATGCATTTTTAACTCAGCTTCCTGGTGGAGTATTTGGTGCCCTGGCCATTGTCATGCTGGTCATGTTCCTGCTTGGCTTTGTACTGGATTTTATTGAGATTACATTTGTTGTTGTACCTATCGTAGGCCCGATATTACTCATGATGGGAGTAGACCCGATATGGCTAGGAATTATGATTGCCATCAATTTACAGACATCTTTCCTAACGCCTCCATTTGGATTCGCCTTATTTTATTTAAGGGGGGTGGCGTCGGAAGTCGTGACAACCCGACAAATTTACCGAGGAGTGATTCCGTTTATTTTAATTCAGCTTGTCGTACTTGGATGTCTCGCCAAGTGGCCAGAGTTGGCCACTTGGTTACCTGAGAAACTAAATTCTTGAACCTAGTATGAAGAAATTTTTGGTACTAGCTGGAAATAACCCACAATCACTAAAATCAGGTAAGCGAGACCAATCGCAAATGTAAATCCTTTTTTAGCGGCAGTGCCCTCATTAGTAGCACGTAATGGTCCTGACATGATGACAAGTGCAATGATTGCACTAACAAAAAAGAACCCCTGAGTTCCCCATTCTTTTGCATCCCACATTACTTTCCATTTGGTGTAAAGATCGTCCATTTTTCCTCCCGTGTTATGGCAGTCTATTATAGTTATTATAAATTTCGTGCATTATATCAGCCACTTAAAATTTATTCCTTGTTTATCTGTCCTATATTGACTTACCTGAATTTTTCAAAAATCTCCAATTATATCAATTGGTTATCTTTATCTCATATTCAGGTAGGCACGCTCGGATAAATTATACCAAGCTTTGGATTTGGTCAAAAAACTTTGGTAGGAATCATGTATTTCACGAGCAAATGGATCACTACCCACAATCTCGGCCACTACCTGCTTTGACAAAGTACGCAATTTTTCAATGACGTCGGCAGGGAATTCTCTTACATCCACCTTATGCTCATTAACCAGCGTCTCTAGCGCATCGTTATTGCGTGCAACGTACTCCAGCATCATATCCTGGTTTGCTACTCTTGCCGCATTTCGCACTATACTTTGCAAATCAGCAGGAAGCTTGTCGTAAGCCTGCTGATTGATAAAACACTCAAGCGTAGTTCCTGGTTCATGCCAGCCGGGTGAATAATAATATTTGGCAGCCTTGTGTAACCCAAAGGCCAAGTCATTATACGGTCCCACCCATTCGGTAGCATCAATAACACCCTTTTGCAGTGACACAAACAAATCTCCTCCAGGAATATTCACAGGTGTTCCACCTGCAAGACGCAACACTTCTCCGCCTAGTCCCGGGATACGCATTTTCAGGCCCTGTAAATCTTCAACGGAATTGATTTCCTTATTAAACCAGCCTCCCATTTGCACCATCGTATTACCGGCGGCCATGGGCACCAGGCCAAATGGCTTATACGCTTTTTCCCATAATTCCATTCCGCCGCCATGATATAGCCATGCATTCATCTCATTAGCCGTCATACCAAATGGCACAGTGGAAAAAAACTGTAATGCAGGGTTTTTACCCTTCCAGTAATACGCGGAACCATGACCCATTTCAGCGGTGCCGGCAGTCACAGCATCAAATATTTCAAGCGCTGGAACAATCTCGCCAGCACCATAAACTTTAATATTCAATCTGCCATTAGACATTTCATTTATGGTTTGCGCCAGAAATTCTGCGCCAGTGCCCAACCCTGGAAAATTCTTCGGCCAGGTCGTTATCATTTTCCAGTTAAAGGTTTGATGATCAGCAACAGCAGAAGACTCTGCCTGATTAGATGTTGTCTCATTACAGGATGCGACTGTACAGCTAGCAGCACCAAGCCCAAGGTATTGTAAAAATTTCCTGCGTGTATTTTTATCACTCATTAGACACCACCTCCTGCATTAGTGATTTATTTACTCAAGCCAGTACTGTTAAATTTGCATACGCCAGCACTAGCCATTTACTGCCACTACCCTCAAACTTGACCTGCACACGTGCGCTCTTGCCGTTGCCTTCCTGATCCATCACCACACCTTCCCCAAACTTTTTATGTGATACTCGCTGTCCTACACGTATTCCGCCTTCACCATCGTCAATTCTTCTTTTTACTTTTGCCATGGGTTCAGGATTGTGTACTGTTTGTGTCACGCGCGCGCGTGGTCTGACTTCTTGTATTAGTTCGGCAGGAATTTCATTAATAAATCGTGATGGTGGATTATAATTCTCGTTCCCATAGTGACGCCGGGATTCTGCAAAACAGATCATTAGATTTTCTCTGGCACGTGTAATACCCACATAGCATAGACGACGTTCTTCTTCGACACGCCCTGGCTCATCCATTGACATACTGCTAGGGAACAGGCCTTCCTCCATGCCCACCAAAAAAACCAAAGGAAACTCCAGACCTTTGGCTGTGTGCAACGTCATCAATTGTACGCAATCCTCCCACTTGGATGCCTGGCCTTCACCTGATTCCAGCGCTGCATTAGATAAAAACGCATCCAGTTCAGACAACTCCTCACCATCTTCGCTTTCGTAACGAAAGCCACGCGCAGCTTCTATTAACTCATGCAAGTTCTCTACTCTCGACTGACCTTTCTCACTGCGATCTTTTTCAAAATGAGCCTGCAAGCCGGACAGCCCTATTACCTGCTCAACCTGTTCTTCCAGTTCTTTATCTTTTAATTGGTCAGACAATCTCTCTATTAACATCACAAACTGAGTCAGCGCACCCTGCGCTCGCGCCGCCAAAGTGCCCTGTGCAATTATTGTTTTTGTTGCATCCCACAGAGGGACTGATTCAGCTCGCGCATAATCCCGAATTACCTGCAGGGTTCGGTCACCAATACCGCGCGGAGGATGATTAACAATACGTTCAAATGCCGGGTCCGCAATGCGGCTGGAACTCAGTCGTAGATAAGCCAGGGCATCTTTAATCTCGGCCCGTTCGAAGAAACGTAACCCGCCATAGATTCGATAAGGTATTTGTTGTGCTATGAGGTTTTCCTCAAACACCCGCGACTGCACGTTAGAGCGATAAAGCACTGCTATTTCGCTATGCTTGCGTCCCTGCTGGTGAACCCACTCTTTAACCCTTTCAATAACAAAACGGGCTTCATCATGTTCATTATATGCTGCATACAGTTGTACAGGTGTACCTTCGTTACCGTCAGTCCAGAGCTTTTTACCCAGACGTCCCTGGTTATGATCAATCAAGCCATTGGCGGCAGAAAGAATTGTACCGGTTGAACGATAATTTTGTTCGAGACGAAATGTTTGCGTATCCGCATAATCCTTACTAAAGGAAAATATATTTTCTATTTTTGCACCACGCCAGCCATAAATGGATTGATCATCATCACCGACTGCAAATACCGGATTGTTTTTCCCTGCGAGCAGCTTCAGCCAGTCGTATTGTATTGAGTTTGTATCCTGAAACTCATCAACCAATACATGTCTAAACCGGTTTTGGTAATGAGTGATAATATCCTCATTATGTCTTAACAGCTCCAATGACCTTAATAACAGTTCAGCAAAGTCGACAACACCTGCCCGCTCGCATGCTGCTTCATATGCGATATACACTCTTAATAACTGGCGCGTTGTCAGGTCACCACCATCCTGTATTTGACTGGCACGCAGGCCTTCATCTTTGCGAGCATTGATAAACCACTGGGCCTGTTTCACAGGCCACTTGGATTCATCCAGTTCCAGCCCTTTCATAATACGTTTCACCAGACGATGCTGGTCATCGGAATCCAGGATCTGAAATGCCTGCGGCAAGTTGGCAGCTTGCCAGTGAGCACGCAACATACGGTGCGCAATGCCATGGAAAGTGCCTACCCACATACCAGACAAATTTGCCTCAAGCAGACTTTCAACCCTTGAACGCATTTCAGCAGCTGCTTTGTTGGTAAACGTTACAGCCAGCAAACCATAAGGTGATACCCCCTCAACATTACACAACCAGGCAATTCGATGAACGAGCACCCGGGTTTTACCACTCCCCGCACCCGCCAAGACTAATGCTGGCCCTGGTACTGCTGTCACTGCATTACGTTGTTCCTGGTTCAACCCATCAAGTATTGGCGATACATCCACAATATTTTTTCACTTGTCATGAAGCGTTCGTGCTCAACACACAAAAGCTTGTTTGTAATTTGAATTATTAAAAATAATACGAGATAGCTGCCGCGGCGGTGATTGCAATAACCGCACTCACAATCGACATTTGTCTTTGCTGTTTGTACTTTTGTTCTAACTTATGCACTTCCAGTTTAAGCATCTCATTTTGCTGCCTGGGTGCCTGCTCTGCACGCACTAGATACCCATGGATCAAAGAAGGAAGTTCAGGTGCCTGTTCCAACACTTTAGGAAGATGCTGACGCACACCTTTAATTAATGCATGCACGCCTACTTGTTCACTCATCCAGCGATCCAGAAACGGTTTAGCAGTTTTCCACAAATCCAGATCCGGGTCTAACTGTCGCCCAAGGCCTTCTATGTTAAGCAGGGTTTTCTGCAGTAACACTAATTGTGGTTGCACCTCCATTTGAAATCTTCTCGCTGTTTGAAATAAACGCAGCAATAAATTACCAAATGAAATTTCGCTAATGGGTTTTTGAAAAATTGGTTCACACACCGTTCTGATGGCAGACTCGAAATGATCAATTCTTGTATTGGCAGGCACCCACCCGGATTCCAGATGCAGCTCGGCAACGCGTCGGTAATCCTGATTAAAGAATGCCAGCAGATTTTCAGCCAGATAGCGCTGGTCCTCAATAGACAGTGTTCCCATAATGCCAAAATCAACACCCAGATATTTAGGGTCATCCGGGGTTTCGTAGGAAACAAAAATATTGCCAGGGTGCATATCCGCATGAAAAAAATTGTGCTTAAACACCTGCGTGAAGAAAATATTTACGCCACGTTCAGATAGTTTTTTCATGTTGACATGATTGGCAGCCAAGGTTTTTACATCATTAACAGCAATACCATGTATACGCTCCATTACCATCACATTCACTCGACAGTAATCCCAGTACACCTCAGGCACATACAGGTCTGTACTGTTTGCAAAATTACGCTTCAACTGACTCGCATTAGCCGCTTCCCGCAATAAATCCAGCTCATCCATTACGGTTTGCTCGTAATCATCGACAATTTCACGGGGACGCAATCTTCTTCCATCTGCCCAATATCGATGCGCCAGGTCTGCAATCAAATGCATTACCTCTAAATCCCTTTTTATATACTTACGTACATCGGGCCTTAATACTTTAACCACCACATCCGAACCATCATGAAGTGTCGCCGCATGGACTTGTGCAATCGATGCAGAGGCGAGTGGTGTTTCATCAAATTGAGAAAAAATCTCGCTGATATCACAGGCAAATGCTTTTTCTATAATCCTGCGCGCTTCATCTCCCGGAAATGGTGGAACCTGATCTTGCAACTTGGTCAACTCATCAGCGATATCATCAGAAAGTAAATCACGACGTGTCGACAGCGCTTGACCAAACTTGATAAAAATAGGTCCGAGATCTTCTAATGTGCGTCTAATACGTACGCCATGGGAAATATCTACGCTTCGAAACCAGTGCCAGGGAAGCATCAGCAGCAAAAAACGTATTGGCCGGAACAGATGAATTGCAAAAATAACTTCTTCCAGCCCGTGACGAACCAGAACAATATTGATCTGAATAATGCGGATGAATTGTCGAAGTAAGCGCATAATTATTTATAGGATCTAGTGACGACGTTGCAATCGATTCAAACGTGCTTCCAGGCGGTCAGCCTTCGCTCGCAGTATATCGACGTCTTGTATAAATTGATCGACTTCATCCTGTGTTGCCGATGCCTGCACATTATCCTGCAGAAAATCTCGCAAGTCCTGGCGAAAATTTTCACGCATGTTGCGCCCTAAAGCGTGGACAGCTTTTGCACCCCGCCCAATTTGATAGGCAATTTCGTCGCCAGTGTATTTTGACACCAGCTCTTCCCAGTCTATTTCAATTTCCCGCAGTGTATTCTGAAACACGCTTGCGATATGCGTATCTCCTTTTATTTCAATGTTACCTTCCTTAATCAACTTGTCCTGTTCAGCACCGGCTAAAAGTGCTGGTAACACTTTTAAAGAAACAGAAATTTCCACATCCGCTTCTATAGTGTTATCAGGCTCCTCTTGCAAATATCGTTGCTGAACACGCAGAAACAATGTCCTGTCCAGCTCGCGCAGATATATACGTATCAGCTTGCCCTTGATTTGATCCAGACCCGCTGCCCGTTCCGGGTCAGATTCCAAATAACGATTAAGTGCGGCAATGATCGCGCCTTTCATACTAGTACTTATATCCGATATGAGCAGCGACAATACCCCCACTCATATTCACATAGCTACATCGATCAAAGCCGGCGTCAGCAAACATTTGCTTGAGCGTGGGCTGGTCAGGATGCATGCGAATTGACTCTGCCAGATAACGGTAACTGTCAGCATCTTTAGCAATCCATTCGCCCAGCTTTGGCAATATAGAAAACGAATACATGTCATAGACGGGACGTAGCCAGGGCGCCGGTTTTGAAAATTCCAAGACAATAAATTTTCCGGCAGGTTTAAGCTTTGCGTAGGCTGATGCCAGACATCGTTCTTTATATGTTACGTTTCGCAGGCCAAATGCCATGGTAATGCAGTCAAAACTGTTATCTGCAAACGGTAATGCTTCTGCATTTGCCTGCACGTAATTCAGGTTTTTTAGCAGTCCACGATCAATCATTCTGTCGCGTCCTACACCAAGCATGCTTGCATTGATATCACATAGAATGACCTGTCCCTGCTCGCCAACGCTTTTATGAAGTTCCGCAGCCAGATCGCCGGTTCCTCCAGCCAGATCCAGAACTTTCTGCTTTGGTCTCACTGCTGCAATGTGTAATGCAAATTTTTTCCATAACCGATGCAGTCCCATGGACATTAAGTCATTCATCACATCGTAGTTATTCGCGACAGACTCAAACACCTGCCGAACCCGCTCGGTTTTTTCGCCTGGACTTACATCAGTATAGCCAAAGTGGGTTTTCTCTTGTTCGTTCATAGATTCACTTTAGTGTGTATTGCGCTTATGCCCCGCTGCTTCCAGTCTATCCAGATAGTTTTGCCACTTCTCATTCTGATTGACTCCCAGGTCATGCAGGTGCTCCCAGCTATACAGACCAGAATCATGGTTATCATCAAATACCAGTCTTACTGCATAATTTCCCACGGGTTCTATTGCAGTGATATTGACATCTTCCTTACCTACCTGCAGCACTTCGGTACCAGGACCATGCCCGGTAACTTCCGCGGAGGGAGAATATACACGAAGAAATTCGCAGCTTAATTCGAACCGCGAACCATCATCAAAAGCAATTTCCAGTATTCTGGACTTCTGATGTAGCTGTATTTCTGTCGGAACAACTTTAGCCATGTTTATTTCCTTGCTCTGTTTATTTGCGTATCAACTTTCAGCACGTTACAGAATATAACGGCTCAAATCTTCATCTTTACTTAATTCAGAAACATTATCATCAACATACTGCCTGTCGATGACGACCTTCTGACCATTCTTGTCAGGCGCTTCAAATGACAATGTTTCCAGCAGTCGCTCCATAATAGTATGCAAGCGGCGTGCGCCGATATTTTCGGTACGTTCGTTTACGTCATAGGCTGTTTGAGCAATACTCTGAATCCCTTCCTGTGTAAATTCGAGCGTCACTCCTTCGGTCGCCATCAGTTCCACATACTGCTCAGTCAGTGAAGCTTTGGGTTCGACCAGGATGCTAACAAAATCCTCAACTTTCAATGCGCTTAATTCCACTCGAATCGGTAATCGACCCTGTAACTCTGGTATCAGGTCAGTCGGTTTTGACAGGTGGAAAGCGCCTGATGCGATGAAAAGTATGTGGTCTGTTTTGATAACACCATGTTTTGTTGACACTGTGCACCCTTCAACTAATGGCAGCAGATCTCGCTGTACCCCTTCACGTGAAACATCTGTACCGCTGTATTCACCCCGTTTTGCGACCTTGTCTATTTCATCCAGAAACACAATACCATTTTGCTCAACCTGTCTTAACGCACGCGTTTTTACGTCATCCTCATTGATTAATTTTTGCGCCTCTTCATCTACCAGCACTTTGAAGGCATCCTTTACTTTTAGTTTGCGCTTATTGGTTTTTTGCGTGCCCAAATTTTGAAACATGCCCTGTAACTGACTGGCCATATCTTCCATACCGGGTGGCGTCATGATTTCAACACCGAGAGGATTAGCCCGAATATCAATTTCGATTTCTTTCTCGTCCAAATCACCCTCACGCAGTTTCTTTCTGAATTTTTGACGTGTTTCCCCGGCAAATTCTGAACTACTATTTTCTGCGGTACCGAAACTCTCGGATTTGGGTGGTGGGACAAATACATCCAGAATGCGTTCTTCTGCGGCTTCTTCAGCTCGAAACTTCACTTTTTTCATCTCGACTTCGCGCATTAAATTGATAGCGCTATCCGTCAGGTCCCGAATAATAGACTCCACATCGCGACCCACGTAGCCGACTTCCGTGAATTTTGTCGCTTCTACTTTTATAAATGGTGCATTTGCCAGCTTGGCCAGACGTCTGGCGATTTCTGTTTTTCCAACCCCTGTAGGGCCGATCATTAAGATATTCTTGGGCGTGACTTCTGTTTGTAAGGACTCTGGCAACTGCATTCTGCGCCATCGGTTCCGCAAGGCGATTGCCACTGCACGCTTGGCGTCATCCTGTCCAACTATATGTCGATTTAATTCTTCGACTATTTCTCGCGGAGTCATACTAGACATAACTAATTCCTTTTAATAAAACTAAAGTTCCTCGATAGCGGTATTGTTGTTGGTGTAGATACAGATACTGGAAGCAATGCTTAATGCGTTGTCTACAATTTCACGTGCACCTAGTTTGCTATGATCTAACAGTGCGCGCGCAGCTGCCTGTGCGAATGGCCCGCCAGATCCAATTGCAATCAGTGAATCCTCAGGCTCTATGACATCGCCATTACCTGAAATGATCAGAGAAGTCGTCTGGTCTGCGACTGCCAGCAATGCCTCTAGACGTCGTAACATACGATCAGTTCGCCAGTCTTTCGCAAGTTCTACCGCCGAACGCGTGAGATGGCCGCCATGTTTTTCCAGCTTGCCCTCGAATCGTTCAAATAATGTAAATGCATCGGCAGTTCCACCGGCAAAACCGGCAATAACCTGGCCATTGTATAATCTGCGTACTTTTTTTGCGTTTCCTTTCATAACGGTGTTACCCAGCGTAACCTGTCCGTCACCGCCTAGCACTACTTTGCCATCACGCCTTACTGAAACTATCGTCGTCATGCCTGCGCCTTTAAATTGGTCATTAAATTGAATAGGCGCGAATTGTACACGACTGCGTGCTCGGGGTTATCTACCAATGTAGAGAATTGTGGAGATAATTACTTGGTGGGCGTTTTTCTCGCTCTGGGGTGGGCCTGATCATAAACCTTAGCCAGATGCTGGAAATCCAGCTGGGTATATACCTGCGTAGTACTAATATTCGCATGTCCCAGCAGTTCCTGCACAGATCTCAGATCACCGCTCGACTCCAGCAAATGGCTGGCAAATGAATGACGCATCATATGTGGATGAACATGAACACCTAATTCTGTGCGCTTTGCATGCTCGCGCATCCTTTTCTGTACCGCACGCTGGGAAAGCCTCGATCCTCTATTATTGACAAAAACGGCCACTTCTCCGGCAAGCGCCAGACCTGTTCGCAATACTAGCCACGCATTTAGCGCTTCTTTAGCCTGACGACCTATAGGCAAGTATCGGGTTTTATTCCCTTTACCAAGAATTTTCACCTGGCCTGCATTTAGATCCATATCCAGTACATTCAGATTTACCAGTTCTGACAAACGCAGCCCGGATGAATACATCAACTCCATCATTGCCTGATCCCGCACATCCAGTGGCGTGGTATTGCGGCCACTCAGCAGGCGATCGACCTGATCAACGTCCAGTACTTTAGGCAATTTCCTGGCCCCTTTAGGTGCACGCACATCTGCTACGGGATTAGCGCCAATTTGATTATTGACCACCAGGTGTTTATAGAACCCGCGCAACGATGAAAGCAGGCGTTGCATACTGCTTTCTGCCATACCCTTGCGGTGACAACTGGCAATATATGCACGAATATCGTGAATACTGGCACGGGTTATGTCGCTTATTTTTTGTTCTGACAGGAACTGGAAGAAGCCCTGAATATCCCGCTGGTAACCTTCCAGCGTTGCGGAAGAATAATGTTTGATGGTGCGAAGGTAGTCCAGGTATTCCTGTAAAGACTGACTATGCATCTTCGCAATCATGCTGGTTTACTGTTTAAGCAGCTTTTTCAGCTTGCGGCTAAGCAAGTCAGCCAGGTATTCCAAAAACAGAGTCCCCATCCCTTCGTAGAATCGATTCTCATTAGAACTGCCAAGCAGCAATACACCAAAGTTCTTGTTGCTTCGCAGTGGAATTGCAACGCCGGACTTTACATCAACCCGTTTTACAAACAGATCGACCAGTCCTTTACCGCGCAGGAATATGCAGTCTCTGCAATTTTCCTGAATGATCTGTTTATAGAACACATAATCCAGGTCAGCGGCAGTAATATTGTTTTCTGTGGGCACAGTGTACTCTGGAGCAACATCATACAGTCCCAGACGAATTTGCAATGATGGAAACTCGTTATTCAGCAGATCATTAATAATGGGGATAATATTCTTGTTATGATCAATTTCGATCAAACGACGTGCGATTCTATGTAGCTGTTCTTCCAGAATTTCATTGTCCTGAGCAATCTGCACAAGATGAAGGATCTTTTTTTCCAAACTACCGTTCTTGTCACGTAGTAACTGGATCTGACGTTCAACCAGTGAAACTGCTGTACCGGATTCATGTTTAATATCAAGATCACGCAGAAGAGCAGGGTGCTGGTTAAAAAATTCTGGATGCTGTAATAAATAATCTTTAACCGCCACTGGATCAATCGATGGCACCGCTTCACTGCGCCTGGCACTCGCATTGGCACTCGCGTGAACTTCGGTCTTAATTGTCATACGTAAACACTCCCCTCAAAGCTAAATTCAGTTGGCCCTGTCATCAACAGACACCCGTTTTTATCACTGTGGATTTCCAGCGCCCCACCCGGCATTGTAATCTTAACCATGTCATCCACTCTATTTTTTTGCTGTGCGACTGCAGCAGCAGCGCAGGCCCCGGAACCACTTGCCATGGTCTCACCAACACCTCGCTCAAATATTCTTTGCTTTATGTTTTGTCTGTCTTCAACCTGTACAAACTGAACATTAGTACGATTAGGAAATCGACTATCCACTTCCAACTGACTTCCTATCTCCTGTACATCCAGAGAGTTTACATCATCCACAAATATTACGGCATGCGGATTTCCCATTGAAACGACTGCAAACTCTATATGCTGATCACCTGCATCAAACATATAAACATTATTTTCACTACGCTCATTAAAAGGAATCTTTTCAGATTCAAATTCAGGTCTGCCCATTTCTACTGTGACATTAATGTCATCACGAATATTCAGAGTGAAAATACCTGCGAGTGTTTCAACCTTGATTACCTGTTTATCAGTAAGGCCAACCCGCCTTACAAACTGAGCAAAACAGCGCGCACCATTTCCGCACTGCTCGACTTCACTACCGTCACTATTAAATATTCGGTAACGAAAATCAACATCTTCCTTAACAGATGCTTGTGCAATTAGCAGTTGATCGCATCCAATACCAAACTTTCTATGAGACAAATGCCGAATATTATCTGCTGTTAAATTTAAATTTTGACTGACACCATCCAGCAAAACAAAATCATTACCAAGACCATGCATTTTTACAAAATCAAGTTTCACTGCGTTTCCGTGAGTTAGAAGGTTTATTTAATCACTATTGTTGCTTATTGGTTTTATTCTGGCCGATACGAACAATTTCTTTATAAATGCATCGGTCCGAGATCATAGAAATGCCTGCCTGCTGCGCTTTTGTTTCAGCTTCTGAATTCATTATACCTTCCTGCAGCCAGATTTTATTAATTCCCAGACTAATACACGAATCGACAATATCCGGAATCGATTTTGGTGCACGAAAAACATTAACCAGATCCACTTTGAATGGAATATCTTCCAACGTCCTATATACAGTCTGGCCCAGTATAGTTTTGGCGACTGGACGCACTGGTATTACCTCATAGGAAAATTCCTGCAAATATTTCGCAACCCGGTGACTTGCACGGTGCTTTTTTGGGGACAACCCTATCACCGCAATTGTATTAACATTTTGAAGCAACTCTGCAATGAGTTGATCATCCATTCTATAAGCCCTGCATAAGTCGCTTATTCATCAAACTAATCTGCAGGCAACAAGATTTCATTCTGCCAAAGTTCGTCAATCGCATCTCTGCGTCTGATTAAATGAACATTATCACCATCTACCATCAACTCACATGGACGCTGGCGCGTATTGTAATTACTTGCCATGGTCATGGCATACGCACCTGCTGACATGACTCCAAGCAACTCTCCAGGCTGGAGTTCTTTCATTTGACGTTTCTTGGCAAAAAAATCGCCGCTTTCGCAGACAGGACCAACAATGTCATAAACCTTTTCTGCCCGGTTGGCCTTAAGCGTTACCGGCAATACTGTGTGCCAGGCTTGATACAATGCGGGGCGAATTAAATCATTCATCGCTGCATCCACCAGCACAAACTCATTCACTTCTATATTTTTTATATATTCAACCTTCGTCACCAGCGCACCTGCATTTGCGACTATTGACCTTCCTGGTTCGAGCACTAGCTGATAACTTTTACTCTCAAAGAATGGCTTGATAACTTCTGCATATTGACTAAATTCAGGGGGCGCTTCGCTATCGTAAGTAATACCAAAACCACCACCCAGATCGATGTGCTTTAGCGTTATACCCATCTGTTCCAGTTTTTCCACAAACGCAAACACGTGCCTGGCAGCATCAATGTAGGGCTGGGTCTCGGTGATCTGCGATCCTATATGACAATCAACACCAACCGGCCTCACCCATGGGTGATCCTTGATTGATGCATACAAGCCAAGGGCCAGTTCACTGGTGATTCCAAACTTGCTTTCTTTCAGACCCGTTGAAATATAAGGATGCGTGTTTGGATTGACATCAGGATTAATTCTAAGCGACACATTCACATGCATTTTCATATCTGCTGCGATGGTACAAATTTGCTTCAATTCATATTCTGACTCAACATTGATGCAGCCAATCTGGCAATGAATTGCTTTACGGATCTCATCTTCTCTCTTTGCGACACCTGAGAACATTATTTTGCGCGCGTCACCACCCGCTTTCAGTACGCGTTCCAGCTCACCCACAGAAACAATATCAAATCCTGCACCCCATTGAGCCAGCATTTGCAAGATGGCGATATTGGAATTGGCTTTAACGGCATAGCAGGGCAAAAAGTCTACAGAAGAAAACGCCGTACATAATTCTACCCAGCGAGAAGTCAACGCAGTTTTGGAGTAAACATATAGTGGCGTGCCGTACTGAAGCGCCATGCGAGGAATATCAACGTCTTCAACAAATAGCTTGTCTTGTCGATATTCAAAACCAGGAAATTGATTCACTTTAGCGCCTGTTGTGTAATTTGAGCTTGTATTCTTGTAATTGTCTTGATGAGAAAAAAACAGATTATTGTTTTTCTGCCTGATCCTCAGAACCTTCTGGCTTTTCTGGTGTAGTTTCCTCGATTGGCGCATACAGTGGGCCATATTGGCCACAGGCACTGAAGATCATCATGCTAGCCAGCAATAACAGCACTAAGGTGATTCGATTCAAGTTACTCTACCTGTTTTATGTCAGAGATAAATTATCAGCGTGCAATTATAACGATGTACGCACAGATATAATATAGTGTTCTATAATGGAGTCGATATGGAATTAGATTACCTAGAAGACATGCACGGAAGCAACCCGGATGCCGCAATTATCTGGCTGCATGGTTTAGGTGCAGATGCACATGACTTCACGCCCATGGTGAATCAGCTCAATCTACCAGACGATTTATCAATTCATTTCGTTTTTCCCAATGCACCTGTCCAGCCAGTGACAATCAATCAGGGCATATCAATGAATGCCTGGTATGACATTTTAGAATTGAGCCTGGAAGCAGAAGAAGATGAAGCTGGAATCAATTCATCCATGCTTGCGGTTGAATCATTAATCCAGTCTAAATTTGCACATCTTGATCCCGACAGAATTATATTAGCGGGCTTCTCACAAGGTGGTGCATTAACCTTGCATACATTACTACATGGCAATGTTCCTATCGGAGGCGTCATTGCATTGTCCACTTATTTACCACTACGTCATTTAGCACCTGATGCAAAAAAAGACAGGGTGATAGATCATAATATTTTCATGGCACACGGGGCTCATGACGAAGTTCTTCCTATTGATGTAGGCGATCTTGCCAGGGGCATACTCCTAGCACTTGGCACCAGATTAGTCTGGCATGCCTATCCTATGGCTCACCAGTTATGTGATGCGCAAATTCTCGATATTCGAACGTGGATAATTAACAAACTATCGCGCTAGTCGACAGATTCACGGGCAGCCTGTATTTGCTTGCGAACCTGGTCCGGGTTCGTACCGCCAGTAACCCGCTTGGACTCTGCAGAACCACGTGTCTGCAGCACAGGATAAACATCTTCGGCAATAACCTCAGATATTGACCGGTACTGTTCTATGGTTAAGTGTGGTAATTCCTTACCCTCATCGATCGCCATACGTACTGCGCGACCCACAATCTCATGTGCATCACGAAATGCAACACCTTTTGCGACCAGATAATCCGCCAGATCAGTCGCAGTGGCGTAGCCTTTATTAACAGCCTGTGCAAGATTGTCTGCTTTAAAAATTATATGCGGGATCATGTCTGCATAAACACGCACGCTACCCGTTACTGCATCAATTGTATCGAACAGAGGCTCTTTATCTTCCTGATTATCTTTATTGTATGCCAGTACCTGTGACTTCATTAAGGTAAGTAGCGACATTAAATTACCAAATACACGCCCACTCTTACCTCGCACAAGTTCCGGGACGTCAGGATTTTTCTTCTGCGGCATGATGGATGAGCCAGTGCAGAAACGGTCAGGAAGCTCAATAAATTCAAATTGCTGCGAGGCCCACAATACAAGTTCTTCTGACATGCGCGACAGATGCATCAGCAGCAACGACGCAAATGAACAAAACTCAATGGCAAAATCACGGTCACTCACGGCATCCAGTGAATTCTTGGTGATGGAATCAAAACCCAGTTGCTCAGCAACGTAATCACGATCCAGAGGAAAGGGCGTTCCTGCCAGCGCAGCAGAGCCTAATGGCATGACATTAACGCGTTTTCTGCAATCTGATAAACGTCCACGATCCCTGGTCAACATTTCAAACCAGGCCATTAAGTGATGGCCCACGGTGATAACCTGCGCAACCTGCAAGTGGGTAAAGCCGGGCATCAGGGTATCCGCTTCTTTTTCGGCCATATCCAGTATCGCAAGCTGCATGCGTTTAAGCTCGGCATCTATAATGTCTATTTGTTCTCGTAAATATAGCCTGATGTCAGTCGCCACCTGATCATTTCTGGATCTGCCCGTATGCAGCTTTTTACCCGGCTCACCAATTTTAGCAACCAGGCGAGACTCGATATTCATATGCACGTCTTCAAGATCTACACGCCAGTCAAATTCACCCGCCTCAACTTCACTGCGAATTTCATCAAGTGCAGTAACAATGGCATTACATTCATCAGCTGTAAGCACTTTTATTCTGGCCAACATTCGTGCATGCGCTTGTGATCCAGCAATATCCTGGGCATACATTCGTTGATCAAATGCCACAGATGCCGTAAATTCTTCCACGAATGCATCTGTCGACTCAGTAAAACGTCCACCCCACGGTTTACTTCCATCAGGTTTGGCTTGTTGGGAACTGGCTTTTTTATCGTTTTTGTTTTCAGACATAACGGCTAATCGATCAAATGTGGCGTGAGTATACCTATGAATGTAGTCCTGAAAAAATAATCTTGCTGACTAAACATACAAAACTAAAATAAATGGCCAGAACTCCTCCCCCCCAGCGACCACAGAACCAGGATGCCAGCCAGCCTGAGCCGAGCTTTTTACCTGATTTCTGCAATGCACGGGTTATCTTTCTGGTTGTCCTGGGAGCTATCTTATTAGCTTTTGTGCTCTCACTATCCTCCATGCAACCCGGAAAAGACTACTGGGTAAGCCTGTCCATGATTGCTCTGTTTATTGTATGGATTGCACTGGGAAACATCCTCGTATTATGCGTAACCAGGAAATTTCTGCTGGGATTAACACCGATCGTTTCTGCTTTTTCGTGCTATGGCCTGAGTTTACTGGTGACATTTATTATCTCTGTCATTGCCGTAGTGACAACACCTCAGGAAACCACGTTGCTTACAACGGACGACTCGATCTTCATGAATGGCTTTCTGCTCAGAAACATTGCCATCAGTGCCATTGTCAGTGCGGTTGCTTTACGTTATTTCTATGTCCAGCATCAATGGAAATCCAACATCCAGACTGAGGCACGCTCCAGAATCCAGGCATTACAGGCAAGAATTCGCCCACATTTCCTGTTTAACAGTATGAATACTATTGCCAGCCTGACACAAACCGATCCCGTAAAGGCAGAAAAAGCCGTACTCGACCTGGCCGATCTGTTTCGCGCCTCTTTGGGGCATCAGGACAAAGTGACCCTGCGCGAGGAACTGGAATTCACCAAACGATACATCAGTATCGAAGAACTCAGGCTTGGAAACCGACTAAAAATCGAATTACACTTGCAAGATAGTCTCAGTTTAAGCACACTCATACCCGCATTGATCTTGCAACCTTTAGTAGAAAATGCGATATATCATGGTGTAGAACCATTGACAGATGGGGGGACAGTCCGAATTGAGATCGAGAGTACAGCGCGGGAACTGCAGCTTACCATCACGAACCCAAAACCCTTGGAACGTGATCCTCTTCGTTCTGGCAATAAAATGGCTCAGGATAATATCCGTCAGCGCCTGCAGCTCGCATATGGCGATCAGTCCAAGATGAAAATTAAAGAGTCTGATAAAAATTATTCAGTCAGTTTCCATATTCCCATAGAGTCGTAATTAACGAGGCATATATAAATGAAAGTTTTAATTGTGGATGATGAAGCACCAGCACGTGATCGATTAATTCATATGGTTTCTTCCATAGACAGCATGGAAACCAGCGGACAGGCATCAAATGGCCTGGAAGCAGTCCGAATGGTACAAGATTCTCATCCTGATGTAGTACTAATGGACATTCGTATGCCTGGCATGGACGGACTTGAAGCTGCCCGTCACTTAAGTGAAATGGATGAACCACCAGCGATCATATTTACAACTGCATACAGTGAACATGCCCTGGAAGCCTACGATGCCAACGCGGTGGATTACCTGGTGAAGCCAATTCGTCAGGAAAAACTGGAAAAGTCTCTTGCCAAGGCAAGAAAATTAACCAAAGCGCAAATAGCTGCGCTAAATATCGAAACCAATAATACTGGCCGCAGCCATATATGTGCGCGCATTCGAGGCAATCTCGAGCTAATACCCGTTGACGAAATTGTTTACTTTCAGGCTGATCAAAAATACATCACTGTGCGTCATTTAGGTGGTGAAGTCTTAATTGAAGATGCACTTAAAAATCTGGAAACTGAATTCGAAGACCGCCTTATTCGAATACACCGCAATGCTCTGGTTAGCACCAACTACATCACTGGCATGGAAAAGAATATTGATGGTCGTTTTGTCGTCAGTTTTAAAGAAATTACAGACAAGCTCGAAATCAGCCGCCGACATGTCGCCGAAGTGCGTAAATTCCTGAAATTCAGATAAGCCGTTCGCGTTATCCCATACATAATCTGAACAAATGTCACGCATTCGAATAGCTACGCGTGAAAGCCAACTCGCCCTCTGGCAGGCGAATGAGGTTTCGCGATTATTATCCCTGCATCACCCTGATCTCGACGTCGAAATTATCGGTATGACCACGGAAGGAGATCGCTTTCTTCAGGCATCACTTGCAGCTGCCGGCGGCAAGGGGCTGTTTGTCAAAGAGCTGGAGCAGTGTCTGCTGGATAATAACGCTGACATCGCAGTACATTCGATGAAAGATGTTCCTTACGAGCTACCCGCGTCACTTGAAATTCACGCTATACTGGAACGTGAAGACCCTCGCGATGCATTTGTCTCCAATAAATACAAGTCACTCGATGAATTGCCTGCCGGGGCAGTTGTCGGCACATCCAGCACACGACGTGAGTGCCAGGTGCGCGCATCACACAGCAATCTAAACATTCAGCCGCTGCGTGGTAATGTGAATACCCGATTAAAAAAACTTGATGATGGTGACTACGATGCCATTATCCTGGCTAGCGCCGGGCTTAAACGTCTGGGTTTTGAAACACGGATTGCAGCTTTCCTTGATACCGACACAAGCCTTCCTGCTATCGGTCAGGGCGCCATTGGCATTGAATGCAGAGATAACGACACTGCCACCAGGGAAATTCTGGCACCCTTGCATCACGATGCCACGTCAATGTGTGTCATTGCTGAACGGGGAATCAGTACTGCATTATCAGCTAACTGCCATTTACCAATTGCGGCGCATGCTACCCAATCAGCTGACTCATTAACGCTTCAGGCATTAGTTGGGCTGCCTGGTGGCAGCAAAATTATTCGTGCTTCGGCCTTTGGCCCACATGACGAAATTGCGCAGATTATTCAACAAGTAGTCAATCAGCTCATCGAACAGGGTGCTAGTGAACTGGTAGATTCCTTGCGAGAAGAGTAAGACCCGGTGGATCAGACATTGCCCTTGAGCAATACGTCCATTGTCGTTACCCGGGCAAACCAGCAAAATAAACATATTTGTGCTGAATTGACCTCATTAGGGGCAAATGTCGTTGCCTTCCCGTGTATAGAAATACGTCCACTGTACAATTTTGACAGCTCGCACCTTGAAAATTTCCTATCTCACTGTGAGCTTATTATTTTTACCAGTACAAATGCCGTTCAATATGGACTGCAAGCATTGCCTGATTTCACTGTTAAAGTACCCTCATCATGCAAATTTGCAGCCGTCGGAACTTCAACTGCGCAGGCCTTGCGAGACTACGGGATTCAGCAGGTACTAACCCCGTTAGAAGATTCTGACAGTGAAGCCTTGTTAAAATTGCCAGAGTTACAAAACGTTAAACAAAGATCAGTGTTATTCGTCAAGGGAGAAGGCGGCCGGAAACTCTTGCGCGAGACACTGAAAAGCAGGGGTGCTGTTATTCATTCGATTGATGTATATCAAAGAACTTTGCCAAAAGCTGTCAATTTGGACGCACTCAACGATAAAATTGATCTACTATTGTTTACCAGCAGCGAGGTGGTGGAAAACTTTCTGGCATTAACGCCGAAATCGTTGCACAGCACGCTTTTGAGCTGTCAAACAATAGTTGGACACACCAGAATTGGAAATAAAGTAACAGCTCTTGGGTTTAAAAAATTGCCTATAATAGCCGCGACCCCATCAGACACAGACATGCTGGCTGCGATTAATCAATGGATCCACAGCGCATAGACTTGAACGGAGAGAAACAATGAGCACTAAGGGTGACACGGAACCCCAGACAACAACCCCGCCCGCCAAACCTGTGGCGAATACCAACAAGCAGAAATCTGGTGGCGTACTGTTGGGCTTTTTTGTATTTTTGACTTTTTTATTAACAGTCGCCGGTATCGGTGCCGGATATTACGTCTGGCAACAAATGCAAAAACAATTACAGACTGCTGAAACACAGCGTCGCGCACTTGAACATGCACTTGGTAACGTCGACGAGAACCCTCACATTCAGAAATTCAGTCGTAATTTCAACAAAAAAATTGACGATACAAATTCCAGCATTACCAGTCTGTCAAATAACCTTGAATCAATAAACACAGAACAGCAGCGTCTTGCCACGGTCATCGAGCACACCAGTGATGTCGTCAATCGTGACCAGAATGGCTGGATGCTGAAAGAGGTCGAACATGTTTTACGCATGTCTCAGCATCGCCTGTTACTTGATCGGGATTTTGATGGCGCACTTACCGGCTTAAATGCAGCCGATCAACGTCTTAACGACATTCATGATGTACGCCTGATTCCAATTCGCCAGTCCATCGCCAAACAAAAGCAGGCATTAAGTCAGTTTCCACACCCTGACTACACGGGCATACAACTTCAGCTGGATAACACCATCGCTGAACTTAAAAATGGTTTGATAAAACAAACGACCAGTCAGGCCGCTGATAAACAGGCAAAAACTCCATCAGCTAAACCTGCAGAAAAACAGGACACAACAAACGACAAACCTTTTAATGCGGCAAAGCTTCTGGAAGTCAGCAAACAATTTCTTCAAAACACCGCTGAGAAAGTTAAAGCTGCATTTAATGACTCTGTTAATGTCACACATGGTGAGCAAAAAATTGCACTATTTATTGAAGAACAGGAAAAAAAGCGTGCGTATGACTTTCTGCGCAATAAATTATTAGGTGCAAAATACGCGGTAAGCACACGAGATAACAATGCATTCCACCAGCAACTAAACGCAGCACTTGCATGGTTAGAAAGTAACGATCAATTTTCCAATCAGTCGTCTCTCATTGAAGAAATTGCTCAGTTAAATAAAAATAATTTAATGCCTTCGTTACCTGATATATCGGAACCATCCATATTATTAGCGAAGCATGTGAATAGCCTTAAGGACAAGTAATGATTAAGCGAATATTATTCATTTTACTCATTGGTCTCATCGTTGCCGGTGTGGACATATTGATTCTGCGACACCAGCCAGGATTTGCTGTTTTCAGTTACGGCGACACGACTGTAGAACTGCCACTTACCCAGTTTTATTACTGGACAATCGCTGCGTTTATTATTTTATATTTTTTGTTTCGCATTATTGGCGCCTTATTCAGATTGCCGGGGCGCATAAAAACCCGGCGTCAGCAAAAACGTAATCTTGAAATTATGCATTCTCTGGAATCGTCGATGCTTAACTTCAGCCAGTTCAACTGGACTGAAGCAATGCGCACAGCAACCAAGCACATCAAACAAAGCCCAATGCAAAAAGCCCAGCATCTGTTTGCCGCACACTGCGCACATAATTCCGGACAGAATGACACACGTGATGCGCATGTCACCAGTCTGAGAAAATTGGAAGGCGGGAAATCACTAGCGAACACCATTGAAGCTGAATTCTGTCTGGAAGACGGGAAACCCGAGAAAGCGTTAATGTTACTGCGTGATGAAAGTGTAGATAATATATGTAATCTCAATACGCTTTGCCATGCATATATCAAGACCAATAACATTGAGGGTGTTGAAACATGTTTACCGAAACTGCTGCCCCATGCAAGCAAGGCAGCGCGCATTCAGTATACTGTGAACAGATGTCTGGAGTGGGCTATCGATCATTACGACACTAATTCCTCTGAGGAGCGTCTGTCCGGATTATGGAAGATCTATCACAAGCAATTACAGGCTAACGCATCCCTGTTACACGCCTATGTTCGTACGCTAATCCGGCATGGACACGACACTGTCGCTGAACAAATCATCAAGACTCAACTTGATATGAACTGGGATGAAGATTTGGTCCAGGAATATGGGTTACTGAAAATCGACAACCTTCCCCAGAGAACCAGGCAAAGTGAAGACTGGTTAAATCACCACAAAGACAGCGCAGGTCTGTTATTGACATTAGGCCGCCTCAACAAACACCAAAAGCTTTGGGGTAAGGCCAAAAGTTATCTTGAGTCCAGCCTAAGCCGCAAGCCATTAGTTGGCACCTATGCAGAGCTCGCCGAACTGCATGAGTTTCTAGATGAACCTATTGACGCACAACGTTGCGCCAAAAAAGGTTTACATATCGCATCACGATAACGCTTAAGTCAGTTTTCAGTGTCAGCCGATACTTCCCCGCAGCCTGTTATTATTGGCTGCGGTTTTCTTGGCTCTTATCTAGCCAAACTGCTTTTAAATAATCAGCAAAACCCAACCTGTGTCGTTCAGTCTGAATCAAGTTGTCAGACACTTGTCGACAGGCAATTGCATGCCGTTATTTGCGACCTGGATACACCTATTCGAGATCAGCCTGAATGGGCAGCTCACATCGACCAGGCGTATTATCTGGCCCCGCCCAGTCATACGGATAATGATGATCACCGTATAGAAAATTTCCTGAATTTATGTAAATCCAGCCCACCACGGAAAATTGTCTATATAAGTACCTCCGGAGTTTATGGAGACTGTCAGGGAAACTGGGTAACTGAAGATCACCCGCTGGCGCCTGTGACTGCCCGAGCCAAACGCCGTGTTTATGCTGAAAAAGCGCTAATCAGGTACTGTCTTCGGCATCGTTGCGAGTATGTCATCCTGAGAGTGGGGGGTATTTATGGCCCTTCCCGTCTACCTCTGGAAAGACTTAAAAACATTACTGTCATCTGTCCTGAAGAGGCCCCGCCCAGCAATCGGATTCATGTGGCAGACCTTGCTGCAGTATGTGTTTCTGCGATGTTAAATAAGATTCAAAATGAGGTGATTAATATTGCAGACGGTCAGCCAACCTCAATGTCCGATTATTACTACAAAATAGCCGACTTTGCAGGCTTACCCAGACCACCCTGCGTACCCCTGTCACAGGCCCAGGAAAAATTATCCGCAGGGATGTTGTCCTTTATCAATGAATCCAGGCGTTTATCACTTGATAAAATGAATGCATTACTGGATGTGGAGATTCAATTTCCTACCCTGGCATTAGGGCTTGAAGACTGCTTCAGAAGTTTAGACCTAAAAAATTTGTAATATTCCCTGTGGCTAGGTATGTTAATGAATATTCATTGATAAATTACAATAAAACTTGAAAACAGTCATTCTTAGTTTTACCAGCCTATTTATACTTTGGTTGCTGCTATCTGGTTATTTCAAGACCAATCTTATTATTTTTGGGGTGGTTTCCTGCGCACTTGTTACCTATCTCTCTATCAGACTAAAGATCTATAGCTCTCATCATGAGAGGATTAAAATCAATCTGCGCTTACCGCTTTATATTCCCTGGTTACTGAAAGAGATAACCAAATCAAACATACATGTTGCACGCTGTATTTTAAGCTCAAGCAATAGACTTCAGCCACAAACTGTATGCTCCAGACCCAGTCAAAAAACCACCACAGGGCTTGCGGTGCATGCAAATAGCATAACTCTTACGCCCGGAACAATAAGTGTTGATATCAATAATAATGAAATTCTTGTGCATGCATTAACAGATCATACTGCTCAGGGAATTATAGACGGAGACATAGACAAACGTGTCACTAAACTGGAAGGCGGCATTCGTTGATTACTGCAGCACTTATTTCAATGATGATAGTCATGGTGATCGTAATTTTACGTGCATGGCTAGGTCCCTCTCTGTATGACCGTATCCTGGCAATCAACACTTTTGGTACTGCCACTGTATTGGCTATCGCCATTCTGGGATTTTATATGCAGCGCCCTGCATTTATGGACATTGCACTGGTATATTCACTGATTAATTTTACCGGCACAGTCGCCGTTTTAAAGCTGTACCGCTTTAATGATCTAGGGCATCGCGAAGAGGAAGGCTCTTAATGCAGTTACTGATTTATGGACTAAGTACTATACTGGTATTAACAGGTTGCCTGTTTTGTCTAATCGGTGCATTCGGCATAATGAAAATGCCAAGCTTCATTACCCGAGTACATGCAGCCAGTTTGATCGACAGCTTTGGCGCCATTTTGATCATTAGTGGTTTAATTCTGTATGCAGGAATCAGCATGGCATCAATCAAGCTCATATTGATTCTGCTGTTTCTGTTAATCACCGGGCCTACAGCTATTCACGCTCTCGTCAATACAGCCATACACGAAGACCGTCACTTAATCACTGGTAAGGATTCATCATCGAAAACCTAGTCAACATATTTTTATTAAGCATGCTTGCGACTACCGCAATCGCCATTATTGCCATGCGTAATATTCTTTCAGTGATTATGCTTGGCGGAATATACAGCCTGTTGTCTGCAACATTCTTTGTCCTTTTGGACGCTGTTGATGTCGCTTTTACCGAGGCCGCAGTGGGTGCCGGTATCTCAACCGTATTATTCCTGAGCGCGCTCGCCGTTACCGGCAAACATCAGGTGCTTACACGTAAGAATCATGTAATCCCTGTATTTGTGGTATTAGTGACCGGTGCTGGTTTAATTTATTCCACCAGCGACATGCCAGCATTCGGTGACCCCAATGCACCTGTCCATACTCATGTAGCGCCACGTTATATAGAGCAAAGTGGTGAAGAAATTGGTATCCCCAATATAGTGACTTCTGTGCTCGCAAGCTACCGGGGCTTTGATACCCTGGGTGAAGTGGCCGTTGTATTCACAGCGTTAATCGCTGTGATGCTATTACTTGGTCTTAACCGGGGCTCTCGCCGAAATAAATCATGAGTGTTAGAAAAAACCCTATCCTGCTTGAATCAAGCCATCTTCTGATCCCCGCCATATTACTATTAGCATTATATGTGCAGTTTCATGGAGATTATGGCCCTGGTGGCGGCTTTCAGGCTGGCGTGATTTTTGCCAGTGGCATTATTTTATATAGCCTTCTACACGGTACCAAACGTGCAGAAAAAGTCATTTCACTTAATACCGCGAGAATTTTAGCGGCGCTGGGCCTGCTGCTGTATGCCGGCGTTGGCATTTTAGGTATTTTTCTCGGTGGCAATTATCTGGATTACAACGTACTCGCCCATGACCCGGTACATGGGCAGCATTGGGGAATATTAATTATTGAACTGGGTGTTGGCATAACGGTAGCAACGGTAATTATTTCTATTTTTTACTCTTTCGCCAAATTCAAGAAATAATGATTGATCTCATTTCTGCTCAATATAATTACTGGATCTGCGTAATGCTAATGATGGCAGGTCTGTACATTGTGATTGATCACACTAATCTGCTGAAAAAACTCATCGGCCTGAATATTTTCCAGACATCTGTGTTCATTTTATTTATTTCAATGGGCAAAGTAGATGGAGGCACGGCGCCTATACTTGAAGAAGGCTACAGCGTGTTTTCCAATCCATTACCTCATGTCCTTATACTGACAGCGATTGTCGTCAGTGTTGCAACGACAGCTGTTGGTTTAGCCCTGGTGGTGAATATAAACAAGCGCTATCAGTCTATTGATGAGCAGGAAATCGAAAAAATCGAGCTAGAAGAAGAGTGATCGCAGCACATTATCCAATTCTGCAAGTTGTTATTCCGCTTATTGCAGCACCTTTATGCAGCCTGCTGCCGAGGTCAAGGCTGCCCTGGTTATTTGCAACGGCCATTGCCTGGGTTGCATTTGCTATTTCCGTATTATTAATTCTGCAGGTAAGAGCTGGTGGCGCACTAACCTATGAGCTAGGGAGCTGGCCAGCTCCCTGGGGTATCCAGTACCATATCGACCTGATTAGCGCATTTGTGCTGGTATTAATCACTGCTATTGCTTCCATTACGCTACTGGCCTCACGTCAGCTTGTCGAAAATGAAATAGATGCCGGTAAACATGCATTATTCTATACCGCCTTTCTACTTTGCTTTACAGGCTTGTTAGGAATTGTAGCCACTGGCGATGCATTTAACGTATTTGTATTTCTTGAAATCAGTTCACTTGCCTCCTATGCCATGATTGCCATGGGAGATGACCGCAAAGCGCTCACTGCCTCCTATGAATATTTAATCATGGGTACCATTGGCGCTACCTTCATACTTATTGGTATCGGCTTGCTGTATATGCAAACCGGCACCTTAAACATGCTTGACTTGAAGGTACGCATCCATGAAGTTGATGGCTTTCGTGCAATACATGCAGCATTTGCATTTTTCACTGTAGGTATTTGCCTAAAACTTGCATTATTCCCTCTGCATCACTGGCTTCCAAATGCGTATGCACACGCTCCATCTGTAGTGAGTATATTTTTAGCAGCCACTGCTACCAAGGTTGCTTTATATTTACTCTATCGTGTTTTCTACACTATCTTTGGATTTGAATTCTCATTTGATTTACTTCACCTGGGTTACATTCTGTTACCTCTGTCAATTGTGGCGATCATTTTAAGTTCATTCACTGCTATTTTTCAGCCCGGCGTGAAACGTTTATTAGCCTACTCCAGTCTGGGACAGATTGGTTATATGACTATGGGAATTGCCCTCGAAACCAAAGCGGGCCTGATCGCAAGCATTATTCATTTGTTTAATCACGCCTTTATTAAAGGCGCTTTATTCATGTGCCTGGCCTGTTTATATTCCCGTTTCCATTCCACCCTTCTTGTTAATTTGGCCGGTGCTGGTCGTGTCATGCCATGGACATCAGCAGCATTTGTGATTGGCGGGCTTGCTTTAATTGGCGTGCCATTGACATCCGGCTTTATCAGCAAATGGTATCTGGTATTAGCTATCCTTGAAAAAGATTATTGGTGGCTTGCAGTCATTGTTTTATTCACGTCTCTGTTATCGGTGATTTATATTTGGCGTGTCATTGAACAGATATATTTTCGTCAACCAAGTCAAAGTTATGCAGGCATTAAAGAAGCTCCTCCACTACTCCTCGCCTGCACCTGGATAATGGTACTAACCAGCTTGTACTTTGGTATCGACAGCAGCTATCCAGTGGATGTGGCAACTGCGGCAGCAGAGGCATTGTTTAAACAATGAGTGACATAAGCCAAAACCTGCAAATGTATGTTTATGCCAGCATGTTAGTGCCCGTCATCGGCGCACTGTTAATATTTGCCGGTGCCAGGTACCGCGGTCTAATCGAATTATTATTTGTCTGCACGGCGATAGGTTTGCTTGGTGTGACCATTTCGATTGTGAATTTGGGGCCAGAAGCTTTTTATCAAAGTTTCACATTACTCACGCTTGTTGATTCCATTCCAATTGCATTTCATATCGAGCCTCTAGGCATTTTATATGCCTGTGTAGCATCAGGATTGTGGCTAGTCACTACTATTTATGCCATTGGCTATATGAACGCCAACAAGGAAAAACATTTAGCACGTTTCTATATGTGCTTCTGTCTTGCTATGGCAGCTGTCATGGGTATCGCTTATTCAGCCAATCTGCTCACTCTATTTATTTTCTATGAGCTACTCACTCTCAGCACTTACCCATTGGTTGCTCACAAAGGCACAGATGACGCCAAAGCCGGCGCCCGGGTCTACCTGGGGATTTTAATCGGCACATCCATTGGCTTTTTGTTAATGGCTATCCTATGGACGTGGAGTATCACGGGCACGCTCGATTTTACTGTCGGAGGAATACTGGAAAACCGGTTACCTGACGGTTTATTGATGCTGCTATTTGCTTTGTATGCCTTCGGTATTGGTAAAGCAGCATTAATGCCTTTCCATCGCTGGCTACCTTCGGCAATGGTGGCACCTACACCAGTAAGCGCATTACTGCATGCTGTTGCGGTCGTAAAAGCCGGTGTGTTCTGTGTATTAAAGGTCACTGTCTATATATTTGGAATTGATGTCCTCACTGACACGGGCACTAACTCTCCAATTATCTGGGTCGCGACTATTACAATGCTGTTAGCTTCACTGGTTGCATTACAGCAGGATAATCTGAAAGCACGTCTGGCTTATTCCACGGTAAGCCAGTTGGCTTATATTGTTCTGGGCGCAGCGCTGGCAACCTCAACCAGCATTATTGGTTCATCACTGCATTTGGCGACTCATGCTGCAGGCAAGATTACACTATTCTTTTGCGCGGGTGCGATATACACAGCCACCAAGAAAACACTTATTAGTGATATGCACGGTTTAGGGCGCGCCATGCCATTTACATTTGCGGCTTATACTATCGCTGCGATCAGCATTATTGGCTTGCCGCCTCTTGCTGGCAGCTGGAGCAAATGGTTTTTAATTGACGGGGCACTCAGCGCTGACAGACTCATCATTGCCATTGCATTTTTAATCAGTACATTACTCAATATTATTTACCTGATGCCAATAGCAATTAATGGATACATGCTTAAACCCAGGCATGCAAGCAAAGGGATACAGGAAGCACCATTCGCAGTCGTCATGCCTTTATGTGTCACAGCAGGTTTATGCCTGGTGCTATTCTTTTTACTACCTTATGTTTATGACTTTTTACTTTTACTCAATTTAAGATGATCTACAGTAAAAAATTCATTAATTTTGTTGTCTACACACTTTATGCGCTTTGCGCTGCGGTACTGCTTGTTGATGTCTTTCATCACAAGCACGGACACTTTGAATTTGAAGAATGGTTTGGTTTTTACGCTTTTTATGGATTTGCTGCTTACATGGTGATCGTGCTTTCAGCAAAACAGTTGCGCAAGATCCTGAAACGCGATGAGGATTATTATGATTGATTTCTTTTCGAATGATTTCGTAAATCATCCTGGTATTATTTTGATTCTGGGCGGCATTGTCATGATGTTTATGCCAGGGAATATGCGCCGCGTGGCTACATTTGCATTGCCATTGATAGCACTTGCGGGGTTTTTAAATTATCCAGATGAACTCATCCTTACTATCAATACATTTGGTTACACTTTAGACCCAATACGAATTGACGGTTTAAGCTGGATTTTCACATTAATTTTTATTCTTGCTGCATTTCTGGCAGCAGTGTACTCACTACACAGTTCTAATAAAGCAGAGCAGTCCTCTATTGCAATTTATGCCGGCTCGGCAATTGGTGCTGTATTGGCTGGTGACTTACTCACACTGTTTATCTTTTGGGAAATCAGCGCGATTTCTTCGACTGTTATTGTGTGGCTGGGCGGCAGCAATCAATCAAAGCAGGCCGGGATGCGATACCTGTTGATTCACATCACTTCAGGACTGCTTTTATTACTTGGAAGTATTTTGCACTACCAGCAGACGGAGTCGATACTTTTCAATGCCATGACTATTGATACATTATCAGGTCTGTTGATTTTCCTGGCCTTTGGTATCAAGTGCGCATTCCCGCTACTGCACAACTGGCTGCAAGATGCTTATCCACATGCAAGCCCGGTAGGGACAGTGGCCCTTTCCGCCTTTACCACAAAACTGGCTGTGTATTGTCTGGCCCGAGCTTATGCCGGGACAGAATCCCTGATCTGGATTGGCGCTCTCATGACTGCTTTTCCGATCTTTTTTGCAGTATTGGAAAATGATTTACGCAAAGTGCTCTCATACAGCTTAAACAACCAGCTTGGCTTTATGGTTGTGGGTGTGGGGGTGGGTACTGAACTGGCACTTAATGGTACTGCCGCTCATGCCTTCAGCCACATTCTGTATAAAGCACTACTGTTTATGAGTATGGGTGCGGTGTTACATCGTGTCGGCACAGTCAAAGCATCAGAATTAGGCGGTCTGTATAAATCGATGCCGTGGACAACCATCTTTTGCATTATCGGCGCTATGTCGATTTCAGCATTTCCTTTATTTAGCGGCTTCATTTCTAAAGGTATTATCTTATACGCTGTCGCAGAACAAGGGCACTGGATCATTTGGCTGGTTTTATTATTTGCCTCTGCCGGTGTGTTAGACCACTCAGGGATTAAAGTACCCTTCTTTAGTTTCTTTGCTCACGACCAACACCACCAGTGCAAAGAAGCACCTTTGAACATGTTAGTTGCCATGGGCATGACTGCGGCCGCCTGCATACTTATTGGGGTATTCCCTGATCTGCTCTATCAATGGTTACCATATGGGATGGAGTTCCACCCATATACGTTTGATCACATCATCACTCAGCTTCAGTTACTGTTCTTCGCTGCATTGGCTTTCGTGGTATTGTTTAGAAATGGCTGGTACCCACCAGAAATCAAATCGATCAACCTTGACTTCGACTGGTTCTACCGAAAACCACTCAATGGCTTGCTCAGTACACTTTCCACAGCGTTCGCTTCGTTACTCACATACGTTCAGAATTTCAAGCAACTCAGCCTCGGTATAATTACAACATCAGCCTTTCAGACACATGGTCCTAAAAGTCCAATCGCACGTGGCGCTTCGGTGGGTAATATGGTGATCTGGGTAGCCGTGCTACTGAGTGCCTGTTTGATTTTCTACTATTTTTGATTTTGCCCTGTTCTGGGCTTGACGTTACAAGCAAAGATTTATAAGGCAGGTTGATGTTATTACGCTCGTCAAACTTCCAGAGATTTATTTTCCTCAGACTGGCATAACTCATGCTTTAATGATGCTATGCGAATCACTCTACTTTCAATTATTGCACTGTTATTCAGTACTGCACTGATTCAGACAAGTAACGGCCTTCAAGGGACTTTATTACCTATACGCGCAGATATAGAAACTTTCACTGCGCTTTCAATAGGGATTATGGGCTCTGCATTTTATGTTGGCTTGATACTTGGCTGCACTATCTGCCCCTGGATGGTGGTGCGTGTGGGCCATATTCGGTCATTTACCGCCTTTGCTGCCATAGCGTCGGTCAGTGTGTTGTTACACATTCTGATAATTAACGAGGTCACCTGGTGGCTGGCACGTGCACTTTCAGGTTTATGTTTTGCAGGTATGCAGATGGTCATTGAAAGCTGGCTAAATGATCGCGCAACCAATGCGAGTCGCGGAAGAATTTTATCATTTTATACTTTAATCAATCTCACTCTGATTATTGCCGGGCAACAGCTAATTAGCATATCGCATCCGACCGGATTTATATTATTCATATTTGCGTCTATCTTGCTGTCATTAGCTGTCATCCCTGTAGCGCTTACGAAGTCACCTACACCTACTCCTGTCGCCAGAGCTCAATTAAGAATTATGTGGCTATACAGTATTTCACCTGCAGGCGTGATAGGTGCTTTGTGTGTTGGCCTTGCTACTGGCGCATTCTGGACGTTGGGACCCTTGTTTGCGCTGGACTACGGCCTGACAGTCGAACAGGTGACATGGTTTATGAGTATGTCTGTGCTGGGAGGTGTGCTTGCATTATGGCCTCTGGGATGGATATCTGATCTGGTTGATCGACGATTGATAATTACCTTTGCCAGTGTGGGGTCTGTGATAATCGCAGTTGTCATTATTACCCATTTAACAGAGGGGCTAGTCTGGCTGTATGCTTTAACTACGTTATTTGGTGCATTCTCTTTTCCCCTGTATGCCTTGTGTCTGGCACATGCGAATGACTATGTTGGCACTAACGATGCTCTGGAAATAAGTGGTGGTCTACTATTGTTATATTCGATTGGTGCTGCACTGGGCCCATTGATCGGCTCAAGTTTAATGTATAGCTATAATTACTATATGTTATTTTATTTCACTGCCGCAATTCACTTCATACTGGCACTTTTAATCTGCTGGAGAATGTTTATCTCCACATCTGTGGACCCAGCGCGTAAAGATAATTTTGTTGCTATTCCCAAAACTTCACCCACAGTTAATGAGCTGGATCCGAGAACCCATAATAATTAAATCATTTATCCCTGCATTAATGCAGACTTGGATTTATTTTCGCTTCTGTATCGGCAAAGGCAGGACTGGCGTGGTGGGCTATCATCTTCCAGCCATCCTGGGTTTGACGGTATATATTTGTGGCATACACAGATACAACTGTTTTATTACTGATAGAGAGTGTTTCTTTTACATAGTGAACTGAAATACCATCTAGCAGCTTGTATACAGGTTCGCTGATTTCAATTGAAGTCCCTGACTGTGCAGAAAATATTTGTTTCCAGCTTGCTATAATCAGGTCGAAACTATAAATTCTTGGTGAACCTGGATGTATACAAATTACCTCATCTGTTTTGTCCCAGATATCTTTCATCAATTCAATACTGCCCGTTCTAAAAGCCCGGTAAAAATACTCTTCGACCTGCAATGAATCGGTAAATTTAATATTCAGATCATTCAAACAATATGCCTCTTATTAAACTTTGTGATTTCGACGAATTAGCTGAAGTAGATTCACGTAGTTTTGTTATATCAGAGTTCACCCCTGCGCGTGATATTTTTATTGTACGCCATCATAATACTGTCTTTGCTTATCTAAATAGCTGTCCACATAATCTGGCCCCTTTAAACTGGTCGCCTGATGTATTCTTAAGTTACGATAAAGACTATATCCAGTGCGCCAATCATGGTGCATTATTTGAAATCGACAGTGGTCGCTGTATTTATGGGCCCTGTACCGGAAAATTATTGGAATCTGTAAGTATCAGGATCGACAATGGTGCTATCTACGCGCAATTCTAAATCATTAGCGGCCAATCTCTAACACTATTCCGCTGTCCCATATTCAAAATATTCTGTGAAAAATTAACTGCATGTCTTTACTACAACGCTATTTCCCTTTACTGGCAATAACTGTCAGTACATTCGCATATTTCTCGCCTGGCTGGCTGGCAGGACATAAATCATGGATTGTGTACCTGCTCGGTATAGTGATGTTTTGTATGGGCTCAACATTGACACTGCAGGACTTCAAGAGAGCGTTACAACGCTATCCCCTGATATTGCTCGGCCTGTTCCTGCAGTTTGGTTGTATGCCTCTTATCGCATGGCAGTTAAGCCTGCTTGCCGGATTAACTCCTGCACTGATGGCAGGCATGATTCTAGTGGGCAGTGTGCCTGGTGGTACAGCATCTAACGTGATTTGCTATATCAGCAAGGCCGATGTGGCGCTTTCCATCACGCTGACGGCCATCAGTACAATTCTGGCTGTGGTTGCAACCCCATTACTTGCCTACGCCTATCTAAATCATACTGTTGAGGTAGACATATTCAGCATAATGACAAAGATTTTTTATATTGTCGTGCTACCTGTGAGCCTGGGAGTGCTGCTTAACCAGTACCTGCGTATTGTCGTGTTACCAATTCAGAAATTTGGTGCCGACCTTTCTATCATTCTGATTTGTTTCATAATCGCCATTATCGTTGCCTTGAATAAAGACAATTTATTGAGTGTGAGCCCGATTCTAGTGGGGTTAGTGCTTGCTCATAATGTCTCTGGTCTGGTTTTAGGCTATTTCACAACACTACTATTCACATTCGATAAAACCTTGAGCAAAACCATTGCTATTGAGGTGGGTATGCAAAACTCTGGACTGGCTGTGGCTCTGGCAGTAAAATTCTTTGGTGCTACTAGCGCGTTACCGGCTGCATTGTTTTCCGTAGTCCACAATGTCACAGGTTCTTTACTTGCTAGTTATTGGGCTAAAAAATCATATTAAATATAGATACTTATGAATACAGTTACAGCAAATACATTAATTTTACTTGGCTGGGGCATCACTGTCGCACTGGTTTATAGCCTATTGAGCGGGCCTTTTGACGGTCGTGTGTGTGAATCGACCTGTTTCAGCATGCTTTATTGGGCAGCACTGGTGTTGGCAGTGCTTGGTACGCTGCTCAGTATAGTCCAGGCCTTTAAGCCAGACTCTGGTATCTTTAGCAAACTTGGCATCCTGCTTGGCTTTTTCTTATGTGCCAAGTTAATCGGCGTTATGGTAATCGGGACTATGACTGTCTAGTGTTGCTAGGCGTTGGCGTATTCAACAGCATTTCCAAGCCATCTTCTCAACACCGTATCTACTCGTTCAGGATGATTCTCCAGTAACCAGTGAGCTGCTTTTTGCACATCAGGTAACAATGCCAGGTCTTTAC
Organism: uncultured Gammaproteobacteria bacterium; assembly: GCA_963976865.1. Taxonomy (GTDB): domain Bacteria; phylum Pseudomonadota; class Gammaproteobacteria; order UBA4575; family UBA4575; genus UBA1858. Next base: position 605,010 of record CAXBLY010000001.1, on the reverse strand, counting down.
TCAGGTTAGCAATATGCATTTGCATGTCTCCTGACTGCCTGGTCCCTAATACCTCCCCTGGCCCACGAATTTCCAGATCTACTCGTGCAAGCTCAAATCCATCTGTGGTTTCCCGCAGTGCTTCCAGTCTTCTCTTCGCCAGATCTCCAAGCGGTGCCTTATATAGAAGCACACAGCTGCTCTGTTTTTCACCACGGCCAACGCGACCTCGCAATTGATGTAGTTGCGCGAGACCAAAACGTTCTGCATTTTCTATAATCATTAAACTTGCATTGGGCACATCGACACCAACTTCAATTACAGTGGTTGCTACCAGCACATTGATTCTTTTATTAATAAAGTCCTGCATCACTGCGTCTTTTTCTGCAGACTTCAGGCGTCCATGCAACAGGCCGGTGTTAAGCTCCGTTAGCTGTGACTGAAGATAGGCATGCGTATCTGTTGCTGCCTGACTTTGTAGTGCATCTGATTCTTCGATTAAACTGCAAACCCAGTAAACCTGAGCACCTTCCTGACATATCTCTCGTATACGTTCGATAATATCATCACGTCTTGAATCAGCGATGGCGACAGTTTTAATAGGTTTTCTTCCCGGCGGAAGTTCGTCAATAACCGAATAATCAAGATGTGCATACATGCTCATAGCCAATGTCCTCGGTATTGGCGTTGCAGTCATAGTTAATTGATGAGGATAGATAGTATCTGCGGAGCCTTTCCGGGTAAGCTGCAAACGCTGCTGCACACCAAACCGGTGTTGCTCATCAGTGATACTTAACGCCAGGTTTTTAAATTCCACTGAATCCTGAAACAACGCATGAGTACCAACTACTACTGATGCTGTACCGCTTGCAATCAGTTCCAGCATTTCCCTTTTTTTTCTGGCTGGCAAGCCAGATGAAAGCCACGCAACCTGTATACCCAGGGGTAATAGTTGATTGGTGAAATACCTGTAATGCTGTTCTGCAAGTAACTCGGTCGGTGCCATGATGGCGGCCTGGAAATGATTTTCTACTGCATAAAGACATGCCACCAATGCCACAACCGTTTTGCCGCTACCTACATCTCCCTGTACAAGTCGCATCATGGGATGCTCTGCAGCCATATCAGTTTTGATTTCTTCCAGTACTTTAGCCTGAGCATTAGTCAGCCTAAATGGCAGGTTCTGAATAAACGGCTTTACCAGGGATTCATTGGGGGTCAGCCTGTAACTTTTACGCAGGTTACTACGCACACGGATTTTCATAATACTTAGATGATGAGCAAGCAGTTCATCAAAAACCAGTTTTTGTTGCGCAGGGTGCGTCCTGTCTAGCAAAGCCTGTTTATCTGTATCTGCACGAGGTTTATGAACTTCGTTTAACATTGCCAGGATGGGAGTAGCTTCGCCTGGTCTGCCGGGCATACTGGCCAGTACATCCTCAAACACAGTTTCCTGCTGTTTGGCCCATTTAAGCGCTGCATCAACCAGTGACCGCAAGCGCTTTTGTTGTAGTCCTTTAGTTGTAGGATACACCGGTTCAAGTCGATCCGAGAGCGTGACCGTTTCGTGTTCCTGCAGCACACGATACTGTGGATGGATCATTTCGATCCGGTTACCTGTCCGGCGCGGCTCACCAAAACAGACCACTCGCTTGCCATCAGACAGACCCTTTAGCTGGCTGCTGTTAAAGTGAAAAAAGCGTAGCGTGATCTCGCCGGTATCATCCTGTAATGTCGCCGTCATCATGCGGCGGCGTCCAAAGACCACCTTGGCGTTGTATACCTGACCTACCACCTGCAATTCGTTATTGCAGGTAATGTCAGAGATTTTTGTGATTACCGTACGATCGTTATAGCGCAGTGGCAGATGAAACAGTAAATCAAACAGCGTGAAGATATTTAACTTGGCTAAATTTTCTACTGCCTTGGCAGTAATGCCAGGTAGAATTTGTAGCTCACTCACGGTAAAAAATAGTGCTTAACCTTTAAAGTTCCAGAACTGCATCCATTTCTACTTGTGCACCCTTTGGCAGTGAAGCTACACCCACTGCTGCACGTGCAGGGTATGGTTGTCTGAAGTACGTCGACATTATTTCGTTCACTGTTGGAAAACATGATAAATCTGTTAAGTAGATATTCAATTTCACTATATTATCGAATGTGCCTCCAGCCGCTTCAGCAACTGCGGAAAGATTATCAAAAACACGTTTAATCTGATCCTCGATACCTCCTTCGATCAACTCCATGGTAGCGGGATCCAGTGGAATTTGCCCTGACATATACACCGTAGTACCCGCTTTTACCGCCTGAGAATAAGTACCAATAGCCTGGGGCGCACGATCAGTAGCTATGATCGTTTTAGTCATAGTGTTTCTCCTTGATTAATTGAATAGTTAACTGTTAACCGCGCATGCGGGAAGCTTTAAGTACATTTGGATTACTGCGAAGTGTACGAATTATACTGGCAAGTTGCTTCCGGTCACGCACACCTATCGCAAAAGTAATAGTGGTACTTTTGCCGTCTTTATCTTCAAAGACAATGTCATCTATATTTGACCCTGCTGCTGCAATTCGCGCGGCAAGTGTTGCAAGCACTCCTCGCTGATTAATTGTTTCTACACGTACTGTCGCTACAAAATCCTGCTCGTGGTCTTCTGCCCAGGATACAGTGACCCATTTATCCTTAAATGCATTCTTACGATCGATATTGCGGCAACGTTCCCTGTGAATCACCAGGCCTTTACCAGAAGTCATAATCCCTATAATTTGATCGCCAGGAATAGGACTACAGCACTTGCCGAAATTAACCACCACGCCTTCGGTGCCACGAATAGCCAGCGCGGTTTCCTTATCAGATTTCCGTTTTCGTTTAGGCTTAACCCCATCCAGGCCCAGCAGGCTTTGTATCATCAGTTCCGCGACTCGCTCCCCCAACCCGATTTCAGCATACAGATCTTCCAGCGAGGCCAGATTAGTGCTTTTAAGTAATTTTTCGATATCTTGTTTCTTAACCTGATCAAATGATTGGTTATAGGCCGAGAATGATTTTTTAAATAATCGCTCTCCGAGTTTGATGGCTTCTTCTCTTTGCAGGTTTTTAAGGTAGTGACGAATATTAACTCTGGCTTTATTGGTAGTTACAAAGTTTAGCCAGCTTGTTTTTGGTCTCGCGGTTGGAGTAGATATCACTTCAACTGTCTGGCCATTCTCCAGACGAATACTTAACGGTGATATTCTTCTGTCTATTTTTGCAGCCACACAGGTATTACCCAGATCCGAATGCACTGCATAAGCGAAATCAACGGCAGAACTGCCACGCGGCAATACAATAATGTCTCCTGCAGGTGTGAAAACATAAATCTCGTCAGGGAACAGATCGACTTTAACGCTTTCCAGAAATTCCAGTGAATTTCCTGTGTTCTGTTGAATTTCCATAATTTCAGCAATCCACTTGCGTGTGCTTGCAGGTGATGCAAGTGTTCCTGTTTTCCCGTCACCTGTCTTGTATATCCAGTGCGCTGCTACTCCTGATTCCGCAATGACATCCATCTCTTCTGTTCTTATTTGCACCTCTACTACAACACCTTTAGGCCCAAATAAAATTGTATGCAGGGACTGATATCCGTTTTTCTTTGGGATTGCAATGTAATCCTTGAATTTTCCCGGAACCGGCTTATACAGGTTATGAACGACACCCATAGTTCGATAACAGGTATCGATATCTTTCACTAACAGTCGTATTGCATATACATCATATACTTCCGAGAATGATATGCTTTTAGCACGCATTTTTTTATAGATGCTATAAAGATTTTTCTCTCGCCCAAAAATTCTACTTTCTATATTAGCTGTTTCCAGTTGAGCACAGATTGATGTTTCCACCTCCCGCATTATCTGCCTGCGGCTTTTTTGACTTTTTTTAACCGCATTTTCCAATGCCCCATAACGCATCGGATACATCGCCTGAAATGCCAGATGTTCGAGCTCAACCCTGACCTTGTGCATACCTAAGCGTTGCGCAATAGGTACGTATATATCCAGTGTTTCTTTTGCAATACGGCGCTTCTTGTCACTACGCATCACACTGATTGTGCGCAAGTTATGCAAGCGATCAGCAAGCTTAACTATAATGATGCGAATATCACGCACCATTGCCAACATCATTTTACGGAAATTTTCAGCCTGTGCTTCGGCGCGCGAATTAAATGTTAAATGCGTGAGTTTGCTGACACCATCAACCAGTTCAGCAACATCTTCACCGAACTTTTCTTTAATCTGTTCTTTGGCTGTTGGCGTGTCTTCTATTACATCGTGCAATATTGCTGCAGTAATACTTTGATAATCAAGGCGCATTTCTGCCATGATTTTTGCCACTGCCAAAGGATGGTATATATAAGGCTCACCTGTTAAGCGCTTTTGCCCTTCATGTGCTTCAGCGCTGAACAGATATGCATTGTAGACTTGCTTGACTTGTGCGGGCTCCAGATACGAATCGAGTAACTCGCATAATTCACTTATTAAAAACCGCGATGGGTTAGCAGTGCTTAGTGTATTAGTTGAATTTGGAGTGACTGCCGTCGCCATATAAAACTAAACCAACAGGGTACTACCGACCCTGTTCAGTATTATCAGTGGCTGGCGCTTCTGGTGTTGAATTCTGTTCCGGCTCTTCGGATTTCATCTGGCTCAATTCAATCCCGATTTCTGCATGCAATGCTGCGGCTAGCGCGTCGACTTCGCCAATCTCTTCAGAAAGTAATTCTTCAGAACTGCTTAGCGGCGTTTCTTTTAGTGACTCTTCGGTAATTAACTCGTCAGCTATTTCGCGTAAAGCAACCACCGTCGGTTTATCGTTTTCCCACTCCACTAAAGGTTCCGTTCCCATCGCAATCTGTCTGGCTCGTTTACTGGCGACCATAATGAGTTTGAAGCGGTTATCAATTTTTTCTAGACAATCTTCTACGGTTACGCGTGCCACGCTTTTCTCCTGTTATTTTGTATATATTCCAATGTTTAAAGTGTAGTCGATTTTACACTTATAAACTACTCATGTGATTCAGCATTATTTCATTCCGGAAAGTAACTGATTCAGCTTGTCCTGATTGGGTGGTGAATAATCTTCTGGCTGCAAAAACACTTTCGTCAGTATCTGAATAGCCTGATTAATATCATCATTGATTATCAGGTATTGATATTCCTCATAGTGACTTATTTCGCTTTGAGCCTGTTGCATACGTCCCTGTATGACATCATCTGAGTCTTGCCCTCTTGTCCGCAGGCGCTTTTCCAGCTCCTCGATGGAAGGTGGCAGAATAAATATTGATACCGCCTGCGGGTATATTTTTCGTACTTGCCGGGCACCCTGCCAGTCAATCTCGAGTACCACGCCTATCCTCGCGGCTAGCAGAGAATTCACAGACTGTTTGGAAGTTCCATAAAAATTACCAAACACCTCGGCAAATTCCAGAAAATCATCATCTTCTTTCATTTTTTGAAATTCCTGCCTGGACACGAAATGATAGTGTTCACCATCGATTTCACCTGGCCTTGGATTTCGTGTCGTGTGAGAGACGGCCACTTTAACCTCTTTCAGTTCTGAACGAACCGCCTTGAGCAAACTGGTTTTCCCTGCTCCTGATGGAGCAGACACAATATAAAGGGTACCTTGAGACATGTAATTTTACGGTTAATCAAATAATTCAGCATTCAAACAAAAGGCCCTGACAATTGCCAGAGCCTTTTATGTCTGCAATAAAATTGGGTTGTGCTTTAACTGCTGGTAATGGGCACCAGGGCTATTTCTACCCGACGATTTTGTGCACGACCCTGTGCCGTGTCGTTACTGGCAACCGGATAACCTTCCCCGTAGCCGTATTCCTGCAATCGGCCTGGATTCACCTCTCGACTGGAAAAGTAATCCTTCACGCTTCTTGCTCTTCTCTCTGATAGCAACTGATTATGTTGCTCAGAACCTGTGCTATCTGTATGTCCCATCACTTCTATGAGTGTTTTATCGTATTCTTTCACCACGATAGTGACAGAATCAAGTACTTGATAGAAGTCACTGCTGATATCCGCACTATCCACACCAAATGTGATATTGCTGGGCATATTCAGAATAATGTTGTCCCCATCACGCGTTACGCTAACACCCGTGCCTGCCAGTTTCTGGCGAAGTTTGGCTTCCTGTACATCCATGTAGTAGCCCACGCTACCACCTGCGATCGCACCTACACCGGCGCCAATTAACGCTCTCTTTCTACGCTCTCGACCATTATCACCGCTAATCAAACCTACGACCGCTCCCGCGGCTGCGCCTATTCCTGCCCCTTTTACTGCTTTGCTTGTTTGCTGTTCTCCTGTGTACGGATTGATTGTTGAACATGCTCCCAGTGTTAATACGCTACTCATGGCTACTGCAAATATTGTGATAGGTTTCAAACTCATTACTTATCCTCAGTTATTATATTTTTGTGAACTATTACTTAGAAGCAAACAGTGTGAGAAAGTTCGCATCCGTAAATCTCTGAATTTTAACCATATATCGGCAGAACATTTAGCTATATCTAAAAATTGCCGAGCACGCTCTACTAATCACATTTTTGAATTTACAATTCGTGTATATATGCTCGAAATGAATAATCTTTCAGGAATTTTACATGGAGCCTAGCTCACAAATTGATTGGCCAAGTATAAAAGACTCAGACCCACTAGCGACACTCAAGCAGGTTGAAGATCATTTCGACCCGAGTGCAGACACGTTACATTCAAGTCTAAAAGAAGTCGACAGATGGGCGCACCACATCTTAAAAGATGCGGGTCTACCTACTGAGATTAATGCATTACAAGCCAGGCTGGACACGATAGAAGAAGGCTCCAGTGCCTGGTATGCAGGGAACAGTTTACTACAGTCATTCACGTTACGTTCCGCACTTGAAAGCGGTGATCAGGCTACGACTATTTTGCTGGGATTCCTGTTAGCTGATTTTCGCTGGCAAGGTTACTTTGCACAGGATCGCGAACAGCTTTTAAAAGATCAAAAATCTGTAGAAGACATATTAAGTAAAGCCAACAACAATGAGCTGGAAATTGAAACATACAGTGCTGCTATCAATGCGCTTAAGAAAAAATATCCACATTGCACAGTTAACGCTTTACGTCTGCTACTTTCAAACAAACTCAATGTCAGCAAGCAACGCCTGGACGATTTAGACATTCGACCAGAATAATAACAATATGGAAAATAACACAAGCATGGAAACCAGTCCGCTTACACAAGAGCTGTATTCAATTGATTGGGCTGTTCGATTTGATGAATTTCGCACGCATGACCAAAGCAGTTACACTGACCTGCATCAGTTACTGGCTAATATCGAAACTTTAGTCGAAAGCGAGATTGAAAATACTGGTGGTGACCTTAATGACATTAAAATATTGCGAGACAGATTCAGCAAGGCCGAAATAGACTCTCCCCAGTGGCATCGTCTGTCTATGTTAATCCACCTGAAGATTGTACTCGCTGCCATTCCAAAAGGATTAACTGCAACTGCCACATTAAGCGCCATACAAATTATGGAGCATATGTGGAAAGTATCGAATGCAGAGCAGAAAGCATCACAAAGTGCCATCTTGCAATCAGTCCCCAAACCCAAAGCACAAGCTGCAACGCCTGAAGCAAAAAAACCGGCGCCTGCTGCTGCACCAACGGCTCCCAAACAACAAGCCAAATCAACCAATAGCGCACCCGCCAGACCTGCGAAGAATGAGTCGGCTAAAAAAGCCGGAAACAATAATAAAAATAACGACACTCAAACTGAGAATGTCGTCATCAAAAAGCTTGCAGAAGAAGCAGGACTTGAAGATAAAAATCTGGCAGTGAGATGCTATGAAGTCGCAAGTTCACTGGCAGATGAGTATCCTGAATACACACTGACAGCTATTCGGGTAATGACAGCTGAAAAGCTTGGTGTGACACGCCAGTTTATTGAGAATTTGGATATAAAGCCTGCCCGATTTAAAAATGGCTGATTATTCAATTGCTTAGCAAAATATCACTGGTGTATGCATAACAGTTGTACGTATCTCAGTTAGTCAATATAATCTCAGTTACAATACTTAGCTGCTAACTATAATAAAATTTACTGGAGTTCCAATGAACTATGATGTTCCTGCACTATTAGTCGGTGTTGCCGTTGTCGTGATTGCACTTGTAATGGCATTTGTATTTGTCTAATAGCTAAATAACCATAAAAAAAGCCCCGCTTATTATGCGGGGCTTTTTTTATGGTGATATGTTTTATTATCTATAATTAATCAGGATTTACCCTGAAATTCATCCAGTGCCTGTTGAAAACTGGTGTGACGAACATCCTTGCCTTCAACAGTAAAGATCACGTATTCACAGATATTCTTGGCATGATCACCAATTCGCTCTAATGCACGAGCGCACCACATGACTTTTAAACCTCGCTCGACGGAGGAACGATCTTCAGACATGGATTTGATCAGCTTGCGCATGATCACGTCGTATTCCTGGTTGATAGCTTTGTCAGTTGCGGCCGTTTTAAAGGCACTGGCAACATCCATGCGTGCAAAAGCATCCAGGGATTCACGTAATATCGTCTTAACCTGGTCGCCCAAAAGCTTAAGCTCTGAAAAATACATTTCATTGCGTTCTTCTGTTGCCAGTTCCACGGCATAACGGCCAATTTTTTCCGCTTCGTCACCTATTCTTTCAAGATCTGTAATTGTTTTAATAATAGCGACGACCAGGCGTAAATCACCTGCGGCTGGCTGACGTAAGGCAATGATGTGATTACATTCTTCATCAATTGCTACTTCCATGGAGTTTACCTGGTAATCGCTTGTTGCGACTTTTTCAGCCAGGCTGCTATCTGAATTGACCAGGGCTAGCAGGCTATTCTCAACTTGTTTTTCAACAAGCCCACCCATATTGAGGACTTTATTTCGAGTTGACTCGAGGTCCTCATCGAATTGGTGCAGTATATGTTGTCCAAAATTTTGTATTGACATGGCAGTATGACCTCAAAATGATATTTAAATACATTGTATATACATTTGCATGCTTTGTATATACATTTTATTAATTTATTTCCACCACCTATCCATAACGTCCTGTAATATAGTCCTCTGTCTTTTTTTCCACTGGATTTGTAAACAACTGATCCGTAGCATCAAATTCAATTACCTCTCCAAGATACAAGAAAGCAGTATAATCTGACACCCGCGCCGCCTGTTGCATATTATGTGTCACAATAACCACCGTATATTGTGACTTGAGTTCATAAATCAGCTCTTCAATTTTAAACGTCGATATCGGATCCAGTGCTGATGCAGGTTCATCCAGCAATAGCACTTCGGGCTGAATAGCTATCGCTCTGGCTATCACCAGACGCTGTTGTTGTCCGCCTGATAACGCAAACGCATTATCCTGTAGTCGATTACCGACTTCATCCCATAATGCTGCCTGTTTTAACGACCATTCAACACGGTCTTCAATTTCTCTTTTATTTGAGACGTTTTGCAGGCGCAGGCCATATGCTACATTTTCAAAAATAGTTTTCGGGAACGGGTTGGGTTTCTGGAATACCATTCCCACTCTTCTGCGCAAATCAGTAACGTTGACACTTCTGTCATAAACGTCTTCGCCTCTTAATAACATTTCACCTTTAAGGGTGACACCATCCACGAGGTCATTCATTCGATTCATGCAACGAAGCAGTGTTGATTTACCACATCCACTAGGACCGATAAATGCTGTGACACGGTTTGTTGGGATGCTCATATTTACATCAAACAGTGCCTGCTTCTCACCATAGAAAAGTGAAAAGTCCTTGCATTGTATACAAACCTCTTCGTCTTCGATCTTTCTTGATTCCTTCCCGTGGAAGACCTGATCGGATACTGGGGTATCAATAGTCATATGTTTATTGCCTGATATTATACAATTTATATTAATGTTCCATGGTGCGATATTTTTCCCGCAAATGATTACGGATATATATGGCAGACAGGTTTAGTAATATTATTACTAGGACAAGAATTAACGCCGTTGCAAACACCAGTGGACGCGCCGCTTCAACGTTGGGACTCTGGAAACCAACATCATAAATGTGAAAACCCAAATGCATGAACTTTCTTTCCAGATGCAAAAACGGAGCATTCAAATCAAGCGGTAAAGACGGCGCCAGTTTGACTGCACCAACCAGCATTAATGGTGCAACTTCTCCTGCTGCACGCGCGACTGCCAGAATAAGACCTGTCATCATTGCAGGACTTGCCATAGGTATCACGGTGCGCCACAGCGTTTCCGCTTTGGTTGCCCCCAAAGCCAGCGAACCTTCTCTCACAGAACTTGGTATTCTTGACAGGCCTTCTTCGGTAGCCACGATAACTACGGGCACTGTCAGCAATGCCAAGGTGAGTGATGCCCATAATATCCCGCCTGATCCAAACGTCGGCGAGGGTAAAGCTTCAGGGTAAAATAACTGATCTATATTCCCCCCCAGAAAATATACAAAGAACCCCAGACCAAACACCCCATATACAATCGATGGAACACCCGCCAGGTTATTCACAGAGATCCTTACCAGTCTTGTAATAAATCCCTGTTTAGCATATTCACGCAAATAAATTGCAGCGATTACTCCAAAAGGTGTCACGATGACAGACATTAGCAACACCATCATGACTGTACCAAATATTGCTGGAAATATGCCTCCTTCAGTATTCGCTTCTCGTGGATCATCGGCTATAAAATCTTTCAGGTTGACAAAGTAATGTGCGATTTTAGTCCATATACTCATCGCATTGGGCTTACTTGCTTTAACAATATCTGCCAGCTTGATCAGCTTCTCCTGGCCATTTTGTATTGTCATCAATGCCTGATCACGTGCTATCTGGGTATATAACTTTGCCAGTTCCGTTTTTAATACTTCATACTTATCATTCAGAATATTACGTTCAGCGCTGATATCGGCAATAATGGCAGGATCGCTGATGCCACTCAGTTCTATCCGACGCTCTCTCAGACGCAAGTCTTCAATCTTGTAATTGATCTTTCCAATATCAAACTTTTCTATTTCATGAATCTCATCACGCAAGTCTTCAACTCGCTTTAAGCGTTCCTGTAATTCATTCCATAAATTATCCGGGTCAATATCAATTGTGCTGCCATTTTCACTAATAGACTTCAGATACCCGTAAAAATTACCCCACTGAGTGCGCTCGAACACAATGGCATCGACGGGCTTGCGAACCTCGTTTTCAGATGGTTTAACAATAAGCTTGAAATCCACTCCATACATTTCACGGTTGCCGATTTTAAGCATTGTTCTTTCTACGAACTCTTCTTCAAACTCAACATGCAGACCCGATGCCACAAGCTGTTTTGCAGGCACTGATTCCGTTTTTGCCCGCTCACCTAACAGCACGATCTGCTTATCACCTTCCTGGTAATCGATTTCCCAGATTGTTTTCGGCCAAAAATGACCAAGGCCTTTCGCTGCTATCAATATCAACAAGCCGATGACCATTATCATACTGATCGATACAGCACCGGCGTTTAACCATACCCAAGGTGTGCCGCTTTTAAAAAAACCCAGCTTTTCTGTATTCATAATAGTTATAAGCTACTGTATTTCTTTCTTAACCGCTGACGCACTATTTCTGCCACCGTATTGAAAAAGAAAGTAAAAATAAACAAAACAAATGCCGCTAAAAATAATATTCGATAGTGCGTACTGTCCACTTCCGATTCAGGCAATTCAACGGCAATGTTCGCTGACAATGTACGCATGCCCTGAAAGATACTAAAGTCCATCACTGGCGTGTTACCTGTTGCCATCAGCACTATCATTGTTTCACCCACCGCACGACCAAATCCGATCATAACCGCCGAGAAAATACCCGGGCTGGCGGATAGCAATACGATCCGTGTCAAGGTTTGCCAGGGTGTTGCACCTAATGCCAGAGAACCCGATGTAAGATGTTTTGGCACACTGAAAATGGCATCTTCCGCAATTGAAAATATTGTTGGTATCACGGCAAAGCCCATCGCGATTCCAATAATTAATGCATTGCGCTGATCAAAACCAATACCAAGTTCTTCACTCAGCCATATGCGTACATTCCCATCAAAAAACACTCGTTCCACATAGGGTGACACGTTGACACATACCAATGCGATGATAATCAATGGAATTATTAGCGCGGCTGCCTGCCATCCTTCAGGGATGAATCTTTTTGTACTCCCTGGCAGCTTCCACCAGACTAGCGACAGCAGAATTATTCCTATGGGCATTAATATAAAAATACTAAATACGCCGGGCAGATGTAATTCAACAAAAGGTGCCAGCCATAAACCCGCCAGGAATCCCAGAATCACGGTTGGCAGTGCTTCCATGATTTCAATTGAAGGTTTCACTATTGCGCGCATCGGTGGTGCCATGAAGTAAGCAGTAAAAATTGCACCGCATATGGCAAGAGGCATGGCAAACATCATTGCATAAAATGCTGCTTTTAATGTACCAAAGGTTAATGGTACTAAACTGTATTTGGGTTCGAAATCGCTACTGGCTGATGATGACTGCCAGATGTAGTCCGGCTTCACATAATCCTCATACCAGATCTTCCCCCATAACGCTGCAAGTGATGTTTCCGGGTGATGATTGTCTATATTCCAGGCCTTGATAGTTCTGCTTCTATCTTCCGCAATAAACATGTCTGCGCGGGGTGCAACAGCTAATGTCTGAATCGCACTGTCACTCGCGGGTATCGTCAACAAATCACGTTCACTGGTTGTGTATAGCAATTTAATCGTGCCTGCCTGGCTTGCCGCTATAACGCCTTTTCTTAGTTGCTCTGTCGCCAGACTTGTTATTGGTGAATTATCGATATGTGTCTCACGAATCTTTTGTAGTCTGAATTCAAGTTCGCCGTCACTACGCACCTGAAACCACTGTGATAATTTGCCTCTGCTATCCCCAATTAATAACGAGATTCCACCGGTTAGGAATTTGAGATATGTGGGTCTTACTTCTCCTTCAGTGACTTTTACTTTTTCTCTTAAGAGAAAATCATTCTGCCGAATATCGTAGGCTGACAAGTCGCCACCCTGAGTCAGTATGTAGGCCCACTCCTGCTCTGGATCAACCAGCAGACCGAGCACAGGATCAACGGTGAGAATTTCATCGCTGTCGCCTAATTCAAGTGTCGTTGTTTCATCAATAAAAGATGATTCTTTTGTGAATGACTGAAATATTATTTTCCCATCCAACGTACGAACGAGTACTGCAGTAGAATCCTCGTTATCTCCAACTGCAAAATCCAGTACGGGCCCTTTTGCAACCCTGAACAACTGTTCACCGTAAGGATAGAGAATTTCGGGATGTATAATGCGGCTGGTATCCGTAAATTCCAGTTCATAATCATGTTTGAAGAACAACAATTCACCTGACTGCATTCCTGCTACCAGCAATCCTGTTGCTTCATTCGCTACCCGAAAAGAAGTGATTTTATTACCAGGTTCTATGGGCAGTTTTCGCCTGAGTATTATCTCGCCATTCTCTACATTAAAGAATTGTATGTTGCCCGAACTGCCGACTCGCAATGCGATTTCAGCCTGTTCTTCTATGGCCAAGTACAGCGTTTCGTCTTGAGTATCAGATATCTGATACTGAGCAATCTCATCTACCGATGGTTGCCCAAAAAGCGGATACACCACGCTTAATAGAAATAGAAAGATTAGAGCGATGGCTGCAATGACACTTATGCCACCTATTTCAACCACTCTGCGCGCCAGCACATCGACGAATTTACGAATTTTCCATCTGCGCTGACCTTTGGCAATCTGATCTGAAGTATTACTGGCTTCCATTTCCCGAGCTATTCTGTGTCAATTTGTAGGGCGGTATTATATAAGAACAATGTTAAAGCTGGATAAAAAGAAAGCCCTATATTAATTAATAGGGCTCTCGGGTACTACTTCTCTCTCTGTTATTCGCCAGGCAATACTACAGACCCAGTGATTTCAGAGTTTTTTCAGCCACTTTTGCAGGTAGTGGGATATATCCGTCTTTCACAACAACCTTTTGGCCTTCTTTTGAAAGTACCAGCTTAATGAATTCACCTTCCAAAGGCGATAGCGCCTTATTTGGATGCTTGTTTACGTAAACGTACAAAAAGCGAGCTAACGGGTACTTGCCAGAAATAGCGGCTTCAGGTGACGCTTCTATGTAGTTGGCAGATCCACCTTTTGCAATCGGAAGTGCGCGAACGCCTGTGGTTTTGTAACCTATTCCTGAGTAGCCGATGCCATTCAGTGACTGGGTAACCGACTGTACCACTGAGGCTGAACCTGGTTGCTCGTTCACTGTAGATTTGAAATCACCCTTACACAGACCTACCTTTTTAAAGTAGCCGTAAGTACCCGATACTGAATTACGTCCAAATAACTGGATATCCTTACGTGCCCACTCACCTGTCAAGCCAAGGTCGCCCCAATTGGTTACGGTATCTTTAGCTCCACACTTGCGTGTGCTTGAGAAAATGGCATCAACCTGCTCAATCGAAAGACCCTTAATCGGGTTATCCTTGTGCGCAAATACTGCCAGTGCATCAATTGCCACAGGAATAGCTGTTGGCTTGTAGCCGTACTTTTCTTCGAATGATGCAATTTCCTTATCTTTCATTTTTCGGCTCATAGGGCCCAGGTTTGAAGTACCTTCAGTCAGTCCTGGAGGCGCTGTAGAAGACCCTGCCGCCTGGATCTGGATGTTCACATTCGGGTAGAAGCGCTTGTAATCCTCGGCCCAAAGTGTCATCAGATTGGCTAAGGTGTCAGAACCCACACTAGACAAGTTACCTGATACACCACTTGCCACAGTGTAGTCTTTCAAACCTTCATCAACTTTTGCCTCGGCAAACGCAACATTTGTAGACACTGTCACCAACGCGGTGAGTGCTGCGGTCATATGCTTAAAGTTCATTTATTCTCCTAAGAATTGCCGTATCTATTCCGGCTTGTATGAAATGGAGGCTGCACTTTATTACTCATTTGTTACAGACGTATTACACGGCATGACTTTTTGAGTTAACTTGTTGTTCCCCATAAATATTACGCGCTTCCGGGAAACTCAGCTCTACAGTCGTTCCAGCCTCTTTTTGACTGTGAATTTTCAATTCACCGCCATGTCGCTCCATTATGTGTTTCACAATTGACAGACCCAGCCCTGTACCGCCCATATCTCGTGAGCGACCTTTATCGATGCGGTAAAAGCGTTCTGTCAAACGTGGAATATGTGATTCGTCAATGCTTTCACCGAGATTCGTTACGCTTAATAGTGAACCACCCTGGTTATGTTTGCGCCAACTGATATTGATGCAGGAATTTGCCGGCGAATACTTGACTGCATTATCGATGATATTCTGAATGGCACTTTGTAATTCAAGATAATCACCACTGATTTGAATCCCGCCATCACAATCAAGCTCAAATTGCTGATTCTTGTACACATCTGAGGACTTCAGCAGGTCGATGCCTTCGCGTATCAGCATGGTGATATTGATACTTTCTGACTGGCTTTTAGTTAAAGGTAAATTCTCCAGCCTGGACAGCGAAAGCAAATCCTCGATCAGACGCTTTAATCTTTGGGCTTGCTCCAGCGCGCCTTCCACGCCCCGCCGGGTAAGTGGTGTCATTTCTTCACGCATGGTGAGTGTCTCAAGATAACCGATAATGACTGTCAGTGGTGTGCGCATTTCATGAGATGCGTTGGAAACAAAGTCTTTGCGTACATTCTGCAAGCGCAACAGATCACCATGGTCATGCACTATGAGTAGCTTTTTGCCATCATCATAAGAGACAACTCTCAGCATTAGGTCTTTACCTGTACTATTTGTTGATGAAAACTCCAGTGGGTTGTCAAATACTTGCTTGGTTAAATAACTGGTAATTTCCGGATCCCGCACAATATTATCAATGCGTTGACCAATATCACGCTTAGCATCAATTTTTAGCAGGGTTTTTGCCGCCGGATTTGCCCATTCAATTGTTTGCATCTGGTCAACAATGAGCATGGCGTCAGGCATTGCTTTCGTCGCCGCATCAAATTTTGCCAATGAATGTTCAAGACTGATTCGCTGTGCATTATGGCGTTTTTTAATATCACAGACCTGGGTAATAATGTGATAGGCAGTGCCATACAGATTCGGCACCGCATCCATGGGAGCACCAGACGCCAGCCAGCGACGCAAATGCATTATCTGGCGTAAATGCCAGATAATAAACGCAAACAACCCAATAGATATAGACAATGCCCAGTGTCCGCTAAGGAAACCAAGGGCCAGACTGGCAACAAAAACAAGTAAGGCTAACCTTAATTCAACCCAGAACGTTGCTATCTGCATTATTTATCTACAATGAAGCGGTAACCGTAACCTCTCACTGTTTGAACCATTTGATGGCAGTTGTAGGGTTTTAATAACTTTCTTAAACGCAGGATATGCACATCAACCGTTCGCTCTTCTACAAACTTGCTACGACCCCATACAAAATCCAGCAACTGTGCACGACTGTATACTTTATCCGGATGTGTCATAAAAAACTCTAATAAGCGGAACTCGGTAGGCCCCACCTCAATTTGTGTATCGTCAATGATTACATGATGGGCATCAAGGTCAAGCACTAACTTGCCATAGGTGAGTTTATTATCGCTTTCATCGCCATCAATTCGGCGCATTACCGCACGTATTCGGGCTGACAGTTCTCTCACCGAAAACGGTTTTGTGATGTAATCGTCTGCCCCTGAATCCAGCCCATCTATTTTGTCTCTTTCCTCTGTTTTGGCGGTGAGCATAATGATCGGAATATGGCTGGTGATTTCATCACGCTTGATACGTCTCACCAGTTCAAGGCCAGAGATATCCGGCAGCATCCAGTCCATGAGGATCAAACTTGGAAGATCCTGTGCCAGTTTTTCAGTTGCTTCCCTTCCATCTACCGCTTCAAGAAGCTCATAACCATCACTGTCTAGCGCAAAATAGACCATATCGCGAATAGGCTTCTCATCTTCTACGATCATTATTCGGTGTTTTTTCATTTGCCGGGAAGAAAATTTAGGTGGTTGTAAATCGTATTGAAGATTCATAATAACTCAGTCGAACTCAAAAGTTGCCAGTCGATCGAGGATTATTCATCACTCACATTAAAAGTTTGTTACAAACCGGAAATAAATTCAAACATAAAAAAAGGGCAGTGTTGCCACTGCCCTGATTTTAACTTCAGCTCTGAATTCAGACTAGAACTTGAAAGAGATATCAGTTTGTAAAACTTTCTCTTCGTCATCATCTAAACCAGGTGCATCCTGTTCTGAGTCATAATAATCCAGCGCCAGAATTATATTCTTAGCAACTGCATATTTGAATACAACTTCATTGGATTTCACACCTGTATTTCCACCAAGTCGATCGGAATCAGGAAGGAAATCTACAAATGCATCTGCTTCCAGATCAGCATTAACAAACTTTAGCTGCCAGGTATGCTGGTCACCAACTTTCTTATCCCCAAACTTGAAGCCAAATGCTCGACCGGTATCTTCATCACTATCGTCATTCTTGATGTAATCAGCGAAAATCGAGAAATTCTTGCCTGGAATTAATACATCCATCACACCAAGCTCTGCTGACAAACCAATAGAGTCGTAGTCATACATGTAGTTACCACCGACTAAAGTGTTGTTACCACCACTACCAACAATCACGGTTTCATTTTCCAAACCATCAAATGCATAGTAAGTACCTGCAACATTTCCAAAGAAATTGCCCGACTTGAACTTGTGGCCAATCTGCGCATAAGTCAGTGTTGGATCATCACTTACCGTACTATATTCTTCGACAATCCAGTGACCTGCATTTCCGTATGCTGTACCAAACGAATTATCAGTTTGTAAATGCACAGAAACACCTTCCGGGTTGATATCATCATCCCACAATAAGTCGGTTGGTGCCCACAAATACTCTTTACGTTTGAATTTACCGCCAGCAACACTTACCCAGTCAGTTGGTTTCCATTCTGCAAATGCGTAATCCAAACGGATATCTTTAGTAGAGAATCCGTCATCCAGCGTTTCATTTGTAGAGCGTGCATCACTGCCACCACTAGCAAATCCTAATCCCACTTTCACACTATCAGTCACTTCGCCTTCAGCGCCCAGGCGTAGACGGTAGCGGTAACGTTCACGACTTTGACTTTCTCCATTTTCTGGATCAGCCTCCTGATATTGACGTCGCAGACGCAAGTCACCTTTAAATTTGATCTTCTCTGCCCATTTAAGCTTGTCAGAAACCTTGTTAACAGACGCTAATTTCTGTTCTGCAGTCTCTTCTATTTTTGCATCTGTCCGCTCTTCGTCTGCTGCGGCAGAATTCTTAAGAAGGTTATAGGCTTCATCAGTGATAGTGCCATTATCCCGAAGTACCTTTAGTAGCTCGATCATAGCGTCATTGGCAGCAAACGCCGGCGTGGAAACTATTGCACCGGATGCTACAAGTGCAGCGAGGGATGCAGCACGAATATGCTTTAAGTTCATATTTAACTCTCTGTTATTAAAAATTTGTTATTTGAAATAATTATCTGGCATTTAAACCAGATTTTTTGATAAACGCCTTATCGGTCCAGTCGTTTAGAAGGGCAGGATCATATTTCACTTAAATGACAACTTTGTGACAAAAATGTCAGATTGTCGTTTTTTTTAAACTCTTTGCTTCAATACACGCACTTAAATACAGATTGGTTTTATACAAAGAGCCCATGTGATGAATTGCGGCAGTTCAATCATTATCCTGTCATGATCAGTAAGCTGAGCACTGACAGACATGATCCAAGTAATGCGCCTGCTACCACATCAGTAGGATAATGTAGCCCCAAAATAACTCGTGACATTGCCACCAGTCCTGCAAACCCCCATACAACCGATGTTAGTTCCGGCAGGAAATAACTGAATAATATTGCGAATGAAAACGCATGCATGGTATGTCCTGAAGGAAAACTGTATTGATCAAGCGCTGGTGCGGCCTGTTTTATAATGTTATTACTTATAAATGGCCTTTCGCGAACCAGCCTGCTTTTTAAAAACTTGTAAGTACCCAGTACCAGTAATCCGGTTATCAGTATGTGTACTGCTTCGGCGACACCCTGCTTGCCGTGCAAGTAGGGTAAAAACACAGCCAGGGCATGCCAGAACATGCCGTCACCCAGACGACTTACCACACGAAAAAATAATCTTATATATGTATATCGACTGCTATTATTAAGAAGAACACATAAACGCATCTCTATAAGATCTGCTCGTTCAAAAAGGCTATTCACTCTTGTTTGAAACATGACACTGGCTTCCGCTAACGTAATTTATTTTTGATCACAAGGATCGATCACTGCTGGGCCAATGTTGATAGATGAAAATGAATTTATTATTACATCATTAGTGTTTTCATCGGCTTATTTACTGCTTTTAATAAATAGTTCACAAAAATTTAATACCTATGTAACCAAACCGTTATATTTTGCTCCCCAATGAGTAATACAGTCAGAAAACGGATTTCATTTTGAGTACGCCAGCATTACTTCATGTTAGGAGTGTATGGATTTCAGATGTTCATCTGGGTTTTCGCGGATGCCAGGCGGAAAACCTGCTTGATTTTCTTCATAGCGTAGAAACCGAATACCTGTTTCTGGTTGGTGACATTGTCGATTTCTGGAGTCTGCAAAAATCTTCATACTGGCCACAGCAGCACACCAATGTCATACGTTCCATACTCGGTAAAGCCAAACATGGAACGAAAGTGATATATATCCCGGGCAACCATGATGAGGTCATGCGTGAATATGCTGGTTATACATTTGGTAATGTAGAAATACACCTGGATTATGAACACATCACTGCCAATGGTAAAAAACTGTTGATATTACATGGTGACGAATTTGACACTATAGTTAAACATAGCCAAATGATCGCCAAGCTCGGCAGCTGGGCTTACGACATACTTTTACAGCTAAATCAGTACGTCAATATTTTTCGCAGACTTTTTAAACGCAACTACTGGTCACTGGCCAAATACTTAAAACTCAAGGTTAAGAATGCTGTTAACTATATTGGCAGCTTCGAAACTGCTCTTGCGCATTTGGCCAAAGAAAGAAAAGTTGATGGCGTTGTCTGTGGACACATACACCATGCTGAAATTCGTCACATCAATTCAGTACTCTATTGTAACGATGGAGACTGGGTGGAAAGCTGCTCAGGCATGATTGAGCATGACGATGGTAGTCTGGAACTGATTTACTGGAATGAGGATTACAAGAAATCCTTGCTTAGCGAAAATAATCCGGAATATGCCAGCCAAAAAGTTGCTTAATCTTGCGAAGGCACCAGTGCAATAATCCGCTCTGACCCCTATATTCAAACATTATATTTATGACGCTAGCCACCAGTAACTCCATTCGCCTTGTGATTGTCACTGATGCGTGGAAACCACAAGTCAACGGTGTGGTCACCACGCTAGGTAAAACTCGCGACACCGCCATCAAACTAGGTCATCAAGTTCATGTAATACACCCAGGCGAATGTAAAACCATTCCCTGTCCTACTTATCCGGAAATTCGTCTGGCTTTAGGTGCAGGCAAATATATAAAAAAACAGCTTGATGAATTCAAGCCAACACATATACATATCTCAACTGAAGGCCCTCTGGGACAGGCAGCAAGGAAGTACTGCATTAAAAACAATCTTGCTTTTACCACCTCATATCACACTCAGTTTCCTGAATACATTCGAGAGAGAATTCCCGTCCCTCTGAGTCTCACATACGCATTTTTTCGTCGCTTTCATAGCAAAGCAACACGCACTATGGTGGGCACACCGCATCAACAAAAAATTCTGGAAAAACGAGGATTTAAAAATCTTGCCTTATGGACTCGCGGTGTCGACACCGGTGTATTCAAACCAAACAGTAAAGATCTTTTATCCTACCCCCGCCCCATCTCTGTTTATGTCGGTCGTGTTGCGGTTGAAAAAAACATTGAAGCATTTCTGTCTTTAAACCTGCCTGGCACCAAAGTCGTCATCGGTGATGGTCCTGCCACCAATGAACTGCGTCAGAAATACCCGAATGTGAAATTTGAGGGCTACAAGTTCGGTGAACAACTTGCAAACTATCTAGCAAGCGGCGATGTATTTGTCTTTCCCAGCCTGACAGACACTTTTGGTGTAGTGATGTTAGAAGCAATGGCATGTGGCTTACCTGTTGCAGCGTTCCCGGTAACAGGCCCTCGTGATGTTGTTCGCGATGGTACAACAGGTATATTGAATGACAATTTAAAAACAGCCGCACTTGAAGCACTCAAACTGGACCCACAGGATTGCATTAATCAGGCGCTTGAATACACCTGGGAACAGGCGACACTGCAATTCATTAACAACCTCACCTCAGCAAAATCTGCATAACATTGCGCCAGGCGCATTATATAAAATCTATGCAGGCCATTGAGAATATGACATGAATATTTTGATGATTTCCGATGTTTACTTTCCAAGAATAAATGGTGTATCCACTTCCATTCAGACGTTCAAGGCTGAATTTGAAAAATCCGGAAATCAAGTCACTCTGATTGCTCCTGAATACACTGGTGGCGACAAAAGTGATGACTCCATTATACGCATACCATCACGTGCAATCCCCTATGATCCAGAAGACCGGATGATGAAATCAAAGGCCATTACCAGGCTTATTCCTCAATTGATATCGTGTGACTTCGATATTGTACATATTCAAACACCCTTTATTGCGCATTACTCGGGAGTCAGAATCGCCAAAGCATTAGGCATACCATGCGTTATTACTTACCACACACTATTTGAAGAATACCTTTACCACTACATCCCTATCGTTCCAAAACAGGTATTGAAATTCTTTGCGCGCCGATTTTCATCACGTCAGTGTAATCAGGCCAAAGGTGTTATTGCGCCTTCATCAATCATCGTCAAATTATTAAAATCATATGGTGTCAAAAATAATATTAAAATCATACCTACCGGCATCAACAGCAAGAAATTCGAAGGCGGTGATGGTGAGGCTTTCAAAACCACATTCAAGCTCCCGGACGACAGAAAGATTCTATTAAACGTTAGTCGCGTTGCCTTTGAAAAAAATATTGGCTTATTGCTTGATATGGTCGACAGAGTCAAACAGCACATTCCTGAGATTTTACTCGTCATTGCCGGCGAAGGCCCCGCCCGGAATGCATACATACAACAGGCCAAAAAATTGAATCTTGATAACAATATTGCATTTGTCGGTTATCTGGACAGAGATACCACTCTGGTAGACTGTTACCATAGTGCTGATATTTTTGTATTCAGTTCAGTAACAGAAACTCAAGGCCTGGTGTTACTCGAAGCAATGGCCTCCGGAACTCCTGTTGTTTCAGTAGCTGCCATGGGAACCAGAGATATCCTGATTGATTGCAATGGGGCAATAATTACCAATGGTGAGATAGACGATTTTTGCGATAAAGTGGTCTTTTTACTCAAAAATAAACAGGTGTACGAACAAACAAAACTGGCGGCAGTCGAATATGCAGGAAAATGGGACTCGAAAGCACTAGCTGATAATATGTTAGAGTTTTACCAACAAACACTAATCACTCAGTAATTTATAACAATGCCTACATCCAAAGACGAGAATGCACACAACATTGACGTCAGCCAGCCTGAGTTATTTATCAATCGGGAAATTAGCCAGCTGAAATTTAACGAGCGTGTGCTGGAACAGGCAAAAGATATCAACACACCGCTATTAGAGCGCTTAAAGTTCCTTTGCATTTCATGCTCTAATTTAGATGAATTTTTTGAAATTCGCGTACTTGGCATTAAACAGCATATTGAGTTCTCTACCGGCTACACCTCCGCCGACCAGAAGCCTGCAAAACAGGTATTGCGTGAAATCCATGAATCAGCAACCATTTTGGTTGAAGAACAATATCGTGTTTTCAATGAAGTCATATTGCCTGCACTGACTAAAGAAAATGTGCATTTCCTTGCGCGTGAGAAATGGTCGCAATCCCAGCGCAAATGGATTCAGAATTACTTTACCAGCCAGGTTGAACCGGTACTAAGTCCGCTTGGTATTGATCCGGGCCACCCCTTTCCACGTATCCTAAATAAAAGTCTGAACTTTATCGTTGAAGTAGGCGGTTCAGATGCATTTGGCAGAAGTGGCCATCTGGCAATTGTGCAGGCACCAAGATCTTTGCCGAGACTCATTCAGCTTCCTGGCGATCAGGGTGATGATTCAATTAATTTTGTATTCCTGTCATCTGTCATTCACGAATTTGTTCATGATCTGTTTGAAGGCTTACAGGTTTATGGTTGCTACCAGTTCCGCGTCACACGTAATAGCGACTTGTATGTCGATGATGAAATTGACAATTTACCCCTGGCGCTGGAAGGTGAGTTGGCTTCACGCCGTTATGGTGCTGCTGCACGTTTAGAAACCTATAAAAATACTCCTGATCATCTTGTTGAATACCTGCTGCATCAATTCGAACTTGATGAAATTGACTTATACAAGGTAAATGGCCCGGTTAATCTGAATCGTCTTTTAAACACCTACGATTTAATTGACAGACCCGACTTAAAATATAGTAGCTTCAAACCCCTGCTACCAAATCCGATCACACCGGATTCAAATTTATTCAAGGTCATTTCCAGCCAGGATGTATTAATGCATCACCCTTATCAGTCCTTCGCGCCGGTGCTTAACTTTATTCATCAGGCAGCAAAAGACCCCAAAGTTTTAGCCATTAAACAAACCTTATATAGAACAGGTGCAAAATCCCGTATTGTCGATGCACTTGTTATGGCTGCTAATTCTGGCAAGGAAGTGACTGTTGTTATTGAGCTCATGGCAAGATTTGATGAAGCTGCAAATATCGCACTGGCGAACCGGCTACAAAAAGCGGGGGCACACGTTGTCTATGGCATTGTAGGAATCAAGACACATGCAAAAATGATACTGGTGATAAGACGCGAGAATGATCAACTGGTCCGTTATGCCCATTTAGGTACCGGCAACTACCATCAGTCTACTGCAAAACTGTACACCGACTACGGAATGTTTACATGCGATCCTGGAATAACAACTGATTTGCATGAAATATTTTTACAGCTCACAAGCTTCACAAAGATTCCGAGACTGAACAATGTATTACAGGCACCCTTCACATTGTATAAAACAATCATTGAATACATTGAGAAAGAAACCAAACGTGCGACACAACATCGCAAAGCAAAAATTATTGCTCGTGTAAACTCATTAGTTGAACCACAGTTAATACAGGCACTCTACCGAGCGTCTATCGCCGGTGTTGAGATAAAATTAATTGTGCGTGGCCCCTGCTGTCTAAGGCCAGGCGTCAAAGGCATTTCAGAGAATATTGAAGTTCGTTCAATTGTTGGCAGGTTCCTGGAGCATTCTCGCGTCTTTTATTTTTATAACGGTGGCCGCTCAAAACTATATTGCTCCAGTGCTGACTGGATGGACAGAAACTTCTTCCGCCGTGTTGAAACTGCCTGGCCTATTGAGGATCGCGCCATCAAAAAGTGTGTTCTGTCTGAATTGGAGCTGTACATTAAAGACAATCAGAACGCCTGGATTCTTCAGCAGGACGGCGATTACATTCGAAAAAAAGTAAACAAGAAAGACAAAAAAATCACAGCACAACTGGAATTACTTAAAAAATACTCTAAAACGAAAGCTTAATATCTATCGCTTTAAGGTAGTCACTTTCCTGCTCCAGATCAATTTGCGTTAGTGGCGACTGGTCGATCCAGTCCTGCACAAATTCCAGCGCGATTTCGTTTTGTTTTGCCTTGATTTTTTTTAATGGAAACTCAGTATCCATACGATCCCGATTTAGCAATACTGCAAGCCTCAGCAAGACGATTAAATATTTTACTGTCTCACTTTCTTCACTTTGTAATATATCGAATGAATCCGGCCGGATTTTTCTACGGTGAGTCCCTACCAGACATGCAAGTACCTGTTGTTCACGACTGGCAAAACCTGGCATATCAGAATTTTGTAACAGATATGCACCATGACGATGATATCCGGAATGAGCAATATCCAGACCCACTTCGTGTAGTCGCGCTGCCCATTTGAGCTGATTTTCATGTTCTATGCCAGACAAGTTCCACTGCTTTTTTACCTGATTGAGCAGCATTCCAGCACTCAGTTCAGTTCTGTTTGCCTGATCAAAGTCAACATGATATCGACGTTCAAACCCTCTTACTGTCTCTGTGCGAACATCTTCACGTGCAAGATGCAGTCTTCCCAGCAGGTCAAACAACACTCCCTCTCGTAATGCACCATCAGAAAAATTCATCTGATTCAGATTAAGACTATCAAAAATTGCCAGCAATATAGCTAATCCGCCAGGAAACACTGGTAACCGCTCTTTCTTGATATTTGATAAATCCAGTTCTTTTGCAACCAGTAAATCACGCAGCTTGAACAGTGACTCTAACGATATCTCGCTACTCCCTTCCGGGAGACTATTTACTATTTCACTTATTGCTTTAATCGTACCGGATGTGCCGACTTCAAGGTCCCAGCCAATTTTCTTATAGGCATTAACAAACGGACGTAATTGCTGTTTTGCCGACATAAAGGCCTGATCGAAATTTTTTCGGGTAACCTTTCCATTTACAAAATGCTGTTCACTCATTGAAACACAGCCCATAAAAAGACTTTCCATTTTCAATGGTCGCATACCCTCACCAACAATAATCTCTGTGCTGCCACCTCCAATATCAACCACGATACGACGTTCGTTTGGGCGAGAAATTGCATACGTGGTTCCCTGATAGATAAGTCGCGCTTCTTCTATACCAGAGATAATTTCGATAGGATGACCTAGCGCTGCCTGAGCCGCTTTCAGAAATTTATGGGAATTTTTTGCCTGACGTAAAGCATTCGTACCGATTGCGCGAACAGACGAAGCATGCATATCTCGCAGGCGTTGACCGAATCTTTCAAGGCATGCAATTGCACGCTGCATTGCTTCTTTATCAAGCTCGCGCGTAGAGTTAAGCCCCGCACTCAGACGTACCATTTCGCGCAGGCGATCTATAATTTTTAATCGGCCCTGATGACTGGTTGCGACCACCATGTGAAAACTGTTTGAGCCAAGATCCAGGGCTGCAATAATCTCTGGTTCATTGTCATCAACGAGTGAAATTACACACCTCCTGTTTTCGCACCGAACGCTCCTTATACATTTGCCTGCTTATCCCGTAATTCTATTGATTGCGTTCTATGAGTGCTTTACCGTTTCCATAATCTATTACTACACCTTCAGGCACTATCGCTGAAACGAAAGCGCTACCGCCAGGCAGATAATCACCCTGTTTGTATTTCACCATATTAATCAGCACAAAACTGCCCTGGCCGCTGTCATCATAAACATGCACATTCACCTGGTACTGATCCAGCTGAGATCGTTCATGAACAGGTATATCATTCAGCCTTGCGTATTGCGATGAACTGGCATCAGCTACTCGCTGCCTTTCCACTGCTGCAGCAATAGAGGCGACGGTAGGCTTGCTTGTTTGTACAGGTGCAGACAGGGGCTTGCTTGAGTATTGCACTGGTGGAGTTTTTTTAACGATACTTTTAACCGGCTTCTTACTGGGTGTTTTAATAACTTCATTTTCCCTTACCTTTGCTTCATCACTCAACGAATTTACTGGCACTGTTTTATTTGAAAGATTAGAAAGGTTTATGGCAGATGAGGTTAATTCGGACTGCTTATCTGCCTGATTCTCCAGAAGTTCATCCGCCACTGCGGCTACGGGCGCAGTATTCATCTGCTGTTGCACTACGCTCTGCGCACTTTGTGTATGCATGTTATCTGTATTACTGACGGGTATGGATTGGTCTTGTGAAAATGTTTTCCACGCATAAGCAAGTGACAGCAAAATAATGAGCAAGAAATTAGCTACCAGTGCGATCAACACCCATCTCTTAAAACGATCTTCCTTAATTGTAGAGCTTGTTGCATATCGGGCTGTATCTAATCCGACTGCATTCTCCGACTGCCGTTCTTTTTCCGCGCGTGATAACGCATCCAGTATCATTGACATAACCGTTATCCTTTATCAGTGAATGTCAATCTGGGGACAGCACTGGCATTGTTAACATTCACAAGTTCGATAAACGTTTCCCTGCCAACAATTCCATCTGCTTTCAAGCCTCGCTTTTCCTGAAACCGGGTAACCCGATCAGTGAGTGCTGAGTTGAATTTTAGATTATCTGCAGAATACTCAGCTTTCTTTCTGCCCTCTATCTGGTCTAATTGATGGCGCAGCCATAAAACATCCGGCCCGACAAACCCTTCTGCCAGTGATTCGTTATCAGGGAAAGGCGGCTTCCATAAAACGATATAATTGCCTGACCACACCTGTTGCAGTTCCTGTTTTGTCGTTTCGATATCACTATCCAGCATTTTGAGGTGCAGCTTCTCGCCATTTGCTTTATGCAACACTGCAAACACAACTTCCTGCCTTGCATTCTTAAGCTCAAGTACAGCAGGCCGATCATACTGAAGCAGGCCATCCATCTCGCCTTGACCGAAGATACAGCGCATGCCCGCTTTTATTGCTTTTGTACATGCAGTTTCACCTGTGTATGCAGAGTAATCCCTTTGCCATAGTGAAAACAGATTTGCGAAAGCAGAAAAAGTATCTGCCTTTCCGGACTGGCTAATCAGTTGTTCTGCAAGATTTAACTGTATCGGAGTCACCTGCTTGCGGATTATTGGTGTTGATTTAGCCTGCAAGTCAGGCTTTTGCATTTCTTCTACAACCACAACTTTTTTTTCTGCCTGCGTACTCTCCACCTTGGCCTGTGCATTTCTCAGCGGCGAATTATCAGCTAGCATTATTCCCCATAATCCAAGCGCTACCGCAATCAACGCAATTGCAATCCCACCGATAGCGGGCCAGCCCATCGTAAACTTCTGCCTGCCTTTAGATGACTTTCCTAACACTTCAACCGCGGCGTTTCTGACAATATCTTTTTTTATCATGGGCAGATTAGCGCCATAGGCCCCAATCAATGCACGTTCGCTTAAAGTGTTTATTATTCTTGGTATCCCGCGTGACAGTTTATATATTTCATTGACAGCCTGCCTGGTAAATACCTCCCGCGTGACACCTGCTATTTTCAGACGGTGTGCTATATATTCACCTGTCTCTTCTCTTGTTAGTGGCGTCAAGTGAAAACGCGCAGTGATGCGTTGAGACAATTGCCTTAATTCAGGCATGTCCAGCATGGTCTGCAACTCGGGTTGACCAATTAATATTATCTGTAAAAGTTTTTGCGTCGACACTTCAAGATTAGTCAGCAGGCGAACCTGTTCCAGTACTTCGGAAGTTAAGTTTTGTGCTTCATCTATTACCACAACAATACGCTGGCCTTGTCCGTAAGCTTTAAGCAGATACAGGTTAAGACGGTCTATTAATGCTTTTAAGCTGCTAACATTTTTCGGATAAACGACTTGTAACTCGTCGCAAATGGAAGCAACCAGTTCAATGGGAGATTGTTTAGGATTCAGGATTAATGCAATGCGAACATTATCCGTAATGCTTTCCAGCGCACTTCGGCATAGTGTTGTTTTACCGGTACCTACTTCGCCGGTGAGGAGCACAAATCCACCCGCCTCATCTGCGCCATATAATAAGTGTGCGAATCCATCACGATGGCGCCGACTCAGGTATAGAAAACGCGGATCAGGTGTGATCTGAAACGGTTTTTCGGCTAATCCAAAGTATTCTAGATACATAAATGGCGGTATGACTTAAATGTGTGGTTATTCTACTTGCATCAAAGACAAGCTGTAAAACTCATATAGACCAGATATATTGTCCATGATTTCATTCATAGTGGACTAAATTACTATGAATTCACCTATATTTTACGCCAACTTGTACCTTCTGGCCGATCTAATATTTCTATCCCCAGTGCAGCAAGCTCATCTCTGATACGATCAGCGGTAGCAAAGTCCCTGTCACTGCGTGCTTGATTACGTTGCGCAATCAGCCCATCTATTTTTGCTTCGTCAAGATCACTGCTACCTGCGCCGAACCAGGTATCAGGGTCCTGTTGCAACAAACCTACCAGCTTTCCACATTCAAGTAATGCGCCCTTCAGCTCTGCACGCACACTCTCATCGCTGGCATTATTTGCAAGCTTGGCCAGTGCATGAAGCTCGCTAAAGGCGAGTGGTGTATTCAGATCTTCATTAATAGCTTTATAAAAATTTTCAGTGCATTGTGCTGAAGGGATTGTTGCCTGCACATCACTTAACTTTTCCAGTGTTCCGTAAAGTCTGTCCAGACTTTTCTTTGATGAAGCCAGCAATTCATCTGTCCAGTCCAGCGGACTTCTGTAATGTGTACTTAGCAACGCATAGCGCACAGCTTCTCCTGGCGCATTTTCCAGTAGCTGGTGAACCAGCAATACATTACCAATCGACTTCGACATTTTTTCATAGTTAACATTGACGAAACCATTATGTATCCAGTAACGACAAAACACCTGTTGATCATGTGCGCAGGTACTCTGGGCTATTTCATTTTCATGATGTGGAAAAATCAGGTCCTGTCCACCACCGTGAATGTCAATTGTGTTGCCCAAATGCTTTTCAATCATGGCAGAACATTCAATATGCCAGCCAGGCCGGCCAGCACCCCAGGGACTTTCCCAGGCAGGCTGATCCGGTGCAGACGGTTTCCATAAAACAAAATCCGCAGGATCTTTTTTATAAGGTGCAACTTCTACGCGTGCACCTGCAATCATGTCATCGCGGTTACGTCCGGAAAGTTCACCGTAAGCTTTATATGCCGGAACATTAAACATAACGTGTTGCTCAGCCTCGTACGCAAATCCCTGATCAATCAGTACTTCGATCATAGATATGATCTGATCTATGTGGTCTGTTGCACGTGGCTCAATGTCGGGCATATCAACACCAAGCGAGCCCATGTCCTGGTGATAGATTTCAGTAAATTTTTTCGTAACGACATCTATCTCAACACCCTGCTCATTTGCTGCGGCATTAATCTTGTCATCAACATCTGTCAAGTTGCGTGCATACACAACTTTTTTGTACTGCTTGCGTAGCAGCTTAACCAATACATCAAACACAACTGCAGGGCGTGCATTGCCGATATGCGCATAACTGTATACAGTTGGCCCACAAACATACATGGTTACGCACTCGGGATTAAGTGGCTCAAACACCTGTTTTTGTTTTGCCAGTGTGTTGTAAAGTTTAATAGTCATTATATTAGGGTAGTTTGATAAAACTTCAGCCAGAAAGCGCTTAATACATTCTGGAAACAGAAAACTCAGCCAGACTACTCAGTGCTGTTTTATAATCACTCTCCGGCAACCAGTGCAGAGACTGCTTGGCTTTCTCGGCTTCCTGCATGGCGACGCTCTCGGTATATTCCAGCGCTTTAGTCTGCTGAATAATACTCATGACAAATTCCAGACTGTCACGATCACCATTCTCAATAATTTTTCCAATCTTTTTTGCCTCATCATCAGAGGCATTCTTTATGGCGTGAATTATTGGAAGTGTAGGCTTCCCTTCGGCCAGATCATCGCCAACATTTTTCCCCATGGTCTCAGTGTCAGCCCGGTAATCCAGCACATCATCGATTAACTGGAATGCTGTCCCCAGATGATTTCCATAACGTTCCAGTAAATTTTCTTCCTGCATCGACTTCCCGGCAAGCAAGGCTCCAATCTGTGCAGCGGCACCAAATAACTTTGCTGTCTTGGATCTTATTACCTGCATGTACTTTTCTTCTGTCGTCTCAGGGTCATTGCAGTTCATCAATTGCAGTACTTCTCCTTCAGCAATCGTGTTTGATGTGGTCGATAGAATGTCCATCACGCGCATGTCGCCTACTTGCACCATCATTTCAAACGCCCGTGAAAAAATAAAATCTCCCACCAGCACACTGGCCTCATTTCCCCATATGGAATTTGCCGTTTCTTTACCCCGACGCAGATCTGAAGAGTCGACAACATCGTCGTGCAGCAAAGTGGCAGTGTGGATAAATTCAATAATAGCTGCCGTCAGATAATGTTTATCTCCCTCATACCCGCATGCTCTAGCAGCCAATACGGCGATAACCGGTCGCAGTCTCTTGCCACCACTATTAATAATGTATTCTCCCATCTGCTCAATAAGCACTACATCCGAGTGTAATTGAGCCCTGATGCTGGCGTTGACACCATCCATGTCTTTGGCAACAAGTGCCTGTATTTCATTAAGTTGCATGTAAATTTACAGAGTTTCGCTCGAAAAGCCCCGCTGCTGTGCGGGCCGATAAATAGTATTAGATAGTTTCATTGAACGATACCTTCCTGGCATCATAAGGTGTATATTAATTCTGTGATGACAATAATGAACGGTCACACACTTGTAGGCAAGATGATTGACCTGTCCCAGCTAAATCGTTAGAATGCCGCGCTCTTTTTCCTAAAGATACACGAAGTCACTAATATTATGTATGCAGTCATCGCCACAGGCGGAAAACAATACCGAGTCGAGCAGGGAGATGTCCTTCGCGTCGAAAAATTGAATGTTGAAGAAGGCGGAACTGTCGACTTTGACCAGGTGCTCATGATGGGCGCGGGTGATAGCGTGAATATAGGTGCTCCTTATATTGATGGGGGCAAGGTGAGTGCTGAAGTACGTGCACATGGTCGCGCCAAGAAAGTTGAAATTATCAAATTCAAGCGACGCAAGCATCACCGCAAGCAAATGGGTCACAGACAGGCCTACACAGAATTAGTTATAAAAGAAATCAGTCAGTAAAACGGAATAAATCGCAATGGCACATAAGAAAGCAGGTGGTAGTACCAGAAACGGTCGTGATTCGCAGTCAAAACGACTGGGTGTTAAATGTTTTGGTGGTCAACAGGTAGTCCCAGGCAATATCATCCTGCGTCAACGCGGAACCAGATTCCACCCCGGACAAAATGTTGGATTGGGCAAGGATTACACAATATTTGCCAAGACACCGGGTATAGTAAAATTTGAAGTAAAGGGCCCTAAGAATAGGAAGTATGTCAGCGTTGTAAGCGCATAGTCGACACGCCACTTTCGATTTAAAAAGCCCCGAAAATCGGGGCTTTTTTGTGCCCAAAACAAACACATAAACAGGTTCTTATATGAAGTTCGTCGATGAAGCAACAATCACCGTGTACGGTGGAAATGGTGGAAATGGCTGTTTAAGCTTCCGTCGCGAACGTTTTGTCGCCAAAGGCGGACCCGACGGCGGCGATGGCGGCGATGGTGGATGTGTATTTTTACGTACTAAAGAAGGTATAAATACCCTGGCCGATTTCAGATTTACGCGTAGCTTCAAAGCCCAGTCTGGCTCGCATGGAGGAGGCAGTAACTGCACAGGTCGCTCCGGCGAAGATTTATACATTGATGTCCCGGTTGGCACTGAAGTCTATGATAACAACACCGACGAATGTATCGGCGATCTGATCGCTGAAGGTCAGACTTTACTGGTGGCCAAAGGCGGATTTCACGGCCTGGGTAATCAACGCTTTAAAAGCTCAACCAACCGGGCGCCCCGCAAAACGACTACTGGCTCTGAAGGTGACATACGCGAATTGCGTTTGGAACTAAAGCTGCTGGCTGATGTGGGTTTATTAGGCTTGCCAAGTGTGGGCAAGTCATCGTTAATATCCGCAGTCTCTGAAGCTCGTCCAAAAATTGCAGATTACCCCTTTACTACGCTGCACCCTAATTTAGGGGTTGTCAGGGTAGGTCCGCTGCAAAGCTTTGTGATGGCCGATTTGCCGGGACTGATCGAGGGAGCGGCACAAGGTCACGGTCTTGGCATCCAGTTTCTGAAGCATCTGTCACGATGCCGCGTACTTGTTCATATGATTGATTTATCAGAACGTGGCGAAAGCGAAGACGCTGTTTCCCAGTTCCATACTATTGAAAAAGAACTCCTTGAATACAGTAAAACGGTCTCTGGCAAACACCGCTGGCTGGTATTCAATAAAATTGATCTATTGCCTGAGGAAGAACAGCAAAGTACGGTCAGAAAAGTATGTGAGGACATTGGCTGGCAGGGTCCGGTTTATGCTATTTCCACAGTTACCAGAGTAGGCCTGGATCAATTATGTAATGATATTCATGGATATTTAGTCAAGCAAGAAAGTGAACATGAACAATGACAAAACACCTGTCCAGTCATCCAAACGCTGGGTAGTTAAAATAGGCAGCTCGCTTATCACAAATGATGGGCAGGGGCTGAATCTGACTGCCATCGAAGCATGGATGGGTGAGTTCGCAGAATTGAGGAAACAGGGCTATGAACTTATCCTGGTGTCATCTGGTGCTGTAGCAGAAGGCATGGCACGACTTGGTTGGACACAACGTCCACGTACCTTGCATGAGCTTCAGGCAGCCGCCGCGATTGGTCAAATGGGTTTGGTGCAGGCTTACGAACAATACCTGCAAAAACATGGTTTACACAGTGCACAGATCCTGCTGACTCATGAGGATTTACGTGACCGGAAACGCTATATTAATGCTCGTTCAACATTAACAACCTTACTTGACCTGGGTGTCATTCCTGTCGTGAATGAAAATGACACTGTTGCTACCGATGAAATCCGTTTCGGTGATAACGATAATCTTGCAGCACTGGTTGCCAATCTGATTAGTGCTGATCAATTAATCATTCTCACCGACCAGGCAGGCATTTACGATAAAAATCCCAATGAATTCAAAGATGCAAAGTTGATCGAATCCTGCTCTACAAATGACAGGATTCTAGATATTGTTGCTGGCCCATCTCATCATGCGCTAGGACGCGGAGGCATGTTGACCAAGGTATCTGCTGCCAGACGAGCTGAGCGCTCAGGTACCTCTACGATTATATTATCCGGAAAACAAAGTGATGTGCTGCTATCAGTCGCTCGCGGCAACTACACAGGTACTACCATTATGCCCGCGGTTGAGCCATTGACAGCACGCAAGCAATGGATTGCCAACCAGCTTAAAGTCGTTGGCAGTATTCAGCTCGATGCTGGCGCCAGCAATGTTATCAGATCTGGCAGAGCCAGCTTGTTACCTATTGGAGTGACGACTGTGACAGGTACATTCAAACGAGGCGATCTCGTGGCATGTACTGACGACCAGGGAATAGAAATTGCGCGCGGCTTAATTAACTATAATGCGGATGAGACAAACAAAATCCTGGGGAAATCAACTGCCGAGATAGAACCTACTCTGGGTTATATCGATGAGCCGGAATTAATTAATCGCGATAATTTGGCACTTCTGTAAAAAATAAACGTTTTCAACGCTTATTTACAGATTAATTACATTGCGCGGATGCGTGAGTTCAGACGCTGCTTGTGTCTCGCTGCCTTGTTCGTATGAATAATGCCTTTACGAGCAGATGAGTCAATCACAGGAACAGAGGCTGTATATAACTGCTGGGCTTCTTCTTTATTTCCAGAGTCGATCGCTTTAACCACATTTTTGATAAATGTGCGAAGTTTAGATCTCATAGCAACATTTTGTTGTCTGGATTTCTCTGAAGTGCGTGCTCTTTTACGAGCTGAAGCTATATTTGCCAAAATCTGTCCTCTTGAATCTGAGCTTTGTGTTTTAGGGCGTCGAACTATGCGTTTTTCGCCATAAAATGTCAACAAAATACGTGTCTAAAGCATCACCAATTGCCAACCAGACGCTATATTCCTGTATTTACCCAGACAGGATGTAAATAGCAAACAATCTCGTTAGCAACATTGATGCAAATCTACCGCTAATAGGTTAGAGTTTTTCTTTACAAATCAATTAAATATCCCTTAATTATCATCCAGTGAGCAAGAAGCCAGTAAAATCCACTTTAGTTGTCGGAGGCGCTACCCTAGTCTCTCGTATATTTGGCTATGCTCGAGATGCAATTATTTTTATTGTGTTTGGCGCTAATGCAGGCACTGATGCTTTTTTCGTCGCATTCCGTATTCCGAATTTTCTGCGACGCCTGTTTGCTGAAGGCGCATTTTCACAGGCATTTGTTCCGGTCATGACGTCTCACCTGCATAGCAGTAAAAGTGATTTTAAGCGCCTGATCGATCATGTTACTGGCTTGTTATCGATCATTTTATTGATTATCACAGCACTTGGTATTTTATGCTCTCCCTGGTTAATACATATATTCGCACCGGGTTTTAATGATCCCGCGCAGGAATTGCTGGCCAGCGATATGCTTAAGATAACCTTTCCATATGCATTGTTCATTTCATTGACTGCTCTTTCGGGCAGTATATTAAATATTCATCAAAAGTTTGCAGTGCCCGCCCTGACACCCGTTTTACTCAATCTGTCATTAATTGGCGCCGCCGTGTGGTTATCACCACAGATGGAAAATCCGGTAACGGCACTAGCCTGGGGAGTATTTGTCGCAGGCCTTGCACAGCTGCTATTCCAGATACCATTCCTGATAAAAGCCCACTCATTACCAGTCCCCAGGCTGACGGGTGCCAAAGAGGGCGTGGATAGAATTCTAAAACTGATGTTACCTGCTATTTTTGGCAGCTCCATCGTGCAAATAAATTTACTCATCAACACCATGATCGCTTCTTTTCTGGTGGCGGGCAGC
This sequence comes from uncultured Gammaproteobacteria bacterium, assembly GCA_963976865.1. Lineage (GTDB taxonomy): Bacteria > Pseudomonadota > Gammaproteobacteria > UBA4575 > UBA4575 > UBA1858. The sequence continues at coordinate 569,236 of CAXBLY010000001.1, read as the reverse complement.
ATCAGCTGGTTATATATATCTGACAGATTTGTCGAACTGCCACTGGCCTTATTTGGGATTGCCACTGCCACGGTTATTTTGCCATTACTGTCTAAACAGTTTGTGTCTAACCAGTTACAGGAGTTTGATCGTACTCTGCAGTGGGCGTTAAAAATTTCTTTACTAATTTCAATACCCGCTACCTTGGGCTTAGTAGTATTATCAGCACCAATTTTGTTTACTCTCGTCCAATATCGAGAATTCAGCTTATTCGACACACAAATGGCAACACTTAGCTTAATGGCCTATGCCCTCGGTTTACCGGCATTTATTTTCATCAAGGTTCTTGCACCTGGCTTTTACTCGCGCCAGGATACCAAGACGCCAGTGAAGGTTGGCGTGCTAGTCATGATCATCAATATTATTCTCAATCTGTTTTTCGTGTGGTTGTGGTCCAGACTAGAGCTACCCGGCGCTCATGCCGGACTTGCTTTAGCCACCTCGTTATCTGCATATATTAATGCAGGCTTATTATTTATCCTGCTCAGGAAAGCTAATGTATTGCAGGCTAACTCAGGTAGACTGACTCTGAGTTTAAAAGTATTTGTTAGCTCACTCGCAATGCTGATGTTTTTATGGTGGATCAACCCAACTCCAGAGGTGTGGTCAAGCTGGAACAGCCTTACCCGGTTTGGCTCGCTAACAGCGCTGGTCATTTCAGGTATCAGCATCTATGCAGGGCTACTTGTGATTCTTGGCTTACGTCCAAGTCAGTTTCGCCTTCAATCACATTAGGGGCGGTTAACATGATATTACTTCGAGGCAGCAAGCAGCTCACCAAGGTTAATCAGCGTACCGTCTCAACAATAGGCAAGTTTGATGGTTTTCATCTGGGTCATCAGGAGATCATTAACTATGTCATCAACAAATCCAGGCAACAAAATGCAAAGTCTGTATTTATCAGCTTTGAGCCAATGCCAAGAGAGTTCTTCTGTGGTCCTGAAGGTCCTGCCCGTATTTACCCTGTACGCAAAAAAATTGAATTAGTGCGTGAGTTTGGATTCGACTACTTTGCATGCCTGCATTTCAATCAGGAATTAGCCTGCATGTCAGCAGTAGACTTTGTTCAGAAGATCTTGCACGATTCACTGAATGTTGAAACGCTAGTGGTTGGCGATGATTTTAAATTTGGCCACCATGGAAGAGGTAATAGTGATTTGCTATGCAGCATGGGCGCTAAACTTGGATTCGATGTCCACATTAAAAACCCTGTCTTATATAATAACAAGCGAGTCAGCAGCACACTGATTCGGAACAAATTATCCAAGGGAGAATTTGCTGAAGTTGCCCTATTATTAGGTCGACCATTTGAAATGTCCGGGCGAGTATTCCATGGTGACAAAAAAGGTCGGACCATTGGCTTTCCTACCGCAAATATTCTTATCAAGCAAAACGTCTCGCCTATTAGCGGTGTATTTACAGTCAGTGCAAGATGCAACAGTCTGCAATGGCAAGGTGTCGCCAATGTTGGCAGCAGACCTACTGTGAATGGTCAGCGACAACAGCTAGAAGTCCATTTATTTGATTGTCAGCAGGATTTATACGGTAAAAAAATGGATGTTGAATTTCATACCAAATTACGAGATGAAATTAAATTTCCATCTTTTGAAGCACTCAAACATCAAATACACATTGATGTTGCAAAGGCACAACAATATTTTAGTGAAAGGATGTAACACTCTGTGAGTCAAGATTACAAGCACACTCTCAACTTGCCAAATACCAGCTTTCCAATGAAAGGAAACCTGGCACAACGCGAGCCAGAAATATTAAAACGCTGGCAAGAGCTTAAAATTTATCAGCACATTCGGGAAGTATGCGCTGAAAGGGAAAATAAATTCACCCTTCATGATGGCCCTCCCTATGCAAATGGAGACATTCACATTGGCCATGCGGTGAATAAAATTCTTAAAGACATAATTGTTAAAAGTAAAACTCTCAGTGGCTACGATGTTCCCTTCGTTCCTGGCTGGGACTGCCATGGCTTGCCTATCGAGGTCATGGTTGAAAAGAAGAAGGGTAAACCTGGCCATAAAATTTCTGAAAAAGACTTCCGTCTGGCCTGCCGCGAATATGCGCAGAAACAGGTTGATCGCCAACGTGAGGATTTTATTCGCCTGGGTGTTTTTGCAGACTGGGAAAACCCTTACCTTACAATGAACTTCCAGGTAGAAGCCGACATCGTAAGGGCACTTGGGAAAATCATAGAGAATGGACATTTAGAGAAAGGCTTCAAACCTGTTTACTGGAGTGTAGCCAGTGGTTCCGCATTGGCAGAAGCTGAAGTTGAATATAAAGATAAAACTTCTTATGCCATTGACGTTAAATTCACCCCTGTAGACCAGAAAGCTTTTAAAAAACTGTTTACCGATGCCGCTGAGGACTTAATCGCTCACATTGTTATCTGGACAACCACTCCGTGGACACTGCCCGCCAACCAGGCCGTCAGCGTACATCCTGAGTTTGAGTACTCACTCGTCGAAGTATCTCATGATAATGTTAACGAATATTTACTGCTGGCCTCGGATTTAACTGAAGCCTGTTTGCAGCGTTATTCATTTGAAAGTCATCGTGTCATCGGTACCTGTCTCGGACAGGACCTTGAACATATGCTATTGCAGCACCCTTTTTACGATAAACAGGTGCCTATTATTCTGGGTGAACACGTCACTACAGACGCGGGAACGGGTGCCGTACACACAGCGCCTGACCACGGTGCAGACGATTTTGTTGTAGGCAAAAAATACCAGCTGGGCACAATTAATATCGTTAACGATAACGGTATCTATCGAGATAATGTTGAACTATTTGCAGGCCAGCATGTTCATAAAGTCGATCTGCCTGTGATAGAAAAGTTAATAGAAAATTCCAGACTTGTTCACCAGCATCAAATCACTCACAGCTTTCCCCATTGCTGGCGTACTAAAACCCCTTTGATTTTCAGGGCGACGCCACAGTGGTTTATCAGCATGAATAAAAACAACCTGCTTAAGCGTTCTCTCGAAGAAGTAGAAAACGTTCAATGGTTACCCGACTGGGGTAAAGCCAGAATTGTCAGCATGCTCGGCAATAGCCCGGACTGGTGCGTTTCCCGTCAACGCACCTGGGGTGTCCCTATTACATTATTTGTCCACTCGGAAACGCAGGAACTACATCCAGATACAGTTTCACTTATAGAGAAAGTTGCCCAGCGTATTGAAAAAGAAGGTATACAGGCATGGTTTGATCTGGAACCTTCTGAACTGCTTGGCGAAGAAGCTGCAAATTACACTAAAGTTTCAGATACGCTTGATGTCTGGTTTGATTCAGGTGTCACACATGAATCTGTACTTCAGCGTCAGCAACAGCTTGATTTCCCTGCCGACCTGTACCTTGAAGGCTCGGACCAGCATCGCGGCTGGTTTCAGTCTTCGCTAAAGACCAGTATTGCCATCAATGACTGTGCTCCCTATAAAACAGTACTGACACATGGTTTTACTGTTGATGCCAGCGGTCGAAAAATGTCTAAGTCATTAGGTAATGTCATTGCGCCTCAGAAAATATTCAAATCGCTTGGTGCAGATATTCTGCGCTTATGGGTAGCCTCCAGCGATTTCAGCAGTGAAATGAATGTCTCTGATGAAATTCTCAAACGGACAGCCGATTCTTACAGAAGAATGCGTAATACAGTCCGTTACTTACTCTCGAATTTAAATGGCTTTGATCCTGCCAGAGATTTGGTCGCAGCAAATGAAATGATCGCACTCGATCAATGGATCGTGAATAAAACAGCCACATTGCAGAAACAGGCAATTCGGCATTATGATAAATACGAATTCCATCAGTTATATCAAACACTACACAATTTTTGCAGCCTGGATTTAGGCAGCCTGTATCTGGATATTATCAAGGACCGGGTTTATACAACGCAGACAGACAGCCTTGCTCGCAGATCTGCCCAGACTGCTGCCTATCATATTTCACAGTCATTATTACGCTTATTAGCGCCCATATTAAATTTTACAGCCGAAGAAGCCTTCTCTCATATCCCTGAGAATAACGAAACAACTATCTTTACTAAAACCTGGTATGAGGATTTGGCAGAGATGGATGAAAATCAGGCCTTAAATAATGACACCTGGAATTTGATATTTGATGTACGTCAGGTGACCTTGAAAACGCTGGAGGCACACAGAGAGAAAGGCAACATTGGTTCAGGCCTGGATGCAGACGCTACTATTTACTGTGAAGGCACAACCTATAAGGCTTTATCTTTGCTGGAAGATGAACTTCGCTTTGTACTGATTACATCTTCTGCCAGACTTGAGCCTTATGAAAACAGTCCAAATGAGCTACAGGAATCAGCCCTGGCGAATGGCGACAAAATAAAAATATCCATACACAAGTCCAGCAATAATAAATGTGTGCGTTGCTGGCATCTGCGTGAAGATGTTGGCAGTAGTCAGGATCATCCACATCTCTGCGCGCGTTGCGTTGACAATGTAGACGGCAAGGGCGAAGTCAGAAAGTATGCGTAACTGGACAATTCTGGTTATCGTCTTAACCGTTCTCGATCAAATTACAAAACGCTTTGCTGAATCGACACTTGAGTTCGCACAGCCAGTACCTGCCATGCCAATGTTTAACTGGATGCTTGTTTATAATGAAGGTGCTGCATTCAGTTTTCTGAGCGAAGCGGGTGGCTGGCAACGCTGGTTCTTCGTCGGCCTTGCAAGTGTAGTATGCGTATATATACTGAATTGGCTACGCAAACTTTCCAGCACTGAAAAATTACTCGGCACCAGTCTGTGTTTTATTCTCAGTGGCGCATTAGGCAACTTAATTGACCGCGCTATTTATGGCAAAGTTACTGACTTTATAGATTTTTATTATAGCTCTGATGAATGTATTTATTTCTTCTACTACCTGCCTAATAGCGGATGCCACTGGCCAACGTTTAACGTTGCTGATATTTTGATTACACTTGGTGCATGTCTTATGGTTATGCAAATATTTAAAAACGATTCCACTCATGATTCCCATACAGATTAAACTGGCCAACCCGAGAGGTTTTTGCGCGGGTGTAGACAGGGCAATTGAAATAGTCGAACGTGCTTTAGAGCAATTCGGCGCGCCCATCTATGTGCGCCATGAAGTCGTTCATAACCGTTTTGTTGTAGATACACTGCGTGAAAAAGGCGCTGTATTCGTTGACGAGTTAGACCAGGTACCCGATCAGTCCACGGTTATCTTTAGTGCTCACGGCGTTTCCAAAGCGGTGCGCAAAGAAGCTGACAGACGAAAACTCACGGTATTTGATGCAACCTGCCCTTTAGTCACCAAGGTCCACATTGAAGTCGTGCGTAACTGCAAAAATGGCAGAGATACCATTTTAATCGGGCACAAGGGACACCCTGAAGTCGAAGGCACGATGGGTCAGTATACTGGTGAGTACGGAGGTAAAATTTTTCTTGTTGAATCACCTGATGATGTAGACAAGGTAATTGTCGACAAACCCGACGATATTTCATATGTCACCCAGACCACATTATCAGTGGACGATACCAAAGAAATTATCGAGCGATTACAGGCACGTTTTCCAAATATTCAGTCGCCAAAACGGGATGATATTTGTTATGCCACTCAAAACCGGCAAGATGCAGTCAAAAGCCTGGTTCACGACTGTGACCTGTTACTGGTAATAGGCTCGGTGACCAGTTCTAATTCAAATCGTCTGCGAGAAATTGCCGAAAAGAACGGCATCGAATCTTATCTGATAGATGATGCCAATCAAATATCGGATTCATGGTTAAACGGTAAAATCAGTATTGGCGTGACTGCCGGTGCATCTGCGCCAGAAATTCTGGTAAGACAGGTGGTAGATAAACTCGCCTCTTCAACCAGCGCAAGTGTCATCGAAATAGAAGGTGTTGAAGAAAATATTACATTCGCTGTCCCAAAAGCACTCAGAACCAACGCTTAATTATTATTTCCACGCACCTGTTGGGCCGCCCCTTACATTTCTCGAATTATAGGTTAACACTCCCAGGCTTCCTGAAAAATTTGCTGTGGCAGTCAATGCAACACAATCTGTAATTGGTTCTGCAGGGTTTCCACATGTGTCTGCCGTGATTAAATACATATTACCGTCAGTCAGCACTGCACCACTTCCTGCATCCGGATATCCCAAATCTGTCGTCAGACTGGTCGTATAGGTATTATTGTTTGTAAAATATTTTCTCTGCTGATTCATGATTTCCAACAGTTTTACTTTTGCATCAGCATAGCGTGTTCTTGTGACATGATTTTGATAAGAGGGATAAGCGATCGATGCCAGTATCGCGACAATGGCAACCACGATAAGCACCTCAACCAGAGTAAAGCCGTGACAGAATTTATTCACTTTACCTGACTGTCTCTACAGTACAGTTTAACAGCCATAGCTGCGTTATTTCTCTTGAATCTGTTTCGCTGACGGTGAATGCAATTTCCTGCCCTATATCATTAAATTCTAATTCATCGTCGTCATAATCACAGTCTGGATCAGCAGCATCAAATATATCCACATTGCCCGCCAACTCAAATCGTGCTGCACCTATGACTATTGAATTGCCAGAATTAAAGACAAAATCCAGATGGCCGAACTTAAGACGTTGTGCTTCAAAGGGAGGACTAAAACTACAATTACTATTTGGAAAGTTGACAGCGCTTATGTCGCACTCCGATGCATATAATTGCGATGCAAGTCCTATCAGTGCTGTTAGCATTATAACTCTGACCATTAGAACTCCACCTCTCTCCATGCCTGTCTACCAGCTAATTCTGTTTTAGCTGTATTAGTGCGAATCGCATGAATATCTGTATCGGCCAGTTGGGTAATACGATAATCACCAAAAAATGTAGAGTCTGCTGGTGTTGACTTAAATCGTGTACCGACAATTACTTTTAGGTCACCCGCTACATTTATTTTATCGCTGGAATCAAACACATTATCAGCATTGATATCAAAAATAACTTCCTGGCCTGCCGCACCGGTCTGTGGGTCCAGCGCTAATGAAAACCCACCGGGGGCCGGGTCACAACTTAACGGCTGAGGTATAATTGTATTCACAAATAACACATCATTTCGTAACTGTAATGCGCGAACAGCTTTTTCGCCCGGGAATTCAATAACACCCAACTGATTTCTTACCTCAAAATCTATATACCAGCCCTGGTTACTCGAACTTATAGGATTATCTGTAATCGTTCTTACTTCAATATTAATTCCTGCACCGGCATCGACAAACAGATTATTTCTCAGCGTTTGTTCTATCATATTGCTAATGCTCACTTCTGAGCCAATATTGTTCCCAGCTGCTGATTCATCAAATACACCATATATGGACTGAATTCCTTCATCGGTTGCATCACTCTCGGTAAAGTAACTTCCGGTAGTGACAACCACGATGACGCCATCACGCGCATCGTTCTCAACCACGATAGGTCTTGTTGTTATAGGCTGAACATCTCCGTTTGGCGCAGTTGCCTTGAGCAGAATAAATCGATTACCTGGCGACCTCCAGTCATTTGGATTATTACTTTGTATATTGACCACGTGCAGGTTGCCACGCAGATCACCAGCATAAAGCCGATCAATCGTGCCATTACCATCGAGATCAATTGCCCTGACATCCCCTATGCCGTTCGGTGTGCCATCACCACCAATGCCTGTATTGATTTTTACCAGGTCACTGGCACTCCAGATACCGTCGATGCCTTCATCTATAAACAGCATATAAATGACGGCGTCACCCTCTGTGCTTGTACTGTTGTATCCGTTGCCAAATACAGCGACCCATTTCCTGTTTGCGCCATCAGGGGCATTACTCATGGCAATCAGTGGGCGCGCGAAAGAGAATCCCAGATCACTATTATTTACATCGCCACCTGAATCAGGATCATCCTCAGGACCAAACTCCCACATGACCTGATTTTCCGGATTCCCTTCAGGGCCTGTGTCGGTAATATTTAATGCATAGTAACCACGCCCTCCTGCACCTAATCCACCAATCACGACCGTATTCCAGCTTGGCCCTGATGCACCATCAGCCCTGATGTAGGCATCTTCAACACTGGGAGTTGAATCCACAAAGAACTGATGCTTGTAATTCGGATCGGTGAGCCTGGACAGGTTTTCAAACACAAAGCTTGGTACATAAGCAAATCGTTCATTGCCATTTTCTGCATTAAAGACATGAAACATGCCGTCATTGGCAGCTACCAGTACGGATGGATCGCGACCCACCTGTTGTGTCTGAAAATCAAAGTATGTATCGCCCTGTGTACTTGGCCATGCTCCGCCAAATCTGCCAACTGCCTGTGGCTGCCCGACAAATACAGGTGCTGCATTGGCAATCGTTCCCAGTTTGGCATGGTGGACTATTCCACCTCCCGTACTGTCTGTTTCGGGTCTTATGCGAAACTGCCCGTCGATAAAACTGGTTCCTTCTCTTTGCGTCAGTCCGCGCAGATATTTGAGTCGCTCATCACCTATTGGCAAGGGTACTGCCCGTGCCGGCACAGGATTATTCAGTGCTGTCTGTTGAGGTGAGTCAAGATCATTAAATTCAAAGTCAATGCCATCATTAGTGTCATTAGAAAATGTAAAGATGGTTCTTTGTGCGTGACTCGCACCATTGTCATCAACCAGTGTGTCCAGCTGTTTGGCTGCACTCCATAGAAATGTTGGCTCGGCATCAGTGTCTACATTGAGTGTGCTATTACTGTTGACTGTTATCTCTTGTGCAACCAGGTCCCCTGAGTTGCTAAATGAGTCATAGAATGTTCTGTATAAAATTAAATTCGAACTGGTCGCCTGGGTGTTTATGGCAACAGGAGTCGTTGAACCCAGGTTAATAGCCACTGCTTGCGATAATTCATTGGCAGAAGTGCTGACTATTTGCTCTGCCGCATCGATATATCTCCCGCGCGCATTGAATGCTGCATGCACCAGATCCTGGAGTAGTCCCAGATCAGACCGTGTTGGGTTATTTACCCATGGAGGTGTAGCAGCTACCGTTGATTTTAACGGTGCCGGAAATGTGATTACATGTGTCTTTATATGCTGATGCAATCTGTCATTTTCATCCAGGTCTGCATAATTGATATCGATGGCTTCCGGGACTACTTTATCTTGCACATCATCATGCAAGTCATCCTCATAAAATGAGATCGCCAGATCCGCGAAAGTATCATCAATGTTATCTGCAAATGGTGGACCGTCAAATTCTGATGAATTATCACTATCCATGTCATCAGGGTTTGGCAGATTGATTCGGTCATAGAATCCATCGCTGGCCAAAATAATATGATTTGCCTGGCATGTCCTTGCAGCTAACGGCACGGACTCTACCGGGCAATCAGGATTCCCCGGGAAAACATTACTGTTTTCACAGGCCAAATAATGTCTGGTTTGCTGATATCGATCTGCTATTGGGGATTCTTCACCAGCAATAGACGCCGTTGCTTGTGGACTTGAAGAATAAAGTGCTGTTAACAAGTCACTTTTAGCACCTTCTACTGCATTAACATTGAGTTCTTCCGCTTCCAGGTTACTGGCACTGTTAACATGAACCAGGCCTACGCGTGCATTGTTCTCATTAAATATATATTCACCTAATATCGCTTTAACACGAAGGTGCCGACTGCGGTGATATGAAAACCAGTTGGCGAAATTCTGTAATTCAGGTGATGCACTATTTACGACTACTTCCGAGTCCATTCTGAAATTACCATTCTCATCTCGGCTACAAGTGTAGTATTTAAACTCGTTAATTCCAGTGTCAGCCGTCGGAGCCTGGGTGAAGTCTATTGTGGCCGAGTTTGCCAAATAAGGATCAAGTGGTGCCGCTGTTACAGGTGCATCACTAAAAACTGAACCATCACTTCTAAAACCAGCCCAGGGGTTGTACATGACACCAGGATCATAATAGAGCTTGTTAAAGGATGCACAGCGAAAGCGCCAGGCATCTGTATCGGCTACATAACAATTATTTGAATCCTGATACTGATTTGTTTCAGCAGCCATTCCATAGGCATAGCCACCAAACGCGGCGGCTTTTAATTCACACCCTGCCCTCTGTTTGATCTGTAACGTCATGTCAGATGAACCAAAGTTAGTTCCGTCCGGGTCTGGGCCAAAAAACAGTCCTGAACTCAGCGCGTCGGCTGTCATTACTTCAAAATCCATGCTGCCAGTGTCATCCATTAGAATCATGACATTTGCAGAAACAGTGGGGGTTAACTCCAGTGGGGTTCTGGAGATATCCAACGGCGCTGCATAAGAGAGTGATGTCACTGCCATAGACACTAACGCAGCATTAAGACCTGCATGCCATTTTGAACTTTCCGACAGCATCGTTATTTTTTTGATTATGTTAATTGGAGACCCCATACATAGATTCAAGTACAACCACAGTATTGTCGGATCCACCTGTCCCGCGTGCGGTAATTTTAAACATTTCAACCACAGATTCTGTATTACCTGCGCCGTATGAATTATCCACATTTAGCTGTCGATTCAGATCAGGAACTACCGGACCAATATGTTGAATAACATAGCGCGGCGGTGTCGCAACGCCTCCCATTACATCAACCTCGACTGCATCGCTATTGCTGCCTGTCCAGTCAATTGATGCTTCATTCCAGGCCTCATCGTATAAATTAGCCAGCAAACCATCTGATTCATCATCATCAAAAGCACCAATATTCAGTACACCCTGCGCATCCAGATAGGCTTCCGCGGCCCTGATGGCTGACTCAGCCGCTTCAAATGCGGTCATTTTATCTTTTGTGTTATTTGACATTAGCGCCTGCAAACCCGATGACTGCATACTGGAAACGGCAAGCAAGGTCATCACGGTCAGCATAATTAAACCTATGATCAACACCACACCTTTTTGTTTAATGATATGAATGTTTCTTTCCATTAGATATTTCGAATACTGACTGTCATTGACGATACATAACGTTTTCGTTTATCCCGCGCATGGGTAGGACCACCAGGCGTTCCTTCGACTGCAATATTTGTATTGCCAACCACATACGTTTTTTCATCATAATCACCGGCATCACGAAGACCGTCTTCACTGGCAAACAGCAGGTTGACTCTCACAGTCACTACATCCTGCCAGTTTCCAGCAATATCAGCACTGTCTGCCTGCAGATACCTGTCGGCCATGCCATCATTATCAACATCAAGACCGTATAAAAGCTGCATTGTTTCTACCCCCTCTACAAGTTCCTGTTTAAGGGGTGCATTCTGCAGCGTGTTATTCACATTCAGAAAACGGCGATATAGTGAATTACCGTCACCAGAAGTTGAGCCTGCAATGTAATAAGCAACCGCGTGATAATTAGCTAGCTGCGAATCGTGGCTAAATGAGGCATTTAAATTGGTTGTCGTATTGCCTGGACTTGCACTTGATGACCCATCGTCCACACTGATGACAGTAGGATTCCCCGCCTGGACTGTCCCTGCCTGAAACAGCCTGGCTTCACGCGAATCACAGGCGATCATCAAACTGCCATTTTGTACCCAGTCTGTTCCTCCCAGGTCACGCTGCATAATGAACTGGTTATTCGCCGCATCATAATAATTGACTGCGGCGACTCTATTTCCTCCACGCAAAATCAGGATTGAATCTGACCCTGACAATACTTCATTGACACTATCATCAGGAAAAGGGTTCGCGCCATTCTCAAAACCTCTAATCGAATTTGTGAACAGGGAAGCCCACCATGCATCGGAGTCGACAACATTAAGTGCTGCCTGTGGCTGACTACATGGAATATAACCGGCCATTCTGATGTCCCGCGCAATCATATCGGTGGTAAATCTTGTATTTTCCTGTAACCGCGATAACCCTTCCGTCACGGTGTAAGTTGTTTTAGTTCCCAGATATATCTGTAGCACACCACCGACCAGTAGCAGACTCAGTAACAAAGCAACCATCAGTTCAATCACTGTTAGACCTGATTGTAATTTATGAAATTTCATCTGGCTTATAAATCTGTATACATGGAAACTGTGTGCTGATCGCCTGAAGTATCTGTCCAACGCACTGTTACCTGTGTTTGCCCGGCAACGCGCGCAATCTCTCCATCACCACTGGGTAAAGTCGCCTGTGACACCAGGCCATTGCAGGCACTCTGTTGTTCATAACTGCCTAAATTACATTTCCACTCCAGCAGGTCCAGATTTGCAATTTGATCCGGGCTACAGTTTGAAACAGTACAACTGGGTGCCGAACCTGGCGGCGCATCACCGAAGTCGGTTATATACACATCTGTGGACATAGCCTGCTGGCGGTTGGCACGCATGCGGTCGATCATACTGCTCGCTAAAGAGGTTGCCTGTGTTCGAAGGTGTGCATTGTAGCTGCTGGCAATACTTTGGCCTTGCAAACTTGCCAGGCCAAGCAGGCCAATGCTGAATATCACCAAAGTGATGAGCACTTCTATCAGGCTAAATCCCTGGTGAATTGTTTTGTATTGGCTATTCATGTTGCGCAATCGTCTGAGCCTGCGCTGTCGAGTCGTGCGCGGCCAAAGGTGTTGATGGTAATTTTTCTTGAGCGGTCAGCATCATTTTCCTTGCAGAGATGAATGTTTCCGGCAATTCCGGAAATCTGGCCAGAAGCCAGGTATGGGATGCTGTTGCCACAGCAGCCGTCTCCTCTTAATGTCATTCTTTCTGGCAGCGCGTCACTTACCCATATCAGTTCTTCAGAACCTGTTTGACGACTGCCGTTTGAATTTCTATCTACATAAATTATCCAGCCATTTTCATACTGATTGCCCGCACATGTTTCGCCATTGCTGCTGGGGCAAATTGATACACGCTGATTCCTCTTGATTGCCTCACTCCTTGCCAGTGACATGGAAGAAATGAATTCATTGATTCCGCTTGTTAGCTGATTTCTTTCCACCAGCCCGATAAATGAGGGCACGCCTAACGAAAGTATTACGCCAGCCACGGCGATAGTCAGCATCAATTCAATGACAGTAAAGCCAGGGACATATTTGCGTTTTAAGGCTAATCGATTCATCTATTAATCTGGAATATCTTTTGTAAACAACTACTGTTGTGTAGATTTTTAAAGTATAGAGGAATGTACGAAACTGAAAAGACCTAATTTGCGTAACACTGTACGCAGTGACATGAATGAACCACTTTAAGAGAGTAGTTCATCATTTTGGAACAGTGTGAGTTTTAGCAGTATTACGATCTGAATTAACCGCAATCATATTATGGAATATTATTTTCCTTAATCAGTTTTGACCAATTACTTTTAAAACGTTGTCGCAAATGATTTATTCTGATGTCAGATTAGCCGTTAACTTTGGCCATTGCTGTTTTTGTGTGCGCAATTCAATCAACTTGGTCACTGGCACCACTTCTATGTTGTGTTCCAGCAATGTTGGCAGATAGTCGCTTAATAATTTAATGGTTGAGGCATAGGGATGGCCTATCGCCACCGCAAAACCTTTACGCGCCGCTATTTTTTTTAAGTATTTAAGCTGGCGTCTTATATCTGGTTCATGCTTACTGCTATCAATAAATACGTCTCTTGAAATATTAGGGATATAGTGTTCATTCGCGATTTGGCTGGCCACGGTCAGTGCTGTGGTTTTGCTGTCTACAAAATAAAGGTTATCCCCCCTGTTTGAAAGCACTTCCATTAACCATGACATATGCCCGGGATGTTGCGTTAACAAGCTGCCCATATGGTTATTAACACCGCGTGCATGCGGCACAGAATCAATACTGACCTGAACTGATTCCTGAAACTCAGTTTGTGTTAACTCAAGAGTAAGCGCACCAGATCCCAGGTCTGACCGGCGTGCAGACTGCATAGGCAGATGCACCATCACTTCTTTGCCATTGGATGCTGCCATCTTCGCCAGACGTTGCGAGTAGGGACGATTAGGGAGGAATGAATAAGTAAGCTGGTAAGGAAGATCGATCAAGGCGCGACCCTGCTGAAGGTTATTGCCAAGATCATCAATAATAATAGCGACCTTGTAAGTCTCCTGCGCGACCAGAGATTCTTCAGCACACAAGCCGGCAACGGACAGCAACAAGGCCGCCCCTATGAAGAAGCGGCCTGTGTTTGAAATTGTTTCGCGTGTTAGCTTTTCTAGATTAAGTGGTTTATGCACTCGCAGAATCTTTATCTTTTGCCAAATCCTTAAGAATGCTCAGCGCTTCGTTCAGCACGGCATCTTCTTCGCTATCAACCGCAATTGTAATACGTTTTACTTCTTTTTGGGGCTTGTCTTTATTCTTTTCCTGATTATTTTCCAAATGCCCTTTTAAATCTGCTTCACGCACAAACTCAAACTTCTTGTTTTCTGCACCTTCACCGTCATAAATTTCTTCTACCAGAATATCCGGATTGATGCCTTCACCCTGAATGGATTTGCCAGAAGGTGTGTAGTATCTCGCTGTAGTCAGCTTTAATGCAGCATCTTCCTTGAGTGGTAATATGGTTTGCACAGAACCTTTACCAAATGATTTCTGTCCCATAATCACTGCGCGTTTATGATCCTGTAATGCACCCGCAACAATTTCAGAAGCGGATGCCGATCCTTCATTGATCAGAACAATAATGGGAATGCCATTCACAGTGTCATTAGTGCTTGCACTATAATTTAACTCTGCATCTTCAACCCGACCTTTAGTGAAGACTATCAATTCTCCATCAGCAAGAAATATATCCGACACGCCAACAGCACCTGTTAATACCCCGCCAGGGTTGTTGCGTAAATCCAGTACCAGTCCTTTTAGGTTTTGATCAGATTTAGCCAATAACTTTTCCACTGCCGATATCACATTACGTGTTGTTTTGGACTGAAAACTGGAAATGCGAATATACCCATAACCCGGCTCCAGAATGCGGCTACGTACACTTTTCACGCGAATTACATCACGAGTCACCGAGATTTCCAGCGGCTTTACTTCACCTTCCCGCACAATGGTTAACAAAATTTTTGATCCGCGTTTTCCGCGCATTAGCTTCACAGCTTCGTTCAGCGTTAGCCCTTTCACCTGGGTTTCGTCCAGCTTGATTATTACGTCTCCCGCCTTGACACCCGCCTTGTCTGCAGGCGTATCCTCAATCGGCGAGATCACACGCACAAAGCCATTTTCCATCCCTACTTCAATACCTAGTCCGCCAAATTCTCCGGTAGTACCGATCTGTAATTCTTTAAATTCTTCCTGGCTTAAATAGGATGAGTGCGGATCCAGGCTGCCAAGCATGCCGCGTATTGCGCCTTCCAGAAGGTCATGATCACCGACTTCCTCGACATAATCCTTTTTGATGCGCGCGTATATATCAGTAAACAACTGAATATCAGATAACGGTAGCTCAAGCACTGCGCTGTCACGTTTTGCAAATACCTGGTGGCTTCCTGCTATCAACAAGCCTATGAGTAAACCAATGGTTAGTCCTAAACTTAGGGGTCTTACGCTTTTCATGAATTTGCTCCTTGTGGCGATAGTGCTCCTGAGAGATAAACGCTACTGGTTGTTTAGTCTTTCTATCTTTATATTCAATATTATGGAGAATAAGCCATCTTGGGGGAAACACACCAGTCTGCAGGATCTACTGGCGTACCTTGGCGACGAATCTCAAAATATAAACTTGTTTGATCGACATCTCCCGAATCACCGACCACAGCTATTAATTCTCCCTGTGTAACATAATCATCTACATTTTTATACAGGCCTTCAGCATGTGCATATAAGCTCATGAAGCCATCTCCATGGTCAATAATCACTAGCCATCCATAGTGGTCAAACCAGTCAGAAAAAACCACCGTCCCGGGATAGATCGCCTTTATTTCATTTCCTCTATCCGCATGAATCGATACACCACTCCACTGCAAACCGGCCGAACCCTGTTTGTTCTCTCCAAAACGATGCTTTAGCTTACCTTCGGTTGGCCAGACCAGCTTCCCTGTATTAGCGGCAAATTGCCCTTTCGACTTCTTAATAGTTAACTTTTTCAGTAACTTCTGTAATTTGTTCTTCTTGTTCTGCTCTTGCTTGAGACTGCTCTGCTTAATCTCAATACTTTGTTCAAGCTCACGTTGTGCTTTTTCCTTGCTGACACGTGCTTTTTCCAGCCCAGATTGCTCAATTGATTGGTTTTTGAGCAAATTTTGCAGCGTTTCCTGCTGCTGTTTGAGTGCAAGCTGGTTCTCTTTTATCTCATTGGTTAATTTACTAATGTGATTAATCTGTTCGGCACGTGCCTGATGGATATAATCGTAAATAACAGAGTTTCTCCCCGCATCCTGTAAACTGTTCTGGCTCAGCAACAGCTTCCACTTACTTTGTGAACGACTGCTATAGCTGTTTCGAATCTGCTTCTTAAGCAGGTCGCCTTGATCAGCAAGTGCTTTGTCCAGCGTGGCTTTCTCCGCCTGTAGCTGCCGGTATTCATTTCTGCTGCTGGCAATCCTGGATTTTGACTCTTTCATTTGCTGGTGCAGTTTACCGATCTCCTGATCCAGCCGCCCCATTTCCTTACGCACAACATCATGATTATTAACATTTTTTGCGAGATCGCTCTCTATTTGTTGAATAATATTTGTTATCTTGTCTAATTGTTGCTGGGTTTGCTCTAATTCTTCACTTGCGATAGCCAAATCTATAGCTAACATACTGAAAAATAAGAATATACCCAGAGAAGCTGCCGATGACAGCTTAATCTTTGTCTCATTAAAATGTAGGAAAAGGCTATTCAACAAACAAATTCCCGACTATTATCAGCGTATTAATGGTTTAGAATATTAGATAATGCCATTATTAATTTATTAGGATATGAATGGAAGCGAACAAAATGAATGAAACAGGCTTTGTATCACTCAATCGTTCAGACCTCATGGCAAAAGAGGATGATATAGAGAGAGCATCACGCTCTCTGAAAGCGATGTCCCACCCACTTAGATTGAAAATTCTGTGTGTACTTGGAGATCAGGAAGTCAGCGTACAGGATATTGTTGAAAATGTAGGCACCTCTCAAAGCAACATTTCACAACACCTCGCGATACTCAGAGACAAGGGTATACTGAAGTCTCGTAAAGATGCCAACCGGGTATTTTACAAAGTCGGTGATGAGCGCACGCTGAAACTCATTGAAATGATGCAGCATGTTTTCTGTTCTGTACATTAAAATAGAACACCCTTAACTAATTCGTATAATACAGCCCATTATAACGGGCAGCTAGCTTATGATTCCTGATTCTGAATTCTTTACAAACAACATTATTTTATTCGTTGCCCTGGGCATCATCATTGCCTTAATTATTCGCATGGAGATTAAACGCGCCATGCGCGGGTTTAAGGATGTAACTCCCACCGAAGCCGTGCAACTGATCAACAAGCAGGACGCTATTATGCTCGATGTGCGCGAAAGTAATGAGCTCTCACAAGGATCGATTCGGGACTCCAAGCATTTGGCATTAAGCGTACTAAAACAGCGTGTCGATGAGCTAAAAACACATGCAGAAAAACCGATTATCGCCTATTGCAAAACAGGTAATCGTTCTTCAGCAGCATGTGAGATATTGAAAAAAAACAATTTCACTAATGTAATGTCTCTCAAAGGCGGAATTGAGGGATGGAAAACTGCTAACTTACCCATGGTTAAATGATGACTACTCCAAATATTAAAGTATACAGCGGTCGTTTATGTACATACTGCAATGCTGCAAAACGACTACTTGATAGTAAAGATGCCCAATATGAAGAAATATTGATTGATGATGATCCAGCCTTGCGCGAAGAGATGGAAAAACTCAGTGGTCGCACCAGTATCCCCCAGATTTTCATTGGTGATACTCATGTTGGTGGATTCGATGATTTAGCAGAATTGAATCGTGAAGGTAAACTGAACGACATGCTGGGCGTGTAGCAATCATTCAGTTCAAGCAACTCCATATTCATTAATCATAACCAAAGCACCTCCATGGCCGACAACGAACAGAAGTTTGAGATTCAAAAGATTTTTCTTAAAGATGCGTCTTTTGAATCACCCAATTCTCCGGAAGTTTTTCGTGAAAAATGGCAACCAAAAACGGATATTCACCTGACCGCACAGAATGCAAAACTAACAGACGAACTTTATGAAGTTACTCTCAACGTGGAAGTGACATCTTCTCAAAATGAAAAAACAGCTTTTCTGGTAGAGTTAAAACAGTCGGGTGTTTTTCTGATAAAGAATTTCCCGAAAGACCAGAGAAATCATCTGCTAGGTAGCTATTGTCCGCATACATTATTTCCTTTTGCCCGTGAAGCTGTTTCTGACCTTGTTGGCAAGGGTGGCTTTCCTCCATTACTGCTGTCTCCGGTAAATTTTGATGCACTGTATTCACAGCAACTGGCAACGCTAAAAGAACAGCAGGCAAGCGAAGAGACCAAGCACTAAACTCTCTCGCAAATTATTGCAGGAGACATCAGCATGACTGAATCAACAATTGGCGTATTTGGAGCCGGCGCATGGGGGACTGCATTATCCATACATCTTGCCAGGCTGCATCCAGAAATATATCTTTGGGCGAGAAATTCTGACGCTTTACAACAAGTCATAAACAGCAGAGAAAACAAGCGCTACCTACCCGGTATCACCCTTCCTGAAAACATTGTTCCTGGTACTGATTTAGCCCGCTTGGTACACCAGTGCACATACATGGTAATGGCGGTACCCAGCACCACCATGCGCGACATGATGCAGCGCATCAACGCACACGCATCAGAAAATTTACGCGGTATAATCTGGGCTTGCAAAGGTCTGGAACAAGGCAGCGGGAAGTTTTTACATCAGGTAGCGGAAGAAGAATTAAGCCCCAACATTAATACAGCAATTCTGTCTGGCCCTTCATTTGCCCAGGAAGTTGGTAAAGGACTACCAACCGCCGTCACTATCGCATCAGGCAATGAAACTTTTGCTCATGATGCAGCGCAGTTATTTCACCATCCCTTATTTCGTACATACATCAGCACTGATGTAACCGGTGTTGAAATAGGAGGAACCTTTAAAAATATTCTAGCTATCGCCGCCGGTATCATAGATGGCTTGCAGTTTGGTGCAAATGCACGTGCAGCACTAATCACCAGAGGAATTGCGGAGATGACACGTTTTGGCAAAAAACTTGATGTCAACACTGATACATTTTCAGGCCTTTCAGGTATTGGCGATATCGTACTCACCTGTACTGAAAACATGTCACGTAATCGCCGCTTTGGGTTGGGTTTGGGTGCTGGCAAATCCTTACAGCAGGTCGAACAGGAAATAGGCCAGGTGATCGAGGGTAAATACGCCGCTAAAGTTGTGTTTGATCTAGCAAAAAACCTTGATATCGAGTTACCTATCAGTACTCAGGTATATGAAGTTTTATACAACAGCAAGCCTCCTCGTGAAGCCGTTGAAGAATTGCTGTCTCGCTCACTCAAAAACGAAGCTGATTAACTTGCCCCCGCAAAATTGTTTTGCCGCCAGGCTTCAAAAATAAATATAGACACTGTATTGGATAAGTTAATACTGCGACTCGTCTCCAGCATGGGTACACGCAGAATATTTTTTTTATCGAATGTGTTTAGTATGTCATCTGGCAGACCGCGCGTTTCAGGGCCAAATATAAGTACATCGCCTGCCTGATAGTCTATTTGACTATAGTTACCTGTCCCTTTCGTAGAACAGGCAAATAGTCGGCATCCCGAAAAATTTTCCAGGCAACTAGCGTAATCTGGATATTCATGTACTAGACTCTTGTCTATATAATCCAGTCCGGCACGGCGCATACGCTTATCATCAAGCTCAAAGCCAAGAGGGTGGATCAGGTGCAACTGACAGCCACTGTTCGCGCAGAGGCGCATAATATTACCAGTATTGGGCGGTATTTCAGGCTGATATAAAACGATATGAAACATGAGCTCTAAATATAAACAATTACATAGCAGGTTTTGTGGTCTGGAATTTCAAACACCCCTGGTGTTACTTTCCGGCTGCGTGGGTTTTGGACAAGAATACACGCGTGTGGTGGGATATTCTAATCAGGAAGTTGGAGCGATATGCCTAAAAGGAACGACACTGGAAAATCGCCTCGGTAACCCCGCACACAGGGTATACGAGACACCGTCGGGTATGCTGAATGCAATTGGCCTGCAAAATCCTGGCGTCAACGCCGTCGTTAACGACTACCTTCCCAAACTGGATTTTAACGAAACACGTTACATTGCAAATGTCTCCGGATCGACCATTGAAGAATATACTGAGGTCACTCGAATATTCGATGATTCCCCCATCGACGCTATTGAAATCAATATCTCATGCCCGAATGTCAAACAGGGCGGTGTCGCATTTGGGAATGACCCAGACATGTCTGCTCGTGTAGTAGAAGCGTGTCGTGCTGTCACAAACAAACCCATAATCACAAAATTATCGCCTAACCAGACTGATATTGCCTACAACGCCAAGCGCTGCATTGAAGCCGGGACTGATGGATTTGCCGTGATTAATACATTAATGGGAATGGCAATAGATATTAGTTCACGAAAACCCGTGATAGGAAATAATCAGGGCGGATTATCAGGACCAGCAATTAAACCGATTGCATTGCTTAAAGTGCATCAGGTTTACCAGGTATGTAAAGAACATAATATTCCCATTATCGGCCAGGGTGGAATCTGCTCCGGTGAAGACGCCCTGGAATTTATTATTGCAGGCGCGAGTGCTGTTGGAATAGGAACAGGTCTGTACTATGACCCTCTAATATGTGCCAGCATTAATCAGACTATTTGTGATTATCTAAATAACAATCAACTCTCACATGTCTCCGAGCTGGTTGGCACGCTAACACTCAATTAAATATTGCCTGGACGTTTGACAGAAAATTACAATTGGCCTGTCAGGGTTAGTTAACTCTTTCTTCCAGCGAATTACCGCTGTATTCATACATATGTAACTCCTGAATTTTACGCGTCAGTGTATTTCGCCCCCAGCCCAGTAACTTGGCCGCACGCTGCCTCTTTCCTCCGGTTTTCTTCATTGCTACTTCGATCAGCACCCTTTCAAATTTGGGAGTCGCATCCTGAAGTATTTCCGCATCTCCATTATCAAGCTTTTGGTCTGCCCAGCTTGCCAGCAATGACTGCCAGTCAGACGAAGTATCGGTAGCGATGTCACCCTCTTTTAATTCACTTGGTAAATCTTCAAGGTGAATGGTTTTACCAGACGCCATTACTGTCAGCCATCGACACAGATTTTCCAGCTGGCGCACATTCCCGGACCACTCCAGACCACTCAGGTAAGCTACTACCTCGCTCTCCAGTTGCTTTGTTTCTACTTCTAGTTCACTTGCTGCAGCGGATAGAAAATGTTTTAACAGTATTGGAATATCCTGACGACGCTCTCTTAGTGCAGGCACTTTAATTCGTATCACATTAAGTCTGTGCATTAAATCTTCGCGGAATGCACCTTTTTCTACCAGCTCCTGCAGGTTTTGATGCGTAGCAGCAATAATTCTTACATCCGCTTTTACTGGTTCATGTCCTCCGACACGATAAAATTCTCCATCAGATAACACTCGCAATAAACGTGTCTGCAGATCAGCCGGCATGTCTCCAATTTCATCTAAAAACAATGTGCCCATATTGGCCTGCTCAAAGCGTCCTCGTCTTTGCCCTTGTGCGCCTGTAAACGAACCTTTTTCATGTCCAAACAGTTCCGACTCAAGCAAGTCCTTCGGAATAGCAGCCATGTTTAACGCAATAAATGGCTTGGCACTTCGCAAGGAGTGTTTGTGTAGCGCATGTGCAACCAACTCTTTTCCTGTACCTGTTTCTCCATTGATCAAGACTGTAATACTTGATCTCGATAATCTGCCTATTGCTCGAAACACTTCCTGCATTGCTTGTGACTCACCAATAATTTCAGGCACATCTTCAACTGCTGTATCAGGCATCCGGGCATCTTCATTTGACTGACATGCCCGTTTTGTTAACTCTACAGCCTCATCAACATCAAAAGGTTTAGGCAGGTATTCAAATGCGCCCCCTTGATATGCGTGCACGGCATTATCCAAATCCGAATGCGCGGTCATAACAATGACTGGTAATTCAGGGTGTTGTGTTTGCACTTTCTCCAGGAACTCAAATCCATCCATCCCCGGCATACGTATATCCGTAATAATTACCCGCGGCGTATTCGTTGCCAGTGCCTGAATTGCATTACTCGCAGAATCAAACAAAGTCACTTCCAGTTCTGCTTTTTTAAGTGCACGTTCCAGCACCCATCGAATGGATCTATCATCATCAATTACCCAGACATCACTTTTCATATCAATGTACTCTATTTAAAATTATTGTTAGTTTCATTTCTTAGATAGGCAGCATCACTCTAAATTCAGTTCTACCTGCTACCGACTCAAATTCAATCAATCCGTCATGCTGATTGATTAGCATTTGTGATATCGCAAGGCCTAATCCTGTTCCATCTGTTTGACCTGAAACCATCGGAAAAAATATTTTGTTCGCTATATCCTCAGGGATGCCAGGGCCGTTATCAATGACACTCATACATGCTACCAGCTTGTGTGCTATTCCATTGATTGTGTGTTTTCGCAGTACCCGTGTTTTAAATATTATTTCTGCATCTTTCTCGACAGCACGAATTGCATTCCTGGTAATATTCAGAATTGCCTGGACTAGCAAATCCCGATCAAAATTAAGCATTGGAATACTTGGATCGTAGTCAATCCTGAAATCGATTCTTTTATCTTCTTCAGCAGAGACAAGACTGTATACGTGGTGCAGCACTTCATGAATATTATGCGGCATTTTATTAGGCACCATATTTGGGCCTATCATACGATCAACCAATTTATGTAATCGATCTGCTTCTTTAATAATAATTCCTGTGTATTCCGTTAACTCATTGTTATCCAGTTCAGCTTCTAGTAACTGCGCAGCTCCTCGTAATCCACCCAGTGGATTTTTAATTTCATGTGCCATTCCACGCAACATGCTGCGCGTTGCCTGGTGCTCTTTTAGCAAATGATTTTCTTTGAGTATTTTTAGTTGTCGATCCAGTGTAATAATCTCAACCAGTGCTTTTTCATTTCCTTCAAACTCAACAGGGCTAATTGTGAAGTTGGCTGTCACTTCGCGATGATCTGACATACGCAGCTGGCATTCATGCTCAGTCCAGGACTGCCCGCGTTTAATCGACTCCTGCATGCGCGCATGAAACTCACTATCACCCTCCTGCAACATCGTGGAAAATTTAATCCCGCAGGCGCGTTTACAGCTGACACTAAATAGTGCTTCTGCTGCAGGATTCATATATTCGAGTTCGCACTTTTTATTAAGCAACAGGATTGCGGTACTCTGATTGTCTACAATGGTTGAATAAAAATTTTCCTTCATAACTATTCTTTCTAGCAAGTTCTGAACCAGACTATGATTTAGTAGATAAGAGCTGGTTATTTGCCGCAGAATCGCGCATCTGCGTCTCTTCTGCTGATAACTACAGGTGCAAATGAATAATGTCAGGAATACTATTGCACAATAATGGTGCAATAGATATTTTTAAAGATATATTTAGATATGGAATCGGTGCAGGGTAAAGGTCGTGATTCTGGTTTCTCTCAGGACAAATCCCTGACGATTAATGATACTTGCCTTGATATTGTGCGTTCCACGGTCCACGTTATCGAGTAATATTGAGGAACTCTCTCCTCTGGACACTTCTTCCCCGTCCATATATATAACGAGTTGATGACCACGTTCGGCGAAGATCTCGGGTTCTACTCGAACATTTATTTGCACTTTCCCCGAATTTTCTCGAACTTCCGAATCATGCGTCGGCGACACTATAGTAAGATTTTTATAACTCTGTTGCTTGTCTTGAGACTTGGGAGTGCTGGCAGTCCGGCTCTTGCTGATATCAGGTGCAGGCACCGTATTAATATGAGGGAGTGATTCCTTTTTAACCTCACTGTCAGCCTTATCAATGCCAGGCGGAGGCTGATCAGAAAATATAGTATTCCCTTCCGCGTCTTTCCATTTGAATAACTCTGCATTGGCAGATACTGCAAATAGACCAAGCGTTAAAAACAATACTATTAATTTCATATGTATAAGGTTATTCAGGCACATAACTCTTAGATACACACTTTTTAGGATGGTTGCAAAAAAAACGCCCCTGTCAGGGGCGTTTTTACGACCAATGATAAAGTTTAGCGCTAATTTTAGCAGCTATAGTACATATCAAACTCGATAGGATGAGTTGCCTGGCGTAATGCAGTCACTTCTTCCATCTTTAGCGCAATATAACCGTCAATTGCATCATCTGTGAATACACCGCCAGCTTTAAGGAATTCACGGTCCTGATCCAATGCCTCCAGCGCTTCATCAAGGGATGCACAAACTTTAGGTATCGCTGCATCTTCTTCAGGAGGTAGATCATAGAGATCCTTGTCATTAGCGGGGCCAGGATCAATCTGGTTTTGAATGCCGTCAAGACCTGCCATCAGCATCGCTGCAAAGGTGAAATAAGGGTTGCCAGTTGGATCACCAAATCGTACTTCAATCCTCCTGCCCTTTGGATTCGATTCATAAGGTATGCGAATAGAAGCCGAGCGATTTCGTGCCGAATAGGCAAGCATCACTGGTGCTTCAAACCCAGGAACTAAGCGCTTATAGCTGTTGGTTGAGGCATTGGCAAATGCGTTGATCGCTTTGGCATGCTTAAGAATTCCGCCAATGTAGTAAAGTGCGGTTTGAGACAGGTTCCCGTATTTATCACCCGCGAATAGATTTTCGCCGCCTTTTGCCAAAGACATGTGTACGTGCATACCATTTCCATTATCACCAACCAGTGGTTTTGGCATAAATGTCGCCGTTTTGCCGTAATTATGAGCTACATTCAGCACGACATATTTCAATATCTGGTTATGGTCTGCGCGCGTTGTTAATGTGTTGAATTTAGTACCAATTTCACATTGACCAGCAGTCCCTACTTCATGGTGATGTACTTCAGTTTCAACACCCATTTCCTCCATCACCTGACACATAGCCGAACGTACATCTTGCAATGAATCCACCGGAGGCACAGGGAAGTAACCACCCTTAACGCCAGGGCGATGACCGATATTACCTTCTTCAAAAATTCGGTTTGAACCCCACGCTGCTTCGTCTGACTCTATTTCAAAAGATGATCCGGACATTTCATTTTTCCAGCGTACATCATCAAAAATGAAGAACTCAGGCTCTGGTCCAAAATAGGCTGTATCGCCAATTCCTGTCGACTTAAGATACTCTTCTGCACGTTTGGCAACTGAGCGTGGATCACGCCCGTATCCCTGCATGGTTGAAGGTTCCAGAATATCGCAACGAATAATTAATGTTGGATCGCTAAAAAATGGATCCATGACAGCAGTATCTGCGTCCGGCATTAAAATCATGTCTGACTCGTTGATTCCTTTCCATCCCGAAATTGATGAACCATCAAACATTTTACCTGATTCGAATATACCTTCATTAATGGTATGAGATGGAACGGATACATGCTGCTCTTTCCCGCGTGTATCGGTAAAGCGAAAATCGACGTATCGCACGTCGTTATCTTTTATCATTTTTAAAACATCACCTGCGGACATCTAGAAACTCCTATAATTTTGTAAATTTAATTAACCGATAATGTGACCGATATTATTGTAATTTTGTATCGCCAATGAACCCAAGCATGATATATGCCAGACAATTAGCCATTAAAAACAAAGACTTAATCGGGCATGCTACCAGAAAACAAACAATAATGACCTATTATGGTGCGCAGGCATAGATATATGCACATTTTTGGTGCGCTTTTAGCAGCGCAGATCTGCTCCCAATGAGTGCAAACATATGACTCACTCCTTAGATGACTTATAAAGTAAATTACCAACGCTGTCATCTTTCCAGCCACAAATTGTCAACAAGCGCCAGAAAATGCTTAAATGTGAACTGGTTCCACTTTCAGAACTCACCAGGTTATTGTTACGCCTGTCTAGATTATCCAACCTTTCAATTCAAATTTATTCATTTTATTCAGTAAGTTATAAATATGTGATGTCAGTTAGTGTGCAAACCTGGCATAGCGATTGCTCTTTATATTAATAGCTTCAAGACACATGTAATGCGACAAATACAGGGATTGTATTTAAGCAGTGATCATCACGGCAGGATGCCGATTTAACTTTCGAACCAGGATGTTCCAGTTAAATTGATGCGAAGCTAAAAATAAGTCTCAAGCTCAGGGAGGGTTTAATTTGCCAGGGATGGCAAATGACGCGCAAGGACTTGAGGTTTCACGGAAGATCTATTTTTCAGGATGAAATCTGTCAAGACATGGATGTCTTGTGGCAGATCCTAGCATTCAGGCTGATACCAGTTAAATCCACCATCCAGCCACCTCTACCTAAAATAATACTCGTATTCATATATGTACGCGGTACAATCCCCGCCTCTCAAGATATGAACACAAGAGTCCAGTGAGCCATCCAGTCAATTTTCAAACACTCATCTTAACTCTACAGAAATATTGGGCAGACCAGGGATGCGTGTTACTACAACCGTTTGATAAAGAAATGGGTGCAGGTACTTTTCACCCGGGCACATTTCTCCGTTCAATTGGCCCAGAACCCTGGAAAGCGGCCTATTCACAACCCTGTCGCCGTCCCACAGATGGGCGTTATGGTGACAATCCAAACCGTCTTCAACACTATTACCAGTTTCAGGTAGTACTCAAGCCCTCGCCCGATAATATTCAGGAATTATACCTACAGTCCTTGCAACAGCTCGGCATTGATCCTCTGGAACACGACATACGTTTTGTAGAAGATAATTGGGAATCCCCTACCTTGGGTGCCTGGGGTCTGGGCTGGGAAGTCTGGCTCAACGGCATGGAAATTTCACAGTTCACATACTTTCAGCAAGTTGGCGGTATTAACTGTCAGCCAGTCACTGGCGAAATTACCTATGGCCTTGAGCGTCTAGCCATGTATCTGCAAGCTCGGGATGATATTTACCAGTTGGACTGGAATGAGAATGTCAGCTATGGCGATATTTTCCATCAAAATGAAGTTGAACAGTCCACCTATAATTTTGAGCATGCCGACACCAGCCATTTATTTAATGAATTTGATGCCAGTGAGACTGAGTGCAATCGATTGATTGAGTCCTCGCTGCCATTACCTGCTTACGAACAGGTACTTAACGCATCTCATGTGTTTAACCTGCTGGATGCACGCCAGGTAATCTCGGTCACTGAAAGGCAGCAATACATTTTGCGTATTCGCACGTTGGCGAGATTAGTTGCGAAAGCTTATTTAGAATCAAGGGAGAGTAAAAACTTTCCTCTGCTCAACAAGTAACGTAATAAATATGAGTACAGACACGCTATTAATTGAAATTGGCACTGAAGAATTACCGCCTGCTGCTGCCAAAAATTTAAGCGATACTCTAACTAAATTTATATCTGCACAGTTGTCTGAAGCTGGTTTTACCCTGGGCGAGGTAAAACCCTATGTAACACCTCGCCGCTTAGCGTTGACCATTTCCAGCCTTAGCAGGCAACAGCCCGAACAGAATGTAGAGCGTAAAGGCCCTGCGGTTAAAGCCGCTTATGATAAAAACGGGGAACCGACTAAAGCGGCTCTGGGTTTTGCAAAATCATGCGGCGTTGAAATACAGGAATTACAGACACTCGAAACAGACAAAGGCGCATGGCTGTATTTCAAATCACTAGTGCCAGGTAAATCCATTCAACAGGAATTACCCGAGATTCTTGAGCAGGGTTTAAATAAGCTTCCTATTCCACGTCCCATGCGCTGGGGCAGTCGTGAGATTGAATTTGTGCGACCAGTCCATTGGGTGACTGTTATGTATGGCAACGAAGTGATCCCATGTGAGATTAAAGGTATTAGTGCATCCAATCACAGTTACGGACACCGCTTTCATGCACCGGAGGCCATAGAGCTAAAGCACGCAAATGATTACGAGTCCTCGCTATTAAATGCAAAAGTGATTGCAGATTTTTCTATCCGCCAAAACAAAATCCGTTCCTTACTGGAAGAGTGTGCCGACCGGTATGATGCCGATTTAAGTTATGGTGATGCCCTATTAGAGGAAGTAACCAATCTGGTGGAATGGCCAGCACTTATTGTTGGTGAATTTTCAGAAGCTTTCCTGGACATCCCTCAGGAAGCACTCGTTGCAACCATGCAGGATGCACAACGATACTTCCCTATGTTTTCAAAACAAACGGGTACGCTGTTGCCTTATTTTATCACCATCGCCAATATCGAAAGCTCCAATCCAGACACTATCAAGCATGGCAATGAGCGTGTCATCAAGCCACGCTTTGAGGATGCAGGTTTTTTCTGGAACAGAGATAAACAAAAAACACTTGCAAGCAGAACCAAAGATTTGAAAGGTATTCTGTTTGAAAAACAGCTGGGTTCAGTACTTGAGAAAACACAGCGGGTTTCAGGACTATGTACAGCACTTTGCCAACAACTCAACATTGATGACAAATATGCAACTCGTGCTGCATCACTATGCAAAGCTGATCTGGTCAGCGATATGGTTAATGAGTTCCCTAAACTACAGGGGATAATGGGACGATACTATGCACAGAATGATAACGAACCAAACCAGGTTTCCACTGCAATCGAGGAACATTATCAGCCATTGCAATCCGGAAGTGCACTACCCGTCAGCATTGATGGAAAAGTCGTTGCGCTATGTGATCGCATTGACACGCTAGTCGGGATATTTGCAACCGGGAAAAAACCCAGCGGGGTTAAAGATCCATATGCATTGCGACGTGCTGCATTAGGTGTCATCCGCATTTCAATTGATGGCAATGTTGATTACGATTTACATCGCCTGCTCACAGTGTCAGCCGAATCACTTAAAGATAAACTAGATACCTCCAGTAGCGCCAGGGAAGTCTTTGATTTTATTTTAGAGAGACTGCGTGGTTATTTTGTCGACCAGGGTGTAGAACCGGATACATTCGAATCCGTACTAAATATTAAACCTACTAGACTTCTGGACTTTTCTGATCGCATACAGGCAGTTCAAAAATTTCGCTCACTGCCTGAAGCAGACAGCCTGGCTGCTGCAAACAAGCGTATAAATAACATTCTTAAAAAAGCTGAAAAGCTCGACAGCAACATTGACTCTGAACTATTTTCTGAAGCAGCCGAGCATGAGTTATATAAGCAGCTGACAAGCGCAGAAAACATGGCAGCACCAAAATTTGAATCTCGCCACTATGCAGAAGCCTTGACAGATCTGGCCCAGTTACGTTCACCCATCGATACCTTTTTTGATGATGTCATGGTAATGGATGAAAATAAAAATGTGCGTAATAATAGAATAGCGCTTTTAGCCAAGGTGAACCGCTTGTTTTCAACCGTTGCAAACATTTCATTACTACAGAATTAGTCATTACCGGTTTACCATGCAAGCTGTAATCCTTGATCGCGACGGAGTCATTAATCACGATAGTCCTGATTACGTGAAATCACCTGAAGAGTGGCATGCAATAGATGGTAGTCTGGAGGCTATTGCACGCCTCACTAAAGCAGGGATAAAAGTATTTATTGCCAGTAACCAGTCAGGCATTGCTTACGGATTATTTAATTACGACACGCTATACGCAATGCATAAAAAATTATTGAATGAAACTGAAAGTCTGGGTGGCAGAATTAGCGGCTTTTTCTTTTGCCCGTTTTTAACTGGCCCATGTCGTAAACCCAACCCGGGTCTGTTGGTTGAAATCGCAAAACGGACTCATATCGATTTAGAAAGCACACCCTTTATTGGTGATGCCATGCGAGATCTGGAAGCAGCAATTGCTGTTGATGCGATTCCTGTATTGGTGAAAACCGGCAAAGGCACATCCACCTTAAATAGCGGAGAAGTTCCTGATCATGTCCAGGTTCATGCAGACCTGTATGATGCGGTGGATTCTTTGCTCAAACAGCACACAGCCATTTAATGCAATTTTTACGTTCATCAATATTTCTGTTAGGCATGACTATTTCTACATGCATATGGGTAATCCCCTGTGTCGTTGCAAGAATATTTCCTTATCGAATCTGTTTTGCAATAGTCTCCAGCTGGTGCACATTCAATGTTATGTGGGCAAGAATTACCTGTGGCATTCGCTATGAGATATCAGGCTTTGAAAACATTCCCGACAAAGCCTGTGTGATCATGTCCAACCACCAGTCGACCTGGGAAACACTGGCCTATCCTTCAATTTTCCCCACACTTACCTGGGTAATCAAAAAAGAACTCCTGTATGTGCCTTTATTTGGCTGGGGGATTGCTTCTACACAACCGATTGCACTTGACCGCAAGCAAGGTAAAAAATCATTCATGCAATTAATTAAAGACGGCAAGCACAAATTAAGCCTGGGCCGTTTTATCCTTATATTTCCGGAAGGTACACGCATCCCCTACGATGAAGTCAGGCCACTTAAAGTCGGTGGGTTCGTACTTGCCAAAAAGGCAAATACTGATATCTTGCCTGTCGCACATGATGCCGGTCGACTGTGGCCACGACAGAGTTTTTTAAAGTTACCGGGGACTATTCATCTGCATATAGGCAAACCTATCTCTACCCGGGACAAATCTGCCGAAGAGTTACGCGCATACTATGAACAATGGCTGATTCAAGCTCGCGCTGAAATAAAACAGAAAGTTAACACTTAAGGACAGGGGTTGGGAATTTCGCGATGTATATTTTCAATTTCATGTAGTACGTCATCGCTTAATATTGTATCCACACTTTCTATATTTTCTTTTAACTGGCCTAAAGTAGTCGCGCCAATAATGTTCGCGCCCAAAAACGGCCTGCTATTTACATAGGCTAATGCCATCTGGGTTGCAGAAATTCCCTGCTTGGCGGCTAGCCTTACATATTTTTCTGTCGCCATTTTTGCCTGCAGATTACTGTAGCGTGTGTAACCCTCGAATAATGTTAAGCGGGCTTTTGCAATGCCCCTTCCCTGTATGTATTTTCCGGTTAATACACCAAACCCCAGTGGTGAATAGGCTAGTAAATCGATATTTTCTCTGTGTGAAAATTCTGCCAGCCCTATCTCGTAAGACCTGTTGAGCAGGCTGTAAGGGTTCTGAATGGTGATAATTCTCGGCCATTGATGCTGTTTCGAAAGATTGAGGTACTGCATGACCCCCCAGGGGGTTTCATTGGAAATTCCGATATAACGTATTTTTCCTGACTTCACAAAGTCATTTAATACTTCTAATGTTTCTGAAATAGGTGTTGAGTCTGTTTCACTATATTGATATCCCAGCTTGCCAAAAAAATTAGTGCTGCGAGCAGGCCAGTGAATTTGATATAAATCTATATAATCGGTCTGCAGACGTTGTAAACTTTCATCCAGTGCCTGCTCCATGTGGCTGCGTATCAGCTGCGCTCCTCCACGCAGGTAGTCCATCATTCCTGGTCCTGCAACCTTACTGGCAATAATTAGTTTATCTCTGTTTTTACGTTTAGCTAGCCACCTGCCAATAATGGCTTCCGTTGCTCCCTGTGTCTGCTGACGCGGCGGTATCGGATACATTTCTGCTGTATCTATAAAATTGACGCCACACGATATCGCATAGTCAAGTTGCTCGTGCGCCTCTGACTCACTATTCTGTTCTCCAAATGTCATGGTGCCCAGACAAATTTTGCTTACCGTAAGGCTGGATTTTCCTAGTGAGTTATATTCCATCTTTAATCCTGTCATTAAAATAATAATTAATGGTTCGCTGTCGCCTGACTAAAGTTGGTAAAGATCCGTCCAAACAACTTCACAGCGGGCCATATCGCATTTCTTATATGCTACAATTTATCATCCTGGGGTTCAGCGACTATTTGTCTACAGTATTTGCTAAACACCTACAGTTATTATTCGTTACAACTCCACTAGTTACCAGACTAAGTCAGTAAGAAGGATTTTCTTTGAACTTATTAAATGTCGTATCACAAAAATTAACTAAGCGATTTATGCCTTTTCGTGGATGGATCCATGAACTGAAAGACCCTCAGGTCCTGAAAGCAGATCTAATTGCCGGCGTCACTGTAGCTCTGGTACTAATTCCTCAATCGATGGCATATGCACAGTTGGCAGGTCTACCACCATACTACGGTTTATATGCGTCATTCTTACCGGTGATGATTGCCTCTTTAATGGGTTCCTCACGCCAGGTACATACAGGTCCTGTGGCCGTTGTTTCTTTATTAACAGCCGCCGCCCTGGCACCCTTTGCCTCCGCTGACCCTGCATCATATGCTGCATATGCTGTGATGCTGGCACTGATGGTAGGTATTTTTCAATTATCGCTGGGATTACTGCAACTTGGCTTTTTCGTGGATTTCCTCTCACACCCGGTAGTCGTGGGCTTCACCAATGGTGCTGCAATCATCATTGCTACTTCGCAGCTAGGTAAATTGTTCGGTGTCACCGCCGAAAGGGCTGAACACCACTATGAAACCGTGTGGCGTACTATTGAACAGGCCTACTACCATACACATATGCCAACCGTCGCGTTCAGTGTGGCGGCATTGGCAATCATGATACTTCTCAAAAAATTTGCACCTAAAATTCCCGGCGTACTCACTGCGGTAGTTATCACTACCGTGGCATCCAAATTATTAAATTATGAAGAGCACGGCGGCAAGGTAGTAGGCGTAATACCACAAGGCTTACCCGCCTTTTCTTTTCCGGATATTGATATGCAGGTGGCGGCACAATTACTTACTAATGCTATTGCCATTGGCTTAATTGGTTTCACCGAAGCCATCTCTGTCGCCAAAGCCATCGCGGCTCAGACACGCCAGCGTCTGGATGCAAACCAGGGACTGGTAGGCCAGGGACTGGCAAATATTACCTCCAGTCTGTTTCAGGGCTATGCGGTGTCTGGCTCATTCTCACGCTCTGCAGTGAATTTAAGTGCTGGTGCTAAAACCGGATTTGCCGCCATCGCCAGTGGACTGCTGGTTATGATCACGCTGCTATTTTTGACGCCTCTGCTTTATCACTTGCCACAACCGACGCTGGCCGCAGTGATCATTCTCGCTGTATTTAACCTGATCAAGTTCAAGCCAATCAAGTATGCGTGGAAAGTACAAAAACACGATGCCATAGTAGCAATGATCACATTTATTCTGACATTACTCTGGGCGCCTCACCTTGAAAAAAGCATACTGGTTGGTGTTGTCCTGTCTATGGGCTTATACATGTATCGAACTATGCGTCCAAGAATCGCGGTACTTGCCATGCAAAGTGATGGCAGTCTTGCCGATGCTGAATCCCATATTCTTAAAACCTGTCCTAAAATTACTATTTTACGTTTCGACGGCGCTCTGTATTTTGCCAACACAGGCTACTTTGAAGAAAAGGTGCTGGAACGTGTTGCTTCCAAACCGGACCTGAAATTCATTATTATTGACGCCGAAGGCATCAATGAAATCGACGCGACGGGTGAGGAAATGCTGCATCAGCTTGCTTTAAGGCTGCATGGATTAGGCATTGAGTTCCTGTTCTGCCGTACCAAGAAACAGGTCATGGATGTATTTCGACGCACGGGCTTTGCCAGTGATGCGTGGATTGATCATTTCTGCCATACCGAACAGCAGGCCATCGAATTTGCATGGAGCAATATTGATGGGTGTCAGGAAGAAAAGTGCCCGCTGTCTACTCAGGAAAACTGCCCTGCGTGTACAAAAAAGACAGACTAGGCCGGCTTGGTCTACTTGTGTAACTGATAAATTAAATCAGTTACCTCATGCCCAATTCGTAAGCCACGCTGTTCAAATCGAGTAGCTGGCCGAACCAGTTCAAGTGGATTTACTGAAGAATCTGCTGGTCTAAAATTTTCTACCTGGGCAAGCTGGTTAACCATGAATTTCACATATGGTTGCCAGTCACTGGCAAGATGAAGAATACTTTCAGGCTGCATTACTCTTGCCAGTTGCTGTAAAAACTCTCCTTGCACCAGTCTGCGCTTGTGATGCCTTGTTTTTGGCCAGGGGTCAGGAAACCAGACCATCACTCCAGAAAACAGATCAGACTCAAACTTTGTTTTGAATAACTGCATAACATCTGCATTGATCACACGAATGTTTTCTAATTCCAGTTGTGCAATTTTTTGCAATACAGCACCTATACCGGGTCGATACACTTCTACGCCAATGAAGTTGTAATCTGGTCGCTGTTGCGCAAGTGAAATTAATGAATCACCACTGCCAAAACCTATATCCAGTATTACTGGCTGATCATGAGCAAACCAGTCCTCTGGAATAATCTTTTCATTGTCCTCACTTGGGATACCGTACTTCGGCCATAATTCCTCGAATGCTTTTTTCTGGGCACTCGTAAAACGGCCTTCGCGTATTACGAAGCTACGGTTTGTTCGTAGTGGAGAGTTTTGTTGCTGTTTCAAGGCTTGGCTGAAATAGTATCTTCTATCGGTGAAGACGCGGAGGCAAATCTGCGTTTGGGCATACGTCCGGCAAGATAGGCAAGTCTTCCTGCGACAATTGCATGATTCATCGCAGTAGCCATTGTTACCGGGTGTGTGGCTTCAGCGATAGCAGTATTCATCAACACCCCTTCACATCCGAGTTCCATGGCAATTGCTGCATCCGATGCTGTACCAACTCCTGCATCTACAATCACAGGGACGTTGGCATTTTCTATAATAGTCACGATGTTATACGGATTGCGAATACCAAGCCCTGACCCTATTGGTGCTGCAAGCGGCATAATTGACACACAGCCAATATCCTCAAGAATCTTTGCGATGACAGGATCATCATTGGTATACACCATGATTTCAAAACCATCTTTAATCAGTATTTCAGCAGCTTTGATTGTATCGATGACATTTGGGAATAGTGTGGTTTTATCCGCCAGTACTTCCAGCTTTACCAGAGGGTGACCATCTAGTAATTCCCGGCCTAATTTACACACGCGCACAGCATCTTCACAGTTAAAGCAGCCCGCGGTATTTGGCAAAATAGTAAATTCATCCGCAGGAATATAATCCAGTAAATTTGGCTGCCCGGCCTGTTGGCCAATGTTGGTTCGGCGCAGTGCGACTGTGACGATTTCAGCGCCGCTGGCAACGATGGCCTCCCTGGTCTGATCAAAGTCGCGGTACTTGCCAGTACCTACTAGTAATCGTGAATTGAACTGACGTTCTCCCATCTTCCAGGGATTTTGTGTTATTTCCACTCGTTTAATATCTTTCGTTATAATTCACCGTATATAGCTGTATTCAGCCACCACCCACGGCCTGAATGATCTCTACCTGATCTCCTGAAGATAATACAAAGGAGTTATGTTTCGCGCGAGGTATAACTTCCCGATTAACTTCAACCGCTATTTTCTGATTTTTTAACTCCAGCAATGCCAGTATCTCGGTGATTGAACATTGCTCTTCCACCTGTCTGGCCTGTCCATTCAGTACAATTTGCATATTCGTTAACTTGACTTGCTAGGATAGCCAGTGATTTTACAGGATAACGATGTATCTGTATCTACTATATACATATGAGACCTGCTACAGACAGCACCAGGATCAGCTATTCAGCATTGATTATTCTATATCGCGTGACTGACTACGTATCTGAATTTACCTGATTTTTCAGCAGGAATCTTCTCTACGCATTCAATAATCACTTCAACATGCTCACCTAAACGGGCCTTAAAACCCTCAACAATTTCTGTTTTATTTTCTTTGGTAAAATTATTTTCCACAATCAATAACACTCGTGTAGTGTCTTTGGTTTCCTGAATTATCTTAAATTCTTTAATACTTGTGATTTCTCTGAGCACGTATATTAACGCCAGACCATGCATAACGCTTCCGCTTTGACTGACTACAAAATCAGTCGTGCGACCCTGAATCTCTTTAAGGATTGGCAAGCCTCGGCCACAGGCACATGACTTCTCATCTAATACACCGATATCTCCAGTACGATAACGAATGAACGGGTAACCTCTGGTAGCAAGATGGGTCACCACTATTTCACCCGATTTCCCGGGGCCCAGCGGTTTTCCCTGAGGGTCAATAATTTCAACGATAATGTCTTCTGCCGTAATATGCATATTACCAGATGGGCACTCATGCGCTATAAATCCGGCATCCCGTCCGCCGTAACCATTCGCCACTTTGCAGGCAAAGCAATTTTCTATTAACTCGCGTTGTTCCTGATACAGGTATTCCGAGGTGACAAAAACAACTTTCACTCCAACATGCTTCATGTCAATTGAGTGATCACATGCATATTTAGCTATACGCCCAAGTGCAGAGGGATAACCAAATAACATTTTTGGTTGATACCTGATTATTTCCTCTACAAACTCCTGCATTTTTTCATCAGACATATCAAAGGCTGGTAGTAATTTCGTGCGCAGTAATTTATCTCTGATCAGACGAACTTTATCCTGTGCACCCAGTTCTATCGGTGACCCCCAGACAACCAACTCAGGATCGCCGATATCAACACCCCACCAGCGAGTAGCGCGCCATTTAGCCGCAACATCATGACTGACACGTTCGTTACCGATAAAAAACACTAGTGGCTGGCCGCTGGAACCTCCGGTATTGAATTTTGCAAGACTATCAGGAACCGCAGATTTTAAGTCCTCTGAATTTTCACGGATTATTGCCTTGGTCAAAAAAGGCAACTGATCCAGTTCTGCTAGCGAATTAATATTTTCTGGTTCGAATTTTAAATGTGTGAATAAATATTTATAGTAAGGAACGTTTTCATACGCATGAATGAGTAATTCACGTAAGCGTTGTAGTTGTAATTGTCTAAGCTCAGCAGGTGATTGCCACTGTGTTGTCTCAAGCTTTTTAAGCACATTCACTGTAATGTGTTTTTTCAGCTTTTCATGCAATGGAAATAGTACGCTGGATGCTATTGAAGTATAAACACCCGAATATTGCCTGACTTTTATGGAATTACTCACTGCTTACACAACCAGCTTTTTATATAACGTCAACCAGTGCTGACTTACTTCAGACCAGGCAAACTGTTTGACTAAAGCCAATCCGGAATCTATCAGATTTTGTTGACACTGTTTATTTTCAAGCACCTGGAAAATTGCGTTTGCCATTGCCATGAAGTCTTCAGGATTCACCAGCAACGCTGTCTTCTCATGTTCAACCATATAGGGAATGCCGCCTACGTTGGTCGTCACAACCGGCACCCCGCTTGCCAGTGCTTCCAGAATTGAATTTGGCATATTGTCTACTTTGCTTGGATTTAACATCACATCTGCTGATTGATACAGTGCTGGCATTTGTTGTGTGTCAACGCGACCTGTAAAAATAACCCGCTCAGATAATTTCAGTTGCTGTACGAGAGATTGCAGATTTTCCAGTTCAGGACCAGTACCAGCAATGGTTAATCTGGCATTCGGATAAGTAGTTAATACATTATTGAATGCCCTTATCGCTGTCTCATTGTCATAAATTAGCTCCAGGTTTCTTGTAACTAACAGGTGTGGTGAAAATTCTTTTGGTTTATTGGTTGTCGACTGAAATCGCTCCAGATCAATAATGTTTGCAATGATCTGTGTTGTCACGCCGTATTGGTTAAATACATTTTCTAAAAAACGTGATGGGACAACTATACTGGAACTGGCATTCAATGTTGGTTTGACTATTCTGAATGATTTGCTGAAAAACTTTTCGGCTTCTCCACCACGATAATTAATCACTGCAGGTATTCTGCGTAGTTTTGCTATCCACACAGCAGGCATTGTAAACAGGTGCCAGGACCAGCCAGAGTTTGCCATTATATGGAATATGTCTACTCGACCAGCTATACGCCATAAGTTGATAACATAAAAGACCAGCCTGAATAACGCGCGTAACACCGGAATTTTTTCTACACAGGCAGGCCTGTATGCTGCATTTGTTTGCACGACATTAACGCGGATATTTTCTTCTCTCAATAACCTGGCAAGCTGCAACGTTTGATTGGCCATTCCTCCTGACGGGGGTGGCAGCGGCCCAACCAGTCCTATATGTAAAGAATCGCCCATTGCATTACCTGTCGTTTGATATCTTATCCATTCAGGCGCTGTAGAAATGATTCAAACATTAACAACGACCAGATAGGTGCACTATAGTCGCGTACACCTGACTGGTGCTGATCAACCAGATGCTTTAGGTAGGTTTGATTAAACATTCCTGTCTCTGCAAGCTTTTCACCTAAAATTGCGGTGTTTACCTTTTCCTTAAGGGGCCCTCGGAACCAGCTTGCTAATGGAACACCAAAACCCATTTTCTTGCGATATAAAATATCCTGAGACAGATACGGCTCCAGTGACTTCTTGAATATATATTTTCCTTCTGTTCCCTTGAGTTTCAATTGTGGGGGCAAACCTGAAATCCATTCAACAAACTTATGATCAAGCAATGGCACTCGCACTTCGAGTGAATGTGCCATGCTGGCGCGATCAACTTTTGTTAGTATGTCGCCTACCAGATAGGTTTTCATATCCATATATTGCACTAAAGACAGCGGATCGTCTGTTGGCGCTCGTTTTGCGTGACGACGCAAAACCTCTACTGCATTGTAGCCCTGCAATTCATTCTGGAATGATTTGTTAAATAACAGACTTCTTTGTTTATCACTAAATAGACTGACACTATGTAAATAGCCTTCACTGGTATCACGTGCCATGGCTTCAAATGTTGTTTTGGCCCGGAATATTTTTGGTGCCCAGTCTGCTTTCGGATACAGATGCCCCAAGGTGCCAAATAAAGGTTTTCTGATTCCCAAGGGCAATGCAGATCGTATTCTCTCCTCATAATTATGCCAGCGATAACGTCGATAGCCGGCAAAGTTTTCATCGCCCCCGTCTCCTGACAGGGCAACCGTGACATTTTTTCTTGCCAGCTGACATAAACGATAAGTAGGCATGGCTGAGCTATCTGCATAGGGTTCGTCATATAGCCCGCCCAGCTTACCAATCAAGTCAAAGTCATCAGGATCAACCTGTTCTACACGGTGATCTGTTTTGTATTGATTTGCTATTTGCTGTGCGTAAGATGCCTCGTTAAACTTGGGATCACCAAATGATATTGAGCATGTATTTACAGCAGATTCATTAAGTCCTGCCATCATTGCAACTACTGCACTGGAATCAACACCACCTGACAGAAACGCGCCTAGTGGCACTTCTGCAACCAGTCTGATATCAACTGCTTCTTTTAAATGTCTAATCAGCTCTTCACTGATTTCAGCCTCATCCATCTTCGGGTGCAGAATAAATGGTACATCCCAGTATTCATGTTGTTCAGGTATAGCTTCACCACGTTTAATTGTTAATGAATGGCCTGGAGACATTTTAAACGTGTTTTGAAAAATAGTTTTAGGCTCAGGCACGTAGCCATAGGCAAAATAATCTTCTACTGCACATGGGTCTATATTTCTACCCAGGCCAGGGTAGGTCATAAGTGATTTCAGTTCCGAGCCAAAAATTAAATTGCCATCTGGTAATATTGAATAATATAAAGGCTTGATACCGAGACGATCACGTGCCATAAAAAATGTGTTTTTGTTTCGATCCCAGATTGCAAATGCAAACATTCCACGGAATCTTGTTACGCATGCCTCTCCCCATTGTTCCCACGCATGCACTATCACTTCAGTATCGCAGCGGGTTCTAAATGTATGACCGGCAGCTTGCAGCTCTTCAGCTAATTCGTGAAAGTTATATATTTCTCCGTTATAAACAACCACGACTGAATTATCTTCGTTGTATAGTGGCTGTTTTCCGCTTGTAATATCAATAATTGACAAGCGGCGGTGGCCTAATCCCACCCCCTCTTCTATGTGCAGGCCATCCTGATCCGGACCACGATGATATTGTGAGTCGTTCATACGTGACAGTACATTCCTGTCAATAGAACGCTTTCCTTTTGTATCAAATATCCCTGTTATTCCGCACATTTAAGTTAGTCCGTTATTTCTTTTGATAAATTATTTTGAGGTGCTAGTTTATGATCTTTATGTGCTTATGAATTTCCAGTAATACAGTTAATTTAACAGTTTAGACATTATTTACACTTTGGCAGCAATAATGACCTGCTTTGTAATAATTTCAGTACATAATATCGTCATATACAGCCAGATAGTTGTTAACCATATGCTCTAAACGAAACTGTTTAGCGATCACTTCTCTTGCTGCCTGACCATCGGCCTGCCTTTTATCGCTGTTTTCCACATACTTGGACAACGCCTGCCTCATTTTTTCTGAATCATTTGAAGGGACAAGTACACCTGTTTTATCTTCTATCACCAACTCCGGATTTCCACCTACGCGCGTTGCAACTACTGGCAGTCCTGTAGCCATTGCTTCTAATATTGTGTTGGATATTCCTTCATTACGCGATGGCAACACGAATATATCCATACGCCTCATCAACGAATTAACATCATCCCTGCTTCCAGGCAGCCAGGCCTGACTGCTTATCCCCGCTTCGTCCAGTTTAGCTTGTGCCTGTGATCTTAATTCGCCATCTCCAATCACTACCAGACGAACTTTATTCTGTAAGTTTTGTTGTGAATATTTTACTAATTGTATAAATGCATCTACCAGAGTCAGCTGATCTTTAACTGGCTCCATTCTGCCTACGGTTCCTATGACAATACTGTCCTGCTGTATAAACCCGTCAGGATATGCACTTAACTCTGGCAACTTATGCTGAGACTGACTAAATCTGTCTGCATCTACTCCATTATAAATCTGGGTTAGCTTTTTCAGGGGGATACCTGCATCCTGATTCAGGTAGTCCACTATATGTTTAGACAACCCAATATAACGATGCACGATTACACTCATTGCCTTTCTGAGTAGACGGTACTTTCTATTTTCGCCGTCAAGATCACTCATGCCCCAGCCATGCTCACTGTGTACCCTGCGCTTTACTCCGGCCAGCATGCATATAGCAACCATTTCCAATGCAGCCAGATTGCGTGTATGTGTGATGTCTGGTTTAAGTTTTCGAAGAAGTTTCCATAGTCGGAAATACAGTCCTATATCGTGACCTGGTTTTTTATTGAGGCAATATACTTCTACATCTTTGCGATTAACCCGCTGCTTAAAGTCTGTGGTATCTGTCAGCGAAATAATGACATGCCGATATCTGTCTTCAGGGATATTATTGATAAGATTAACAACACCATTCTCAAGTCCGCCAACTGCAAAGCGATACAGTATATGAGCGATGAGCGGTGGTTTTGCATCAGCTTTTTCTTTGCTAAATGATGTTGCCGAATCTAGCGCTTTGACTTGCATTGTTAGAGTGCTTACTAAAGATCAATAATTGCCAGATTATACCCTCTGTATATATAAAAAAACTTTGATTGCATCGCATTAAACCCAATACTCGTTGCGGTATGGGCTACTTTGTCTGAGATCTTCTAGAAGATTTTACTCAATTCATCCAGTTCATTTAAACCGGCTTTCACTGCTTTATTGCCCTTAGGTGTCAGTACTACATCGACGACTCGTCTATCCGTTTTACTACGTTCCCGAGTTATATACTCAAGTGATTCCAGTTGATCCAGATAGCGACTGATTGTTGCAGGCTCTACCTGCAAATGTTGCGCTACAGCGGCAGGTGTCACTGCATGCTGACTCCACAGCGTAACCAGCACTTGCCATAAGTTATAATTGATGCCGAACCGTGCTACTTTTTTACTTATAGAGT
The DNA here is from genome assembly GCA_963976865.1 of uncultured Gammaproteobacteria bacterium. GTDB lineage: Bacteria > Pseudomonadota > Gammaproteobacteria > UBA4575 > UBA4575 > UBA1858. The sequence goes on along the minus strand of CAXBLY010000001.1, from coordinate 527,355 downwards.
ATCCTACCTGACGTGACATGACTGTTAGATCCACCAGCAAGTTGGCACGATCTTTTGACGGAGTCCGTAGATCCGTCAACTTTTTAGGTACAATATCCTTATTAAACTCACGTGCTGTAATCATTTAATCAACCTCTGCTTAACTATTTATACTTTATTTTGATTTATTATCACCGTGTTATTATTTGATTGCATTAAATGTTAACCATATTTAACAATGTTTTACGAATCGAATCATTGGCTCATACGATAGTAATTTACATTATCAGTTTGCCATTGAAATAATTTGGTGCATTTCAGGTGAAATCAGATTTGATCATTATAGGTGGCGGGATTATAGGATTATACAGCGCCTATCTATTGGCGCAGAGCGGCATAAAAATAACACTTATTGATAAAGGTAACTTTGGCCAGGAAAGTTCATGGGCTGCAGGCGGAATACTCTCACCATTATTGCCCTGGCATTACAGCGATAAGGTCTTGTCACTAACCCGCAGTGCTGCCAGAGATTATAAAAATTTATCAACACATTTAGCGATCTCGACAGGCCTTGATATTGAATACTGGAAGTGTGGGTTAACGATTCATGAAACTGTTAATGATGACATTAGCCAATGGTGTGATCAGCATAATATCATTTGCCAGCAAATCGAAAATATTCAGCAGAATCATATTCATTTGCCTGATATCGCCCAGGTGAGGATGCCATTGGTGATTAAAGCATTAGTCGAGTTACTTCAACGTGAGAATGTCACTCTACTTAATAATACCGATGTACTTAATTATCAAATACATAACAGGCGTATTACTGCTGTTGGTACTCGCGATGGCGATATTCACACTGAAAATGTGTTATCAACCACTGGGGCATGGCGCCCCGAGACAGACAATGCGCGTCTGTCAGTAAACTGGCCTGCTATTATTCCCATCAAGGGACAAATGATAGCAATGCAGGCAATACCTGGCTTACTTCGTAACATTCTCTATAAAGACGGGCATTATCTTATCCCCAGAAAGGACGGATTAATTATTGCCGGCAGCACAATAGAGCATGTTGGTTATACCAAACAGATTACAAATTCTGCGAGAGAAACATTATGGCAAAACTCACTTGATATATATCCAGAATTAGAGCGCTATCCTATTACCCATCAATGGGCCGGGATAAGGCCTGGTACAGCAGATAATGTACCAACCATCGGGCCCCACCCTGAGCTTGAGGGTCTGTATCTGAATTGTGGACATTTCCGGTATGGCGTTGCAATGGCGCCAATGTCTGCCCATATCATACGGGAATGGCTACTCAATGATGGAAAAACCCTCACTGGAGAACAGCGATGCTATGCCGGCTATAATTTTGCGTAATACCCTCACTTAATTCTCCAGATTAGTCATTTTACGAACTGCAAAATAGACTTATTCTAAATTCTGGTTATAATGCCGCCATGAATTCAGCACCTTCCAATTTTAACAACGACAGTATGCAGATTACGGCGCGCCTGCGTGCTCATGGGATTACACCGACACTGCAGCGTATCCGCATTGCGGAAGCACTTTTTGCCAAGGCACAACATGTATCGGCTGAACAGGTTCTGTCGCTGGTCAATAAAGGCCATGCAAATGTATCGAAAGCAACGGTGTATAACACATTAGGTCTTTTCGCGAAAAAAGGCTTACTGCATGAAGTTATTATTGAAGCCAGCAAGGTTTTCTACGACACTAACCTGGAAAAACACCATCATCTATATCATATAGATACGGGGATGCTTGAAGACATATCCGCAAGCCAGGTCAAAATAGAGCAGTTGCCAGAATTACCTGAAGGCACCGTTCTGGAAGATGTCGATGTCATCATTCGTCTTCGCAGCAACGTCACATCCTAGTATCTAGTATCTGACAGCTCGGGCGCATTTTCCTCGCGCGCAAGCTTAACCCACGATTGTTAACAATCTTATCGTATTCTTTTCAGTTCCACCTTTAGCAAGACTACTGGAATTATATTTCCAGAAATAATTCTCATTTCCTATCATTTCATTTGCGAAACTATTTAAACAAACTATATTTAATCTGGCGGATTTAATATTAATAACTTTCTCATGCACATTAAGTTTTAAAATTATTCTTCAGTTTTTTAACAGTGAGCTGACATATCGCCTGAGTTTAACAAGGCTGTAACAATTATTATTTTTGAAGTTGATCTCATATTTACATGGTTTTTCATGACAAATTATCTGTTCATAATTCATGCATACAGGAGAGCATGATGATGAAAAAACAAAATGACAATAAAGAAGAACTGTCTTTGGGCCTGTTAATGCAAGATACTCTGGAAAGTTATTTTGAATACGAGGATAGTGTCGATCCCAGTGAGTCTCATAAAAGAAATGTCAAAGCCAAACTGGAAAAATTAATATCAATTTTGAAGACCACAAACAATGAATATTTGTCTGAAATCGAAGGTTTACGTCACGAACTAGATTAATAGCGTATAACTCATTTATTAATATTAAGTTACGGAAATTATTCTGACAATTACTGTCTTTTGTGTAACGCAGCTTGTTAATTTAATTACAGATTCTTTGACAGACTCATTTATTCTCTGCTGTATATTGCGACTTAATTCACAGCGCAACCTTCATATCATCAATACGATCAAGTGTAATAAGATTGGACGCTAAATGACGTCTGACACTAACCACACTATAGAAGGAACTACAAGATGAACTCATTGAGTCGTCAGGCGTTAAACTATCTGAATCTATCAGAGAGCAATGATAAGCAGGCAAGAAATAAACTGTGCTGTTTAATTCTGTTATTTGAAAAAGATTATAAATCTAAAATTGAACAATTAGATGAAGTATTGCTTTTGCATATATTAAACCACCTTACGGAATGCTATCTCGACACTATTACATATCTTGGTCAGGAGAAACATTCTGCAACCGAGCAATTAATAAAGCGTCTGACTTTATCTGACATAAAGATGGGCACTAGCCGTGCTACCGTATTTAATCGATGTACATATTTTTCACGTGAATTACTTGGAGAGTTTAACTTAAATAAAAGTCAGCAAGACATGACTATCATGTCTGAACTGAAGAAACTGGAAGATAATAATAGTGACGAAATCACTAGCGATAATATGCCTGCACTACAGGATTTTACCGAAACTGAATGCAATGAAATACCGGCACCAGCATTGGCAAACATAAAGATTGAAAGCAGAGAGCCTATTATGAAGAACGAGCAATTTTCTTCAATTTATACACTATGGAATCAAAAATATAATCCCGCGTTTAAATAACGCTATGATAAATACCGTTTATCAATGTTTTTGACTTATATAGATGAATATATGAAGCCAATCACATTTGATTAACTCACTAATAAATGAGGTAGTGTCTGATAATTTAGTATAAATAATGATTATTTTTGAGAACATGTTCAAGTTTTCAGCACTTGTTCATGTGTGTCTGTCTGTGCCTATATAAATTGTGACCAGCAAAACATAAATTCAGATTTATTTTATGTTTAATAGTTACACAAGGACTAATGGACACGGATGTCACTTTACTCACGAGTAATCTAGCTATGGACAAATTTGAAGAGACTGTTGTAAACCCAAATATTGCCTTAAATAATTTTGAGGTAAAAATCCGTGAGCATGAAGAAAAGCCTACACATGCCGCTGAATCCAATGCTGTTAAAAATACACCTGCCAAACATGCGAAAACGAATTATAAAACGTTATTGCTACTGGTGACCCTGGTAACAGTTCTTATTTATCAAGTCACTGTGATTTTATAACTATACCATCAGTGACCAGATATCATTGAGTTTATCCTTAAGACTTGTTGTAAATTTTACTCCTGCCACTCCATCAATCGCCCGGTGATCATAGCTTAGTGACATTGGCAGCATTAAGCGCTCACTAATATCATCGCCATCTTTAACAAGTTTTTTATAACTTCTTGAAATACCTAATATCGCGACTTCAGGAAAGTTTATGATCGGGGTAAAATATTGACCACCAATTCCTCCCAGACTGGTAATTGTCATACATCCACCCTGCATATCAGACGGGCTTAATTTATTATCCCGCGCACGTGTGCTGAGCTCCATTAGCTCTCTGGCTAACTCTGGCAATTTCTTTTTATCTACATCCCTGATCACAGGTACAACTAAGCCACGTGGCGTATCTACTGCAATACCAATATGGAAATATTTTTTATATATTAATCCTGACACATCCTGATTAATTGAACTATTAAAGTCTGGATTTTCCTGCATACATTTCACCATTGCTTTCATGATAAAAGGCAACAGTGTTAATTTAATTCCATCCTGCTCAACTTTTTCCTTAAGCTGCTTACGCGCATTCTCCAGTTCAGTGATATCGGCATCATCGAATTGCGTGACATGAGGAGCTACGTTCCATGAGTGATGAAGATGTCTGGCGGCTATCTGTTTTAGCTTATTAAGTGGTGCTTCCTCAGTTTCACCAAACTGGCTAAAATCGGGTAGCGAGTCTGTTTTGCCATTATTTTTACCACCTATTGTTGATACCTGTCTTTGTACATGGCTCTGGATATCCTTTTTTAGAATTCTTCCTTTTTTTGCGCTTCCCGTTACACGTTCCAGATCTATGCCGAGCTCATTTGCATATCTGCGTACTGACGGACTGGCGTAGGCGCTATCTGTTTTTGTTTTTTTATCTGCTTGACTGGATTTTACATCAGGCTTTTTTTCTTCAGATTGCTTAAGTATTTCACGGTCATTATTATCAGTATTACTATTTTCTTTTGATTCTTCCTCGATATTCGTGCTTGTATGTTTTTCGATATCCAGAATCAGAAGTGCATCACCCTGCTTTACCTTATCCCCAACCGAAACATTAATGCTTTTTACAACTCCTGCTTCAGAAGCTGGAAATTCCATCATAGCCTTGTCACTTTCAAGTGTAACCAGTGCCTGATTTGCTTCTACTGATTCACCCTGTGATACAAGCACTTCGATAACTTCTACTTCATCGAAGTCTTCCAGGTCTGTCGCAACAATTGTTTTCTCTTCACTCATTTACTTTTTAACCAAACATGGGATTTATTCTGTCCGCATCCAGCTTGTATTTTTTTATAGCCTGTTTGACTATCTTTTTATCTATTATATTTAACTGTGCCAGTTCGCTCAGTGTTGCCACAATCACATAGCGGTAATCTACTTCGAAATATTCACGAAGTTTCTCGCGTGTGTCACTTCGCCCAAACCCGTCAGTACCCAGTACTCGATAGTTTCCTGGTACTAGCGACCTGATCTGGTCAGCATACAGTTTCACATAATCACTTGCTGCTATAACAGGCTGTTTATCTGAAGCCAGACATTTACTCACATAGGATTGCTTCGCTTCCTGCTCCGGGTGCAGCATATTCCAGCGGTTTACTTCCACGCCATCTCTGTACAGTTCATTGAAACTGGTTACACTCCAGATCTTTGCTGTTATTGCGTATTCTTTTTCCAGTATTTCCCCTGCTTTTATCACTTCTCGCAGAATTGTTCCTGAGCCTAATAATTGTACATCGTATTTATCGCCTGTTTCTTTTAATAAATACATGCCCTTTATTATTCCTTCCTCAGCATTCTTCGGCATGGCAGGGTGCTTATACTTTTCATTCATTACAGTGATGTAATAAAAACAGTCTTCCTGTTTCTGATACATACGCACCAGTCCATCATGAATAATTACAGCTAGCTCATAACCGAACGCTGGATCGTAACTTCGACAGTTTGGAATAAAGTTCGCCATGATGTGGCTTTGTCCATCCTGATGTTGAAGACCCTCTCCTGCTAATGTCGTTCTCCCTGCAGTTCCACCAAGCAGGAAACCACGTGAATGACTATCTGCCGCTAGCCAGGCCAGATCTCCGATACGCTGGAAACCAAACATGGAATAAAATATATAGAATGGAATCATTGTAATTCCATTGCTGCTGTATGAACATGCTGCCGCTATCCATGAGGACATGGCACCAGCTTCATTGATTCCTTCCTGCAATATCTGTCCCGCCTTATCTTCGCGATAAAACATAAGTTCGTCTGCATCTACCGGGTCATACAACTGGCCTTTACGCGAATATATTCCCATGGTTCGAAACATCCCTTCCATTCCAAATGTGCGTGCTTCGTCTGGAACAATAGGCACAATATATTTACTTATACCTTTTTCTCTTGTCAGCGCTGTCAGTATGCGAACAAACGTCATTGTTGTTGAGTATTCTCTATCACCGCTATCTGCAACTAATTTTTCAAATATATCAAATGCAGGAATCTCAAATGTATCTATTGTTGGAAACTCTTTTCTCTGTGGTATTTCACCACCCAGTTTCTTTCGACATTCTTTTATGAATTTTATTTCAGGACTATCGTCAGCCGGCCTGTAAAATGGCACGCTATCCAGATCATCGTCTGAGACAGGTATCTGATAACGGTCCCGAAATTCCTTAATTGATTCTTTTGTTGGTTTTTTTAATTGATGAGCTATATTCATACTCTCACCACTTTTACCGAGGCCATAACCCTTCACCGTTTTTGCAAGGATAACGGTTGGTTGTCCTTTGTGTTTTACTGCAGCTGCATACGCCGCATATACTTTTTGCTGATCATGCCCACCCCGGTTTAGTCGCCACAGATCTTCATCTGTCATTTTCGATACTAATGCTTCCAGCTCGGGATACTTGCCAAAAAAATGTTTCCTGGTATAGGCACCACCCTTTGCACGATAGTTTTGGTAATCACCATCGACCGCTTCTTCCATGCGTTTTAATAGAATGCCAGTATCATCATTTTCAAATAATGGATCCCAGTTGGACCCCCAGATCAGCTTGATTACATTCCAGCCTGCGCCACGGAAAACGCCTTCCAGTTCCTGTATAATTTTTCCGTTACCTCTTACAGGACCATCAAGACGTTGCAGGTTACAGTTGACTACAAATATCAGATTGTCCAGGTTTTCTCGTGCGGCTAACGAAATTGCTCCCAGTGATTCAGGTTCATCCATTTCACCATCGCCGGTAAATACCCAGACTTTTCGCCCTTCTTCACCTTTTAGGTTGCGATCGTTTAAGTACTTCATAAACCTGGCTTGATAGATACCTGTGATCGGGCCTAATCCCATGGAGACTGTCGGGAACTGCCAAAAATCTGGCATTAACCAGGGATGTGGATACGAGGTTAGGCCCTTACCATCGACGTCTCTGCGGAAATTTTTTAATTGTTGCTCAGTCAGTCTTCCCTCAAGATAGGCACGTGCGTAAACTCCTGGTGCTGCGTGACCCTGAAAGTAAATCAGATCGCCATTATGTTCTTCGCTGGACCCTTTGAAAAAATGGTTGAAACCAATGCTGTACAAGGTGGCTGCTGATGCGTACGAAGAAATATGCCCACCGAGTTCAGTCGACACTTTTGCTGCCTGAACTACCATGGCTAAAGCATTCCAGCGTTCAAGTGATCTGACACGATGTTCTAGTGACAGGTCACCGGGTAGACGTTCTTCGTCTGCGCTATCTATCGTATTAATATAAGGTGTGGTTGTTTTAAAAGGAAGGTTAACGCCAGCACGACGTGCTTCAGTAATTAAAGTCTCTATTATTTGATGAGCTTTGTCCTCACCGGCATGCTCAATGACATCGTGTAATGCCTGTACCCACTCTAGAGTTTCTTCATCTTCAATTTCTGGTCGCTCAGCCAACATATGCTCCTTTTATTCGACAAACGAAACTATGTTGACTTAACTTATACTACTTTTTAATGGTTTACTATAGTGTCCTGACCATCCTCTCTGTAAATGACGCCTGGCGGTTATTCTATTTGTTACAAGGTTATTTGATCGACTATATTCGTCATTGCTGAATATGCTTAATCGTTAGCGACTTTTCACCATGGAATATAATTGCAATGTTGTATCCCGTTGAAATGCTAATACCAGTCCGGTGTATGTAACAGCACCGACAAATATCAACATAACCAATTCAATTATTTCATTGCCTATTAAAGGACTAATGAATTCCCTGGCAAGCATTACCATCACATACATAATTCCACTAAACAAAGCTGGGTAAGCAAATTCACGTACATAAGTACCAAACTTCATTCCAATGGTTGCGAGCACTATTTTCATGGAAATATAAAAGTACGGTGGATAGGCGATTAACCATGACAGTGATATTCCGACCAAGCCCCATTGCGCACCAATATAGAAAGCAATCGGCATAATCACACAGCCTATTGCCAGTGCTTTAACACCTACATCTGGCCGACCCATTGCAAATAATAATGGATCAGTAATATTCATCATCTTAAGTGCCATCACTATACTGACTATCTGCAAGGGAATTGTCACAGCTGTCCACTTCTCACCTAACAGCACAGACACTAATTCGGGTGCAGTGCAGGACATACCTATAAATACCGGGAATACCACTATTCCAAGCAAACGTACTGCTTTACACAATAGTTCATTCATCTTTTGTTGGTCATCCTGAATGGTTGAAAATGCTGAAAATCCCACTTCATTCAGTATCATCATAAATTTGTCCATTGGCAGACAGGCGATTTGCATCGCAACGGAGTAATACCCTAATGCCTTTTGACCAACGATTTTACCCAGAACTACCGCATCTGCAGCATTATAGAAATAGTAAAGCAAGCGATGCACAGTAATCAGGCCGCCAAAGCTCAATGCTTCACCTATGCCTGCAAATGAGAAACTCGGCCTAACCACAGAGCGGTATACCATCATTGCACCTAAAGTCTGTACTGCCGTATATACCAGTGAGCCATAGACTAAAGACCAGACACCATGACCGTAATAGGCTAACGCCAGGATCGACAGGCTTTGCCCGACAACCGCCACAAACCTTATCAGGGACACACTGCGAAATTCCATATTCCTTCTCATCATGGCATTTGGTATATAGAAGAAAATACGAATTAGTGTTTGTAAACCTAATACCTGAATTATAATTGCCAGACGCTGGTCTCCAAAAAAGTCTGCAACCAGTGGTGCGGTCAAATAAAGTATCACATAGAAACCGGTATTGAATATAAACAGCATGCCGAATATTTGCTGTACAAACTTTTCGCTTATCTGCTGTTTTTTCACCAGCGCTGAAGCCAATCCCATATCATCCAGGATATCCAGCAGCCCTATGACTACCGCGGCCAGTGCCATTAATCCATAATCTTCAGGCGAAAGAAGCCTTATCACCAGTAGTGTAGCTACCCAGGTAAGTATCTGGCTGATAACTCGCATACCCGCCATCCATCGAATCGAGCTAGAGACCTGTTTTCCAATAGACATGGCTAATATTTAACTATGGTTACATCTTGATTTCTGTTACTGATAGTGAATTCACTATGCAACGATTTACACAGTTGAATCTATTCTACCGTGACTGATTTAGCCAGGTTACGTGGCTGATCTACATCAGTACCTTTTAGTACTGCGACATGATATGCAAGTAACTGTAACGGGATTGTAAATATAATCGGTGCTACTGCATTTTCGGGCGCATCAAGTTCTATCAGCTGCATACCTTCTTCCAGTTTAAAGGCACAACCAGCATCGGCAAATACATGCAGTTCCCCACCGCGTGCACGCACTTCTTCAATATTTGATTTTAATTTTTCCAGCAACTCGTTATTTGGCGCAACCGTAATGACCGGCATATCTTTATCAACCAAGGCAATAGGACCATGCTTTAATTCACCAGCTGCATATGCTTCGGCATGTATATAGGATATTTCTTTTAACTTTAAAGCTCCCTCCATTGCTATTGGATGATGGGATCCGCGCCCAAGAAATAAAGTGTGCTGTTTATCTTTATATAGTTTTGCCAGCTCTTTAATCGGCTTATCCAGTGATAATGCTTTATTGATTCTTACTGGCAGATTCAATAACTGCTCAACCAGTATTTTTTCCATCTCCGGGTGCAAGCCATTACGTCTGCCTACCAATACAACCAGCATCATTAATGCGACTAACTGAGTTGTAAATGCTTTGGTTGAAGCAACACCAATCTCTGGGCCTGCATGTGTCATCAGTACCAGGTCTGACTCACGTACCAGTGAGCTTTCTGGCACATTACACACTACTAGTGATCCAACATAGTTTTCCGAACTTGCCTGTAATAGTGCTGCAAGACTGTCTGCTGTTTCCCCAGATTGTGATATTGTGACAAATAGGGTACCCGGTCTGACAACATGTTTTCGATACCGAAACTCACTTGCGACTTCAACATGGCAGTGTATACCCGCAATTTCTTCAAACCAGTATTTTGCTACCAAGCCTGCATGATAACTTGTTCCACATGCAATAATCTGTATTGCCTGCACTTTATCCAGAATGCCTTTTGCTTTTGGCCCAAGGATCTCATCCATGACACGGCCATTCAGTATTCGACCTTCTAGTGTGTCAGCTATCGCGCGTGGCTGCTCATAAATTTCTTTAAGCATGTAGTGAGGATATTCACCCTTCTCTGCTGCATCTGAGCTTTGCTTGCTGCACTTGATCTCTCTTTCTACAAATTCTCCCTTAAGATTAAATATCGATATTTTATCGCGAGTTATTTCTGCAATATCACCATTTTCAAGGTAAATAAATTTTTGTGTTTCTTTTAGCAACGCATGAACATCAGATGCAATAAAGTTTTCATCAACGCCAACACCAATAATTAACGGACTCCCGCTGCGAGCGGCAATAATTCTGTCTTCATCTGTACGATCAATCACGCCAAGTGCATATGCACCTTTCAGATCCTTCACCGTATTTTGTACTGCAAAAAACAATGAGTCACCCTTTTCCAGATAGAGAACAATTTGATGTGCAATCACTTCTGTGTCGGTATCAGATGTAAATTTGAAACCTGCTTTGGACTGCATTTCGCGCAGTTCCTGATAATTTTCAATGATGCCATTATGTACAATTGCTACTCGTCCATTACATATATGTGGATGGGCATTATATTCTGATGGCACTCCGTGTGTTGCCCATCGCGTATGTGCTATTCCTACTATTCCGCTTAAATTAGATTTGTGTAATGCATCGCTTAGTTCGGCAACTTTTCCTGGCCTGCGAATTCTTTCCAGTAAGCCCTTATTAAGCACAGCCATCCCTGCAGAATCATACCCTCTGTATTCAAGGCGCTTTAAGCCCTCTAATAGAATATTTGATACATTTCTTTTTGAAATTGCTCCAACGATTCCGCACATATCGAAAGTCTCCTTACTTCCCTTTATTTCTTTTGTTTAACTGGTCGTTGCCAGTTACTTATGGTCGTTTGCTTGCTACGCGACAGTGTTAATTTTTCAGCTGGGACATCACGTGTAATAGTAGAGCCAGCCCCAATCGTTGCACCGTCTTCTATTTTTACCGGCGCTACCAATTGCGTATCCGAGCCTATAAACACATTGTTGCCTATAATTGTTTTATGTTTATTGGCACCATCATAATTGCAACAAATTGTTCCGGCTCCAATATTTGTTTTTTCACCAATGCTCGCATCACCAATATAGCTTAAATGATTCACCTTGCTGCCGGATGCAATTGTGGATTTCTTAACCTCTACAAAATTGCCTAGTTTCACTTCACTGGCTAATTTTGTCTTGGGACGCACTCGAGCAAAAGGACCTATTTCACATTTCTCGCCTATTATTGAATCTTCAATTACAGAGTTTGGGTGGATTACCGATCCCGATGCAATATCACTATCTGTAATTACACAATTCATTCCTATAGATACATCATCTCCGATTGTAATTTCGCCTCGTAACATTACATTAGGCTCTATAATAATATCGTTACCTATATTTATATTTCCTTCTACAAATACACTTGCAGCATTACGCAGGGTAACTCCGCCCAACATTAATTGCTCACGCTGACGTGCCTGGTATATGTTTTCTATATCAGCCAGATGTACTCTATTATTAACACCCATTACTTCTGCTGGATCTTCACATATTACTGCCTCAACAGGCTTTCCATCTGCAACAGCAAGCCCAACACAATCTGTTAAATAATATTCCTGCTGTTGATTTTTATTGTCTATGCTGTTTAACCACTTAATTAAACTTTGTGACGACGCACATAATATTCCTGTGTTTATTTCTGTTATCTGCCTTATATCCTCACTCGCATCTTTTTCTTCTACAATTTTTTCTACTTTTGCATCGTCATTTCGTACTATTCTTCCATATCCATATGGGTTACTCAGTCTGGTTGTTAAAATTGCCATTGATTTGTCTGGCTGCTGTTTCAATAGTGCTTTCAAGGTGCTTTCACTTACTAGCGGCACATCGCCATACAAAATTAAAATATTTTCGTCTGCACTTGCCTTAAAATAGGGTATGGCCTGTTGCACAGCATGTCCCGTTCCTAGTCTCTCGGTTTGTTCAACCCATTCGATATTTTTATTTTGAATTGCTGATCTCACAGCTTCGCCACCATGCCCATATACAACAATAATTCTATCGGCATTCAGATTTTCTGCTGTAGTAATGGTATGAGCCAGCATTGATTTGCCCCCAACCTGATGCAGGACTTTAGGCAGCTTACTGCGCATTCGGGTGCCCTGGCCGGCGGCTAATATAACGACGTTTAAAGACATGGATTCATTAATTCTTTGGGATAGAAAAGGTTACACTATTATTCTAGTCCATATTTTGAACTAGTTACCTTTACATAGAAATGAAAAAGGCAGCCTTTTGGCTGCCTTAATGTTCTATTTATCTCAAAGCTTTGAATCTATTGAGGATTTGGGCTTTTATTTCTTTCCTTTGCGGATTTTTTCAATCATTCGCAGCTGAGCGGCCGCTTCTGCAAGTTCTGCTAATGCTCTTGCACTATCTACCTCAGAACTCTTGTCTTTGAGTAATTCTTCAGCATGCTGCTTTGATTCCAGTGCCATACTTTCATCAAGATCTTCAGCTCGAATAGCCGTATCAGATAGCACTGTCACGACATCAGGTTGAACTTCCAGCATTCCCCCAGACACGTAAATATATAGGTCTTCTTCGCCATCAACCTCTATTTTTATTTCGCCTGGCTTTAGCTGTGTGACTAATGGAGTATGTTGTGGATATATTCCCACGTCACCAACGATCGCTGGTGCAAATACTGCATTTACTGTACCGGAGTATATCTCCGACTCAGCACTTACGATATCAAGTTGCATTGAATTAGCCATACTTGTTCTTACTTAAGTCCTTCTGCTTTCTTCAGAACTGAATCAATGTTACCTGCCATATAGAATGCCTGTTCCGGCAGATGGTCATATTCTCCATCTACAATGGCACGGAAGCTGGCCACTGTTTCGTTCAGGGGTACTAATTCTCCAGGTGTACCGGTAAATACTTCAGCAACACTGAATGGCTGAGACAAAAATCTTTGAATCTTACGGGCTCGTGTCACAACCTGCTTATCTTCTTCTGATAGTTCGTCCATACCCAGAATTGCGATAATGTCTTTAAGTTCCTGATATTTTTGCAGCGTATTCTGAACCGCACGCGCAGTATCATAATGCTCCTGCCCGATAATTAATGGATCCAGCTGTCGACTTGTTGAATCCAGTGGATCCACTGCAGGGTAAATACCTAATTCCGCCACTTGGCGTGAAAGTACCACTGTTGCGTCCAGGTGAGCAAATGTCGTTGCAGGAGACGGATCGGTCAAATCATCCGCCGGTACATATACCGCCTGGATTGAGGTAATTGAACCACTGTTTGTTGATGTAATACGCTCTTGTAGTGCGCCCATCTCTTCAGCTAGCGTAGGCTGGTAACCCACCGCTGATGGCATACGTCCCAGTAGTGCCGATACTTCTGTTCCTGCCAATGTGTAACGATAAATATTATCGATGAACATCAGTACGTCTTTTCCTTCATCACGGAAATATTCCGCCATGGTTAGTCCTGTTAGAGCAACTCGTAGCCTGTTTCCCGGTGGTTCATTCATCTGTCCGTAAACCATTGCAACTTTATCAAGTACTCCGGCTTCTTTCATTTCGTAATAGAAATCGTTTCCTTCACGAGTACGTTCTCCAACACCTGCAAACACTGATAACCCTGAGTGTGCTTTTGCAATGTTGTTAATTAATTCCATCATGGTTACCGTCTTACCTACACCCGCACCACCGAACAGACCAATTTTTCCACCCTTTGCAAACGGGCAAAGCAAATCGATTACTTTAATTCCTGTTGTTAATAACTCGTTTCCACCGGCCTGTTCTTCAAATGATGGTGGTAAACGATGGATAGGCATGGTTGACTCATTGCCAATCTCACCAGCGTTATCGATTGGATTTCCAAGGACATCCATCACCCGGCCTAATGTTTTTGGTCCTACTGGCACATTAATAGCCGTGCCTGTGTTGTTTACACTTAGTCCACGTTGCAATCCTTCTGACGCACCCATAACAATGGTTCTTACGACACCATCACCTAGCTGCTGCTGTACTTCTAGCGTCAATCCTTTTCCATCTACTTTCAATGCGTCATACACTTTAGGTACTTCGCTGGACGGAAACTCTACATCAACTACCGCGCCGATGACTTGTATAATTTGACCAGTACTCATGATATTTCCTCGTTACTTCAATCTTTAATATAAATTCTTTTCAGGCTTATACTGCTGCTGCACCGCCAACAATCTCTGACAGCTCTTGTGTAATCGATGCCTGGCGTGCTTTGTTATAGGCAAGCTGCAAGTCGTCAATAAGATTACCTGCGTTATCGGATGCACTTTTCATGGCAATCATTCTTGCTGCCATCTCACATGCTACATTTTCAACCACACCACGATAGACAATTGACTCCACGTATCTAACTAATAGTGAATCCAGTACCTCTTTTGCATCAGGCTCATAAATATAATCCCAATGATGTTGTCTCACTTCTTCTTCATCACTTGGTAATGGCAGAAGTGTTGAAACTTCGGATGACTGTGTCATCGTATTTACAAATTCATTTTCTACTAAATGCAGGCGATCTATTGTTCCATCTGAATAAGCATCCAGCATGACTTTCACTGGACCAATTATTTCATTCATGTGTATGTTGTCACCTAAACCACTGGCATGAGACACGACATTTAGACCCGACAAACGTCTAAAAAAGGCCATCCCTTTCGAGCCAATAATGCTTAAATCAACTTCTACGCCCTGGTTCTGATATTCCTGTATTTGACGTAATGCACTCTTGAACAAGTTTACGTTTAGACCGCCACACAGTCCGCGGTCTGTAGAAATAATTATCATGCCAACACGCTTAACTTCTTCACGTTCATTCATATAAGGATGCTTATATTCTGAATGAGCCGCGGCTAAGTGGTTAATTACCTGCTTGATTTTGATCGCATAAGGACGTGTCGCATTCATGCGATCCTGTGCTTTACGCATTTTACTCGCTGCAACCATCTCCATTGCTTTAGTGATCTTCTGAGTATTTTTAATACTCGAGATCTGCGTGCGTATCTGTTTAGCGCCAGACATAGTGCTTACCAGACTCCGTTAGCTTTAAACGCTTCTACAGCTTTTTTAATTGCTGCTTCAATGTCATCGTTGTAATCACCAGTTTCGTTAATTTGATCCAGCAGGTCTTTATTGTTTGAACGCAGGTAATCATGCATCGCTGCCTCAAAGGCAACTACTTTGTTTTTCTCCACGTCATCGATATAGCCTTTATCAACCGCATAAAGTGATATCGCCATCTCACCGACTGTCAATGGTGAGTATTGTGGCTGTTTCATTAACTCCATTACACGTTCACCACGCTCCAGCTGCTTTCTTGTTTGCTCATCAAGATCAGATGCAAACTGTGAGAATGCGGCTAGTTCACGATACTGTGCGAGTGCTAGACGAACACCGCCGCCCAGTTTTTTAACAATCTTGGTTTGTGCTGCGCCACCGACTCGTGATACTGATAAACCTGCGTTTATTGCTGGTCGGAAACCTGAGTTAAATAAATCTGACTCCAGGAATATCTGGCCATCAGTAATTGAAATTACGTTGGTAGGTACGAAGGCGGATACGTCACCAGCCTGGGTTTCAATAATTGGTAATGCAGTTAATGAACCTGTTTTCCCTTTGACTTCGCCATTAGTAAAGGCTTCAACATATTCTTCGTTCACGCGTGATGCACGCTCTAACAGACGTGAGTGCAAGTAGAAAACGTCACCAGGATATGCTTCACGGCCTGGTGGTCTACGTAATAATAGAGATACCTGTCTGTATGCTACCGCTTGTTTAGACAAATCATCATAAATAATTAATGCGTCTTCGCCTCGATCCCGGAAGTATTCTCCCATTGTGCAACCTGAATATGGCGCAATAAATTGCATCGCTGCCGACTCTGCCGCTGCCGCTGATACAACGATGGTATGACCCATTGCATCATGCTCTTCCAGTTTTCTAACTACGTTTGCAACTGATGAGTTCTTTTGACCAATGGCAACGTAGATACATTTCACACCAGTATTTTTCTGGTTAATGATGGCATCCAGTGCTACCGCAGTTTTACCTGTCTGGCGGTCACCAATAATGAGTTCTCGCTGTCCGCGACCAATTGGCACCATCGCATCAATTGATTTAAGACCAGTTTGAACTGGCTGATCAACTGATTTTCGTTCAATAACTCCGGGCGCAATTTTCTCAATTGGTGAATGCAGTTTAGCTTCGATTGGGCCTTTGCCATCGATTGGCTCACCTAGTGAATTAACTACTCGTCCCAGCAATTCCGGTCCTGTAGGTACTTCCAGAATATTCCCGGTACATTTAACTTTGTCGCCTTCCGAGATCTGCTTATAGTCACCTAATACAACTGCGCCAACTGAATCTCGCTCCAGGTTCAAAGCCATACCAAAAATGTTTCCTGGAAATTCGATCATTTCTCCAGAAACCACATCGGCTAAACCATGAATTCGAACAATACCGTCTGTGACTGCGACGACAGTTCCTTCTGTACGCGCTTCAGACGCGGCTTCAAACTTATCAATACGTTGTTTGATTAAGCTTGTTATTTCTGTTGGGTTGAGTTGCATATGAATTCCTCTTGAACTCTATAATTTAATCTAAATTCTATTTGGTAAGCATGGTGGACATATTTTCCAGGCGTCCGCGTACTGAGCCATCAATAACCATATCACCAGCTCTTATGATTGCTCCGCCTATTAATGTCTCGTCTATACTTGTCGTCATCGCTACTTTTTTACCTAGCCTTTTAGCTAGTGATGCAGATATTGCTTCAATTTGCTGTTCACTAATCTCCATTGCACTTATTAACTGTGCATCTACTGTGCCTTCGGCTTCAGTCTGATAGTGATGATACAGAACGGCTATATCTGGCAATAATGAAATACGATCATTATCTGCAAGTGCTTTAATAAAGTTTTTACCGTGCTCATCGAGTTTGTCTGCACAGATTTCGTTAAATAACTCTGCAGACCTTTGTCTGTTCAGGCTTGGCTGATCCAGTGCAGCTTTCATTGTTGCGTCTTCAGCTACGGCTGCGCAAAATTCCAGCATTTCAGCCCACTGCTCAGTGACACCTTTGGCTGATGCAAAATCGAATGCTGCTCGTGCATAAGGTCGTGCTGCTGTAGTTAGTTCTGACACGTATGTTCCTTAAATTTGTGCGGCAAGATCATCAAGCACTGCCTTGTGGGCATCCGCATTGATCTCTTTTTTAAGAACTTTCTCAGCACCTGCAACGGCTAAAGCAGATACTTGTGAACGTAATTGTTCTTTTGCTCGATTGATTTCTTTTTGAATATCAGAGTGAGCAGCAGTTTTAATACGATCGCCTTCCTGTACTGCTGTGCCTTTTGCTTCTTCAACAATTTCATTCGCACGCTTCTGAGCCTGATTGATTATTTCAGAAGCTTGTTGCTTGGCTTCATTCAATTGTGACTGCACCTGCACCTGCGCCTGTTCCTGCGACTGCATACCACGTTCTGCAGCTTCAAGACCTTCAGCAATTTTCTTTTTGCGTTCAGCCAGGGCTCCCGTAATGGGGGGCCAGACAAATTTCATGCAGAAAACCGCAAAAAAGATAAAAGCGATCGATTGTCCTATCAGGGTGAGATTAATATTCACCTTTATACCTCGCTATCGTTACGGATTGCATTATTTACAGTGCGAAAATCATATAGAACGCAATACCTACTGCAATCATAGGCACAGCATCAACAAGTCCCAGTACGATGAACATTTGTGTACGTAACATCGGGATCAATTCCGGCTGGCGTGCAATACCTTCCATGTATTTTCCACCCAGGTTACCAATACCGATCGCGGCACCTAATGCACCAAGGCCCATTAATACTCCGCCGGCTAAGAAGATTACTGCTTGTGATAATTCCATAACGTCTCCGCTCTACTATGTTTAAGTTGTAATTTATGATTCGACCAAAATTTTTTAGTGATGCTCGTGTGCCATGTTTAAGTACACAATTGTAAGCACCATAAATATGAACGCTTGTAACACGACTACCAAAATATGGAATATTGCCCATATCAGCTGCAGCCCTCCTCCAAATATACCGAGAATGAATCCTCCTCCGTACATAAGTGCGATCAAGATAAAAATCATTTCACCTGCATACAAGTTTCCAAACAGTCGTAGCCCAAGCGAAATTGGCTTGGCCAGCAATGCAACTGTCTCAAGGAAAAAATTGATTGGAATAAGTATCAGGTTAAATGGAAATTTTGCGCTGAAGGGCTGCAGTGTCAGTTCTGCTGTAAAACCGCCGAAGCCTTTCATTTTTATGCTGTAGTAAAGCACCATTAAAAATACTGTAATCGACATGCCCATAGTGGCATTAGGATCTGTCGTTGGAACTACCTTCATGTAGTCAACACCAGCCAGTTTTGCCAGTTCTGGAATCCAGTCCACAGGCACCAGATCCATCAGGTTCATTCCGAGTACCCAGACAAATACTGTTAAGGCCAGTGGTGCAACTATGGGTGTTTTGCCATGAAATGTGCTTTTGACATTGTCATCAATAAATTCGATCACCCATTCGATGAAGTTTACAAGTCCATTGGGTGTTCCTGCCGTTGCCGATTTCGCGGCCTTGGTGAAGAAAAATATAAATAAGAAACCTATTAGCAGCGACCATAACATGGTATCAACGTGTATCGCCCAAAAGCCCATCTCTGCTGCTTCTTCTGCACCATGGGCAAATCCCCAATGGCCATCCGGGTGTTTCCCGTAGGTCAGGTTGGTTAAATGGTGCTTTATATATCCAGAAGCGGTCAGCTCTTCGCTTGCCATTTCTTTAAATCCCTATTTTTATTTTTTTGTTAAAACTGACATAGCTACCGGAGTAAGCCAGTGAGTTAGTTGCGCTAATCCAAACCCAGCCAGCAGCGCCACTGGTTGAATCCATTCCTGTGTTGCAAATATCCCGGCAAATAGTGCAAAAGTAATAATTATTTTGCCCATTTCTGCGGTATACATAGTATTTTTCAGCTGATTTGCATCTGCTGTCCGTCTACCTGTTAACTTGTATGCCAAATATGAATTTGGAATCACACAGATAAACCCACCGAGCAATGCAGAAAGTGCAATTAATTTGCCCTGGTAAAGCAGGCAGATTGCCAATAAACAGCTCATGAATACCTGAGCTATCAATATCCTACTCACCAGCGACAGCTTGTTAGCCAATTTATTTCAAACTATTCAGGCAGTTGCCAGTTAAAGTTGATACTTTCATTCGCTTGAAATTGTTGTTTTAAATTAAGGATATACCTCCCCAGGCAACAAACGAATCTTGCTCGCGGCGCGGAGTATAAGCGCTGGCGAATAAAATCTCAACATGTGTGCATCAATAATACTAACCCGGTGTTGCTTCTGGCTTTCACCTATTGTCTCGTATTAATTATCCGCCCCAATCTTACGTAAAATTCCATCAAGTTCATCCAGGTCGTTATACTGGATCTCTATTCTGCCCTTTTTAGCGTTGGCACTTTGCCTGATAACGACCGCTGCACCCAGAGTGTCAGCGATCATATTTTCCAGATTCTGAATGTTTGGGTCTTTTTTAGCTGATTTTACGGGTTTTGTGTCAGTATTGGTGATCTTTCTGATAGCGTCTTCTGTTTGTCTCACCGTTAAATTTTTGGCAACAATCGTTAATGCCATCTGGCTTTGCTGGCCTGCTGGCAGAGAAAGTAGTGCCCGTGCATGTCCCATGCTTAATTTATTCTGCTTCATAAGCTCTCGCACCTCGCTGGATAGCTCCAGTAGGCGTAGCATATTGCTGACCGTTGCCCGTGCCTTGCCTAATACTTCTGCGACCTCCTGATGCGTCCAGTCAAATGTCCTGGTTAAATTCGCTATCGCATAGGCTTCTTCAATTGGATTCAGGTCTTCTCGCTGCAGGTTTTCAACCAGTGCCATTGCCGCCGCTGACTCGTCATTGACCTCTTTAATCACCGCGGGAATTTCATTCAAACCTGCTTTCTGAGCGGCTCGCCATCGCCGTTCCCCGGCGATCAGCTCATATCGATTAGCTGTCTTTCGTACCACGATAGGCTGAATCAGACCCTGACTGCGTATAGAGTCGGCCAGTTCTGTTAGTCCCTCTTCGGTCATGGTCTGGCGAGGCTGGTATGGACTACGATCAACAAGGTCCACCGGGATATAGTCTAATCCTGTCGCTGGCGTCTGTTCTTGTTTTGCAGGTACGGCTTTGGCCGGCGTCGACAGTAAAATGTCTATTCCCAGATTGCCTAGCCCTTTGCGTTTTTTGTCACTACTCATATCAGGATGCCCTTGGCTGCGATGTTGCTTCTTCACGCCTTAGCATTTCGCCTGCTAATGCAATATAAGCTCGTGAACCCCGTGATCCCTTATCATAGCGAATGACAGGCAAACCATGACTGGGCGCTTCAGCTAACGTGACGTTTCTTGGAATGATAGTGCGATAGACGTTATCACCAAAGTGTGAGGTTAGCTGTGACGAAACATCATTGGCAAGATTGTTTCGTGGGTCAAACATGGTGCGTAAAACTCCTTCAACCTGTAATTCAGGGTTCGCGCTTTGTCGCACTCTTTCAATCGTCCCTAATAATGCGGATAACCCCTCTAGTGCATAATATTCACATTGAGTGGGAATAATGACACTTTGTGCTGCAACCAGCCCATTGACTGTCAGCATATTCAGTGAAGGCGGGCTGTCTATTAAAATATAGTCATACTGGTCGCTTACCTCTTCAAGCGCACGCCTTAACTTGAATTCTCTTCCGCGAGCTTCAAGCAAACCTACCTCTGCACTGGTTAATTGTTCATTCGATGGTAGTAAATCGTAGCCAGCGGTCTCGCTGGTGACGATACATTCATGAACAGTATTCTGTTCCAGCAACACATGAGCAACTGATATTTCCACCGTGCGTTTATCAACCCCTGAGCCCATAGTAGCGTTGCCTTGAGGATCCAGATCGACCAGCAGTACTTTTCTTTTTGCGGCCGCAAGAGACGCTGCCAAATTCACTGTTGTCGTGGTTTTACCCACGCCACCTTTTTGATTTGTTATCGCTATGATTCTGGCCATATTAACTAGACTCGGTTTGCTATTAGTAAGTGGCGTTGTGAAACCAGGCCCGGGATTGTCACGGAATGGACTTGCATTTCGGTGACCTCAGCCACTTCGGGTAACTCGACAGGCCGCACTCCCAGCATTATCTGTACCTGACCTTGCGGGGCACAGACGCCACATAACATGTGTAACGCCTTCTCCACAGGAGCGAAAGCGCGTGATAGCACCGTTCTAGGCTCTCTTTCTGGCTGGTACTCTTCTACACGTGTTTGCACAACTTTCACATTCGCTAAATTAAGGTCCATGGCTGCCTGGCGCATAAATCTGGCTTTTTTGCCATTTGAATCAAGAAGAGTGAATGATATGTCAGGTAGACAGATAGCTAAAGGAATACCTGGCAAACCAGCACCACTGCCGACATCGAGTACTGGAGACATAGCGATATATGGGACAAGAGAAATGCTATCAAGCAAATGCTTCTGTACTAGTTCGACTTCATTGGAGGTACCTACCAAATTATAGGCCTTGTTCCATTTCTGGATCATTGCCACATATGCGCAAAGTAGCTCTATTTGTGATTGCTCAAGCGTCACTGCCAGCTGCTGAGCTCCTTGTTCCAGGCGAGAACGGCTATCCATAGACCAACAGTAAAGTTTTGTTGCCTATATTAATTCGAAACGAAGTAAAGATAACTTAGCCATCTTGAACCGCAGTTGCGATATCGCTGTGGTTATTCGCAGGGCTTTGACTGCGTGCTTTTAAATGCACTAGCAGTAGCGAAACGGTCGCAGGTGTAACCCCGGAAATTCTGGAAGCCTGGCTGACCGTTCTGGGCCTGATTGACATCAGATTCTGTAATGCCTCATTTGATAAGCCTTTGACCAGTTTATAATTAAATTCCTCTGGTATTTGCATATCCTGAAGTCGCCTGGATTTTTCGATCTCATCTGTTTGTCGCTGCATATATCCTGCGTATTTCGCCTGGATATTTATTTGTTCAATAACTTCTTCATCTTCAAGATAAGGTGCATATTTTGCCAGTTCAGCAAAGGTCGAATAAGAAACTTCTGGACGCCGCATTAAATTTGCCATGCTGTATTCTCGTTCTATGGAGCTGCCAAACAGGCGTTTGCCTTGTTCCTGTGTGACGTGATCGGGTTGCACAAATGTTTTCTCAAGTCTGGCCTGTTCTTTTTCAATGGCCTCTTTTTTCCAGCAAAATCGCTCCCATCTTGCGCTATCAATCAAGCCAATATCGTGTGCAATAGAAGTGAGTCGCAGATCAGCATTATCTTCTCGCAATATCAATCGATACTCAGCACGACTTGTAAACATGCGGTAAGGTTCCTGTGTTCCTCGGGTAACCAGGTCATCAATCATCACACCTATGTAGGCCTGATCTCTGCGTAATACTATCGCTTCCTGATTCTGTACAGCACGTGCCGCATTTATACCTGCCATTAAGCCCTGGGCTGCAGCCTCTTCATAACCTGTGGTTCCATTAATCTGCCCTGCAAAATATAAGCCGGGTAATGACTTCGTTTCCAAACTTGCCTGCAACCCTGTAGGGTTAAAAAAGTCATACTCAATGGCATAGCCCGGACGGGTAATATGACAATGCTCTAAACCGGGAATGGTGTGTACCATCTCAAGTTGCACTTCATAAGGCAGACTTGTTGAAATGCCGTTGGGATACACTTCATGTGTATGTAAACCTTCAGGCTCTATAAACACTTGATGGCGATTACGATCAGCAAAGCGTGTCACTTTATCTTCAATGGAAGGACAGTAGCGAGGGCCGATACCCTTTATGGCGCCACTATACATAGGGGATTCATGCATGGAATCGCGAATAATCTGATGGCTTATTTCATTGGTATAAGTGATGTGACAATTTACCTGTGCAGGATGCTGGTCCCTTGTACCCATAAATGAAAAGACAGGTAATGGCTGATCGCCCGGCTGGACTTCCATTTTCGAATAATCAATGGTTTTTCCGTCAATGCGCGGCGGAGTTCCTGTTTTTAATCGGTCAACTTCCAGCGGTTGTTCACGTAGCCTGTCTGCCAGTCGCACAGAAGCAGAATCTCCCGCCCGCCCCGCTTGATACGTTTGCGGACCTACAAATATTTTGCCTCCCAGAAATGTACCGACGGTCAGTATTACTGCAGACGATTTAAAGCGTAATCCCATGCGGGTGACCACACCTACCACTCTGCCTTGTTCAACCACCAGGTCGTCTACTTCTTGCTGGAAAATAGACAAATTAGTCTGATTTTCTACGATCGATCGAATTGCCTGGCGATATAACGCTCTATCTGTCTGTGCACGTGTTGCCCGTACGGCAGGCCCTTTGCGTTGATTCAGGACTCTGAACTGAATACCGGCTAAATCTGCGGCCGTTGCCATTGCACCGCCCATGGCATCAATTTCTCGTACAAGATGACTCTTGCCTATGCCTCCTATCGCTGGATTGCAGCTCATTTGGCCAATCGTCTCAATATTCTGAGTCAGTAAAAGCGTGCGCGCGCCCATCCTGGCTGATGCCAGTGCGGCTTCAGTCCCTGCGTGTCCACCTCCTACAACGATAACTTCAAATTCGTGCTGCATAACCTTGATTTATTTGTGTAATTCAGGCCAGAAATGATACAGCAGATGTGCTTACTTGCCGATACAAAATTCCCGAAATACGTAATCCAGTAAGTCATCCGGGGTAAATTCACCTGTTATTTCGCCAAGTATCTGTTGAGAAACCCTCAGTTCTTCAGCGGCAAGCTCCAGCGGGCTTAAATTATTAACCTGCTCTGCCGCCAGATGAAAATGTTGCAAACATCTTCGCAAGGCATCCAGGTGTCGCGCACGCGCAGAAAACGGTGCCTGTTGATCGTTAGGCTGTATATTTAACAGTGTTTGAATTTCATCGCGTAGATTATCTAAGCCCTGGCCAGTTTTCGCAGATACTAAAATACCGGTGGGTAATGGATTATGATTTTCTTCCAGTAGATCACTTTTGTTAACTACTATGAGTTCATTTACGTACGCATTCTGGATCGAAGGCTGCAAATCTATGGCGGTTCCATCATAGACATGAATAATTGCGTCGGCAGATTCAATAGCTGACTGTGCGCGTTCAATTCCCTGTTGTTCGACCTGTTCGGCATGTTCCCTAATTCCAGCCGTATCCAGTAACCGGACAGGTACTCCACTTAATACCATGTCTATTGACACAACATCACGTGTCGTTCCGGGTATGTCTGTCACTATCGCCCGGTCTTGTGCGCATAAAGCATTAAATAATGATGACTTGCCAACATTAGGGCTACCAGTAAGTACTACTGTAAATCCTTTTTGCAGATGCACACCTTTCTCAGCAACCTCAAACAAATGCTTTACCTGTGAAATCAACGCCTGTAATTTTGTGCTGACAATGTCTCTAGCTTCAGTTTCTATATCCTCTTCAGCAAAATCCAGTGATGCCTCTATGTGAGTGCGAATCTGGATTAGCTGACTCAATAATTGTTGTACCTGCAGAGAAAACTTTCCCTGCATGGACTGAGCGGCTGATCTCGCCGCCTGCTCTGACCCACTGGCAATTAAATCGGCAATCGCTTCCAGTTGTGTTAAATCCAGTTTGCCATTGATAAACGCACGTTCACTAAATTCACCAGCCCGGGCCTGACGTACACCACGTTTATTTAAACAGTTAATAATTCGTTGACAGACATACGGATTTCCATGCGGCTGCAATTCAACTACATCTTCCCCGGTAAATGAGTTGGGCGCAGGAAAATAAATTGCGATTCCCTGATCAACAACGTCACCGTTATCATCATAAAAATGGCTAAAGTGTGCGTAACGCGGTGAAAGAGTTTTCTGTGTGATTGATGTGGCTATCTCAAGTGCTTTGGGGCCGGAGATACGAATAATTCCTACGCTAGCATTACCTGTGGGTGTTGCTAGCGCACAAATTGTTTCTGAGGTTGACACGTATTAATCGTTTGCAAATTTACGTGTGATGTACCACTGCTGGGCAATCGATAGTAAGTTATTTACAAACCAGTACAACACCAGTCCCGCCGGGAAGAACGCCATAAACACTGACATAAACACCGGCATGATCATGAATATTTTTTCCTGCATTGGATCTGGTGGTCTTGGGTTCAGTTTAAACTGAATAAACATTGATATACCCATCAGCAACGGCAAGATAAAAAATGGATCTTTAGATGAAAGATCCTGTACCCAGAGCATAAATGGCGCATGGCGCATTTCAACACTTTCTATAAGTACCCAATACAAGGATAAAAAGACCGGCATTTGAATCAGGATCGGCAAACAGCCACCCAGTGGATTGATCTTTTCTTTCTTGTATAGATCCCACATGGCTGTATTTAGCTTTTGTTTATCATCGCCGTATCGCTCGCGTAGTGAGACCATCTTGGGCTGCACTTTGCGCATTCTTGCCATTGATTTATAACTGGCTGCAGACAAACGATAGAATGCAAGTTTAATTAGCAGAGTGACCAGAATGATAGACCAGCCCCAGTTACCTACATACTGGTGAATAAAGTCCAGAATCCAGAACAGTGGCTTACACAGAGGTGTAAATATTCCATAGTCTGTTGTGAGTTCCAGGCCTGGCTGAATTTGTTCTATACGTTTTTGCAGTTTCGGCCCTGTATACAGGCGACTCTTGAATTGTGCGCTTGCACCAGGAGCGATACTCAGGGGTTCCGAGCGTAATCCTATAATATAGTCTGAACCAACGGCATTTTTTACAACATTAGTGTAGTAGTAGTTAGTTTCAAACTCTTCAGCAAGCCAGGCAGAAAAGAAATAGTGTTGCAGCATTGCAGCCCAACCACCGGTAATTTCTTTTTCCAGTGGATTTTCACGCATATCATCGAATGATATTTTTTCGTATTTATTGTCGTAATACGCACCACCTGTATATGTCGGTAGTCTTAACAGGCTTCTTTCACCACTCACATAGCTATGACGTAACTGTCTATATTGTCTGCCGGTCCACGCATTTTGGCTTTGGTTATTGATTGTATAATCGACTTCTATTAAAAATTTATTTCTTTTAAAACGATATGTTTTTGTTACCAAAACATTATTGTCACTACGCCATGTAAACGGGACAATTAATTCATCCCTGCCGTCTGACAGAACATACTTTTTGTTTTCTGCACTATAGATATTGTGGTGGTTTGGTGCCAGCGGCCCTACATCGATATTTGCAACCCGGTCATGAAGCAACCCTGATTGAGCTATATAAGTTTTAGATTCGTTTTCCAGCAACACCAGCGGTTCATCTTTATGCTCGTTATCTACCGGATAGGTTTTTAACTCAGCGTGATGTATATCAGCGCCACGTGTATTGATATGTAATGTAAAGACATCTGTCTCTACCACAACATATTCATTTTGTGTTTCTGTCTTGTTAGTAGCAGTCGGATCTATTTTTGCCGGGTTTGTGGTGGTACTTACGGACTGCGGTACGTCGTTGTCGATATTTTTGGCAGCTTGTGATGCAGTCTGCTCTGTTGGTGTCGCTTCAGCTACGGGTGCATTTTCTCGTGACCATGAGCTCCATAATAAATATGAAACCATCAACAGTGAGATATATAAGAAGAATCGTTGGTTATCCATTAATTTTTATCCATAAGTTTTTCCGGCACGGGATCATGACCACCTGTGTGGAAAGGATGACATTTAGATATTCTCTTTAATGCGAGATACAGACCTTTTATTACGCCATAGGTCTGGATTGCCTCTAATGCATATTGTGAACACGTTGGAGAAAATCGACAATGAGGACCAAGCATTGGACTGATACACATTTGATAAAAGCGAATTATTGCTATAAATGGTTTATTCAGCATGTGTATTTAAAAACTTCCAGTGTTTCTGTAGTTTCTTGGAGAGAGACTGGTTTAGTATATTCCCGCAATTTTTCTTACATATTACCACTACATCAAATGTGCTAATAATATGTTTATGTGTACGAAAACTTTCTCTTACGATTCTTTTTAATCGATTTCTTCCAACTGCTTTGGGAATATTTTTCTTGCTTACTATTACTCCCAGTCTGGGACCAGATAATTGGTTGGGTCTGGCGAGTATCGTATAAGCTGAATCTGCTGATTTTATTGGCTTGGCAAATACATCTTTGAAGTCTTTCGAAGATAACAAACGATCTTTCTTGGAAAAACTGTTTGGTCTGGTTTCCGGTTTAATAGGCAAGCGTTACGGGCAAAGTCTGGCTCTTCCCTTTGCTCTTCGTGCTCTGATGACTGCACGGCCACCACGTGTTTTCATACGTGCTCTGAATCCATGCGTTCGTGCACGGCGCAAATTACTCGGTTGAAACGTCCTTTTCACAGCTAATACCTGACTCTGATGTTTACATATTGAGGGGGCGCAAACATTAATTGCCGGAGCCTATTTTGTCAATGATTATAATGCTGTTTTAGTCACCGGATAGAACATTATAATGCTCAATCCGGTACTAAACTGGTAAATTGTAAAATCTTAAACCCCATATTGAATAATAATGACGAGTCCTCTCTGGAATTTGTGTGTGCGCCAGCTCGAGTCTGAGCTATCAGAACAATTGCTGAATACCTGGATCCGTCCCCTCCAGGCAGAAGAGCAAAATCAAGTACTTATGCTACTGGCCCCTAATCGTTTTGTGCTGGACTGGGTTAATGATCACTATCTGGAGAGAATAGGCCAGCTGGTCGAATCCATCGGTAAACCATCTGGAATCACACAGGTGACTATCAGTGTTGGCAGCCGCACTGCGTCCACCCTGCCTGCGTCTATACAGATGTCGCCACAACCACCCGCTGCGCCCAGCAACAGTGCATATACACATAATTTAAATCAGGATTTTACGTTTGATAGCTTTGTCGAAGGGAAATCCAACGAGCTGGCCAAAGCTGCTTCATTACAGGTCGCAAACCATTCTGGCAAAGCATATAACCCGCTTCTGCTATACGGAGGTGTAGGCTTAGGCAAGACTCATTTAATGCACGCTATTGGCAACCAGATTTTAGCGCTCAACCCGCAAGCAAAAGTCGTTTATCTGCATTCAGAGCGTTTTGTCCAGGATATGGTTAAAGCCCTACAGCATAATGCTATTGATGAATTTAAACGGCATTATCGATCTGTGAATGCTCTTTTAATTGACGATATTCAGTTTTTTGCAGGCAAGGAACGCTCTCAGGAAGAATTTTTTCATACATTCAATGCGCTGCTTGAAGGTCAGCAGCAAATTATTATGACCTGTGACCGCTACCCTAAAGAACTGGATGGCTTGGAAGAGCGCTTAAAATCTCGTTTTGGGTGGGGACTGTCACAAGCGATTGAGCCACCAGAACTGGAAACGCGTGTTGCCATTATTCAGAGCAAAGCTGAAGCGGTTAATATCGATCTTCCACATGATGTTGCATTTTTTATCGCTAAACGCATCCGCTCAAATATCAGGGAACTCGAAGGTGCGTTGCGCAGGGTACTGGCTAACTCACAATTTACTGGCGAAATTATCACCCTGGAGTTTGCCAAAGAAGCCCTGCATGACTTAATTACTCTTCAGGAAAAGCTGGTCACGATAGAAAATATACAAAAAACGGTGGCAGAGTATTTCAAGATACGGATTTCGGATTTAAACTCCGCGAGAAGGACAAGATCCATAACCCGGCCCAGACAAATAGCGATGGCATTAGCTAAAGAAGTCACTAGCCATAGCTTGCCGGAAATTGGTGAGGCATTTGGCGGTAGAGACCACACCACGGTGCTTCATGCATGCCGAAAAACCAAGGAGTTAAGGCAAAGTGACTTTAAAATAAATGACGACTATGTGAATCTATTACGTATACTTAGCAATTAACTTGTGGATAAGTCGTTCATAGTTACTGGATAACTATATTCCCACAGCTCAAACATAGATTGGTTTCGGGTTATTGTTAATAGTAAAATAGATATCCACAACTTATCCTTTAGATAACGTACTGTTTTTATTAACAATTAATACGATATACACAGAAATTTAGCTATATAATAACAATAATCTTATATATCAAAAAAATATTATTAAAAAGATATGAAGTTCAGTATTCAGAGAGAAGAATTACTCAAACCAGTACAGCTGATTGTTGGCGCTGTTGAGCGCAGACAGACCATGCCTATTCTTTCTAACTTTTTACTTAGGAATGTTAATGGGCGACTAGTGATTACTGCGACTGATTTGGAACTGGAGGTTTCAGCAACGATTGATATTACTCCAGAGGGTGAACCGATCACTATTCCTGGCAGAAAACTCCTGGATATCTGTAAATCGTTACCGGAAGGTAGCGATATCAAGTTTTCATTTCATGGAGAAAAAGTAGAAATCAAGTCAGCTAAAAGCCGCTTTTCTCTGGCGACGCTGGCAGCCAATGAGTTTCCACTAGTCGATGAAATATCTGTGGATCAAACAATTTCTGTCGATAAAGACCAGCTGCACTCATTAATTGAAGACACATCATTTGCGATGGCGCAGCAAGATGTTCGTTATTACCTAAATGGATTAATGATGGAAGCCGAAGGTGGCAAATTAAGAACAGTGGCCACTGATGGACATCGGTTATCCATGGCAGATACCAGTCTGGATGATTCCGTATCAGACAGGCAGGTCATTGTTCCTAAAAAAGCAGTTCAGGAATTTATGAGAATACTCTCGGCTTCTACCGGAAATGTAGAGCTGGCTTTTAGCCAGAATCACCTCCAGGCAAATTTTGGTGATATTCGCTTTGTTACCAAGCTAATTGATGGAAAGTTTCCAGACTACCAGCGCGTTGTTCCCGAGGGGCATCAATATATTGCCTCTATTGATCGTGAAGTATTGCGTTCATGTTTAATGCGAGCATCTATTCTCAGCAATGAAAAATACCGAGGTGTGCGTCTTGGGTTTAGTGAAAATCTTCTTAAAATTCAAGCACATAACCCTGAGCAGGAAGAAGCGGAAGAAGAGCTGGATATTTCTTATAGTGGCCCTGAGCTGGAAATCGGTTTTAATGTAAGTTATCTGGTGGATGTACTTAACACAATTAAATCCAGTGAAGTGCATTTCCATCTGCAGGATACCAATAGTAGTTTGCTTATTGTTTGTCCTGATATGGAAAATCGTAAATATGTTGTTATGCCCATGCGCCTCTAGTGTGGTTTATTCTATAAATGTGGTTGCAGCAATTGCAGGCGCAAGGTCTGCGATCTTTTATTAAATGCGATCTTTCGTTTTCTCCAGGGATTAATGTTCTCTTTGGTGACAATGGTGTAGGTAAAACGAGCATTCTTGAAGGTATTAGCATCTTAAGCTGTGGAAAAAGTTTTCGTACCAGCAAAATCAGTAATATTATTACTACAGGTCAATCTGAATTAATATTATTTGGAAAAGTCTGTATTCAGGATCAGCCCACTTTCCTGGGAGCACAAATTGCTTCAGGCACAAAAGAGTTACGAATAAACAGAGAAAAGGTAAATAAATGGGCAGACCTGGCGAAAAATCTGCCAGTGCTAGACATTCACCCTGAATCATATTTGCTGGTTACCGGTGGTCCTGTTGAAAGAAGAAAACTCCTCAACTGGGGGATGTTCCACGTGGAACCTGGTTATTCACAACGTTGGTCTGAATACACAAGGGCGCTAAAGCATCGTAATATTTGCTTAAAATCCAGAAATATCAGTTCTGCTAGACACTGGCATCAAAGCCTTTCGCAGCAGGGTGAAGCGATTTCTCAGGCCTTATCTACGTACTGTAATGAAATTACACCCTATGTTGATGAAATGCTTGAAATATTTAAGTTTGATCAGAAAGTTCAGCTGACATACTGGCCAGGCTGGAATGCTGAATATCGATTAGAAGAATTATTGGATGATGAGCTCCAGTCCAGTGAATTGCCATTATCGACTCAATACGGACCTCATCGGGGTGATCTGAAAATTAACTGGCAGGGACGGGCATTTTCCCGGACAAGCTCGCGTGGCCAACAAAAAGTATTGGCCATTGCGTTAAAACTAGCTCAGGCCAAGCTATTGAAAGATCAATATAATAAATCTTCGGTATACCTGATCGATGAACTCCCTGCGGAGCTGGATAAGCAGCGCAGAGAGATAGCCTTGGAGGTGCTGGGAAATCTGGAGTCGCAGGTGATCATTTCTGCTGTTTCCAGAGAATCCATGCAGTGTCTGAATAAAGAAATAAAATGGTTCCACGTGAAACATAGTCATGTCTCATCAGTGGTATAATCGCGTTTTCACTTACATATAAACTGTTATGAGTTACGATTCTTCGAATATTCAAGTATTAAAAGGCCTGGAAGCCGTAAGAAAGCGGCCAGGAATGTACATTGGGGATACTGATGATGGTACTGGGCTCCATCACATGGTTTTCGAAGTAGTTGATAATTCAATCGATGAGGCCTTGGCGGGTCATTGTAATAGTATCCAGATAAGTATCGAGGTGGATAATTCAATTACGGTGACTGATGATGGTCGAGGGATTCCAACTGATATACACCCGGAAGAGAATCGTTCAGCTGCAGAAGTAATTATGACCGTACTGCATGCAGGCGGTAAGTTTGATGACAATTCCTATAAAGTGTCGGGCGGTCTGCATGGAGTGGGTATATCTGTTGTCAATGCGCTGTCAGAAACGCTGACTTTAACGGTATACAAGTCAGGTAAAATTCATAAACAGGAATATCGTATGGGTGAGCCCCTGGCGCCACTTGCAGTGGTGGGGGATACAGACAAGACGGGGACACGAGTAAAGTTCAAGCCCAGTGCAGAAGTGTTTACGGATACAGAGTTTCACTATGAAATACTAGCAAAACGAATTCGTGAATTATCATTCCTCAATTCGGGCGTAAACATCGAACTGACTGATCACAGAACAGGGAAACACGATGTTTTTCATTACGAGGGTGGAATTAGCGCGTTTGTAAGCCACCTGAATTCTAAAAAGACACCACTTCATGCAACAGTCATGTACGCAAAGAAAGAGCGTGACGGTGTTGAAGTAGAAGCGGCAATGCAGTGGAATGATTCCTATCAGGAAAATATTTTCCCATTTACCAATAACATCCCGCAGAGAGACGGAGGTACCCACCTCGCAGGATTTAGAGGCGCACTGACGCGTGGTATCAATTCTTTCATGGAGAAAGAGGGTTATAACAAGAAGCATAAAATTAACCTGACAGGTGATGATACGCGTGAAGGCCTAACCGCTGTGCTTTCAGTTAAGGTTCCTGATCCAAAATTCTCCTCACAAACCAAAGATAAACTGGTTTCTTCAGAAGTGAAGCCAATCGTAGAATCTGTAGTCTCAGAAATGCTTCAGGAATTCCTGATAGAAAACCCAACAGAATCTAAGGTTATAATAGCTAAAATTGTAGAATCTGCACTGGCACGGGAAGCGGCACGAAAGGCACGCGAAATGACGCGTCGAAAAGGGGCTTTGGATGTGGCAGGGCTGCCGGGAAAACTTGCAGATTGCAGAGAAAAAGATCCGGCAAATTCAGAGCTGTTTTTAGTAGAGGGTGATTCTGCGGGAGGTTCAGCCAAGCAGGGTCGTGATCGTCATGCACAGGCAATTCTTCCTCTTAAAGGTAAAATTCTGAATGTAGAAAAAGCACGCTTTGACAAAATGCTTTCGTCACAGGAAGTGGCAACATTGATCACTGCACTAGGTTGTGGAATAGGCAAGGAAGAGTTCGATCTTAGTAAACTGAGATATCACAGAATTATAATAATGACGGATGCAGATGTGGATGGTTCCCACATTCGAACATTGCTATTAACCTTCTTCTACAGACAAATGCCTGAGTTAATTGAGAATGGTCATATTTATATTGGCCAACCACCTTTGTTTAAAATTAAAAAAGGCAAGCAGGAAACCTATGTCAAAGATGAGATAGAACTGAATAGTCACTTACTTCAGATGGCAATAGAAAATGCTGAGTTGTATATCAATCCAAATTCACCACCAATTCAGGCAGCGGCACTAGAAGCCCTGGCTAAAGAATATATGTCATCGATGGCAATAGTGCAGAGACTCGCACAAGCTCATGATGATGAAGTGCTAAAAGCAATGGTTAAAATTCCTGTCAGACCACTGGCAAATATTAATGAACCAGATATTGATTACAGCAAAGAAGAATTACAAGAGTGGATTAATAGAATACTGGATTTATTAAATTCAAATCAGCCTCCAGGCAAAAGATACAGTGCAGAGATTGAATGGAATGAGGAAATAAAAAGAGTTGTTGTACAAAAGTTTGTACATGGCCTGAGTAATGATGATATCTATAGCAAAGAATTTTTTGAGACATCAGAATTTAAAATTCTGCAGACCGTCGCGTTAAATACTAATGCCTTAATTGAAACAGGCGCATATATAAAACGTGGTGACCGAACTCTCGAGGTAACACAGTTTTCTGATGTTATGAGCTGGTTGCTTGAAGAAGCAAAACGAGGCCAGGCTATTTCTCGTTATAAAGGTCTGGGAGAAATGAATCCGGAGCAATTATGGGAAACAACTATGGATCCTGATAGCAGGTTGCTGGTTCAGGTGAATATTGAAGATGCGGTAGCAGCTGATGAGATATTCTCAACGCTAATGGGAGATCAGGTTGAACCCAGACGCGAGTTCATTGAAAAAAATGCCCTTTCTGCTACCAATATAGATGTCTAATAGAAATCGGTAAATTTCTTCAGAAAAAATACCTTCGTCGCCTGATTCACAAAGGTCATAACTGTAAGTGTGGCAGAACAAATGGAAGTATGAAACATTTCAGGTTTGACGAAAATTGGTGTAAAAACACCAGATAATGAGGTATTCCATGAGGGCACATAAATTTCTGGCTTTATTGATAGTCTTGATAGCATTACCAACCAGCAGTTTCGCAGAAACCGTGTTTGTAACCGATAGTCTAAAACTTAAATTACGAACGACGGCCAGTAATACTGCCGAAGTTGTAACAAGCCTGGATAGTGGGCAGAAGTTAACATTACTGGAAAAACAGAAAAGATTCACACGAGTAAAGACGAGTGATGGAAAACAGGGTTGGGTACAGTCCTGGTTTTTAACTGATAAACCTCCTGCAACCTATCTGTTAGCCGGCGTAACTAAAGAGAACGCAGAATTAACAGAAAATCTGGCTGCAGCGACCACAAAACTTAAAAATTTTGATAGTGAAACCGCTAGAGAAAATGAACAACTAAACGCAACGGTTGCAACA
The DNA here is from genome assembly GCA_963976865.1 of uncultured Gammaproteobacteria bacterium. Classification (GTDB taxonomy): domain Bacteria; phylum Pseudomonadota; class Gammaproteobacteria; order UBA4575; family UBA4575; genus UBA1858. Next base: position 492,483 of record CAXBLY010000001.1, on the reverse strand, counting down.
CTCTCAAAAAAAATAGAAGAATTATCATCCACACGAAATAATTTACAGTCAAAGCTGGATACTCAGGCGAGTGAACTGGCAAAATACGAGTTTGCTGAAAAATATAATCTAAATTTAATAATCCTGTTGTTTTTCCTGTTCTCTTTCATAGCGGGAGTAGTTAGCTATCGAATCTGGTCTGGAATCCAGGAGAGAAAACGACTGTGGGGATATCAGTTAGCACATTAATTTATGAAAATAGCCAGTTGGAACGTTAATTCACTAAGAGTACGCCTGCCGCAAGTATTAGAATGGCTGGAACAAACAAATGTCGATGTACTTGCATTGCAAGAAACAAAAACCCAGGACCCCGAATTCCCAAAAGAGGAAATCGAAGCTGCCGGGTATCAGGTCGTGTTCTCAGGCCAAAAAACCTATAACGGAGTTGCCATTCTTGCCAAATCCAAACCAGAAGATCCGGTGACGGATGTAAAGAATCTGGATGACCCACAAAGAAGGATACTGGCTGCAACAGTCGGCGATATTCGAGTGATAAATTTATATGTGGTTAATGGTTCTGAAGTGGGAAGTGAGAAATTTGCATATAAACTGGACTGGATAGAAAAAGTCACAGCACATATAAAGACAGAAATGAAAACCCATAAGAATGTTGTCGTGCTGGGGGACTTCAATATTGCACCAGATGATCGTGATGTCCATGATCCGCTGTTGTGGAAAGATAAAATTCTATGCAGTAAAGAGGAGCGCCAGGCATACCAGAAAATGTTAACTCTGGGTCTCACGGATACATTTCGCCAGTTTGAACAGGAGGAGAAGTTATTTAGCTGGTGGGATTACAGAGGTGGAGGATTCCGTCGTAATCATGGCTTGAGAATAGATCTGATACTGGCGAGCCAGTCGCTTAGTCAGCAGTGTAAAATAAGCACTATCGATAAAACACCTCGAAGCTGGGAACGACCGTCCGATCATACACCCGTGATAGCAGAATTTGGTGAATAAACAGCTCGTTAGCTTGAGAGTTGTTTACGCATAGTTCAGAATCACGGACTGATTTTACAAGCACCACCTACATTAGGGGGAAACATGCGCCACATCATGGTAATCAATGCCAAAGGCGGTTCTGGAAAGACCACCATTGCTACCAATCTAGCAAGTTATTTTGCTTCTCAAAATAAAAATGTCACCATTATCGATTATGACCCGCAGGGCAGCAGCCTGGACTGGTTAGCGGCAAGATCTTCTGCCAAGCAGCCGATACAGGGAATTGCCGGTTTTAAGCGGAATGCGGAAAGACCATCGAGAAAAACTGATATTGTCGTCATGGATGTGCCCGCTGCATTACACGGCGCGCAACTAACGGCTTTGGTCAAAAAAGCAGAAACTATCCTGATACCTGTATTGCCATCGCCGATAGATATGCGTGCAGCGACACAGTTTCTAGCTGAACTTAAAAAATGTGCGCCAGTTTCACAAAAGAAAGCAAAACTGGCATTAGTCGCAAATCGGGCCAGAGAAATTACAAACATAGCTTGGGAACTGGAAGAATATCTGGGTAAACAGAAAATACCTTACCTAACCATGTTACGTGATAATCAAAATTATGTGCGCGCCGCCGAGAGAGGGTTGGGCATTTTTGAAATGGGACCCGCCGCAACTGCCGTTGATCGGGAACAGTGGGAGCCAATCCTAAAATGGATAAAGAGTAAACGCAGCCAGCCATAAGACGCTGATAGTGGAAGTTAATTACAGGGAAAGTCATTTATATGCGTGGAATTTATCTTGGATTAGTATGTGGAATTTATCTCTTGGCCCCTGCGGGTGCTGAGGTAACGACATCACTTCTATTGAAACCAGTGCAGACTAAAATTCAGGTTAAAAAACCAGTACAAAAAATCACTAAGCAGGAAGCTAGTGAGTTTGATGGTTTTGTAGATTATGTGCATGTAAAAAAGCGGGAACGAAAGCTGTATCTATATTCAGAAGACTTGCTGGTCAAAACATATAGAATTGCGCTAGGCAAACAGCCCAGCGGTCAAAAACGGCAAGAAGGAGACTCAAGAACACCCGAAGGTCTGTATACACTGGATTGGCGAAACCCGAACAGCAAGTTTTTTCGATCTATTCATGTGTCATACCCCAATGTTGTTCAATCGCGGTCTGCTGAGGAGGCAGGAATAGATCCCGGAGGAGCCATAATGATTCATGGTCAGCCGAATAACTGGGCAGAACGAATCAAGCTTACATTTCGATATAACGACTGGACCGAAGGATGTATTGCGCTGGAAAACCAGGACATGATGGAAGTATGGGATCTCGTTCGTGACGGGACCCCAATCAAAATTGATCCCTGAATTATTTCGCGAATACTTTTTTGAGAAGATCGGTTGTTCTCTTGGCCGGATTTTCCCGAATGGCTTTTTCTTCAGCGGCGAGATAATAAAAGATACCGTCAATACCTTTATCTAATACGTGCTGGCTTAAATCTGCCTGTACATCAGGGACTAACGGCAGGGCTTTATATTTACCCATGGCATTGTTATAGGTATTGATTGCACCTACTTCATTCAGACTATTGTCTACAATTGGTTTCATTTCTGCTGACAATGGAGAAGACATCTTAGCTTTAAAGTATTGTGTTGCTGCGTCATCAGGCCCATTGAGAATATTTTTAACATCACTCCAGCTGAGTTCCTTAATGGCGTTTAAAAATAACGGTTTAGCTTTATCGGTGGCTAATTCTGCTGCCTCATTCAATTTATTTTCAAGGCTGTTTAAAGAACTTCCCATGCCGAATTTGTTCATGGTCTTCTGAACAGTTTGCAAGGAATCAGGTAAGGGTATTCGAATACTGGCATCTGAGTTGAAGCCACCGGGTGCACTAAGTTGGCTGACTACATTTTCGGAACCTATACTGAGCGCGTCTTTTAGAGCACCAGCAATTTCATTATCAGTAAGCGATGACGATGATGAGTTTTTGCCATCGGTATTAATGACATCCTTGAATTTATCGAACCAGCCGGCCTGCAGTGGTGCCAATAAGGCGACCGCTAGAATAATACAAACAGTGAGTGAAGCTTTGAGTATGTGAGTCATAATTTCACCTGTGGTTATAAGCTTAATATAGACGATTATACAGATAGTTGTGACAGATATTTTAACTCCCTGTATCTACTTGGTAGACATTAAATCCAAATAAGGTTTCCAGATAACTATAATTAAAATTATGACGGGAATACCCATGAGTGCAGTAATGGCAAAAAAATACTGATAACCCGCGAAATCAACTATGTACCCTGAGTAGCCCGCGATTAATTTGGGTAATAAGAGAGTGATTGAACTGAAAGCAGCATACTGGGTGGCACTGAACTGTTTCGATACTAAAGTTGAGATAAATGCTACAGCAACTCCACCTGCAAGCCCACCGGACAGATTATCCCCAACGATGGCAAGACTTAAAGCGATAGACGAGGGGTAAGGTAAATTGGCTAAGTAAATAAATATCAGGTTTGACAGGGATGCGACGATAGCACCAGCAAATAAAATCTTTATGACACCATAGCGAATGGCCAGTATGCCTCCCAATACAGCTCCTACTAAACTGACAACCGTTCCAAAAACAAAGCTGATTCGGCTGATTTGTACTTTGCTGTATCCCATATCGGTATAAAATACCTTTGCCATCACTCCCATAACAATATCTGAAGTTCTATAAAGACATATCACCAAAAGTAGCCATAAAGCCAATTTTCCATAGCGGGTAAAGAAATCAACAAAAGGAGAAATATACACAGCGCGGAATTCGCGCTGACTCAACAGTCCAATATTACTCAAGATGTTTCCTGCCACGACAGCAAGTAATAGAGACAGAGTCAGCCTTGCTGTAGAAATTAAAAAATTTAATATGGCAGTATTTGACTCGAAAGGACTTAATATTTTACCCATGGCAATAAAGCCGAGAACAAATGCCGATACTATCAATAGAAAGTGTAAAAACAATCTTAACTGGTTTGAAACCGGACTGTGTTCGATTTCTACATGGGGTTCTTTAATCAGCAGTGTTGTTAATACACCGATAGCCATAAAACCTGACATGAATAAATAAGCATACTGCCAGGATTGATAGTCATATCGATTTTCCTCACCTAGCCACGCGCTAATCTCCAATGCGCCTGCGCCAGCAAACAACATACCGATACGATAGCCTGCGATGGCAACACCGGCTAATAATGCCTGTTGTTCATTTGGTGCAATATCGATTCGATAGGCATCAATCACAATATCCTGAGTGGCAGATGCAAAACCCAGTAATACAGCGCCCGCAGCTAGTAATATAAAATTGAGATGAGATTGCTGAGGATCCCATGATGACATCCATATCAGAGAAGCAATTACAGTGCATTGAGATATGAGCATCCATGAACGGCGGCGACCAAATCGACGCGTTAATACCGGTATATTTAAGCTGTCAACGAGTGGCGACCAAATGAATTTAAACCCATAGGAAAGACCAGCCCAGCTTAGAAAACCGATGGTGGCTCTTTCTATTCCCGCTTCTCTTAACCAAACTGAAAGGGTTCCGAACACCAATAAAATTGGTAAGCCTGAGGAGATACCGAGAAAAAATAGAGCAGTGGTGTTTGTACGGAGGTTATGATTCATAAATTCCGTATCTGCATTACAATGAAAGTCGGTAGTTTAAAATTAACGGTGCATGATCTGAAAAACGTTCATCTTTATATATGGATTCTGAGATAGCCAGACCTCTTAGACCCGGAGTCGTCACCTGATAGTCTATCCGCCAGCCAACATTTTTTGCCCACGCCTGTCCTCTGTTTGACCACCATGTGTATTGGTCTTCCTGCTGATTTACATCGCGAAACGCATCAACATAATTTTCTTTATAAAATAAATCATCAAGCCAGGCACGTTCTTCAGGCAGGAATCCGGAATTCTTTTTGTTTCCTTTCCAGTTTTTTAAATCAATCTCTTTATGAGCGATGTTCCAGTCTCCACAAATTATGTATTCACGCTTACGGCGTTTAAGCGATTTAAGGTGCTGCATAAACACATCCATAAAACGAAATTTGGCGAGCTGCCTTTCTTCGCTGGAAGAGCCTGAAGGCGCATAGAGTGAAACAACAGCTATATTGTCAAACTGTACTTCTAGATATCGACCTTCATTATCAAATTCGTCAACACCTAGTTTGGTGATCACTTTTTTTGGCTTGTTCTTGCTATAAATAGCGACACCGCTGTAGCCTTTTTTTTGGGCATCAACGTAATAATGATGATAACCCTTCGGGAAAAAACTTGGATCTGCTTTTAATTGCTCAATTTGAGCTTTGGTTTCCTGAATACACACAACATCTGCATTTTGGCGGGGTAACCAGTCAAAAAAACCTTTTCTGGCGGCTGCGCGAATACCGTTGGCATTCAAAGAGATTATTTTAGTAGTAGGCAATGGAATATTTGGTGAGATTGTTAAAAGAGGAAGCTTACTTTAGCATGTTAAAAAAACAACTATCACATAGACCTAAAATATTATGAATGCAGCTTCATTTGTTCAGTTTGCCCTCGAAAACGAGGCTTTACAATTCGGCGAATTTACACTCAAATCAGGGCGGATAAGTCCATATTTTTTCAATGCAGGTAAATTTAACCAGGGTGCTGCGTTTAATTCGTTAGGCCGATTCTATGCAGATACATTAATGCAGTCAGGATTATCATTTGATCTGTTATTTGGGCCTGCCTATAAAGGCATACCTCTCGCGACAGCCACTTCAATTGCCCTGGATAGCCAATACCAGCGTTCGGTTGGAGTAACTTTTAACCGCAAAGAAGCCAAATCACATGGCGAAGCAGGTACATTGATCGGGGCTCCCCTGGCTGGAAGGGTGGTAATTATAGACGACGTGATTACTGCTGGTACGGCGATACGTGAGAGTATGGAACTTATCCAGGCTGCTGGAGCCGAGCCTGCAGCAGTTTTGGTCGCGCTTGATAGACAGGAAAAGGGTCCCAAAGGCAATAGTGCCATTCAGGAAATAGAAAAAGCCTACAATATTCCGGTTTTAGCCATCGCAAAACTGGAAAATCTGTTGGAGTTTGCAAAATTACATGACAATCTTTCCGGCCAACTGGAACAACTGACATCTTATCGACAAACTTATGGCATTGAATAAGAACTCGCCGGAAAATTAGTGATCTAATCTAAAGTTTTAACCGGGAATGCCTTGCTATAGTCTGTATGTGTATGCGACTAGATAAAACCATAATTATTGTATTGATAACTACTGTCACGTGGAGCGGGCTCGTGTGTGCGGAATATTTCCGCTGGAAAGACAATAATGGGAACACCCAGTACGGAGACCAGGTTCCGGCAGAAGATGTTGATAATGGCCGCGTCAAGGTAAATGAAGGTGGACAGGTCGTTGAGAAGATCAGTCCAGCAAGAACACCCGAAGAACAGAGGCGTTTTGAAGAGCAACAGCGGATAGCTAAACTTGAACGTCAACGTAAAGAAGAGCAGGAAGCTTATGATCGGGTTTTGCTAGCCACATTCAATAGTCCCGAAGAAATCATTGAAGTACGCGATGAGAGAATAAATTTAATAGAACAATCGATTAATCTGTCACGTGAGCGACTGCGTAAACAGCAAAAAGAGCTGGTAAAATTAAATGATAGTCGTAACCGGTTTATTGACAGGGACATGGAACCACCAGAGTGGATCGAAAAAAATGAACTCAAAGTCTTGAGTCGTATTGCTGGTATCGAAGAATATATCAGAGATAAAGGGCTGGAAAAAGAAAAGCTGCGTATAAGTTTTGGTGAAGATTTAAATCGTTATAAAGAACTTACCAAGCGTTCAGTCACCTCTCGATAAGGGTACCAATTCCCTGATCAGTAAATAATTCGAGTAGCACTGCATGCTGAATGCGGCCATCAATGATGTGTGCTGTATGTACTCCCGATTGCAGAGCGTCAATAGCACATCGAATTTTCGGCAGCATCCCCCCATGAATAATTCCAGTCTCGATCAGATCATCTACCTGTTTCGGAGATAAACCTGTTAGCAGGGTGTCACCATCCATCACGCCAGTCGTGTTGGTTAATAAAATTAATTTTTCACTTTTGACAACGGCTGCAATACTGGCGGCAACTGAGTCCGCATTAATATTATAGGTTTCGCCATTATCACCTACTCCGATAGGAGCAATCACGGGAATGATATCGCTATCAATGAATGTATTTAATATTGAAGGATTAATGCCGCTGACTTCTCCCACATGGCCTAAATCAATAATTTCAGAAGGACTCGTGCCTGGATCAGAAGATGAAATTTTAAGCTGTTTTGCATGGATGAGATCTCCATCCTTTCCAGACAAGCCTACCGCGCTGCCACCTTGCTGATTGATTAAATGAACAATTTCTTTATTTACTTTACCGCCAAGTACCATTTCAACAACGTCCATGGTTTCCTGGTCAGTGACACGCATACCTTCAATGAACCTGGTCTCTTTTCCCAGTGCTTTTAAAAGCTCGCCAATCTGTGGGCCTCCACCGTGAACAATAATGGGTTGCAGACCTACCTGTTTTAACAGGACGATATCTCTGGCAAAGCTGTTTTTTAGCTCTGGTTCCGTCATGGCATTGCCGCCATACTTTACTACGATGGTTTTACCGGAAAAACGTTGTATGTACGGTAAAGCTTCGCTAAGTACCTTAGCTGTATTGATGGCGTCACTAGAGTTCATAATAGTTAAAAAGGCAGCTTAATAGTTGAGTCTACTGAGAGAATCTGGGTTTTAAAGTTATCTTTGAGCTGTTCAAGTTTTTGTTCACTTTCCGCTTCAAAACGTATTACTAATGAAGGCGTTGTATTTGATGCGCGAACCAGGCCCCAGCCATAATCAAAGTCAGCACGCACACCGTCAATAGTGGATAGCTTTGCATCAGCAAAGTTCGATTGAGCAATAAATTTATTAATAAACTCATGCTGGGCTCCATCCTTATCCAGCTTAATGGTAATTTCAGGAGTACTGACATCATTTGGAAGTTCGCTGAAAATTTCACTCACAGGTCTTGGATCTGCGGCAAGAATTTCTAGCATGCGCGCTGCAGAATAAAGCCCATCATCAAACCCATACCAGCGTTCTTTAAAGAAAATATGCCCGCTCATTTCGCCAGCTAATAATGCACCCGTTTCTTTCATTTTATTTTTTATAAATGAATGCCCTGTTTTCCACATTGTGGCTTTGCCGCCAAATTTCTCAATATAACTGGCTAGATTTCTGGATGACTTTACATCAAAAATGATTTCCGCACCGGGGTTACGAGACAATACATCTTTTGCATATAACATCATTTGACGGTCAGCCCATAACACTTTGCCGCACTCATCGACAATACCGACACGGTCACCATCACCATCAAAAGCAAGACCTAAATCCAGATTGTTATCAAGAACGGTTTTGATTAAATCCTCCAGGTTTTCTGGTTCACTTGGGTTAGGGTGGTGATTAGGAAAAGTACCATCAACATCGCAAAATAATTCATTGACACTTTGACAGCCCAAATCATTAAAAAGTTTTGATGCTGTAGGGCCTGCCACGCCATTACCACAGTCAATGGCTATTGATAGAGGGCGTTGTAACTTTACTTCCTGACAGATTGTTTTGAGATAATCATCCAGAACATTAACTTCTTTAACCTGACCCTGGCCTGATTTGAAATCTGCCTTTACAATACATGCATAGATGTCCTGGATCATATCGCCAAACAGGGTTTTCTCATCCATCACCATCTTGATGCCGTTATATTCAGGTGGATTATGGCTGCCTGTCACCATTAAACCAGACCCTGTGCCGAGCGAATGCGTGGCATAATAAAGAACGGGTGTTGGCACTTCGCCAATATCAATGACGTCGACTCCAGTAGAACGCAAACCTTCTATTAATTTATCTGACAGCTGTTTACTGCTAAGACGGCCATCACGCCCAACTGCAACCTGTTTGCATTGCGGATACATAGTACCAATCGCTTTGCCGATAAGCAGAACAACATCCGGGCGCAAGTCAGTTTTTACGACGCCTCTAATATCATAAGCACGGAATATGCTGGAGCTTACATCCATTGTTTCTTCCCTCGGGTTATGTCTAACGTCATTATTATTTGCCAGTGTGGCCAAAGCCACCTTCGCCACGCGTCGTTTGTGTGAAGTCATCGACTACTTCAAAACTGGCCTGAACGATGGGCACAAAAACAAGTTGTGCGATACGGTCACCAGGTTGAATGGTGAAATCATTGGTGCCTCTGTTCCAGAGTGAAACCATCAGCGGGCCCTGATAATCTGAATCGATCAGGCCTACTAAATTACCTAGCACAATACCATGCTTATGACCTAAACCGGAACGCGGAAGAATAACGGCAGCCAGTGATGCATCATCGATAAATATAGAAATACCCGTCGGAATTAAATGTGTTTCACCGGGCTTAACATTCATGGTTTCTGTAAGACAGGCCTGTAAATCCAGGCCGGCAGAACCAGTGGTGGCATAACCGGGTACTGGAAATTCTGTTCCGATTCGCTCGTCTAGTATTTTAAGTTTTATTTTACTTTGACTTGAAGTAGGTGACATTTGTTTGGGAAAGTTCTTTAGTAAGTTGATCTGAAATGGTTTTAATAATCAGTCTTGCCAGTTCTGTTTTACGGGCTTTGGATAAAGATACAGTACTGCTGGCAGAAATAATTTCGACAGCATTGTAATCGCTATCTATACCCTGGTCAGGCAATCCAACCTGGTTGGCAATAATCATGTTGAGTGACTTATGTCGTAACTTCTCTAAAGCATGTTCAATGAGATTTTCTGTTTCGGCAGCAAAGCCAACACAAAATAGATCAGGAAATGATGATTTGACATCTTTTAGTATATCGGGTGTCCGTGATAACTGTATAGAAAGAGTGTCAGATTTTTTTTTGATTTTCTGATCAGAAACATTTGCCGGTTGATAATCTGCAACGGCAGCTGCAGCAATAAATAAATCAGCATCAGCGCCTAATTTCATTGCCGCGGCATGCATCTGTTGTGCTGATTCAACATGCACATAGTCGATATATTCATTCTCTGGCAGATGCGTCGGACCACTAATGACAGTAACCCGTGCACCTGCTTCCTGTGCTGCATCCGCAATTGCGTAACCCATTTTCCCGGATGAACGATTACTAATAAATCGAACAGGATCGATTGGTTCAACAGTTGGCCCGGCAGTGATTATCACTTTCTTGCTGGCCAGGCTGGTATTTGTAAACAGGGAAATACATTTTTGGACTAGATCATCAGGTTCCAGCATTCTTCCTTCACCAGATTCTCCACATGCCTGAATTCCTTCTGCCGGTCCAAAAATTTTAACGCCACGATCATGCAGTGCCGTAATATTTAGTTGTGTAGCGGGATTGCACCACATGGCCTGGTTCATTGCCGGTGCTATAGCTAATCGTCCCTGGTGGGCTAGACAAAGTGAACTGACAAAGCTGTCTGCAACACCATGACTGATTTTGGCAATAATATTGGCGGTGGCAGGTGCGATGATGATCGCATCCGACCAACGAGACAGGGCGATATGATCCATGCCCGCTGAATCAAAGCTGGCATTGTCAGAAGTATGCACCGGATATCCGGACAGTGCCTGGAATGTCAGGGGAGTAACAAATCTGGTTGCACTTTCTGTCATAACAACACGTACTTGTGCGCCAGCCCTTTGTAATGCACGCACTAATTCGGCACTCTTATAGGCTGCGATACCGCCGCTAACGGCGATAAGGATATGTTTATTTGCTAGTTTCATGGCAAATAAGTGTACCAGAATCACCCTGTAGATCGTGAATCCATCCCTAAGTTTTTGACGATAATGATTCGAAATTGGCCCGTTAAAAGTCGTCCCCGTGAAAGACTGATTGATGAGGGTGCCGACGCCCTCACGGATGCAGAACTGCTGGCTATCATATTAAGAACAGGGGTACCTGGTAAAAGTGTGGTTGAATTGGCCGAAGAGCTACTCAGCCAGTTTGGAGATTTGCGCCGTTTGCTGGCGTGTGAAAGTGTCGAATTACAAAAAATCAAAGGTCTGGGGCCTGCTAAATTTGCCCAGATTTCTGCAATTAATGCCATTGCTCAACGTAGCCTGAAAGAACAGCTATTATCCAAACCGGCAATAAATGGATCAAAAGATTCCGCAAATTTTTTATTGTACAAAATGCGTGATTATAAGAATGAGGTATTTGCCTGTTTGCTGCTAGATACACGCAACCAGTTAATTCAGTACGAAGAACTTTTTAGAGGCTCAATAGATGGAGCTAGTGTTTATCCACGTGAAGTAGTCAAGCTAGTCATAAAAACAAATGCTGCTACTGTTATTTTTGCACACAACCATCCATCCGGAAACAGTCAGCCCAGTGAAGCGGATAAGCAAATTACCGCGAGGCTTAAACAGGCGCTGGAATTGATTGATGTAAGAGTACTAGATCATATTATTGTTGGTGAGACTACGTTCTCTATGGCAGAGCATGGATTTATATGATTATTTGTTTTTACTTATGCTTCTAATAGCCTCGATATCGACTAAGGCGTTAATTAGTTGGTCGATCTGATTGTGTGAATGTTCGCTGGTTAATGTTATGCGTAATCGTGCTGTGTTTTTAGGCACAGTAGGAGGACGTATTGCCAGTACCAGCAAACCACGCTGTTCCAGTTGTGCGCTAAACCATAAAGCCTGCTCGTTCTCGCCGATCATTATAGTCTGTATCGCCGTGACAGAATCGAGCGACTCAAGTGGTGTTTCTGATATGACTTTACGAAAATACTGAATATTTTGATTAAGTCTCTGACGTCGCTCAGGTTCATTAATAATGATATTTAAGCTTTCTGTTGCAGCAGCAGACAAAGCTGCGGGTGGTGCAGTGGTATATATCAAGGTGCGGGCTTTTTGAATAAGGTAGTCAATTGTATCGTCATCACTTAAAACGAAGGCGCCACTGCATCCAAATGCCTTACCAAAGGTGCCAATTAGAATATCTACATTTGATGTATCTATACCAAGATATTCCAGGCTACCTTTACCCTCATTACCTAACACGCCAATTCCATGGGCGTCATCAATAATTAATTTATCGTTTGGGCTTCTTTTTAGTTCGCTGAGTTGCTGAATGGGAGCAATGCTGCCTTCCATGCTGAATACACCGTCACTGGCAATCAGGTGTGACGCAGAGTGACTCTCATTAACAATATTTTTAGCGTGTAAAATATCTCGATGTTTATATCGCTGCAGATTACCTCCGGTATATCTAGCAGCATCAATCAGAGAAGCATGATTTAGCCTGTCCTGTAAAATTAGACTATGGCGTGAAGCGAATGTAGAGATGACACCAAGGTTAGCGAGATAACCTGATGAAAATAACACGCAACGCTGGTAACCAAGAAATGATGATAACCGTTCTTCCAGTGCAGCATGCAGTGAAGAATACCCACTGATCAGTTGAGAAGCGCCTGCACCGACACCAAAGTTAGAAATAGCCTGTTTGGCGGCTGCACACACACGTGAGTCATTGGCCAGACCAAGATAGTCATTACTGCAAAAAGATAAAAAAGCTTTGCCGTCAACGACAACCTGAACGTCTTGCGGGCTATCTAATCGGCGTCTTTGTCTATATGCGCCCAGCTGTTTTAAGTCAGATAATTGTTTTGAATAAGAAAGTTGCACCGGTACTGGTGTTAGTGACTTGCCTGAGCTTCCAGGCTCATCCCCAAACGATCAAATAAGCGTGCATCTTCATCAATATCCGGATTAGGTGCTGTCAGCAGTTTCTCGCCAAAGAATACTGAATTTGCACCCGCATGAAAACAAAGTGCCTGCATGGCATCATTCATGGATTCACGTCCGGCAGATAACCGTATATAGGTGTCCGGCATTAAAATTCGTGTCGCCGCAATCATGCGTACAAATTCAATTGGGTCAAGTTCATCTGTGCCGTACAGAGGTGTGCCTTCTATCTGAACTAGCAGGTTAATCGGGACAGATTCAGGTTGAGGGTTCATATTGGCTAATTCCAGCAACAGGCCAACACGCTGTTGTCTGTTTTCACCCATTCCCAGAATTCCTCCGGAGCAGACGTGAACTCCCGAATTTCTGACATGTTTTAATGTGTCTAGTCTATCCTGATAATCCCGGGTGGTGATAATTTCTCCGTAAAACTCAGGAGAGGTATCAAGATTGTGGTTGTAGTAATCCAGTCCCACCTCAGCCAGACGTTTAGACTGTTTTTCAGTCAGCATGCCCAAAGTAACACATGTTTCCAGTTGCTCGGATTGTACTTCCCTGATCATATCAATCACTGTTTCGAGATTCTTGTCTGTCGGATTACGCCATGCAGCACCCATACAAAATCGGGTCGCCCCCTGTTGTTTGGCGTTGCGGGCAGCCGTTCTTACCTCATCAAGAGATAACAGGCGTTCGCGTTCTAAACCTGTGTCATAACGTGCGCTTTGGGGACAATACGCACAATCTTCCGGGCAGGCACCTGTTTTGATTGAAAGTAGCGTGCTAGCTTGAATGGTATTCGGATTGTGGTGGGTACGATGAATACTCTGGGCTTCAAACAACAGGTCATTAAACGGCTTGGCAAAAATCTCGCTGACTTCGTTTTTATCCCATACTTTAGTACTCATTTAGTGCTCACTTTTTGAAATGTTGAGATACGGAAGTCTAAACACCTTCGGATACTTGTCAAATGAAAGGCCTAAAAAAATTTAACAAGTTCACCTCAATTGCCAGTAAATTGATTTATCCGTGGGAGTGTTGTTTATGTGGTGCTAGTGAGACAAGTCATGCCGGTGTATGCGATGCATGCATACATCTGCTCCCCAGGTGTTTGGGTGAAAGTCTGTGTGCGGTTTGTGGACTGCCAATCTCTGCAGATAAGAGTATTGCCAGCATTTGTGGAGAATGCCAGACATCACCGCCTTATTACGACAGCATCCATGCTAATTTCTGGTACCAGGCACCTATCGATACGCTGATATCCGGGTATAAATATTTTAATCAATGGGAAAATGCGCGCTCACTGATTGACTTATCTATGGATTCATTTGCCAGTATATCGGGAAGTGGCCTGGTGATACCTGTACCCAGTCATCCCGCGAGGGTGCGTGAAAGAGGGTTTAACGCAGTGTATGAGCTAGTCAGGCTGTTTAGCAAAGAGATTAAATTTAAATACGAACTTGATGCAATATTACGAACTAAAAACACAGAGACTCAAACGGGTAAACTAAAAAGCCAACGCAAGAAAAATGTCAGAAATGCATTCACCCTGGTCAGGCCTTTGAATTATGACCATGTGATTATATTTGATGAAGTAGTCACAACAACAGCGACGGTTAATGAACTTAGTCGATGTTTGAAAAATTCAGGCGTTAAACAGGTAACGGTGTGGGCGATCGCACGGACTAAATAGGTAACCAGTAACTTGCGGCTATTCCTGTAAATATAATAAGGCCGACATAATTATTATTCAGAAAAGCGTCAAAACAGTCGTGAGGGTTACGCGAATAAATCAGTATTTGCTGATAAATAAAAAACAGAGCGACCAGGAATAAACTACAGAAATACCAGTACCGTAGTTCTGCCTGAATACCAACGGATATTAACGCGAGCAGAACAAAGATTTGCAAAATACCTATGATCGTTCGATCAGAAGAGCCGAACAAAATGGCGGTTGATTTTACACCAATCTTAATATCATCCTTGCGGTCAACCATGCCATACATAGTGTCGTATGCAGTTGTCCAAATAATAGTTGCTACAAACAGTAACCATCCCCAGGTTGGTGGGTAAGTATTTGTCAGCGCGACAAACGCCATCGGCACTGCCCAGGCAAAGGCGAGCCCTAAATGCACCTGGGGTAAATAATGAAGGCGTTTAGTAAAAGGATATGAAGCCGCCAGCGCGACAGCGACTAAAGAAAAATGTAGCGTAAGCTTGTTTAGAAAAAATGCCACTAAACTGAATGCCAACAGGCTTAACGTAATGAAAACAGACAGAGCCTCTGCTGAAGAGACAGTACCAGTCACAAGAGGGCGGTTTTTAGTTCTTTCAACTTCACCATCAAAATTCCGATCAGCATAATCGTTGATTGCACAGCCCGCTGAACGCATTAATATAACGCCAATTATAAATACAGTTAACACAGTCAAATCTGGTTTACCTTCTCCTGCAATTAACAAGGCCCACAAAGTAGGCCAGAGCAGAAGAAATATTCCAATCGGTTTATCCAGGCGTATTAGCTGGGAGTAGACAATTAGCCTGTGTTTTATAGACATAGTGTTGGGCAAGGTATTATCTGCGAGATCATTAGCATGATAGCATTACCATAATTAATTCAATCATTAACATCAACATTACTAGCTATGACGATTAGGGCATTTCAGACACATACTCCGAAGATACATCAAACTGCATACATTGATCCAACAGCTCTGGTGATAGGGCAGGTTAACATTGGTGCTGACAGTTCTATCTGGCCTATGTCAGTTGTAAGAGGAGACATCAATACCATTACAATTGGTGAGAGAACAAATATTCAGGATGGATCCATCCTGCATGTGAGCCATGATGGTGAATATAGTCCTGGCGGTGCCAGTATGACGATAGGCAATGATGTCACGGTTGGTCATTCAGTGGTATTGCACGCCTGTACACTAATGGATTGCTGTTTGATAGGTATTGGATCAGTGATCCTCGATCATGCGGTTGTGCATAAACACGCTATGGTTGGGGCAGGCTCATTAGTGACAAATGGCAAGGAGCTGGAGGGTGGTTATCTGTGGATGGGTAGACCAGCTAAAAAAGTACGTGAATTGAGTGAGCGGGAAATTGAATATCTATCATATTCAGCAAATCATTATGTAAAAGTTAAACAGATGCATGAATCCGCTAATAGCTAGGCACCTGGTCGCAATAGCTTAAATACCGGTTTGGTCTCAGGCCGGAACCCCCTCCAGATATAATATGACTCGGCTGCCTGCTCGACCAACATACCCAGGCCATCAATGGCGCGTTTAGCATTGAGTGAATATGACCAATTAATAAATGCCGTGGGCTGGTCGCTGTAAGCCAGGTCGTAACATAACGTTTCAGTGCCAATAACTTTCGCTGGAACAGGTGGAATGTCGTTGGCCAGGCTTGCTGAAGTTGCATTGATTACCAGATCAAATTTTTTTCTGTCAATTTCTTCGAATCCACAACTGTCGATTTTACCTTCAGATGAAAAGGTGTTCGCCAAATCATCAGCTTTGGAGACTGTCCTGTTAGCAATGAGGATATAGTCAGGTTTTTCATTTAACAGAGGTAGCAGAATGCCGCGTGTTGCACCGCCAGCACCCAGAATAAGTATACTTTTATTAGCTGGCTGAAAGTTCTGATTGTGTTTTAAATCACTTAGTAATCCAATCCCGTCAGTGTTTGCACCTGTCCATCCAGTGACTGGGTCAAAGCTGATGGTATTGACGGCTCCGGCAGCTCTGGCAAGCTCATTTAGCTGCTGGCACTGTTGATATGCAAGGACTTTGAATGGAACGGTGACATTTAAACCCATCCCTCCCTGGTTGGCAAAATCGTTGACGCAGGTGGTAAATTCATTTTCATTGGTGAGAATACGCTGATAATCAATAGAAATTCCTTCCTGCTGTGCGAAAGTATTATGAATCAGCGGAGATTTACTATGCTTGATGGGATTGCCAATAACGGCGTATTTATTACTCACAAAAAGAAATAACTAGCGTGTGCGAAGCCAGCCCGCGACATCTTTAGCATAGTACGTCAAAATCGCATCCGCGCCTGCGCGCTTCATGCTCAAGAGGGCTTCCAGCACACATGACTTTTCCTCCAGCCAGCTATTTTGTACAGCCGCTTTAAGCATGGCGTATTCTCCGCTGACCTGATAGACAAATGTGGGAACGCCAAATTCCATTTTTACGCGCTGGACAATATCAAGGTAAGGCATGCCAGGCTTTATCATGACCATATCAGCACCTTCATCCAGATCCAGCTGGACCTCTCTTAGGGCTTCATCGCTATTGGCAGGGTCCATCTGGTAACTGTTTTTGTTCCCGCCACTTAAATTGCTGGCGGACCCGACAGCATCGCGGAACGGGCCGTAGAAGCTTGATGCATATTTTGCCGCATACGAAAGAATTTTAGTATTTACAAATCCCTGACCTTCCAGTTCTGTCCGGATCGCACCTATCCGTCCATCCATCATATCTGACGGGGCAACAATATCTGCACCGGCTTGTGCGTGGGAAAGTGCCTGCTTTACCAGGGTTTCTACCGTTTCATCGTTAACAACGTAGCCATGATTATCAATTAAGCCATCTTGTCCGTGGGAGGTAAATGGATCAAGAGCAACGTCTGTGATCACGCCAAGCTCAGGAACCTCTTTTTTAAGCAAACGGATGGCACGTTGTGCAAGCCCTTCAGGGTTATAAGCTTCTTCAGCCAGTAATGATTTTTTATCGTCAGGAGTGACAGGAAAAAGCGCGATAGCCGGTATTCCCAGCTGGTATATTTTGGTTGCTTCAATGAGTAGCTGGTCCAGGCTGACGCGCTCTACACCGGGCATGGATGCTACGGGTTCACGTTGAATTTTACCCTCAATAATAAACATCGGGTAAATCAAATCGGCGCTGTTTAATACATGTTCCTGCATTAAGGCCCGACTGAATGTTGAAGCGCGCATTCTGCGCATTCTATTATTGGGGAAGTAACTCACTAAATGATCCTTAATGCTGGTTTAACCAGTCTTTCGCATGTAAAAAGTTTTCATAGAGGTCGGCTTCAGGACTTCCATCCTCAGGTTGCCAATTATACTCCCAACGGACTTGCGGTGGCAGCGACATCAGGATCGATTCGGTTCTTCCACCAGATTGAAGGCCAAACAGGGTTCCCCGATCATAAACCAAATTAAATTCAACATATCTTCCGCGTCGATATAACTGGAATTGACGCTCTCGTTTGCTAAATACTGTCTCTTTACGTTTTTCTACAATTGGCAGGTATGCAGGAATGAAATGATTCCCAACACTTTGTAAAAAAGCAAAACTCGTTTCAAAATCCGGTTCGTTCAGGTCATCAAAAAACAAACCACCGATGCCACGCGGCTCTTTTCTATGGGGTAGATAAAAGTAATCATCACACCATTTTTTATATTTATGATAGGTATCGTCACCAAAAGGGTCACATGCCTGTTTTGCTGTCTGATGCCAGTGAACAGCATCGTCCTTAAAACCATAATAGGGAGTTAAATCAAAGCCGCCTCCAAACCACCATATCGGATCCTGATTATTGGGTTGTGCAAGGAAAAATCTAACATTGCAGTGACTGGTAGGAACATAAGGATTATTTGGGTGAATAACTAACGATACGCCGGCCGCTTCAAAACTACAGCCCGCTAATTCGGGACGTTGCGCCGTTGCGGCTTTTGGTAACTGGTTTCCACTGACACGGGAAAAATTAACGCCGGCCTGTTCAAACACAGAACCATTTCTAAGTACACGGCTACGGCCGCCACCACCTTCTGCTCTCGTCCATGCGTCCTCGACAAATTTATTTCCATCTGTTTTAGATAGAGAATCACAAATGTTTTCCTGTAATGATTCGAGATAAGTAAGAACATCAGTGAGGTTGGGAGTATTACTCATAAGCTGAATTATCCACGTACAGTTTTGCCACTATTCAAATCAATGATAGTACTGGGTTTGCCAGTCCCTGGCGTTTGATTCTGATCAATGTAATCTATACTGGGCCCAAATACTTCTCTTACGGTATGTGCATCATTGCAAATTGGCTGATCGCTGATATTTGCACTGGTAGATGCGATTGCGCCAACCTTGCTGCAAATAGACATTACTTCGGTGTGATTCGTGATGCGCACTGCAATTTTATTTGTACTTCCAATTAATTGTGTCGGCACATTCTCTTTAGCAGGTACCAGCCAGGTCGTCGGTTGCAGAGTTGCGGTGTCTAGCGTTTTTAAAGCATCTGCATCTGCCTGGATAAAGGCATGTAACTGATCAACCGATGATGCTAGCAGGATAAAACTTTTTTCAAGGGGGCGGCCTTTAATCCTGGCCAGGCGAGATAATAATTTTTCAAATGGTAAACATGCCAGACCCATTACAGTATCTGTCTGGTGTGCAATAACACCAAAATTATCCAAAACGATGGCTGCATTGTTTTGCGATGAGTATGTCATCAACAAATATCAGTAAAATGCTTAAGAAGATTTTTTCTTTTTAGCCGTTTTGCGGCGTGCTTTACGGGCAGGTGCCTTTGCAATCATTTCTTTGCATTGCTCGAGTGTTAATGATGCCGGTTCTACATCTTTTGGAATTTTTGCGTTCTTCTTGCCATCAGTGACATAAGGACCATAGCGACCATTAAGTACCTGGATTCCATCTTCAACAAATTCGTTGATAAATTTGTTTGCATCTTCTTCTTTTTTCAGGGCGATGAACTCTAGCGCTTTCTCCAAAGTTATCGTGTGTGGATCTTCACCTTTAATTGAAGCGTACTTGGTTCCGAATTTTACGTAAGGACCAAAACGACCAAAGCTTGCGGAGATTTTTTCTCCATCTTCTGTTTCGCCAAGATCGCGCGGCAACTTAAATAATTCCAGGGCATCTTCCATGGTGACAGAATCCATTTTCTGTCCGGGCCGCAAGCCGGCAAATTTGGGTTTTTCTTCATCATCCTTGGTCCCTATTTGAACAAAAGGCCCGTAACGCCCCATGCGCACACTCATGGGTTTTCCAGATTTAGGGTGGACTCCAAGTTCGCGAGCTTCTACAGCTTCCTCACGGGTAACGGAGACTTCTTTATCTTTAACCAGATCATCAAAAGGTTGCCAAAATGATTCCATAACAGGAACCCATTCTTTTTCACCACGCGATATTTCATCTAATTCATCTTCCAGACGAGCAGTGAAATCATAGTCAACATATTGTGTAAAGTGCTTGGTTAAAAATCTGGTTACCAGGCGGCCTATGTCAGTAGGGAAAAATCGCCGGCTTTCAATCTCTGCGTACTCTCTGTTTTGAATAGTAGAAATAATAGATGCATAAGTCGATGGACGACCAATACCATATTCTTCCAGAGCTTTAACCAGACTTGCTTCCGTGAAGCGAGGTGGCGGTTCAGTAAAATGCTGCTCACAACGAATTTCTTTGAGACTGATTTCGTCTCCAACTTCCATTACTGGCAGTAGTTTTTCATCACCTGTGTCCGGTGCTTTGTCATCAGCCCCTTCCTGGTAAACGACCATGAAGCCGGGATCTTTGATTGAAGACCCTAAGGCGCGAAATACATTGTTTTCATCACCGCAGTGTAGTTCTACAGCCACGGTGTTTAAAACCGCATGTGTCATCTGACTTGCTACAGTGCGCTTCCAGATCAGGTCGTATAGTTTGTACTGCTCAGTTGTTAAATGCTCTTTTATATCTTCCGGGAGCCGCAAAGCAGAGGTTGGGCGTACCGCTTCGTGAGCTTCCTGTGCATTTTTAGATTTTGTTTTGTATACGGGAGGTGTTGCAGGTACTGAGTCCTTACCGTAACGCTCGCTGATAAGCCCGCGAATTTCATCTACGGCTTCATTCGCCAGTACTACAGAGTCAGTACGCATATACGTGATAAGACCAACCGGTCCTGATCCAAGGTCGATGCCTTCATATAATTGTTGCGCAGTGCGCATCGCCTTTTGAGCGGAGAAACGCAGTTTGCGAATTGCTTCCTGCTGTAATGTCGAAGTTATGAAGGGTGCAGTTGGATTGCGACGCCTTTCCTTTTTATTGACTTTACCAACGATGAGTTTGCCATCGGCCGCTTTGGTTAATGCCTTGTGCGCCGCCAGTGCCAATTTTTCAGTATTGATATCAAATTGATCAAGCTTGTCTTTTTTATAATGCGATAGCTTGGCCTGAAAAGGCTGTTTTTCTTTCTGACAGTCTGCTTCTATCGTCCAGTATTCCTGTGCAATAAACTTCTCAATTTCATCTTCCCGCTCACATAAAAGTCTTAAAGCGGGGCTCTGCACGCGACCTGCAGATAATCCACGTTTAATCTTTTTCCACAGCAGTGGAGATAAATTAAAACCAACCAGATAATCAAGCGCGCGTCGGGCTTGCTGTGCATAGACCAGTTCATTGGCAAGTTCACGAGGATGATCGATAGCATCCTGAACGGCTGATTTTGTGATTTCGTGAAAAACTACGCGATGTACTTCTTTATCTTCCAGCAAACCTCGTTCTTTCAATAGCTCCGATAAATGCCACGAAATAGCTTCTCCCTCTCTATCAGGGTCAGTTGCGAGATATAAAGCGTCAGCTTTTTTCAAAGCCTTGCTTATGGCGGTGACATGTTTTTCATTGCGCTCAATGAGCTGATACTTCATTGCGAAGTCATTTTCAGGGTCGACGGCACCCTCTTTAGGAACAAGATCGCGTACGTGCCCGTAAGAGGCCAGTACAGTGAAATCTTTACCTAAATACTTTTCGATTGTCTTGGCTTTGGCCGGCGACTCTACGATAACTAGGTTCTTACCCATTTAGAAACTACAGAAGTAAAAAATTGATTGGTACTATTTAATGTATATGAGATGAAGACAGATCCATTATGACGTCTTCTAACCAGTTGTAGGGCACATTAGTACCGGAAAGGTTATATAAGACAATAAGACAGACCCATCTAAGTTGTTCGATATTTATTTCGTCAGCCTCAAGGGCCATTACTCTGTCTATGACAAGTTCACGGCTTGCCGCGGTGAGTATGCCCATTTGCTCGAGCTCTAACAAATAGCCCTGACAGTCCAGGTCAAGCTTTTTGAGTTCCCATGGATTATAAACCCGGGTTGAATCAATTCCAGGTGAAGATAACTGCAGGTCATCATTTGATGTCGGCAGGTCGGCAAGCCAGTTAAAGGCTTTTTCAACATCACCATGATCAAATCCGACTTCGACCAATTCTTCCAGTAACGCCTCACGATTGAACATGGCGTCAGCTTCTTCGAAATAGCTTTCAAACATGTATGTTAAGACGTCAAGAACATTTTCTTTCATTTATATAATCCGTTGCTATGCGCGAATATAGTGTCCAAAGGCGTCAGAGGTGACTCGGCCGCCTGTTTCTAGCTCTGTCAGCATGGAGGAAACTGCTTCTGGGGTCAATCCACTTTTTTCAATTATTAATTCAACAGGCATTGGAGTGTATTCTAGACAATCGAGTAATTTGGCAGCATTTTCTGTTAGCGGCTGTTCATTATTCATACAAACGTGAGCTGGGTTGCCAGTGGATATAGGCAATTCAGTAAAAATATCATCCACGCAGGTAGTGAGTTTGGCTCCCTGCTGAATCAGATTATGGCAACCATGATTCAGTGGGTTATTAATTGGTCCGGGAACGGCAAAAACTTCACGTCCTTGCTCCAGTGCATATCGAGCAGTGATTAATGATCCGCTCTTGACAGCAGCCTCAATGACCACAGTACCTTGTGACAGGCCACTGATAATCCGGTTCCGTCTGGGGAAATGCTGGGGAAGAGGTTTGGTATGAGGCGGGAATTCTGAGAGCAATAGTCCTTCTGAAGCAATTTCGAGCGCTAAAGAACGGTGTTCTCGAGGGTAAATATCGTCAAGACCGTTGGCCAGTACTGCAATGGTATGTCCGTTATCTGAGTTCAATGCACCAAGGTGTGCTTCTCTGTCGATACCACGAGCCAGCCCGCTGACGACTGAAATACCTGTTGAAGCGAGTTGCGACGAGAGTTTATAAGCGACTGATCTTCCCTGAGTGCTGGCTTTTCTGCCACCAACCATGGCTATACATGGCTGTGTATTCAGTAAACTCACATTTCCGATGGCATAAAGAATGGGCGGTGGAAGGTATATCTGCCTTAATAATTCTGGATAGTGTTTATGTGGAAGTAGAACGATATGGTGACTGCTGTTTGAATTTAGCCAACGCATATCCTCCCGAAAG
This sequence comes from uncultured Gammaproteobacteria bacterium, assembly GCA_963976865.1. Classification (GTDB taxonomy): domain Bacteria; phylum Pseudomonadota; class Gammaproteobacteria; order UBA4575; family UBA4575; genus UBA1858. Next base: position 469,404 of record CAXBLY010000001.1, on the reverse strand, counting down.
TTATCCGTGCAATCATTAATAATCGCTTTTGCCACTTTATCGGGGACAGCACTGCCAATCAGCTTTTCATAAGAAGCACTGAAAATATCGTTTGGGGAGGAAAATTTACTGAGTAAATAATTAAAAGTTTTTGGACCAATACCCGGAATATGCCAGAGTTTTAGCCAGGCTTCGATTTCTGTCATTGTATGCAAGTAAGCTCCTCTGTAAATCAGAGGAGCTTACTTGGCTGGATCAAGAACGACAGTAGTTAGCGCACAATACAACCAGAATAATTACTGGCGTGAGGTGACGATATCTCCACTTCTAACCGGGCGATTAGCATCAAGAATAAACACATAACTCAGGTTGTGAAATACACGAAATACCATTGCATCAGCGGTGTGAGCATCAGGTAAAGAGACTAACTCTTCCTGGTCTTTTCTGGCATAAGGATCAGTAGTGATCTCGCCTGCTTTACTAATTGCCAGTACGTGGCCTTTTTCAATGCCGTGTTTTTCGCCAAGATTTACGACCACAACCCGAAATGCGCCAACCTGGGAAATGGCGTCAGTAAGGTAAATTACATGCCCATTGACGTCATGTTCAGGTGAACGTGGATAAAATTCGCTGTTGGCATCTACGCTTTCTACCTGCAGGATTCTGTCTCCACGCAGTATTTCACGGTTTGCATCGGTTAAATACAATGAAGCGGGCTCACCATCTTTTACAAGCTTTCCGTCACCGACATGAATGGCCTGATAGCCTAATAGCTCATTAGTGACAGGATCATTAAAAGCGTCACCGGGTCTATAAACATTATAGGAACCATCTAACTGTAAACTTTCAGCATTACGAACATAAACCAGGTCATTAGAACCATAGATGAGCCGGCCATCTCTTGAAGCGACGATATGTGGCGAATTGTTTAATTCCTCCAGTCCTACAATCAGCGGCCGGGATAAAAACTGCTCAATTGCCTGAATAGGGATAATTTTTTGAGTGGCTTCGATAGGTTCGCCACGCATAATTGGTGAAAGCCGTTCGATTCCAGAGACCCTGTTGTCACCATTGACAGTGATGTAAGGCTTGCCTCCGACATAAAATACATTGATGACATCGCCTGGATAAATCAGGTGAGGATTCTGGACCTGTGGGTTCATGTACCAGATTTCCGGCCAATACCAGGGTTGATTGAGGAATTTATTGGACAAATCCCACAGAGTATCGCCTTTTTGTACGGTATACTGCTCTGGCGCAGAGGCTTTTAGCGTTGCCTGGTTGTTCTGGGGTGATGTCGGCAAACTTTGTACATCAACATCAGCATTATCTACCTCGTAGACGGTCGTAGACCCTTCCCCTTCGCTAGTCATGGTTTCTTTAACCATGCTATCGGTGACTACATCAGCTGTCTCTGCTTCTTCTGGCGTTATGGTGCATCCTGAAGAAACGAGAATTACGCCTAGTAAAAGAGGAGATAATTTATAAATTCTATTAAGATATTTGCGCATTGGACTTTACGATGGTTTAAAATATTAGCGTTAGTTAAGACCTGAATTGTAGACCTAAGAAATTTATTTAACAAAGTGAAACTTGTTTAATCAACTTTAATAACTCAATGGCACTGCTTGAAATATTACACTTTCCTGACCCACGATTAAGACTTAAGGCGCGTCCAGTTACTCAGGTGGACGATCAAGTGCGACAAATGGTGAAGGATATGTACGAAACCATGTACCAGGCTCCTGGAATAGGCCTGGCAGCGACTCAGGTGAATATTCAGCTGGAAGTGATTGTCATTGATGTGTCTGAAAACAAGGATCAACCCTTATGCTTAATCAATCCTGAGATTATCGATTCATCTGGCACTGAGGAAATGCAAGAAGGATGCTTGTCTGTCCCCGGTTTTTATGAAAATGTAACGCGCTCAGAAAGGGTTAAAATACAAGCACTTAATGAGAATGGCGAATCATTTGAGCTAGAGGCCGATGATTTGCTTGCGGTATGTATCCAACACGAAATGGATCATTTACAGGGTAAACTGTTTGTTGACTATCTATCACCACTGAAAAGGCAACGTATCAAGAAAAAGCTGGTAAAACTGGAGAAATCAGGTGAATTGCCAAGATCAAGTCATTCCTCCAGAGCCATTTAATCTTATCGTCCTCACGTTTTAACAATTAAGTCATGCAAAGCTTACGCATTGCCTATGCCGGGACGCCGGAGTTTGCTGTTCCCGCTCTAAAAGCCATCATACATAGTCCATATGAGCTGGTTGCGGTACTGACCCAGCCAGACAGAAAATCCGGTCGCGGCCGTAAAATCTCAGAAAGTGCTGTTAAGTTATCAGCAACTTCGTCAAATGTGCAAGTTTTACAGCCTGAAAATGTGAATGATAGTGAGGTTCTCGGACAACTCATTGAGTTGAATTTAGACCTGCTGGTGGTGGCAGCCTATGGGCAAATATTTTCACAGGTACTGCTGGATATTCCTAGAATGGGCTGCATTAACATTCATGCTTCATTGTTACCCAGATGGCGTGGTGCGTCACCAATACAGCATGCCATACTGGTAGGTGATGAGGTCAGCGGGGTGAGTATCATGCAAATGCAAAAAGGCATGGATGCGGGTGATATCTGGTTGCAGGCAGACTGTGTAATACAAGATGAAGATACTTCTCAATCCCTGCACGACAAACTGGCAGAATTAGGTGGTAATTCAATTCTTGAAGCCATCAGGATAGTTGCTGATGGCACAATAAGGCCTGTTCCACAGGATGAGTCAAAAATCACCTATTGTTCCAAACTGAAAAAGAGTGATGGCCTAATCTTGTGGCACGAACCAGCAGAAATAATTCTGCGAAAAATAAAAGCGTTTCATCCCTGGCCTGGCGCCTACACCACCTTAAATGGAAGAAGACTTCGAATTACAAGCGCAATTTTAAGTACAGAAACACCTCCAGACGCTGTTCCGGGAGTGGTGACCAAGGTATCCAAATTGGGAATAAGTGTCTCTACCGGTCAGAATACGCTAGTAATAAAGGCGCTGGTGCCTGAAGGAAGTAAGCAAGTGTCCGCAGTCGATTTCTCAAACTCAAATACGCTTGAAAACCAGCTGCTTGGCGAAACTGCTGAATAATGTCATACGAGCTTTTTCGGTGTATTAGCCAAGACACTCGTGATGAAATTTGGCAAGATAGAGACATCTTAGGCAGGATAAAATAATGCGCCTACAAGCATCGTTCAGTCTCTTTTTTATTATCGTATCAATACTGTTTACTGCTCCATTACACGCGGATGATGGAATAATGGTGCGTGAATTATCATCTAAAGTGCTGGATAAGAAAATCAGAGTCAACTGTGAAGTAGAATACAAACTAGATGATCGCGTCAAAGAGGCGTTAAGGAATGGCATAGCCATGTCATTTATTCTGGAAATAGAACTACGCGAGGAAAGTGATTACTGGGTAGATCCACTGTTGAGCCAGCTAAAAAGAGAATTCCGGGTCAAGTACCACGCCTTGTCCAATCAGTTCGTAATGGTTGAAATGGGTAGTCACAAAGAACGTACTTTCCCAGATTTATACTCTGCTTTTTATTATCAGCGCAAAATACGCAATGCTGAACTGGCAAGCCTGGATATGCTGGATCTTGAACACGAATATTATTTCAGAGCACGCGCACGACTGGCTTCGGAAAGATTGCCGCTACCGTTAAGAATTAAAAGTTATATTTCTACTGGCTGGCGCCCATCAAGCGGGTGGACCGTATGGCCAATGTAAGAAAAATATTAGTACGAGAGCGATGGCTGTTAGCCATCATGTTTGCCGCTTTGGTTGCCGCTATTTTATTAATGGCTGATGCAACACAGAGTGTGGCCTATTTTGGTCGTCTGCATAACTGGCTCTTACCCATAAATACGGCCTTGCTGGCAGTTTTTATAGGGCTGATTATTTATAATATTGGTCGCTTGATTGGACGTTTGCGACGCCAGGCACCAGGCGCAAAACTGACACTGCGATTGGTTTTATTATTTGTACTGACGGCAAGCATGCCTGTATTCATAGTGTATACATTTTCCATATGGTTGCTTGAGCGCGGAGTTGATAGCTGGTTTGATGTAAAAGTAGAAAGTGCATTACAAGATGCGGTAGATCTAAGCCGCGCATCACTAGACTTGCACATAAGAACTTTGCGGCAGCAGGCAGACCCGCTAGTCACGCGGTTTGTAGACGCAGACTCATTTAATGCAACATTACTTATCAATGATTTACTCGGCCGGACAGGTGCTGCCGAGATAGCGTTATTCGATTCTAATAATCGTATCATCGCGTCAGGAAATGCAGAGCCAAGTGCGGCTGTACCACAACTCCCGGCTGAAAGTGTGTTGCAACTCGTAATGCAAGGTGAAAGCTATGTCACACTTGATCCTACGACAGATGCGGGATTGCAAATCAGAATGGTCTACCCGGTTCCCTCTGATTCGCCAGTGGGTGAAACCAGGTTGCTACAGTTTTTATACCCGGTTTCTGATCGAATAGGAAATCTTGCCGAGAACGTTCAAGGGGCATTTGGACAGTACAATGAATTAATTTATCTGCGCACCCCTTTGAAGCAGAATTTTATTCTAGTGTTAACACTAGTGCTTGCATTAGGAGCATTATTTGCGGTATTTGCCGCATTTTACTGGTCACGTGTATTGGTGGCACCAATACAGGAATTGGCTGAGGGAACTAAAGCCGTGGCGGCAGGGCAATATCATAAAAAATTGCCTGTAAGACAAAATGATGATCTGGGTATGCTGGTGGCGTCATTTAACAGAATGACAGAGCGACTGACAGTGGCACGTGACACAACAATTATCAATCAGCGCATCATAGAAAACCAACGTACATATTTACAAACGATACTGGAGCATTTGTCATCAGGCGTGTTAAGTCTGGATAGTTCATTTGCTTTAAAAACAATTAATGCAGCAGCGAGTGAAATATTCCATATCAATATGAATCAGTTTATTGGTAAACAATTTGTGCAAATTGGTATATCACATAGTTTTCTAAAAGACTTCTGTACACTGGTTGCAAATAAGATCCAGGAAACCGCTGAAGAGTGGCAAGTGGAAATGGAAGTATTTACACCGCAGGGAAGGAAAACGATTATGTGCAAAACCGTCAAACTTCCAAGTGAAGATGAATCCCAGCGAGGCTGTGTGCTGGTATTTGATGATGTAACAACTTTACTTCAGGCGCAAAGAGATTCGGCATGGGGTGAGGTAGCCAGACGACTGGCACATGAAATTAAAAATCCTTTGACACCTATTCAATTATCCGCGGAAAGATTGCGCAGAAAACTGTTACCAAATCTGGCGCCCGAGCAATCTGAGCTTGTCGATCGTGCGACACACACCATAGTCCAGCAAGTGGAATCCATGAAGTTAATGGTGAATGATTTCTCTGATTATGCGCGTATGCCGACTATGGAGTCAGCACCCTTGGACCTGAATAGCCTGGTACTTGATACTGTAGAGTTATATAAAGGGGATCGAAAGAGTGTAAGTATAAAATTAAATCTGGATGCTAATTCACTCAATATACGCGGTGATTCAGTAAGGCTGCGACAAGTTATACATAATTTAATAAAGAATGCGATTGAATCTATGTCAGACGGAAAAAAATGTGCAATAACAATAAATACCTTCCCGTTTGAATACACTAACGCAAAGTATGCGGGTCTTGAAATTGCAGATAACGGCCCTGGGTTCCCTAGCGATGTATTAGGCAGGGCATTTGATCCATATATGACAACCAAGCCAAAAGGGAATGGTTTAGGCCTGGCCATCGTTAAAAAAATTATAGAAGAACATAATGGCGTCATTAGAGTAGCTAACCAAAAACAAGGTGGTGCTGCAATTAACATACGTTTTCCACTGTATGACTATGGTGTTAAAAAAGACGAACAGAAACTAAAAGTAGAAACTAGATGAATACTGAAAGAATTCTGGTGGTAGATGACGAGCCTGATATATGTGGTTTAGTCAGTGATATCCTGTCTGATGAGGGTTATCAGGTAAGTGCTGCAGAAACTGCTGCAAGTGCTCGCGAACAAGTGACACAGTCAGAATATGATTTGGTATTACTGGATATCTGGATGCCGGATGAAGACGGGATCACATTATTAAAGGACTGGCAAGAGAACAAAATATTGCGCTGTCCAGTAGTAATGATGTCAGGTCATGGAACGGTAGAGACTGCTGTCGAAGCAACACGATTAGGAGCGTATGCATTTGTTGAAAAGCCACTGACAACAGCAAAGCTCATACAGACAATTCGAAAAGCACTGGATAGTCGAATCGAGCAGGATGAGACCAGCTCCCTGGCCAGAAATGTCAACAAGAATTTCGTGACACCCGTTGGAACAAGTGCTGTCATGAAAAAGTTATTTGAAATTTGTGAGCGTTGTTCACAGGTTAATACGAACTTGCTTCTGTGCGGTGAAGAGGGAGTGGGCCGGTATACTATCGCTCGCTATATACATGAAAAAAGCGAGCGTACTGGCAACCCGTTTGTGATTGTTAGTAATGAACAGTTTGATATAAACAGAGTAGATGAGTCTACCTGGTCAAAATTTAAAGCTGAATTAATTGATTCAATAAAACTTGCACAGGATGGCACTATATTTTTTAAGAATATTGATCGGATAAATCAGGTAGTACAAAAACGATTTATAGATCTGTTGCAGCAATTATCCGCAGTGCAAGTGTTTAAACGGTTTAATGTAAAAGTAACTGCATCGATATCGCCAGGAACGTCACCTGTTATTGACGAATTACAGGCAGCGCTATCTATGACACGGATTAGCGTGCCAGCCTTAAGATCTCATAGCGAAGATATTCCTGAGTTAGTGAACCTTATCATTGATAACTTATGTGCCACTGATAACTATGATTATCGAAAGTGTTCTATTGCTGCTCAAAATGCATTTTTACATTATCAGTGGCCGCGTAATATCGCCGAGCTAAAGGCCATTATTCAGGAACTGCTGGTAACTGGAGGAAGCGAGGAAATTTCAGTAGCAGATGTTAAAAAGGTGCTGTCTCACAAGTCTGAAAAAACAGCAAACAACTCTGAAATGGTTGAGGATTTACTGAATATGCCTCTGCGAGAAGCACGAGAGGCGTTCGAAAAGCAGTACTTGCTACGTCAGTTAAAAAGAGTCAACGGCAGTGTCAGTAAATTAGCTGAATTGGTAGGTATGGAAAGAACCCATCTCTATCGAAAATTGCGTTCTCTGGGTATTGGCTCAAAAGATTCAAGTTAACGGTGTTTGTCAGCCTCGAATGAAGTTACAATTCGAACCAATTTTTGATCTCGTGGCATAAATGAAAATAATAATTCTGGGCGCAGGACAGGTCGGGGGTTCACTGGCTTTAAGTTTGGCCAATGAGTCCAATGATATCACTCTGGTTGACAGTGATCCTAAGGTGCTGCGTGAGATACAGGATCGTGCTGATTTGCAGACTATTACTGGTCACGCTTCGTTCCCAAGCATCCTGGAACAGGCAGGCGCACGTGATGCCAATATGATAGTCGCATTAACCAATAGCGATGAAACAAATATGGTCGCATGTCAGGTGGCATATACCTTATTTCATACACCAACAAAAATTGCACGTGTGCGTACCGCCGATTATCTGGATTATCCTGATTTGTTTGTACAGGATGCACTGCCAGTAGATGTACTGATCAGTCCTGAATTGCTTGTTTCAATGTATTTGCAAAATTTAATTGAACATCCGGGAGCGTTACAGGTACTGAACTTTGCCAATGGGAAGGTTCAGTTAGTTGCTATTAAGGTAAATGATAATAGCCAGATAGCAGGGAAAGCGATCAGCAAAATTTTTGATGGCATGAAGACGATGGATACATCAATTGTTGCCATGTATCGAAATGAAGAAGTGTTGAGTATTGATGAAAATACAATTATAGAGGCAGGCGATGACTTGTTTTTTGTTGCGTCATCGGCACAGGCGAAAAATGTTACGACCATGCTTCAGGGGCTAGATAAACCAAATCGACGTGTACTTATAGCCGGTGGAGGAAATATTGGATCACAACTGGCCGAAATTCTTGAACCACATTTTCGCGTAAAACTGATTGAACGGGATGCAGATCGCGCACGTTTTCTATCAGAAACACTGGATAGAACAATCGTATTACATGGAGATGCGGCTGATGAAAATATGCTGGTTGATGAGAATATCGATAGTGTCGATGTATTTTGCGCATTAACCAATGATGATGAAGCAAATATATTGTCGGCGATGCTTGCAAAACGACTAGGTGCAAGAAAAACCATGTCATTAATTAATCGTCCCAGCTATGTAGAACTCGTTGAAAGCGGAATAATTGATATTGCAATATCACCACAACAGGTGACTATTGGTGCCCTGTTAGCGCATATACGCAGAGGTGATGTAGTGGCAGTACACTCACTGCGCAAAGGATCTGCGGAAGCGATAGAGGCGGTTGCTCATGGTGATGCGAATACATCAAAAGTTGTTGGGCGTAAAATATCAGAGCTGAAACTGCCTCGAGGTGCAGCGATAGGTGCGATAGTTCGAAATGAGGAAGTGCTTATAAGCAAACCTGAATTAATCATTGAACCTGAAGACCACGTAATTATGTTTTTGGCTGATAAAAACAAAGTCAATGCAGTGGAAAAACTGTTCCAGGTCAGCGCAACATTTGTATAGATATAAAAGACTAGTATGCAGCGTACAGTCATTCAACGTATTCTAGGCCAGTTGCTAATGGTGTTCAGTATCACCATGTTGCCGCCATTATTAGTAGGCATCTATTATGGTGAGACTGATGTGTACAGTAGTTTTGGAAATGCATTTTTGGCAACCATATTGACCGGGTTTTTACTCTGGCTGCCATATCATAAACACCATGGTGATCTTCGGTTACGCGATGGTTTTATTATTGTTGTATTGTTCTGGACAGTGTTAGGCGCGTTTGGTGCACTGCCGTTATTACTTTCTGATGCAGTGAAAATATCCGTCATTGATGGATTATTTGAGTCAATTTCAGGTTTGACAACAACGGGTGCTACGGTACTCACTCAGTTAGATACGCTCCCATACTCAATTCTATTCTATCGTCAACAGCTTCAGTGGTTAGGCGGTATGGGAATTATTGTTCTTGCAGTTGCCATACTGCCAATGCTTGGCGTTGGTGGTATGCAGTTGTACCGTGCAGAAACTCCCGGACCGGTAAAAGACAGCAAGTTAACACCCAGAATTACAGAAACAGCAAAAGCACTTTGGTATATCTACCTGTCACTGACGATAGCATGTGCACTGACTTACTGGATCGCAGGGATGAGTATTTTTGATGCGGTGAGTCATAGTTTCTCAACAATTGCCATAGGTGGATTTTCAACACACGATCAAAATATTCAATACTTTAATAGCGCTGCTATAGAGTGGGTTGCCATCGTATTCATGCTGGCATCCGGAGCTAATTTTGGCTTGCATTTTGTTGTCTGGCGCAAACGTTCAATGCTGTATTACTGGCGAGATGCTGAATTCAAGATGTACATTTCAATTCTAGCGCTGGTCAGTGTTTTCGCCTTCATTGTGATGTATGTACATAATACCAATCAGGAGTGGTTAACCCTGGCTACAAAATCCATCTTTCAGGTGGTTTCAATGGGGACAACAACCGGCTTCACTTCAGCAAATTATTATCTCTGGCCAACAGTGTTACCCGTGCTGTTAATTATGATTAGCTTTATCGGTGGTTGCGCAGGGTCTACAGGCGGCGGTATGAAAGTGATACGTATACTACTGCTATTTAAACAGGGCAAAAGGGAAATTATGCGTTTGATTCACCCAAATGCCCAATTTGCAGTTAAGCTTGGAAAGAACCCGGTAGATAACCGCATTCTGGAAGCAGTTTGGGGATTTCTATCTGCCTACATTGCAGTATTTATTGTTATGTTGCTGATATTGATGGCAACTGGTATTGACCAGGTGACAGCCTATTCTGCGGTAGCAGCAACACTGAATAATCTGGGCCCGGGTCTGGGAGAAGTGGCACAAAACTATTCCAGCATAAATGAATTTAGCAAAGTTGTTTTGTGTCTGGGTATGTTGTTGGGTCGTCTTGAGATTTTCACTTTGTTAGTCATATTCACACCAGTATTCTGGCAACGCTAACTCCAGTGAAGTCTATGACGGATAAATGGAATAACATTTATTCACAGAAAAACTGTGGTGATGACTCACCAGGTGCTGTGCTTGTAGAGAACACTCACCTACTACCAGATGCCGGTAATGCACTGGACCTGGCATGTGGTATGGGCGCGAATGCGATTCATCTGGCGAAGCTGAAATTTCAGGTTGATGCATGGGATATTTCATCTGCCGCAGTAAATAAACTAAATAAGTACGCTCAATCAAATAATTTAAGCATCAATGCATGTTTACGTGATGTTGAGAAAATGCCCCCGCCCATTCATTCTTATGACGTTATAACTGTCACTCACTTTTTACATAGACCGACATTTCATACTTTACGTGAGAGTTTGCGGGTTAATGGATTGCTTTTTTATCAAACCTTTACTGTCGACAAAGTTACTCAGGATGGTCCGACTAACCCGGGATTTTTACTGGTCAAAAACGAGCTGCTTGAGTTATGCAGAGGAATGGAAATACTGGTCTATCGAGAGGAAGGACTGCAAGGTGATGTCAGCAAGGGCTGGCGTAATCAAGCCATGATTGTAGCAAAGCAAGTCAATTAGTTGCGTATTCAGTAAGGGTAGCTGTCTCCCGGCGCAGGATTTTTGAATCTTTTGTAACTCCATATATATTGTTCCGGAGCCGTGTTGATAAAGTCTTCAATATTTTTATTCAGAGCATTGGTGGAGGATACAATATCATTATTGTAAATCTCCTTCGGAGCATCGTAGTAGTAAGCATCATATTGTAATGTTTTTTGTTTATTTCGAAGCGCATAACAAAAAACAACCGGGCATTGTAATTTTTGGGCAAGCTTGCAGACTAGAGTACTTGTGTAAGCGCGTTTTCCAAAAAAATATGAATGAACACCGCCATTTCCATCCGGGACCTGATCTGGAAGTATCCCTACGCTTCCGCCATTTCTTATATGTTTGATTAAACGTTTGGCATTGAGTGTTTCAGTACTTATTACCGTACCGCCAGTACTGCTTCTTCCCTGACAGGAAAGTTTGGTTATATGTTCAGATTTTGGCGGCGCGTATAAAATAAGTAAATTACTATTTGCTGCAGTCAGCAGGCCAATAAATTCCCATGATCCAAAGTGAGGTGTGACAAAGATCGTACCTTGCTCGCGAGCACGCGTTAATAAATCAGGGTTTGTTAAATTACCTAGTAAAGCGCCCGTAATCTGTTGTGGGTGTCGCCATAACCAAAAGCATTCGATGAGCGTTTTACCATTTTCCTGTAGAGACTTTTTTAGTAGTTGCTGTTTTCTGGTTTGGCTGAGTTTTGTAAAACAGAGGCCAATATTTACCTTGGCAATATGTCTGTTTCGATTGTTGAAAACAAAAAGTATAGAACCAATAAATTTACCTAAACTATGGTGTGTACTTAGGGGTAAACAAGATAACAGGCTTATACCTAATTTTGTGAGCAAGGTGTTCAAGAATGATTATGCGTCTGGATTTAATTAACGGTTCGGTCACTGGTATTGTTGATGCTAATTAATGGTTTCATCGCTGATAATAAACTTTTGTACACACCTGGATTGTTTTTTTCCTCATTACTTAGCAGCTGTTTGAAATAATATCGCTGGGTAGGCATGTCAAAGCAGGCAGGGCAATTTTCAGGAATGACTGGCAACTGTGCCTGTTCGGCAAATGCCTGAGTTTGTCTTTCTCGTGCATAAATCAAAGGGCGAATGACACGAAGATCACCAGCATCAATGACATAATTAGCCTTCATGGTGTTTAGTCTTCCACCGTGAAAAGCAGACATTAGAAAACTTTCAGCAAGGTCATCCAGGTGCTGGGCTAATGCAATAACATTATAATTTTCTTTTCTGGCGGTACTATAAATAATGCCACGCTTCATTCGCGAACAAAATGAACAAAAAGACTTATTGTCCATATGTTTATCAGCCAGATCCAAAATAGGTTCGGATTGATAAATATAGGGAACACCCAAAGATTTAAGGTAGGGTTTTAATGGTGAAGGATCAAATGATTCTGACTGTGGATCGACTGTAATCACACCGACATCAAAAGAAATCGGTGCATGCTTTTGTAAATGTAATAAAATATGCAGCAGACTTAGAGAGTCTTTGCCGCCAGACAGACCAAGTAATACACGGTCATTCGGCTGGATCATTTCATAATCAGCAATGGCTTTGCCGGCCTTGTGTAACAGTGATTTAGGTGGCTTTGTGTATTGCATGTGATCAACTCATAAAACTAAACGATGCAAATGTTAACACTTTATCCAGAGATATCCTCACGCAAAGAATTTTACCTCACGGTATCCGGCGGTCATGAGCTGTGGGTTGCCGAGTACGGAAATCCACAAGGGATCCCAGCCGTTTTTTTGCATGGCGGTCCAGGGGCTGGCTGTGAAAGCTATCATCCACGCTTTTTTGATCCAGAAAAATATCGAATTATTCTATTTGATCAGCGTGGTTCTGGTCGATCAAAGCCACATGCATGTCTGGAGGAGAATACTACACAGCATTTAATTGATGACATTGAGAAACTACGAAACGAGCTGGATATACAAAAGTGGGTAGTATTTGGAGGCTCCTGGGGCTCCACCTTAGGACTGGCATACGCTGAGGCACATGCAAACCGGCTGCTTGGTTTAGTGCTTAGAGGGATATTTCTTTGCCGGCCCAAGGATATTGCCTGGTTTTATCAGCACGGTGCCAGCGAAATATTCCCCGATTACTGGCAGGATTATCAGGCGATTATCCCCGAAGATGAGCGTAAAGAGATGGTCAAAGCCTATTATCGCCGTCTCATCAGTGATAATAAACAGGAACAGTTAGCAGCAGCTCGTGAATGGTCCCTGTGGGAAGGCCGTACATCAACTTTGCACCCTAAACAAAGCGTGACAGACCACTTTGGAAGTGATGAGGTTGCGCTGAGTCTGGCACGAATAGAATGCCACTATTTTATGAATGAATCCTATCTGGAACCTGACCAGTTAATTCGAGATGCACATTTACTCAGTGATATTCCCGGCTATATTGTCCATGGACGTTACGATGTGGTGTGTCCGCTCAACCAGGCTTACGCACTTCATTGCGCCTGGCCACAGGCAGATTATTATATTGCTCCCACCAGCGGTCATTCTGCCAGCGAGCCGGAGATAGTAAACGCACTGGTGAAAGCTACCAATGAGCTGGCAGCACGATATTCATGATAGCGCTTATACAGCGAGTGACTAATGGGCAGGTGATGATCGACTCTCAATGCGTGGCACAAATAGAGACCGGAATTGTTGCGTTAGTAGCAGTGCAATCGGGCGATAGCATCGAAAAAGGCAAGCGATTATTTGAGCGCATCATAAATTACCGAATCTTTGCTGATAATGCTGATAAAATGAACCTTAGTCTGCTGGATATACACGGTGGTTTGATAATTGTTCCACAATTTACTCTGCTGGCAGATACTACTCGTGGCAATCGGCCAGGCTTTAGTAAAAATGTTCCTGCCGAAGTTGGAAAATACCATTTTGAACAGCTAATTGACTACGCAAAAAATGAATATAATCACGTACAGCACGGTGTATTTGGTGCTGATATGCAAGTAAGCTTAACTAATAATGGCCCTGTGACCTTCTGGCTAGAAGTGTAAATTAGCACTACAATCAGATTCTTTAATATTACTGTTAGCCAAACAATTGATCGCTATGACTTCTCGAGCTGCAAAAATTGAACGAAACACACTGGAAACCCAAATCTCGGTCGAACTGAATATAGACGGCAGTGGCACGGGAGAGCTCGATAGTGGTGTACCATTTCTTGACCACATGCTTGATCAGGTCGTGCGTCATGGGCAATTCGATATTAAACTTAAAGCCAAGGGTGATCTGCATATTGATGCGCACCATACGGTTGAAGATGCAGGTATCACGCTCGGTCAGGCTTTCCACAAGGCCATGGGCGATAAAAAAGGGGTACGTCGTTATGGACATGCTTACGTGCCATTGGATGAAGCCCTGTCAAGAGTGGTTATAGATTTCTCCGGTCGCCCGGGTCTTGAATACCATGCGGATTACCCACGTGCCCGTATAGGTGATTTCGACGTAGATCTGATTATTGAGTTTTTACAGGGCTTTGTGAATCATGCCCAGGTCACCATGCATGTTGATAATCTGCGTGGCTGTAACGCGCACCATATTGCAGAAACAATCTTTAAGGCATTGGGAAGAGCATTGCGAGTGGCATGTGAGATGGATCCACGTATGACTGATCAATTACCTTCCACTAAAGGAGCGCTATAGCGCCTGTTTATTCGTACTGACTTTACTACTCAACTCAGTCATTATATTTAAATCATGGAAAAAGTAGCCATCGTTGATTATGGAATGAGTAATCTGCATTCTGTGTTCAGTGCATTAACTAAAGTCTCGAATGGCCAGTTCGAAATACAAATCAGCAGAGACCCGGCTGTGATTAATGATAGCGACCGCATAGTCTTTCCCGGCCAGGGTGCGGCTGCGGATTGCATGCGCCAGATAAATCACTACGGCCTATCTGACTCAATTCAAAAAGCGGCATTGGAAAAGCCTTTTTTAGGGATATGTATGGGTATGCAGGTATTGCTGGAACGCAGCCAGGAGAACGGTGGTACTGAGTGTCTGGGGCTTCTTAAAGGCTCCGTTGAATCATTTTCCGAAGCATTTAAAGCCTCTGATGTCCTCGAGCACAAAATCCCCCATATGGGCTGGAATACAATTGATCAACAATTTGATCATCCGGTATGGGCGGGTATCAAACAAGATAGCTACTTTTACTTCGTGCATAGCTATTATGTGAGCCTGGCTGACTCAACACAGTCAGCCGGGGTTACCGATTACGGAATAGAATTTTCTTCAGCACTCGCAAATGGTAAGGTATTTGCAATGCAATGCCATCCTGAGAAAAGTGCTGATAATGGCTTACAATTACTAACCAACTTCCTGAACTGGAACGGCAATTAAACAGAGTTAATACCTGACATGATTATTATTCCTGCTATTGATATTAAAGAAGGCCGCTGTGTACGTTTACGCCAGGGGCGAATGGATGATGAAACTATTTTTGATGAAAATCCGGTAGCAGTCGCAGAACGATGGATTGAAGCGGGTGCCAAACGATTACATCTGGTTGACCTGGATGGTGCCGTAAGTGGCGCTCCGCGGAATTTCGATATTATTAAATCAATCAGCTCAAATCATCCCGACATTCCGATTCAGGTAGGTGGAGGGATACGGGACGAAGATACCGTCCAGGCGTATCTTGAAGCAGGTGTACAGTATGTGATTATTGGAACACGTGCGGTGACTGCCCCACATTTCGTCAATGACTTATGTCTGGAGTTTCCAGGCCATGTGATTGTAGGACTAGACGCTAAAAATGGAAAAGTCGCGATTGATGGCTGGTCAAAGCTGTCTCACCACGATGTTATCGATATCGCCCAGCATTTTGAAGCGGATGGTGTGGCCGCCATAGTATTTACCGATGTCAGCCGAGACGGAATGATGCAGGGCTTAAATGTAGAGTCAACAGTAGAACTTGCAGAAGCCATACATATACCGGTGATTGCATCGGGAGGCGTCACCAGTATCGATGACATCAAGAACCTGTGTTCAACAGATGAAGAAGGCGTGGTGGGTGTTATTGTTGGCCGGGCACTGTATGAAGGTACTATCGACCTTGCTGAAGCGCAGGAAATTGCCAGCAAACGTATGATTTAAGAATAATGTCACTTGCCAAGCGTATTATTCCCTGTCTCGATGTTGATGCTGGTCGAGTTGTAAAAGGCGTCAAGTTCCTGGACATTCGAGATGCTGGAGATCCAGTGGAAATTGCCAAGCGCTATAACGCGGAAGGCGCTGATGAAATTACATTTCTGGATATTACTGCTAGTTCTGACGAAAGAGACACGATTGAGCATGTGGTAGAAAAAGTTGCTTCACAGGTATTCATTCCGCTGACAGTTGGTGGCGGGATACGAAATATTGAGGATATTCGCAGAATGCTGAATGCGGGTGCAGATAAAGTCGGCATTAATACAGCTGCAGTTCATAACCCTGAATTTGTCATGGAAGCGTCACAAAAAGTGGGTTCCCAGTGTATTGTTGTATCTATCGATGCTAAAAAAGTCTCTTCAGACGGCGAACCGGATAGATGGGAAATCTTTACCCACGGCGGACGTAAGGCAACGAATATTGATGCCATTGAGTGGGCAATAAAAATGGCAGACTATGGTGCGGGAGAGTTATTACTTACCAGTATGGATCGTGATGGCACCAAGTCGGGGTTTGATCTGGAACTAACTAAAAAAATCAGTGAGTCGGTATCCGTACCCGTCATCGCCTCAGGTGGGGTCGGAAATCTTCAACACTTGAGCGACGGTGTATCAAAAGGACGTGCTGATGCAGTATTGGCGGCAAGTATCTTCCACTTTGGCGAATATTCTATAGGTGAGGCAAAAGCCCATATGCGCGAGCATGGAATTACCGTTCGGGAATAAACTTAATCACCTCTATACCGTTATAACCCTGGCAGTGTTTGGGTGTGATATCCTTAAAATAAGCTAAAAAGACAGAATGACTGGTATGCAAAATCAGCAAATACTGGAACAGTTGCAACACGTATTAATTGAACGCAAAGCTGCAAAAGCTGATCAGTCTTATGTAGCCGGTTTATATGAAAAAGGGCTGGATCATATTTTAAAAAAAATCGGTGAAGAATCCAGTGAAGTGATTATTGCAGCTAAAGGAACGGATTCAGTTGAACTAACTAAAGAGGTCGCTGATCTGTTGTTTCATTGTATGGTGCTACTTGTAAGTAAAGATCTGGAAATAAATGATGTATTAGCGGAACTGGCACGCAGATTTGGAATTTCCGGGCTTGAAGAGAAAGCCAACAGGGTTATTCAAAAATAGATACGAAATAGGAGATTGGGAATGGGTATTAGTATTTGGCAACTGCTGATTATTTTAGCGATAGTATTACTGCTATTTGGAACTAAGCGCTTAAAGAATATGGGCGGAGATGTGGGCGGTGCAATCAAGAATTTTAAAACCGCGGTTAAGAACGAAGAAACTGACAAGAAAACTGACACAGATAATTCTAAAGACAGCTAAATATTAAATTATTATGTTTGATTTTAGCTTTTGGGAGTTAACCATTGTTGTCATTGTTGCGTTGCTGGTTGTTGGCCCCGACAAACTGCCTGCACTAGCAGCCAAGTTAGGCCGCTGGATAGGCAAAGCTAAACGTATGATGATGTCGGTACGTTCTGATATCGAAAATGAATTGAAAGCTGCCGAACTAAAAGAGATGCTTGAAAAGCAGCAGAGTGAAATCTCGCAGTTGAGAAATATACTGAGTGATACGCAGAAAGAAACACAAAATGAGATTCAAAAAGCGTTAGACACTACTGACACGAACCAAAATGAAACATCTGCTAAACCAGATTAATACCCATTGCCGCCCTGCAATTATGGCCATATCCTACAAAGAATTATTAGCATAGAAGATCAGGTCAATGACGGCTGAAACGCAGGAAGAAAAACAGGAATCCCTAATTACTCACTTGGTTGAGCTGCGTGACCGTCTTATAAAGATTTTAATTGGTGTTGTTGTCATACTTTTATGCCTGTTTCCTTTCGCCAATGAAATTTATTCATTTCTGGCGGAGCCTCTGTTAAAGCATCTGCCCGAGAGCAGTACAATGGTAGCGATCGATGTTGCATCGCCATTTTTAACACCATTTAAAATGGTCATGCTGCTATCCATTGTGATTACAATCCCCTGGATTTTGTATCAGATGTGGGCATTTATCGCACCAGGATTATATAAACATGAAAAAAGATTAGTGATGCCATTGCTGGTATCCAGTTCGATATTGTTTTATCTGGGCATGGTGTTCGCCTATTTTGTAGTCTTCCCTCTTGTATTTGGATTTTTTACCAAGGTAACACCGGAAGGTGTGGCCGTTATGACTGATATCAGTCGTTATCTGGATTTTGTCACAAAAATGTTTATCGCATTTGGGGCTGCGTTTGAAGTACCAGTGATTACATTTGTATTGATCATGACAGGAGTGACCACCATTGAAGCGTTGTCTAACGCCAGATCCTATGTCATTGTTGCTGCCTTCGTTGTAGGCATGCTGTTAACTCCGCCCGATGTGATATCACAAGTGTTGTTAGCCATACCGGTCTGGCTGTTATTTGAGTTGGGTCTGCTGATGTCAAAGATTGTAAATAAGCGTGATGAACCGAAAGACAGGCGATTCCGTGCGATGACAGAAGAGGAAATGGATATTGAGCTGGATGAAATTGAGTTACTTGATTCAGAACCAGAAAATAAAATTAATAAACCCTAGTAATTAACTGCAATGTCTGAAAATGAAAATCATATCGTTCGGCGCGCAATTCTGATCATACTGGATGGCTATGGCGTCAATGCCGAGGGTGATAACAATGCTGTCACTCAGGCAAAAACCCCGAGACTGGACAAGTTTTTTTCTACCCATCCATATACAACGCTGGAAGCGTCAGGACCGGCAGTAGGATTACCGGAAGGTCAGATGGGTAACTCAGAGGTAGGTCACATCACAATGGGGTGTGGCAATATTATTCATCAGGATTTAGTACTTATTAATGATGCAATTCATAATGGGAGTTTCTTTAAAAACCCTGTACTGATAGCAGCAATGCAGAGTGCCAAACAAAAATCACGCCCGATACATTTACTGGGTTTAGTCTCAGATGGCGGTGTACATTCTCACATCGAGCATCTCAAGGCATTATTAGCCATGTGTAAGTTAAACGGTGTAAAACCGGCAATACATATGATTACTGACGGTAGGGATACAAGTCCAAATAGTGCATTAGACTTTCTCGATGATATTAAAGAACTGATGGATGATGCCAATGGTGCTGTACATAGTGTCATTGGGCGGTACTATGCAATGGACAGGGATCGCCGCTGGGAACGTACAGAGCTGGCCTGGAAAGCATTGGTAAGTGACGAAGGCCTGCATTCAGACACGCCAAGAGAGGCAATTAAGGAATCGTATAAAAAAGATGTTTTTGATGAGTTTATTCTGCCTACCATTATAAAAGATACGAGCAGAATACAGCAGGATGATGAGGTCATATTTTTCAACTTTCGAAATGATCGCCCTAGACAGCTAGGAGCTGCACTGGCAGAACCGGACTTTAACGAGTTTGATCTGGGTAACTATAAGCCAATCAGTATGTGCACAATGACAGTATTTCACTCTTCATTTTGCAGTCCGGTCGCATTTACATCTGAGCACCCAAGAGTGTCACTGGCTGAAGTGGTCAGCAATATGGGGTTAAGACAATTACATTGTGCAGAAACAGAAAAATACCCCCACGTGACTTTCTTTATTAATGGTGGAAAAGAAACCCCATTTCTGGGTGAAGATCGAATAATGGTGCCATCACCAAAAGTAGCTACTTATGATTTAAAACCGGAAATGAGTGCAAAAGAAGTGGCCGATGTAGTCATAAAGTCCATCAAGGACGGGGAACATAGTCTGATCATTGTCAATTTTGCCAATGGCGATATGGTAGGACACACAGCAGTGCCTGAAGCGATCATTAAAGCGCTGGAAGTAATGGATACAGAAGTTGGCCGCGTGCTTGATGCCGCGATAGAAGAACAGGTCAACGTGCTGCTGACATCCGATCACGGGAACTGTGATGAAATGTATGATGCGTTAACGGGGGACCCCCATACGCAGCATACGACTAACCCTGTTCCATGCATGGTGATAGACCAGTACAACGATAAAATACAGCTAGCTAAAGGAAAAGGACTGGGGACAGTGACGCCAACCATTCTCGATTTAATGAATATTCCTATCCCAGGAAGTATGGAAGAAGAGTCGTTAATTATTTAGTCTGAATAGTCACAAACTACTCGCTAGTCAAACGGGTTCCACCACTTTTTGTTCTTTTTGTCTTCTTTCTCTATTTCTTCAAGCGTGGGTTGAGCTTTTAAATATTCTTCCTGTGTTGGCGGCACATAATTTTCATCAAGCACTTTTGCTACCTCACTGTCTGAACTGCCTGTTTTTTTCTGTTCAGTTGCAGATGAAATTGTGCGGATAGCGCTAACGACCAGCGAGGGCGTTGCACTTTTTCTTAAAGGAATATCGGTGCCATTACCCGATTCCTGAGAATTATATTTTCTCTCCAGTAAGTAACGAATATCAGGTGTGACACCAGACCAGGGATCAGCAGTAACAAATTTTCGATTGATACTGCTGCTTGTTACAGCAATATTTTGTTGGCCAAATAATAAAAAAGATGCACCGGAGTCCGTGACTCGTAACCCGTCTCTAGCAATTGAAAATGCGGTATCGACGCACTTATCAACTCTCTGGTCTACTTCTGGTGAATTGCCTGCTCTAATGCATACTTTGCGGATAAAATTGACATGAGAATCAGTAACTTCAACGGATCTACCGTCAATACTACCTTTCAGTTCATTAACAGCTCTGCGTACTTCAACACTGTTTCCTTCCGCAACACCTTCTTGATAGATGACGACCGGTTTTTGATAAGGCTCGTATGTGGGCTTTGTTTCTGTCGCCTGAGCGCAGAGCTTTGTAATTTGCTCTTGCGTAAACCCTTTTTCTAAATAGAAATTTATTGTATCGGGTGTGCATCCCGCCCATAAGTTTGAGCAGGTAAAAAGTAAAAAATTAAATAATAGTATTCTGTTAAGCATATGGAAGGCCAATGAGTTTATTGTTTCGTAGACATTTATACTTCAAGATAGTTTAGGTTAAATTAATGCTTTTTAACAGCCAAAAAAAAACAGGCACCCGAAGGTGCCTGTTTTATAGCGTGTTATTGCCAGTGTTATCTAATTAGAACCACTGAACAATACCAAATGCAAACATGTCTGCATCGCCACCAACTACAGTACCAGCGCCGCCAATACCGAAGTCATAGTTAGCATTGCTTTCGTTATCAACATCAGAGTATGTCAAACGAAGCTCTGTACCTGCAGGCATAGTGTAGTATACACCTAGGTTGAAGGCAGTAGCGTCTGTATCGTCTTCTGTTACGTCACATGTACTACAATCGAACTCATCTGCATCCATATAAGAAGCACGGACATCAAAGCCATTTCCGAAGGTCTGCTTACCAGAAATCATCCAAGATTCTTTTTCGAGTTCTAGATCAGCTGTATTTGAAGTTAGAGCAGCATTACCACTTAGTAATGTGCCAACAGTACAACCTGACCAGTCATACTCAAGTTCTTCCCACATTGCAGAAATTTGAGTACTCATGCCACCGCCCCACTGGTGAATGTAACGGGCAGCTAAACGATATGAATCATCATCTGAATCATCACAAGCAAAGTCAACAGCAGCCCACTCGTCATGCTTCTGGTAGGTAGCAGCTAACCAGACATTGTTGCCATTAGCTAGTGTGGTTTCATAAGCAACACCAGTTGACCAGATGCGAGGATCAAGATCATCAACGCCAGAAACGCCAGTGACCTGAGTTTCTTCACCGCCATTTGCGTTAGTAGTTGCCAGTCTGAATGTGAAGCCATTTAGGTTTGGACTCCAGTACTGAATCACTTCTTCCTGACGACGGTTGAAGCCTTGTTTTGATGCGCCAGTGAAACCGAATCCACCATTGTAGAAAAGAGTACCATAGCCAACAGAACCCATAATTGAAGTATGAGAATCAGCACCGGCATCGTAGAAAGGATCTACCCACTGTGCAACCATTTCGTTGTATGGAAGTAACCACTGTCCAAACATGATCTCACCAAATGCACCGCTTAGGCTGATTTTACTGTTTCTGTTACAGAAGTCAGAAATACCATTGAGGCGGTTATGGAAAGTGAACTGCTCACACTGGAAGTTAACTTTAATTTCCTGTCCACCTAGAGACATGCCTGTAGGTAGGCTAGCGGCAAATCCAATGTTTGCTGCGTTGTTGTTAATACGTGAAAAATCACGATCACGTTCACCATCTGTGTCAGCAGGGTCGATTGAAGTTGTATCAACAGATACTTGCTCCCATGACCAGTTTTGCCATCCGTAGATAGTCCAGTTTGAATTAGCGTTACCACCGCCAACACCACCAGCCATTACTGCTGAAGATGCTAGGCCTAGCGCTAGCGCTGTTCCTAATAGTTTAGTTTTCATTTAGATGTACTCCATCTTTTTAATATTTAAGTTAAATGTACTCGAGCATTTGCCTGGTGTGGATAGTGCGGTAGTGGTTGAATGAACAGCCAGCTTCCTCCCTTCCTTAATAAATCCACTCAGTATTAGATTTGACTCATGTCCTGTGAGCGTTATTTATGATGTGAAAACAACACAAATAAAGCCTAATACCTATCAAGCGTTGCGATGTTACCACAATGATTTTGTATTCTGCCAACAAATATTTAAAAGTTGTTGTTTTCAAGCAACATTAACTAAGACTACGTAACATAAAGATATATCGAGTAATTACTTCAATTCTGCGCAAAATTCTGAAGCCATGAATCGATTGAATTTTGATATGGAATGGTTTCACTAGAATGCGAAGAAGTATGTGTTGTTGTAAAAATGCAACGGAAGGAGTCAGTTTAAATGAGCGATACCCCTCACAATATCAGTGAATAAAGTGGCTTTGTCGACATACATGATAGGAATAGTAAATTTAATCATATAGTTACGACACTATTATAGGGTGTAATATATGACTATTAATTTAACAATAGCGCTGATTATCCTGGTGCTGAGTATAGGCTGGGCGATGTGGGGCTGGGTTAACCGCTAACAATTGACTAAAGCAGCTCCTTTTTAGGGATAAATTTAATCGGGATTGGATCAGCATATAGCTGATCGTTGATTAACTCGATGGAAATACGATCATCATAACTGGTGATCTTGAGCTGCTTAAGATGAACATATCTCGTTGCTAAATAAGTGCAGGACACAGCAATTGCCGTGTCATCGTGATTGCTTAATGCGTTCGCAAGAAGGTTAGCCATAAAAATGGCTTTATCCTGATCCGTAGGGTGTTTGATAAATTCGCCGGCAATAGTGAAACCAAGATTTAACTTTTTATCAGTGGCAGCTAAATCTGCCTGCTGTTTCTCGCTCAATGGGCGATCGCGAAAATATTCAATAGATTTTTCAGCGTTCAGTGTTACGACAAATGGACTAAGTTCTGGTGTGTTGTTCATGGATTCTATAAATTTCCTTCGTTAGTCTGGATAAGATCAGCGCGCATTTTGATGAGTGTTCGTACCAGTAAATCTGCGATATCAAGTGTGTCGTTAAGATTCCATAGATCTGAAAGAGAAAGAAGAGTTTCGGTAAGTGTAGAATAATGATTGTTGCTATCCAGGGCATAGAAGTTTATTTCCAGCAAATAATTCATACTGGTTATAAATCTGCCTGAAAGTGATATTTGATATATACAGTCCTTGTCTAGATAAAAGACCTTAATGCATTGTAAGGTAGCATGGTAGTAAGATCCTGACTCGGAATGTTCTATGTCAAAGTGAGGCGAATACATCTGCTTAAGTCTTTGTATATAGCATTTATCAAGAGAATAATAGAACACGTCCTGCTGTAAACTCTCTTCAAGCATATGCAGCGTCTCCTCGAGCTGTAAAATAGCAGAGCTGTTATCCAGTAAATCCATGGGTATACGAGGCAAATACATTGAATACGAAAATCATCTATCTAATATCAGTTGGTATTGGAATCGTTATTTTTATTGTATCGATTTTTAGTCCGTTATTATCAATTAGTGAATTATATATTTTTACCAACACGATATCGATTTACTCAGCACTGTTGATATTGTTAAGTGAAAATGAATGGCTGCTATTTGCCATAATACTGGTGTTTACAGTCATATTGCCAAGTATAAAGTATATGCTGCTAGTGATCGGGGGCCTAAATCCCAGCTTACTTTCAGAGAGAGGATTCAGCATACTTGAGACGATTAGCAAATGGGCAATGCTGGATGTGTTTATAGTCGCGGTGATTGTGGCGAGTGTAAAGTTGAAGCTATTTGCTTCGGCGCAAACACACTATGGGCTGTATTTGTTTGTGATCGCTGTGCTGCTGTCAATATTTTGCGCAAGTATACGCAAACATCTTATATCCGCTCATTAAATTAATGGTGATAATAATCAAAGCCATAACCTTTATTCTATTGTTAATACAAGTGAGTCATGCCCAAAATTTAATTAGCAATTTTTGTGAGCAGTCAGACCAATATGTGAGTGAATACAATCGAGCACTGAAGAATGAACAGTATCTTCCCCAATATCAGATCGAATCACCAGAGCAGGCATATTTAATTCAGGCCTGTCTGGTTGCAGGTAAAGCGCAAAAGATAATTGGCTTTAAGGCAGGGCTGGTAAGTAGATCAGCACAACATAAATTTGGTGCAAACGAACCTGTCCTTGGAGTGCTGACAGAAGGAAATTTAACAGCCATAAATGCCATTGTTAAAAAGAGTAATGCAACCTCATTGATTGAGGTAGAGCTGGCATTTAGATTAAAACAGAGTATTGAAAAGCTGGCCGATCTTAATAAAGACATAATCGGGCTGGTTGATGCTGTAGCGCCAGCAATAGAGGTGCCGCTATTTCATTTCAAAGACGTAAATACATTAACCAGTAACGATATTATCTCTGCAAATGTTGGCGCAGATATTTTTATGCTTGGAGAATTTGTCCCCATAGAAGAAATAGACATTAATTCGATCAAGGTGAGTTTATTTGAAAATAATAAACTGGTTGCAGGCAGCGAACATATTAATACAACAAATAGATGGAATGCTTTAATGTGGCTAATCAGGAAAAGTTACCTGGAAGGGTATGATTTGAACAAAGGAACTGTCTACCTCACAGGGTCACTAGTGAAACCTGTGATTCTTGGTGAGGCAGAATATTATGCAGATTTTAAGCGAATGAAAAATATTACATTGACAGTCAGGTAATGCGATTTATTACTGCAAATCAGCGAGCAGGTTAAGTGCTTCTTCATCGGGAGATATTTCAATTGCGCGTTGCAAAAAATAGATGGCGCGTTTTGTGTTTCCATCCTTGATATCCAGCCTGGCCCAGGTCTGGTAGCGTTCTTTAATAAGGTCTATTCCGGCTAAAGCAGATTTGTTACCAGGGTCCAGTTCCAGTACTAATTGATATGTTTCCATTGCATTGTCAGAAGGAGGTGTGCTGAGTTTCTTTTGATCAATCTGAGATTCAGCTAATTCAATCAGTGCGGTAATTTTTTGTTTATACTGATCCTCTATGTTGACTACAGGAGGAGCAGGTACGGGCACTGGGTTTGATGATACGTTGCTAATTGTCTCAGATTTATCCACGTCGTTACTTGAAAGCACTGTACCGATGTAAGTACGTACATCAGTGTATGAAATTAAATTTGCCGTATATAAATAATAACTTCCGATTAATGTCATTAAGACAAGCACAGTCCATATGAATGCTGAATTGGTGGCATTACTGGATGCTTTTGTAAGTTTTGCCGGGGTGGCAGGTAATGTGTCTTCGTCGGCATAGGTTGGGCTAAGCGGGGTGTTGATATCTCTCAATGCCTCGAGCTGGTAAGTATCCTCATATTCTGTATCGGAGTTTGACTCCGGCGCGGGATCAGGGTCGTCGCGATGGTTCTCCTCCGCTAAAGTAACATCCATGATTACAGAGCTGTCTATACTGACAACATCACCGGATGTTGTCGCCATGACTTTCTCAAAGATGTTTTTCTGTTCTTTGTCTGCGTGCTCCTCAGTATCTGTGCTGGTTTCATCGATGTAAACAGTCCTTGATGATTCCTTGGGTGTAGGCTGTTGAGTTTGTACGGCATCCTTTTTGGTGAATTCTACATTTTCATCATCTTTAATTCCTGCCTGGGTAGATGCTGAAAATGAAAAACCAGCAGCAGGATATCCTGACAGGAATTGATTGCACTCAGAATTGGTGAGTAATTCATCTATGAAGCCGGCAGTTACCTTATAGTTGTCCGTATGGATGGCGTATAGTCGACACCATTCCAGCAAGGTACTGGCATTGTATAGGCTTCCCTTGGCATAAGAAGATATTTTCTTTAATGCGTACTTGTTAAATTTTAGTTTTCTGGATTCTATGCATTCGGATTGTTTGTCATCTATAAAATCGCTGATATCTTCTTCAGTGATTTTATCTAGTGAACAATGTGTCAGGCCCAGGCGAGTGATATCTGATATTTGCTGAATGACCCCCAATAGTCCGGTGCCACCTGAAAATATAAAGTTGACATTATTTTTGCTGCTGTTAATTGCCAACGCTAATCTGATCAGTTCATTTAATATCGGAAATGGAATTTGATCTGCACCATTAACAATAATTGCAAAGTGGGTATCAAGATGAATAGACTCATATACCACTGCCGAGATCATGGACAGATCATGAGAGCTATTATTTAATTCTGAATCATCCTTTGGGAAAGAGTCACTATTGAGGAAGATGGTGCGAATTTTATCGCTATTATCTTTAAAGCACTGTTCTAAAAATAAAGATCCGTTTTCCTGTTGTGAGCTGGTAATAAGTATTACGTCGATACCACTATATATATGCTCTAGTAATTTCTCTTTATTACGGTTGTGACTGTAACTGGACGCTACATTTTCGTCACCATTCAGGATGAATGAAATTTCATTGCTAATTTTAGTTTCAGGTAAATTCACGGGTTTTGATTAAGCTATTACGAGTGATAGCTGGAATATAGTTAAAGATCAGCATGAATACGTTGTTCTATATCACGCATTTGAATTGATAATTAACTGTAATCTATATAAATAAGGTCGATGAAAGCTGTTTCATGTGATAAGTATCACATGCATAACAATAGAACCTGCTCAAAGTAGACATGACTTCAGAATGGCTGGTATCCATGCCATTTGTTTGTTGGTTTATTAGACATATGAATTAACTCGTTATCTAAAATAAGCTATCATAACCAACTTAATAACATAAACTTACAATAGTTGAGGGAAGTTGTGGCTGATAATTCTAAACACGGTTTTGCAACCAGATCGATTCACGCAGGCGCTGTGCCTGATCCTACGACAGGCGCGCGGTCTGTCCCCATTACACAATCCACAGCATTTGTATTCAAGGATGCAGATCACGCCGCAGCATTATTTGGTCTTGAAGAGTCAGGGTTTATCTACTCCAGATTAACCAATCCGACTGTGAGTGTGTTTCAGGATCGAGTCGCAAGCCTTGAAGGTGGTGTGGGTGCGACATGTACGGCATCGGGACATTCTGCACAATTGCTTGCCCTGTTTGCATTAATGGAATCCGGTGATGATTTTATTGCGTCCAACAAGCTCTATGGCGGTTCTATCACTCAGTTCGGCCATACATTTAAAAAATTTGGCTGGAATGTGATCTTCGTTGATCCGGTCGATCCGGAAAATTTTCGAAAAGCTGTCACGCCGAACACTAAAGCCATGTTCACAGAAAGTCTGGCGAATCCGGGCGGTGTGGTGTGTGATATCGAAAAGATTGCAGAGATTGCCCACGAAGCGGGTGTTCCATTAATTGTGGATAACACGCTACCTTCACCAGCGTTATGCCGGCCATTTGAGTTTGGTGCAGATATTGTTGTTCACTCTACTACCAAGTTTATTTCTGGCCACGGTAATGCCATGGGTGGCGCTGTCGTTGACTCCGGAAACTTTGACTGGTCACAAAATGACAAGTTTAAGGGATTAGCAGAAAGCTGTGGTGCGTATCATGGTTTAAATTTTCATAAAACATTTGGTCCTATGGCATTTACAATGTATGGGCATGCAGTGGGATTGAGAGATTTAGGCCCAACAATGTCACCTATGAATGCATATCTATCTTTGACAGGTGCAGAAACACTGTCTTTGCGCATGAAAAAACATGCAGATAATGCACTGGAAGTTGCCAAGTGGCTTACCACCCATAGCCAGGTAGAATGGGTCTCCTATGCAGGCTTAAAAGAGAGTCCTTTTTATGATCTGGCCCAGAAATACTGCCCGCAAGGTGCGGGAGCGGTCTTTACATTTGGCGTGAAGGGCGGATATGAAGCGGGTGTGAAAATAGTAGAGCGTTGTGAGCTGTTTTCTCATCTGGCAAATATTGGTGACACAAGATCCTTGATAACCCATCCTTCTTCGACTACACACAGGCAGCTATCTGAACAGCAACAAATCTCGGCAGGTGCCGGGCCTGAAGTAGTTAGACTGTCTATTGGTCTTGAAGATGTAGAAGATATAATTAGTGACTTGGAGCAAGCGCTACGGGTTTAAGGTAGTTTCGAATCTAGCTGGCGATTTTACTGTTTTTTTCCGAAAACAGTAAATCGCTGGCTAGATTGTATTGATCCCTGCCGTTATGCTTGGACTGGTATGTTGCCATATCTGCCTGCTTTATCAGATGGTGCCAGTCTTTTATATTTTCATTATTGCCATCATATACACATGCACCAGCAGATACTGTTACATTTGCGACTTTTCTGTTATTGAGTTTGAAGATAGTCTTTCTAAAGGCATTAATTATTCTATCACAGGTTATTTTGACGCCTTCTTCATTCGTTCCTGGCAATATGATCGTAAATTCTTCCCCACCATAGCGTGAAATAATATCTGAGTCTCTCGTACAGTCTAGTAATATTAGAGCAGTCTGGCGAAGTACCTCATCCCCCGCATCGTGACCCAGAGTGTCATTAATCTGTTTAAAGTGATCGAGATCAATAAATACCAGACCTAGTGGCCACTGATACTTGCTGGCATTTTTAAATTCAACTTCAATTGATTCATCGAAATATCGTCGATTATATAATTTAGTCAATCCATCCCTGCGGTTTAGCTCTTCAAGTTCCGCGGTCTTGGATTCAAGTTTACTGGCCGTTTTCTGTAGATATTCTGTTTCTTTTATTTGATTCAGGTTTCTAAGAATGAGCACTTCTTTAGCCTGTTCTGAGATGAAATCGAGCATATTGGAATTGGGAAGTTCTATATCAAACATTTGTGCCAGGTCAGTATAGTTTTCAGAGGTGGATTCCAGAATGTCATGAAATTCCTGATCACTAAAATTAATAATAGTTTTCGCCTGATTAATGGCTGTTGATATGAGCGTATGAATGTCATTTTCATTTGCAATGAATATATCTGCAAATACGCTCGAACAGGCAACTGCTTTGGATAAGTCAGACGTACATTCAAGCTTGTCGTGTACTGCTGCATGACTATTCTGAATTGGTTCAAGCAGGTTGCCCGGTAAATGCCACTGTTCTAAAAGCCAGGCGCCAACCATACTGTGGTCTGAATTGAGTGCGTCTATTTCAAGGTTACATAATGCATTGTGATCGGATTGTTTGAAACCAGCATTTCTGTATAAATCCGGTTTTGCCTTATCAAGGGCAAGCATGCCAATGTCCTGTAGCAGGCCAGCCAAAAATGCGCAGTCCTTTGAAGTATTCCCAAGACGCTGAATAATATTCTGACATAACATGGCCGATGCAAGTGAACGTTTCCAGTATAGATTGTAGTTTAAACCCGAATCGCTAACGTCGACCGATCCCTGTTTAAGTGAAAAACTCAGTGCGATATTCAAAGTGCCATTCATTCCAAATAAAGTAATAGCCTGCCTGAGGTTCTCTACTTTTCTTTGTTTGGTATACAGAGGGGAATTAGCCATGCGTAACAGCTTTGCACTTAAGGCAGGATCTATACTCACGACATCAGCCACATCGCTTAAACCGGAAGTTTCACATGAACTTAATTCAATGATTTTTGCGGCTATCGCGGGCGGGCTCGGAAGGTCGGTACATGTCTTCAGAATTAATAATAACGAGTCGCTTAGCTTTTCCATGGATACTCTAATCGAATTGAATTTGATTACAATTCTGTATCGACCGATATAAGAGCACCTTTAGGAGGGGAATGCCAAATATGTCGGAAAATTGCCGCCAGTATGTGCGAATGTTTCTATCGTTTAGAAGACTGAAAAACCTGACCATGACTTAGCAGTATTTATCTAAGCAACTACATGTACACGAGGAGCGTTGCGGTAATTATCAGGCATATTATGAACACATACATGCATTAATAGTACTGAGCACAGCTATTACCATTATTATTACAGGGTAAATTATGTGATTGTGCCTGAGTTAGTTGCCAAAGTATTGGAAATATGTATTAATAGATACATTTCTTAATTATTGTACTTATTTGTACATAGAGGCAATGAAACATTCAAACGAATCACATCTATTCACAGATAATGAAAATCGCAGGTCGGCAGCCGAACTCATTCTGAATCTGTTTAGCCATTGGGGATTGAGTACCGCGGAAAAAGCTGAACTACTTGGCTATTCCCCAGGTTCTCGCACTTTCCTCGCTTCACTAAAAGAAAATGGTATCCCAGACAAGCGGGATAAAATTGATCGTGTGTCTTATCTGTTAGGAATACATAAAGGACTGAGAATAAATTATCCATATAATAAAGAGATCGTTTATGGATGGGTAAAGTCACCCAATACAAAACTAGGTGATCAGTCACCTTTAACGCATATGATGCTGCATGGTATTCCTGGGATGTCTCGTGTCAGAAGTATTGTTGACCAGGAACGAGGCAGATAATTGTTTGACGATATAGGCAAGTCCAAATTTAATTATCATGATGACGTTTTCCGAAATAGAAAAACTGTCAAGCCAACCCAGGATTTATTTGATGACTTAAGCGATAACCCCAAGAACTGGGAAGTCGCGATTACCCTCGATAAACTTACCCGACCAAACTATTCAGCGCCCAGTATTATTCACGCTCCTTTTGCCTACTTCACAAATTCACTGGATAAAAACGATCCCTGGCCATCAAGATTCTCAGATGGAAGTTTCCCAGCCTGGTATGGATCGGTAGAACAGGAGACAACGGTTTTTGAAACCTTATATCACTTTATATATGACTACTATAGTTCTGGGCTTAGAGAAATCAGGGAACCGGTTATTGTCGATAGGGAAATATTTAAAATAGAAATGAAAGCAGAAATTTGTGACCTAAGAAAAATGACAAAATATGATTTAAACAATCCAGTAGAGTGGGCGGAATGCCAGCAAATTGGTAAATGGATGTTTGATAAAAACTATTCAGGAGCGATTACAGGATCTGCCAGATGCGATGGAAATAATATCGTTTGTTTTAAGGAAAATGTGTTACTTAGCCATCGTAACTATCGATTTGTAACATACAGGTTCTACCCGTCAAAAAATATAGCTGTAGTTTCATACTCGGATAGTGAATACAGGGTAAGAGTCAGTAATGACAACTATATAAGTCTGAATAAAATAGACTAGATGAAAAAAATAAGTCTGCTATCTTTAAAGTAAAATAAGATAAATGGTGGGCCCGGTAGGACTCGAACCTACGACAAAAGGATTATGAGTCCTCTGCTCTAACCAACTGAGCTACGGGCCCAAACAGGGGCTTGTTAATTTTTGAGAGTATACGGTGTTGTTTTACTATGTGTAAGTGACTATTCCAGTTCAAGGAAACTGCGTAATTGCTCAGAGCGTGTTGGGTGTCTAAGTTTGCGTAATGCCTTAGCCTCGATCTGACGAATACGCTCACGTGTAACATCAAACTGCTTGCCAACTTCCTCAAGTGTGTGATCTGTATTCATATCAATACCAAATCTCATGCGCAAGACTTTTGCTTCTCTTGGTGTGAGAGAGGCGAGTATTTCACGGGTGGCCTCACTTAAACCAACACCTGCTGCCGCTTCGACAGGAGATTCAATGTTGGCATCTTCAATAAAGTCGCCAAGGTGAGAGTCTTCATCATCCCCAATCGGGGTTTCCATTGAAATTGGCTCTTTGGCAATCTTTAATACTTTGCGTACTTTATCTTCTGGCATTTCCATGCGTTCAGAAAGTTCTTCAGGGGTCGCTTCCCGGCCCATTTCCTGAAGCATCTGACGCGAGATGCGATTCAGCTTGTTGATGGTTTCGATCATATGCACTGGAATTCTGATCGTACGCGCCTGGTCGGCGATTGATCGAGTAATGGCTTGTCTAATCCACCAGGTTGCATAGGTTGAAAATTTGTAGCCGCGTCTATATTCAAATTTATCGACCGCTTTCATCAGGCCAATATTACCTTCCTGTATTAAATCCAGGAATTGAAGTCCACGGTTGGTATATTTTTTAGCAATTGAAATCACCAGACGTAAATTTGCCTCGACCATTTCTTTCTTGGCTCTTCTGGCCTTGGCTTCACCAATAGACATGCGTCTGTTAATTTCTTTAATTTCAGCAATGCTGAGTTTGGCATTTTCCTGAATGGTAGCTAATTTTTGCTGTTCCTTAACGACCTCTTCCTGAACTTCAAGTAAAGTTTCTGAGTATTTCGCTTTTTCCTTCACAAGGCCTGCGACCCACTCCAGATTGGTTTCATTTTCTGTAAATGATTCAATAAATTTCTTTTTCGGTATGCGGGAATAGTCCACACATAAGGCCATAATCAGACGCTCGTGATTACGAATGCTACCGACGGTTGTGCGTAAGCTGCCAGCCAGAGCATCAATCACTTTTTGGGTTAGTTTTAGACGCATAAACCATTCTGCGACTTCTTCCCGTGTAGCTAGTGCTTTTTTGGGGCTTTTGAGTACAGCTGCAGATTGAGATGCCTTGTATAACTTGGCAAGTTTCTCAAAATGTTCTTTTGCCTCTTCCGGGTCTGGCCCAGTATCGATTTCAGCCTCGTCCTCATCATCGTCTTCATCAGAATCATCATCGTCATTATTAGAGTCATCTTTTTTGGCATCAATGCCCCGATTTACAACGGCAGGGGTAGGAATCTCTTCCTCGGCATCAGGGTCAATGAAACCTGAGATGAGGTCGGTCAGGCGCATTTCTTCAGCTTCGACTTTGGCATATAGCAGAAGCAGGGTTTCGATTGAGCGAGGGAAGTGGCCGATGGCAAACAATACCTGAGACAGCCCTTCTTCAATGCGTTTGGCGATCTTGATTTCGCCCTCGCGAGTAAGAAGGTTCACCGTGCCCATTTCACGCATATACATGCGCACAGGGTCAGTTGTTCTACCAAACTCACTATCAACGGAGGCGAGTGCGGCCGCGGCTTCTTCTGCTAGATCATCTGCTGATGCGGCGGATTCCGAGACCAGTAAGGAGTCTTCATCGGGAGCTTGCTCATGGACTCGAATGCCCATGTCATTGATCATACTGATAATATCTTCGATTTGCTCAGGATCAACGATAGAATTTGGCAAATGATCGTTGACTTCAGCATAGGTGAGATAACCTTGCTCTTTCCCTTTGGCAATCAGGTCTTTGAGACTGTATTGCTGATTTTGCTGCTCTGAATTTGAATCTGATTCCATTAAGGTACCCGTGAGAAATAACGATTGATCAAACCGCCCATTATATGCAAACACACATTATATATATACCTGCCAAATGAGATGTATATGCATTTAGTGAGCAAGTTAACACTCACCAGATGCGCTAATGTAGACCGTTCAAAGGTCTACAAGTTTTCCTGCTGAATTATGGCGTCAAAGCCAATATCGTGTATATCTTTCTTAAAGCGTTCCATGGTCTTTTTGAAGGACAACTCACGATTATTCATGTCTGGTGGATCCCACATCAACAACTTCTGTAATGAGGCGTAACTTTCCTGATGATGGAATCTTTCAACCAGAGCGATAGCACTGATGTTGGGTTCAGCTTCAACAATTTCAAGTAGCTGGATGAATAAATCAATACCAGGCACCGCTGACAGGTGTGAAAGTTCTTCGATAGGCAGGGCATGTTCAGCTAGCGCCGGGTCTCTTATCAGCAAGGCAATTGCCAGACGTGTTTTAGTGTATTTTAGCGAGCGACTTTGCCGGGTAGATTTGGGCGTGGCATTTGTTGATTTGTCGAGAATAGAGGATGCAACAGGAATAGTCGTCCCTACTCTTTCAGCTAATTCTTTATACATAAGGTCACGAAAAACGGTAGGCGGAATTTTACCAAGCAGTGGCTTGGCAGTACTGGCAAGTTTTGCTCGGCCATCAGGTGAGGATATATCAATGTCACTGATGAGCTTGGTGAAAAAATACTCAGACAGTGGTGCAGCATTAGCCAGATATTCATCGAAAGCTGATTTTCCAAGATTGCGGATTAGCGAATCCGGATCTTCGCCCTGAGGCATAAAGGCAAACCGTATATTTATCCCGTCTTTAAATCCAGGGAGCATTTGCTCCAGTGCTTTCCAGGCTGCATCTCTCCCTGCGCGATCACCGTCAAAACAAAAGATTAAATCAGAACTCACACGCAAAAGATTACGAATATTCTGTTCTGTGGTGGCAGTACCAAGAGTGGCTACACAGTTGCGGATATTATGCTGCGATAGTGCAACGACATCCATATAACCTTCGACAATAATTAACTGCTTGATTTTGCCTGATGCTTGCCTCGCTTCATAAATACCATAGAGTGTATTTCCCTTGTGGAACAGTGCAGTCTCGGGGCTATTCATGTATTTTGGCATTGTGTCATCAAGCGATCGGCCGCCAAAACCTATTGGCCTGCCGCGCGTGTCTTTGATGGGAAACATAATACGACTGCGAAAGCGGTCATATGTTTTATTAGCAGACTTTTCAGATAACAGGCCGCTATTCAATAACTCGGTTTGTGTAAACTGTTTTCCTAAATTGTTACTGATATTATTAAAACCGGCTGGCGCAAAGCCAATATCAAAGATGGCTGCAATCTCGCCAGAAATTCCACGAGTCTTTAAATAATCGATGGCTTCCGGGTTTGCGCGTAATTGCTGCTGATAATATTTATTGGCGCTCTCAAGTGCCTGATACAGTTTGTCATGATCATTTTGGGGAGCATGGCCACTTTCTGTTGTTACCTCCAGACCTAATCTGCTGGCAAGTACTTCAATTGCCTCAATAAACTGAAGACCTTCATGTTCCATCAAAAAATTGATAGCAGTGCCATGAGCACCGCAGCCAAAGCAATGATAAAATTGTTTTTCAGGGCTGACAGTGAATGACGGCGTTTTTTCGCCATGAAAAGGACAGCAAGCTGTGTATTCTTTTCCTTTGCTTTTTAAGTCAATATAGCCATTGATCAGATCGACAATATCTGTCTGATTCAATACCTGATCGATAAAAGGCTGTGGAATTTTTCCAGCCATAGCTAGCTTTTCCGGTAGAGGGTGGTTGAGGTTTTACCACGGAAAGCCTACTCGTTGTCGTTGAGATGTCAATATGGCCAGAAAATTGAAATGTGCGGGTGAGAAGCTCAGGGGAAATGGGTTAATCAAGAAATGACTGAATGTTTTTCAAAGGTACAGGCCAGGGTTTGTTTTTTCTTAAATTAGCCGATAATTTCTCTAATGCTGCTAAAGCCTTGTCGCGTGTCTCATAATTCCCAATGACGAGAACATAATAGGTTGAACCTTTTACCTGTTTGTCAAAGTACGCGTATTTATCTACTAGGTTTTCTTTTTTAACCAGTGACTCAAGTTGTTTAATATCTTTAGTCGCAACAACCTGTAGTGTGTAACTTGAAGGGCTTAGTCCCTTTAACCACGCCTCTCCTTTTGTTGCTATGGCGGAAGAGTTATTAGCCGGTTTGGGGTTTGCCTGAGTGACTGTTGGTTTTACAGCTGTTTCAACAGACTCTGGTTTTTTGTCTTTTGCCGCTACCGCTTTCTCAGTCAATTCTGCTTTTAATGTGAGTAACTGTTTCTCATCCAGAACTTCTATAGATTCTGATAGTAGAGAAGTGTCATCTTTAGTAGTGACCAGAGGCGCGTTTATTTCTGAATTGTTTTTGGGATCAGTTGGTACCACTGCTGTGTTGGGTAATGGTAACGAGGGTGCCTGGTTGCCAGCAGAGCTGTCAGACTTTTGCACAATAGGGGATAAGGTAGGCTCACTGGCTAGAGGTTTCTCAAGCGGTACGATAATCTCATCAGTTTTATCACGACTCATGTAGTAATTTGCATACAGACCGACACCAATAATAGCCAGTATAGTAATTAGAAATACAGGAACTTTGGGCTTGGGTTTACGAATAATAATATGAGGGTCTAGAGGATCTTCAAGAGAGTCTTCTCTGCATTGGTTAAGCAACGCTACAATTGCACGTTCATGAATTTTCCTGATGTTGCCTAATGTTGATTTATAAATCTCTGTCACCATGGCTTCATCTAATAGCACTTCGTCTTCTGATCCGGCAGTCTGCAAACGATGCTCTATGTAGTGTCCAGTCTGTTCCCTGGAAAATGGGCGCACGTTAATTTGATAAACCTGGGTGCATGCCGGATTTGAATCTTCAAGTTCACTAATAGATATTTTTAACGTGTTTTCCCCGGCCAGTATGAAACCGAGGCTAAGAGGGCAGGCTAAACTTATTCTGTGCTTTAATGTGAAGAGCCTGTCTAGTGTATCTGTGTTGAGTAAATGCGCGTCATCAATAATGAGAACAGCGTGCGTATGCTCTCTCAAATAGGTGATAACGTAATTTTCTATGGAGAGATCAGCTACTGATGCATGTTCATTTGTATCAGGAAGTACCCAGCGCTGTTTTATTTTATTTTCAATGAACTCAAAGTCAGTGTCAGAATTCACGCGCAGTGTGCAAAACTGGTATTGCTGATAACCCAAACGCAGGACTTTGCGCAGAAAGGTTGTTTTGCCAACGCCATCCTCGCCTGTCAGTACGATGGTAGTTGCCGGGTTGGTCAGGTACTCCATGATGATGTTCGACGTCATCTCCAGATGACTGTCACTATACAAATATGCATCATCCGCATGTTCAATGAAGGGATGTTCACTTAAGCCCAGTTTGCTGAGGTCTTCCTCGGTTAACAAAACAGGGTCAACTTGTATGTGATCTTCGCTCATAGATGTTTTGATAAGTTACCTTGTGGCTAATTAATCCGACCGTATTCAATCTGTGCATAACGATCTGTCATGCCTGCAATATAATCAGCAATAACACGTGCGAAACCATCATTACCGTTAATTTTTTTTCTCGCTAGTGCTTTTGATCGATGTTCGTCTGGAAGAAGCTCTGGGTTACTGTAGAAGTTAGTAAATAAATTTGAGATAACTTTCTGTGCATTTGCGCTCATCTTATTCACTTGTTCATGTTGATACAAGTTTGCATTTAAGAATGTTTTTAATTCCGCCATTTGTTTTTTAAGGTCAGGGCTAAAGCTGACAATAGTGCTCCTGGATGAGCGGACATCTTGAATATCGCAAATATTATTATTTTCGATATTCTTTAAGGTGTTATCGATCAGGTCGCAGACTAGCTGGTTGATGATGCGTCGTATCGTTTCCTGGGCTTTCCTCTTTTCAGGCAAGTCAGGAAACCTTGAGTTGACTTCAAAATAATGACGGTCGAATAATCCCACCTGCAAAAGCTGTTGGATAGTTATCAGACCGGAACGCAATCCATCGTCGACATCATGATTATTATAGGCAATTTCATCAGCGATATTGGTTAACTGTGCTTCGAGGCTGGGTTGGGTGCGGTCTATAAAACGCTGACCAATGTTACCCATATCACGCGCATTCTTGACAGAGCAGTGTTTAAGTATGCCTTCGCGAGTTTCAAACATTAAGTTTAGCCCATCAAAATCAGGATACTTTTCTTCCAGGAAATCTACAACACGTAAAGACTGGAGATTGTGCTCAAAACCTCCGTAATCTTTCATACACTTGTGTAGTGCATCTTGACCGGCATGGCCAAATGCGGTGTGGCCCAAATCATGTGCAAGAGCAATCGCTTCAGTCAGATCCTCATTGAGATGTAGAGCACGCGATATTGAGCGGGCAATCTGAGCAACCTCAATTGAATGTGTGAGTCGTGTTCGGTACAAATCGCCTTCGTGATTTATAAAGACCTGCGTTTTATATTCCAGGCGCCTGAAAGCAGTACTGTGAATGATGCGATCCCGATCGCGTTGATACTCAGTTCGGGTTTGGCAGGAAGGTTCGGAAAATTTTCTGCCCTGTGACTGGTTCTGTGTTACTGCATATTTGGCCAACCCAGAATTAGTGGGTTTAGAGCCGGTAGTATGCGCAGTAGTAGCGACCATATATTTAAGCGTTGTTGTGTAACTCGTTGAGAGTATTGTATAACAAGTCGTGATTAAATTTGCTCGTTAATACGGCTTCCCCTATATCCTTTAATAATACGAGATGAAGCTTGCCGTCTTTTACCTTTTTATCTACCGCCATCAACTCAATCATTCTGTCCGCAGTTAATTCCTTGGGTAGCTGAGTAGGCAGGGAAGCCATGGAAATCAATTTGGATATTTTAGAAACATCGTTGTCAGATAGCCAACCCAATTTCGCTGAGAATTGTGCAGCAATGACCATACCGCAACCTACGGCTTCACCGTGCAGCCAGTTTCCGTAGCCCATTCCTGTTTCTATAGCGTGTCCAAATGTATGGCCTAAATTGAGTAAGGCACGTTGGCCGTTTTTTTCATGTTCATCACTTGCGACTATTTCTGCTTTGCAAAGGCATGATTGTTCTACAGCATACTCTATTGCATTACTGTCTAATTCCAATAAACGATCAATATTATTTTCCAGCCAGCTAAAGAAGGGCTTTTTGGCTATCAGCCCATACTTGATTACTTCTGCAAGGCCAGCACATAATTCGCGAGTAGGTAGTGTTCGTAAAGTACTTATATCAGCTATTACACACTGAGGTTGATAAAATGCCCCAATCATGTTTTTCCCTAAAGGATGGTTTACGCCTGTTTTACCACCCACTGAAGAATCTACCTGTGACAGTAATGTTGTTGGTATCTGAAGAAAATTTACTCCGCGTTGATAGCATGCCGCAGCAAATCCGGTGATATCACCTACAACACCTCCACCTAATGCAATGATAGTGACATCACGCGCACATTTTATTTCCAGAAGCTGGTCGAATATCGACTCTATGGTTGTTAATGTTTTATAGCTCTCACCATCAGGTAAAATTATTTTGTGCGCTTGTAAATTTTCCAGCGTAGCTAATAACGTTTTCATATACAGTGGTGCAACTGTGTCATTAGATATGATAACCACTTGCTTGCCATTTATATGTGGAGACAACAAGTCATTCTGAGTTAACAAGTTCTCGCCTATGTGAATAGGATAAGAACGAGAGCCAAGATCAACTTTTAAAGTGCGCATGAGTATCAGGTATTTAGTTTATTGATATGCGTAATTATCTGTTCGATGGATGTATTAATACTCTGACTATCTGTGTCAATGATAATATCAGCAATCTCATTATATAAAGGGTTGCGTTTGTTTGCTAAATTCTGGAGTGTAGCATGACGGTCGCTGGTTTGAAGTAAAGGGCGCTTTTTGTCATGTTTGGTTCTCTTTATTTGCGAGTGAACAGATGCTTTTAGATATATTACTATACTGTTCTGACTTAGTAGCGATATGTTTTCGTCAATAAGAACAGCTCCGCCGCCAGTTGCAATAACAGCATTTTCAGTATAGACGAGCTCCTGAAGTATTTTTGTTTCGCGCTGTCTGAATCCCTGTTCGCCTTCCAGTTCAAAAATAGTAGCAATAGCAACGCCAGTGCGGTCTTCCAGAACTTTGTCACAGTCATAAAATTTTCGACTTAACTGTTTTGCCAGGCGTTTACCCACTGAAGATTTTCCGGCCCCCATAGGACCAACCAGAATTATATTTGTGGACATGCGTTAGCTTAAATATAGATAGTAAAAGATAGTCTATATCTAAACAAAAAGCCCCGCAAATGCGGGGCTTTTTATCTAAACAGAAATAGTTGAGCTGGTTATTGTGTCAGATTCAGTTGCTCATCAATTATCTTGGGCGTGATGAAAATCAACAATTCTGATTTATTATTTGTACTAGAGTCATTTCTAAATAACCTGCCGGCGATAGGTATGTCACCAAAGAAAGGTACCTTGGTAACGGAACCTGATGATTCCTCGGTGTATATTCCCCCTAACACTACAGTCTGACCATTATTCACCAGGACATTAGAAGTAATCTCATTAGTGTCGATACTCGGTATCCCTTGGAAGATCTGACCAACGCTATTGTTTTTAACATTGACTTCCATGTTAATGCGATCGTCTGGCGTAATCTGAGGGGTTACCTCAAGTGCTAACACGGCTTTTTTGAATTGAACATCGGTTGCACCACTAGATGTTTGAGATAGATAAGGTATCTCGGTACCTGATTGAATATTTGCCATACTCTGGTTAGCCGTAATAACTCTTGGGTTTGAAATTACTTCAGCGCGACTCTCTAACTGTGCGGCAGACAATTCTAGGTTTAATGCATACCCAAAAGGTAATTTAATGAAGGACAGGGCAAATTGGCCCCCGGGCACCCCGCCACCTTGACGTTCTGGCACTGGGAGATTTACGTTTAATGTGTCTTCAATAGGGATAGGGTCTCCTGCAGCAAGAGGTTCAAGCAAAGCCAAGTTGCCGCCAATCACGTCAGCTCCTTTATTGTTGTTCAAGTCTCGGCCATCAGCATTAAATACACCAAACTTGGCGCCCAGAGTTTTACTGAAGTCATCGTTAGCAACAACAATTCTAGATTCTATTAAAACCTGTTTCACTGGTGTATCTAAGCGCTCAATTAGACGACGAATCTCGTTTAATTTTAAAGCTGTATCCTGGACCAGCAATGTGTTGGTTCTATCATCCACACTGACCTGACCACGATCTGATAATAGAGTGTTATCACTGTCTTTTAACAAATTAGCCAAATCAGATGCTTTGGCATAATTAATTTCCAGGAACTCTGAGCGTAGAGGCGCTAGTTCTTCAACCTGCTGCTGAGATTCGAGCTCAAGTTTTTCTCGAGCAGCAATTTCTTCATTTGGCGCAATATAGAGAACATTACCATTTTCGCGCATTCCTAGCCCTTTAGTCTTAAGGATAATATCCAGCGCCTGGTCCCATGGCACATTCTTTAAACGCAAGGTTAATGAACCGCCTACTGAGTCGCTGACTACCAGGTTCAGGCCTGTAAAGTCTGCAATTAGCTGTAGTACTGAGCGAACTTCAATATTCTGGAAGTTTAATGACAGTCGTTCACCTTCATAAGTCTCTTTTCTTCTTGTCTGGATG
This sequence comes from uncultured Gammaproteobacteria bacterium, assembly GCA_963976865.1. Lineage (GTDB taxonomy): Bacteria > Pseudomonadota > Gammaproteobacteria > UBA4575 > UBA4575 > UBA1858. The sequence goes on along the minus strand of CAXBLY010000001.1, from coordinate 427,982 downwards.
ACTTCATCCGGTATTTCACTGACCTCTAGTACATATAGATTATCTGATTGATAGGCCAGGTGTTCATAATTCAGCTTGGTATCAGGCTGAATTATAATTTGGGTATCGCGACCATTCTCGGATGACGAGATAAAATTAACCGGAGTTGCAAAGTCTTTCACATCAAAGCGTTTCTGCATTGATTGTGCAAGGCTGGTGCCTTTAAATGTAAGAATTATATTTCCTGCCTGTTCAGTGAGGTTAACAGGGATATCAGCGTTGGAGAGGCTAACAAGCACTCTTCCCGAGTTTTTATCTCCACGTCTGAAATCAATCAAGCTGATATTGTTTCCAGCGGTGCTCGCTGATGTTTTCTTGGCAATAGTGGCAGGTTTGGCAAGTCCTGTAGCAGGTTTTTTCTGGGCCAGCTTGGTTTCACCTATTCTAAGAATATAATTATTTCCTTCCTGCGTTGTTTGGTATTCCTGTAATGAAATGAGATTGACAACAACACGTGTCCTGCCATTGGATTGAACAGTATTTATCGTTTTTGTCTGACCGATATTTATATCCTGAAAACGATCTTTAACCGCAATATTAGTATTTGCGAAATCCAGAGCAATTCTTGCCGGGTTGTCTGTGGTAAACGCTAAAGGCTCTGAAGGGGCAGCGCTGAAAGCCAGTGTTATTTCAACCTGGCCGTCGGGCAGTGCGGAGACTTTTACGTCGTTAAGTTGATTTTCAGCATGCGTTACAGTGCTGATGAATAGTAAGCCTAATCCTATTAAAAACGTACTGAATACGTTCTTCATTGAGGGTTTGCTATATTGTGAGTAATAGATTTCCATGATGCTTACCATTCCATTAAAGTGTTAATGAATCCTGATTGAAGTTTGAAGTTATTCATTACGTTTTCTTAAGTTACTCGCTGAGTGCGATTGACGTCGAACGTTCGCGCCAACCTCCAAAATCGTCTGGTATGATCTCAGCAAGCTCAACTTTATCTTCTGAGACCGAAATGATCTTGCCGTTATTCTGGCCCAGGTAATTACCGCTCAATACTCTCTGTATTGTACTATCAGGCGTTTTAATTAATGCCCATGTCTGATTATCCTGTTGCATGGTTCCTACCATGCGCAATGTATCTAACGGGAAACTTTCCAGATACTCAGGGACTCTGTTGCTGTCAGGGGTAATGCTGGAGAAATGCTTGGGAGCTGTTTGTCCTATTTTAGGACGAAAGATGGACGCATCAAACGGGTCGCGTTTATCGCTTTTGTTATACGCGAATGTTTTATAAGGAATAACTTCCGGCAGTGGTTCTACACCCTGCTGCGGTCTTGCTTTCACATCTGCTACCCACGCCTCCAGGTCTGATGTCCCTTCTGAGCAGCCAGCCAAGGAGAAAAATAATATGCAAAGTATCGAAGCATATATAGGTTGTAGATGCGTTTTTGCGATTCGATTTTCCATTTGAATTTGCGCTAGTTCCAAAGTTTTACTCTTCATCTTCGTTATCATCCAGATAACGATACGTTTTAGCCGATGCATTCATCGTCATTTTGCCACCATTCTCATCTGGCATTAGTTTGATGTTGTGCAAGGTCACAATTCTGGGTAAAGCTGCGACTTCGCTCGCAAATAATCCAAACTGATGGTAATCGCCCTGTAATACTAGCTGTATTGGTTTTTCTGCGTAAAACTCTTTTTCAGTTTCATTGCCAGGCTGAAACAGTTTCACTTCAAGCCCACTCGCGAGTGCTGTTTGTGAAATATCGACAATTAAGGCCGGGATTTCAGTTTTGCTTGGCAGCTGGCGCAACAAGGTACCAAATGTGCGACGCATTTCATCTAGCTGGGCTTTATGCTCTTCCAGATTTGCAGCTTTCTTAACCTTGATTTCAAATGTTCTTCTAAGCTCGGTTTCTTTGGCTTTGACGACTTCAAATTTAGCCAGTTGATCTTTTGTATCAAGATAAAACCCGAGTCCAATAATTGCTGCAGCAACTAAAGCGACGACAATGACTTTAACAGCTAATGGTGCAGTACCAATATTGTTAAAATCTACATTATTAAGATCAGAAAATGTCATGTTCAGTTACTCTTCTTCTAGCGATGATTCAGGGTTGGTTTGTGCGAGCTGTAGTGAAAATGAGCTCACTCTGAGTCCATCATCATCTTCTTCGGTAGAAATGATGCTGAGTTTGGGTTTGGTTAGCCACTCTGATTCTTCTATGTTACGCATGTAGGATGAAACTCGTGCATTTGATTCAGCTCTACCTGTAATTTTGATGCTGCCACCATTTTGAGTCAGTTCTGTCAGGTGTACGCTGTCAGGTAAGGTATTAACCACTTCATCAAACAGATGAACAATACCTGGTCGAGTCGCCTGAAGATTTTGAATAACTTCCATGCGTTCCACTAATGCTCGTCGGGTAGCGTCCAGCTTTTGAATTTCCTTTATCTTTTCATCCAGCACAACAATCTCATTGGTAAGATAGGTATTGCGCCGTTCCTGCCCATTGATTTTTGCTTCGATCTGAAAGTGAACCAGCAAGACAGCAAGCACAGCAACAGCCGCACCCGCGCCCAACATAACAAAAAATTCTTGTTGTTTTTCTTTGCGCTGTGATTCGCGCCACGGAAGTAAATTAATTTTTGCCATGGTGTTTAGTCAAATGCCCTCAATGCAAGGCCGCAAGCAATCAGCAATGCAGGGGCATCGTTACCTAATGCTTGAGGATTAACTTTTGGTCCTAGTGAAACATGTGTAAATGGGTTGGCCGTCGAAACGGAAATGCCCAATTCATTTTGAATTCTTTCATCTAGTCCTGGAATGGAGGCACATCCTCCAGCCAGCACAATATGATCTACTGTTGAGTGTTGACTTGCAGAGTAGAAAAACTGCAGGAAACGATTCGCCTGCTGCGCTGCAGTTAATTTAAATGGTTCGAGTAAATCGGTAATGTAGTTGTCTGGCAGGCCACCTTCTTTTTTTGCAAGTCCGGCTTCTTCATAAGTAAGACCATACTGATGCATGATTTCTTCAGTGAGTTGCTTGCCGCCAAATGGTTGTTCCCGAGTGTAGATCATAGATCCGTTCTGCATGACGTTTAAGCTTGTCATGGTTGAACCTATATCAAGAATGCCGACTGTTTTATCAATCCCCTGTCCGGGTACCTGGTCTGACAGGAGCGGGTAAACACTTTCAATTGCGTAAGCTTCTACATCGACGACGACAGGTGTTAATCCCGCGACCTCGGATGCTGCGACTCTCATTTCTACATTTTCACTGCGTGAAGCTGCAAGTAGTACATCAACCGTATCGGGATTGCCTTCCGTGGGCCCAAGTACGTTAAAATCAAGGTTTACTTCTTCGAGGGCATAGGGAATGTACTGATCCGCTTCAATCTGGATCTGTCCTTCCATCTCTGCGTCAGATAGAGAAGAAGGCATTGTGATAACTTTAGTAATAACAGCGGAGCCTGCCACTGCAAGTGTGCATTTTTTGGCCTTGCTTCCTGTTCGCTTGAGCACTTTTCGTATAGAGTCGCCTACCGCGTCAACATCTGAGATGACTTTTTCAGTGATACAGTTTGCCGGCAGAGGCTCTACGCCGTAATGTTCAACTCGGTATCCAGAGCCACTGTGAGAAAGCTCTAAAACCTTCACGGAGGTTGAGCTAATATCGATACCGATGACTGGATTTTTTCGCGAAGTAAATGGAAGCACGTTTAGTTTCCGTTAGTTATTTAGTCTATTTGTATTTTTTATAAAATTATAAGCCGAACTCTATAACAAGATGTGAGTTTTTGACAATTAAGTTATTTGAGAACTCTTTCATTTGTTTCTTGCCTTAGATTCGTAACTTACAGAATTAATAACATTTTAATCATATGTCATTGAATATAAAGTTGTTTAAGCTAGGTTTCATCGGATTAATCGTTATGTCCGTCGCAGTGGTGGCAATTTTGTCGACTGCGTACCTGATTTACTCACCTCAACTTCCTCCCGTTGACACTCTCAAAGATGTAAAACTACAGACACCTTTGAAGGTTTATAGCCGCGAAGGCAAATTAATCGCCCTGTTTGGTGAAAAGCGCCGGATTCCCCTTTCCTATCAGGAACTTCCCCAAACAATGGTCGATGCATTCCTGGCTGCTGAGGATGATCGATTCTTTGAACATCCCGGTGTTGACTATCAAGGTCTACTAAGAGCGGTAATAAATCTAGTCATCACCGGACAAAAGGCACAGGGTGGCAGCACGATTACCATGCAACTTGCGCGTAATTTCTTTTTAACGCCGGAAAGAACCTATACGCGAAAAATTAAAGAAATAATGCTGGCACTGCGTATTGAGAAAGAACTGACCAAACAGGAAATTCTTGAGTTGTATTTAAACAAGATATATCTGGGTCAACGGGCATATGGAGTCGGTGCGGCTGCGGAAGTGTATTACGGAAAGAGTGCCGCAGAGTTGTCTCTAGAACAGGTCGCCATGATTGCCGGGTTACCTAAGGCACCTTCAAGATTTAATCCTATCAGTAATCTGGAACGGGCTACTGTGAGAAGGGACTACGTTCTCGGACGCATGCTGGATCTGAAAAAGATATCCAGAGAAGATTATGCAGAAGCGATAGCGACTCCTGTTGAGGCTAAGCGCTATGCGGTTAAAATTGAGGTTGAAGCACCTTATATTGGGGAAATGGTTCGTTCTTATATGACCAGCCTGTATGGAGAAGACGCTTACTCAGAAGGCTATAGTGTCTACACTACGATTGAAGCGAGTAAGCAGCAGGCTGCGGTTGATGCCGTTCAAGGCGGCATATTGGCCTATGATTTAAGACACGGTTATCGGGGTCCTGAAGGTAGCATCCCTGTTGACAAGCTAACCGATGTAGAAGTGGTCGCGGAACTGGTTTTAACGATGCCAACAGTCGGGGGGTTACAGCCAGGTGTGGTCACAGAGGTTAATGAAAAATCAGCGATTGTGACACTGGCAAAAGAAATCATTCAGCTTGATATTGATGCGGTGAAATGGGCGAGGACCTATAAATCTCAAAATAGTCTCGGTCCCGTAATCAAAAAGGTAACAGATGTCCTGAAAGCCGGAGACATTATTCGAGTAGTAGATACAGCAAAAGGTTGGCAACTTAGGCAAATTCCAAAAGCGTCAAGTGCTCTTGTTTCCCTGCGCCCGGAAGATGGTTCAATCAGTGCATTAATGGGGGGGTTTGATTTTTATGCGAGTAAATTTAATCGCGCAACACAGGCCCTGAGACAACCAGGTTCCTCCTTCAAGCCTTTTATATACTCAGCAGCTATTGAAGCCGGGTTCACACCAGCCAGTGTCATCAATGATGCTCCCGTTGTTTTTCAGGACTCATCGACTGAAGATTCCTGGCGGCCACAAAACTACTCTGGCAAGTTTTATGGCCCAACACGCATGCGTTTGGCGCTGACAAAATCCAGAAACATGGTGTCAATTCGCCTGTTGCGCGATATCGGGCGAAAATTTGCGCGCGAACACGCGGGTAAATTTGGCTTTGATGTTGAAAAATTACCAAAAGACTTAACGCTGGCATTAGGCAGTGGGGTAGTCACACCACTGACTCTGGCAAATGCATATGCGGTATTCGCCAATGGGGGCTATAAAGTAGATGCGTACTTTATAGAAAGAATTGAAGGTCCGGATGAAGAAGTATTATTTTTGGCCAACCCTGCTCGAGTCTGTAATCAGGAATGTGCTCGATTAGCAGCAGAGATATCAATGCATGCTGAAGAGATGGCTGAATTGGGGCTAATCGATTCTACCGGTTCAGACATTGAAGAAATCCGGGTAGCACCCAGAGTGCTTAGTGAAGTCAATGCTTATCAGATAGATAGCATGCTGAAAGATGTTATTAGATTCGGCACAGGCCGGCGGGCACTGGTACTGAATCGTTCAGATATCGTGGGCAAGACTGGCACAACAAATGACCAGCATGACGCCTGGTTTGCAGGTTATCACCCTAATGTGGTGACTGTCGTGTGGCTGGGATTTGATGAAAATAAACCTCTCGGGCGTAGCGAAGTGGGCGGCGTTGCGGCCCTGCCTATATGGATAGACTACATGCAGGTAGCACTGCAGGGAGAACCACGCATTGAACGCCCGTTGCCAAAAGACATGGTGTTATTAAAGGTTGACCCACAGACAGGTGCAATTGTTGATCAGGATAGTGGCTTTGGCATAGAAGAGGCCTTTCATATGGATCAAGTCCCTGCGCTGGATTACACAGCCCCGAGGTCAATCAGTGTTGATCATGGCAATAGGGATACGGGCCAGTCAGGAACGCTACCTGAACAGTTATTTTAGCTCTGGCACACTACTTCAGGTTACGTGATGCGCTGTATTCGTGTACGTAATCAACCAGTGTTTTAACCTTCTCAGGTTCGATAGCGGGGTGAATGCCATGCCCGAGGTTGAATATATGGCCCGTATTGTGGCCGTAATCGTCCATTACTTTTTTTGCATGTTGCTTAACTGAATCATGAGAACTGTAAAGAATCGCCGGGTCAAGATTTCCCTGAAGTGCTACCTTATCGCTGACTATGCGCCTGGCATCGCCTATATTCACAGTCCAGTCCAGTCCCACACCATTGGCGCCGGAATTGGCTAAATCAGCCAGTGAATGATTGGCACCCTTGGAAAACAATGTGACAGGAATAGTATTTCCGTCATAACTGCGATGTAACTTCTCCACAATACGTGTCATAGAACCCAGAGAAAAACGACGATAGTCTTCTGGTGTTAACGCACCGCCCCAGGTATCAAATATCATCACTGCCTGCGCACCTGCTTCAATTTGGGCGTTTAAATAAAAAGCTACACTATCGCTTAAAATATCGAGTAACTTCTGCATATCTGAAGGACTGTCGTACAGCATGCCTTTAACTTTGCTGAAGTCTTTGGAAGTACCGCCTTCAACCATGTAAGTGGCGAGTGTCCATGGACTGCCAGAAAAGCCTATCAAGGGCACACGTCCATCCAGTTCCCGCCTAATAAGTGAAACCGCATCAGTAACGTATCGCAATTCTCCACCAGGGTCAGGCACGGCAAGTTGATTGATATCGCGGCGGTTTTTTACTGGCCTGCTAAATGTAGGACCATCCCCTTCTTTAAATTCCAGACCCAGACCCATCGCATCGGGAATTGTTAGGATATCTGAAAACAGTATCGCCGCATCCAGTTCAAAACGGTCCAGTGGCTGCATCGTGACTTCGCAAGCGAGTTCAGGTGTTTTACACAGTGTCAGAAAATCACCTGCTTTTTGGCGCGTTGCACGATACTCAGGCAGGTATCTGCCTGCCTGGCGCATGATCCATATGGGTGTTTTATCAACAGGCTGGCGTAAAAGTGCGCGGATGAAACGATCGTTCTTTAATGGTGGCATGGGGAAGAGTCTAGTGGTTATTTGCTTTCAGGTTGTGAGGGTGAAAGCGTAGCCGAAGATGGCCGGTATGCGAAGATAAATTTTAGCTGGACAACTTTGCTTTGATCAGTTTACTGACCTGGCTCATATCGGCCCGGCCCTGCATCTGCGGCTTAAGTATTGCCATTACTGCACCCATATCTTTCATTGTTGAAGCGGAAGTCTGGCTGATGGCTTGTTCAACTAGCTGGGTCACTTCACTATCGCTTAATGCCTTCGGAAGGTAGTCAGTAATAATCGCAAGCTCTGATTTTTCTTTATCAGCCAGGTCATTGCGACCGGCCTGCTCAAACTGATCGATGGACTCACGGCGCTGTTTTGCCATTTTATCCAGGATTCCAACAAGATCCTGGTCATTAAGCTCGGTGCGTGTATCGACTTCTACTTGTTTCACTGCTGACAGTATCAGACGAATGGTCGCCAGTTTTTCCTTGTCACCTGCTTTCATGGCAGATTTCATTTCTGCCACGATTTGTTCCTTCAGTGAACCTGAGTCGCTCACTTAGTACAGACGTCGACGCTTAAGTGTGGTGCGAAATACACGCTTAAGGTTACGTTTGACAGCCGCTGCCGCTTTACGCTTGCGTACTGCAGTGGGCTTTTCATAGAATTCTCTACGACGAACTTCGGTTAAAACGCCGGCTTTTTCGCATGATCTGCGGAATCGGCGTAGTGCCACATCAAATGGCTCATTTTCTTTTACTCGTACTCCAGGCATAAATCCTCGTTACTATTGTGATGAATTGACAAAAAGACGGTGGATTATAATTGCGCTATGCTCGATTACAACTGTAAAACTGACTTTTTCCACAAGGAAGTGCAAAAAATCTTATGAAAGTACTCGGAATTGAATCCTCGTGCGATGAAACAGGCGTTGCAATCATCGATGAAAGCGGAAAAATCCTCGCTGAGCGATTATATAGCCAAATCGAACTTCATGCTGAATACGGCGGTGTTGTGCCCGAACTAGCCTCCCGCGATCATATTCGGAAAATAACCCCTCTACTTAAAGACACGTTATCTGAGGCAAATTTGATCTTAGAAGATATGGGGGCAATTGCCTATACTGCGGGTCCAGGTCTGGTGGGAGCATTATTTGTAGGTGCTTCAGTAGGGCAGGCAATAGCCTGGTCTCTCGATATTCCCTCGATTCCGGTTCACCACATGGAGGCACACCTGCTAGTACCGTTTCTGGCGCAGGATTCAGGGCTGTGTTTTCCGTTTTTATGTCTACTGGTCTCTGGTGGCCATACCATGATTGTCCAGGCAAATGGTTTAGGCGATTATGAGGTATTGGGGCAAAGCCGTGATGATGCTGTGGGTGAGGCATTTGATAAAGTGGCCAAGCAGTTGGAACTAGGTTATCCAGGGGGGCCGGCTATAGAGAGACTGGCTAATCAGTCCGAATCCAGAAGAGATAATTTCCCAAGACCCATGATAGATCATCCAAGCATGGACTTTAGTTTTAGCGGCCTAAAGACACATACATTACTTGAATACAGAAAAACTGCACAAACTCACGAAGAGAAAGCAGACATTGCCTATGCATTTCAGCAAGCCGTTACCGACACTTTGTTTGCCAAATGCCAGAGAGCGATGGCGCAAACAGGGATGAAGACTTTAGTGGTGGCAGGTGGAGTAAGTGCAAACCGCAAACTTCGTGAAAAATTTAGTCAGCTGGAAGACGCCAATGTAATATTTCCTGATATGAATCTGTGTACTGATAATGGTGTAATGATCGCCTATGCAGGATTGCAATATGCACTGGAAGGAAAATTTGCAGGCACTAACGAAATAAAAGTATATCCGCGCTGGCCATTACAGTGATTATTTTTTTTTGCCGATTTTAGACTCTTTGCCGGCTAACAAATTTTTAATGTTAGTCTGATGTCGCCAAATTACGAGTATTGCGATGCCGCCAGTGAGATAAAGGACCATAGCGGGCTGCTGCATAAAATACGCGATGACAGGAATAAGAGTGGTGGCGACGAGTGCCGCGAGAGAAGAATAACTTGTTAACTTCGCAGTACTGATCCAGATCGCAACCCAGATAATGGCAAGTAGCCAGTGAATACCAAGAAGTACGCCTATTGTGGTTGCAACGCCTTTACCACCGCGAAATTGATAGTAAACGGGATACATGTGGCCGATGGTTGCTGCCATCCCCATGAGGCACAATACTAGCAAGTCAAAGCCTAAACCACGTGCGATTAAAAGGGGAATCAGCCCTTTTAACAAATCGCCGGTTAATGTTAATGCAGCTGCTTTTTTATTACCGGTGCGTAACATGTTGGTTGCACCAGGATTGCCGGATCCTAAATTTCGAGGGTCTGGCAACTGCAAAATACGCGCAATGATAATGGAACTGGAAATAGATCCTGCTAAATACGCAAGTATGATGCTGAAACCATAGATAACTTGTGAATCCATTTTAGAGTAAATTCTTGCAGTTGATGATTTAGGGAACCGCAGTGGAAAAAGACATATTATTGCTTACGGGTTGGGGTGCAACATGTGCAGTCTGGGAGCCAATTATTCCAGTATTAAGTAATGGTTACCAGATAAATTGTGTTATCCCTTCCTGGCACAGGGATTCAAAAATAGCGGGTTCTTTAGGCGAAATAGATAACTACATAGAAAACCTGGCGGCAACGATAAACAGGCCCACTAATATTATAGCCTGGTCAATGGGTGGCTTATTAGCAGTAAAACTGGCAGCAAGATTTCCTGAATATATTGAAAATATTTGCTTTATCGCATCTGTTCCAAAGTTTGTCTGTCAAGATAATAAAAATGCCGGCATTGATTACCAATGGTTTACTGGCTTCTTGGCCCGCTACCAAACACAACCAATGTCAGCGCTTAACAAGTTTTTAACGTTGCTGGCAAAAGGGGATGAATCGGCACGAACAAGTTTACGTTTTCTGAAAAAGGCCTGTGACTTTGAGAATTATGATTTGAAGGAATGCGGGTACGGGCTGGCATTGTTGCAACAGCTGGATCTATTGGAAACACTAAAGACGCTGCAATGTAACACTTCATTTATTCATGGCGCTTCTGACGCGGTTGTGAGTCTTGTTTCTGCGCAACACGCGGCATATATTTCTGATTCACCGCTGTCTATAATTTCAGGTGCGGGTCATGCGCCACACATCTCTCAGCCTGACGCGGTTGCACGCATCATAAACACCTACCTGCAAGATTAAATGAATATTTCTCGGGACGACGTCAAAACAGCTTTTGCCAAGGCGGCAACTTCCTATAATGAAGCCGCAGTTGTGCAGAAAGAAATTCTTGTTCGTTTGCTGGATAAGTTACAGGTATTGCAAAAGGGTCCAGTCGACACATTACTAGATATGGGTAGTGGTACTGGTCTTGCAGGCAATTTGTTACGCAAGCACTATGGGTCGAATTCCTATTATGCAATTGATTTTGCCTTGCCTATGCTGGCGTGGGCTAAAAACGAATCGCAGGTAAATTATCAATATGCAGTATGCGGTGATGCAGAAGCACTTCCCTTTAAGGATGAGTCCCTGGATGTAATTTTTTCAGCATCAACCTTGCAGTGGTGTAATGATATTGGTGCAGCTTTTGAAGAAAGCTGTCGCGTGCTAAAAGACCAGGGGCTACTGCTATTCTCATCCTTTGGCCCTGATACACTAAAAGAGTTGCGCCACTGTTTTGCCGAGGTGGATGACCTTCCTCATGTCAGTTCTTTTATAGATATGCAGTTGCTGGGAGATGGATTGCTGGCTAGCGGATTTGCCTCGCCGGTGATGGAATCTGAAATAATCACTGTTGAGTATTCTGATCCCATGCAGTTGTTTAAAGATCTGCAAAATACTGGCGCTACAAATCATCTTGAACAACGTGCACGTGGACTGATGACGAGGAAGCGATTGAATGCAGTACTTGAAGAATATAGAAAATTTGTGCTGCCAAATGGTAAGTACCCCGCTAGTTATGAAGTGCTCTACGGGCACGGAAGGAAGCAGTCTCTGGTACAATCGAACCAAAACAGTGCAGATGAATGGCAGCCAATACAATTCAAGTAAGAAATAGTCGGAACACCCCGATTGGCTGCGATGTTTTCACAGGTCAAAGTGAATGGTATTTGCACTAACAATGGGTCGTCAATGAAGGTAAGGTCAATATTTGTACAGATATTTGCATGATTTAGATCAAATGAACCATAACAAGTACGAAATATCCCTTAGAGTAGCTATGAATTTCATATCAATAATTGCTAATATTCGCGGATAAGCATTCACTGTAAATGAGTGTTCTAAGTATAAATAAATTTCAGCGCATGAAATCAGTCATCAAGGTCGTCAGCTAACATGGAAGCTGGAGCAGAGAAAAAATTGCTCTCAACTTTTGTGGTGACACCCAATTACTCGATGTCATGGCGGGAAAACAAGATTTTTATTGCGAGCTTAACGGTCATTACATTTAGCATAGCAGGTGTTTTTGCGTTACAAGGATTATGGTTGATCCTTCCATTTGCTGGTCTTGAAATGATGATGCTTGCAGGAATTCTGTACTGGAGTGGCTTACGGGCGACCCGGTGTGAAGTAATATCGATTGATACCGATTACGTAAATGTTGAGGTAGGTCGAAACAAGACACGGCATTTGCATCGTTTTCAGCGTGCATGGACCCAAGTGGTACTGTATCCACCTGTCAGGGCGCATTTGCAAAGTCGATTAGTGATGAGATCAAAAGGAAAGGAATTGGAAGTAGGCGCATGTCTCAACAATGAAGAACGAGAGAGTCTGGCTGCGTCTATTAATAAAGCACTTTTGTCATCGGTTTAGAAAGATTTTTTTATATAGGGAGTATTAAAGATGAGTGGTAATAACTGGCTTAAATGGCTATCAGCCATTAGCGGTATGTTTGCTGCAATGGGCGTTGCCAATGCCGGACAGCCAATCAATATGCCTGTTGGCGTGACGGATATCAGCGCAGAGGTGTTTGATATGCACATGATTGCTTTTTGGTTATGCGTATGGATTGCAGTGGTTGTATTCGCAGCAATGTTCTACTCGATTTTCGCACACCGCAAGTCAAAGGGCTTCACACCCTCAACATTCCATGAGAGCACAACAGTAGAAGCCATCTGGACAACCATTCCTTTCATCATTCTGATTGCGCTAGCCATACCTGCGACTAAAACCCTGGTAGCAATGGAAGATACAAGCGACTATGACCTGACTGTCAAAATCACGGGTTACCAGTGGCTGTGGCACTACGAGTACATCGATGAAGGGGTTGATTTCTATAGTGTATTAAAGACTCCCCGAAGCCAGATTAACGGTCTTGAGCCAAAGAGCGAAAACTACTTGCTGGAAGTTGATAAAGAACTGGTGCTACCAGTTGGCAAAAAGGTGCGCTTCCTGATTACCTCAAATGACGTAAACCATGCCTGGTGGGTACCTGATCTTGCCGTTAAAAAAGACGCAATACCTGGTTTCATCAATGAAGCCTGGGCGAAAGTGAATACAGCCGGTACATACCGCGGACAGTGCGCAGAGCTATGTGGCCGGGATCATGGATTTATGCCGATTGTTGTTCGCGCGGTTGAACAGGCAGAGTTTGATCAGTTCCTTGCCGACAACACAACTTTGAAATCTGACAATGCAGAGTACGCAGCAGTCACACAATAGATGCGACCAGGCAGATCAGGCAAATGAATTCACGATTATTATTTAATGTTACAAACTTAAGGAGCACACAATGAGTACGGTAGCTACCGACGATCATCATGATGATCACCAGGAAAGTCCTTATTCGATAAAGCGATGGTTATTTACTACTAACCACAAGGACATAGGTACTTTGTATCTATGGTTCTCGTTTATCATGTTTTTAATTGGCGGCGTCATGGCGCTGGTTATCCGAACAGAGTTGTTTGAGCCGGGCATGCAGTTTGTAGATCCGCAATTTTTCAACTCTATGACAACCATGCATGCGATCATGATGATCTTCGGTGTGGTAATGCCGGCATTTACAGGACTGGCTAACTGGCTAATTCCTATGATGGTAGGTGCGACGGATATGGCACTTCCTCGTATGAATAACTGGAGTTTCTGGATTCTTCCGTTCGCATTCGCCATGATGTTATCTACCTTATTCATGGATGGCGGTGGCCCAGCGGGTGGTTGGACACTGTATCCACCATTAACATTACAGACCGGTGATGCACTTCCTTTTGTAATTCTTTCAATGCATTTCATGGGCTTGTCTTCAATCATGGGCGCGATCAACGTCATTGCTACCATTTTGAATATGCGCGCACCTGGAATGACATTAATGAAAATGCCATTGTTCGTATGGACCTGGCTGATAACTGCATACCTGCTGATTGCAGTGATGCCGGTACTTGCCGGTGGTATCACTATGCTGCTTACTGACAAGTTCTTTGGTACCAGCTTCTTTAATGCAGCGGGTGGTGGTGATCCCGTGATGTTCCAGCACATTTTCTGGTTCTTTGGTCACCCGGAAGTTTACATTCTGATTTTGCCTTCGTTTGGTGTGGTCTCCAGCATTATTCCAACTTTCGCGCGTAAACCATTATTTGGTTACGCATCGATGGTGTATGCGACAGGCTCAATCGCGTTTCTGTCATTCATCGTATGGGCGCATCACATGTTTACTGTGGGAATGCCGTTAGCGGGTGAACTCTTCTTTATGTTTGCCACTATGCTGATTGCAGTACCAACCGGCGTGAAAGTGTTTAACTGGATAGCGACTATGTGGCGTGGTTCAATGACATTTGAAACACCCATGCTGTTTGCTATTGGCTTTATCGTTATGTTTTCAATCGGTGGATTCTCTGGTTTGATGCTCGCATTGGCACCAGTTGATTTCCAGTACCATGATACCTATTTCGTCGTTGCTCACTTCCACTATGTGCTAGTGCCAGGCTCAATTTTTGCGATTATTGCAGCAGTGTATTACTGGCTACCTAAATGGTGCGGAAACATGTACAACGAAGGGCTTGGTAAATTGCACTTCTGGTTATCTACCATATTTGTCAATCTGACTTTCTTCCCGATGCACTTTGTAGGTTTGGCAGGTATGCCGAGACGAATTCCGGACTACGCTCTGCAATTCTCGGACTACAACATGCTTGCAACCATCGGAGCGTTTGGCTTTGGGTTCTCTCAATTACTGTTCTTGTATTTAGTTGTTAAGGCAATACGTAGTGGCGAGAAAGCAACAAGCCAGGTGTGGGAAAATGCAGAAGGCCTGGAGTGGACTTTAGCCTCCCCTGCGCCTTACCACAGTTTTGTTACTCCTCCTGTTATCAAGTAAGGACGATTAGCAATTAAAGCAATGGACGCTAAACAGAAACAACAAAAAGCAGCCAACAAAACAGTAGTCATACTTGCGTTGGTTGCCGTTGTTATCTACGTTGGATTTTACTTTTTAGTAAGTAACGCAAATTAGCCAATGGATAAGCAAGCTAAAAGTTCTAAAAGTGTTGTTACTAAACTCGCGTTAGTGTCTGTATGTATGTTTGGTTTTGGCTATGTGTTGGTGCCCCTGTATGACGTATTCTGTGATTTAACAGGGCTACGCTTTACTCAGGAATCCAACCAGCTGGTATCTCAGGAGATACAGGAAGATACGACTCGCCTGGTCACGGTTGAATTTGATGTGTCCATGAATGAGTCCATGCCCTGGAAGGTAAGGCCTGCAGTAAGTAAACTTCAGGTACATCCGGGTCGTGTTTATACAACAAACTACATAGCTAAAAATACAACTCAAACAGCAATGGTAGGACAGGCCGTACCGAGTATTACTCCGTACGTTGCAAATAGACACCTGATAAAGACAGAGTGTTTTTGCTTTGAGAACCAGCCTATCGAAGCAGGTAAGGAAGTTGAAATGGCGTTGAGCTTTATGATCAACCCCAGGTTGCCGAAAGATGTAAAAGTTGTCACGCTTTCTTATACATTTTTCGATATCACACAAAGCGCACAAATTAATAAACTTGATTCAAACGAATCTGTACTAGCATTTAATTGAGGATTAAATAATGGCACATGCTGAAAATTCATATTACATCCCGCACGGGAGTCACTGGCCAATAGTTGGATCCATCGGCGTATGTACGCTACTGGTTGGTTTTGCCAATTTCCTGAACAACGTCTCATGGGGATCACCAATGATGTTAGTTGGGTTAGCCATCGTTTTTTTTATGGTGTTTGGCTGGTTTGGGACAGTAATTAAGGAAAACCAAAAAGGCATGTATAACATGCAGGTAGACATGTCATTCAGATGGGGCATGTTCTGGTTTATTTTTTCTGAAGTGATGTTTTTCGCCGCATTCTTTGGCGCATTGTATTATGCAAGAGTGTATTCACTTCCCTGGTTAAGCGGTGAAGGAAGCGGAATAACGACTAATTCATTCCTCTGGGGTGGATATGAAGGGTCGTGGCCAAATGAAGCCAACGGTCCTGGAAATGTCGGTGGGGATTACC
Source organism: uncultured Gammaproteobacteria bacterium (assembly GCA_963976865.1). Taxonomy (GTDB): domain Bacteria; phylum Pseudomonadota; class Gammaproteobacteria; order UBA4575; family UBA4575; genus UBA1858. Next base: position 412,041 of record CAXBLY010000001.1, on the reverse strand, counting down.
TGACTATAGGGCCGTGGGGACTGCCGGCAATTAACACAGCTTTGCTACTTACCAGTGGTGTAACGCTGACGTGGGCTCATCATGCACTAAAGGCCAATCATCGAGGGCAATTAATCCTGGGGCTTTTCTTAACCGTATTACTCGGGGTGATATTCATGTTTGTTCAGGGTTCTGAATATATTCATGCCTATCGGGATCTGGGACTGACGTTGGGCTCTGGTATTTATGGCGCAACATTTTTTATGTTGACCGGATTTCATGGTTTCCACGTTACTATCGGGGCAATCATTCTGACAGTGATACTGTTCAGGTGTATTACAGGGCACTTCACGCCAGAGAGACACTTCGCATTTGAAGCAGCAGCATGGTACTGGCACTTCGTGGATGTTGTCTGGCTGGGATTGTTTATATTTGTATATGTACTCTAATCTTTTCGCCGAATCGTGAAAAAGGCGCCTGAAACGGCGCCTTTTTCATTTGAGATAGTGGAAACTAAAAGTCCTGTGTTTATATCCAGCCAAAGTACTTGCTAACGATTATAATAATAAAAGCGAACACAGACAGTCCGATGCGATAAGTTAACGCGCGAACAGTTTTGTTGTTAGTTTCCTTGGATACTAAAAGGTGAAATAGAGCAGATGCCAGGCTCCCAATAATGAGAAGAAAGAGGATTACAATAAAAATTTTAATAAGCATGACAGGCTCTGCAATATAGAATCGGACACCCAGTATAACGATCATTGTAAATAAATGCTGTTAACAAAAACATATACAGGACGGTTCTGGATAGTGCAGTTATGCACCGTTGCTATGCTTGGTTTGTTTGTTATTCTCGGAACATGGCAGCTGGGTCGAGGTGATGTAAAAAGTGAGATTGAACGCGCTGTGAATCATCAGGAAGCAGAAATTAATGATGTAAGTCTGCCGCTAGACAATACTGAAAGCTGGCGCTACAAAAAAATTAAATTAACAGGCAGGTACCTTGTTGAAAAACAATTTTTGTTTGATAACCAGGTGCGGGACGGAAAGACAGGCTATAACGTGCTTACACCATTCTATGTTGATTCATCCAAAGCATGGGTGCTGGTAGACCGGGGCTGGCTAGCGCAGGGTGAAAGCAGGAATGTGCTGCCAGCTGTAGACTTTGAAGCCGGGCAAGTCACTGTAACCGGACGTGTTTATGTGCCATACGATGCCGCATACAGTCTTGGAGGAATTGCGGAGGGAGAAGATTCAAGTTGGCCGAGAAGAATTCAATTTGTTGACTATTCGCAATTAGCATCACGCCTGGGATTCGCGCTGCAGCCATTTACATTGAGGCTGGACGAACAAGAATTGCACGGCTACAGAAGAGATTGGGCAGCGAATAATCTGTCATCAAAAAAACATTATGGGTATGCGTTTCAATGGTACGCAATGGCAGTTGCCCTGATTGTTTTGTGGTGGCTATACAGTATTAGACCTATGATGAAAAAAAATGAAAAATGAAAATTCAAAAATATCCGGCTATTTGTTAATAGCTGTTTTCGTGGTACCACTTTTAATAGCGGTAACCATGTACGTTATGCGTGATTACTTGCCGACAACCAAACCCGCGTCGCATGGCTCGCTGATACATCCAGCACAGCCTGTTAAAACGCTTGAAATAACACTGTCATCGAATGGCACGATTGATATTAAAGATTTTGCGGGCAAATGGACTTATCTGGTGTATTCACCGAAGGGATGCGACCTGGTATGCGAGGCTTCATTATTTAAGCTGCGTCAAACAAAAATAGCCACCGGTAGAGAATCAAACCGAATCCAGTCTGCATTATTAACCGATGCAAATAAAGTCAGCCCGGAAATTATGGATCGCAATCAACGTATGCGTGTAGGAAGTCTGGTTAAATTCGAAACAGAATCAGGCGAGTATATGGAGCTTAAGCCTGGAACCATCTACCTGATAGATCCTATCGGTAATTTAATGATGAAGTACGATACTACTTCGACATCAAGAGGCATGCTCAAGGACATCAAGAAGCTGTTAAAAATTTCTAATATCGGATAAAACTGATGGGTACAACATTTCGAAATATTGTATTGGCAGCATTATTGCTGGCGTTTGTTGTGGTTGTGCTAGGTGCATATGTGCGTTTGTCTGATGCAGGACTGGGTTGCCCTGATTGGCCAGGTTGCTATGGGCATTTTATTGGTGTGCCTGAGACAGATACAGAAGTCGCACATGCCAATACCAATTTTGAACGAGCCGTCGAAGCCCCTAAAGCATGGAAGGAAATGATTCACCGATATTTCGCAGGCACGCTGGGAATATTAATTTTTGTCATTTCCATTTATCTGTTTAGAAAAGATCAGTACGGCAGACGTCATATCGCGGCAGGAATATTGCTGGCCTGTACATTATTATTTCAGGCCCTGCTCGGCATGTGGACGGTGACCTTGCAACTCAAGCCTTTGATTGTGATGGGTCACTTGCTCGGCGGGTTTACCCTGTTTAATCTGATTGCCTGGCAATTTTTACGCACCACTACATGGCAACCGCAGATCGACCTAAATCTGGCTAAATCACTGTTTAACATTTCCCTGCTGGTAGTGTTTATATTGGCCACCCAGATTGCTCTGGGTGGCTGGGTAAGTTCAAATTACGCGGCATTAGCCTGTGTAGACTTTCCCAAGTGCCAGCAATCTTGGTGGCCAGCCATGGACTTTAAAGACGCTTTTATTCTATGGCGGGGTTTGGGTGTGGATTATGAATTTGGTGTACTTGAGCATCCAGCACGGGTAGCCATTCACTATATACACAGAATAGGCGCTGTGGTCACTGCATTGGCAATACTGATTTATGCCACTCGACTCTGGAAGTATTCAGATCCAGAAAAATTACTCAATACCAATGCAAAAGTAATCATGGCGCTGTTACTGATACAGGTGTGTCTGGGTATCTCTAATGTCATATTCAAACTGCCTTTGGCCGTGGCCGTATTACACAATGGCGTGGCCCTTTTACTGCTATTTAGCATTGTGACAAGCGTATATATGCTAAGATCTGCACGCATTAGCCGCTAGTATCACCTTTATTTATTAATATGTCCGTAAAGTCATCCCCTTCGCCAACCAGCACCGCCTTGAGTCCACTCAGCCGCTGGCAAGATTACCTCGAGCTGTGCAAGCCAAAAGTGGTTGCTTTGATGGTGTTTACGGCAATCGTCGGTATGTTGATGGCTGACCCTGGCAACGTGGCGTTGGCGACTTTCATCTACGGCACGCTGGGTATCGGACTGGTGGCCAGTTCAGCAGCCGCGATTAATCATGTCGCAGACAGTCGAATTGATGCGGCGATGGATCGAACCAAATTACGGCCACTACCATCGGGATCACTGAGTAAAGTCTCTGTGCTGGTGTTTGCTGGCATCATTGGTGTCATTGGAATGGGCATATTAATCATCAAGATTAATATGATCACTGCGTTGCTTACATTTGCTTCTCTTGTAGGGTATGCGGTGATTTACACAATGTACCTAAAGCGTGCCACACCACAGAATATCGTTATCGGCGGAGCTGCTGGTGCAACACCTCCATTGCTTGGCTGGACGGCGGTAACCGGACAGGTGGAGGCTGATGGACTCCTGTTATTATTGATTATCTTTACCTGGACGCCACCACATTTCTGGGCGTTAGCACTCTACCGCAAAGAGGAATATGCCAAGGTTGATATTCCCATGCTGCCAGTTACTCACGGAGATGACTACACGCGTCTGCAGATCACGTTATATACAATATTAATGTGTGTCATTACGATCTTCCCGTTCTTAACGGGAATGTCAGGCTGGGTCTATCTGGTGAGTGTGCTGATTCTGAATGCGGGCTTTTTGTATTATGCCGTTAATCTGCAAATAACCAAGAGTAATACGAAGGCAATGAATACCTTCGTATACTCAATAATTTATTTAATGGTACTGTTTGCAGTCCTGTTGTTAGATAGATATTTGCCGCTGATATCTTAGGCTTCTATATAGCTCTGAAGCTTTTTCATTGCATTATTTTCTAACTGGCGCACGCGCTCTGCCGATATTCCGTATTCTCTGGCAAGATTCTGCAATGTTTGTTTCTTGTCAGTTAGCCAGCGTGCCTGGATAATTTCACGGCTTCGCTCATCGAGTGCATCCATGGCTGACAATAACCTGTCAGTCCGGTGTTCGCTCCAGTCATTTTTCTCAAAACTTGTAGCCGGGTCTTCACTATCATGGGCAAGATACGCTGAAGGCGAAGAGATATCTCCTTCATCATCAGACCCATGAGGCGCATCAAAGCCAAGATCCTGTCCACTGAGACGGGATTCCATTTCCAGCACTTCACTCGGTTTTACGCCCAGGTCCATGGCAACGGACTCGACTTCTTCATGATTTAACCAGCCAAGTCGTTTTTTCTTGCTGCGTAAATTAAAAAATAATTTGCGTTGAGCTTTTGTGGTGGCAACTTTCACGATGCGCCAGTTACGCAGAATAAATTCATGAATTTCAGCACGAATCCAGTGTACGGCAAATGACACCAGGCGAACGTTGAGAGTTGGGTCGAATCTTTTGACAGCTTTCATGAGGCCTATATTGCCTTCCTGTATAAGATCAGCCAGAGCCAAGCCGTAACCGCTATAGCCTCGTGCAACACGAATAACAAAACGTAAATGGTGAGTAATCAGGGTACGCGCAGCCTCAAGATCCTGATGATCCTGCAGGCGAATAGCCAGATTTTTCTCATCTTCAGCAGATAAGATGGGCAACTGGTGTGCCGCGTTGATATAGGCGTCCAGACTTCCAGCTGTTAAAGTTAGCTCATGTGGGTGTGATAAAGCCAGGCTGTTATTCATGGGCTGTACTCTCCAATTCATACTATAAAAGTTAGTTTAGCACTCCCCGAATTAGAGTGCTAACCAGTTGTATAGTTCCCGCAGCGCTTAGTCAGAATAGGGTATTCACTTTATCGACCATACTTACCCATAGAGCGTACTGACTATAGGTATTCGCAGACTATTCAGGTACCGTTTATTCCACTACCCAACTAGAGGAAGAGGGTTGCCCGTTTGAGCGCATAAGGGTGCGATAGTAATACCGATAAACGGTCGATATCGAGAGATGGTCGGCAATTATTGGCACAGACTCGTACCATATAATGTTTTGTCATTATAAAAGCAGTATATGGTACTACTAATAGTACGAATAATCGCCCAAAAGCAGATCAATAAGTCGTTAAAAATAAAGAATGCTAAATGTGCTTAAGTTTTTTAAACGAATTTTCCGTATCACGGTAAATGCAAAATAAGAGATAGATTCATGCCAGGAGTCCAAGTTAGCAAAGCCGATCTTGCCCATATCTTTGGTGTAGACCAGCCAACCATTGATGGATGGCTAGAAAAAGGTCTGCCGCATATGCAAAAACGAATTCAGGATCGAGAGCGCCAGTCATTCACCAGGGAATTGATTTTTGACACAGCAGATGCGATCAATTGGCGGTTAACTGCCCATAATCTGACCGAAGACTGGTAGAGCTAGCTATAAAGTCTGAGTTTATGTGTGACTGCGATCCATGCGGCACCCATTCCCAACACACTCGCACCGATAATAATCAGGCTGGCTAAACCAAATGTTAAAGTAGTTAACTGAAAGTCATTACCAAACAGGGATGATAGCCTGGTGGTCGATTGCTGTATGAGCCAGCTGCAGAGATAAACAATAATCAGCGCCAGTACCGAACCGGCAAGTCCTAACCAGAAGCCGGAATACAGGAAGGGTCGTCTGACATAAGCATCACTCGCACCTACCAGCTTTATAATCTCAATTTCTGCATGCCGACTAGTGACTTCCCAGCGAATCACATTAATAATAATTAACCCTATCGCAAGTAGCAGGATGATGCTTACTATCCACTGGATGCGATTAAAGACTCCCAGCATTGCCTGTAGTCGTTGAAACCAGAGCAGGTCAAACTGGACTTGCTGTACCTGCTTCAGGTTGCGAAGTTCATTTTCCAGGGCCTGTAATGACTCAATGTCAGACAATGTTGTATGCGGGTTAGCAATGATCAGATGCGGAAGAGGATTTTGAGGTAAGTTATCTGTAATGGATTCCAGCCCCATTTGTTGTTTGAATTCATCTAATGCAGTTTGCTTGTTGACGGCAAAGGCATTGGCAATTTCTTCTTTGCCCGAAATAGTGTCTGCCAGCTGTTGTGCTTGCGAGTAGTTAACCTGTTCAGTTAAAAAAAGGGTAATCTGTTTGTCACTATCCCACTGGCTGGTTAATTTCTCTGCACTGGAAAGTACCACATAGAAGCTGATGGGTATCGAAAATGCAATAGCAATCATTAAGGCGGTAAATATGAAAGAAACCGGGCTATTGGTGGCGCGTGTAAAACTCAGTTTAAAGCTGTCTATATGATGTTCCAGCCAGAGAATCGCCAGTGTATTAAGTCTGCCTTTTGTGGTTTTACTTTTCATCTCGGGCGTTAACTGGCTAAGCGTCCGCCATCCAGGCTAATTATCTTTTTATTAAAGTCTCTAATCAGGCTGACATCATGGCTGGCAATCAGTGCGGTCACGCCTACCTGGTTGAAATCCAGAAATAATTTCATAATGTCTGCCGATAATTCCGGGTCAAGGTTACCCGTTGGCTCATCCGCCAGCAGCAGTCGGGGGCGGTGAACAATAGCGCGGGCAATACCCACACGTTGCTGCTCACCTCCGGATAACGAGACGGGACTGGATTTTTCTTTATTTAACAAATTTACCTTATCAAGGGCAGCTCTTACTCTTCTGGGGATATCTTTCGGATTGAAGCCATTTATACGTAACGGTAGCGCTACATTTTCAAATACATTTCGGTCATTCAGCAGGCGATGATCCTGAAAAACCAGCCCCATTTTTTTTCGAAAGCCGGAGATACGGGATTTATTCAGTCCAGTCACGTTTCTTTCGTCAAAATAGAGTTTGCCCCGGGTTGGCGCTTCGATGAGTGCTATTACTTTTAGCAAAGTGCTCTTGCCAGAACCGGAAGGGCCGGTGAGAAAACACATCTCGCCATCAGCGAGACTCAAATTAACCTGGGCGAGTACTTCACCGCTTTCAGGGTAACGCTTGCAAATATTTTGAAGTCGAATCATTGCTATCTATCTGTTATCCACCAATGAGAGCTGCGGTAAATTCCCTCGCATCAAATACCTGCAGATCGTCAATCGCTTCACCAACCCCGATGTAACGAATAGGTAAACCGAGGCGATCAGCAATTGCAATGACCACGCCACCCTTAGCTGTGCCATCTAATTTGGTGATACATAATCCGGTCACATTCATTGACTGGTGAAATTCCTCTGCCTGGCGTAATGCATTTTGTCCCATACTTGCATCCAGTACTAATAATGTTTCATGAGGTGCATCGGCATCGATTTTATTCATCACACGTTTTACTTTTTGCAATTCGGTCATGAGATCATTTTGAGTGTGAAGCCGTCCCGCTGTATCAGCGATTAATACATCAATATTACGTGCCGTGGCAGACTCCAGGGCATCAAATATTACTGACGCGCTGTCAGCCCCGGTTGCCTGTGAGATAACCGGAATATCGTTTCGTTCACCCCAGGTAATTAGCTGCTCAACAGCAGCGGCGCGAAAAGTATCGCCGGCCGCCAGCATGACAGATTTGCGGTTTTTCTTCAGACGTCTGGCAAGTTTGCCAATAGTAGTGGTTTTACCGGCACCGTTGACCCCAACTACGAGTATTGAAAATGGCTTGATTCTGCCTAATAGCATTGGCTTGTTGCTTGGTTCCAGTATTTCAAAAATGCATTGAGATAATAACTCAGGGATATTTGGACGCGCACTGGATTTACTCTCCCTGCTGACGATAGCTCTTAGTTGCGTCATAAGTTTATCGGTAGTCTCTATACCTACATCTGCCATCAATAAGCTATCTTCTATGTCTGTGATAACTTCCTGAATGGGTTTGGAAGTATCATCCTGGATGCCTTCTGAAAGTACGCCACGGGTTTTCGATAAACCCCGCTTTAATCGATCGAGCAAATTTTGGTCAGTCATAATTTTTAAGTAAAAAACGGTGAGAAATATAATGCTATGCTTGGGTTGAACAAACTACTTTATCTGATGTCGTAAGACATTAATCCTATTGTAACTTAACCACAGTTAATCAATGCGAATGAAGATAATTATATTATCAATAAATACAATTCTAGTTTCTTTTTTATTGGTGACAAGTAGCTGGGCTACCGTTTATGAGAAGACTCTCGAAAACGGCCTTAAAGTCATCGTTAAAGAAGATCATCGAGCACCTGTTGCTACAGCGCAAGTCTGGTACAAAGTAGGATCAGCAAGTGAATATGGTGGAATCACAGGGGTATCGCATGTGTTAGAGCACATGATGTTTAAGGGGACACCCAGACACCCCGTGGGAGAGTTTTCTGAGATACTGGCAAGTATTGGTGCGCGTGACAATGCGTTTACCAGTCGAGACTTCACTGCATATTACCAGTTGTTCGATGTGTCAAAGCTTGAAACAAGCTTTGAGCTTGAATCTGATCGTATGGAACAGTTAAATCTTGACGAAGCTGAATTTTTAAAAGAACTTGAAGTTGTCAAAGAAGAAAGAAGGCTGCGCACGGAAGATAACCCAAATGCACTGACATACGAGCAGTTTAACGCCACTGCATTTAATAGCAGTCCGTATCGCACTCCTGTCATAGGCTGGATGAGTGATCTGGACCATATGAAAGTAACAGATCTGCGCGAGTGGTATCAAAAATGGTATGCGCCTAATAATGCAACATTGGTAGTCGTCGGTGATGTGGTTCCTGAGCAGGTGTTTGCACTGGCGGAAAAATATTACCAACCTGTGCCATCACGTGAAGTTGCAACATTAAAAGCAAGACACGAGCCAAAGCAATTAGGAGAAAGGCGTGTTGAAGTCAAAGCAGTTGCTAAACTTCCATACATGATTATTGGTTATAAGGCTCCATCACTAAAAACAGCAGAAGATAGCCGTGAAGCGTATGCGCTTAGTATTCTTGCTGGAATTCTGGATGGAGGCAGAAGTTCCCGGTTGAGTAAAAATCTGGTGCGGGAACAGGAAGTGGCTGCTAGCGCAGGTGCCGGATATAATATTTATTCAGCAAGAAATAATTTGTTCCTGTTCGACGGCACACCCAATGCTGAATATACATTAGAAGAGCTTGAGCAGGCGATATATCAGGAAATCGAAAAACTGCAAAATAAACTTGTCAGCGAAAAAGAATTAAAGCGAGTAAAAGCACAGACAGTTGCGAGTGAGGTTTATCAACAGGACTCAGTGCAAAGACAAGCCTACATAATTGGTTCTTTAGAGACTGTGGGACTCGGATGGCAAACAATGAATGAATATGCAGATAATATTCAGAAAATTACTGCAGAAGATGTACGTGAAGTCGCAAGAAAGTATCTCGTTCCTGACTATAAAACAGTTGCAATTTTAACTCCGCTGGAGCGTGAAGGCTTTGGTGCGAAATGATAATTAAAATGAGTATGATAATTCGACCCATCATTGTATTTTTAATATATAGCTTGTATTCAACTGTTTATGCCTTGCCGGAAATTAACACATGGACAACAGATAACGGGATTAAAGTTTTACATGTAAATTCACCAGAGCTGCCTATGGTCGATATTGCATTAACATTTGATGCGGGTAGTGCACGTGATAATGAACTGGCTGGATTGTCTACAATGATGCACGGTTTGCTGGATAAAGGCACAGGCAAGCTAAATGCAGATGATGTGGCCTCCAGATTTGAAGATGTCGGTGCGCAGTTTGGCGCAAGTGTTGATCTGGATCGTTCCAGTGTGACGTTGCGTAGTCTTACTGGTGAAGAGTTCTTTGATAAAGCATTAACCATGTTCATTGATGTGGTGTCAAAGCCATCTTTCCCTGAACGTGATTTTGATAGAGAAAAGAAAAGACTGTTAATCTCGCTGCAAAATATTGATCAAAGTCCTGGTGATATTGTAGGACGAAAATTTTATCAGCTGCTATACCAGAATCATCCTTATGCACAGCCTCAAAGTGGGACAAATAAAAGTGCCAGCAAAATCACTTTGAAAGATGTAAAAGAATTTCACAAGCAATATATAGTCGCAACAAATTCAATTCTGGCAATTGTAGGCGATGTATCAGAGTCGCAAGCACAGAAAATCGCAAACACGATAAGCACCTCTGTGCCAAAAGGTAAGGCACAGGAAGAAATTGTGCTGGCGAAACCCTCTACAGAGATTAAGCAACATGTAGAATTTGCATCCCAGCAGTCGCATGTGCGTATCGGCCAAATCGGTATTGAGCGAGGTAATCCTGATTACTTTAGCCTGTATGTCGGTAATCATATACTGGGCGGTGGTGGCTTCACATCCAGGCTGGTTAAAGAAGTGCGTAGCAATAGAGGCTTGTCCTACAGTGTGTATAGTTACTTTCTTCCTTACGAGCAGGCCGGACCATTCATGCTTGGTTTGCAAACTCGTTCAGACCAGGTGACAGAAGCAATTCAAGTCTGTAATGAAGTGTTATCAGAGTTTGTTGAAAATGGGCCGACTGCAGAAGAAATGGCGCTGAGTAAGCAAAACATCATGAACGGCTTTCCTCTGCGCATCGATAGCAACAGGGACATTCTGGGTTACCTTTCCATGATCGGTTATTACAACCTGCCATTGGACTATCTGAATAGTTTTAATAAAAATATTGAAAACGTCAGTCTGGAAGATGTTAAGAAAGCATTCCGCAAACATCTGGATCTGGATAAATTTGTGACAGTTGTTGTTGGTAGTGAGCAAAAGACCGAAGAAGACGCGTAATATAGCGAGCGCACCCCAGCAGGTCAGAATAATTGCCGGACGCTGGCGTGGAACAAAGCTGCCGGTGGTTTTACAGGAAACTGTACGCCCCACTCCTAATCGAGTAAGAGAGACGTTATTTAACTGGTTGCAGACACGAATTGAGGGCAGTCATTGTCTGGATCTGTTTGCTGGCAGCGGTGCGCTGGGTATTGAAGCAGTCTCGCGCGGAGCAGCACACGCAACATTAGTGGATAATGAGCAAAAAGTAATATCGTTGCTCTCGCAACAGCTGGCAAAGCTGGATGCTCAGGAAATCAGCGTCACCTGCGCTGATGCGTTGTCGTATATAAAGAATTGTCACTCCCGTTTCGACATAATTTTTCTGGACCCGCCATTTGCCATATTTGATCCTGCTGAAATTCTGCAGCAATTGATTGATAGCCAGTGCATTAAAACGGGTGGGTTAATCTATGTAGAATCCTCTCCTGAGAATTTCCCTAAAACTCTGCCGGATTTATACCAATGGCAGAGACACTTAAAAGCAGGTCAAGTAGAATGTGGGTTATTATCGGCTAATTAGTATAGTTGCAAAATACCCGAGTAAATTCACATATGTCAAAGATAGTTGTATATCCCGGAACATTCGACCCGGTTACCAACGGTCATGCAGACCTGGTACGCAGAGCTATGCATGTGTTCGATAAAGTGGTGGTAGGGATTGCTGCCAGCCCACAAAAAGAACCACTATTCAGTCTCGAAGAGAGAGTCTCGTTAGCAAAAGCAGTATTTTCAGACTCCCCTGAAATAAAGGTATGTGGATTTGATGGCTTGCTAGTAGACCTGGCAAGAGACCATGGAGCGGTTGCCGTATTAAGAGGATTGCGTGCAGTATCAGACTTTGAATTTGAATTTCAGCTGGCCAGTATGAATCGCCATCTTGACCCGACACTGGAATCAATCTTTTTAACGCCAGCAGAACAGTTTTCTTTTATATCGTCCAGTGTGGTCAGAGAAGTAGCTTTGCTTGGAGGAGATATCTCAAAATTCGTCCATCCCAAAGTTGAGCAGGCACTGAAAAGCAGGTTGTCAAACAAATAGTCATGGCGCTTTATATTACAGACGAATGCATAAACTGCGATGTATGTGAGCCGGAGTGCCCTAACGATGCAATCTTCGAAGGTGAAGAAATATACCAGATAAAATTTCAACGCTGTACTGAGTGTGTCGGGCATTTTGATACACCTCAATGTGTAGAAGTTTGCCCGGTGGACTGCATTCTTGTTGATCCTGAACATACTGAATCAAATCAGGAGCTGCAAAACAAATATAGCGAGCTTATGAAAAACAAAGCTTAACTATGCCAGTTCGAATCGTCATTGTATTTATTGTATCTGTCTGGATGGTGTCCGGGCACGCAGAAGATAATAACAATCCATACGCAGTATCAAGTGCACATAAATTAGCAACGCTTGCCGGTGAAGAGGTATTGCAAGCTGGTGGTAATGCTTTCGATGCGGCAGTCGCTATCAGTGCCGCATTAGCTGTGGTTGAACCCTATGGCAGTGGTCTGGGTGGTGGAGGTTTCTGGTTGCTGCACGATGCGAAAAACAATATTGATGTTGTCATCGATGGAAGAGAAGTCGCACCGCTAGATGCAACACACGATATGTATCTGGATCAACAGGGCAAATTGACTTCACACTCTATTGATGGGCCTCTGGCTGCAGGAATACCCGGAGCGGTAGCCGCACTCGCGCATATCACCAAACAGTATGGTCGTTTATCGCTACAGGATAACTTGCGTGCTGCCATCGCATACGCAAGAAACGGATTTACGCCAGGTGATCATTATATAAAACTTGCCGGTCTGCGCAGGCAGGCACTGCTGGCCTCACCAGAGGCAAGCAAGATATTTTTGAATAATGGTGAAGTGCCAACTAAAAAGTATCTGGTTAAACAGACTGATCTAGCAAATACACTAGAAAGAGTTGCACAACAAGGTGCTGATGGCTTCTATCGTGGGGATGTCGCTCAAAAACTCGTGCAGGGTGTTCGCGCCGCCGGAGGTATATGGCGACTGGAGGATTTAGCGAATTACAGGATTGAAGAGAGATATCCTATAAAAACAGAATTTCATGGTGCCGAGATAATTATGCCGCCACCGCCAACCTCAGGCGGTGTGGTAATAACGCAGGTGCTAGCAATGCTGGAAGAAATAGAAAACCTGAATCTTGATGATGCTGAATCAATACACACGGTGATAGAAGCAATGCGTCGTGCATACCAGGACCGCGCACTTTATTTAGGTGATCCGGCTTTTACTGACGTTCCATTAAATAAGCTGCTTGATAAAAACTATATACAGGAAAAATTTTCCGATTTTGATCAGGCAAGCGCCACGCCAAGTCAGTCACTCGCAGATAAGCTGAAACCGGAAGGTAAAGATACAACGCATTTTTCTGTGCTGGATAAAGATGGAAATTATGTAGCAGCAACATTATCAATTAATTATCCATTTGGTAGCGGTTTTGTAGCGCCAGGTACAGGAGTACTTTTAAATGATGAAATGGATGATTTTTCTATGGCAACAGGTGTAGCCAATGTCTGGGGCCTGGTTGGATCAGATGCAAATTCGATCCAGCCTGGTAAACGAATGCTATCAAGTATGACACCATTATTTGCGCGCGATGGGCAACGCACATTAGTTACAGGTACTCCAGGCGGCAGTCGAATTATCAGTATGCTAGTGCTGGCGCTAATAAAATATCAGCAGGGCGCAGGAGCTTATGAGATTGTCAGTCAGCGAAGATTCCACCACCAATATCTACCTGACGAGATACAGTATGAAGTCAATGCATTATCAGAGATAGAAAAAACAATACTCAAGAATAAAGGCCATCATCTAAACGAATTGTCACGCCGTTATGGAAATATGCAGGCAATTATCTGGAACCATCAAAGTAATAAGGTTGAAGCAGCATCAGATCCACGCGGTGAAGGTCTGGCGATAGTTAAATAAAGTGAAGTTACTACATCCTCAACAAAATTAGTTGCTCCATCTGAACCTGTAATCCCCGCTACCACTATCATCCCGCTGTTTCTGTCAGTCACACGTATTCCGCGATTCACACTACTCCCGACATTCCTGTTACTTCCACCCTTCTCGCGACTCCCGTAATTCCTGTTACTTCCACCCTTCCCGCGACTCCCGTAATTCCCGTTACTTCCATCATTCCAGCTACTTCCGTCATTCCCGCAAGTTTCGTCATTCCCGCGCAGGCGGGAATCAAGCCAATGCAGAACACACTAAAAACCAGAAGAGTTAGTGCAAAGTAAACTAGGCAGCGATGAATAATTAACGATGATAAATACGTATTAACGTTGGCATTGCGTACAATAGGTGGTTGTTCGTTGTCCCTGTTTGACTGAGCGTAATATATGGGAACAAACAGAACAGGGCTGGCTGGATCTTCCATATACATGCAGCTCCTGCTGGAAATATCCCGGCTTTCCATCTTCTCTTGTGAAGTCTCTTAGTGTAGTGCCACCGCGTTGTATAGCTTTGGATAAAATCAATTTGATTGCATTGACCAGCAATTCGTATCTTGGCAGTGATATCTTTCCGGCTGCACGTAGCGGGTGAATCCTGCTGGCAAATAATGCTTCAGTGGCATAAATGTTTCCTACGCCGACCACCACATGAGAATTCATAATAAATTCTTTGACAGAAACGCGTCTGTTCCGTGAAGTATTATATAAATACTGCGCATTAAATTCTTCTTCTAACGGTTCCGGACCTAATGACATTAACAGTTTGTGGGAGAGTGGGTCTCTGCTCGTCCAAAGTACTGCGCCAAATCGACGTGGGTCTCGTAAACGTAATATATTATTTTTGAATACTATATCGACATGATCATGTTTCTGAGCGGTAGCGGCAGCGTCAGTAATACGCAGGCTACCTGACATGCCCAGATGAATGATCAATGTGCCAGGGTTGCTGTTAAGTAATAAATATTTGCCACGCCGATTAACCGAAGTGATGACCTGGTCGCTGAGTTTTTTGTTCAGATTACCGGGGATAGGCCAACGTAGTTTTTTAGTGCGAGTGATGACAGATAATACTGTCTGGCCATTAATATGTGGTTCTATGCCGCGCCGAGTGGTTTCTACTTCAGGAAGCTCTGGCATAAGCGTGACATTAATTAACGGGAATTATTGCAAGCGCTTCTATTTCTACAGATAAATCCGAACGACACATGTCACCCTGTAAATAATACACGGGTGCACTTGGACCTAAAATTTGCTGAATGTGTGTGCGTACTGTATCAGCGTCATTCGGGTTTTTTATATAGATTTTGAACTGGGAAAAATCTCTTAATGTCACAGGAGTCATATTTTTCTCAATGACAGCTGTAGTAATGAGCTGTTCAATATTAGACAGGCAAATTTCAGTCTGCCGGTTAATATCGCCTGCATATTGTGTGTCGTGACCAGTAATGCTGGCAGTGCCTGAAACGAACAAAATTTCCTGTGAATGATTGCGGTGAAGTAAGGCGCGTGAAAACAGCGGTGGGTCCTGGCTATATACTGCTGGATACTCAAAAGCACTCACCTGTAGAGAGTTTTCTATGCCAATACCTGCCTGTTTAGCTGCAATAAAGTAAATTTGCAGGCCTGGTTGTTGAGTGCCAATAACGGTGGCTGCCGGATATACCTGTTCAGCTAATGGTTGCTGTTGATAGGCGCGTGCTCTGCCCGAACAAAACTGCTGGTAGTTGTTTGAGCCGGCATAGCCATCATCAGTAATATTTGAAAAGAAATTCCAAGTGCGTACTAGGAACGGGTAATCATTAATATGCATTTGGTTGAAAATTTCTGTGTATGCTTTTTCTGCTGCCTGGTCGATAGGCAGAGTTTCAATAAGTGCTTGAGGCACACAGGCTAATAAATATTGATCATTCTTGAATAACTTCCATTCATTATGAGCGCCAGTGCTATTAACAGCACCCTGCCAGGACTCAAAAATCTGATCGGACTGTAGCGACGGCATGGGGATATTCGCTATTAAATGAATAATGTTGTCGACCGGCTGGTCGCTGTACCTAACAGTGAACAAGTCGTGAACACCGGCAGTAATGTCGGTGCTAACTTCTATATTAAGCGCTTCGCTAACAGATCTGTTTTTTTTAGCAGAGGTATTCATAAAAAAATTTTTTGAGATTAATGCTTGTGGCGTAACCAGCGTATACCAAAGCCTATTCCAATTAGTGTTCCGGGAACAAGTAGTAATAATATAAGGGCAATGAATGTGACATCTTTATCTTCCAGCGCCAGGACTTGATCTGGCGCAGCTGCGTGTGTGATAGAAAGTAATTCATCATCTTCAGTTAGCCAGTTTAATATATTCAGGCTGAGGGCAAAGTTCGCACCAAAGCCGATATAGCCATTGGCCATAAAATCGGAATCACCAATCACCACAACCCGCTGTTGCCGTTGCTGTAATTCTCGCGACAGTGCAATGCCAATTGTCAGCGGGCCCTGAGTATCACCCAGAGCCTGTTCGTATTTTAGCTTATCTGTATTTATCTCTCCAACTTCTGACCAGGAACGATCGAGTGATTTGAAGAGAGTCTGCGTATTCCAGCCTGATTCGGCCTGATAATTTATTCCGTTGGCAAACGGTAATAGTAAATGAGTCTTGAGTTGCTCAGTAATACTGTGTTTGTGGAATTCTGTCACAGGAATCACAGCGGCATGCTTGATGCCAAGCAATATACGTAACTTGGTATTGGCGTCGATGATTACCCCGGGGACGAGCGACAAACCCAGTGCATCATCCAGGCTGGTAAAATAATTTTGTTTGCCAGGATCACGCAACCAAAGCAAATTGCCACCGTTATTCAGAAAATCATCAATCAGCTTGAGTTCGCCGCCCAGGTAAGCATTGCGGGCGCCGGCGATAATGACAACTTTTGTATTGTCGGGAATGACTGACTGGGAAAGCAAATTGATTGGCTGAACTTTAATGCCGGTCTTGTTTAATTCGCTGACAAGTTTGCTTATGCCGTTATTTCCTGTGTCGTGAGGGTCACGTTCCCCGTGTCCCTGGATGACAGCAACCCACGTGTCTTCTTTTCTGGCTACCTTAAATAGAGCGCTTGTCATTTCCTGTTCATTAAGACGGTTGATATAGGTTTCATTATCGGCATACGAGATTTTTAGTTGCCCCAGTTGACTGAACCCCATTTCAATTAGTTCATTGCTGGATAACTGCTTGTCAACAAACTCTAGCGAAATATCTTTTTTGAAACGTTGATATTTATCGACAAAGCGATTAACCAGCTGACGGCTCTGACTGTCACTGTTGAAGTAAGCCTGTAACGTGACAGGTCCATGCATGCTTTCCAGTAACTCGATGCTTGACTGATTAATCGTGTTGCGTGACCCGGCTGTCCAGTCTGTTTGCCAATTAACTAAACTGTTTAGCCATAATAAACAGAAGCTGACGGCGACACATAAAACTGAATAAGCGTACAAGCTTAGTCGGGAGCGACGTTTGTGATTAATCTCTGGCAAAGTATCTAGTCCTTTTTGAAGCGTAAATGGATAATAGATAAAGTGCTGAACAGTACTGTCACGATGAGAAAATAAAATACGTCAGTGCTGGTTATTAATCCGGATAATGGTGAGAGCAAGTGCGTAAAACTGGAAATGTGTAAAAATAAATTACTGGCACTTTGTTCCGATGTTGCTGAATAAAATAGAATAAATGAAAGAAAAAACATGCCCAGGCAGCTTAACAGGGTAAACATGATGTTTTGAGTTAATGTTGCGATCCATACGCATATGGCAGCGTAACTTGTCTGGAACAGCAACATACCAATAATACCTGCAGCAATTTTGCCCCAGTCCAGATCAACCACGGTGGACAGGGTGAGTGGGAATATTAAATTTAACAGGGCAAATCCGATGGCGACAGTGGTGATTGCCAGCAGCTTGCTTGTAATAATGGTTGTGCATTTGATCGGCGCGCTGTTTAGTAAAGTATCCTGACGGCGAATCTTTTCTTCCGTCACCACGCGCAAGGTAAAGATAGGCATCATCAGCGCGCCTATTATCGAGCTCCAGAACAACATGGGATAAAATACTGAATCAGTGACACCAGGTGCATTATCGTTGCCGGCAAACTTTACCTGTATATCCAGATAAAAATTATTCAGTAGCACTAAAAATAATAATGCGATAACGATAAAAGTTAATCCAAGCACTATCCATACTAAAGGCTGCATCCAGATGCGGCGCATTTCATTAAACAAAATAGTGATTGCAATCATTATTATTTCGCCCCTCTTAACACTTCAGAGACGAATACATTTTCCAGGGTCTCGTGAATGTCATATATCTCAACCAGGCCCCAGGTATTTGTCTGCGCCATTTCCAGTAAGCTGGATTTCACAGTATCCAGATTTTCATTAACGACTAACTCGACGGTATGGTTATTAACAATATGCGCTTTATCTATTGCCTGAATTTTATTCAGGTCTTCAATGGGTGCGGCTTTGCTGAAACGCATGCGAACCCGAGTCACCTGCTGGAGATCATCGATGTTTTTGCAAAATACGGTGCTTCCCTGTTTTAGCAAATGCACACGGTCGCAAACCTGTTCTACATCATTAAGGTGATGTGTTGACAGCAAAACAGCCGCATCATTTCGCAAGTGAAGGATAAGATCACGCATTTCATGTATCTGGGTTGGGTCTAATCCATTGGTCGGTTCATCAAGAATGATTGCTTTGGGTTGATGGATGATTGCCTGAGCAATGCCAATTCTTTGCTGGTAACCTTTGGATAATTTTTTGATCAGGCGGTTACCGACCGACTGTAGTTCGCAAAATGTTTTGACCGCCTGTACACGCTGGCGAGTCTGCTCCCGACTCATAGCCCGGATACGTGCGCAGTAGCTTAAATATTCGTCAACACTCAGGTCGTCATAAAGAGGTGCGGTATCGGGCAGGTAACCGAGGCTCATTTTTGCCTGTCGCGGGTGTCGATTCAGATCGATATTATTAATAGTAATCTGGCCAGCATCCGGGGCAAGATCTCCCGTTAGCAAACGCAAAGTGGTTGTTTTTCCAGCGCCATTGGTGCCAAGCAAAGCCATGACTTCACCATGCGCCAAGGATAAGCTAAGTTCCTTCACGGAAGGCTGCTGCCGATAACGATGGCTTACTTTTGTGGCCTGAATAACTGGTTCCATGCGAATCAATTTAATTTAATTTGGTGGAGACACGATATGCCCGAATTAGTTGGTATTGATACAGGTGGGACATTCACAGATTTTATTTTATATAAAAATGGATCTTTTGTTACTTATAAAATTCCCTCTACCCCGCACGCACCTGAGCGCGCCATTCTTGCAGGGTTAAAACATCTGAACGTTGCGCTGGATCAGACACACTTTGTTCATGGTACAACGGTGGCTACCAATGCATTACTGGAAGGCAAAGGAGCCAGAACAGCTTTTATCACTAATCTGGGCCTGAAAGATTTACTCCATATTGGTCGACAGACACGTAGTCAGCTTTATAGCTTATGCCCACAACAAGCACGACAGCTAGTGGAACATACGTTGTGCCTGGAACTTGAGGGTCGAATACAGGCTGATGGCACAGAGCTTACTCCAATTCTTGACCAACAACTGCCTGCATTGAAAAAAAAGCTTCAAGCGGAAGAGGTCGAAGCAGTCGCTATATGTATGCTGTTTTCATTTTTAAATGACACTCACGAGCTGGCCATAGAGCAAGCGCTGCAGGAAGATATGTTTGTTTCCCGCTCAAGTCAGATTTTACCCGAACAGCGGGAATATGAGCGAGCGATTGTCACCTGGCTAAATAGCTATTTAGGACCGGTCACCCAGCGTTATTTAAGTAATTTACAATCATCACTTACCTCGACTATGCATGTAATGCAAAGTGATGCCACGACTCAGCCTGCTGCCAGTGCGGGCAAACAGGCGGTACGGTTATTACTGTCCGGGCCTGCCGGCGGTGTTGTAGCTGCGACACAGATCGCTAAAGACAGTGGTCATAGTAAACTTTTAACGCTGGACATGGGGGGCACTTCAACCGACGTTTCGCTCATCGATGAGCAACCGCGCTATACCAGTAATGCACAGGTTGCCGAGTTTCCTTTAGCAATTACGATGCTGGATATTCATACTATCGGGGCTGGCGGTGGATCCATTGCACGTCTGGATGAAGCCGGTGTGTTACATGTCGGGCCAGAGTCCGCAGGCGCACAGCCAGGACCTGCCTGTTATGGGCTGGGTGGATCTCAAGCAACCATTACAGATGCAAATGTAGTGTTAGGACGCTTACCAGTATCGCGGAAGTGGTCTAGCGGACTGAAGCTTGATCTGGCAGCGGCACGCGCAGCGCTGAAAATAATTGCTGACGAGATGAACTGCACCCAGGAAGAAGCAGCGTTGGGTATTATTCAGTTGGCGAATGCCCATATGGTACAGGCACTCAGAGTGATATCAATTCATCGAGGCTATAATCCGGCTGACTTCAGTCTGTTTCCATTTGGTGGTGCGGGAGGCCTGCACATGTGTGCCATTGCAAAAGAGTTAGGTATAAAAACGATTTTAGTGCCGGTCAATGCGGGGTTGCTGTCAGCACAGGGTATGCTGATGGCGCCTGTAGGACAGATGATGTCTAAATCAGTGTGCCAGCTGTGGTCAGCATTGGGCAATAATTATTTGAGCGATATATTCGAGCAGCTACAACACGATGCGAAACAACAGCTTGCCGATGTGAATATCACAAGTAACCGGGATAGCCAGTGGCTGGATTTGCGATATCGAGGTCAGTCCAGCGTGATCAGTCTACAGTGGTCGGAAGAAGATATTCCCAGCCGGTTTCAGGAGGCTCATCAGCAACGTTATGGTTTTAGTCTTGCGGACAATATAATTGAACTGGTGACCGTGCGAGTGTGGGCATATCAGGATATCCCTGAGCTGACATCGATGCCAGCCAGGCGGGGTAGACCCGCGCGTCCTGTAGAGTTCGCGTCTGTCGCTGACATTGAGTCACCTGTGCCGGTTTATCTTCGTGATGAATTAGTCAGTAGTCAGGTGCTGACGGGTCCATGTATTGTACTGGACGATTCAGGTACCCTGTATGTGGAAGGAGACTGGCAGGCCGTGGTGACTGAGCATGGGCATATTCATCTGCAATTGACCGCTGGTTATCCATAAATTCGTGTAGAACTTGCTGATTAACCCTGTGCCCACGTATGATTTGTCGACGTAGATAGCTGTGAGTTATGAAGGAATTATTTGAATGTTAGATGGGATTTTACAATTACCATGGTGGGGTGACTTAATCTGTGTATTGCTGGCCACCCATTTTACTATTGTGTCAGTCACACTATATTTACACCGTTATCAGGCACACCGCGCCATTACTCTTCACGCCATCGTAAGTCATATTTTCCGTTTCTGGCTATGGCTCACGACGGGTCAAAGCACTAAAGAATGGGTCGCGGTGCACCGAAAGCACCATGCCTTTACAGAAGGTGAAAATGATCCGCATAGTCCATATGTGCATGGGATCAGGAAAGTACTGCTGGAAGGGGCTGAGTTGTATCGAAAGGCCGCGGTTGATCCAAAGGTTAGTGAAGAATATGGCCATGGGACACCCGATGACTGGATTGAACGTAACCTCTACACGCGCTTTAGTTATTCCGGTGTTGGTCTCTGCCTGATTGTCTATGTCATGTTATTTGGTCCCATCGGGATTAGTTACTGGGCGATTCAAATGGCGTGGATACCGTTTTTTGCGGCTGGTCTGGTTAATGGAGCTGGTCATTATTGGGGCTACCGTAATTTCGAGCCTCAAGATGGTTCGACCAATCTGACCAATATAGGCATCTTGATTGGTGGGGAAGAATTACATAATAACCACCATGCCTATCCAAGCTCTGCCCGTTTTTCTGTCAACTGGTGGGAATTTGATATTGGCTGGATGTATATCCGCCTGCTCAATGCAGTCGGTCTGGCCGAGGTGAAGAAAGTAGCGCCAAGACCAAAACAGCAGGAGATTGCTCCTGAAAAGGATTTGCTGGATCTGGAATCTGTGCGCGCCATGCTGACAAGTAAATTACATGTCATGGCAGATTACGCAAAGCAGGTAACTTTGCCGGTACTAAAAGCAGAGATGGGTCAGGCAGACAGTCACTATAAAACAGCCCTGAAACGTGTACAAAAAGCAATCATAAGAGAGCGAAGCCTGATGACGACAGCACAGAAAGAGCATCTCAATCATATACTGCGAGACAATCTGCAACTTAAAACGGTCTATGATTACCAACAGCGCCTGATGGAATTATGGACGCGTAGATACAAGAATAATGAAAGTATGCTTAAAGCGATTGCTGAATGGTGCCAGGAGGCAGAAGCGACAGGTATCAGGGTACTGGAAGAGTTTGCTCGGTCGCTGCGAAGTTATTCACTGCAACCGATCTACAACCACGCCTAGCCTGAATGGCCGGGGAATTTAACTATTTGATTTTTGCTTCTTTGTAAAGCACGTGCTTGCGAACCACGGGATCGTATTTTTTGATCTCCATCTTGTCTGGCATGGTGCGCTTGTTCTTGGTGGTCGTGTAATAGTGACCAGTGTCTGCTGTAGAAACTAACTTGATTTTATCTCGCATGATTTTATCTCGATCGTTTAGCGGTGCTGTTTAGGCTGATTCACCGCGAGAGCGCATGTCTGCAAGCACAGCATCGATCCCTTTTTTATCAATAATTCGCATTCCTTTGGTAGATAAACGCAATTTGACCCAGCGGCCTTCGCTTTCTACCCAGAATCGATGAGTGTGTAAATTTGGAAGAAATCTTCGGCGCGTTTTATTATGCGCATGCGAAACGTTGTTTCCTGCAACAGGTCGCTTACCGGTAACTTGGCATATTCTAGACATTGTAAAAAGTTCTTGTGTTTGTATATTACGTACGGGCGGCGTACCTTAACAGAAAGGTATATGGTAGACAATATATTGAAGCAATCGATTATGGATTGGCCGATTAGATAACAGATAAGGAAACTCAGCTCGACTATGGACACAGTATTTATACGTGATTTAAGCATGGATGCCGTTATAGGCGTATTTGGCTGGGAGCGTCAGGTACGTCAGAGAATCACCATCAATCTTGAAATGGCCACGGATATTTCGAAAGCAGCCAGTACCGATGATCTTGAGTATACCCTTGATTATAAAGCGATTTCTCAGAGAATACGCGCCCTTGTGGATGAAAATCAGCCAAAGCTGGTTGAGACACTTATCGAACTTATTGCGACAAAAGTGATGGAGGAATTTAATATTCCATGGCTGCGCATTTCAATTGCGAAACCTGGTGCAGTAAGAGGATCTGCAGCGGTAGGTGTTGTTATAGAGCGTGGAGAAAGAGTTTAATCAGTGGAAAAGGTCTATATCGGCATCGGTAGCAATATCGACAAGCATATTCATATCCCTCAGGTGCTTGAGGAGTTGGCCGAAAAATTTGGCCAGCTGCAGGTCTCCCCTATTTATGAAACTGCCTCTGAAGGTTTTAGTGGCGATGATTTCCATAACTTAGTGGTCGGACTGGATACCGATATTTCGCCACCCGAAATGCGCCAGTACTTGCGCGAACTGGAAGCTCAGCACGGTCGAGTAAGAGATAGCAAGAACCAGTATATTTCCCGCACTATCGATCTGGATCAACTGCTATATGGCATGGCTACCATCAATAAAGACGGTGTTCACTTACCCAGTTCAGATATTACTAAATATGCTTTTGTCCTGAAGCCGCTGGTAGATATTGCCGGTGATATGAGTCACCCCATACTGAAAACATCATTTGCCCAGCTGTGGGAAGATTTTGATAAGGAAAATGTCGAATTGAAGCTGGTTGAGTGAAGCCGGTTGTTTGGTTGCTAACAGGCCTGCAGATATGGCTGGAATAAATCAAATAATCAATCTGCGTTAAGGTACATCATTACAATCGCTAGTTGCTTAATGTGCGTCCTCCATCGACGGCAATAATTTGTCCGGTAATATAACTGGCAGAATTTGCCAGAAACCAGACACTGTCAGCAATGTCTTTCGGGTTGCCTTCTCTTTTAAGTGCCGTGCGCTCAATAATTTCCTGGTGTACGGGTTCATAGTCTTCTATCTCTGGCCACATAATAGCGCCAGGAGATATACCATTAACTCTCACTGCAGGCGCCAGTTCGCGTGCCAGGGATTTAGTCAACATGGCAAGCCCGGCTTTAGCAATACAGTAGACTGTATATCCTTTGAGTGGACGTTCTGAATGTATGTCAACAATATTAACAATACAGCCTTTGTGTTTAGTCAGTGACGGTGCTAATGCTTTGCTTAAAAAGAGAGGGGCCTGCAGATTAACGCCAATAAGGTCGTTCCATGTATCCAGGCTGATCTCCTGTATGGGTGTGGGATAAAACGTCGAGGCGTTATTTACCAGTACATCCAGTCTTCCCCAAATTGCGGTAATCTGGCTGGCGAATGTATCTAGCTGATCAAAATCAAGCAGATTAAATTGTACGGTTTTAACACTGTCTTGACGAATTGCATTGAGCTCATCGGCGATGGCATCAGCCGCACTTTGCGATCCGTTGAAGTGTAGTATCACACGTAAGCCTTCGGCGTGAAGTCTGCGCACTACTTCGGCACCAATTCGTTTTGCGGAGCCGGTGACCAGAGCAACGCGACTATGTGTAGGTTCCATAAATAATCCCAACGATTTAAATTTTGTTTAATGTACCATATCGTCATGAGTAGATTGTTGCTGATATTTACAGAGCTTGCGTATTAATGCGTATTGATATGCCAACGCCTTCCGAGAAAGAAAAACAACGCAGCAATCGTTGTCGACAAATAATTGTGGACGAAATACATCGCAACAACCGTCCTGTCAGTTTCCAGCGTTATATGCAGCTATGTTTATATGCTGAAGAAGTGGGTTATTACGAAAGTGGCAGTGATATTTTTGGTGAAAAAGGCGACTTTACAACCAGCCCTGAAAGCAGCAATTTTTTCGCGTGTGCATTTGCACTGCATATAAAAAGCATTGCACAGCAACTAGGTGTTTTTTCTGTGATTGAGATTGGTGCCGGTAGCGGTAAATTTGCGGCTGACCTGATTCAGGCAATGCAACAGGAAGACTGCTTGCCGCAGTGCTATTACATACTTGAAAAAAGTACTGCATTGAGGTCAAGGCAACAGGATTTATTGAAGTCTACACAATCTGCCTGTCGTATTGAGTGGCTCGATGATATGAAAGCACCCATTGAATGTGCAGTGGTGATAGCGAATGAAGTGCTGGATGCGCTACCCGTTAAACTGGTCTCAGTCGAAAATCAAAACATATCAGAACGATGCGTCAGTATAGACGGGAAAGGTGATTTCCAGTTTGTTGACATACCTGCAGATGACAACTTGTCGACCCTGATACGTGAGCGCCTGCCTGAAGAGGTGATTAACAAATCCGGCAGCCCGTACCAGTGTGATATTAATCTACAATTAGCTGGATTTATCGAGCAAATAGCTTCGTTTGTGAATCAGGGGATATTTTTTTATGTTGACTATGGTTATGCTCGCAGCGAGTACTATCACGAACAGCGTTCAATGGGCACATTGATCTGCCATTATCGTCACGTAGCCAATGAGCAGCCCTTGCTTTGGCCTGGGCTGCAGGATATTTCGTGTAATGTTGATTTTACAGCACTAGCTGAAGCTGGAGTAGATAGTGGTTTAAATGTGATTTCTTATAGTACTCAGGCCCATTTTTTATTGGCAAGTCATGCTGTTGAAAAAGTGATGTCGAATACTCAAGGTGCATTCACGCTGGAGCAGCAGGCAGAAATCAAACGATTAATGATGCCCGCGGAAATGGGCGAACGATTTCAAGTCATGGTGTTATCTAAAAACATGGAATTCGCGTCTGAACAGTTTACAACCAGAGATATGCTTCACCGCTTATAAAGAAAACTTGAACGATGGATTTAATACAAATAATTGCATTAGGTATTATCCAGGGTCTGACTGAGTTCTTGCCGGTTTCGAGTTCAGCACATTTAGTGTTGATCTCAATTGTAATGGGTTGGGAGGATCAGGGCTTGCTGATGGATGTCGCTGCACATGCAGGCAGTTTAGTTGCAGTGATGGTTTATTTCAGAAAAGAGTTGCGTGAAATGATGCGCGCAGTACTTAATCCGAAAGCGCAGGAAAATCAGGAAACGTTACATCTGATTTCATCAGTAATCATTGCAACTATTCCTATAGTTATTGCAGGTTTGTTGCTGGCAGACTTTATTGAACAATATCTGCGTAGCGCCTATGTTATTGCAATAACAACCATACTGTTTGCGCTAGCACTTGCCTATGCGGACAAGACGAGTAAAGAATTGCATGATGAATACAAGCTTTGCTGGAAAGGAGTGCTGTTTATTGGTTTTGCGCAGATATTTGCGCTAATACCTGGAACATCAAGGTCCGGCGTCACAATGACTGCGGGTCTGATAATGGGTTTGTCAAAAGTAGCTGCTGCACGCTTCTCTTTTCTATTGTCGATACCCACAATTCTGGCAGCGATAAGCTATAAGCTAATGCAGGTTATGTCATCTCCTGTGCAGATGGATGCCGGTGCGATGCTGGGTGTGTTTATGTTATCCGGGCTGGTTGCCTATATATGTATTCAGGCATTTGTTCGGTTTGTCAGTATCGTTGGGATGATGCCATTTGTTATATATAGACTTGCACTGGGTGTGCTTTTGTTTGCATTTATTTAACAGTAAATGATGTTTTTTTATTATCGATAAACTGTTTGCGCAGTACCGTTAGTGCATCGCCTATTTCTTTGCCTGCTAATCTCTCCTGATGTTGGGGGTCTAATTTGATTGTGTTTAGTTGTGGCACCATAGAATAAAGAAAGTCCAGAGAGGTAGAAGGCAGGTGATCAAAAAGACCTAGCATTGCGCGCATGCAGTCCAGAATATAAAGGCAACGTGATTGTCGTCGAAAAGCATCAAGCTTATTCAGTATCCTGTAAATATTCTCACTGCTGGCAGAAAGTGCATTGCAGCATTCAGTAAAATGACTGCTTGTTAATGTTGCAAGTTCCTGTACTGAATTGGGACATGCGAAATGTGTGTTGATGTTGTTGGTTATCGCCGGACTGAAAACAGCATTTTGCTCACTTGCGATCATAGCTAAGCCGGTATATCTAAAAGCATGACCACTAATATCGCGTAGCTTTGGCAATCTCAATAATGCTGGTTTGCACTGTAGTGACTGATGAAGAGAGGGTGCAATTTTTTCCAGTGCACCAATCTGTAGAAGGACCAGCACATAAATTTCAGGATGATCAGTTTCTAACGCGCGTTTAGTCTCTTGCCATATGCGTTCTTTTGACAGTTGTTCTAACTCGTCACTATGGCTGATCAATGACATCAGTTCTAATGTCGAGGCATCAATGGTAAAGCCCAGGTGCCAGAAGCGAGCCGCAAATCTGGCTACTCTGAGTACGCGTAACGGGTCCTCTGAAAAAGCAGGAGACACATGACGCAGAATTCGATTTTTAATGTCGTCTAATCCACCGTATGGGTCAGTTAAATTGCCATGTTCATCTTCTGCAATCGCGTTGATGGTTAAATCACGTCGCAGTAAGTCTTCTTCCAGAGTGATGTCGGGCGTACTGAATACCTGAAAACCTTTGTGCCCCTTACCAGATTTACGTTCAGTACGTGCAAGTGCATATTCTTCAGTCGATTGCGGGTGCAGGAAAACAGGAAAGTCCTTGCCAACCTGGCGGTAACCCAGGCTGAGCATCTCTTGCGGTGTGGATCCTACGATTACCCAGTCCCGTTCATGTACTGGTAGACTCAACAGGCGATCGCGAACCGCACCTCCAACCAGATATTTTTGCATTATTTATGGTCAACTAAATTGTGTTTGATAAAAGCATTCTAACCCGGTTTCTGATTTTGATCAGTCTATTGCAGCTTACGGCATGTTCATCGATTGCCTATATTGCGCATACAGGTAGCG
Organism: uncultured Gammaproteobacteria bacterium; assembly: GCA_963976865.1. GTDB lineage: Bacteria > Pseudomonadota > Gammaproteobacteria > UBA4575 > UBA4575 > UBA1858. The sequence goes on along the minus strand of CAXBLY010000001.1, from coordinate 384,068 downwards.
GACATCTAAAACTGATGAGCGACAGACAGCCGATATCGAGCTTGATAAATGATGAACATCTGACTCAGGCACAAAAAGATAAATTTAAAAAAATTTTAAGAATACGAGAATTTGCCTCTGAACAATTACACCTGCCGGATAATAAGAGTTACACCAGTTATGTCGAGCTCAACCGTGATTATGTTACCTGGATAGTATTTGCCGCACCTGCACTTTCATTGCAGGCAGAGTCATGGTGTTTCTGGGTGATTGGATGTGTGCCATACCGGGGGTATTTTAACGAGGCCAAAGCACATCAATTTGCCAGTCAGCTCAGGCAGCAACAACTCGATGTGTATATTGCTCCGGTGCCGGCTTATTCAACCCTGGGCTGGTTCAGTGATCCCGTGCTAAGTAGCATGCTGGATAGAGGAGAACTTGCAACTGCCGAATATATATTCCACGAATTGGCTCACCAGCAGTTATATATAAAAAACGATACAGATTTCAATGAAGCATTTGCATCCGCAGTGGGACAGCTGGGAGTGATCGCCTGGCTGGAGTCTGAAAAAAAACACACTCACCTGACACGGTATCTGAAATCCAGACAGGAAACTCAGCAGATATACCTGATTGTAGATAAATTGCGACAGCAGCTTGCCAGGATATACGCGACAAGCTTAAGCGAAGCAGAACAACGTCGCCTTAAACGGGAAGCACTGGTGGCATATCAACAGACAGTGCGAAGCAGGCTGAAACAGTGGGAGGAAGGTGAATCCTACGAGCAATGGCTTTTGGAAGACATGAATAATGCGAAATTAAATGCAATGTCTACTTATTCGGCATTAGTGCCTGAATTTATATCGTTGTTCAAAAAATGCCATGAACGCTTTGACGAATTTTATCGAGTCGTAGAAAGCACACAACGATTAAACAAGCAGCAGCGATCTGAATTTTTACACAACGGAAAATGTCATCCAGTCAGTAAAGATGAATTTCTATCTGGTCAGATAAGTAGGGGCGATGGCGGCTAATGAAGTGGGACATGGAATGCAGCCGTCACATACGCTATCAAGCTTTAGAGAATTCAGGTTGTCTTTAGAGAAAGGTTTGCCAGGTATATATTCAAATACGGCAGCCTGAAATCTGGATAAAAACATCGGAAGCTCAAGTACTGTCCGATGATATCCGCATACATTTGCAGTGTATTGGACTAACTCTTTAAGGCTGAAATCTTCAGGTCCGCACAGTTCGTAGGATTGATTAAAGGTAGATCTATCATCGATTGATGACACAAATTTTTTAGCAACATCACCCACATAAACAGGCGCGAAACGTGCATTTGCACAGGCCAGTGGAAAGGCTATGGGGATAATCTTTAGCAAACCGGCAAACCGGTTTAAAAAACTGTCGCCATCACCAAAAATGACAGAAGGCCTGAATATGGTGTAATGCAGAGGTGATTCCGCAAACAGCCTGAGATAGTTTTCAGCCTTTCCTTTACTGCGCAGGTAATGGCTCGGCGCATCAGCGTCAGCATTGAGCGCACTCATTTGTAGCAGTCGGGGAATTTTTGCGTTCTCGCATGCATTGAGTACAGCGCGTGTAATACCGACATGTATCTTGTGAAACTCTTTGCCGTCATTACCTTTTTCGTTAAGGATACCTATTAAATTTACCACTGCATGACAGCCCTGCAGAGCAGTTGCAAGCGTATTAGCACGGTAATCCTTCACCTGGGTAACAGAAAGTAATGGTAAAACCCTGAGATGCCGGCATTTGTTAACGTTGCGTGTCAAAAGTCTAACGGAATAGCCTGACCTGATTAGTTCGGCGCACAATTCGCTGCCCACAAATCCGCTCCCGCCGATGACGCCGATAAGTCCTTTAATTGTCATAATGAGTAGTATAACGTGGTATTTATCATTCAGTCTGTGAATAACCGCTGACTGTGTGCAGGTAAAACTAAACTTGTTTTCACAGCAAATATGCGTTAAATATACAATTAAATTTCACCAAAGTCTGATTAAATTCATCATATAGTCATTAGGAGCGTCCATAAGTGAGTGACAATATCACGCACATTACAGATTCATCGTTTGAGCAGGAAGTATTACAAAGTGATGTACCAGTACTTGTTGACTACTGGGCAGAGTGGTGTGGGCCATGCAAAATGATTGCCCCAATTCTTGATGAAATAGCCGCCGATTACGATGGCAAATTAAAAATTACCAAGTTGAATATTGATGATAATCCAGCTACACCCCCTAAATTTGGTATTCGTGGAATACCCACACTGATGATATTCAAGGGCGGTGATGTACAGTCCACCAAAGTGGGTGCATTATCAAAGTCACAATTAACGGCGTTTATAGATCAGAGTATTTAAAACCCGGACTGGAGGGCATGATTTATACTGGACGCCCTTAAAAATTAGTGCTAACTTGGTAGTCAATACGCTACCAGGTAGCGCCTTGCCAAATCTTGATTCCAATTTTATTGCATAACAAAAAACAGCATTTCTATCACTAAAGAACCGACCAAATTCGGCAAGCAAACAAGTTTCTAAACATCTAGAGCACAGGTTTTCCTTCCTAGGTGCTATCAAAAAAACCTTTATTAAGTACTCCTTAAAAATTACTCACACTAAAAATCTAATTTATGAATCTCACCGAACTGAAAGTTAAATCCGCCGCAGAGCTCGTCGAGTTAGCCGGATCTATGGGCATCGACAATATGGCCCGCATGCGTAAACAAGACATTATTTTTACAATCTTAAAAGCACATGCAAAAAGTGGTGAAGATATATTCGGCGATGGAGTGCTTGAGATTTTACAGGACGGATTCGGTTTTTTGCGCTCGGCTGATTGTTCATACCTGGCAGGACCTGATGACATTTATGTTTCACCCAGCCAAATCAGGCGTTTTGGTTTGCGCACCGGCGATACTGTTGCTGGAAAAATTCGACCACCTAAAGACAGCGAGCGGTATTTTGCAATGCTCAAAGTTGACAAGATCAACTTCGATACGCCAGAAAATGCCAAATCCAAAGTACTGTTTGAAAACCTGACGCCCTTACATCCCGATGAACTTCTTAATCTTGAAAGAGGTAACGGAAGTACTGAAGATATTACCGCGCGTATTATTGATGTGTGTGCGCCGATTGGTAAGGGCCAGCGTGGGCTGGTGGTATCACCACCCAAGGCAGGTAAAACCATTATGTTGCAGAATATTGCGCAAAGTATTACTGCCAATCACCCTGAGTGTTACCTGATTGTACTACTGATCGACGAGCGTCCGGAGGAAGTCACCGAGATGCAACGTATGGTTCAGGGCGAGGTGGTGTCCAGTACTTTTGATGAACCTGCAAGTCGACATGTTCAAGTCGCCGAGATGGTGATCGAAAAAGCCAAACGACTAGTAGAGCATAAACGTGATGTAGTCATATTACTGGATTCAATTACTCGACTTGCCCGTGCATACAATACGGTTGCGCCATCTTCCGGGAAAGTCCTGTCAGGTGGTGTCGAAGCCAATGCGCTGACTCGGCCAAAAAGATTCTTCGGTGCTGCCAGAAATATTGAAGAAGGGGGCAGTTTGACTATATTGGCGACTGCACTGATTGATACTGGCTCAAAAATGGATGAAGTCATCTATGAGGAATTTAAAGGGACAGGCAATATGGAGATTCATCTGGATCGCCGTGTGGCTGAAAAACGGATTTATCCTTCCATGAATATCAACCGGTCGGGTACACGTCGTGAAGAGTTACTGATCGAGCCTGAAGTACTTCAAAAAATGTGGATTCTGCGCAAGTTCCTGCATTCCATGGATGAGATAGAAGCTATGGAGTTTATGCTGGGTCGTATGCAGTCAAGCAAAAACAATGTTGAGTTTTTTGACGCAATGAAGCGATAGGGATTTGTATAAATTATTTACCCTGATTACTCGCGCTTGATTGCCTTGAAGCCTATATCGTTTCGATAGTACACATTTTTCCAGTTTATTTCGTTTACACCAAGATATGCATTTTTCTGAGCGGTTTGGATGTTATCGCCTAGCGCGGTTACACATAAGACTCGTCCGCCAGAAGTAGTCACATCGCCATTTATCATGGTTGTGCCAGCGTGGAATACTTTTGTATGACTGGTGTTGATTCTATCAAGGCCGCTAATTGTGTCACCTTTGGCATAATCAAATGGATAGCCGCCGGCTGCCATAACAACGCCAAGTGCTGTTTGCGGGTTCCATCTCAGTGCTCTTTGTTCCAGCTGATGTCGCGCGGCATCCCAGCATAGTTGAGATAAATCGCTTTGTAAGCGCATCAGGATAGGTTGTGTTTCAGGGTCACCAAATCGGCAATTGAATTCCAGTACCTTCGGTTCACCTTCAGCGGTAATCATCAAGCCGGCATACAGGAAACCCTGGTAAGGATGGCCTGCATCCATAAATCCCTGAACAGTAGGTTGAATAACCTGTGAAATAATAGCTTCGTGTAGCGCATCAGTGACGAGGGGTGCAGGTGAATAAGCCCCCATACCACCGGTGTTCGGTCCCTGGTCGCCATTGTCGCGAGCTTTGTGATCCTGGGAACTTGCCAGAGGGATAACGGTGCCATGATCAACCAGGCAAATAAAACTGACTTCTTCGCCTTGAATAAATTCCTCTATAACAATTTTCTTGCCTGCTTCACCGTGGGCATCGCCGGTTAACATGGATGTTACTGCGTCAACGGCCTGTTGATAATCCTGGGCGATGACAACACCTTTACCCGCCGCCAGACCATCGGCCTTGATCACAATCGGGTAGGACTGTTCTTTCAGATAATCTACTGCCAGTGTTGTGTCAGTAAATTCATGGTAATCGGCTGTTGGTATGTTGCAACTGCGCATAAATTCTTTGGCAAAACTTTTTGAGCCTTCCAGCTGCGCATTGAATTGTCTGGGTCCAAAGATAGTTAAACCCTGTGAGGAAAACTGATCTACGATGCCGGCCACCAGAGGTGCTTCTGGACCGACAATAGTCAGGTCTATTTTCCTGTTTTTGGCAAAAGAAATTAATTCATCGATATTGTCACTGGAAATATCAATATTCTCAATCCCGTCATCTAATGCAGTACCTGCATTTCCCGGTGCAACATAGACTTTACGTGTATGTGGTGACTGTATGAGTTTCCAGGCCAGTGCATGTTCTCTGCCGCCACTGCCTATAACTAAAATATTTTCCATAAAATTCTCTTGCTTAACTGAATCGCGGTAATACAAAAAATAACGCTAAAGGTAACGTAATAATTGCCAGCAAATTGCCAACCAATACTATAGCAGAAACCTTTGTCGGTTCTTGCTGATAGCGTTTTGCAAATAAGAAATTCATCACTGCGGGAGGTAATGCGCCAAATAAAATTAGTGCACCAATCTGGGTTTTCTCCAGTGGTGTGACGCTTGCAATTATTAACGCCAGAACAACACCAATTGCTGGTGTCAGGAAGCCAACCAGTAAGCCCAGCTTCCAAAAATACAGGTTTGCTTTTGCTAGCTGCACGCCAAGAGAGAACAACATCAAAGGAACGGCAATACTGCCCAGCATATCAATTGGCAGAGAAATGAAACTTGCCACCTGAACATTTTGTGATTGTAAAAGCAGTGCAAGGATAGCAGCTAGGATCGCCGGAGATGTGAGACTGCGAATCCATTTTGCATTCTGGTCAAGCATGTATGAGCCAATACCAAAATGAGTAATGTTCCCCACTAAAAAAAGAATTAATCCGGCCGCTAGGCCTTTGGGGCCCAATGCAAGGCTCATCAGTGGCAGGCCGATATTTCCTGCATTATGAAACATCATTGGTGGTGCCAGAGTGCGGTATTCAATATTGAATACACGTGCAAGCGGGATAACGATAACCGCTGTAATCAGTACTAAAGCCAGTCCGCTCAAACCCAGCAGGGCGAATTCTTTAAACTCAAATTGTTGCTGTAGTAAAGAAGAAAATACTAGCGCCGGAATAAATACATGCAGGTTTATATCGTTAATGGAATCAAGTTCAGGGTGCCTGCGAATTCCTATAAATATGCCAACGCTTACGATAGCAATGAGGGGAAACATGATCTGCCCAATCTGAATGGCTATGGACATTCTTATGCTAAATAGTATTCAGGCTGACTGTGCTTGTAATGGAGTCTGTTAATGACGGAAATGACGAATGCCTGTAAACACCATGGCCATGCCGTGTTCATCGGCCGCGGCAATAATTTCTGCATCATTGCGTGATCCACCGGGCTGAATGACTGCAGTAATGCCTGCCTCACTGGCAGCATCGAGTCCGTCTCTGAATGGAAAGAATGCATCCGATGCCATCACAGAGCCTTTTACAACCAGATTTTCATCGCTGGCTTTAATTCCTGCTATTTTAGCGGAATACACACGACTCATCTGGCCGGCACCAATACCAATGGAGCGTTCATCTCGTGCATAAACAATGGCGTTGGATTTTACAAACTTGGCAACTTTCCAGGCAAATAATAAATCACGAATTTCCTGTTCACCGGGTTGTCGCTTAGTGACAATTTTAAGGTCAGCGGCTTCGGTAATTATGCTGTCCTGATCCTGAACTAAAATGCCGCCACTTACTTTACGTAAATCAAACTCGTTATTGACCGAAGTTGTCGTGGCACAATCAAGCACACGTGTATTTGGCTTGGTATTCAGAATTTCAGTCACGTTTGAGTCAATACCAGGCGCAATAATCACTTCGACAAATTGCTGGTCCAGGATTTGTTTTGCAGTATCAGCATCAAGAGGGCGATTGAAAGCAATAATGCCCCCGAAAGCAGATGTTGGATCAGTAGTGTAGGCTTTCTGGTATGCATCTGTAATAGAGTCTGCCATAGCGACACCACATGGATTTGCGTGTTTAACGATGACGCAGGCAGGTGCGGTGAACTGCTTTACACACTGTAAAGCGGCATCAGTGTCTGCAATGTTATTAAACGATAATTCTTTGCCCTGTATGAATTTCGCGGCTGCGACAGAACCTTCACCAGGATTGCGTTGAGCATAAAAGCTGGCATTTTGATGTGGATTTTCACCATAACGCATCGCCTGTTTCTTGTTGAAGGTCAAATGCAATGTGTCAGGGAAAGCAGCTTCATTCTGCTGGCCAAGGTAATTGGCGATCATGCCATCGTATTCTGCTGTATGACTAAAAGCCTTGCGCGCAAGATTAAAACGCGTGTCGTGCGATAGACAGCCGCCATTGGCTTTGAGGTCGTCCAGTACCTGTGAATAATCAGAGGGATCGACGACGACACCTACGCGCTGATGATTTTTGGCGGCGGCACGCAGCATGGCTGGACCGCCTATATCAATGTTTTCTATTGCGAGATCTAACGTGCAGTCTGGTTTGGCAATGGTTTGTGCGAAGGGGTAAAGATTTACCACGACCAGGTCAATAGCATCTATTTCATGCTCCTGCATGACATCATCGTCGATATCTGTGCGACCAAGGATCCCGCCGTGAATTTTTGGATGCAGCGTCTTAACTCGCCCTCCCATGATTTCAGGAAAGCGCGTGTGTTCGCTGACGTCAGTCACAGGGATACCTGCTGCACTTAATTGTGCAGCGGTACCACCAGTTGAGAGAATATGTATGCCTGCCTGATGTAACTCGGAGGCAAACTGTTCTAGGCCGGACTTGTCTGAAACACTAATGAGTGCACGTTGCACTCGCCGGCGAGTGTCTGACGGCATACGACTAACGTACGTCGTAGTGCTTTAGTTTCTTGCGAAGGGTTCCGCGGTTTAAGCCAAGACATTTAGCTGCTTTGGTTTGGTTGCCACCACAGTAGTTCATAACAGACTCTAATAAAGGTTTTTCCACTTCTTCGATTACCATGCGGTATAAGTCATCTGGCGCATGTCCATCTAACTTACTGAAATAACTACGCAAAGAATCTGCAACAGACTCCCTGAGCGTTTGTGTCGGTGTGACCGGGTGTAACTCTGATACATTAAGATTTGTAACTGGGTTATTCATGCAACGTTCTCCATTTTTAATTCTGCGTCTTGCAAATAACTGCGTACCATATTGAACTGAACATCTGCATCAGCTACAGAGAACACTTTCTGTTTGAATTGTTGTGAGCTATGCATATTATTTAAATACCAGCCAATATGTTTACGCGCAATTCGCACTCCTTGTTGTTTTCCATACAGGGAATACAATTCTTCTAAATGAGTCAATACAATAGTACGCATCTCCGCTTGGGGCGGATCTTCTAATTTTTCATTGTATTTCAGATAGTGGCCTATTTGGCGAAAAAGCCACGGCTGGCCCTGTGCCGCGCGTCCGATCATAATCGCATCTGCGTTAGTAATTGCCAAGACCTTTTTTGCTTTTTCTGGTGAATTTATGTCTCCATTTGCAACCACAGGGATATTAATTGATTTTTTTATGTTGCAAATTGTTTTGTATTCTGCTTGACCATTGAACCGGCAGGCACGAGTTCGTCCATGTACCGTCAGCATCTGTATGCCGCTGTCCTCAGCAATCCGCGCGATTGCCACGCCGTTCCGATTCTCGATATCTGTTCCAGTGCGAATTTTCAATGTTACCGGGACATCAACCGCATTAACCACGGCATTCAGAATTCTCTTAACCAGATCCTCATCAGCCAGCAGTGCGGACCCTGCCAGCACCTTGCACACTTTTTTGGCGGGACAGCCCATGTTGATGTCAATAATGTCTGCACCATGTTCGACGTTAAATACGGCTGCCTGTGCGAGCTGCAGGGGATCTGAGCCAACAATTTGAACTACTCGCGGGGTCGGTTCTCCCAGATGCTGACGTCTTAATCTTGATTTATTGCTATGCCACAGCTTGCTGTCAGCGCTTATCATCTCCGTGACAGAATATCCCGCGCCCAGCTGGCGACATAACTTGCGATATACAAGGTCGGTGACACCAGCCATCGGGGCCAGAAACAGATTGTTTGTCAGGGTGTGTCTGCCAATTTGCATAGTTGTTTTTGATTAAGTGTAGAAAATCTATAAAAAATCGAAATCATAACTGACAACCTCTTCACCTACGTCGTGTACTTCCAGTTTAATGGATAGCGGCATACCTGGCTCCATTAGCTGATTAGGTGTCCATTTATCCTTCAGATAGTGATTGGCGCCAAACTGTCTTGCGGCAATAATATCGCCAGCAATATTTAAAAATCTCAACTGTATCAGTGGATAAGGTTGAGCAAATTCAGCCCGGTTAATAATCGTGACCGTCACCATCAGTGCCTGTTTTTGAGTGGGGTGAGTATAAATACTTCGATTTAGTACTTCTATTCTGTTTAATGCCCGCGGTGTTTTGATAGTGCAGCTTATCCATTCGCAAATCATGGAATGATACTGTTGAGGGATCAGGTCCAGTTTCAGAGCGGCAATAAGCTGTAAGGAAAGTGCTGCAACAAGCACAATCGAAGCCAGCCAGGCCAGCCATTTTACTGGCTGTATGTGTGTGGATTCGTTATCCAGGCTTGAAATATCATCCGCGATAGCTTTTGGAACCGGCGTTTCCTTAACAGCTTCGTGCTGAATCCGGGCACTAGCATCAACGGCGTCTTGCTCGACTTCATCGGTATTCTCAGTATTAAACACGGGTGGCAGAGGAGTCTTGGGAGGCTCCGGAATATGGGGGTGTGTGCCGTGAAGCTCTCTGTCTAGAAATTCCAGATCAATAGCAGACGCATCTTCATTACCCAGCTCAACATCCACGGTGTCGTACATGTCTTCAGAGGCTTGTTCGAACAGGTACAGTCGTGCGTCAAATACATGCTCACACATGCCGCAACGAACCATGCCAGCTGCGATTTCCAGCTGTTGGTTGGTAATACTGAATGCTGCGCGACAGCTTGGGCAACGAGTGAACATACGCCAGTTTAGCAGTTCATGATCAGATTCGCGTAAACGAAATACATGCCCACTCTTCCTGTTGATAGATCTGGTTACAGTGGAACTGATGACTGTAGTGTTGACAGATCGATTCTGTCTGGGACTGTAGTATTCCAGAGACGACCAGCGTGCCGTGATTTTTCAAGTGTTCCAGAAAAATATCACGAAGCTCGATGAGTGGAGCAGCGAGAATATTGGCAACAATAATGTCAGTTTTGACCTTGGCCAGGGTATCGATGCTGCCTATAGTGAAATTGTCCGCATTCAGTTGATTGCGATTGAGATTGTCATGTGTTGCAGTAATTGCCTGCGGGTCTATATCGACAGCATAAACGTGATCAGCACCCAAACATGATGCAGCCAGGGCAAGAATTCCACTGCCACAACCAAAATCAATCACGCTTGTGTTTTTTAATTCCGCATTACTCAGCCAGCTTAAACACAGGCGGGTTGTTGCGTGATGCCCGGTGCCAAATGCAAGTCCGGGATCCAGTTGCAGGCTAATGCCATTCGGAGCAGGGTTGGCTTCCCAGGAGGGGTAAATCCATAGTGGCCCGAATTGCATGGCGCTGAATTGCTGCTGAAAGCTGGCTTGCCAGTCCTGATCTTCAATTTGTGTCAGTATTATTTGCTGGTGGACTGATGGGTCGTTTTCGAGTGCTTTGGTCGCCAGCTGAATAGATTCTTCAGTAGTAAAGTGACCTTGCAGGACAAGACTGGACCAAAGAGGATGATCGCCAATATGCGGTTCAAGTATCGGCTCATCTGCAGCATCTTCGTAAGAAACACTTACGGCGCCACAGGTAAACAGTAACTCTTCAATGTGCTCTGCTGCATGAGCACTGGTTTGTACACGTAACTGAAACATGCGGCAGTAACGCGGCTACTTGTTTTCGAGTAATCGTTCCAGGTAATGAATATCAACTTGCCCTTTACAAAATTCAGCATCTGCCATAAGCCGAAGTTGTAATGGGATATTGGTCTTGATTCCATCAATAATCATTTCCTGTAATGCACCATGCATGCGTTTAATGGCGGTGGCACGATCTTCCCCGTGAGTGATTAACTTGCCAATCATGGAATCGTAATTGGGTGGCACCGAATAGCCGGAATAAATGTGAGAATCAACACGTACTCCAAAACCGCCAGCGCTGTGGTAACGAGTAATTTTGCCGGGGCTTGGCATAAATGTGTCTGGGTCTTCTGCGTTTAAGCGACACTCGATTGCATGGCCGGTAATTTTTACGTCATCCTGACTTATGGATAGCTTTTCACCAGACGCGATTAGAAGCTGCTGTTTAACAATATCAATACCTGTAATGTATTCGGTGACCGGATGCTCTACCTGTACGCGTGTATTCATTTCAATGAAATAGAATTCACCGTTTTCATATAAAAATTCAAACGTACCAGCGCCGCGATAACCAATCAGCTTGCATGCGTCTGCGCATCGCGTGCCAATGAAGCGGCGCTCCTCATCTGTCAGACCTGGTGCGGGCGCTTCTTCTATGACTTTTTGATGGCGGCGCTGCATTGAGCAATCGCGTTCTGCCAAATAGATAGCATTGCCGTGAGTATCAGAAAGCACCTGTATTTCAATATGGCGAGGTGTTTCTAAAAACTTTTCCATATACAACGTGCCATTGTTGAATGCAGCGGTTGCTTCAGATCTTGTTAATGAAACAGCGTCTGCCAACTCATGGTCCCCGCGGACTACTCTCATACCACGGCCGCCACCGCCACCGGCGGCTTTGACAATGATTGGGTAGCCAATATCATTAGCCAATTTGGAGTTGCTGGTAAAATCATCAGAAAGTGGTTCTGCGGAACCGGGCACACAAGGCACCCCGGCTTCCTGCATGGCATTCTTGGCTGAAATTTTATCGCCCATGCGACGGATGGTGTCGGCGGTCGGGCCGATAAAAACAAAGCCACTAGATTCAACGCGCTCAGCAAAGTCATCGTTCTCGGACAGGAAGCCGTAGCCTGGGTGAATTGCTGAAGCATCAGTTAATTCTGCGGCACTGATAATGGCTGGAATATTCAGATAACTTTCAGTTGAAGGCGCGGGGCCAATACACACAGATTCATCAGCAAGTTTGACGTGTTTTAATTCACGATCAACAGTGGAATGCACTGCTACAGTTTTAATTCCAAGTTCACGGCATGCACGTAAGATGCGTAGTGCAATTTCACCGCGGTTGGCAATAACAACTTTTTCTAACATGGTTCAGATATTCTTCTTAATGTGAGGTTTCATCACTGGCAAACTGCTTTGTTGTAATGGATAAGTGCGCTGCCAATTAGTTAGGCGGCTGAATTATTCAATAACAAAAAGAGGCTGGCCAAATTCAACGGGTTGTCCATTCTCAGCCAGCACCGCTTTGACAGTGCCTGATTTATCGCTTTCAATTTGATTGAGCATTTTCATCGCCTCGATAATACAAAGTACATCACCTTCCTTCACCTGTTTGCCAACTTCAGTAAATGGCGTAGCGCCAGGAGAAGAGGCTTCATAGAATGTACCGACCATCGGTGATGTCACCTGGTGACCACTGACTGTAGTGGATTCATTGCTGGCGTTTTCTGCAGACATTGGTGCCGCCGCGGGTAGCGGTGCGGGCGGGGCAGCATACTGCATCGGTGCAATGGCTGCATTGGGGCTGGTACGGCTAATGCGTACTGACTCCTCACCTTCCTTAATTTCTATTTCGGCAATGCCGGACTCTTCCAGCAACTCGATTAGTTTTTTTACTTTTCGTATATCCATGTGCTTAGTTCTTTTTATTTGGTTAACTGGTTGTGTGCTGCACTAATGGCAAGTTGGTACCCATAAATGCCCATGCCAGAAATGATTCCTACAGCGATATCTGATAAATATGATATCTGACGAAATTCTTCACGTGCGAATACGTTTGAAATATGTATTTCGATGAATGGAATTGCAACACCAAGAAATGCGTCTCTGAGTGCAATACTGGTATGAGTCAACGCGCCTGGATTGATAATAATGAAATCAATGCTGTCCTGTTTAGAGGTATGCAATCGATTTATCAGCTCGTGTTCTGCATTTGATTGCAAATGCACTAATTCGTGACCCAATGAGATTGCATGGGCAGAAGCACTATCAACCACCTGAGTTAGAGTGTCGTGGCCATACACTTCTGGCTCTCTTGATCCCAGCAGATTTAGATTGGGGCCATTAAGAAGAAGAATTTTGCTCATCGACTGTAAAAATTCTTGATTTGAATGTGTTTTTTCATCTGGCAACATTGTGCCGTAAAAACTACGAGCTGTCTAATATAGAACAAGATAGACGAATTTAGCCGCAAATTTTCAGAGGTTTGCAACAGATTGTGGTTTACATGTGCTGACTAAGTGCGTTGTTGATGCGTGTGGCCGGCATCAGAGAGTAAATCCAGCATTAAAATATCGTGTCGAGGTGTCTGGCTAGCTGCTCAGCAGTGACGCTGCCGGTTAATCGGCTACTTCGCAGTTCATTGCCCTGTGCATCCCAAAAGTATAATACGGGTGGCGCAGACATGTCCAAATGTCGAGCCAAGACTTTATCAGCATCATCCTGAACAGTGATATCCGCTTGTAAAAACACAACATTTTCCATGGCTGCGACAACAGCAGGGTCAGGGAATACTTTTTTCTCCATCACTTTGCAGTAGGCGCACCAGTCGGCGTAAAAATCCAGCATCACAGGTTTGCCTGCTGCCTTGGCAGCCGCGAGTTCGCGGTTTAGGTCATCTACAGTTTTGATGCGTTGATGGGTGCTATGTTGCTGAGCAGATGTCTGGTGCCCACTGCTGATAATGCCTGTGAGTGGTTTGAGTGTATCTTTACCACCTGCTGCAAGACCGACCAAGTACATGGCTCCGTAAATTAACAGTACCAGACCGAGCCCTTTCCACAATTTACTCCATCCACTGCAATCGTCAGACAGAGATTTCAATGCACCCAGATAAACACCAACGATAATCAGCAGTGCTGCCCACATCAGCATGATTAAAGCGGGTGATATGTAAGTCGGGCTGAGGCGTTCCAGGAAGCTGATTGCAAGGCCGATCATAATCACTCCGCCCGTTGCCTTGACCTTGTCCATCCAGGTTCCGGCGCGAGGCAATAGTGCTCCACCACCTGAGCCCATTATAAGTAGAGGCAAGCCCATACCCGTGCCAAAAATCCATAAATAAAGGAATCCTGCGAGAGGGTTTTGTGACTGGGCAGCAAACGCGAGCACTGCCAATAAAACCGGCCCGCCACACGGGCCAACAATTAGTGCAGAAAGCACACCCATCAAGCCTACGCCAAATAGTGATCCGCCTTTTTGCTGGTTACTTTTTTCATTTAATTTGCTTTGAAGAGCGCTGGGTACCTGAATTTCATAAAATCCAAACATGGATAAAGCCAGGCCAATAAACAGCAGTGCTGATGGAATTAAAATCCAGGGGGTCTGCAGGCTGCCCTGTATACCTAAAGCTTCGCCAATGACGGCCATGACTGCACCAAGAACACCAAAAGTTATCGCGATGCCCTGGGTATAGCTAAGCGATAGGCTGAATGCCCTGAAAGTGGTGATTTTTTCGCCCTGCCCCATGATCAGTGAAGTCAGGATGGGAATCATCGGATACATGCAGGCGGTGAATGCCACCAGAATTCCAAAGCCAAGACTGAGCAATATTGCGATGACAGGATTGGCGTTTTTAAGGTCTTCAAGAATACTATCCTGTTCATTGGCCGGGACGGTTTCACTGGCACTGACGGCCGGGCTGGCAATCGCTGCATCAGAAATACCGGGCAGTGTGACCGTTAACGTTTTTTTAACCGGGGGGTAACATAGGCCTGCATGTGCACAGCCCTGATAGCCAACAATGAGTTGAACGGTGCTGGAAGCAGCAGAAACAGGAACAGTGACATCAAGGCTATGTTCGTATATCTCAACGTCTCCAAAAAATTCATCATGCTGATTCTTGCCAGCAGGTAAATTCAGCTCCCCTATGATGACATTGCTGTCATTACTACTGACGCTGATACGCTTTTTATACAGGTAATAACCATCAGCCACATTCCAGAATAAATTTATTTCGTTAGCCGATTTACTGGTAGCGGTTAACTGGAAAGCCTCATCTACGGTCAAAAACTCTTCATCTTCGCTACTATTTCCAAAAGGATTGCCGGCAGCAAATAACTGGCCTGATGTGCCTGTCAGTAAAAAGACGATTAATAGAGACGTCCAGATAGACTGGTAAATTAACTGGTTTGTTTGATGACCCATGATAGATACTCTTGTGTACTTTCTGTAACAGGTAAGGCGATTAGTTCCGGGGTTTCGTAAGGATGCTGCTGAATAATAAACTTACTTAACTGTGTATACCGGGTTTCAGTGGTTTTCATTACCAGTAGACACTCCTGATCATCACACAGTTCACCTTTCCAGCAATAAATTGATGTGATACCAGGTACAATGTTGCAACAGGCAGCCAGTTGTTCTTCAACTATCTGACGAGCGAGTGATTTTCCCTTATCGATGTCAGTAATAGTGGTCATCACTAACAGAATCTTCTGATTATTTATTGTAGACATACATTTTTGGATAAATATTTTTTTAGCCATTGTAAATTCATATTGTCGCCACTATATAGGTGTAATGGTAATAAAAACTAGCAAACTCTGATGCGAGGCTTTCCGGTTGGTGTAGCCTTGTTTATTGGTGTCCCGTTAATAGAAATCTATCTCTTTATAAAACTGGGTGGGCTGATTGGAGCCTTGCCCACGGTGGTATTGGTCATTGTGACTGCGCTGATAGGTGTGACTCTGCTGCGAGCTCAAGGTTTCAGCACGATGGCCAAATTTCAACAGGAAGTGGCCACAGGTCAATTACCGGCAACAACGATGCTGGAAGGTGTGGCACTGATTTTGGGTGGAGCACTGTTATTAACGCCGGGCTTTCTTACCGATGCCATTGGATTTCTGTGCCTGATACCACTGACACGCAAAACCATGATTGCCTGGGCAATCAAAAATATGAAAGTAAAAACGCATGGATTCCATACAGGACACTCTCCCAGGCCACATGATCCTGATGTGATTGAGGGAGAGTTTAAAAAAAGCGATGAGGACGATAGCAAGTAGCCACTTGCGTCTTGACAATGCGAGACCGAACAGTATTATTAGCACTCATTCGACTAGAGTGCTAACAAAATTAGCAACCCTATGAATTTATAAAGAATTTTAAGATTTATTAATTGTCAGGAGAAATACGGCATGAAATTAAGACCTTTACACGACCGTGTAGTGATTAAGCGAATGGAAGAAGAGCGTACCAGCCCGGGCGGCATCGTAATTCCTGATTCTGCAACTGAGAAGCCTATCAAAGGTGAAGTACTTGCTGTGGGTAACGGCAAATTAACTGATAGCGGAAAAGTGCAGGCGCTAGATGTCAAAGTGGGTGATACCGTTCTGTTCGGAAAATATTCTGGAACTGAAGTGAAAGTAGACAGCGAAGACTTATTGGTGATGCGTGAAGACGACATCATGGCTGTGATCGAAGGCTAGTGTAAACACACTGGACAGATTCCGAAATCAGAATTGTTTGAATTAAATACAAGTTAATCGAAGGTAAATGTTATGAGTGCAAAAGAAGTTATATTTGGAGATGAAGCCAGAGCCCGTATGGTGAATGGTGTGAACATCCTCGCTAACGCAGTAAAAGCAACTTTGGGGCCGAAAGGTCGCAACGTCGTTTTGGATAAATCATTTGGTGCGCCAACGGTGACTAAAGATGGTGTATCTGTGGCAAAAGAAATAGAGCTGGAAGACAAGCTTGAAAACATGGGCGCACAGATGGTGAAAGAAGTTGCTTCACAGACATCTGATGTTGCAGGTGACGGAACAACTACAGCAACCGTTCTTGCGCAATCAATAGTGCGTGAAGGTATGAAAGCAGTTGCTGCTGGCATGAATCCAATGGATCTTAAGCGCGGTATCGATAAGGCAGTCACGACTGCTGTAGAAGCATTGAAGACGGCTTCAGTACCCTGTTCTGATAACAAATCAATTGCACAGGTTGGCAGTATTTCTGCGAACTCTGATTCATCGATTGGTGACATTATTGCAGAGTCAATGGATAAGGTCGGCAAAGAAGGTGTCATTACAGTTGAAGAAGGTAATGCGCTAGAGAATGAGCTGGATGTAGTTGAAGGTATGCAGTTCGATCGTGGTTACCTTTCTCCATATTTTGTTAATAACCAGGACAACATGACATGTGATATGGATGATCCGTTCATCTTGTTACATGACAAGAAAGTTTCCAACATTCGTGATCTTCTTCCATTACTTGAAGGCGTTGCAAAAGCAGGTCGTCCTTTAATGATCATTGCAGAAGACGTTGAAGGCGAAGCACTGGCGACATTAGTAGTAAACACTATTCGCGGTATCGTGAAAGTCGCTGCAGTTAAGGCGCCAGGTTTTGGTGACCGTCGTAAAGCAATGCTGGAAGATATTGCGATTCTCACCGGTGGTACTGTTATCGCTGAAGAAGTTGGTTTATCTCTGGAAAAAGCGACGCTAGATGATTTGGGTACTGCTAAACGTATCACTATTTCTAAAGAAAACACTATTATTGTTGATGGAGCAGGCAAAGCAGATGCAATTAAATCACGAGTAGATCAGATTCGTGCACAAATTGAAGAAGCAACTTCAGACTACGATAAAGAAAAGCTTCAGGAACGTATGGCTAAATTAGCTGGCGGTGTTGCAGTGATCAAAGTCGGTGCAGCAACAGAAGTTGAGATGAAAGAAAAGAAAGCACGTGTAGAAGATGCATTGCACGCAACTCGTGCAGCGGTTGAAGAAGGCGTTGTTCCTGGTGGTGGTGTTGCACTGATTCGTGCACGTAAAGCATTGCTTAATTTAACAGGTGACAACGACGATCAAACTGCAGGTGTCAATATTGCACGACGTGCAATGGAAGAGCCGCTACGCCAAATCGTATCTAACGCAGGTGATGAAGCTTCAGTGGTACTCGCTAAAGTTGATGAAGGTGAAGGTAACTTTGGTTACAACGCTGCGTCAGGTGAATATGGTGACATGATTGAGATGGGTATTCTTGATCCAACTAAAGTGACTCGTACTGCATTGCAAAATGCGGGTTCAATTGCCGGCTTAATGATTACAACTCAAGCCATGGTAGCTGAATTGCCAAAGGAAGAAGGTGCTCCTATGGGCGCGCCAGACATGGGCGGCATGGGAGGAATGGGCGGAATGATGTAGGAAGAACTCCTTATTCATGAGTCCATGCTGAATAAAAAGCCCCGCTAAGCGGGGCTTTTTTTATGGGTGTAGTCATTGAATTATAAATGCTGATAGCCAGCCTGATTTAAAAGAAACTGGATGAGGCAAACAGGCAAGTGCATTTATGCATGCGTAAAAGTACTCCAGAAAGATCAGACGACAATTGCTATTCTGCAATCGGTGCTGGCATGATGGTTGAAATGAATCTGGATTCGCTGCCAGATAATTATAACGATTACCGGGTCAACTAGGATTTTATAAGCGGACTGGTAGCTCAGAAGGCATTTAAATAATACTATATCAGGTTAATTAGAGTACTTAATTTATAAATGTGACAAAAATTGAATACAATTTTATTCAAGGATAAATGATTATATGCGTTATGAGGACGGCGAATGATTATCTATGAGCGAAAGAAACTCGTTTAAGCGTATATGATAGGGTATATGACCAACAAGGTAAGAGTATCAATATAGTTTAAAAAAGCTGAATCACATAAAATATTATTGGCAATATGCGTATAGACCCTTCCACCAATTGTATCGCTGGCGCAAAATTTATAGAATCGCCAAACTTCGATGAACGGCCACCAGATACAGAAATAACCTTACTGGTTATTCATAACATTAGTCTGCCACCTGGTGAGTTCGGTGGTGGTTATGTCAAAGACCTGTTTCAAAATAAACTCGACCCTGACATACACCCATATTTTAAGGAAATAAAAGGCATGGAAGTCTCAAGCCACCTTTTGATTGAGCGTTCAGGAAAGCTGGTTCAATTTGTTCCGTTTAATAAACGTGCGTGGCATGCGGGCGAGTCATGTTTTGAGGGGAGGAAGCGTTGCAACGATTTTTCAATTGGTATTGAGCTGGAAGGGACAGATGAGATTGACTATACCGATGAACAATATCGTGTGTTGCAGGCCGTGACCTTGTGTTTGCAGATGACCTACCCTGAATTAAATCGCAAAGGGCATATTGTTGGTCATTGTGATATTGCCCCTGGACGCAAGACTGATCCCGGTCCTGCATTTGACTGGGATAGACCTTGTTAATTTCCTCACCTCGTCATTAGCTTGCAGGCAGGAATGCAGTGAATTATTAATAACGCTGTTGAATATACGGCTGCCATTTAATCGCTGGATACCAGGTTATTGGAGATGGCGTAGTAATCATTAGTGTTATGAGGAAATAAGGATTTTTTGAAAAACGTGTATTAGCTGAAATTTTTTTTCTAAAAAAATGAAGTTGAAAAATAGTGGTTAATAAAAATCCATGTCATTTCCGCAAAAGCGGGAATCCAGCGATCTGAAATACAGTTAAAGAAGAAAAGAGAATGCCGGACTGGTGTGGTTCATTATATGGAAATGGACGCTGCTGGCTTGTAAGTCATTCTAAAATTAATCTGCTTCGAGTTTCCATACTTCGTCTTTTTCAATAATGTTTAATAACAGTCTAATGTTGGGGTGTGAATCCGGTTGTTGTATTTCTTCTTCGGTGTAATCACCAAACAAGGTAATACCTGTGCTGGCTTGCTTGCTGCTGATTTTGAAATCGTTTGCCTGTGAAATGGCATAGAGAATTTTAACGGATGCCTGTTTGCCAGGTATATTGTCAACACGAAGGAATGCGCTAGAATTCATGTCTGATAGAGAGATGCTTTTTAAGTGGCTGGTATCAGGCAAATTCACAAAATCTGTGCCGAGGCTTTTTTGCTTAGTCATGCATTGTCATCCATTGTTCATCAGTAAATCCTTCACAGGGCCTGAATTGGGTTTTGTAGTTCATTTTATCGCAATCATTAATCCAATACCCTAAATACAGATAATCGAGTTGGCGATGTTTTAATAACTCGATTTGTTTAAGAATAGAAAATGTACCAAGGCTAAGATGTGAATACTCAACATCATAAAATGTGTACACAGCAGACCAGCCCTGGGTGAGTGGGTCACAGATGGCAACACAAATCAGCTGCTGGCTGGGAAGGCGGAATTCAATCGAAAATGTATTTGACCAGGAGCTGAATAAAAAATCCTCAAATGTGCTGATAGCATCCTGCATATCTTTAGACTCTGGATGTCTGTGGCTAATATAGTGTTGGTAAAGCGGAATGTAGCCTGAGAAATCGGGATTAATAACCACATCTGATTTAAGGTTGCTGTTCTTGTTATATACGCGACGCTGGCTACGGTTGGTGTAAAAGTGACTGACGGGGATGCGTAAAGAGACACATTGTTTGCAGGTGAGACAGTTAGGCCTGTGTATTCGGTTTCCCGCGCGCCTGAATCCCATATTGATTAACTCACTGTAAATATCAGGAGATAACATTGCCCCAGGCTCAGTCGTATGGTGGTGAGCGGTGTTAGTGGGAATATATGGGCAACTATAGGGTGCGCTTTGATATAATCTAAGCTTATACATTGGTTTAGTGTAGCAAAGCCATCATAAATTAATCACCTGCTTGATAGGTAAAAGTCCAATCTGAAATGCATCAATTTATCGAAGACAACCTAAACCTGATTGCTAACAATAATATTGAATCAAAGCTTCGTATTGGCAAGGTTGGCATTGAAAAAGAATCTCTGCGTACTGACAAAAAAGGGGTTATAGCAAACACGGATCATCCAGTTGCATTAGGATCTGCCTTGATGCATCCATATATCACGACAGATTATTCCGAAGCTTTACTGGAATTTGTCACTCCTCCGCTGGATACGGCAGAGCACGCAATAAAATTTCTCGGACAAATACATCAGTTCGTATACCCCAATATAGGAAAGGAATGTTTATGGCCAGCAAGTATGCCATGTATTCTTAATGGTGAGCAGAGTATTCGCATTGCTGAATACGGCACAAGTAATCTGGGGCTGATGAAAAATGTGTATAGGCGGGGTTTGGGCTATCGTTACGGTAAAGTGATGCAGGTGATTTCCGGTATTCATGTAAATTTATCAATGCCGGAAGATTTTTGGCCGGTCTGGCAAGACACACTCCAGGACAAAAGTAGCCTGCAGGAATTTGTTAATCAACAGTACTTTAAACTGATTCGCAATCTGCAACGTGTTGGCTGGCTGGTCCCCTATCTGTTTGGTGCGTCACCTGCTGTTGACAAGAGCTTTAGTCATCAGGGAGTAAAAGATTTACAACGCTGGGACGACAATACGCTTTATGCGCAGTATGCAACATCATTGCGTCTGGGGGATATTGGATACACTAATCACCGTGAAAATGAGATTGGCATTAAAGCCTGCTACGATAACTTGCCCGACTACGTAATGTGTTTGTCACGAGCAATAAAAACACCGTATGCACCCTATGAGGAAATAGGCGTAAAAGTGAATGGCGAGTATCG
Organism: uncultured Gammaproteobacteria bacterium; assembly: GCA_963976865.1. Taxonomy (GTDB): domain Bacteria; phylum Pseudomonadota; class Gammaproteobacteria; order UBA4575; family UBA4575; genus UBA1858. The sequence goes on along the minus strand of CAXBLY010000001.1, from coordinate 362,495 downwards.
GCAATTGAATGCCAATATTCTACAAATCGAAAATGAATACTACAGTACAGTGAGGCCCAAACAAGTCGCGCGACGTAATGAGAAGCCAACCCAGGCGCTGATGGAGCGTGGGGTGCAATACGTCGAGATTCGTTCGCTTGATTTGAATCCGTTCTCACCATTCGGTCTGAGTCTTGAGCAACTAAGGTTTATGCAGGTATTGTTTGTCTATTGCCTGTTGGGAGATGACAGCCTGATCGACCGAGATGAAAGGGAAGAAATTGATATCAATGCATATGAAGTATCTCATAACGGGCGCAAGCCAGATCTTTATCTGCGTAACAAAGGTGAAAGTGTTTTGCTGCAAGACTGGTGCAAGGAAATATTTTCAGGGTTGATGAAGATAGCGCAATGCATGGATGGCAACGGCGATGATAATCTGTTTGTTCAGTCGATTAAACAGTTTGGTCCTGGTGTAGAATCAGTTGAAGAAACATTCTCGGCAAAAATACTCAGTGCAATGCGTGATAATGGCATGTCGTATTATCAGTATATAGAAAGTCTCGGGAAGCAATACTGTGAGTTTTATTCTCAAAACAAAAAATGCCCGCAAACATCTAATGATATTTCAAAAGCGGTGGAGACAAGTTTGCATGAACAAAAGAAGCTGGAAGAGAGTGATGACATGAATTTTGAAAGTTTTTTACAAGACTATTTTGCAAAATGAAGGTATCCATTTGTCGTGACTAATGCAGCTGCAAAACTGGTTTTGATTGCAAGTATCGCATACGCGATTAACCTGCATGCCACAGATGTATATAAGGTAATCGATGAAAATGGACGAGCACAATACACCCAGATACCTCCTTATAAGGATGCGCAGAAGGTAAAGTTAAATAAAGTAAATAATAATATAAATAGCAGTCAGGAAGACAAAACCAGCTTGCAGGAAAGACAGAAGAAGTACTCTGACTACCTGCAATCAGAAAGACTGGAACGCAAAGAAAAACGTTTGCAGGCAAAGCAGGAGAAAGCGCAATTAGCTTCCAGGTGTAATTCTGTCAGGGCAGAGTTAAGTGATATGAATCAGGGAGGCATTTTATATTATGATTTGGATGAAAATGGCGAACGAAATTATATCGATGAGAGTATTGTCGAGGAAAAAAAGAACAGACTGCGCACATATCTGGAAAAGAAATGTTGATAGTTTGAAAATATAATATAAACACAAGGATTATATAATGATGAGGATGAAAAACTGGCTGATTATATTGGGTCTGCTGTTTTCACAGTCAGCCTGTTCTGCAGAGATTGCAGAAGTAGATGCAAAAGGGCTTGAAGCGCTGATGAAATCAGGTGTCACGGTAATTGATGTCAGAACACCTGGCGAATGGAAGCAGACAGGTATTGTGGAAGGCAGTATTCCGATTATGTTTTTTGATGAAAGGCGAAAAGCACACCCACAACAATGGATGCAACAAGCATCTATGCATATTAAACCTGAAAGTCCCGTTGCCATCATTTGCCGGACCGGTAACCGCAGTAAAACAGTAGGGACTTATCTGGTCAAGGAACATGGTTATCAAAATGTTTACAATGTGACTGGGGGTATTGTCGGCTGGCTTGCCAAAGGTAATCCAACAGTTAGGGTGAAATAAATGTTTAAAGCAATTGATCACCCGTACCTGGTACCGTTTGACGGCTCCTTTAAATATAAAGATGCTATAACAAGCATCGATGAGAAGCAGCTTGACGATAAAGAATTTAAAAAGAAGCTGAAAAAGCAGACCCGGATAATCCATGACCTGCAACGCATTATGTACGCGCATGATAGCCATTCAATGTTGCTGGTATTCCAGGCAATGGATGCGGCAGGAAAAGACAGCACTATCCGGCATGCACTGACAGGTGTTAATCCGGCGGGGTGCCAGGTGTTTTCATTCAAGAAGCCATCGGCCAATGAATTGGATCACGACTATTTGTGGCGAACAACGACACGCCTTCCTGAACGAGGTCGTATTGGTGTATTTAATCGCAGCTATTATGAAGAAGTGTTGGTTGTCCGTGTGCACCCGGAGATTCTAAATTTTCAGAAACTACCTGACAAACCAGATGAAAAAGAAATCTGGCCTCAGCGTTATGAATCTATTCGTGATTTTGAACAACACCTGGCACGTAACGGCACAGTGATATTAAAATTCTGGTTGAATGTTTCCAAGCAGGAACAGTGTAATCGTTTTTTAAGCCGTATTGATGAGCCAGAGAAAAACTGGAAATTCTCTGAGGCCGATATTAAAGAACGAGGTCACTGGGATGACTACATGAAGGCTTATGAAGATGCACTAAGTGAAACATCGCGATCGTGGGCGCCCTGGTATTCAATTCCCGCAGATAACAAACCTTACATGCGATATACCGTAGCAAAAATTATTGCTGAAACCATGGAGTCTTTAAATATGCACTATCCACGTGTAGATGATGATGCAAAAAGACGTTTCGATCATTTGCGTGAAATGCTGGTAAATGACAATTAATCGTTGACTGGAAAACAGTAAAAAAATAAAGTGAACAGATCACGTGATTTGTCTGTCACAAATTGCGACTAATATGAATGACTCATTTCCACCCAACTAGATAAATCCAATTAAATGAGGGATCTACATGACAAAGTTAGCAGAAATTGAAGGTATCGGTGAAGTCTACTCAAAAAAATTACAGGAAGGCGGAATTGCTTCTGTTGAAAAGCTACTGGAAGCTGGCGCTGAAAAGAAAGGTCGAAAGGACATCGCAACTAAATGTGATATTAGTGAAAAACTGGTATTAAACTGGGTTAACCGCGCAGATCTTGCGCGAATTAAGGGCGTGAGTACTCAGTATGCAGATTTGCTGGAATGTGCAGGTGTGGACACAGTGCCTGAATTGGCACAACGAAATGCAGCGAACCTGCACGAAAAGATGGTTAGTGTTAACGAAGAGAAAAAATTAGTGCGTCAGGTCCCTTCTGCTTCACAAGTAGAGGAGTGGGTGCAACAGGCGAAAGCACTTCCACGCGCAGTTAACTACTAAAGCGCATATCAGAAAAAATGATTCACAAGCAGTCAATTGATTGCTTGTGATATTTAATCAGGTTTGAATGTTTAACGATGCATGCTGTGATTCATGTACTCGCATCGCTGTAAATGTTTTCCAGCTTTGTAAAGCGTAAGCGTTATTCAGCTTTATTTTTCAGATTGAACTGCAACAAACTTGGTATCAGTACTAATGTAAAGAATGTGCTGACTATCATCCCGCCAACAATGACTGCCGCCAGTCCCTGATAAAGTTCAGTGCCGGCACCTGCGAATATTACTAATGGCAGCATGCCAAACACAGTGGTCGAAGTGCTCATAAGAATCGGTCTTATGCGAGTGCGTACAGCATTTTTAATTGCTGCTGTGCGAACATGACCTTCGCGCTCTAAACTGCGTGCCTGGTAAACAAGTAAAATTGCATTGTTGACTACCAGGCCAAGTAAGATAATAAAACCAATAAGTGTGAGCAGATCTGCGGGTAATCCGAGTATCTTAAGTGAAATCACACCGCCGATTGTAGCCAGTGGCAGAGCAAGCATAACTAGAAGACTGTCGAAGAATGACCTGAACAATGCAGCCATTAATAACAGCAAAATAATCAGTGCAACAATGAAGCTGCTACTTAAATTGTTAATGGCTACTTTTAAATTGTCAGCCGAGCCACCATAGTGAATCACGCCATCATCTGGTAACAAGGGTTCCATAACAGGTGCAACTTCAGATTGAATAATTGTTAGTACCTGTTCTAGCGGCATGTTGTCTGGTGGTGTTACTTCTAGTGTAATAGTGCGCCGTCGGTCTAATCGACGAATAGTGTTTGGTCCTGCTGTTCTAATCACATCTACAAGTTCGCCGAATGGAACAACACCAGCATCAGGTGTGTGCAGAGGGATGGCTGTAAGTTGTTCTGGCGTTTCCCAGGTAGGAACACGAACCAGAATATCCAGGCGTTCATCACCATCGAAATATTCACCGACTTGCATGCCATCACCTAATATTCTTGATACCTGGGCAAGTGCTTCACGATTCCAGCCAACTTCGCGCAGGCGATCGTCACGCGGTACAAGCTGTAACTCAGGCTCTGCCAGCTCTAGCCCTGGTCGTGGCCGAACTCTTGCGCCGGGAATTTTTTGTGGAATAGTGATGAAGCCAGCCAGGGCTGAATCAATCAGTGCGTCGATATTTCTGCCCTGGACATTAACTTCTATCTCCCGGTTTGCGCCAAAGCCTGAGAATAAAGACGCTTTTGTCACAATTGCAAATGTGTCAGGGAATCCACTGACGACCTGGTTGAGAATACCTACAAGCTCATCAACCTTCTTTGGGTCTTCAGCACGACCGCCAATAAAAATTGAGCCTGCGCTGGCAACAAAGAAATAATGTTTGATTCTGGGTTGCTTTTCGCCGGTTAAATAGGGAGTAATGCGGTCTGCAATCACATCGCCCATCTCGTCTTTAATATGTGTAATGTTCACTCCTGGTGGTGGTAACACAAAGCCAAATACGAGATTGCGATTGCCGGTCGGCAGGTAATCACGATCAGGGAAAAACAGTATTGAACTGGCAACAGGCACTGTGATTAATAATGCAACTATAGTGAACCGGGAAACAGTTGACCGTGTAAGTTCGGATATCCTGTTGCTTATTACATCCCATGAGCGACTATGTTTATCTATAAATGCAGTTTTATTAAGCCAAACCATGCTGGCGACTGGAATTAGTACAGTGGCAACAAATAGCGAAGCAATGATAGCTGCGGTGATGGCGATGGATAAATCAGCAAACAGTTGGCCACTTTGATCCTTTAAAAATAGGACTGGCAGGAAAATCGCGACAGTAGTTGCGGTGGAGGCGAGTAGCGCAGGCCATACCTGCGTTGTTCCTTTAAGTGCAGCATTGAAACTGGATTCACCTTTTTCTTTCAGTCGCACAATATTTTCAAGCACGATAATGGCTGCATCCATTACCATGCCGACTGCAAAGGCTAACGCAGCGAGAGAGATAACATTGATTGACTTGCCCGCCGCAAGAATAACAACAAAGGCGACACATAAACATAAAGGGATGGTAATAGTGACCACCATGGTGGCGCGCAGGCGACGCAAAAACCACCATAAAATTAATACGGCTAAAAGAATGCCTAAGCCAAGATTGCTACGCAGTAACTGTATTGCGCTGTGAATATAAACTGTTTCATCATAGACCTGCTCAATACTTAAGCTGGAACGTTTTAACGGACCTTCTTCTAGTTCTTGCATGGCATTTTGTAAATCAGACATAACATCTAATACATTAACACCGGCCTCACGATAAGCATTTACGGCAATGGCTGGTTCACCACGAGTGATTACGAAGTTATCACGGTCAGCTGGCTGAACAGTAACAGTAGCGATGTCGCGCAGATATACAGGCTGGCCATCACGCCATTCCAGTACCAGAGTTTGCAAGTCATCTGGATCAAGTGCGCCTGTGTAACGAATGATGTATCTGCGTTTACCAACATCTACTGTTCCGCCAGAAACATCTTCATTATTACCAATAATGCCAGCCGCATTAATGATATCGATACCAACGCCGGCTGCTTTGTATGGGTCGACTGTTATACGGACTTCGCGTTCGTTACCGCCACGAACTTCAGATAAGGCAACACCAGAAATGCGTTCAAAACGTGACTGAACGACTTCTTCAATATAGTCGCGGTATTCTTCTATATTTATTTGATTGTCTTTGTCTGGTTTTATAATGAACCATGCAATGGGACGACTGCGACCTCCCGCTGTACTGAGTATGGGCTCATCAGCATCTATTGGGTATTGAGGAACCCGATTAAGGCGGTTTATGACTTCAATTAACCCACGCTCGAGACTAAAATCAACATCAAAGGAGATGGTGATCTTGCCCTCACCCTGCTTTGCCTCAGATAGTAACTCTGTCATGCCAGGTAAACCGCGTAACTGATCTTCCTGAGGTTCTATTATCTCTGCCTCTACTTCTTCTGGCGCAGAGCCACGCCAGGCAGTTGTAATAGTGATTTCGGGTCGTTCCACTTCAGGTGTCAGCTGTACAGGTAAGGCGCGTAAAGCCAGGAAACCGAACAATACGATGAGTAATGCAGTGACAAGGCCTGCAGTAGGATTACCTAAAACAAGTTTAGTTGGGCTCATTGGATATCGTGACAGTCTCACCCGGGCGCAAACGTTCTCCACCTCTGGTGACAATACGGTCGGCTGGATTGATGTCGCCGATTAACTCGATGTATTCACCGTCGCCAATGCCGATATCTACGCTGACCTGTTCGGCTATGTTTTCATCATTAATGCGAAATACACTAGTACTTCCTTTCCTAAGCACTAATGCATCTCTGTGGATAGAGATTACCTCGCGTGCTTTAGCAATTGGAACTGAAATACGAACTAGTGTTCCAGGTGATAACTGTTGTTCGGGAATTAAACGTAATTCAAATAATCGTGATGTGGTAGTACTCACAGGGACAATCGTCTGGACCCTAGCCATAATTGTCTGCTCGCCATTGTGTACCCTCATTTCACTGCTCAGTGACACTAGAGAATAAATGTTTTGCGGTACTCGTACCTGTATTTCAGTGTTGCTGAAATCGATCAGGCGAACTAAAGGATTACCATTTTGAGTCCATTCGCCGGTTTGGGTAAAACGTTCGCTGATGACACCTGCAAAAGGTGCGCGCAAGTGAGATCGTGAAATACGCTCTTCTATTTGTGCAAGCCGCGCTCGCGCAGCAATGATATTGCTTCTGGCAACTGTGCGGTCAGAAACAGACTGATCTAGTTCAGTTTGAGCAACACTATTCTGCTTTATCAGTCGCTGGAAGCGTTTAACCTCTTTCTCATGCAAATTAAGCTTGGCCTGCTCACTTTGAATGATAGCCAGTTCTTCTGCACGTTGCTGCTGCAAAAAAGTATCATCCAGTTTTGCAACAATGTCACCCTGCTTAACAATGGTGCCGACATCTGCTACCCAGGTCAGGCGACCTTCAACTTCTGACGAAATGCGGGCGTCATCTTTACTGATAACAGTCCCTGGGTATTCAGCTGATGGAGCCAGCTCGCGTAGCTGTGCTATATCAATCACAACGGGCTTGGTTCTGGTTGGTGGACCTGCTGCAAAACTAATACTAATGCTATTTAGCAGGATGAATGCAATCCAGGCGTGTTGAATTAACTTGTTCATAAGCATCAGTGATTGTACCTTATGATGACAAGGTACATACACTGTTCAAGTGCTATATGTGGAAGATTAATTCAGAAAACAAGCACTAGGTGAGAGCGCCAGAACAACTACTCCCCTGTCCGGCAGTACAGCCGTAACAGTGATTGCCCGTTTTGATGGGTTGGCCATTCAGTGTGAGAGTAAATAAATCGCGTATATGTAACGGGCGGTTTTGTGTTGAATATAATGGTTCTTCCAGCATCTGGTTAAAGTCGCAATCATAAACGTTGCCCTGCCAGTCAATGCTGACAGTATCTTTACACATGACAGTTGCCAGGTTATCTGCCTGATGATGGGTGCGTAATGTATTCATATAGCTTTCAAAGTGACCAGTAGAAAGAAGACTGCTGCCAAAACGCTGGATAGGCATATTGGTGATCACAAATAAGTCATTAAACCGTACATTATAATCTTCTAGCAGTCGTTCCTTGTATTGCTTTTCCAATTCATGCTGCGAGGGTGGTAACACCGGTCCGCTTGGGTTAAAGACAAGATGCAGATTGAGTGAGTTCTCCTGAGCATAGCCAAGAGCATTTAACTGTTGTAAGGCTTTAATGCTGAGAGAAAACACGCCTTTGCCGCGTTGCTTGTTGACATTTTCTTCAGTGTAGCAGGGAAGTGATGCAACTATTTCAACATGATTGTCGGCAAGAAATTGTGCCAGGTTTTCCTGTTGTGGTTCAAACAATATTGTTAAATTACAGCGGTCACGCACAGTGACATTTGCTTTTCCTGCGGCGAGCACCAGCTCTTTAAATCGGGGGTGGAGTTCTGGTGCGCCGCCTGTGACATCAAGCAGTGTTACATTGTGCTCCGAGATGTATCTGATCACCAGATCCAATGTAGTGTCATCCATCATTTCAGTTCGATTTGGTCCGGCATTTACGTGACAATGACTGCATGACTGATTGCACCTGTAACCTAGATTAACTTGCAATGTGGTTAGTTGATTCCGCTTTATCGCAGGAAAATTGCCTGGGAATAACAAATGTTTCGTATCACGCATAGGGTTAGCCTAGTCTCCATGACTGGAATTTTTTTAATATATTAATTGTGCGTGTTGTTAATCTGGTGCGTCGCCATTTGCCTGCGACCATGCGATTAATTTCACTTCGGGTAGGATAGATGTGTACGGTTTTCAATATTTTATTCAAACCTAATCCATTGGTTTTCGCGAGTACAAATTCTGCAATCAGTTCGCTGGCATGTTCGCCAACAATGCACACACCTAATATTCTGTCGTTATTTGCAGGAGTGAAGACTTTTATGAATCCTGTTGTCGCATTATCGGTAATTGCGCGATCTATATCCTCCATCGGGAAAGTGGTGACCTTATAGTCAATGTTTTTTTCTGTTAATTGTTTTTCACCGTAGCCTAAACTGGTAATTTCAGGGTCAGTGAATACAGCGCGCGGGATGTTCTCCAGGGTACATTTGAATTTCTTTACTGGATGAAACAGCGCATTAAATGCTGCATACCAGGCCTGATGAGAAGCAGCGTGTGTATATTGCATGGAGCTTGTAACGTCTCCGCAAGCATAAACATTTGGATACATTGTTTGTAGTGTATCGTTTGTGATGATGCGGCCGTGATCATCTGTCTCCAGATTGAGTTTAGCCAATCCATCTGTACTGGGTTTTCTGCCGGTAGCGATTAGCAAGTGCGAGAAACAAATAGTTGCAGCTTTATCATTATGTGACCCAATTAAAGAATAATGATCGAAGTCATTTATAAATTTGTCAGAAATGAAGTTGTTTAACAGGGTGATATTGTCTCTTGCCAATGATGTCGCAACTAATTTCGCCGCTTCATCATCTTCATTCGGTAAAATAGAGGCCTGATTATTAACAATCGTGACTTGAGATCCAAGTCTGGCAAATGCCTGCCCCAGCTCACAACCTATAGGACCAGCGCCAATAATGAGTAACTCTTCAGGCAGCTCTGTCAGTGACCAGATAGTGTCGGTAGTAAAATAAGGGATTTTATCAAGACCAGTGATACCGGGCACAGCAGGAGTTGCCCCCGTAGCGATGATAATGTTTTTAGTGCTTAAGATTCTGTCATTAACTTTTACCTGCCAGGGTGAGACGACAACGGCGTTACCCTGTTCGCAGTGCACACCTAACTCAGTGTAACGAGTAACAGAATCTTTTGGTTCAATCGTAGCTATCTTGTCATGAACTCTTGTCATGATGTTTTTGAATTCCAGTTCATAATTGGCACTACTTAGACCATATGAAGCAAAATTTTTAATATCAGCAATAAATTTAGCGCTACGTAAAATCGATTTGGAAGGAACGCATCCTGTATTTAGACAATCTCCACCCATTTGCTGTTTTTCAACAAGAGCAACTTTCCCCTGCAGCGTGCTGGTTGTATAGGCTGCAACAAGGCCAGCAGAACCGCCACCAAGAACCACAGTGTTGTAATCAAATGAATCGGGTTTGCTAAAATTTTTGTAAATGCGTCTGACTTTCAAAGCTGACATAATACCTTTCGTGATAAACGGTAAAATACCGAGTAGTACGAGAGCAAAAATGACTGAGGGTGAAGTGATATCACCGGGCGAAGAGATTTTTGCAATTTGAGTGCCTGCGTTCACATATATTAGTGTTGCCGGTAACATGCCTAATTGACTTACCCAATAAAAAGTAAATGCACGTATGGTGGTAAGTGCCATCACAAGGTTGACCAGGAAAAAAGGAAACACAGGGACCAGACGCAGAAATAACAAATAAAAAGCCCCTTCTTTGTCAACTTTTCTGTTGATCAATTTGAGACGGTCAGAGAATTTGTTTTGCACAAAGTCATGTAAAAAATAACGCGCAACCAGATAGGCAAATAAGGCGCCAATGGTGGAAGCAAATGAGACTAGAATTACGCCTTGAATAAAACCAAATAATGCACCGCCGGCAAGAGTGAATACAAAAGCGCCAGGGATAGAGATACTGGTAGCTATTACGTAAACAAAGAAGAATAACGCAGCAGCAGTAAAGGCATTGTTACTGACCAGTGATTGTAACTCAGCCTGACGTTCCTTTAACTCTGTAAATGTCAGGTAATTACTCACATCAAAAATTACCGCCGCAAAAATAATCGAGGCAATAATGACTAAAAATATTATAATTCTTTTCACGGTAAGATTTTGATTGTATTTACCCTGGAATAGACCTGTTGAATAGGCTTAAGCTTACATCATGTGTTTACTATTTGTGCAAAATATGTCTGTAAATAGACTGTATTAATAACTATTGAAGTATAAATAAGGGAAGTTATGCGTTTAGTCAGTTGTGAGTATATAAATAAGGTGTGGCTGGGTGTTGAGCAGGGTGAGCGAATATTTCTACCCACCAGGCATCCCGACTGGGACCCGTCTATCGATTCAATGCTTTCGTTGCTCGATGCAGGAAATCAGGCCTGGGAAAAACTGGCACGTCTTTGCGAGGATGCTGATAACGCTCATTGTGTATCACGTAACGAGGTAACATTATGCTCGCCAATTCCAAGGCCGAGGCAAAATGTCATCTGTCTTGGCCTGAATTATGTCGACCATGTGTCGGAAACGTCTACTGCCAAACAGGAGGAGATAAAACTGCCAAGATCGCCAATTGTATTTACCAAGGCCGCAAATAGTATGAATGGTCCTTATAACGATATTGAGATCAATACCCGCGTGTCGGCAAAAATGGATTGGGAGGCTGAGCTTGGGGTCATAATAGGAAAAACCGGATTTGGCATCAGTGAGCAGGATGCTATGCAGCATGTATTTGGATATACAGTCATTAATGACGTAACTGCACGCGACAGGCAAAAGTGGCACAAGCAATTTTATATAGGAAAAAGCTATCGTGGATGTTGCCCTATGGGGCCAGTTATTGTGACTGCTGATGATATAAAAGACCCGCATAATCTACAGCTGCGTAGCTGGGTGAATGGAAATTTAAAGCAGGACTCAAATACCAGGCATCAGATTTTTTCGATTGCGAATGTAATCTCTGTGTTGTCGCAAGGTATGGAACTGGAAGCAGGTGATATTATTGCAACAGGAACACCGAGTGGTGTCGGTTATGCCAGAACACCGCCAGAGTTTCTTATGCCAGGTGATGTGGTGGAATGCGAAGTTGAAAACATTGGAAAAATTTCAAATCGTATAACCGAGCGCAAATGACAAATAGATGATCCTGCCAGTTTATTCGGGAGGTTAATGCGCGTGAAAGTTGTCAAGGTTTGGTGAAAATGAATACAAACCTGCAGTGTGCTAGTAAATAAATTCTCTGCCTGAAAGCGACAGTATTGAGGCCTGCGTGATACGGCGTAACATGATAAAAATTCTTTTTCTTGTCTGTTGACGCATCCTGATATTCGGAAGCGTATACAACCTTGGCCAATGAAGCTGGCAATAACAAACACTTATGATTTTTGTATGCTGGCAGGACAGTAAATATCTCCAATATGATAAATGTATTTAAAACGCGCTGGTCTGAAGAAGGCGGCTATCGTGAAGTACTGGTGATCGCAGTGCCGCTTATTCTTAGTACGGGTGCGTGGAGTGTGCTGCTGTTTGTTGATCGTATGTTTTTATCCTGGTATTCGTCAGATGCGATTGCTGCATCAATGCCTGCCGGGATGGCAAGCTTTGCAATGATGTGCCTGTTTATCGGTACAGCAGCCTATGTAAATACATTTGTTGCCCAGTATTTTGGTGCGGGTGAAGAAAGTAAAATTGGTGTATTGATCTGGCAAGGCATTTACTTTAGTGGTTTGTCAATTGTGATTGTTATACCCGCGTATCTGCTGGCAGAAGAGTTTTTTGTCTTTATTGATCATTCGGTATCGCTGCAGCTGCTAGAAGTAGAGTATTTTAAATTATTGATGTATTCCGCAGTTTTTATTGTGTTGAATAATACATTGTCCAGTTTCTTTTCAGGGCTGGGTAAAACAATGACAGTCATGTGGGTAAGCGTTTTAATTACGGTAATTAATATCCTGCTGGATTACCTGTTTATATTTGGAAAATCAGGTTTTTCCGAGATGGGGATTCGCGGTGCAGCCATAGCCACAAATATTGCGGTGATAACCGGCTCGATTGTACTGCTCATGTTGATGTTTCAGAGGAAATATAGACATCGCTTTCAACTATTATCGGCATGGAAATTTAATAAAAAAATATTTAATCGCCTGGTGTATTTTGGGTTTCCTAATGGCTTGAGGTTGTTTATTGATGTGTCGGCGTTTACTGCTTTCCTGATGTTTGTTGGAACATTGGGCACACGTGAACTTGCAGCAAGCAATATAGCATTCAATATCAATGCATTGTCGTTTCTGCCCATGGTGGGATTAATGATCGGTGTTGCCGTCGTCGTAGGGCAGAGGTTGGGAGAAAATAAACCTCATCTTGCCGAGAAAGCAACGTGGTCAGCAGTGCATATAGCGTTAACCTTCTTTGGTGTGCTGGCTGTATTGTATTTGTCCATACCAAATGCATTTATTTATCCATTCACATTAAATAATGGACTGGGTGATATGGAAGGCAGTGTTGAAATGATTGTCATTTTGCTGAAATTTATTGCATTCTTTGGAATGTTCGATGCGCTGTTTCTGGTATTCCTGGGTGCATTGGAAGGGGCAGGCGATACACGATTTATTATGAAAATGAGCTTTATTATTTCGGTGTTGTTACTGGTATTGCCCTGTTATCTGTACATTGAATACTATCAGGCAAACATATATGTGCTGTGGTCTGTTATTACACTGAATGTGATTATGTATTGTCTGGTGTTCTTTGCGCGATTTTATAGAGGGCCGTGGAAAACAATGAGAGTGATTAACTGAATCACATACGTTAATTGCCGCACCTGTATAAGGCAGACGCAGCACAAAGGTAGTGCGGAAGTTGGAGTTAATAAAGCCTGATGAATATAACTTGCTGATATATAAGTCGAACAGTATTGGTACAAGATTTGCAATTATCAGGATGTGGTCAGTAACAGCCTCCCTGAGCTGACTAAACTCTATAAGCCCCGCCTAAACCCTGCGGGGCTTTTTTTATTTTAACTATATTTATTTAAATTTGTACGATGGTGTCAGGGATAGCAGTCTGTAAATCATGACGGCGTCATCAACGCCTGGAGGATGATGGTCGACTCAAGGCATGACGCAGTTATGAATTACTTCGGCTAGTAAACTGAATTCCTGTTTGCGAACACTGGATTTTCTCCACATTAAACCAATTTCACGATAGGAATTTTCTTTCAGTTCAGCAGTAACGACGTTGGTGTTCTTTAGCAATCCACTGTCGACTGCCATTTTTGGAACAAAAGTAATTCCGAGATCGCTGTCTACCATTTGAATTAAACTATACAGACTGCTTGCCGAGAATTTGCTGATGTTGTCTTTTTTTCTCAGGCTGCATGCGCTCATTGCATGATCGCGCAAGCAGTGCCCATCTTCCAGTAATAATATCGACTCTTTATTCAGCTTGTTAGGAGAAAAATTTTCAGGGTCAATCAGTTCAGTATTTTTTCGATAGGCAAGTTTAAAAGGGTCGTTAAAAATACTGACAGATTCGGTGTTCACTAGATCTACCGGAAGCGCCAACAGTAAAATATCTAGTTCGCCATCAAGTAATAACTGGTGAATTCGACTGGTTTGCTCTTCTTTCAAATACAGTTCTAGTGCTGGATACTGCTTGCGAAGTACAGGCAGTATGCGTGGTAGCAAGAAAGGTGCAATGGTTGGAATAACGCCCATTTTTAGCGGACCGCAAAGAGGCTTCTGGCTGGATCTGGTAATATCGATTATTCCTTCAAGATCGAAAATGGCGAGTCGAGCTTGCTGAGCTACCAGTGTGCCAGTTGACGTAAATACGACACTTCTATTTGTACGGTCAACCAGTGATGTGTTCAGTATGTTTTCAAGTTCTTTAATCGCAACGCTAAATGCTGATTGCGTGACAAAGCATGATTCCGCAGCTTTGCCAAAATGTAGGTATTTTTCCAGTGCTATTAAATAACGAAGTTGTTTGACGGTAGGTAGATTAACCATGAGAAAAATGCATCATAAATGAAAGTCTAATCGAATTTAGTATAAATTTTGCAATTATCCATAGTAGCACTCGATGCGTGACGATGCTTTGTTGATGATCTAAAGTATTGTACACGCCCAATATTCAGACAAAGCCGTGTTTTGAAATTATTGATTTAAATTTTCAATGAATGGTGTTTCTTGAAAATTTCTAGGGAATTTAAATAACTCACTGCTGGTAATTGTAAAATTAAAAAATTGGATATATTTTATGCGTCATTTTGTGAGGCCACTGATTTACCTTCGACATGTTAGTATTGTGTCTATAATAAAATAACAAAGATTCAAAAAGTTAGGGGTGAGCTAATGAAAAATATCCTTGTATTGCTAAGTGTTCTGGGACTACTAGTCGGCACAGCAAAAGCGGCAATAGTTACACCTGACGTCACTTCAGACCTGCCGGTAGATGTGCTGTTTAATTTTCAGGTATCGGATGCTGATGAAGGTGTGTTACCTGCTGGCTTCATGAGCCAGGCAAATCCATCCATATCAATCACATCATCATCTGTCGGCGGTACGACTGTGGATGGAGTGGCATGGCTGGATGATCCATTTGAAGGCAGGCCCGGTGGATTAGGAGTTTGCCAGACTGCAAGTTGTGCTGATAACGATGATGATAATATCACTGTAGGTGAATCTGTTCTGTTAACAGTTAGCGAGTCAGTTAATGTGGGAAATATCTATTTTCGAAATGGCCTTCATTTTAATGATGCCAGTGCATTCACTCCAGCGGAGGGTGCTGCTCAGTTCGGGTTAAAAATAGATGGGGTAGATTTTGGAACATTTGCACTGACAGCAATCTTTTCTGCCCTGGCGGGTGAAATCATTAATGACAGTATTGAATTCATCTATGCCAGTACAGATGGTAGCGGGATAGCTGCAGATGGTACCAGACGTGAATTTTACGTGGCGGGTTTTGGGGCACCGGTTCCTCTTCCGGCAGCATTACCAATGTTGCTTATGGGATTACTGGGACTGCTTGGATTTAGAAAAATAAATACCTGATCTGGATACAAGACGCAGTAAAATTTAAAACCGCTCGCATCCGCAGGCGGTTTTTTTATGTGCGTGTAATAAATAATGGGTGAATCATATTTAATATGATATGTATTCCATTAAACGATCATCAACTTCCGTATTAACATTAATCTTGTGATTTACTCTGATGATTCTGATGGACTGGTATTTATTCAGAAAATTTGGTGGTGCAGGTGTGATTGGTAATTCGGTAACGTCACCAGCCGCGGAGTGGTTTTTAGCTGAGGGTGTAGCAAAGTTGTTTGGTCCATCGCGACTTGGAGTCTGGCGATTTCATGCGTGTATTATTGCGTAATGGATGTCTGCATCTTGCCAAACACAGTTGAAGTATATTCGTTTCCTTCCCGGGTGATAAATACTCCGGATAAATTATGCTTAGTGGCAAATTGGTAGCTTTTGCTTGGCCCTAGCACCATAAATGCCGTCGCCCATGCATCCGCAACGGCGGTAGACCGGTGAAGGACAGTCGCTGATCCCATGTTATGACTGACAGGATAGCCACTACGTGGATCTATCGTGTGAGAAAAACGTTTGCCTTCATGTTCAATGAAGTTTCTATAATCGCCTGATGTTGCTACACCGATATTGAGTAGCGAAATAACTTTTTCAATTTCTCCCCGTTCAAAGTTCGGTGTCTCAATACCAATGCGCCAAGGATTTCCATGAGGCGCGATACCCCTGCCTTTAACTTCTCCGCCGATTTCAACCATGTAATTGAGAACATTATTGTCATCAAGAATTCTGGCAACCTCATCAACCGCATATCCTTTAGCAATGGCAGACAGGTCAACATATAAATCGGCAATTTTTTTATTCAATGCAGGAGGGCTCAGGCGTGCATTAAGATTTTGATAACCAATACTGCGTTTGGCAATGTTAATTTCTGTATCTGTTGGGAATGAAAACGTCGTTGTGCCCGGGCCAAAGCCCCATAAGTTAACCAGTGGGCCAACAGTAATATCAAACGCTCCATCGGACTGATGACTAATAGATAGTGCCAGCATGACAAGCTGGGCCAGTTCCCCATCAACAGCATGCCACCCTGTTTGTCGTGACTGATTAAATTTACTTAACTCTGAATTTGGCAGGTATGTCGACATTAATGAGTTAATTCGGTCGAGTCGCCGCTCAATGATGTCTTTTATTCCTGAAGCAGGGACAGGCGTTGATGCATCTGCCCATTGAACGCTATAACTTGTCCCCATTGTCTGACCACTAATTTGTGGCCCCGTTTGTTTAGAGTTACAGCTGACAAGCAGTAAAGTAAAACCCAGAGCGATAAATAAATTATCGAATGTTATTTTTATTTGTGAAAACTGAAACAAGATTGTCTGGGCTTATTGTGAGATCCATGCAGAGACAGTTTTATTGCCTCTGCATGGTATGCAGAACAGGTTAGATTTTACCGTCTAATCCCATTTGATAATATTTATGAGTGATTTTTTCCTGATTTTCTAACAGCCAGTCAATATCAGGCTCATTGTTCATTGCTTTATGGATTGCACCGGCCATGGCTTTACGGTGAATATCAAACAGAATTTTATGGTCCAGATCATCAGCAGTCGCTACCATTGGGTTTAGCCAAACAGAAACAATAATACCGAGATCATTGGCTTTTTCTTTAGGGATGTCACCATTTCGAACCGCATCCAGCACACCATTTGCAATAGCAGCCTGAACAGTGCCCATTAGAATATTTGTGTAACGATCATCTTTAACTGTTACCTTGCTGACCATCAGTGTAGCAGGACGGACCTGAATGTCAGTATTAAGAATTGCGAGAACACGAGTATGCCCTTTAACCTGATCGCCTAATAAAGTGGAAAAAGCCGTTCCCACCGGGCCGTCTAATTCGCCAATAATAACTTCTGGTTCAGCTGCAGTTCCGGCAGGTCCGCCTGCAACCAGTGATTCACCTACACGCATGACTATTCGATCTGACATATTTACGATACTCCTTAATATTAATTAGAAAAAGATATGGCGATAGCGTGATGCTTTCGCTAAATGTATTTGTGGTTATTGACTGAGTGATTGCTGATTTAGCAAGAACCTACTCTGTGGCCCTTCCATGCCAACTTCATAGAGAAAGACTGACCTTCAATATCCATATTCATCTGCATGCTGCCAGAACCGGTATCACCTTTGGATTCAAAAGAGCCGTGGCCTTTCATTGCTCCACCCTGAGTATTGCATTGCATAGACCAGCTAAGCGTGTTGCCGCTAACACTGGTCTCCAGAATAGAGCATTCGCCACCTTCGCTGGGGGCAAGTGTTTCCGGACTTATTGTGGATTCTTTCATGCACTCTTGCTGGGTCTGGATGCGAGGCTGCGGAAACAGCGGAGAGGTCATTGTGGTCGATACCTCCCATAATCCTGGTTCAATAGACACGCTATCACCAGCCATGGCTAGATTTGTTGTGGATAAAGTCAGTAAGCTTGCAATGGTTAATGTAGCGGTACGCATATCATCCGGGCCTGTATTGTATTATTGGAAAGGGGTATTTTACAGGTTCTGCCCTTGTCTACAATAAACAAACTTGGAGAATGGCATTAACAAAGGGTGGTAAAACACATGAATAAACAACTTAGTATCATTCGCCATGCAAAGTCTGACTGGTCAACAGATAACAAGGACTTTGAAAGAGTACTGAATGATCGCGGATACGCAGACGCGCAGTTGATGGGCGAATATTTACAAGCCAGCAAGCAGCAGTTTGACAGGGTGTATTGCAGCACAGCAAAGCGGGCAAAGCTGACACTGCAACAGTTAAATTGCTCGCTGAAACTTCCTCAAAGCCGCATTTATTATGAGCAGTCATTATATTTGTCTTCAGTGATTCACCTGGTGTCATTTATCGGGCAGTTTAATGAACAGGATAATCATATTGCGCTGATTGCGCATAACCCGGGCTTAACAGATCTTTGTAACTTTCTGACCGGAGATCAGCTTTCTAATCTGCCAACCTGTGCTGTGTACAGTGTTCAGTTTTTTGTTGATGAGTGGAGAGCGGTTGGGGCTGAATGCGGGACGAAGAAAACCCTGATAAGGCCTCGCATGTTAAAGGAAGGAGGGCCGGGATGAGAATTATTAACACACATTAATATAGACTAGGTAACAAACCACGGTTTGATATCCTGCCGCCCGCAATGAGTTATATGATGAGTCACCATTATCTGTTAGTTGGCTCTAGCCTGATTAGTTTCCCATTTTTTTCATCAGTAAGAATATATATGTAGCCATCAGGGCCGCTTCGTACATCACGAATTCTTGCCATACCTTCAAGCAATACTTCCTGCTCGACAACTTCATTTTTGTTCATTTTAAGACGACGCAAATGTTTTAATACCAGCGCGCCTACAAACAGATCTCCGTTCCATTGTGGAAAGTGCGTGCCTGTATAAAAAGCCATGCCACTCGGCGCAATTGAAGGGTCCCAGTAGACAACGGGCTGTTCCATGCCTGGAGCATGTGTTTTCTCAGAAATAATCTCGCCGCTGTAGTCGATGCCATAAGTAATCGCTGGCCACCCATAGTTGGCACCGGGTTTGAGTATGTTGACTTCATCGCCACCACGCGGGCCATGTTCGTGAGACCAAATAGTTTGATTTGAAGGCCTCATTGTCAATCCTTGAGGATTACGATGACCATAGGAATAAATTTCATCCTGATAACTTGCGTGATTCACGAATGGATTGTTATTCGGAATAGATCCATCATCATTGATTCGAATTATGCTTCCAAGGTGATTATCCGGTCGCTGGGCTTCATGCAAATACTTATAGCGATCACCAGTGGTAATAAATAAAGTGCCATCAGCAGCAAACACTAACCTTGAACCATAATGAAGAGCACCTCGAGTCTTTGGTTTAACTACAAAAATGGTTTCAGTATTTTCAAGCCTGTTGTTAATCAGACGACCTCTTGCCACTTCGGTGCCAGCACCACCTTCGCCACGCCCGGCATATGAGATGTATACCAGATTGTTTTCAGAAAATTCAGGATGGATAGCGACATCCAGTAAGCCGCCCTGTCCTTTCACATAAATATTTTCAGGTAAGCCGCTGACTGCTTTAGCAGCAAGTTGTCCGTCTATTATCAATCTAAGACGACCTACTCGTTCGGTAACAAGAAAATTGCCATCGGGAAGAAAAGCCAGTCCCCAGGGATGTTCCAGACCTTCCGTTACAGTAGTAAGACTGAAATCATGATGTTCAGAGTGATAGGTATTCCTGGTATCAGCACATGTTGTTGTAAAAAATATCAGTGATGTTGTCAGTAATAATATAGTCGAATATCGGAACATTTAGATATGTTGGAGTGACAGTAGTTATATATTAATGGTTTTTGTTCGTATGTGACATGACGTTTGTATGATAATTTCCGTGATTGACGTGTTATTACGCCATTCTCGATTCACTAACTAATATTATTAAGTTTAAAACAAGACTGCTGTATAGCGTCCACAATCGATTGCTAAGACACAGGAGTGGCGGGTGTTTGCTTATAGGAGGTCACAGATTGCAAGGTTGTGATCTTGACTGCGATCAGTCACAGAATCCGTGTTTCTTTTTTACACATTCAGCAATTCTGAATATGCTCGTAATCACTTACCAGTAATTCTCAGTACTAATACTACCGGGCGTTTTGCGCAGGTTCTTGGTCAGTCCGCGTTTCTCAAGAGTCTCTCGAACATCTTTAACCATGTCGGGATTACCACACAGCATGATTTGTGATTTGCCATTCTCGATTTTTAGATTAACACGGTCTTCTAAAGTGCCTTTTTTTAATGCTTTGGGGATACGTCCGGGCAGAGCGAAATCGGTTTTCTCTCGACTAACAAAAGGGACGTATTCGAATTGATCCGGATGCTGCTGTTTAATGCTGTTGATCAGGTCCTGATAGGTTAATTCAGAGGCAGTGCGTACAGCATGTACCAATACACATTTTTTAAAACGATTCCACGGTGTTTCAGTTTTCAAGATTGAAAGAAATGGACCAATACCGGTTCCGGTTGAAATCATCCATAGATCATCGCTGTCTGGTATTTCATTGAGTACCAAAAAACCGTTGGCTTTCTTGCCCAGGTAAATATGGTCCCCGGCTTTTAGTTTTGCCAACAATGGAGACAGAATGCCCTTCTCTATATCGATAGAATAAAACTCATAGAAATCTTCATGTGGTGCGCTGACAAAAGAATAAGGTCGTCCAACAATCTGGTCATCTATCATAAGGCCAAGGCGTCCGAACTGACCTGCTTCGTAGTCTCCAATGTCACCTTTCACTTTCAGTGAATAAAGTGTGTCCGTCCAGTGAATATTTTCAATAACTTCCGCGTCGATCCAGTTTGACATATTGATAATCCTTGACTGCCTAATGCTAAAAGGCCTGATAGTTTACATATGCATTAGGTTTTTTAGAACAAGTAGTTGTGAGTAGTGTTAGCCACCCAATTGTAGATAAGCGAGACGTGTAGGAAATTATTCCTTAGGTAACGTAGGAGGTTCACTGACGTCCAAAGCTGACTCAAATCCAGTCACTGGTTCAGGTTCTTTTTTACCTGAAAAGAAATTGACGAAGAAGTGAATGACTTTCCTAATTGCCCGAAATAATTTTGGTAGTAACCAGATCACCAGCAATATGAAGATGGCAAGCAAGATCAGGAAAAATACAGGGTGCTGAAGTGCTGCCCATAAGCCTGCAAAAACGGCGATATCTTCTGTAATTGAAGCCGTCCAGTTGGAGAATGGTTCAGGAGAGGTGTTAATGAGTACACGCGTGCCCGCTTTCGTGAAATGCGTGCCAGCAGCAAGGGTGCCACCGACCAGTGCTGCAGCTATTTCAGCCCCGGCACCGATCTCGCCCACTGCGCCCGCGGCCAGTAGTGCGCCTGCCGGGATACGTACCAGAGTATGTAATGTATCCCAGCCGGTATCTATGCCTGGGACTTTATCGGCGAAGAATTCTACTATGTACATGAAACCTGCTGCGGTGATCACCAGAGGGTCACCGACGACCTGCAAGTCAGGCGGGAGATCAACATAGCCCATATTCATCATCACGCCTAATGCGACTAAAGTGGCATATAAATTAATACCACTGGCCCAGGCAACGCCCATGGTCAGTGCGATGGTCTGAATTAAGCCCTCATATGCTTCCATCGAGTTACTCTCCCGCTGAATTATCAATCACACTACATTATGACTTGGGAAAATGCGAATAGTGCAATAAATATATGTAAATCAGGTATTTGAGTCTATTTGCGTTGCCAGTTTTGATGACATTTTAGTCAATTGGAATTAAATATGATTGAAACTATACAGGCATTAGCAAGATTAATTGGTAAACCTTGAATATGAAGCGTTAGTGTATAAGAATATTAAATAATACTTATGTTTGTATTTTTATAGATGTAAGGACTATCTCTTGATTGTAAAGACTGCTCATTGATGAGTAGAAACACCCGAAAAGGAATACCGGTGCCAGAAAACCTACCCCAGTTTGAAGATCATAGTAAACAAGAGCAAAAATTCACCACTTGCTACATGTGTGCCTGTCGTTGTGGCATTAAGGTCACTGTCGAGGACAATCTAGTCCGTTTTATCCAGGGAAACAAGAACCACCCTATTAATAAAGGTGTGCTGTGTGCCAAAGGTAACGCCGGCATTATGAAACAGAATTCCCCTGGCAAATTGACACAACCACTGATGCGCAAGAAAGGCAGTGAGCGTGGTGAAGGGGATTTTGAACCGGTCAGCTGGGAAACTGCGCTGGATTATTTAACCAAGCGTTTAGCAAAAATTCGCGAAACTGATCCAAAAAAATTAGCGTTCTTTACCGGGCGAGATCAGATGCAGGCGCTGACAGGTTTCTGGGCGCAGCAGTTCGGGACTATTAACTGGGCAGCACATGGCGGTTTCTGTTCGGTAAATATGGCCGCGGCGGGTTTGTACACCACGGGTCAGTCATTCTGGGAATTTGGAGATCCGGACTGGGATCGCACTAAATACTTTTTAATGTGGGGTGTGGCTGAGGATCACTCATCGAATCCTATTAAAATTGGCCTGGAAAAATTAAAGCGTCGCGGTGCGAAGTTTGTTTCTATAAATCCTGTACGCACGGGCTACCAGGCAATTGCAGATGAATGGATTCCAATCAAACCGGGGACGGATGGGATGCTTGCATTATCTATGGTGCATGTCCTGTTGAAAAATGATTTATTCGATTACAACTATGTTCTTCAATATACCAATGCCACACAATTGGTAGTGCATAACCCGCAAGAAATGGGTGACGGCCTGATATATCGTAATGCTGACGGAAAACCACTTGCATGGGATCAGGAACAAGAGACATTTGTTGATGCCACGCTAGCGGAAATCAAGCCAGCATTGTTTGGTGAATATCAAACCCCTGAAGGCAAAACAGTTAAAACATCATTTACGCTGTTAGCTGAGCGTTATCTGGCAGATGAATATGCACCGGAACATGCGACCAAGATTTGTGGCGTTCCTGCAGAAACAATTGAACGTCTTGCATTGGAGATGGCACACGTCGCGTTTGAACAAAGCATTGAAATAAAAACAGAGTGGACAGACTGGGCGGGACGCAAACACGACAGCTTCATCGGCCGCCCTGTTTCCATGCATGCGATGCGTGGAATATCTGCTCATTCCAACGGGTTCCAGGCATGTCGTGCAATTCATTTGCTGCAGGTATTGCTAGGCAGTGTTGATGTTCCAGGTGGCCATTTAGCCAAGCCGCCATATCCAAAACATGTGTGTCCACCCATTAAGCCGGCAAAACCAAAAGCGCCAGGCGAGCCATTAGACGGACCACCGTTAGGCTTTCCGACTTGTCCTGAAGATCTAGTAATAGATGAAGACGGTAATCCGTTACGCATTGACAAAGCCTACTCATGGGAAGCGCCGATAGCTAATCATGGCTTAATGCACATGGTAATTACCAATGCGGTTAATGGTGACCCCTATCCGATTGATACACTGATTTTCTTCATGGCGAATATGAGCTGGAACTCTTCCATGAACACCGGGAAGATCAGGGAGCTACTGCGTGAAAAAGATGATAAGGGTGAGTACAAACTTCCATTCCTGGTAGTGGCCGATGCGTTCCACTCTGAAATGGTAGCGTTTGCTGACCTGGTTTTACCGGATACGACCTATCTGGAAAGATTTGACACCATTTCAATGCTGGATAGACCTATCTCTGAACCCGACGGAGTTTGTGATGCAATACGAGCGCCCGTTGTGGAAATAACATCTGATGTACGTCCGTGGCAGGAAGTGATGGTGGAACTGGCATCACGACTGAAATTCCCGGCATTTACCAACGAAGATGGCTCAGCAAAATATAAAGGCTATAAAGACTTTATAGTTAATTATGAAAAATCGCCTGGTATCGGTTTCCTCGCAGGCTGGCGTGGCAAGGATGGAGAAAAATCTTTACGCGGAGAACCTAATCCCAATCAGTGGGAGAAGTACATAGAGAACGAGTGTTTCTTTGAATACAAACTTGCAAAGCACGAGCGCTTTTACCGGTTTGCCAATAAAGACTATCTGGAGTTCGCTAAAAATGCCGGATTTGTTGCCAGCTCTGAGCCGATCATCATGGAGCTGTATTCAGAAACGCTGCAGAAATTCCGTTTAGCAGGTTTGGGTTTGTATGATGGCCCGCAGCCTAAAGATGAGCGCGATCAATATCGAACAGCGCGATTCTTTGATCCATTGCCGGAGTTTTTCATTCCGCTAGAACAGCGCTGTACATCAATAGAAGAATATCCGTTTCACGCAATTACTCAACGTCCAATGATGATGTATCACTCATGGGATTCGCAGAATGCATGGTTACGTCAAATTCTGGCGCAAAACTACATGTATATGAATCGTCAGCAAGCAACTGAAATGGGTATAGAGGATCTGTCCTGGATCTGGCTGGAATCAAAAACTGGCAGAATTCGTGTGCAGGTTAAGTTGATGGAGGGTGTTGAGAAAAGCACTGTCTGGACATGGAATGCAATTGGTAAACAACGTGGTACCTGGGGGCTTGATCCTGAAGCCAATGAATCCAATCAGGGTTTTCTGTTGAATCACTTGATTAATGAGCATCTTCCCTGTGGTGATACAGGCAGACCAATTACGAACTCAGACCCGATTACAGGCCAGGCTGCCTGGTATGACTTGCAGGTAAAAATTTATCCTGCGAAAAAAGGCGAGATAGGCGTCTGGCCAAACTTTGAAACGATTAAGCCATTACCGGGCTCTGAAAGATCGAAAGAAAAGTTACGTTACCAGACTCACAAGGCAGTTGGCCTGAATCGTTCGCTAAAAGACATTTTGACGCGTGGCGATACAAGGAGGAATAAATAATCATGAAATTAGGACTGGTCATAGATTTAGATACATGTGTTGGGTGTAATGCATGTGCGGTTGCCTGTAAACAGTGGAACACTTCGGGAACAACAGGGCCTTTAACGGATTTCGAACCATACGGTAAAGATCCAACAGGAGTCTGGTTCAATCGTATTCGAAATTATGAAGTTGGTGATTACCCGAATAGTAAAACAGTTCATTTTCCAATGTCATGCATGCATTGTGATGACGCAGCCTGCGTGACAGTGTGTCCAACGGGTGCTTCATACAAGCGCGAAGAAGACGGCATTGTGCTAGTAGATCAGGATAAATGCATGGGTTGTAACTACTGTGCGTGGGCTTGTCCATATGGAGCACGCGAACTGGATCGTGAAGATGGTGTCATGAAAAAATGTACATTATGCGTTGATCGAATCTATGACAAGAATTTACCTGAAGATGAACGCAAGCCTGCATGTGTGATGACGTGTCCTTCGCATGCTCGTTATTTTGGTGACTTTGATGATCCAAACTCAGAAGTTTCTATCATTTCCAGGGAGAGAAATGGTGAGCAGTTAATGCCTGAACTGGGATATGAGCCAGTGAATAAATATTTATCTCCACGCGAAAAGAAAAATGTAGATACCTATGTCAATGAGACTAATTCGATCAAGGCGGTTAAAGATTGGATTAACCGTCTAGTGGCAAGATAAAATCAAGGAAGAATACCGATGCATCCAGCACTCTCAGTAATATTTTTTACAGTAACATCCGGAGCAGGTTATGGCCTGTTTGCAATTACCTGCATATATAATGCTATCAGCCAAAAAAACCCGTTAGGTATTGACGGTATTCTGCTGTCGTGTGCGATAGCACTAGGACTAATCACTTTGGGACTGATTTCATCGACATTTCATTTGGCAAACCCGAAGAATGCGTGGCGTGCATTTAGTCGAATACGTACATCATGGTTAGCACGTGAAGGTTTGCTGGCAATTCTGTTTTATCCGATTGCGGCATTGTATATGCTTACTGTCTGGAAAAGTCTGGGTGGGTATAACTGGCTGGCAGTAATATCTGTAATAGCGGCATTGTGGGCAATAGCAACCATCTTCACCACTGGAATGATTTACGCCTGTCTTAAAACTATTAGACAGTGGCATAATGCCTTAACGCCACTAAACTACATTTTATTGGGTGCTATGTTAGGCGGCTTAATATTTTTATTTTTAGTATCGATGTATGAGCCTGTGATTACAGGGCTGGTTGTCACCAGTACTTACCTGATTATTATCGCGGCGATATCAAAAATAGTTTATTTCTTCTGGATCGGCACACCGGCTGGGCCAACCATAAACACAGCGACTTCATTTACTAGAAGTATGGTGCGTTTACTCGATGTGGGTCATACAGCTGGAACATTTCTTACCGAAGAATTCGGTTACCAGGTAGCACGTGCACGTTTAATTGCCTTACGTTGGCTGATGCTGCTATTTGCATTTGCAATACCAGTATTTGTACTTTGGGTGGGCGTGAGCATGATGCCAATCAGTGCAGTATTTGCAACTGCAGTGATTAGTGGGTTCATAGGTGTGATGATAGAACGCTGGCTGTTTTTTGCAGAAGCACGTCATGTTGTGAACCTGTACCACGGCAAACAGCAGTGTTAGGTCTAATATTCGTATTATAGTATTCCGTCCCCGCGATATGCGGGGATTTTTTTTGTAACTTATAAAGTGGCTAGTTAGTTTCGGCCACGTAGCTGCTAGCTTCTTCTATTTCATTATCCCAGCTGATAAATGAGTCGATGATAATACGATTGTTGTAATTCATCTGGCGCATATCTTCTTTCCAGATTCTGCATTGGGTACTGCTCACCAGAGAGTAATTACATACATATTCAACGACGGCCTGGGCAGTGTCCATTTCGTCGCAGGCATGACTTGTCGATAGTGCGGCGACTGACATTGTTGTGGCGAATATTACTGACTTCATAAAACCTCCATGTGGATTTAGGTCAATTCCCTTTATTTACCAGCAAAATGAATGCCAAAAATATCAAATAAACAATATTGCTATTTTGAATAGAGGCAAACCAACTATATTCAGTATCTTACTATGCAGGATAACGATGAGTGATATACGCCAAGCGTCACTAGAATACAGATGAGTGCCTTAAATTGATGCATTATTAAAATGTGGGCCATAGAATGTATATATCGCATAACATTAGTATTAATAATGACTCAATATTCACAGTGCATAAATGTAGAAAATTCTATTCGTGCATATACGTCGCTGATTACATATGTCAGAATCTTAATTACTAATTACGGCAAAAATAACACTGTGAAAAAAATATGCCTGCCATGCCTTTGCATTTTTTTACTGGTTTTAATTCCTCTTAATGTTTTTGCTGGTCTTTTTGGCAATAAAATTCCAACGTCAGTTACCTATGAAGTAGTTGATTCTAGTTTAGCGCAAGTCACATCTCTTTCTCCTGTTCATCAAAAAACATTGTTAACTCTTGAAGCTGGTTTAAGAGGAGCTAAAAACAAGACAATTAAAAAGAGTCTTGGCGTTGAACTGGTAGGGGAAGGTGTTGCAGCCATGCAGGAAAATTTGAAAAATCTGCAGGTCCTGAATGTGTTACTCGACAATGTACCTGCATCAGGAGATAACTCAAGCCCATTCTCCGGATATATGACGTTTAGCGATGAAGTAGGACGGGTATTGCAAATAGGATTTGTTGTTCTGAGAAGTGCTGATCAGGTTACTGTCATCAGTTTGAATCCGATATTTTTTGGGGCGCCAGATATCGAAGTTTTTATTGTGCCTGAAGATAAGCTGGATGCGTCAACAACGAGCGCCGAAAATAATTACTCTGCGCTTTACAAAAACATATCGTCAAGTTCCCTGAAACCTGGTTCATATCCCGCAGTAAGAGATAAATATATTGTTGCAGCATTTTTTAAGTCAATGGTTCCACCAGGAGTTGTGGTAGGGCTTAAGCTGGATGCAGTCAAAGAAGGTTTACAGGGAGAGACAAGTAATAATAAATACCAGATTTTTGATGATGGCTGGATTGTTGCAGTAACGACTATAGAGACTAATCTGGTAACAAATCCAGTCTGGGCCAAGATAACATTTAAGCAAGACACGCAGCCAAATCCTGATAATGATGAATACTTAATTGGTTTGTACCGAATTGGGAAAATATAGTGGCTATGATCAATACTTGCAGGAAGAAAGTCGCAACCGTTTTTTATAGTGCTGTAATGGTATTGGTAATTTCAGTCAGCTCTTCCACGTCGATCGCTGGAGGAGGAGGCGGCGGGGGAGGAGGTGGAACTGTTTTTAGTGCAACGATACAGTTATTTTCAACTTTCATAATTTCACAGTATATTATGACAGCGCTAACGCGAACAAATTTAAACCATGACCGTGTTCCCGCATCAGTCACTCAGGTTCCCGCAAATTACACTAAGCTTATTCTTGATAGGTATACATCCATTTGGATGATTACAAATACAACGCCTCAAATCAGGATGCTACTCGCTAAATACTACTACTATCTTGTTTTTAGGTACGCTGCATTATCTCAAGCAAATAATATTTTACCGGGAATACACAGGCACCCTAATGCTGTAACAAACCAGGTAGCGAGCCTTCAGACTAACCAGATAGCCGTTGAAGCCCTGCATAATTTTGTTGCAGTTATAAATCAGATGGATGAATACAGAAAACAACAGGATGAATATGAAAAACTTCAAAAAGTTTACCTCTTCTTGACTTTGGTAATGCTGCAGAATCCTTATTCGCCATATTTTTTATTTGATATGTCTGGCCAAACTGTATCGATTGATTACACATATGCCCCGGAAGTGTTCCTGGCTGAAACGGTAACGTATCTTTTATTGTTGAATGGATATAATACTTTTATTGACAACCTGATTAAGACAAGACAGCAGCAAATTCGAAATGAGAAAATCAGGCGAGAAAATGCCGCTTATATTGCTGTAATATTGTTGCAATACATGATTAACCAGAGAATTCTTTGGGGTACTGGTAAATAATTCTACTTCAGTAGTATCCAGATTTCATTATCCCGAAGTTCAACTTCGTGTGTTTTGAGAGGCTCATCTGCAGGTTCATCAGTCGGTTCTCCTGTGACTACGCTAAACCAGCTGCCGTGCAATGTGCATTTAACCTTGTCTTTGCGTAAGCAGCCGAGTGCTAACGATGAATCTTCATGTGTACATGTGTCATCAACGGCGTAGATTGTACCATCTACATTGGCTAGTAATATGGGACTATGATCTGGAAAGCATACCTTTCTGGTTTTGCCAGGTGGTACGTCGTTGAGATTCGCTGCAAAAACTGTGGTGTTATTCATACTCTGCACTATCGAAAATAATAATGGTGCTGTCAATAGCTGATGCGCAAGTTGTTATTTGTATAAATACTAAATGTTATACTGATTATTCCCCGATCAGGTTATTGGCAGTGTTCCATAACAGTGGTTAAATAGGCATATTCAACTACCTGGTTTAAAAGCTATGCCATATTTTGTATTTCATCTAATTAAAGGTACTAACGGTGCTGTTCGTGAGGCTGAATTAAAAGACAGTTTTCCAGAGTATAAGGATGCGAAATTATATGCGCGTAACCTTAGAGCAGAACTCGAGCTAAAGGATGTTAGTGATATCAAGATTATGTTTGCAGATACTGAAGACATGGCGGAAGCTAAATTAACGCAAAATAGAGAAGCGCCTATTCTGCGTGAATGGGAAAAATAAATAATATATCCCCATGGATGAGAAAGAGTATCACTCTACATATAAAAATATAAATCCCATCCGTTGTGTCTTTGAAAAAGCAATTAATTCTCGTGTGTGTAATTGTTCGCAATCTGTCAGGTTTAATCTGGCTGATAGAGAAGGTGTCTCCTGTAAGTCCAATGATGCACAGCAATGTTGTGCAGATGTCTTAAGTTCCTTGCGTAAAAATGCTCGATTTGTAATTCAGCAAAAGAGCATAGATGGGCAACTGCCACATAATGCTGAAATAAGAATACAGAATGGTTCTGTTAAGGGCTTTGTAAAAATTCTTCAGATAGATACTCTGAATGAACAGGATATATATGGTGTACTTCAGTCAGCATTAAAGCAGTACAAAAACATCGATCAGTTTCCATATAGCCAGTTAATGCAGGAGATTTCTGCATATCAGGTCAGGCGTGTACGTCGCAAGAAAAAATAATGCCTCGCACAAAGCTGCAGTTATTAACCCGGGAAATACGTGCATGCACGTGTTGCGAGCAGCAACTGCCTTTTGCACCCAACCCAATTGTTCGCCCATCAGCCAAAGCAAAAATATTAATTATCGGGCAAGCGCCTGGAACAAAAGTACATCAAACCAGTATTTCATGGAATGACGCAAGTGGAAATAAATTGCGTGACTGGATGGGAATTGATCGCGATATATTCTACGATGATGACAAAATCGCAGTCATGCCGATGGGTTTCTGTTATCCGGGTAAAGGCAAGTCGGGCGATCTTCCTCCCAGACCAGAATGCGCACCCAAGTGGCATTCAAGTTTACTGGAATTGATGTCACAGGTAGAACTCACGTTGCTAATAGGCATGTATGCGCAAAAATATTATCTGCAAGCACAGAGAAAGAAGAACTTAACTGAGACAGTGCGAGCCTGGCGTATGTATATGCCGCATTACCTGCCAATGCCGCATCCATCGCCACGTAATAAACTCTGGTTAAAGAAAAATGCCTGGTTTGAGCGGGAAGTGATACCCGTGTTAAAAAACAGAGTCAGGGAACTTATCAGGTAATATCCTCTAGGTTATAGTCTTTAGCAAACATAGCCCAGATAGTAAGAAAAAATGCGGCAATCACAGGGCCCAATACAAATCCTGAAATACCAATCATCGCAATGCCACCTAAGGTGCTTAGTAAAATTAAATAGTCAGGCATCTTGGTATCCCGTCCAACCAGAATAGGCCTTAGAATATTGTCAATCATGCCGATGACAAAGAAGCCAACTAGTATCAGGATAATTCCCTTAATCAGCATTCCGCTGGTAATAAGGTAAATGGCAGCAGGTATCCAGACTAAAGCTGATCCTATTGCAGGTAGTATGGATAGCAGGATCATGACAACACCCCAAAAGACCGCAGATTCGATACCTAGCAAATAGAAAATAAAACCACCGATAGTTCCCTGGATGGCTCCAACGACCAGTGTACCTTTGATCGTCGCTCGAGAAACTTCTGCAAATTTGGAAAGTAAATAACGCTCGCGTTCATCTCCGATTGGCAGAATATGAATAACCTTATCGATAATCTTTTTTCCATCACGCAAAAAGAAAAATAATAGATACAGCATGAGGAAAAACATTACCGCAAAGCGCAATGTGTTTTGGCCAAAGGTAAATATATGGGAGGCAGCCCACTGGCTACCCTGTAAGGCAGAAGAAGACAGTTTTTGTTTTGCCTCTTCAAGACTGATGCCTAGACTTTCAGCACGATCAACTAATGATGGCCAGGTATTTTGCGCCCAACTTAACGGTCCGGATAAATCAATTTCACCGCTGGAGATTGATTTGTACAAACCTATTCCTTCGCGCCCAACAGAAACTGATAAAAGAAGTGCGGGTACGATGACGGCAAAAACAATAATTAACAGCGTGCCGAGTGCAGCCAGATTTTCGCGTTCAGGCAATACAAGTGTAAGTTTCTTCTGCACCGGTTTGAATAGTATGGCCAGTGTTACTGCCCACAAAATCGGCTCGAAAAATGGCGCCAGCATGGCAAAGAAAGCCAGACTCGCGGCAATTAAGATTGAAAAAAAGAATGCGCTTTGTACCAAAATACCCTACCTTATATATGGATAATTGTGAAAAATACAGTCTTATCCTGGTGGATGTACTGGATAGTAGTCGTCAATAGAGCACACTAGAACCCCTAAATAAACCGTAAGTTCGCTAAATAGCACCATCTATCAGTTTCACTATATTATTTATTGCTTATATTAGAGAATTCTACTATACTAATAAACATGAAATATTCACCCAATTAGGAGAAATGACATGATTGGTAATTCAAATTTTTGCAGATCCGCCGCGAGCGAAACCATGATGTTGATTGGTGTGCTATCTATAATCTTTGCTGTGGGCATCGCGATATTTTAATACCTCCTTACTCTTGTTGTCTGAGAGTTAAAAGCCAGCTTAATAAGCTGGCTTTTTTTATGGGTGAAGCAGTTCAGGATTTGCGTGGGGTAAGGTATGCAAGGACAGCGGCAACGATAAATAAGGCCGGTACATCACCCAGTAAGTGCCCCATATTATGATGGCCGTCGAATGACTGCCACGCCATTACTGCGCCATGAGCAACACTTGACCACACAGTAAACCAGATCAGACTTCGATGCTCGAGAGGATTCCGCGCTGCAAGCATTAAAAAAATACCAAGTGTGGCATAAATGCTAAGGATCATTTCGAGATAATATGACCGGCCTTCACCATGCCAGGACCAGCCGGATGGCCAGAAAATTGTTAGTGGTAGTAGTACGAAAGTAAAGGTAAGTCCAATAAGTAAAAGCGCAATCTTTAAATACTTGATACGGTTTGCATCGTCCATTTTCTACTCCTTAATTTTTATTATTTAAGTAAGCCAAAAGTGTTGGCTTTGTATACTCAATCTACGAGAGTACAAGAAATAATCAGGCAGGATAAGTACTAATAATGGATCAAGGTCAGTTCAAGTCAAATAGCTAATGAATTAACAAGCCAGACGTATTTATTATTAATCCTAATGTTCCACATACGGCAATGACATACAAAAGGTTAAGTTTGAAATAAAACAGGCAGAATGTTGCCAGAATAGTGATCAGGGCAGATATCCAGTCAAAGACTCCCGAAAAGCCCTGTGGCCACAACACATGGTAACCAAAGAACAAAGCCAGATTAATAATCACACCCACAACAGCTGCCGTGATTGCAGTCAGGGGCGCTGTAAATTTAATATTGCCGTGAGTGGTCTCAATAAACGGCCCACCAGCAAATATAAATAGAAAAGACGGTAAAAAAGTAAACCAGGTGACGAGAATGGCTGCGACAGCGCCTGCCAGAAATAGCTGTTCCGGGCCGAATAAATTATTAATGTAGCCACCAATAAACGCCACAAATGCTACTACCATAATAAGTGGCCCTGGTGTTGTTTCTCCCAGCGCTAATCCGTCAATCATTTGGGCAGGTGTGACCCAGGAAAAATTTTCAATGGCACCTTGATATACATAAGGAAGAACTGCATACGCACCACCAAATGTGACTAAAGCAGCTTTGGTAAAGAACCAGCCCATTTGTGTCAGAGTGTGATCCCAGCCAAAAGAATAATTTAACAGCAGCATGGGTACTAGCCACAAGACAAAGCCGATCACTACGGCACGAAAAAGCCTATACATGCTGAATTTTGCATGCATCGGTATCGGAGTATGGTCATCTATAATCGCGGGGCCATAAGAATTGTCTCTAGCACTGTGTGAGCCTCCCGATTTGAATTTTTCAGGAACGAGTCGACCACCAATAAAACCCAGAATAGCCGCGCATATTACAATAATCGGAAATGGTACTTTAAATATAAAAATAGATAAAAATGCCGCCACTGAAATGGAAAATAGCAGGCCATTGTTAATTGCTCTTGACCCAATGCGGTAAGCTGCATGAATGATGACAGCCGTGATAGCAGGTTTAATGCCATAGAATAGTCCCGCAACGATGGGTACGTCACCATAAGAAATGTAAACCCATGAAAGAGTAATTAAAATTAACAAAGAGGGCGCAACAAACAATACTCCGGCGATAAATCCTCCCAGGCTACGATGCATTAGCCAGCCAAAATAGGTGGCAAGTTGCTGTGCTTCTGGTCCGGGTAATAACATGCAGAAGTTTAATGCATGTAAAAAACGACGTTCAGATATCCAGCGGCGTTTCTCAACAAGCTCCTGGTGCATAATGGCTATCTGACCAGCAGGCCCGCCAAAGCTGATAAAGCCCAGTTTTAACCAGAATTTAAATGCATCCCAAAATGGGATAGAAGTATTTGTTTCGTCGCCCTTTGAGGCTAATGAATTAGGATTCATTAAATTTTGTCTCTGTATGAAATGGATGTCGAGTACAGTGTTTGTGAGTAAGTGTGTGGGTAGTTCAATGATATTTTCAGTTCATTTTAGGGCGGCTATATTTATTGAAGTACTCCTGTAGTACCTGTCTGACATCTGTTGGGTACTCGAGTCTGTCCATCTGATGCATGCCTTCTGCAAAAAAGTTTGCTGCATCGAGCGGAAATGCTTTAACAAGTTGCTGAAATACATGGCGCATTAACTCTGTGTCATGAGCGCGCGTGGCCGTAATAGCTCTGTTAAGGTGAATCACACGCCATGGTCGGAGTGGATTGTTTTGTTCATGGTCATTCCTGATTGTGCTCGAGCAGGCGTCGATGATTTTATCCATCATACCCACCAGCTGTATCAGCTGTTTGCTGTCAGAAGTTTTATTTGCTGTCTTTGCAAGTGCATCAACAACCGGTTCGAGTGTTCTTAATTCGCCTTGATGTTTTGTGATCCAGAGTGAAAGCGATAATATTAATTTCTGAGCTGTTTTAGTGAAATCGAGTCGGTGATTGAGTTGGGCCCAGCGTAATAATTCAGTCAGAAGATTAAATCCATATTCACCCACCTGGGTGATATCGTCCGGGTCAATATCCTTGCCGCTCGTAGCATCTTCTATGGTGGTGCCAATGGTGTATAGCTGAATCAGCCCTTCTATGATTTTACTATCTAATGGCTGTGCTGGTGTGTTGAATTGTTTATTTTCACATAGTTCCTGTATAGCGCCGAGTAACGCATGCGCGCACTCTTGTTGTTTATGCATGGTGTCAAGTAATTCAATTGGCATATAGGTTTTAATTTTTCAAGTCAGCCTGGACATTATAGAGCAGTTTGGTCTATGACCGATAAGCATCATGATGACAGTTAATGACATATATGCATTACATTTATGGCACTCACACTGTCTGTTCGCTGACACAGGTCAGATGTTCTGGCAGTAAATGTCAGGCGCCTGAGTTTAAGGGTGAATAATACTGGGAAATGTTAAATGTAGCGTGCTGGCAACTACACTTCTGCTGTGTAACATTGAGATACATGTCAGAAAACAGAAGCGCTGAGTTCATTAACCGCAGCCAGCATTTCAGAGTCATCAGTAAGTGCCTGTGAAATAGAGCTTCTGCAAGCGGTTACCGGATTAATGCCTGTTTGGATAAGCTTGCCGGCATGGACTAACAGTCGTGTACTGGCACCCTCGTCGAGTCCACTGCCTTTGAGGTTGCGAGTCATCTGTGCGAATTTTACCAACTGTTTGGCAGTACTGGCATCGACCGAGGTTTCATTTTCAATAATTTTTTGCTCAATGGCAGCATCAGGGTAGTCAAATTCCAGGGCAACAAAACGCTGGCGAGTACTTTGCTTTAAATCTTTTAATACGCTCTGATAACCAGGATTGTAGGAGATTGCCATACAAAACTCATCAGGAGCTTCGAGCAGCTCCCCGATTTTCTCCATCGGGAGCACACGGCGATCATCGCACAGTGGATGAATCACTACGGTAGTGTCTTTGCGCGCTTCTACTATTTCGTCAAGATAACAAATACTGCCAGTACGTACCGCTTTGGCCAAAGGCCCGTCTACCCATACTGTCTCTCCACCTGTGACCAAATAACGTCCGACAAGATCAGATGCCGTCAAGTCATCATGGCATGATACGGTAATCAGTGGTCGTTTTAAGCGCCAGCTCATGTACTCCATAAAACGCGTCTTCCCGCACCCGGTAGGTCCTTTTAGCAGAATGGGAAGTTTGTTTTTATAGGCGGCCTGATAGACTTCAATTTCATCGCCGACAGGCTCGTAATAAGGTTCATTCTCGATGAAATATTCTTCTGGTTTGTAACTTTTAGCGCTTATATCTGAATCCATATACCCAATCGTTTTATCTAAGTGGAAATCTATGTACCCCAAACTAGCGTTTTCCATTAGGGCGTGCAAGTTATTGGGCTGATTTTAGGACTGCGTGCAGAGTGTTGGGTATTTCATTCAGTGTCCAATAGAGTTGCCTGCCAGCAAGTCAGTTTTGAAATTGACCTGCCGTGATTCCACAAGAGAATGTACTGGGTGTTATAGCTAATGAGGCGTCTAAGGTTGTTATAACTGTGAAGTTGTTACTTATTGGTCATTGACTCACCCGCTATAAATAAGTAAGTTCTTATATAACTCCTTTTTAATCAAGATTTTAACAAAGTTATGCAAAGTGCCGCTCAACAAGCTCTGGAAATCGAACAGGTTTCGGATCATCCGCTCGCCGGTCAGGAAATGACGGGTTCGGATATTATCGTCCAAGTACTCGCTCAGGAAAAAACTGATGTCATTTTTGGATATAGCGGCGGAGCCATTCTTCCTACATATGACGCGGTATTCCGTTTCAACGAACAAACGAATGATGCTATGCCATTGATAGTTCCCGCGAATGAGCAAGGTGCTGGTTTCATGGCGTCTGGTTATGCTCGTGCCAGTGGAAAGGTTGGTGTTGTAATGGTGACATCGGGACCCGGTGCGACAAATACCGTGACCCCAGTCAGAGACTGCATGGCTGATTCAATTCCCATTGTGGTTATCTGTGGCCAGGTTCCAACTGCAGCAATTGGAAGTGATGGATTCCAGGAAGCGCCAATTGCAAACATTATGGGAGCAGTTGCCAAGCATATTTTCCTGGTAACGGATCCAACCAAGCTGGAATCAACAATTCGCACGGCATTTGAAATTGCACGCACGGGCAGGCCAGGTCCGGTTGTGATTGATATTCCCAAGGATGTTCAGAACTGGGTAGGTCCTTTCAATGGGCGTGGGCGTTTACCTGTACGCGGCTATCGTGAGCGAATGCATGCAGTAATTGCATCTGAATTGACAGCCGATAAACGAAAGCAGTTTTATGATGCTCTTTCTCAAGCCGAGCGACCATTAATCTATGCTGGCGGAGGTGCGATTAATGGCGAGGCCTCTGAACAGTTAAGAGCGTTTGCTGACGCGTATAAAATTCCTGTGGTAACCACGTTAATGGGTATAGGTGCATATGACACGACCAAGCCCAGAGCTTTGCATATGCTGGGGATGCATGGAACAGCATTTGCGAACTACGCAGCAGATGACAGTGATTTTCTGATAGCGATTGGTGCACGCTTTGATGATCGCGTGGCTGCAGTTCCTGACAAGTTTGCGCCGAATGCAAAATATATTGCTCACTTTGATATAGATCCATCTGAAATAGACAAAGTAAAAACAGTCAACTGGCATCATATCGGATTACTGTCAGAGAGCCTGAAACATCTTCTGGAATATGGAGAAGAAGTTTACAGATTCAAGCCGGATTATTCGCAGTGGCATGAGCATATTGCAGAGCTTAAATCTACTTATGCGATGAACTATGATAGGGAAACTGATGCTATTCAGCCGTATGCAGTCATTGAAGAAATAAATAAACACACCAAAGGAAACGCGATAATTAGCACAGGTGTAGGTCAGCATCAGATGTGGGCCGCACAGTATTTTGATTTCAAAAAGCCGCGTTTATGGCTGACTTCTGGAAGTATGGGAACAATGGGATTTGGCTTGCCGGCAGCCATTGGTGCCCAGTTTGCAAAGCCCGATCTAATGGTAATCGATATAGACGGTGATGCCAGCATTCGCATGAATCTTGGAGAACTGGAAACAGTGACAACTTATCAGTTGCCGATAAAAACGGTTGTACTGAATAACTATGGTGACGGGATGGTAAAGCAGTGGCAGAAGCTGTTTTTTAAAGGTCGCCTTTCTGCAAGTGATAAGTCACTGCATAAAAAGAATTTTATTAAATCTGCTGAATCAGATGGCTTTGAATTTGCAGTGCGTCTTGAAAACAAAGCTGACTTGCCAAAGGTAATTAAAGAGTTTGTTGAATTTTCAGGGCCTGCCTTTCTTGAAGTCATTATAGATCGTGATGCTGGTGTGTATCCGATGGTAGGGCCAGGTATGTGTTATGAAGAAATGATCACTGGTGATTTCATACCAACACGTGACGCAAACAAGTCTAGGAAAGAGGTAGACTCATCAGAAATGTTTTAGCAGGTTTATATGCATATATAATTCTGCTGATATGTGTTTTATCTGCTAAAGCTCTGTACAAAATTTGTAAATATAATGGAGTCTTCTGCTTCACCCTCAAGTGCAGGCTCTCTTGACACTATAGGGCAAACTGAAGCCGTAAAATTAATTTAACGCGCGATAATAATGAGCATGCCAGTGCGCTCATTCTGATTGCTTATTAGTTAATGGGTTTCCTGCTTTCCCCAGATTTCCTGCACACGTTGATCACGCCCACAATTCCAGCGGTAGTATTTATAACGCACAGGGTTTTTCTTGTAATAATCCTGGTGATAGCTTTCTTTGCCTGTAATTGGGTAGAAAATGGATGCATCCAGTATCGGTGTCACAACTGTCTGGTCGGGAAATAGTTCTATAACTTTCTGTCTGGATTTTTCTGCAAGTTCACGTTCGTTTTGGTTGGCTACAAAGATGGCGCTCAAGTAACTAAACCCTTTGTCACAGAATTGTCCCTTGGCATCAAACGGGTCAATATGTCTCCAGAAATAATCAAGTAATTGCGCATAACTTACGATATCTGGATCATATGTTACTTCAACGGCTTCGTAATGACCCTTATGATTTCCGCTGTAGGTAGGGTTTTCTAAAGTACCGCCCGTGAATCCTGAAACGGCTTCAGTAACACCCTCCAGTTTTTCGAAGTCAGATTCTACACACCAGAAGCACCCGCCTGCAAAAATGGCTTTATCAGCAAAACTGATAGAGCTTGAAAGTAGTAAAAAACTGGCGAGCGCAGAAAATATCACGTATTTCATTTTGTTAGCCTGAATGTATAAATATGGTTGATGTAAATAAGACCTTATTGATACTGCTTTTATTACAAAGTTAATCTGCGCGATGCCAGCGTAAGAGTAATTAGATGGTTAGTTTTCTTGAGTGAAATAAACCTGAATGCTTACGGGTATTGAATGTAATACAGTGAATTCAGCGCTTACAGCAGTGAATATATAGCGCATTTATGATTGATATGGATAAGACAGTAATATTCCGTCAGAGAGAAATATGCGAATTTTATTTACTGATAATTAATTCGCTGACAATATCAATTAATTGATTGGATTGATCAGGATTATTTGAAGGACTGTCAATTAAGGCATCAAGACTTTCAAGGGTGGACAGTTTTTCCAGAAATACTTCAACCTGTTGATCATTGAAGCTATCCTGAAGCGAAGTGATTCTATCGTGATCGGCACCACTTTCAATTAAAGTGGTTACTAATACTTCCAGCTGGCTTTGGGCTGACATATGTGTACCTCAGTAAAATTTGTTGCAATGAAAGTATATAGCATCTGTAATAATAACAATCTGCTATTATAACAGAATAACATAATCCTGGATTGCTGGGTCTGTCAGACAAGCATACCTTGATGTTGTCATGCATCACTTGCTCATATATATAAGCGGTTAATATGGTGTTACGAATGCAATTGTATGGGCTATTGTTAATCGTTCCCGTCAATTGCAGGCCGGCTGTCGGACATAATTTTATCCAGAGTTTTCTGGGCGCGCCTGGTATTTGTTAAATCTCCAGGCTCTAACATGTCACAATCATCCGAGATCATCTGCTCAATGGTAACGGGGTAGAATTTACAGTCATCAGGCCTGTCAAAATAGATGTCGCAAGTATAGACATTGTTAGGATGCTTGCGTAACCAGGGGCATAAATCCAGTGGTTTGCCGGTGTCCGGGTCTGCCCAAATCTTTCCATTGCTTACATGGTTATATATATGAGGCCTGGCTATATCCC
This sequence comes from uncultured Gammaproteobacteria bacterium, assembly GCA_963976865.1. Taxonomy (GTDB): domain Bacteria; phylum Pseudomonadota; class Gammaproteobacteria; order UBA4575; family UBA4575; genus UBA1858. The sequence goes on along the minus strand of CAXBLY010000001.1, from coordinate 322,695 downwards.
ACCACAAGATTTCGTTAGCACTGGCAGACAGACCACCACTGCTGTATTTAATACAACATTTTCCACATTGGTTGCATGATTTCACTTTAGTTATTTAGGTCGGTAAGTATTGTTATGGGGTGTATATTCCAGATAGGGAGTAACGTCATCGCCTGAAAATACCTTTTTAAAAAAACGCATAACTCCTTTGTTATGTCCTGCGGTTTTGCTGTCAAAATAGGAGTGGCTTGTATTAACTGACTTTTCGCGGGTGAAATCCACATAAGTAGCATTGTTAGCATCGAGTTTTTTCAGGTAATGACCTAAACGCGCTTTTTGTTGTTCGCCAGGCTTTCGTCTGGACCATGATAATGCGTAGTCGTTTTCATTAATGGTGATATAAATTGAGTTTCTTACCTGAAGTTTCTCTACCCAAAGTCTGTGTGATTCATTATTGGCATCGGCGGCGGCTAGAATAATATTATCAAATATAAGTTTGCGTGACTCTGAAAGGCTGCTGGACAGAGCGTGTTTGAACACATAATTTCCCATGCTATGACATAGCAGGCTAACAGACAGGTCACAATATTTCTTGATTAACTCAGATAAATATTCGCGTTGCCTGGTAGGGTTATCTGGAAATTTTTTACTCGCGCGTGCCTCCAGGGTATTTCTTGCAGACATGGTGAGAAGGGCATGATATTTGCCAACCAGGTCAATACATCGGTTTAACGCATCCTGTGATGCACGGGCATCACGCTTATCTGCCAGATATGACAATGTGCCTGACAGTGCACCACCTCCATTCGCAGGCCAGGTAAAAGTGACGACGATGACATCATATAAACGCTCGATTTCTCTTGCGGTGGAATAGACGTCTTTTATATCATTGTTATAGCCATGCACATAAAGCAGCACATTTTTTTGATTCTTTTGAGCCTGCTCAAATATATTGCATGCAACACTTAGGCTTGCATAATGTGGTGCATTCTCGTCAATATCCAGATTAAATTTATTTTTCAAACGCTTAACTTCTGCGACGGAAAGTTGATCCTTTAGGAGTCTGAATTTAGGTTTGATGACACCGGTGATTTCTATGGCCTGTAATTCATTGGGACCTTTGGCATTCGGGTGTTTGGTAAATTTGTCGTAGCCGTGTTTGGAAGAGTTGAACTGTCTGTTGGTAATGAAATACATAACATCCTCGATGAATTATGAATGTCTGGTGGGCATGATTGGTCGTTTCCTAAAACAGCCAAGAGCGAATCATATTACTTTGACAGCAAAATAGTTAGATATACTATCAATGATAAACTCACATAAGCATAGTTTACAAACCTCATGCGCTGTTCATTGTTGCGTGAACCACTTATGTCTATTACCGCCTGTCTGAGGAGAAATGTGTATAAAACATAATATAGAAACGGAACAATATGAACATACCATTCAAAATCATCAGCGTGTTTATCGAAGCGCGATAATATCCAGTCTATTTCGCTGTATATGCCCAGAAAGCCAAGAGCGGCATTAGTGAACATCCATTTGACTTGTTCAACACCAAAAATTGTAAAGTAAAAAATAATATAGACAAGTATGGCAATGCCACCATGCATAAATAAAAATGGCACATCTGTGTCACTACCATAAGCAATAAAGAAACCGGATCCGCCAAACATGAGCATATGAAACATAAAGAATGGATAAATCATATACCAGGGAATATTCATTCCTTTGCTATACAGTTTTCCATTGATACTTATGTTGCTGTGTAGCTTCATTAATCAAACCTGATAAGATAATTTGTAATATTCTTACTCAGTCGGTCTGTGTATAAACCAAAATTATGTGTGGAAGAGTGAATGTAACCGATTATCAGTCCATTGCTGTGCTAATGGAAGAGATAGGTATGCCTGTGTGCAAGGGTGCCGGGGCACAGCCCAGTGAAAATCTGTTTCCGTACTATAAGCCTCTGGTTTCTGGCTTTGTTAATGAGAATCGCATCAAAGATACCGCATTGATGAACTGGGGCTGGCTTAGAGACTGGGACCACGGTAAGCGCTTATTTAATTCACGCCGAATGAGTAAAAAAGGACAATTAATCTGGGAAAGTCCGTTGTGGGGAGATGCGATTAGACGCAGGCGCTGTCTAATACCAGTCAATGCATTCTATGAGTGGGACCAAAATCAGCCAAAAGGCAGGCGTAATCGATATAGGATAGAGACTCATGAAGCCGCATTCACGCTTGGTGGTATTTATGAGGTCAGCCAGGATGGTGAGATGTTTTTGTCCGTCTGTACCACTGACCCGAATGAAAAAATGGCAGGGATTCATCATCGAATGCCAGTCATAATAGCCCCTGATGAGGCTGAACAGTGGTTGTTTGGCAAGGAAGCCAAGGATATCGATGAGCTGATGCAGGCTAAACCAGTCGAATATATTTGTATGACTTTGGAGAAGCAGATTGGTAGAACAGAAGATTTGTTCTAGCTACCACTCAGCAGGGTCTATATTGTAATAGCGACTTAATTGTTTATATAAATCAGGCAGCTTTTTTTGCATCTGTTTAGATTTCTCGAAGAAAGATTCAGTTGCCACCGCAAAAAATTCTGGTGGCGAGACTGTCCCGTATTCATCCATCACAGAATTTTTGCCACGTTGTGATCGAGATTTCAATGAATCAAACTCTTCATTAAGCACTCTTGCCCAGTCTTTATAGTGGGTATGATCTCTTAGTAGCGGTAAGCCATCCATGCGACCATTCTGCTCGTCAAGCTTATGTGCAAACTCATGAATCACGACATTATGCCCATCATGCGGGTTTAATGAACCACGCAGGGTGTCACCCCATGACAAGACGATCGGACCACGGAACCAGGACTCACCAGCTCTGTGGCTTTCCTCTATAGCTTGTATTGATTCGTTATGACTGACTTGTCTGGCAACATATGTATCCGGGTAAACTAAAATGCTGGTAAAGCCAGGAAAACTGGGTTTTTGTCCCTGCAAAAGCAGCATACAGGCATTGCCAGCAATAGTTAAACGTATCTGTTGAGTAATTTCGATGCCTTGTCCAATGAACTCTTTTTCATTCAGAAAAATTTGTATACAACCATGTAGTCGGGTTTTAAGCGCCTTGGGTAAACGTGTGTACAGAGAAACATTCGTTTCAAGTAAAGAAATCATGTCCGCAGTTAGTGGAGTATTGAATAGCTGAGCTCGTTTAAAGTCGGCAATGCGTCTGAGTGTATACCAGCCCAGGCATGCACCAGCAACGATCGCGAATAAAATATAAATAGGCATGTTGGCTGCAGTCTAATCTGTATGGAACTATTGTGCTAAATTATAATCGTATCAGTATATTTTCAAATCAGCATTGACACGCTCAATATCCACATCACGTATCACTCACAATAACTTTAGGTAAATTTCATGAATGTCATAAAAGGACTTCTTGGCGTCTTGCTGTCTGTCTTAATCGTGAAGCCCATTTTAGCAGATGAGGTTGTATTAACCTCTGGAGATAGACTGTTTGGCACAATTACTGAACTAAATAATCAGCGAATCGTTATTGATACTGCATTTGCCAAAGCGCTTGAAATTAATCACAAGATGATTGTGACGTTAACCACAGATACTCCTGTCAGAGTTGTGTTTGATAATGGTGAATCTGTATCAGGGCAGCTATATAAACATGAAGATTCGATATTTAATTTAACCAGCAATGAAATTGATAAAACTTTTGAAGCGCATGAAATCGCTCCAGATCAGTCAGAAGAAGTTCAAATGTTAGCGCAGGATAAAATCAAATACTCAGGCGAGATTGATGTGGGTTTGAGTCGTTCTACCGGAAATGAAGACGAAGAGGATTATCAGGGCAATTTAATGTTGCAGGCTAGAACAGAAAAAACCGGTATACGCTTGAGCTTGCAAAGGCTATTGAAAAAAATAGCGGGGAAAAAACACAGGACGAAACATTTGGTTCTTTTCAGTTAGACCATTTCATTACAGTTCAATGGTATGGCTTTGGTTCGGTATCTTTAGAAGAGGACTTTGAAGAGCTCCTGAAATTAAGGTCAACCTATTCTCTGGGTACTGGTTATCAATTCTTCGACAGGGATGATCTTGTGATGAGTAGTGAAATTGGATTTGCCTATGTTGATGAAGATTTTGAGGAAGATGAGAATAACCAGTATGTTGGTGGTCGTTGGGCATTTGACTACGAGCAGAAAATTATCTCCTGGTTGGGTGCTTTCCATGATCATGAAGGGTTTTTCAGTGCGGAAAACAGGGACGATATAAATATCCGTTCCAGTACAGGGCTTAAAATACCCTTGAATGATTATATAAATGCGAAGTTGCAAGCTAATATTGACTGGAATAATTCACCTGCAGAAGGCGCGGCGTCAACTGACAAAGAATACATTTTTACTCTGGGCTATGAATTCTAGAGCGTAATCTCACCCCGGATATAGTTGGTATTGTTATTGCTAACTTAATTGTTGTGGGGATATTGAAGGCAGGTCATTGGCTTTGAATTTCCAGAAACTTCAATTAGTAGTCAGGTAGCAACATGAAACAAGTATTTAGATGGCGTATATTTTTTATATTAATTTGTCTTAATATTGCTGTGGGTGTATGTGTAGCCGACGAGTCGGTCGAAAGTAAAGTTCAGGCAAGTGAAAACAAGCACTTAGAACTAAAATTCGCGGAAAATACGCATCTGCCAATCGCCCCGTTAAGTGGTGAGAGCATTCATGATGACTTTTTATTGAGCCATAAAATCGCTCAAAATCAGGTTATTGGAGTTAATTACAAAGAGCAGAATCTTAATGATCAGCTGTTTGGGGAACAAAAATCAAAGTTATGGCTGACGTTACAGTTGGCTTTCTGACATTTAACTTATGCACTGATATGGAGATGCTGGCAATAGTATCGCCCTGTTTTGGGGAGCATTTACTGACAATCAAACCGTCTGGAATAGGTGAAAATGTTGCCCATATTGATAGCGATTCTATCATTACAGGTCTGGATTGAGCTTATAATATGCAACAGATCTAAAATCAGGTCATTCAACGGCGAATTAAGCAATATCTTGGCGCTAAATGTCTATAAAGAGCGAATTGATTCCTGCTGATTAACTAACGAATAAAAAATGCTCATCGGGTAAAAAAACCGATGTAAAAATAACTGAATAAAAAAGTAGAAAAAGGAATTGAAATGAGCGGAAACCAGGCACGTCTACAGGCAGTCAGCCAAATTACAAATCGTATATCTAAATCATACTCGCCAACCAAGCCATTAAGTGAAATCTGGGCATGTGATGTGTTTAATTTGTCGGCAATGGAAGATTCTTTGTCAAAAAGTACATTCAAGGCAATGAAGAAAACTGTAAAAACAGGCACTCCACTTGATCCAACAACTGCAGATGTAGTAGCAGCGGCAATGAAAGATTGGGCTATTAAAAAAGGTGTCAAGTTTTTCTCACACATCTTCTACCCAATGACAAACATTACTGCCGAGAAACATGATGGCTTCATTGTTACAAATCCCGATGGCAACGCCATTACAGAATTTACAGGCGGCCTGCTAAAGAAAGGTGAACCTGATGGATCATCATTCCCTAATGGCAGTTTGCGCATGACGAATGCTGCGCGTGGGTACACTGCCTGGGACCCAACCAGCCCCGCATTTATAATGCACACCGCGAATGGATCAACACTGATGATACCCAGTGTATTTATGTCGTGGACGGGCGAAGCTCTGGATAAAAAAATTCCATTGCTGCGCTCTAATGCGGCCATGGATAAAGCGGCCAATAAAGTATTATCGTTAATGGGTGAAACTGATATTGCGACCCTGAATTCAAGCTGTGGTGCTGAACAGGAATACTTTCTTGTCGATGAGAATTTTGCCAATAGTCGCCCAGATCTCTTATTGGCTGGACGTACATTATTCGGTGCTCCCTCTCCCAAGGGGCAACAGTTTGATGACCACTACTTTGGCGCAATACCTGCTCGTGTTCAGGTGTTCATGCAGGATTTTGAAGACAAGCTTTATCGTTTAGGGATACCTGCAAAAACTCATCACAATGAAGTCGCACCAGGACAATTCGAAATAGCCCCATACTTTGAAGACGCCAATGTTGCGGCGGATCATCAGCAGTTAATGATGACGACTATGAAAAGTACTGCAAAAGAACATGGGTTCCTGTGCCTGCTACACGAGAAACCTTTTGCCGGTATCAATGGATCGGGGAAGCATGTTAACTGGTCTGTTGGAAACTCTACTCAGGGAAATTTGCTGGACCCGGGTAGTACGCCACATGAAAATTTAAACTTTTTGCTATTTTGCGGCGCAGTGATTCGAGGTGTTCATTTATATGGTCCTTTACTGCGAGCGGCGATAGCGTCTGCTGCAAATGATCACCGGCTAGGTGCAAACGAGGCGCCACCGGCGATTTTGTCTGTGTATTTAGGCGATCAACTGGAAAGCGTATTTAATGATATTAAAGAAGGAAAATTACTGGAAAAAGCCAGTGGTGGTTTGATGGATCTGGGGCTTTCCCAAATTCTGAAATTTGAACGTGACCCGGGTGATCGAAATCGCACCTCTCCATTCGCTTTTACCGGCAATCGTTTTGAATTTCGTGCAGTTGGATCATCGCAATCTGTTTCAGGCCCATTAGTTGCTATGAATACAATGCTGGCAGATTCATTAAACTGGATTGCAGGTAAACTGGAAACTACTTTGGCGGGTGGAGCAGATCAAACAGAAGCTGTCATCATTGTACTCAAAGAGCTAATGGAACTACATGGCAATGTAGTATTCAGCGGCGATGGCTATTCCGCAGAGTGGCACAAAGCTGCAGTTGAAGAGCGTGGACTAAAAAACATTCCAACAACAGCTGATGCATTACCCGCATTTAAAGATCCTTCTGTGATTAAGCTGTTTGAAAGCACGGGTGTGTTATCGCCAGAAGAACTTGCCAGCCGCTTTGAGGTGTATGCAGAACAATATGTTCAGTCAATTGAAGTGGAGGCAAAGCTGGTGGTCGATATCGCAACCACCAAAATTTATCCGGCTGCAATCTCGTATCTTTCCACGTTAACGACTACAGCTGAGAGTCTTGCAAGCATGGGTCTACAGGTTGATGGGTTAAGCATAAAAAGTGTTGCAAATGAAGCCAGTGAAATGATGGCGTTTGTTAAAAAACTGTCTGATGCAATTGATAAACATGATTTCGCGTCGATTGAAGAACACATGACTTTTTGTGCAGATACCATCTGTGAATTAATGCTCGAAGTGCGTGCACATGCAGATGCTCTGGAAGGATTGATTGCTGATGAATTATGGCCATTACCAAAATACCAGGAAATGCTTTTTATTAAATAAAGCAAATTCAGATAAATAAAAAAAGCCCCAATCAAGGGGCTTTTTTTATATCGAGTGATGCGATCTATCTAGAAATCATCAATGGTTACATTGTTAAGCTTGTTTGCTTTAATATCTTCTACAGTCGGAAGGAGCGAACATGCTTTCAATGATTGGCCGCAGTTACTCTTTTTGTCGCGCATACTTTGCATCCAGTTTTTGATGTTGCTACGTGACTCAATCATATCTGCGCCAGAGGTTAAACCTAATAGATGTATGTCTGCGGTCCAGTGTACGTCAGCCATTGAATAGTTCTTGCCAAGTATGAACTTGTCTTTGCCCAGCTGTGTATTGAGTTCATCGAGTACAGGTTCAAGTTGCGCCCTGGCAGCCGCCGCGTCACCGCCCTGACCAGTAATCTCACCAACAAATGCACCAATCGCTGGTCCTGCAATCTGACGGGATTTGTCGATCCAGGTCTCCTGTTCTGCTGCCAGAACTACATTCTTTGGAATAATTGATGTTCCTAAACCGCGCGCATTAATATATTCAGTGATGGCTTTGCTGCCTGCAGTGAAAAAGTCATTTTCTTTAAGTGCCGGAGCTAAACCGAATTCTGAAACCTCGTTAAATTCGGCGGAGTCCAGATCAGACATTTCCAGAGAACCGGTATTCATTTCCATACCCTGTTCGGCAGCAATTAAAATACACTTTAATGTTTCCGGGCAGAAGGGCGCGCCAAGTAGTTGCAATACATATTGTGTTTTCTTCATATCGCCGGATAAGCCGTAATCGCCACTACCGCTGTCGGCCACTGCTCTTTGATCAAATAAATCCATTGTCATTTCCTTTTGCAAAATTAATTGATGTGGCTCATGAAGCCTGCACGTAGATTGTCCGGGATCTTTGACTCTACCCGGCTTAACCATGCGTCAACGTTGGCAAGACCTGCGGGTGCTTTGCCCTGTTTCTTCAGTGCTAATACACTGCCAGCAACGACAGAGTCTGCCAGGGTGAGTGGGCCAACCAGAAACTCCTGTTCGCCAAGTATTTGATCCATGCGGGTCATGACCTGCTCAACTTTATTGCCGGAATCGAGCAACTGGCTACTCACTTCAATCCATCGATTCTGGTCGCCGAGATGACGTGCTTTTTTGGGTTTAAGTGGCATACCCTGGCCTTTGATATCCAGATAAGTCTCGATAGCATTTTCGCCAACAATAGTGACGGGGCCATGCGTCATGGTGACACTCTCTCCGCCAGATAAATTGACGTCCATTTCTATACCACGTACACCGGCGGTAAGGATGCATTTCATGCTAGAGGCATTTGCGGGCCCATTGAGAGACATTTTGTCATCCTTGCCCGCGGCTGCGACTTTTTCTTTTTTTCCACCAAATCCAAATAGGCCCATTATAAATCTCCATTAAAATCAAAGTGTTAATCAATAAAACAAAGGTGAATATACATCTTCATTTAATAATAAATTCGCTTTAGTTATTATAGTGTCGTCAGATAGGAAACACACTAACCCGAGTAGTTAGATGTCCTTCATAACAATGATAGATTAATTTTTATCCGTAATTTTTTGATAATCGACTGCGCTATTGTATTTAAAACGGAGTCTACTTTAAATCAGTAAGCTAATGACTTAATGCCGCGTATCAGTCATGATGAACTACTGACTGAGGTTGTTAAATAATCTGGTCACCCGCTTATGTCATCATATGATAAATAACGTGTCATTGTAATTGATATGGATCAAGGTTGGCCGGGAAAATATTCTCTGTCGGACTAAATCAGGGAGAGTTTGATTGACCGAATCTAATGTGAGTTTTCGAGCACTAAGTGACTCGTGCAAGACTTGTAGTCTGGCAGAGTTATGCTTGCCACGCGGGCTACAAGCGGAAGAGTTACAGCAGCTGGATGACATTATCAAGGCGAGACGCGTAGTTCATTCTGGCGACCTGGTATTTAAAGAGGGGAGTGAGAATAGAAGTATTTATGCGGTGCGTTCTGGCTCGATTAAGACATTTGCGATTACAGAGAATGGAGAAGAGCAAGTGCTGGGTTTCCATTTGCCAGGTGAGATCGTAGGCCTTGCTGGACTGGATCAAGCGACACACAATTGTAGCAGTAAGGCGCTGGAAACCAGTAGCATCTGTGAGATGCCTCTGGATGATCTGGAAAACATTTGTCTGCAGATACCGAGTTTGCAAAAGCAGTTGCTGAAATTAATCAGTCGTGAAATTTCCCAGGATCATAAAATGCTACTGCTGCTGGCGAAGAAGAGTTCAGAACAGCGTGTAGCGACTTTTTTATTAAGTCTGTCAGGCCGCTTTAAATTACGCGGATTATCTAGCGACTCTTTCATATTGTCCATGAGTCGACAGGATATTGCTAATTACCTGGGGCTGGCAGTTGAAACGGTAAGTCGTATTCTGACTAAATTTGGCGAAGAAAATATTGTTATGGTAACTCGACGATCTATCCAGATTGTGGATCATGACCGGCTGCTGGAAGTCGCCAGCGCATAAAAAAGCGCGGCAAGAATACCGCGCTAACTGCTATGTCTTCCCCTTTGCGGAGGTACTATAGGTGATTGAAGAAGACGTTATTTTTCCCACTGATAGGCTTCTTCGCCAGCAATCGCGAAGAACATCCATACATCAATCAGTAAAGTCACCAGAAATACAAGCGCGGTTCCGAATGCCCATAAAGGGTGCTGATGGTGTGTTTCTATACCCGATAACACCAGCGCGAATCCGACCAGGGAAGTGAACAGTGCAATTGAAAAAAGTGCTGCCAATGTTTTCATTTTATTCTCCTGATTCTTTATTTTATGATTTTGCGCATAAAGGCATGTCGTGCCAGCCGGCCCGGTAGTTCATGCGCGCTGCAATTTTTTGTTCGCCTTCACTGGCGTAGCGTTTATCCCATTCAGCTAGTCTGGGTTTGATGAATCGTTCCCAAACAGGTGGAACTAATATCATTGCAAACATTGCGTAGTAACCATAACCGGTATCAGGAGAGCCAACTTCTTCCAGTTCCCAGAAGTGTGTTTCACCTCGGTCATGGTGGTCGCCCTGGCGTCCAATTTCAATGAAGCCCCATTGTGTAATTGGTGATTCGCCGACATCCCAGGAATGGTGATACTCGATTGGTTTGCCTTTTTCGCGGATTAATCCGTAATGCTCCAGGTAGTTAAGCACTTCCAGCTCAAAGCCGGCAATTGCCCATGACGCTAGCATGACGCCAAGACCTATCCACCCACCTGCCATCCAGAACAAAATTATACTTGGCAGGCTCATTGCGTATCCTCGTATCCAGCGATTCTTCCATGAAATGAATCGGGAGCCTAAACGTTTTAAGCGTTGCTGTTCCATTATGTATAGAAAGCGTGACTGTCCAAAATGTGATAACAGGTAATGAGTGTAAATGGTTCTGCCACGAGGTGAGGTAGCCGGATCATCTTCACATCCGAGTTCTAGATGATGGTTATAGACGTGCGCATAACAGAAGTGTGCTATTCCACTTAGTGCCATCATCCAGCGAGCAAGTATAAAAGTGGGTCCTTTGGTATGTGCGAGTTCGTGACCAAACATAATACCCAGCCCAAGATAAAGCGATGCTGAAATTGTTGCACCTGCAAGTTGCCAGCCAGTGATACCGGTTTGAATGTTGAGCCCAAGTAATTCCATGCTGCCGATTGGAACACCACTTGTATATTCATAAACACGCCAGATTAATGCAAGCTGTAATGAAACGAAGACAGGATACTGTGCCCACATCATGGTTTTTAGAAGCCAGGGGATGCCGATGGTTTCGCCGTCCTGATCGCGACCGGCAGCTTCGCAATGAATACTTTTTACTGCACTGGTAAGGTAATCAGCAACAATAGAGGATGCGAATAAAACAACACCAAGCCAGACCCAGTTACCCCCTAATATGACACCTAGCAACGACAATACGATTAAAGTAGGTGTAAGAAAGTATCTGATATTTACTAAAAACGTATGCATATTGAAACTCCCGTATTTATTTTTATGAAACTTGTGGGATTATTCTGTAAGCAGCATCGTTATTTAAAAATGATATATATCAAGTAAAGCTTTGATGAGTAAAGTTAGTTGCTTACAATGAGTTAATCGACTTCAGGCATTACGATGTTTTGACAAAGCCAGGTCCAGCAACAATGAGGCAGTTGCAGATATTGACTTTGACAATTGCAAACACAGTGTTAAGACTGCGCAGCAGTGGAATCCATAATTAAATGGCGATATTGGTGCTTCTCATCCATGCACAGAAAAATCTTGTAAATAATGTCAGTTACTATATGAATGGCGGATAGATATAGCTTTGTGTCGTATAAGACTATCCTATTTTATGTGTGGCGGATTAATCGAGATAATCAATCATCGTTGCAGCTTTGCGAGCGATGCCATTGTGAATTATATGAATGGCTGAATCTGGCGCATACCTTAACAATCGAGAATAACTGGAGAGACAGATGAGTGAAGAAAACAATAGTATTCGTGAGATAAGGATTAATCCAATCGTTCCATCTGAATCTGTCCTGGTTTCTACTGCGCGTGGTTTGCGTCCCAGAAAGGAAGAAGCACCAGTCGAGCGAGATTCGCGAGAACATGTTGAAAAATGTCCTTTTTGCGCGGGAAATGAGGAAATGACCCCGGCTACCATTGCGGCCTGGCCAACACCGACAGACTGGAAAGTACGAGTTGTCGAAAATTTATTTCCAGTGCTGAGTCCTCAGCAAAGCGGAAATTCAGTTAACTTTGGCCTGCAAAAAGTTATCGATGGCTATGGGCGGCACGAGGTTGTGATAGACCACCGTAATCACGGAATTCGAGTCAGTGATATGGATGTAAGTCACATCGCAGGTATGTTTTCCATGTTTCGTGACCGCATGCAGGAAATTTACGCTAGTGACCCACGTATTAAATATGTATTAGTGTTTAAAAATTTTGGTGCAGCGGCAGGCGCGAGTATTGCTCATTCACATAGTCAGATTGTCGCAATGCCAGTGGTGCCTGAAAACGTGGTCAATGAATTAAACTACACGCGCCAGTATTATCAAAAATACAATCAAAATATCTTTCATACCTTGATTGATGAAGCGCTGACATTTGAAGCCACTATCTATGATCGCGAATCGGGTGAGGTGAGGCGAAAAATCAACGTTGGGCAATATATTATCGAACGTGGTAAATATTTCATTGCGGTGAAACCTTTTGCGAGTCGTTTTGAGTGGGAAGTACAAATACTTCCGTTGTTTGATCAGGCTGATTTCCTGGATATTAAAGATGAGCATCTGAATGATTTTGCCACGGTGCTTAAGCATACAATGCAAAGACTCAATCATGTGCTGGGCGGTGTTCAGTATAATTTCTTTTTGCATTCATTACCGCATTCGCAAGAATGGCAGGATTGTATGAATAGTTATGTCTGGCATCTGGAGATATGTCCACGAACCAGTATTCCTACTGGATTTGAACTGGGTTCAGGTTTGTTTGTCAGTACAGTAAGCCCGGAGGATGCGGCCGAACAATTGCGATCAGTCAGTTTATAAGCACCGCTGGATTCCCGCCTGCGCGGGAATGACGTGATTGTTATTCAGGAGTGACGTTGTAATTAGCCAATACTTCTAACATCATAATTTATCTGGTGATATTAGTGTTCTACATAAGGTGTTCATAATCGCGAAAAAGTTGTCCCTTGCAAGAAAGATTTTCACTCGTGAAAGTGATTGTCATTCCCGCGCAGGCGGGAATCCAGCGGTCTATGTTTTATTGTATGCTGTAAGTATTAGCAGAAGAACCAAGATGAGCAAGTCATTGTGAAAAGAATCAAAAATGGATAAACAAGAAAATAATTTTAGCGCGACCGCAGGCAAGTGGATGATTGTGCTGTCCTGGATTGCCGCTATTGGTTTAATGACTGTGTTGTTTACTAATGTACTGGATAATAAACGCAACCCTAACCAGAATCTGAATACACAAGTTCTGGATAATGGCAGTAAGGAAGTTGTGCTAAAAAGCAGTACTCACGGGCACTACATTGCGAGTGGCAAAATTAATGATGAGCCGGTTGTGTTTTTAGTTGATACAGGAGCAAGTTTTGTATCTGTCCCTGAAAGAGTCGCCAATAGAGTTGGGTTGAAAAAAGGTAACGCCTTAACGGCAATGACGGCTAACGGCAATGTGACAGTTTATACGACGGTATTGGATAACATCAGTATTGGCGATATTACTTTATACAATATCAAGGCAGATATTAATCCTCACATGGATGGAGAAGAGATTTTACTAGGAATGTCATTCCTAAGAAATCTTTCGGTGACTCACGAAGACGGCAAGTTATCTATTCGTCAATAATGCTAATACTTGTTTAGTGTAATAATAGTTTCATTAAAGTGTCATATAAGTCAATGAAAATGGTCCCCTGAATTTGGGAAACTATAATGAAAAAAATAATATTAATTAAATTGGCGCTTTTCTTCGTCTCTACTAACTTACATGCCGCAGTCATTACTGGACCAGTGTCAGGCCAGTCTTTCGATTTAATCAATCAGACATTTTTCGTTGATGCAGGTGAAAGGCTTACCATTACTCACGATGCTGATATTAATTTTATCAATACTTCGATATTAGGCGGGATTGGATCGAGTATATTCATTGAGACTGTAGGAAACATATTAATGGATAATGGATCTAAGTTTCTAGCCCCTGGCGGGGTGGTGAATCTGTCTGGTGGTAGCATCAATTTACTGGGTCAGATCGATCTCCAAAATGGTTTAATGGAATTAAATTCTATTGAAATTATGCCAATAGAAAGCGATGTTACTTTAAGTCCTGCTACTTTAATACACTCCTCAAGGGTTTTAACATTAGGAGGAGATATAAACATATTTCAAAGTTATGGTAACGTAGGTGTTACTACCCTTATTACGCGTGGGATTATTTCTGGTAAATCGTTAGATATTAGTACGCTTGGTAATATCTCCTCCGGTGGAACGTTAAATGTTAGTGCGGTACCTGTTCCTACGGCGCTTTTGTTATTTATTTCGGCGATTGGGTATTTGTTTGCATGGACACGTAAAAACAGAAGCTCGCAGACTATAGAATTAGTCGCCTAATCTTTAACTGCTTGTACCAATACCCAGGGATGAACCACCACACTCCACACTTCGGCATCTTCGTTATGCCAGGCTTTAGCTTGGTTATCAAATTGCTTAACCAGTAAGCCAGCCTCCATCCACTCAATAATTTTAGTAGCGTCATCGAGTGAAATGGAATAACCCACGTCAACCAGATTTAGTGTTTCACTGACCAGGATTGTTTTCCCCTGGGCATGAAACTTTTCCAGCTCTTTCCAGGGGATTGTTGCTGTTTCCGCAACAATCTTGGCTTTTTCTTCCTGAATTAATCTTTCTACTTCTCTCATTACAGTAGTTGCTTAAATTTTAAAATCAGTATTGAGTTTTTTCCTGACAGGAATGTTTTTGAGTTCTACATACTGTGGCAAGCCATTTTTGTATGGCGGGTAATCCTCACCCATAATTAACGGTGCCAGATAAGTTCGGCAGCGTTTAGTAATACCAAAACCATCTTTGGTGATGTAACTGGCCGGCATCATTTTTTCAACATTAGCGACACGGGACAGTGTCGCTTTGCCAATCTTCCATTTGTATGGATCGTTAGAAACCCGGACAATGGTTGGCATAATGGCGGTCTTGCCTTGCAGAGCAAATTCCACAGCTGCTTTTCCAACTGCGTAAGCCTGTTCGACATCGGTCCTGGATGCGATATGTCGTGCAGCTCGTTGCAGATAATCGGCGACTGCCCAATGATATTTGTAACCGGTTGCATCCTTGATCATTTGTGCCACTACTGGTGCAACACCACCCAGCTGTTTGTGGCCAAAGGCATCTACGCTTCCTGCGTCAGCCAGAAATGTTCCATCTTTGTAGGCTGCGCCTTCTGACACTACAATTGCGCAGTAACCATATTTTTTAACACATTTCTTGACGCGTTTCATAAAGGCAGTTTTTCTGAAAGGAATTTCCGGGAATAAAATAATATGTGGTGCATCACCTTCTTTTTCTGCGGCTAGTCCACCCGCGGCGGCAATCCAGCCTGCATGACGGCCCATCACCTCCATTACGAATACTTTGGTGGATGTTTTTGCCATGGATGCGACATCAAAGCCTGCCTCACGAATAGACACCGCAACATATTTAGCGACGGATCCAAAGCCTGGACAGCAATCTGTTACAGGCAGATCATTATCGACAGTTTTAGGAATACCGATGCACTGGATCGGATAACCCATTGTCTTGCTCAGCTGAGAAACCTTATGCGATGTGTCCTGAGAGTCGCCACCGCCATTGTAAAAGAAGTAGCCAATATTATGTGCTTTAAACACCTCTATAAGACGTTCATACTGGGCACGGTTTTCTTCCAGGCTCTTAAGTTTATAGCGACAGGAGCCAAATGCGCCTGAGGGTGTGTGACGTAGCGCAGAAATTGCTCGTGCAGATTCTTTGGAGGTATCAATTAAATCCTCGGTGAGCGCGCCAATAATGCCATTTCGGCCTGCATAGACTTTACCAATCCTGTCTTTATTTTTGCGGGCGGTTTCTATTACGCCGCATGCTGTAGCATTGATGACTGAAGTGACGCCGCCGGACTGGGCGTAAAATGCATTTTTTTTACTCATGAGATCTGCCTTGTGAATAGATGGTAATTCCAGTTTAAGCTTAATATATTTATAGTGTTCCAGCGACAAACCCGATTAATAACGGCTGGTAGTTGTCTGTTATCGCGCCCATAAAACCACATTGTGATAAGTATCTGCCTGCCTTAACCGATGCGCCATATTATACCGTGACAGCAATCAGGGATTGAAGTCATTAATACCTGAGTAAAATAGTTTAATACGGTAGGTTACTGTAACAGTGTGTGTCAAAATGGTATTTTATAAAAATAATTAACTGAGGAGTATATACCAATGCGCGCAATCTTATTAGGTGGGCCGGGAGCCGGGAAAGGAACTCAAGCAACGTATATCACTGAGCGTTATGGAATACCGCAAATATCCACTGGCGACATGCTCAGAGCTGCGGTAAAAGCAGGTACTGCTCTGGGGGTAGAGGCTAAAAAAGTCATGGATGCCGGCCAACTTGTATCTGATGAAATTATTCTGGGTCTGGTCAAGGAAAGGACTCAGCAAGAGGATTGTGCCAAAGGATTTTTGTTCGATGGATTTCCTCGTACTCTGGCACAGGCTGATGCCTTGAAAACACAAGGCGTTGATATTGATTTTGTTGTTGAAATAGATGTTGATGATGAAGAGATTATCAAGCGCATGAGTGGGCGCCGTGCTCATCTTGCTTCAGGGCGTACATATCACGTAATTTATAATCCGCCAAAAGTGGAAGGTAAAGATGATGTCACTGGTGAAGATCTTGTTCAGCGTGATGACGACAAGGAAGATACAGTGCGTGAACGATTACGTATTTATCACGAGCAGACAGAACCATTGATCAAGTACTATTCTTCATGGGCGAAAAGTGGTGAAGGTAATGCACCAAAGTACATAAAAGTGGATGGTATCGGCAAGGTTGATGAGATTAGAGACACCATCTTCAGCGCATTAGGATAAAACCAATCCATTGGATGTTTTTATAATCCTTGCTGTCATTGGCTTGGGTGTATGGTTCTGGGTTGATGGATTGCGTTCACGTGAATTTGCGATGAAACGGTGTCATTCGTTTTGTATGCAAAATCACGTGCAAATGCTGGATCAGTCAATTCATTTAAAAAAAGTATTTCCGGCAAGAAAAAACGGGCGACTCAGATTGCGTCGTTTCTATGCATTTGAGTTCAGCATTAACGGTGCTGACCGATACAGCGGTGTCGCTGTCGAATTCAATAATAAAATCGAGTATCTGTCTCTATTGCATCCGGATGGAGAGATAATTCAGGGGTTCTTGCATTAAGAATGAACTGCGTTACTCATCCAGGCGAAACTGTTTTATATTCCATGTGTTATTGGTGTAATCCATGATCATGCAGGATGCTCCGCCAAAAGTGCGTGTATAGCCGCCAGCGCCAGGATTGATTACCCAGGGTTGCTGCTGTTTATCGCAGACCATGCGGTGACTATGACCATAGACAATAATGTCCGAACGTGGAAACTGGTTCCTTAATTTGTCATGTCGGGTTTCACTTTTATTAAATTGATGTCCATGAGTGACAGAAATAATTTGATTGTCAAAAGTTAATTCGAGATTGTCAGGTATATCGGCTAACACTGGCAGATCATGTGCTGGCCATTTTTCCTCAATGTCGTTATTACCTCTGACAGGGAAGACATGCTCGGCATGCTTTTTAAGCTGATTCAGCACAGTGGCATCACCAATATCACCTGCATGGATGATTGCATCACAATTGAGTAGTGAATTAGTCACAATGTCATTGAGTTGATTATGCGTGTCAGAAAGTACACCAATGGTGAGCTTTTGTTTATTGATTAATTTATTCAGATTTACAGTTTTGTCCACAGATATTTCTTCGCAAGATTAATATGAGTTAAATGATAAATGTGTCTTCGTGAGAATATGCAGGGCTGCAGGCACAGAGAAACACCAGATCATTGCTGCCGGTATTTGAGATTTGATGAGGCGTATTTGGTGGGATAAAAACTGTGTCACCTGTCTGCACATGGAACTGGTTATCTCCAAGCGTCATAATGCCCTCACCATGAGTAATGTGATAGATTTCTTCAGACTTTTTATGCAAATGTAATTCTGTGCAGATGCCTGCGTTAACAGTCGCTTCAGCCAGACTTTGATTATGATTATGGTGTGTGTCAGGGTGCATTAGCTCGCGAATGGTAGAGCCGTCTTTTGTTTTATAGGCAGATATATGCTGATAATGTGTATGCATACCTGAAATTATATATCATTCAGCCAGCCTATTTCTGCAGCTGTTTTTTCTCCAACGACAATTTTTTTGAAGCTATTGGGCATCTTCGCTTCAGATTGGCTGAGCGCACGCCTGCCCGCCATGATTTCAGTTAACTTTTGTGGATAGCGCGGTGACTGGTATGGGTTACCTAATCCATCAGGCACAACAGGACGACCAAACTTATCGTATTTATCACTGGCGCCAACGGTATGAAAAAATTCATGGGTGATGACGATATTGTTTTGTACAGACTGTGATTTAACACCATAGGCGTTAACGATACCAACCAGTCCTTTTTGCAAGCCCACAGAATGTTTTAAGCGCGGCATGGTTGAAGGGTCGTGGTATAAAACAAACATTCGTATCAAATGTTTATCATTGATTTCATCAGGAGCATTTTGCCACATCCATAAACGTAGCTTTAAACTCCAGAGAATAATGCCTAAAACATTACTTTGGGACTCTGGAGGTGCGGGAGGCATAATAGTGAGGGTCTGGCCTAATCTTGTCCTGGTTGGTGTGCTTGAGACTATATTGTACTTTCTGCTTTCCCGTTTAATCAGCTTATCTATTTGTGAATAGCTCTCTGATGATAGTGAATCTATGTATCTTTGCACGACCGGGCTATTTGTAGGGTTGATAGGATAAACTACAATATCAAGGGTCTTGTACCAACCCTGAGTGACCAGTTTTTGGTCTTTGACGTACAGTGCTACTGTCGCGAGAATAATCAGTAGAACCAGGATTCGGAAGTTTTTGAATGTGAAAATTCGCATAACGGTGAACTTTAGCGTTTAAGAAATTAATAGTCGAGATGATTGGGCTAAAAGGTATCTCTGTCATACTGAGGTGGAGAAATTGCATGAGAGATTGTTATGGAACACAAAGTTACCCTTTGTGGTAGTAATAAAACTTTTATGGTGCAGGAGAATGAAACTATTCTCGAAGCTGCCGTCCGCTCTGGTGTGTCAATCAACTATGGGTGTAGCAGTGGTACCTGCGGGTTGTGTCTGGCGCGTTTAGTCAGTGGCACGGTTGATGAAATTAAACCACGTGAATTCGTCATATCCGAGGCAGAAAAGATACAGGGCTACATGCTTTCCTGTACTAGCGCTGCCAGAGAAGACGTGGTTATCGATGCAATGGTGGCACATGCCGTTTCAGATATTCCTTTACAAAAATTGCACGTAAAAGTACGCAAGGTTGAACAGTTATCCAAACAGGTATTCCGCCTGGTAGTGCAAACACCACGCACCAGCAGACTGCGTTTTTTGGCCGGACAGTATGTTGAGATTGGATTAGATGGCCTTGGGAAAAATCGTTTCTCCATCGCCAGTTGCCCTTGTGAAGATCGACTCATCGAACTGCATTTGCGTGTCAGCAACGATGATCCAGTTTCAATGCGGGTAGCAGACAAAATGAAAATGGGAGATTGTCTTGATCTGGAAGGGCCGTTTGGTGAATTTGTTTATGATGAAAATGCTAACCGACCAGTGATACTATTTGCATTCGATACAGGTTTTGCCGCAATAAAAAGCCTGTTAGAACATATCACTGCGCAGGAGCAGGAATCAGAAATCCATTTGATCTGGATGGCATGTGGCACTGATGGTCTA
The DNA here is from genome assembly GCA_963976865.1 of uncultured Gammaproteobacteria bacterium. GTDB lineage: Bacteria > Pseudomonadota > Gammaproteobacteria > UBA4575 > UBA4575 > UBA1858. The sequence goes on along the minus strand of CAXBLY010000001.1, from coordinate 302,737 downwards.
TACCTGAATAATCTTTGCCGGTCATGGGCAGATGCTTTTGATAATTTTAGCTATACCGGCATTGCACTGGAAGAATCAATACAACAGTTAGCAGAAGATCCACACTATGGTTGTGCCACAGTTGAAAGCCGGATAATGTCTGCGATGCAGGCATATGAAGACCTATCGTGTCATGATGTCTATGTAAGTGCACCTGCACCCGCAATTAAATTATTTGAAAATGTTTGTCGCAGTAAAAATGTACTAATGAGAAGGTTCTTCGCCGAACCAGTGAGAGGGAATGAGGATATGAGTTGCATGGTTTCCATAAAGTCGGCTGATCAGTGAGAATTATCTATGATAGGTGATGCATGTGTATTTGCGCTCACACAAATAGCGAATGAATTTTCCTGCGAACACGGTGAACTGGTAACGCGCAGGGCAGGCCCGGATATTGCCTGTCAGTCTGCCAGGCGGCAGAAACAATGTTCATGTGCATATGAACACCTGAAACAAGCTGGCTTAAATGCATTTGAGTATGAAGATGACTTGATGCAAGTCCCACACGGGGTGTGGGTAAAAATTCAGTTTGGCGGTTTGCTGGGATTACAAAAAGCATTGCTGGGTAAAAATGAAAACAATGTTGAAAATATTACCAGTGTGATACAGGCGCTTCATACTGAATATAGTGAAATTGAATCATTCCCGTATATGAACATCGTGCCAGATATGGAGCAGTATAGGGTTCGGCGCAGAAGAAAATAATCCGCAAATGGTTTATGTATTATACTGTGTTAACAGCATGGCCCTGAATTCAAAATACATAATATAAGGAGGCTATATAATGGAATACAACACAATTATTTCTGCACAAGACCTTAAAACAATTATCGATAAAGATAATGTGCGCGTATTCGATTGTCGTTTCAGTCTTAAAGACCCTCAAGGTGGTTTGAAGAGTTATCAAGCTGGTCATTTACCGATGGCACAGTTTGCAGATATGGATACCCAGCTGTCTTCAACGATGACAAAAACATCAGGACGTCATCCGCTGCCTGACGAGAAGGAATTTCTGGCCCAGTTAAAAGCATGGGGAATCAATAACGATACACAGGTGATTGCCTATGATGATATTTCAGGTGCATTTGCCGCAAGGTTATGGTGGATGATGAGATGGATGGGGCACGACAAAGTAGCCGTACTCGATGGTGGTATGCAGCAATGGACGCAACAGGGTTTTCCACTCAGCCAGGAGAAAGTCGAGTTTGCGCCTGGCAATTTCACAGGTAAAGCCAATATGGATTGGCTGGTGAGCATAGACGAGGTTCAGGCGAAACTGAAAGCAGACGATATGATTCTGATTGATGCTCGTGCGGCAGATCGATTTACTGGACGCGATAAGACCATAGACCCGGTTCCCGGTCATATACCAGGTGCATATAATCTCCCGTTTGGTGGAAACTTGACCAAAGATGGACTGTTTGAGACGCCAGACACCATAAATCAGCGTTTCGCTAAAATTATTCAGGATCAGCCGTTAACCAGTGTGACTAATATGTGTGGTTCAGGTGTAACGGCATGCCATAACCTGTTAGCACAGGCCGTTGCTGGCATGCCGCCGACCAAGATTTTTATTGGTTCGTGGAGCCAGTGGATAAAGGATGCATCGCGTCCTGTTGATTGTGTCGAGTAGCACTGGCTGATTAGCCGACTGCTGCAAATTTGATACACCTATAGTCAGTAGGAAACTGGAGTTGGGTGCATGACTATTGCCTGCTGTTCATGTATTGGTACCGATTAGCTGGAAGCTATTGAGATTATTCCAGGTAGTCAATAAATTGACAATATAAATACCAGGTGAAACGAACAGCTGTATTCTATGGATGGACTAACAAAGCAGCAAAATACTGTTGAACAGCCAGAAAACTCGGAAGGACAGCTAGGCCCGACGATAAACCCTGGCGAGTTACCCATTCCTGTGGGAATACTCTCCGTCAATGATGGGGTGGTTGTCTACGCTAATGACGCGTTTAGGCAAATTATAAAATCAACCAAAGTTGGCGAGCCAGTCAAAGGCTTTTTACATACCGCTGAAATTCGTAATTTAATTGCCAGAAAACTGGAAAGGTCATCTCAATACGTAACTCAGCTTGAGGGCAATCAGGCGTCTCTGCGTTTTACTATCACTAAAGGAATTTTTCTGGAATTACCTCATTATTTTGTTTGCATTGAAAAAATCAATAATGTGGTCAAGCAAAAGCAGCAACCCTACCTTGCCAGGGAAGAATTTGTCGTACAGCTTTCAAAGCTGGTTGAGAGCGATGATGCCAGTGACGGCAGTGTGTGCACTTTTGATGTTGACAGATTCAAAGTGGTAAACGAAAAATATGGTTATGAAGCAGGAAATTATGTCTTACTAGAGCTGGTTCAGATGATCAGGCAGCAACTTCCGGACAATAATATCATTGGACGTATGGGTGGTAATGAATTTGGAGTCATCCTGAAGGACGTAAATATTGATGAGTGTGTTCAGGTATGTGAAGTTATACGAGAGCGCGTTAAAGATCACCAGTTTGAGTATGGCGGCGAAAAAATTGAAATTACTTTATCGATTGGAGTGATATCTATCAACGAAGAACTGAGCACTCTGGAAAGTGTCTTAGCTTCTGCAAATCTGGCTTTACGATCTGCGCAAGAAAATGGCCGAAATTGTGTGCACAGTTCTGCGACGCAAGATACGATGATGGCGTATCATTCAGGAAAAATGCACTATGCAATGGTGATTGAAGATGCCTTACAGAATGATAAATTTGAATTATTTGCACAGCCAATAGTATATTTGTCGGACTTAAGCACTCCCTTTTCCTATGAGGTTCTGTTGAGAATATATGATAACAATATCAATGATTTTGTTTCGTCTCAGGAATTAATTACCGCAGCAGAGTCACTTGAAGTGACAACGAGAATTGACCGCTGGGTTTGTGAAAAAGTATTCAAGGATATTAGTGAAAAAGAGAAAAATGGTGTTGAAGTGCCGAGAATATCAATCAACCTCTCAGGTCACTCTATTGTCAGCGTATTGTTCGAAAAATTTCTGCTTGAATTAACACAGCAATATCAGGTTCCGACTAGCCGTATTTGTTTTGAAATAACCGAAAGTGTTGCGGTCAAAAGTATTACTCGAGCGCAGAAGTTTATCCAGAATCTTAGAGCAGTGGGTTATAAATTTTCACTGGATGACTTTGGTGTTGGTTATTGCTCATTTAACTACCTGAACAAACTTGAAGTTGACCATGTCAAAATAGACGGGTCATTTGTCTCGGCAATGCTTGATGATGCCACTCAGTTTGCAACAGTACAGGCAATTACCAACGTTGCGCGTACAATGAATATTAAAACAATCGCTGAGTTTGTAGAAAAGCCGGAAATTATCAAGGCACTGAAAGTAATCGGTGTTGACTGCGGCCAGGGTTATATTTTTGGTAAACCTACCCCGATAAAAAATATTTTCTCCTAATCTGCTGAATCGCACAGGTTCATAAATTGCGCTCGTCATGCTACCTTGGTAGTGTCATTTATCTCATCATCTTAGTGAGGCATGTGGAGTGAAGTTTTGTAGTAGCTGTGGATCAAGTGAAATTGAGCATAAAATACCTGAAGGTGATAATCGCTTGCGACATTGCTGTACTCGCTGTGACATGGTTTTTTATGAAAATCCTAAAATTGTTACAGGCTGTATCGCACAGTGGGAAGATAAAATACTCATGTGTAAGCGAGCCATAGAACCGCGTACCGGAACATGGACGCTACCGGCAGGTTTTATGGAGAACCATGAAACAATGCAGGAGGCTGCAGCACGAGAAACGTTTGAAGAAGCAACTGCACGCACCTCGGATCTCGAATTGTTTGCTATCTATAATTTACCGCATATCAGTCAGGTGTATGTCATTTTTAAAGCAGATGTAATTGACGGGATGGCATCTGCAGGCATTGAAAGCCTGGAAACAGAATTTTATGATGAGGCCAGTATTCCCTGGTCGGAGTTGTCTTTCCCGATTATTACTGAGACGCTAAAATTATATTTTGAGGATAGAAGTCGCGGCAAGTTTGGTCTGCATACTGGAGAGATTACAAGAGATCATGAAAGAGCGATTCAGATAATACGATATTGAGTACTAAAACTTTATTGGCAGTGATCGAACTTGGAGGCTACCCTGATTTTCGTGACCTCTACCAGCAGTTTGGCTATGAAGTCATTATAGAGTCTTCCATGCGAAAAGCGTTGGCAATACTCAAAAAGAAGAACATTAATGTAATAGTCGCTGAGTTTAACTATCAGCACACTTTCAGAGATCGTCTTAGTAGTCTTGAGTCCATTATTGCGATAGCGCAGACAAAAGACGACATTGATTTTGTTGTTTTATATGAAAAAGAGTTTGAAAATCATCTTGAAAAATTAAGGCAGCAATTTAAGTTCAGTGTGGAAATATCTTTTCCAGTTGATAGGGTAAAGATGACACAGGCACTGGAAATAATTGCTGGGTAAATGTTTACGCGTCAACGTCTGGAATTAAACCACTTTCCATCTTCTGGATGGTGTCTTTGATACTTAACTTGCGCTTTTTAAGACGCTTTAACTGAAGCTGATCGACGTAGTCTGCCTGAGATAATGCAAGAATGGCGTCATCCAGGTCTCTGTGTTCAACCCGCAATTCCAGTATTCTTCGCACAACTTCTTCTTGGTCATCAGTAGAATGCATATATTTTTAACTGGATTATTCGCCTCTTGCGCCGCCAAGGCAAGGCGGTGATGTGCGTGATTTCTCGTTTTTTTCAGACCATTCAGATGGTGTAAACGAATGTATGGAAAGAGCATGAATTGTACCAGCCAGTTCTTCTTCAAGTAATTTATTAATTATTCGGTGTCTTGCCAGTAACATCTTGCCATCAAACTTATCGCTGACCACTGTTAGCTTGAAATGCGATTCCGATCCGGGTGGGACATTATGGTTGCTGCTCTCGTTGAGCACTTCCAGATAAGCGGGAGCTAATGCGGTGCTAATTTTTTCTTCAATGGCGGTTTGTATTTTCATGTCTGCCAGGTCCTGGTAAAAATAATGTAGCTAAATGGTTATATCCAGAAAGCGTAATGAGTTGTTCATAGTATAGCCATAAAGATTTTCTATGCTATCCCCACGATGGTAGGCGATATGTTCAGCGATATGGGGAAGGTATGCAGGTTCATTGGTCATGTTTTTTGGCCTTGGCCTGTATGTGCGTGGAAACAGATAAGGAGCGTCTGTTTCAATGAGCAAGCGTTCCCTGGGGATAATTTTCACCAACTCATGTAAATGGCTTCCACGCCTTTCATCACAGATCCACCCGGTAATGCCGACATACAAATCCATGCTAAGGTAATTCTCGAGCGCTCTGGCATCGCCGGTAAAACAGTGAACCACAGTCGGGCCTATATCGTTTCTGTATTCTTTCAGTATTGAGAAAAATTCATCATGGGCATCGCGTTCATGTAGAAATAGTGGTTTCTGTAGTGAAATCGCCAGTTCTATCTGTTGTCGAAATGCCAGCGCCTGCTGATCATGTGTGGAAAAGTTGCGATTGTAATCAAGGCCTGCTTCCCCGATGGCTTTAACGCGATCATTGCCAGCCAGGTGGCGTAAAGTTTTTAATGTATCTTGCTGCCAATTCTTTGCCAGATGGGGGTGTACGCCAACGGTTGCATACATATTATTCTGATAGCGATGTGCCAATTCTATTGCGAACCGACTATCTTCCTGATCAGAACCTGTGACTAATAAATGACTGACATCAGCATCATATGCCCGCTTCAGATAGTCTTCTTCGTTGTTTCTGAATTTGCTACTGGTAAAGTTAAAACAAATATCAAATAACGGCATCTTGTGAAGTGTGGTTGTTTAAGCAGGTGGCACAAAATTCAATTTCATTTTCTTTAAGGATGAGCTGGCAGTCTGTGCATAAGTTAAAATGCTGGGGAGCAAGTTTGTTATTAATGGATACGCGGTCATCAAAAACAAAACAATTGCCATGCCAATGTGCGCCTCTTGTCTGTTTCAGATATTCTATTATGCCACCCTCAAGTTGAAATACCTGGTCGAAGCCAAGTTTCTCAAGGTAAGGGGCTGCCTTTTCACAGCGAATTCCACCGGTACAAAAAGTTACAATCGGTTTGTTTTTTGGTAGCTTGTTTAATTCATCTGCTTTGGTTTGTAATTTTCGAAAACGCCTTAAATTTAACTGCTGGGCTTTATCAAAAGTGCCTAACTCAAATTCAAACTCATTGCGCATATCCAGTAAAATAAAATCTTCATTGTTATCCAGCCATTCTTTTAGTTTTAATGGGGGTAAATACTGATGATTAAAATCACCCACTTTAAGAGTATTGTCTTCAATGGGGACCAGCTCTGTTTTGGTTTTGACAGTCATTTTACTGTAAGGTCTTTTTAGGCTATACAGTTCATGGAATTGCATGCTGGCAAATCGTTCATCCTGACTGAGACTGGATAGAAATGTCTGAATCTCCAGTATGTTTCCAGACAGCCCGATATTAATGCCTTCGGTTGCCAGATAGATAGAGCCTTTCAGGTCTAAATTAGCGCACAGGCTTTTAAGCTGGTTTAATGTATCGTCAATATTATTAATTGGCGTAAAGCGATAGCCGGAAATATTTATGTATATTGGTATTAAATTAATCATTACACTATAGATAAGAATATTTTCTGTGCGGATATTAACCCAAACTTCTAACGATCAAAATAGCTATTAATATGAAAGAAGGCAATCCTAAAGCAATATACTTAAAAGATTATCAGCAACCTGATTACCTTATCGACAAAGTATCATTACGTTTTGAGTTGTTCGAGGAGAAAACACGGGTGCATTCGAAGATGCAGATTAGAGCAAATGAAAATGTTTCTTCCAAAGAATATTTAGAGTTGCAAGGTGAGCAACTCAAGCTGGTCGAAGTAAAAATAGACAATAAGCAACTGTCTGAGAAGGATTATTTGCTTGGCGCAGAATCATTGACCATACAGAATGTACCTGCACAGTTTACATTGGCAACTATCGTTGAAATAGATCCTGCACAGAATACCGCACTGGAAGGTCTTTATCTTTCTTCGGGTAATTACTGCACTCAATGCGAAGCAGAAGGATTTAGAAAAATTACTTATTACCTGGACCGCCCGGATGTCATGGCAGTATTTTCCGTAAGGATTGAGGCGGATAAGAAAAAAATTCCTGTATTGCTATCAAATGGCAATCGTATAGCCGAAGGTGAATTAGATAATGGTCGTCACTATGCCGAGTGGCATGATCCGTACCCAAAACCATCCTATTTGTTTGCATTGGTAGCAGGTAATCTGTCGTGTTGCCGCGATAGATACACCACGACAAGTGGCCGCGAAGTCAATCTCGAGATTTACACTGAAGCACATAACGCAGATAAGTGCGATCATGCGATTGCATCCCTGAAAAAAGCCATGCAATGGGACGAAGACACTTTCAGTCTTGAGTACGATCTGGATACTTACATGATTGTTGCAGTAGATGACTTCAATATGGGAGCTATGGAAAACAAAGGGTTAAATGTATTTAATTCCAAATGTGTACTGGCCAGCTCTCAAACATCAACCGATGCGGATTACATGAGTGTTGAAGCCGTGATAGCACATGAATATTTCCACAACTGGACGGGTAATCGCGTGACCTGTCGTGACTGGTTTCAGTTAAGTTTAAAAGAAGGCCTGACTGTATTTCGTGATCAGGAATTCACTTCGGATATGACATCCAGAGCAGTAAAAAGAATTCAGGATGTGCGCTATTTGCGTACCTATCAATTTGCCGAGGACGGGAGTCCCATGGCACATGCCATTCGTCCTTCTTCTTACGTAGAAATAAATAATTTTTACACGTTGACTGTCTATGAAAAAGGTTCTGAGGTGGTACGCATGTACCAAACCCTGTTTGGTCGCGATGGTTTCAAAAAAGGGTTGCAGCACTATTTGCAAAAACATGATGGCCAGGCAGTGACAACCGATGACTTTGCGGCAGCAATGGCGGAAGCAAATAATTTTCAGTTAGGTAACTTTTTGAACTGGTATTCACAAAGCGGCACTCCAGCACTGAATGTTTCCAGTGAGTGGGATAAAAACAAACAGCAGTACACAGTAACTTTTGAGCAACAGATACCCGCAAACAAAATGCAGCCAGATCCACAACCCTATTTAATTCCAGTGAAGACTGCTTTATTTGATTCCAGCGGGAGAGCAATGGTTTTAAATATAGAAGGTGAAGGCTATGAACCAGCGGAGGAGGTAACGTTACATGTGACACAGACACGCCAGGAATTTGTATTTACAGGTGTCAAAGAAATTCCTACGCCTTCGTTTTTGCAGAATTTTTCTGCTCCCGTGAAGCTGAATTATCCATATAACGCAGATGATTTTGTCTTTCTAATGGCGAATGACACTGATACATTTAATCGTTGGGATGCGGGTCAGCGTTTCGCGACTGAGTGGCTGCTGGATGCGGTGATAGCCGTTAAAACAGACACGACTCTGCCTGATGCAACACAATATACAAAAGCGCTTGAAGTTGTGTTGAGAGGTGAAGATATCGATTCAGCATTCAAGGCAGAAATGATGGTGCTGCCACAGGAGTCATATCTTGCAGATTTTATGCAACCGATAGATGTGGATGCAATATACCAGGCGCGTACATTGTTACAGACCCACATCGCGCAAACCCTGGAGCAATTATTGCTGCAGACGTATCAGCAAAATAATGTTAGTGGTGAGTATCGGTATAATGCTTCAGATATGGGTAAGCGACGTCTGGCATCTATCTGTCTGCTGTACCTTAATTTGCTGAATAAAGACCGGTATGTAGAACTGGCCAGGTTACAATTCGAAACCACCAATAATATGACTGATTCGATGGCGGCACTGGAGTCGGTGAATGATCTGGATGTATCGTTTAGGAATGAAGCACTGACCACGTTTAGTGAGCGCTGGGAAAATAATGCACTGGTAATGGATAAATGGTTTTCTTTGCAGGCACGTTCACGTAAACCAGGTGTGCTGGATACAATAAAAGATCTGCTTGGTCACCCATGTTTTTCAATCAAGAACCCTAATAAAGTGCGCGCCCTGATTAGCGTATTTGCGATGGCAAATCCTACTGCGTTCCATGCCAAAGATGGATCCGGCTATACATTTTTAGCGGATAAAATTATTGAGCTCAACGCAATAAATCCTCAGGTAGCCTCGCGTCTGGTGAAACCGCTGATTGACTGGAAGAAATATGATGCAGGTCGGCAAGACTTAATGAAGCAATCACTACAGCGCATCAAGGCCGTGCCTGAGTTATCCAGAGATGTGTTTGAGATTGTTGACAGGGGGCTTGATGAATAACAACTATTGAAAGTAGTTGATTACAATAAAAAAAGGCCGCTATTACAGCGGCCTTTTTGTAAGAAGTAGAAAGTTTATTTAAGCCAAGCTTTTTCTTCGCAAACCAAATAAGCCTAACAAACCCGCCATGAATAAAGGCAAGGCTGCTGGAAGTGGAACCGGAGTAAAATCTACACTCGCCAGTCCGCCACTACCTGCCAGAGTTAATCTGATTTCATCAAATAATATATCTGAGAAGCCAACTTGCTGTACGTTATTATCTGATTGACCAATGGCGAGAAATAGAAATAAGCCTACAGATACATCGTTAAGAAATGCCTCGAAAAAATTAGGACCAACATCGGAGTCACCCACGTCAACTGTTACTGCAGAAAAGGCTGTCGCCTGAGTATTCAGCTTCATGCTGATAGTACCACCAGCACTTGAGTCATTCGGATTCATGGCATTATTGTCCTGACTGATAATCAGAATATTCCCCGCTGTAATAGGGTCAACACCCATTGGAACCGTCGTGGTAGACAAGTCTGCATCACCACCTGTGCAGGCTGTTAGCATTCCTCCACAGTTCGAGTTGAATATCATCAAGTCCCGAGGATTCCCCCCGGTAGTGCCCTGGTCTGTGACGCTAAAGGTTGCGCCATCAATCGTCAGACCAGTGACTACGTCACCTGGCATTTGCCCTTCAAAGTCAATGAGTACTGCGCTCGCCGTGGTACTTGCGAGCAATGCTGCCATTGTTAGTACGGTTGAAATAATTTTGTTCATTTTAGTGTGTCCCCGGATATTAATGTAGATTCAAAGCATTTTGTGCCATGTAACTAAATTATGACTTGAGGTAATAATTTCATTACATGCTTAAACTACTATAGTAGTTTAAGCATGGATGATCAATGGTTTTTTGAAATGGTTCACATTTTGTTAAGCATCTGAATTACAATGAAATATATGTGTAAAAATGCTCAAATCGATAGGGCTTTATGCTGCTTCATCGTAAGAATTCCATTATGAAAAATTACTCATTGTATGAAGGCTGGGCTGTGAATAAATGATTCAATCAAATCACAAAAGCTGGCTGACAATCATAGAAAGAACAGGAAATCGATTGCCTGATCCGGCGTATTTGTTTGTGATTGGCACTGTCTTGATCATTATTTGCGCAGAACTTGCAGTGTGGATGAACTGGCAGATTGCAAAGCCCGGCACAGATGGAGCGGCAGTCCTGATAAATGCGAAATCGGTGTTGAACAGTGAAGGGATATGGTGGTGGTTAAGTTCTCTGGTTAAAAACTTCATCGAATTTCCACCCTTGGGCATTGTGCTCGTAGGGATGCTTGGCATTGGCCTGGCTGAACGCTGTGGGTTATTACCCGCTTTAATTGTTATGGCTGGTAATGCCATCAAAGAGCAGTATCTGGTGCCTGCGATAATTTTTCTCGGCATTATGTCTTCTATGGCGCTGGATGCAGGCTACGTCGTGCTCCCACCCATTGCTGCCATTTTATTTCTGGCAGCAGGCCGTTCACCTGTATTGGGCATCGTCGCGAGCTTTGCAGGTGTATCCGCCGGGTTTGGTGCGAACCTGTTTATTACCAGTATTGATCCGTTACTGGCAGGATTTACCGAAACATCTGCGCAGTTTTTAGATCCAAATTATAAGGTTGCCGTCACCAGTAACTGGTGGTTCATGATAGCGTCAACCTTTGTGCTCACCTTTACAGGCTGGTTAGTAACAATAAAGTGGGTGGCACCTCGCGTGGCTGATGTTAGTCATGAGAATTTCTCAACCATGCCCATGAATATAAATGTAGATAGCGGGAATAACGCTGCAGTCATTTTGGCTGGCATAGCTTTTTCATTATTGATAATTGTAATTTTGCTGGCAGTAAATATTCCTGGTGCTCCTTTATATGGTGAGGGAAATCGATTTCCCCGCTGGGTAGAAGTCACAGTCCCGCTTCTTTTTCTATTGTTTATTGTCCCTGGTGTTGTGTATGGGTTGAAAGCCAAAACCATTCAAAGCAGTAAACAGTTTGCCAGGTATATGGGTGACACCATTGCTGATCTTGGTCCTTATATCGTTCTGGCATTTTTTGCAGCACAATTTATAGCGGTGTTTAAGTATTCTCATCTGGGTGAAATGCTTGCACTGGCTGGAGGCGGGTGGCTGGCTTCGTTGCAACTGGATGTTGGTTTCCTGCTATTTGCCTTTGTGCTGTTAGCGTGTCTCGGAAATCTTTTAATTGGCTCCATGTCTGCAAAGTACGCTTTTATGGCACCTGTGTTTGTACCGATGCTGATGCAGGCAGGTGTCGCACCTGAATTAACTCAAGTTGCATACCGGATCGGAGATTCGGTAACCAATGTGATTACACCACTAAATCCCTATATGATTATTGTGTTGGCGATGCTGCAGAAATATCACCGTGAGGCGGGCATAGGGACTTTGATCAGTCTGACCCTGCCATACACAATAGGGTTTTTAATTGCCTGGATGCTGCTGTTGCTAATCTGGGTCTTTCTCAGGATTCCACTGGGACCGGGGTTTGTCTACTGATGGTAATGTAGCGTAGTTATAATTTAAAAATCATCAGTTGAGGTGAACAGGCCGACACGTAAATCTTTAGCATGATAAATTTCGCGATCATCAACCGACATAACACCATCCGCAATACCTAATGCCACACCGCGAGTAATCATTCTTTTAATGTCGATATTATAAGTCACTTTTTTAGCACTCGGTAATACTTGTCCGCTGAACTTAACCTGGCCAACACCTAGCGCACGTCCTCTTCCCGGGTTGTCACGCCAGGCCAGATAGAATCCGACCAGTTGCCACATAGCATCCAGTCCCAGACACCCCGGCATTACCGGGTCACCTGGAAAATGACAGCCGAAAAACCATAACTCAGGATTGATGTCCAGTTCGGCAATGATTTTGCCTTTATTATAGTTTCCACCATCTTCTGTAATGCTGGTAATGCGATCAGCCATTAACATATTTGGAGTTGGAAGCTGGGCGTTGCCTGGGCCAAACATTTCACCGTTTCCGCAAGCGATTAGTTCTTCGTAACTGAAGCTGGAAGGTCGTGTCATAGTGATTTTATTGTGTTGATAAATTTATTGATCTTTATTCGTCTTCTAGTAAAGCAGAAATAGGACGTTTCAAGCGATCTAGTTCAAGTCGCAACTCCCCCATTGTTTGAACAACAACTGCATTAACTTCTTCAATCACCTCAGTGTAACCTGATACCGCGTTACCGCATACAATCAATGTGGTTTTTCTTGATAATGAAGCTTTGATCTGGCGTAACGTATTTGGCAGGTGAGGATCATCAGATGGCCTTGCTATGCCTAATGCAACCGCAGAAGCATTGGTGTGTGCGCTGGCATAGACAATTTCATCTGCGGGCAATTCAGTACCCAGATAAATAGAATTCCATCCGTATGAATTTGCGGCAACAGCCATACGTAATGCAATCAAGTCGTAATGCTGACCGACAGGAGTGGTGACAACGATATTGTATTTTGAATCATGCTGGATTTCAGAAGCGGTTAATGTACACATATAAGAGCGTACCATGGCGGTGGCCATTCTCTCCTGAGACAGGCGCATGTTGCCACGTCGACATTCATCTCTTATATAAGCAATCAACGGCCTAAGTAAATCTTCCAGCAAGAATGGAATACCCAGAGTATTCGCTGCTTTCACAAGGTTGGATTTTAACGCTGCTGGTTGCATTTGATTGATGGCATCAAGACATTCTTCAAAATGTTCCATCACAGAACCCGTATTGGGACGTTCTGAAGGGATGTTGCGCGCTTTTGCGGCGGCTGATTCATCGTTTTCAACTAACGTATATAACTGATCTATCGTTTGATTGGCGATGTCACCGATGCGGCGGCCAGCAGATGTGGCTTTTCTGAGCAGGCCAAGTTTCTCTACATCCAGGTCAGAATATAAACGACGGCTGTTTGCAGCACGCTTGGGAGTGACTGCCTGATAGCGCCTTTCCCAGGCGCGAATCACATCAGCGGTCAGGCCAGTTCGCTTGGCCACCACCTGAATAGGGTGTTGAGGATTTGTGACATTAGTCTCCATTCTGGCTACGTCTGTCTTGTTATGCTTTTGTCCAACTTTATGTACTTCTCATGTTCAATAATATGGAACAATTTTAGTACATTGTTACCTGTATGTACAAGACAAAACATTATCAATGTGATTAACCGTATTGGTAATTGGAAATGGTTTTGCTATAGTTAATGCCAGATATTAAGCACTTATCTATTCATACTTCGAAAGGTGACTGTAAGGAGGTACCGATGAAGAAATTATTAATCAATGTACGCTATTTTTTAGCCCCGTTGCTAATACTGGCGTCGATGTTTGGAGTTTTGGCCGGCGGTCCATGGGTATGGACAGGTGTGGCCCTGTTAGGAGTAGGGATCATCATTGATACCCTGACGAAAGCGCAGACACCGGGAGCGGGGTTTGACGAAGACGGAGAGCTGTACGGGATACCGGCATTACACAATGGCGTGATGTACGGAATGCTGGGAGTGTTCATCTGTTTACAGATCGTGTTGGCCTGGCGCATATTCCAGTACATGACCGGAGTGCCGATTGCGGAGTCCACACTGTTAGGAATGACGATACAGGACGGGATCACCGGATCGCAGCTGATAGGCGCGACGATCTCCACCGGGATATTTGCGGGTATCGGGATTATCTACGGACATGAGCTGGCGCATACCAAAGGGTTCAGCTTTGTGATTGCGCGCTGGATGATGGCCTTGTCAGGCAAGGCGCATTTCTGTTATGCGCATGTATACAACCATCACCTGGAGCTTGGTCATGTGGATGATCCGGCAACAGCGCCACGCGGCAGAAGTCTGTACAAGCACTATCCGTTATCCGGCATAGGGCAGAGCAAGTTTTTGTTTGTGATGGAGAAGCAGCGTCTGGAGAGACTGGGCGTGCCATTTTTATCATGGCAGAACCGCTGGATTCGAGGCTACTTCATGGCATTGCCAACCATATTTTTATTCTGGTTTGTAGGCGGCTGGGTTGGCATGGGCTGTTTGGCGATCGTGTGGTTAATCTCTAACTTTGAGCTAGAGGCGTTGAACTACCTTGAGCACTACGGTTTAATTCGCGAGAAAGGACAGCCGATTGACTACCGTCATAGCTGGGATAACAGCACGGCATTCACGAGCTGGTTTTTCATCGAGATTGGGCGTCAGGGGGATCACCATGATCGCGGCGAGACACACTTCTGGGAGTTGGATGAAGTGGGGTCGCCGAACTGCGGACGCGGGTACTTCACGCTGTTTGCATTGGCATTGTTACCGCCGGTGTGGCATAAGTACATGAATGAGCAGATGAACAAGTGGGATGAGGAGATGGCATCTGAGGGTGAGCGCAAGGTCGCTGCCAAGATTAATCAGGTCGCTGGCTACGCTTAATCTGCCACAGTAGTGAAATTAAAAGCCCCCATTTTTGGGGGCTTTTTTTTGTCCTTAAAGTCCCCATATCAAGACAGAAGACAGTTTCAAAGTCATTTCTATAACTTTATGTGATACGTGTACACTGGGTCATATGAATAATTCTATCTGAGCCGGGCTGCCTCAGTATGTTTGTCAAAACCTTTAACCAATAAAATTGTAAAAATTATGAGTAGGGAAATTCTTTCTAGAGCAATGTCAGAGACTATTAGTGGTCAGGATCTCGGTGACGCGCGCGTATTTTTTGAAAAAGAGATACAGCAACTTTTACAGAAGTTAACTGGGCTGGGTGATAAAGCTGATCTGGTTGAAGTGGCAAAAGTGAAGCTGGAGATTGCCAGAGCCAGATTGGGTATGGGTGAACATGAGGCATGCTGGCAGGAAGCCCGTCCGCTGGTGAAAATATTTATTGAAGGTGAGTGTTTTCAGCAAGCGGTAGAAGCGTGTGAATTGCTTTATTTATCAGAACAGGATGAATCAATTGCTGCACTTGGCCAGGCGTGCTGGCTGGCAGTGGCGTATCCGGTTGAACCTGCATTATCAGTTGATATGCTTTCTTACATTATCGATGAAACACCGGATAACTCGGATGGTGCTGCAGTTGCAAGTGTTGCAGCGTTATACATTGCTGAGTTGCGGAGTAAGGAAGAAGAAAAGGAAAGCCTGATGTTTTTAGCCAAACAGTTAATTGCCATGGTGGCAAAAAGACATCGTGGCATTGAGGACGAAGGCTCAATTGAA
Organism: uncultured Gammaproteobacteria bacterium; assembly: GCA_963976865.1. Classification (GTDB taxonomy): domain Bacteria; phylum Pseudomonadota; class Gammaproteobacteria; order UBA4575; family UBA4575; genus UBA1858. Next base: position 287,066 of record CAXBLY010000001.1, on the reverse strand, counting down.
ATTTGGATTGAAATGCTGGAGCTGAATAACCTAGACGAGATGTTTACTCGTCTAGGAAAAGTAATTGATGCAATTGTTGGTGATAACTGGTGGTTCGATCGAGACGAGCTACGTGCAAAATTGCCAGTAAACTAAGCCACCGCCAGTGGTTTACTTATATTTGTCTAGGTAATCATTAACTGACCCTTTGTATCCAGTATCTGGACTGGAATTAGCATGACTGCTTTTGGATGCAGACTTGGGTGATGCTGAATGATCTGCTTTGTTTGATTTTGAAGTGCTACGTGTATTGAATTTTCCTGCCGCATAGTCTTTCATTGAGCCACTGAAGCCGGTATGACTTTTTGTATTCTCTTCAAGCGCTTCAATTTCATCGCTGTTGTGTTTTGACACATAGTCATTGGCGCTGCCGCTGTAGCCTGAATGCTGCTTTACTACTTTAGCTGGCTTTGGTGCACCATCCTTGTATTTGGATAGATAGCCTTCAGCAGAACCTGTATATCCTGAATGAGAAAATGCAGACTTATCGGCTTCGTATTTGTTTTTCGAGCTGATCATGCTTTCTGTATCGGCACTGTCAGTGATTGCAGCGATATCAGTATCGTTACGGCTTGAGCGATCTGCGTAATAAAACCCGCCTAATGCTAGAATCGCTATGACTACCAATATGATTACTGGTAGATTTGAATTTGAACTGCTCATTATGGTGTCTCCAAAAGTAATGGGTGATCAAGGTGATCTATATGATTTGCACGGTAATTAAGTTCGATAGGCTAAATGCTACGGATTACCGAAGTGCGGGTCAACGAGATCAGTCAACTATGTGAGCTGAATACAATAGTATATTCACTAACACCTAAATGTCATTCACGATTTGTGCTGTTAATAGCCTATGTTTGATCGCAGTATAATCCACATAGACATGGACGCTTTTTACGCATCCGTAGAACAGCGCGACTTTCCAGAATATAGAGGCAAGCCCGTGGTGGTTGGGGGTGACCCAGATCGCCGGGGTGTCGTGGCGACGTGTAGCTATGAGGCACGTAAATTTGGCATTCATTCAGCCATGACCTCTGCCATGGCGAAAAGAAAATGTCCGCAAGCGATATTTATTCGACCTAGATTCAAGGAATACCGCGAAATTTCAGTCCAGATACAGGATATTCTAAGAAAATATACAGATCTCATTGAACCATTAGCATTAGATGAGGCGTTCCTTGATGTGACTAAGGAAATTGTCAGAGCGGGCTCTAGTATGCTGATTGCCAAGGATATTAGGCAGCGAATTAAGCGAGAGACACGACTGACAGCATCGGCAGGGGTGTCCTACAATAAATTTCTGGCCAAGATTGCATCAGATCGCGGAAAGCCGGATGGCTTATTTTACATTTCACCCAAGGAAGGGCCTGAATTTGTAAAAAAACTCACCATACGAGAATTTTTTGGTGTGGGTCCGGCCACTGAAGAAAAAATGCAGGGTTTGGGTATTTATACAGGTGCAGATCTGGCTACCTGGGAATTGGAAGCGCTACAGCCAATTTTTGGAAAATCAGCCCAGTATTATTACAACGTCTCACGAGGTATTGATAATCGGACTGTAGAAGCTGACCGTTTACGAAAATCGATCGGAACAGAAGACACCTTTGAGGTAGATTTAAACTATCAGGAAGAAATGCTCGCGGTGTTTGAGACGCAAAGTATTGAATTGGAAAAACAGCTGAAAAAATTTGCCGGGACAGGGAAAACGGTCACAATCAAAGTGAAGTTCTCGGATTTCACACAAGTGACGCGCAGTTACTCAAGCAAGGCAGGCTTCCGGGATGCCAAATCAATTATGAATGTGATCCCGGCGTTGCTGGAAAGTGCGGCTGTCAAGGATTTACCTGTAAGACTTTTAGGGGTATCCATTTCTAATCTGGAGAGAGATTCTGATGCGCGCGAAGACGAACAGATACCCTTATTGTAAATATGGCTATAAGGTCGCCATATTTGCTTGTCATTCATTCTAAATAAGCGCCTTAAGTTGTTCTAAAAAGGGGCTTGTAGTATGTTGCTAGTAATGGGTTAGTACTACGGATAAACACAATAATAAGCGATAGCTCGAGAGTAGAGGAGGTCATACAAATGACAGAAAGCATTAAAGTTACGGAAGTCAAAGATCGTATAAAAGTCCCTGAGGGCTTTTCAGTTCACCATTCATTTTGTCCGCATGATTGTCCGGATTCATGTTCAATGCTGGTGACTCGCGATGATTCCACAGGGAAAGCGGTACGTGTACAAGGTGACCCTACACATCCCATCACGCGCGGTTATCTATGCAATAAGGTAAATCATTACCTTGATTTTGTTTATAACGACAACCGCGTGCTGTATCCACACAAACGCGTGGGTCCTAAAGGTCCAGGTGCAAAGTTTGAGCGTATCAGCTGGGATGAAGCATTAGAGACCATCACTAATAATTTTAAAGAGACAATCGAAAAGTATGGATCTGAAGCCGTTCAGCCATATTCGTATTCGGGCACCATGGGTATGGTGGGTTACTGGACAATGGATACGCGCTTCTGGAATAAAATGGAAGCAGCTCGACTGGAGCAATCAATTTGTATCTACGCTGCCATGTGGGCAGGTTTACACACTTACGGCCTGGCACATGCCAATACATCTATTCATGAAGCGGCGCAGGAAGCAGATTATATTATTCTCTGGGGCGCAAACCTGGTCAGTACCGGGGTTCATGCAATTCCATTTATTCGTGAAGCAAAACAGCGTGGCGCTAAACTGGTAGTGATCGATCCGCGCCAGACACGTACTACAATGATGGCTGACTGGCACATTCAGCCTAAACCTGGCACAGATGCAGCATTAGCTCTGGGCATGATGAAAGTCATTGTGGATAAAGGGCTGCACGATATTGAATATCTGAAAGAGCAAACTATTGGTTGGGAAGCCTTACTGGAAACCAAGCTGCCTGATTACCCTCTGGATAAAGTCGAAAAAATTACCGGTGTACCAGCGGCAGATATTGAAAAGCTGGCGGTTGAGTATGCATCCGCAAATATCGCGGTAATTCGTGCCAACTATGGTTTAAACCGTCATCAGAATTCAGGCCAGATGTGCCGGTCAATTTTAATTTTACCTTGCATTACTGGTTCCTGGAGGCATCGTTGTGGCGGAGCCAGTTTCGGAAATCTTGAAGAAATGTGGTTACGCCATGATATGGAGAAGCTGCACCGGCCAGACCTCGGTGATCGTGCATCGAAGCGTTTAATCAGTATGGTGCAGATTGGGCGGGCGTTAGATGAAAATGTAGGCTATGACGGTGAGCAGCTGGATCCACCGATTAAGTCTATATTTGTCTACAATTCTGACCCGGCTAATTGTTCCCCGAATACAAATGGAGTGCGCAACGGCCTGAATCGTGATGATTTGTTCGTTGCTGTGCATGAAACATTCTGGACCGATACATGTGAATACGCGGATATTGTACTGCCTGCCGACACCCAACTGGAGCGTCAGGATCTGGTAGCGACGTATGGCAACTGGTACTACGTCATGAACGAGCCGATTATAGAACCGCTCGGCGAAAGTGTACGCAATTCAGAACTATTCCGTATGCTGGCCAAGAAAATGGGCTATGACAAAGATACAGATAACGCATTTACCCAAACAGACGAAGAAATTATTCGCGACATTCTGGTCCAGGACGAAGTTAATCCTTTAATGGAAGGAATTACCTTTGAAGAGCTAAGAAAGAACGGATGGGCACGTGCAAACACAGACTCGGAGCGCAGAAATTTCCATAAGAATGGCTGGCCAACCCCGAGTGGTAAGATTGAAATATATAGTGAAGCGCTAAAAGAAGAAGGCGTTGATCCATTACCTACATACGTACCTGAAATTGAAGGTCAGGAAGATCCCAAGCGGGACAAATACCCGTTACAGGTCTTAAGTAGTGCGTCACATTACTTTATAGGTGATTCATTCCAGTCAGTGCCGCGTTTGCAGGCAATGCAATCCAGACCAACAATAGAATTGAATCCGGAAGAAGCGGCCAAGCGCAATTTGCAAGATGGTGATTTGTGTCGATTGTATAACGATCGTGGTGAGACATATGCCTATGCTGTCATTATTGAAGGTATGCTGTCCGGTATGTGTTCTACGCAAAAACAATTCAAGGGCAGTAATACCCCTGGAGGAGTCAATATCAATGCGCTGAACTCGGAAATGTTAACCGACTTTGGCAAGAGTCCAACGTTTTATTCCTGTCTGGTAGAAGTGGAAAAAGCAGATGAGCAAATGCGCAAGCAGGCCTTACTTGCAGAGTGGGGTGGAAAAGACGGGTATATTAAAAAATGGCGAGAAGACCCTCGTAATCAGAATATAGAAGCAACTGATGACGAGATTCTAGAACAGGCCGAAAAAATTCATCCAGGAGTATTTAAGTAATGGCAAAGCTTGACACATTTAACGATCCGTTTGATTTTCGTATCAGAACACTGCCGGAACCAAACCCGGATATCCAGACGCTACGTGTTTACAGTAATGAAGGTGTGATCACAAAGTTCACTAACCTGACTCATGACACTTACGAGGTTGTTATTACCTGCCCTGAAGGGTCACATGTATTGTCAGCGCGAGCTGGTCAGTATGGAACAATAAAAGTAGAAGGTATGCAAAAGCCGCGTTCCTATTCTTTTGCAAAAACACCCGAAATGGAAAACCCTAATGAGTATTCATTTTTTATCAGGCTGGTCCCTGGCGGTGAGTTTTCAGGCTGGCTGGCAGAAAAGAATCGTGAAGGAGAGAAGGTAATTGTCTCAGGGCCGATGGGCAAGTTTGGTCTGGATGAGACAATGAAACCGATTGTTGGTATCGCCGGCGGCTCTGGCATGAGTGCAATAAATGCCATAGCACAACAGGTGAAAGTGCAGAATATTCCAAGAGATTTCTATTTCTTCTATGGAGCTCGTACACAAAAAGATTTATATCTTCTTGATGAGCTCAGGGAGTTTGAAAACAGCTGGCCTGGAGGCAAGACCTTTAAATTCATTCCAGTGCTTTCTGAAGAGCCTGAAGATAGCGACTGGGATGGGCCAAGAGGTTTTGTGACTCAGTATTTTCAGGAAGAGTACCTGAATAAAGGCATAGTCAATGCAGAAAACATTAAGGCATTTTTCTGTGGTCCACCTCCCATGATTGATCATGGTGTGAAAGTGCTGCAAGAAGCAGGACTGTCAAGCGCTGATATTTATTTTGACAAGTTTGAAGATGCGCGTTCACCTGCTCCTGTTATTGATAATGCCAAGTGTGTGCTTTGTGATGAATGTCTGATGGCAAAACCCATAAAGAACTGTATCGTGGAGGCTACAAATTTTAAAGTCAGCAATGGCGAAGTCACCTCATTTGAAAGAGTCAATCCAGGACATACTTCCGGGTTGTATTACAACTCGCTATTTATAGACGAGACGGAATGTATACGATGTTATGCGTGTATAGATGCCTGTCCCCATGAAGCAATATCACCTGCCTATGCGCATGTGCCAAGGATTCTAAGGAAACTCTAAACTTGTCTGATAGACATTAGATAGTTGGTAGTACATAAAAGCTGCTTCATACGTGTGAAGTGGCTTTTTTTAAGTTTGTGAATAGGGCGTGGACTGATGTCTGTTATATATTTGAAAACCAGTAGTCTGGAGAAGTAAATGAAAAATAAAATTTATCTCGCAGTTGCAATGGCCATTACAATGATAATGACCACCTGGGTATTTGCTAAAGAAAAGACTGATACATTTGAACATGGCTTGTTCTGGAAAATCGAAAAAGATGGAGAATATGTAGGTCATATCTTTGGCACGTTACATATGAACGATGAACGTATCGCTGTGTTACACGATAAAGTAAATGAAGTGCTTGATAATTCCAAGAGTTTCGCGATGGAAGCTTTTCCAAGCGACCACTACTGGAATCCATACCAAGGTGGACAGTTAATCAAGCATGATATGGTGTTGCCTAGAGGCGAAACACTGGAGGATCTGGTTGGCAAGAAGATTTATACTGAAATTGAAGATGTATTAAGTGGTCTGGGTATGGAGCGTAAATTTATAAATACTCTAAGGCCCTGGGCCGCGATGCGCAGTTTTGCAGTGAAGGCAAAAAGTAATGCAGTGATACTTGATTATGCGTTATTGGAACGTGCAGCAGAACAAAGGAAAGAACTTTTTCAGGTTGAATCGATCGAAGAGTTTATTGTAACGCTACAGGAAATGCCTTTAGAGGCACAAGTGGAATTACTTAAATTTACGGTAGCAAGTTATCAGCAAATGCATTCTATTATCGATGACATGCTGGATGCCTACTTAAAACAAGACTTAAAGGCAATGTATACAATTAGTACGCGCTTTATTCCAGACAAGCCAGAAAATAAACAGTGGCGTGATATCTATTTAAAACACGTTATAGAAATAAGAAATATTGTCATGGAGCACTACATGAGAGCACCAATGCGCATGAAAGATACTTTCATTGCTGTTGGCGCCGTACATTTATATGGCGACAAAGGCGTGCTGGCTCTAATGGAAAAAGACGGGTATACCGTTTCACGAGTTGATTTATAAATAAACGAATATGTTAACCAGAATATTTTTTGCAGGTGCAGTATTGGTTGCAAGTCAGGTGAGTCTGGCTGCGACAAAATATGTTACAGATGAATTTGAAATCATGTTGCGTACGGGTCAAAGCACACAGCATGAAATACGTCGCCAGGTTAAAAGTGGTACGCCACTTGTTGTGCTGCAGGAAAGCGATGGTTATACCAATGTGCGTATGCCTAACGGTGTTGAGGGCTGGGTGCTGTCCCGCTATCTAATGGACCAGCCTTCTGGTCGTGACCGTTTAGCCGCGCTACAAAAGAGACATGAAAAGCTAAAGACTAAATTTGATGAGGCGGTAGCAGAAGAGAAAGCTGCGATGGAAAAAGAGATAGCAAGACTTAAGGAAATCGCTAAAAGACCGCTGGAACTGCAACGTGAAAATGATCAGTTAAAAGCTCGATTAGTACAGGAGCAGGATCGCTACGATAAACTGGCAACAGAGAGTGAGATACTAAAATCTCCCTTAAAGGACAGGCAGTGGTTCGTCAGTGGTGCACTGGTCGTTATTGGCAGTATGATTTTTGGTATCATTCTGACAAGAATTCCATGGCAACGTAAGAAAAAGTGGAATCAGCTGTAATTCATTGCCCTGTCAATTTTCGCTATGTCTATACTTTATAGCTCGCAGATTTCACAAAGGCAGATATATTGGAAATGTGGCAATAATTTCTGATAAAAACGCGAATATACAGTTCTGTATCTAGCAATTGGATATAGCAAAAAATTTCCTGAATGTACGATTTATCGTCCAGGTTGATTTAATACCCTTGGCAAAGGAAATAATATCTCCCGCTGTCACGTTTACGGTTTCTCCGTCAGTGACTTTGATCGATAAATCCCCCTCGATAACGTGAAAAACTTCATCGCCAGGAAATTCATAATCAAACGTCATCGGTTCGCAGCGCCATATACCGGAGTATGCAGGTGCACCACTTGAGTTTTCAGTGGTTAACCAGTGAACTTCACCTGCCTGTTTGTCACCAATCATAAAAGGTTCAAAGCTATTGGTATCGAGTGATGATTTTATATATGCAGTGTCTTTGCTCATGGAGTATGCCTTCTGGCAATGAGTGAATGACTTTTAGTTTAACACCGCAAAGAATTGAGTGGAATTGTTGGTTAAGTGCGTCTTAAGCATTATGTCGGATTGTAAAAGTGTGGATTCATGAATGTTGTCATCCAGGTAAAATAAAAGTGTGGATTCATGAATACCATCATGGTGTTCGCCATTTTATTTGGATCACTGATTTTTGACATCCAGGCTGTCCACTGCTCAGGATTGGATGCACATGACATCATTATCTGCATTGTTTCTGGCTGACTCATTACAGACATAAATTTTTTCAGCTTTTCTGGATTAGCCATGGTCTGTGCCATTACTTGAGGATCATATAATTCAGCGCGAACACTGCATTGTGGAGAAAAAGTTTGATATGAGTAATCGTCAGATTCAGCGAAAGCAAATGTAGCTATCGTTAAATGTATGAATATTAGAGTGAAAAGTCCCGCTTTTAATGAACCCACTTACTTGCTCCATGTTTAGTGAAAGATACTATAGCGTGTATGGTGGATTATTACCTCATCTGTATTGAAATGTTACTAAAATTTGCCTTTCGTACATTACAAAAGGAAATGAGAATATTCTGTATTGGAAATCATCTTGTTCCTGATAATACTGAATAGCATTAAAGCTTCTGATCGTGGAATGATAAATCCGATATTCGCACTATTGCTGTGCGATTACAGTTATATGATTTATACCCGCATTAAAAAGACACGCCTTGTTTCTTTTGTATAAGAATCAATAACAGCACTATCTGTTAAGTAAATAATTTATAAAATTAAATACACAGTACCAAGACAGTTACGAGTAAAGCCGGAAAACAATAATATATTGCCGGGTTGTACATTGTGAAATTCATGTTTAACAATATGTTGGGATGAATACGGCTGAGTTAATACACATGTTTGCTTCCATGAGCATTTAACAGTACTGAGATGCACCTGAGATACTTAACAATTTGTTTGTAAAATAACGCGTGCACTAATTACCTTAATGATAGACAGCCTTGGCAATTGACTGGTTATCAAAACAAATTGGGATAATTGGTTTCAGTTATATAGGATAGCTTTTTGCAAACTGTATATGGTGTGTCAGTGACTGATACACCATATCCTGGTGATCATCATACCTGGCACGAGTAGTGGGATAAAATTTGGGGTTATACCAGTTTGTTGCATTAATTCTGTCTTATAGAATTATACATATAGTTCATTTATATTATATATAGCGATTATTCATTGTTCTGATGTTATGCATAGATTGTATAATTCAGACAGGTTAATTAATAAAGGAAAAGTGTATGCCTCATGTAAATGTAATGTTTGGTTTATTAGTGTTGGTGCTTGGTACATCAATTTTACACGCCGATGACAATTTGATCTCCAAAGCGGCGCCTGATGCAAAAGTATATTTTATTGAACCGGCAGATGGCGCAGTACTTGGGAAAACTTTCTCGGTTAAATTTGGCTTAAGTGGAATGGGTGTCGCACCTGCGGGAACTGACCGTGAACACACTGGACATCATCATATTTTAATTGATTTAGACGCGTTACCTGATATGACCAGACCACTTCCCGCTAATGACAATATAAAACATTTTGGCGGTGGCCAGACTGAAACAGTATTAACGCTAGCACCGGGGACGCATACACTTCAGTTATTGCTGGGCAACCATCTCCATATACCTCACGATAATCCTGTAATGTCTGAAAAAATTACTATCACAGTTGAGTAGATAGCTACTAAATTTCTGTATCTTACTTAGAAGCATTAAAAAAGGCGGCAAAAAGGTTTGCCGCCTAAGCTTTACCACCGTGCGGTGGCCCCATAACGCTGTGTAAATGGCTACTTCAAAGGTAGCTCAGTTTGTATGTTTACCAGACAAGTGCTCCGCCTGTCTGGTATTCAGTAACACGCGTTTCAAAGAAATTCTTTTCTTTTTTCAGGTCCAGTACTTCAGACATCCATGGGAATGGATTAGTCGCACCCGGGTATTGTTCTGGCAGACCAATCTGCGAGCAACGACGGTTAGCGATGAACTGAAGATACTCTGCAAACATATTGGCGTTTAAGCCAAGGATGCCACGTGGCATGGTGTCCTGTGCATACTGAATTTCAAGATCAACAGCATCTGTTATCAGGTCGATCATTTCCTGTTGAAAGTCTTTGCCCCAAAGGTGAGGATTTTCCACTTTGATCTGGTTAATTACATCGATACCAAAGTTCATATGCATGGATTCGTCACGCAGTATGTACTGGAATTGCTCTGCAACACCCGTCATCTTATTGCGACGACCCATGGAAAGAATCTGAACAAAGCCAACATAGAAGAAAATACCTTCAAAAACTACATAGAATGCAATTAGATCCCGTAGTAAGCGTTGGTCCATTTCTGGTGTTCCAGTGGCAAAGTGCGGGTCACCCAGGCTTTGTGTGAATGGCAGTGCCCATTCCGCTTTCTTGGCAACAGCGGGGACTTCGCGATACATATTAAAGACTTCGCCTTCATCTAAACCTAGCGACTCTATACAGTACTGATAAGCATGTGTGTGCACCGCTTCTTCAAAAGCCTGGCGTAATAAGTACTGGCGACATTCGGGATTAGTAATGTGCTTATAAACTGCCAATACCAGATTGTTAGCTACGAGTGAGTCGGCAGTCGAGAAGAAACCCAGGTTACGCTTGATCACAGTACGTTCGTCTTCAGTTAATCCATTAGGATCTTTCCAAAGAGAGATGTCCTGAGTCATATTGATTTCCTGAGGCATCCAGTGGTTAGCGCAACCGTCCAGATACTTTTGCCATGCCCATTCATATTTGAATGGCACTAACTGGTTAAGGTCAGCGCGGCAGTTAATAATTTTCTTGTCGTCAACGCGAATACGGGCAGCACCCATTTCTATACTTTCAAGTCCGGTTGCGCCTGCATCAGTTTCAACAGTTGTTGTACTGGCAGGTGCAGCACTGGATGAGGCTGGAGTAGCTTCGTTCGGTGTCGGTGCAGTCGTTGCGATATCTTCAGGAATATTTGCAATCATATCCTGTTCTGCAAGACCTGTTTCTGCTAAGGGATCGTCCCAATTGAGCATTTGGTGGTTCTCCTAAATATTATAGTGATACAGAGATGGCGTTATTGCCGTATTCAGCAACAACGCTGTCTCCTTGTGTACAGGAGCGCAGTTGGCGCCCCTTTCTCCTCTAATTGCGTTTCCGCAAATTCTTTATTGTTTGCCTGCTTTACTGACAGGCATCGCAATCCGGGTCGAGTAATGAGCATGCGCTGGGTGCGCTGCTGCCATTGGCCTGAATAGCAGCAGACTGCTGTACGGCATTGAGTTTGCCTTCCTGATGATTTTCCATCGTGCTCTTCTCAACGTGAGTCGCACCCATAGAACGTAAGTAATAGGTTGTTTTTAATCCGCGTACCCAGGCCAGTTTGTAAAGATTGTCCATCTTTTGTCCGGATGGTTCAGCCATATACAGGTTAAGTGACTGTGCCTGATCAATCCATTTTTGACGACGTGATGCTGCTTCGATTAACCAGCGTGGATCAATCTCAAAAGCTGTTCTGTAAACATTCTTGATTTCGTCAGGGACACGGTCAATGTTTTGCACACTACCATCATAGTACTTGAGGTCATTGATCATGACGTTGTCCCATAGATTGTGTCGCTTGAGATCAGAAATTAAATATGGATTAGACACCGTGAATTCACCAGACAGATTCGATTTCACAAATAGATTCTGGTAAGTCGGCTCAATACTTTGAGTAACGCCGCAGATATTGGAAATAGTCGCGGTAGGTGCGATTGCCATGGTATTCGAATTGCGCATACCAACAGATTTCACGCGTGCACGAAGTGAATCCCAATCCAGTGTAGTAGAACTGTCTACTTTTAAGAATCCATCGCGTTCTTTTTCCAGCAGCTTAACCGAGTCGATTGGCAGGATGCCCTGCGACCATAATGAGCCTTCGTAGGAAAGATAGGCTCCACGCTCGGCTGCAAGGTCAGTCGATGCCTGAATTGAATAGTAACTGATGGTTTCCATTGAAACATCAGCAAACTCGACAGCCTGCTCACTGGCGTATGGAATACGCAATTTATATAACGCATCCTGGAAGCCCATCAGGCCCAGACCTATAGGACGGTGACGCAAGTTTGAAGTGCGGGCTTTATTGACACTATAGTAGTTGTAGTCGATCACGTTATCGAGCATACGAATTGCAGTGTTAATCGTTTTTTCCAGCTTCTCCTTGTCTAACCCATTCTCGGTAGTGTGAGCTGCCAGGTTGACTGAACCCAGGTTACATACAGCGATCTCATCGTCAGAAGTATTTAATGTGATTTCAGTACACAGGTTAGACGAATGTACGGTGCCAATATGTCCCTGTGGTGAACGAATATTGCAAGGGTCCTTAAAGGTGATCCACGGATGACCTGTTTCATACAACATGCCGAGCATTTTTCGCCATAGGTCGGCGGCAGGAATTCGTTTGTAGTTTTTCAGTTCGCCTGCATCTGCAAGTTGTTCATACTCACAGTAGCGAGTTTCAAATTTTGCACCATATAAATCATGTAAGTCAGGTGTATCGTCTGGAGAGAATAAAGTCCAGCTACCTTCCTGGCTAACACGTTTCATGAATAAATCAGGAATCCAGTTGGCAGTATTCATATCATGAGTACGGCGGCGGTCATCACCAGTATTCTTGCGTAATTCCAGAAACTCTTCGATATCCAGGTGCCAGGTCTCAAGATAAGCACACATGGCGCCCTTGCGTTTTCCACCCTGATTAACAGCGACAGCAGTGTCATTAGCAACTTTCAGAAAAGGTACAACGCCCTGAGACTTGCCGTTTGTGCCCTTGATGTGTGAACCCATGGCGCGAACACGTGACCAGTCATTGCCCAGGCCACCAGCAAACTTGGACAGCATGGCGTCATCTTTGACTGCGTCAAAAATGCCGTGAAGATCATCTGGCACCGTAGTGAGGTAGCAGGATGATAACTGGGGACGTAAAGTGCCGGAGTTAAATAAAGTCGGTGTAGAACTCATGAAATCAAAAGAAGACAGCAAGCGATAAAATTCAATCGTGCGCTTTTCGCGTTCTACTTCATTAATGGCTAACCCCATTGCTACGCGCATAAAGAATACCTGAGGCAATTCTATGCGGGTGCCTTCTTCGGTATGAATGAAGTAGCGGTCATAAAGAGTTTGCAGGCCCAGATAAGTGAACTGGTAATCGCGGGAAGGGTCCAGTGCTTTGCCGAGTGCTTTCAAATCGTAGTCGTTGGCCAATTTAGGGTCAATTAGTTCAAGTTTTGCTGCCTCTTCAATGTAACGTTCAAAATAGATTGCGTACTCAGTATCCATTTCTTTCTGAGTGGCTTGACTCGGCTTTTCATAGATGTGGCTGAGTGCTTCGCAGCGTAGATTGTCGAGCAGTAAACGTGCTGCAACATAAGTGTAGTTGGGCTCGCGTTCAATCAGCGTACGTGCACTCATGGTGACGGCAATTGAAACATCGCGCTCAGGGACGCCGTCATACAGGTTGCGCAGAGTCTCATTAATAATGGGTTGTGCTGAAACATTGTCCAGATTCTGGCAAGCGTCTTCTATGACGATAGTAAGCCTCTGAATATCAAGAGGTTTTATCTTTCCGGTCAGGTCGGTAACATTAAGTCCAACGCTATCGACTGAAGGGGCTGCAGATTCTTTGGACTGTTGTGTCTTTTGTGCACGTTCCAGTGCCCGTCGTTCACGATAAAGCACGTAATCACGTGCCACTTTATGATGGCCTTCCCTCATTAGTGCCAGTTCTACCTGGTCCTGAATATCTTCTATGTGAAAAGTGCCGCCATCAGGTTTGTTGCGGGTCAGCGCATTTTCCACGTGGGTGGTTAGCTGGTCGACAGTGTCATGAACACGCTTTGAGGCCGCGGCCTCTCCTCCTTCAACAGCCAGAAAAGCTTTTGTGACAGCAATTTTTATTTTGTCGCGGTGAAAGCTGGTGACTTTGCCATTGCGACGAATAACGCGATACTGGCCAGGGGCGGTGGACTGTAATTCCAGCTCGCTGGGGGTGTTCGTGAAGGGCGCAGCGTGGCCATTTTCTTGGGATGTAGTTGTATTATTAGATTGCATTAAGATTCTCTTGGAACTGTATGATTATTTATTGATTTTTTTATTTTTATGAGGAGCAATATTCTATGACTCCCAACCGAGGAACACTATAAGTTGAGGTAGGATGAGTCGTCAACCCCAATATGTTGTGGATAGAAGTGTCAGTAAGCTGTGGATAACTTGTGTAACAGACGACTTGAATTAAAAATAATGTGTACTATCGCGTACTTACAAATTTAAGGTAAAAGCAAAGTGAGCTAAAAGTAATTGATTAAATCAAATAGAAAATTTTTATTAACTTACTGAGCAAAAAATAATTTTAAAAAGGACAAAATATTGTCATGAAGGGAATCCACGCGCGTACCGAAGATCCGCATACAACTCGTACAGACTGGAAAAATTTGCGCCGCCTTTTCCCTTATTTGTGGGAATTTCGAGGTCGTATATTGCTGGCACTCGGCTGTCTGATCGCTGCCAAGGTGGCAACCGTGGCAGTCCCTCTGGTACTCAAACATATTGTCGATTCCCTGGATATGGAGAATATTGCCTTGCAGTTGCCGATCGTGCTGCTACTGGGTTATGGAGCATTACGTCTTTCCACTGGGCTATTCAATGAATTGCGGGATGTATTTTTTGCGCGTGCGCGCTTTCATGCCATCAGAAGGCTGTCATCCGAGGTGCTTGCCCACTTGCACCAGCTATCCCTGCGATTTCACCTGGATCGGCGCACAGGCTCAGTTACACGCGATCTCGAACGTGGTACACAGAGTCTCAGCTCTTTATCAAATTATTTTGTATTTATTGTTATTCCTACGGTGTTTGAGATCACCCTGGTGACGGCAATTTTATTCAGTTCATATAACCTTCAGTTTACATTGATCACACTGGCGACCATCGTCGTTTATGTCGTGTTCACAGTGCTGTTTACAAACTGGCGTATGCATTACCGACATCTCGCCAATAAACTCGATTCTGAAGCACACTCTCAGGCTGTTGATAGTTTGCTTAACTATGAAACGGTTAAATATTTTAATAACGAAAGATATGAAGTAGACAGATACGCGAATACATTAACTGGCTGGGAAAAGGCATCGATTAAAAGCACGTTTACGATGTCATTACTGAATTTCGGTCAGGCAACCATAATCGCGTTGGGCGTAACAGGGATTATGATATTTGCAGCGCAAGGTGTTGTGGCCGGCAATATGACTATTGGAGACCTGGTGCTGGTCAACGCATTAATGTTACAGCTGTTTGTGCCTATGAACATGCTGGGGATTGTCTATCGGCAAATCACTTATTCACTGGCGGATATGGATTTATTAGCCAAGCTGCTAGAAGAGTCACCGGAAGTGCAGGATAAACCCGGTGCCAGCGCATTGAATATTACCCGGGGTGCAATTTGTTTTAACAAGGTGAGTTTTAGTTACACGCCCGAACGCACAATACTGGATCAGGTATCACTGGAAATTAAACCAGGTGAAAAAGTGGCGGTAGTGGGGCCGTCTGGCTCGGGAAAGTCAACGATTGCACGTTTGCTGTTTAGGTTTTATGACGTCACTGAGGGAAGTATCATGATTGATGGGGAAAATATAGCTGACTGTAGTCAGGATAGCCTTCGCCGTCATGTCAGTATGGTGCCGCAAGACACAATGCTCTTTAACGAAACAATCCGTTTCAATATTCAGTACGGTAATCCACTTGCCAGTGAAGAGGAACTGCTACAGGCAGTGTCACTGGCAAATCTGGATCAGTTAATATCCAGACTGCCAGAGGGTTTAAATACTGTTGTAGGAGAACGTGGCTTAAAATTATCTGGCGGTGAAGTGCAACGTGTGGCAATTGCACGTGCAATTCTCAAGAAACCGAACATTATTGTATTTGATGAGGCGACATCTAGCCTGGATACAAATACAGAAGTTGCAGTAATGAAAGCGATTGAGAAGGTGACGAAGGAGGTAACCTCGTTAATGATTGCGCATCGCCTGTCAACAATTGTGGATGCCGATAAAATCTATGTAATAGATACCGGCAAAGTGGTGGAGCAGGGTACACATACTCAACTCCTGGAGAGGAATCAGTTATACTCGCAATTATGGATGCTGCAGCAAAAAGATGCTGAACATGACCAGCTAATAAGTTGAATTATTATGAGTGACAAATCTGAGTTATTTGATCTGGATGCTGGTGGAGGTTGTGCCAGTGATGAGCCGTTTGCGCTACGTGTGCTTGGCGATAGTATGGAGCCTGAATTCAAGGATGGCTGCATTATAATTATTGATCCTGCTGCCAATGTGGAAAATGGCAGGTATGTCATTGCTGAAATAGATGGCGAATATATATTTCGTCAATTAATCCAGAATGGAGAAAAGTATTTTCTACAGCCAATTAATCCAGGCTACAAATCTGTTGAAATAGAAGGCCCATCAGTTGTACGTGGTGTAATTACCCAACGAGCTGGTGTGAGAAGGAAATATCACAAACATTACGATTAGCACTATCTGTTATTCCCGCGAAGGTGGGAATCTAGCGTAATTGATTCGGTGGGAAGTCTAAAAATAATTTACCAGTGCTTATGTTTGCGTGTAACTGGATTCCTATTTGAATGGGAATGACGCGAGGCTATTTTGCGAATCACAGATGATTATTTTTGGTAACGATTAAAATATTTCACGTATAAAAAGAATAATAAAAAATACAATGCGATCAACGATAAAATCTGGGCTGTGGCGAGGCCGGGAATGTTTGCGGTGGCTACACATGCCAGTATGACTGCGACTAAAAAGAACCGATTTCTTTGCCAGGGTTTCATATAGGTAGTACGGATGAGAGTTAATGGTTAAATATACTGGCTATATGAAAAATTTTACAGTCTGGTGAATCAATGTTGACAGTACAACAGCTGTATGCACAATGACTGGATATATCTGGAACAGGTTGTCTCGAATGGCTTGTCAGCTTGTCTGGGGTCGCAAATATTCCTCGGCATCATCGCCGTCGACCTTGTGGTCGTACTGGTCAACCATAGGCTGGTCATAATCATTCCAGCCGCGCAAACCGGTTTTCAGTGAAGCCGCATGCTTGAAGCCTAATTGCTTTAAAGTGTAAGCCGCCAGGCAACTGCGTTTGCCTGACCGGCAAATAACAACAACATTTTTATCGCGTGCGCAGGATAATTCAGCATGGGTTTCATCGTAGCCCGTCTCTGAGGCTGCTTCGAGTATGCCGCGTGGAATATTAACGGCATTTGCGATATGCATCGCATTGAATTCTTCAGGTTCACGAACATCGATTAACAACAGGGATTCGTTGTTATCGAGTTTTTGTTCCAGGTCCCAGGGCATTAATTCGATAATGTGCTCTGTCGCCTCTGCGACCATCTGGTCAAACGTTTTCATTTGGCAAACTAGAGGAGCAATAAACTACAGGGGTTTTTTGTTGGCTCGGAGTCCTTGTTCAACAGCAATGACAGCGGCTTCAACACGAGAATGAATATTTAATTTTCGTAGAATGGCTTTAACATGTAATTTTACAGTGCCATCAGAAATGCCCAGATTTCTCGCGATGACTTTATTGCTTTGACCTTCTGCCAAAAGGCTTAGAATCTCAGCTTCTCGAGGCGTTAAATCATCGATGGGGCTGGGTTCTGATTCCAGAATAGGCTCGCCCTTGACCACTCGCGCTAATATCTGGGTTAGATTGGGAGCTACCACTGTCTCACCTTTGACTATTTCGCGTAAGGCTGCAACGACGTCGTCAGGGTCCATATCTTTTAGCAGGTAGCCTTTTGCTCCATTGCGCAGCGCTTCGACCAGATCGCGTTCATCGTTACTGGTAGTGAGCATGGCAATGGGTGCTTCAAAATTATTTTGCTGCAACTGTTTTAATACATCCAGTCCAGAGAGGCCTGGCATGCGCATATCAAGGAGAATAATATCCGGCTTTAATTCCTGAGCCAGTCGAATGCCTTCAAGGCCATCGCCCAACGATCCAACAACATCGATATTATGTCGTTCAAGCAGGCCCTGCAGGCCATCCCGGAAGAGAGTGTGATCGTCAATAATCAGTACGCGTAGATTAGAGCTCATTATTTATTTGGTCTGTCGTGGTCGTGGATGGTTGATTGCTGGTGAATTCTAAAACAATTCGTGTGCCTTCGCCTGGTTCACTTTCTACCATAAATTCTCCACCAAATCGCTTTGCCCGGTCTCGCATGATGGATAAGCCGATATGTTCACCAGAATGATAGCTTGTCTGTGGCTTGGAAAAGCCAACTCCGTCATCTTCAATTAATACTTTATAGCGGTTTACGCCGTTGGCACACATCATTATGCGGACATTTTCTGCATCACTATGCTTTCTTATATTCGTCAGTGACTCCTGAATTATACGCAGAATATGAAACTCTGTTTCTGCTGGCAAGTCAGTTTCTGGCCATTCATTCTGGAAAAAGACCTGAATTTCATCATTTACTTGTCGGAAGCGATCGATTGTCTGCTCTACTGAGGCGATCAGGCTGACAAGTACCGTGGGCGACCTGAAGTGAGCAATAAGCTCCCGAATTTCAGTATGCGCTTCATTGATGGAAGCTTCAATTCTTTCCATCTCGGCCCAGGTCTGTGCATCATTGCCCTGGTGTAGCGTTTCATCCAGTACGCGTACCTGAAAGCGAATACTGGTCAGTGTCTGTGCCAAAGAATCATGTAACTCATTAGCGATATGAGTACGTTCACGCATAATGGATAAAGCGGTTGTTTCTTCGTCGAGATGTGCTTTTTCGATGGCGGCTCCGAGATGGCGGCCAATACTGGTAAATAACTCGTCAAAATCTTCAAATTCGTTTAATGAGTTTTTATGCACATAGAAATTAAATGCTCCCAATAATTTCTCTTGGTACTGTAAGGGAACAATAAGTATGCAGATTTGCTCATCCTGAAAGTATTTTTTACAGAACTCATCATCGCAGTCCAGCAATTTTATTTTCAATATGCCAAATCCATCCTCTTTGGTATTGCTGGAATGATTGATGAGACAATGTCTGGCATGCCCTGCAATGAGTTCTTCAATGCCATTTATGTGGGTGAGTAATTCAACCTCGTTATTTTCATTGATTAGATAAGCGACCGCTGCTTGTGCATCGACAAGCTCAGTCAGGTTAAATAGAAACTGGCTGAGTAGTGAACTGACATCTCTGGATAAATTTATGCTATTGGCGACATCGTATAAAATTGATAGTGACCGGGTTTTCTGTGCGATATGGTCGGTATGTTTTTGTACCTGAGTTTCAGCGTTGCTTGAAAGAGATTGCAACATCTCGCCAATAAACTGTAAGTCCTGATAGATGTTGACGTAGTCACCCATAGGTTTATGGCTGAATTTTGCACCCAGATATCCTGCACGAATCATTTGAGTCCATTCCTTGATGCGCTGAGCAGGAATAATGTAGCTGGACCATAAATTCCAGAATGCAAATGCAATGAGAGCGAGCCCGGTCAATAAAATTAACGGGGACCAGGAACTCGCAAATACACTCAGTACAGATAAACATAAACCCAATAACACCGCTGTCACTGGTAAATTAATCTGGTTGGTTAATTTATCTAACATTGATTGCGCTAATTATGAATGGGGCTTGTGGTCTGCCAGCTTTAATTAGCGTTATTTATCGGTGGAAGTGCTGGGTGAGTAGTTTGGGTCATTGGGGTTGAGAAATACAAAATGAAATTGCTTTGGTTCCAGCTCAGCGAAATCAATGACTGTCCCTTTTAGCAATTCGTAACTTGTTTTGGCGATAACAATGTCTATACCATTTGAATGGTAGTTAATATCTTCACCTTTCGTATTGCCGACATCGTCAAAACCCATGCCGTAATGAAAAGATCCGTCAGGCTGAACTGTAACGGCAATGCGTAATGGCAAATTCTCGGTTTGTGATTCGAGTGCTGATTTTTTAACTTGCTGTGCAGCGGTTTCTGTAATTGATACTTCATCCATAGTGCGATTTCCAAATTTATGTTCTGTGTATTATACCCGGCTTGCTAGGGATCAGTGAGTTTGGATTTGTTAGATTTGATAAAACTCAGAAACTGATATATCCAGGGGTTATGACTGCTGTGGCGCTGGTGTGCATAGCATGCGAGAGTATTATTAATGCGAATACCATCCTGTTTGTTCTGAATGCCATTGCCGCGCGTGACATCAAACACCAGAGTGCTGTCCTGTTTTAACCCGGATAGATGGGAATAATGAAATTCGTGTGCATTAATTGGTGATGACAGGCTATTCGGCCAGAATGCATGTTTATTTTCACTGAATTGAATATAGCCACGTCCCTGAGGCTTGGGTGTCATCACACAGTCCGCATTAATGACACCTGTCATTGCAGCACGACTTCCCTGATATTCGATGCTGTTACATAGATACATTAATCCACCACATTCTGCATAGGCTGGTAGCCCCTGTAAAAGTGCATTTTTAATTTGCATACGCATCGACTGGTTATTTTCCAGTTCGCGCATACATTTCTCGGGGAAGCCACCACCAATAAAGAGTGCATCTACATTGGGTAATTCTTTATCAGTTAATGTGTCGAATGGCACTAGTGTGGCACCTAGCTGCTGAAATGTTTCCAGATCGTCAGGATAGTAAAACCCAAATGCACGATCCTTTGCGTAACCGATGCGAAAATTAAATAATGTATTGTTTTTTTTGCCCGCCATGTGTGCGTGCGGTATGGGTGTGGAGATTCCTAAAAG
The DNA here is from genome assembly GCA_963976865.1 of uncultured Gammaproteobacteria bacterium. Lineage (GTDB taxonomy): Bacteria > Pseudomonadota > Gammaproteobacteria > UBA4575 > UBA4575 > UBA1858. Next base: position 266,475 of record CAXBLY010000001.1, on the reverse strand, counting down.
CGCATCCAGATCCACCTGATTACCTACGGTACGTGCGAGCGACTGTATTTTCTCTGTTGCCTGTTGATCTTCATTGCTGGGTATTAAGCCAAGGTATCTTTCTTCCAGAGTCAATGCATCATCGCGGCGTATTGCACCCAATACTTTCAGGTTTGTGTAATGCTCAACAACCTGGCGCAGTTTTTTTTCATGTCGGTCGCCACCCACAAAATTCAAAATAACGCCTTTGATATTAACTTCAGAGTCAAATTGCTGATAACCAAGTAATAGCGGAGCAATTCCGCGGATAGTGCCGCGACAGTCCAATACCAGTACCACAGGAGATTTAAGTAATTTTGCTAATGCAGCGTTACTGTCGCTGCCATCTAATGCCAGCCCATCATAAAGTCCTTTGTTGGCTTCTATAATAGAAAGGTCTGCGTCTGAACTTTTTGAATAGAACAACGCCTGGATTTCCTGATGGGATTGAGTCCAGAAATCCAGATTATAGCAATGGCGCTGCGATGCTGTTGCCAGCCACATTGGGTCTATATAATCCGGACCTTTCTTGAAAGGCTGAATCACTTTATTTTGTGAGCGCAGAGCCGCGCAAATTCCTGTGGTGACTATGGTTTTTCCGGAAGATTTATGTGCGGCGGAGAAAAGTATCTGACCCATGGCTTAGTATGTTTTAATGAGGTCCATCGCAAAGCGTACTATATATACCAATTAATAAGCACTACCCGTTATCGATAGCAATTTATGTCTACTGAAAATAAAAATAGTCCCTCTGTAGGGATGATCAGCTTGGGTTGCCCCAAGGCACTTGTGGATTCTGAGCGTATTATTACTCAGTTACGTAGTGAGGGCTACCAGATCTCCAGTGAATATGATGGCGCGGACGCGGTCATCGTAAATACCTGTGGCTTTATTGATTCTGCAAAACAGGAGTCATTAGAAGCCATTAGCGAAGCATTAACGCAAAATGGAAAAGTGATTGTTACCGGGTGTATGGGTGTAAACACTGAAGATTTGGAGGCCATCCCCAGAGAAGTATTGAGTATCTCTGGCCCTCAGGATCTGGACTCGGTGATGAGTGCCGTACGAAAAGCGGTGCCAATCAGGCATGACCCGTTTATTGAATTACTCCCACCGCAAGGAATCAAGTTAACGCCAAAGCATTATGCGTACATAAAAATCTCCGAAGGCTGTAATCATAAATGTACATTCTGCATTATTCCTTCTATGCGCGGTAAATTGCAGAGTCGTCAATTGCATGATGTCATGGAAGAGGCAGAGAAATTAGCTGAAGCCGGCGTTAAAGAGTTGCTCGTTATTTCGCAAGATACCAGTGCCTATGGTCTTGATATCAAGCACGAATCACAATTGTGGCGTGGAAAAGTCTATAACAATTCGATGCTGGATTTATGCAGGGCACTGGGTGAGTTGGGTATCTGGGTACGTTTGCACTATGTGTATCCGTATCCGCATGTTGAAGATGTTATTCCGTTGATGGCAGATGGGAAAATTCTTCCCTATATTGATGCACCGTTTCAACATGCAAGTTACGATGTTTTGAAGCGTATGAGAAGGCCGGCATCAAGTGATCGCACGCTGGAGCAGATTCAGCGCTGGCGTGAGTTATGTCCCCAGATTGCTATCCGCAGTACATTTATCGTTGGATTCCCGGGTGAAACGGATAAAGACTTTGAGCAGTTACTATCATTCCTGAAAGAAGCTGAACTGGATCGGGTGGGCTGTTTCCAGTACTCGCCCGTGGAGGGAGCAAAATCCAATGCGCTGGATGGGCAGGTCATTGATGAGGTCAAGCAGGAGAGGTGGCATCGACTTATGCTATTACAGCAGGAAATCAGTGAAAATAAACTGGAACAGAAAATCGGTGAAACACTGGATGTACTGATAGATGAAGTCACTGAAGAAGAAGCTATTGGTAGAAGTTATGCCGATGCGCCCGAAATTGATGGTGCGGTGCACGTCTATAGTAATAAGGATTTGCAGGCAGGCGATATGGTGAAAGTTATAGTGGAAGAAGCAACAGAGTATGATCTGGTTGGATCTGTCGTATAAAGCTGTATAAATAATTTATGTAAATTTCAAAAAATATAAATTGTCAGTAAATAGCTTATTGCAAAATAACATCAATCATTGATGTCCGAGATCAAGAGCATGTGATTCCTTTTTTATAAATCAGCCTGCTTGACCTCCTGTGGCATTTAAATACTCAGTCATATAAAAATCAGGAATTCGACTGTAATGATAGTGACTGGCTACTCAAGTGCAATTTGACCGGCCGTCGAGAATTTTGGATCACCTCCACCCATTGATGTCCAGTACAGACATGTGCCTGAAAGGCATAATGTTCTGTGAACGGTAGCTTATCTTTCTGCCAATATATCCATTAGCCTGTATTTCTGTGATCATAAAAATAAGTGTTTATATTTGTCAGATTTTGTACATTTAGAGCTAAATGCATGGATGAATTGCATTGACTGGCTGAAGCATGCAACATTATAATGTATATACATTGTATATCTTTGGGTCGGGATGATCAAAAATAATGAGCGATAAAGGCAAGAACAAAAGCAAGCACAAGGATAGCCAGCTGGTTATACGTATCAGTAAAAAAGAGCGTGATGAATTTGTCTCTCTTTGTGATGAACTTGATACGAGTGCAGCAAGAGAGATTCGGCGTTTTATTCGTGAGTTTATTAATCAGCATGATTAAAACTTTCGTTGATTGCGTCTTTCCGCTTCATGTTATTTCACTAAATACTTTTAGATGTCTGGCAAACAGGCGTTTAAATTCTTAATTACAATGTTACTGCCCCTTAATAGATCAAAATATTATTAGATTTGAACCGTATTGTTTTGTGAAACTGGTTTTCATATCGGCTGAATAAAGAGATAATAGCCACTATTCAATAAGCGTGATATTGAACATAAATTCATCAGTTGATAGTTAATTACAAGGAACGATAACATGGAAAAAATACCTGCCACGTTAATACCGGGCGATGGTATTGGCCCAGAGATTGTTAAAGCCACACTTAAAGTACTAGATGCTTTAGGCGCTACATTTGTATGGGATGAACAGTTGGCAGGCGTTGCTGCTGAAACTAAATATGGCGATCCTCTTCCGCAACAAACCATTGAGAGTGTCCGTAAAACCAAGTTAGCCTTAAAAGGCCCCCTAACCACGCCGGTGGGCAGCGGGTTTCGCTCAATAAATGTACGTCTTCGTGAGGAGTTTCAGTTATTCGCTAACGTGCGCCCGGCAAGAAGCTTCTTATTGGGTGGAAGATTTGAGAATGTGGATCTTGTCTTGATTCGAGAAAATCTGGAAGGACTTTATGTTGGTGTGGAACATTACATTCCAATTGCAGGCGATCCAAAAGCGGTTGCTGAAGCATCAGGTATTATCACCCGCTATGGCTGTACACGTTTTGCAGAGTTTGCTTTCAATTGGGCGATTAAAAATAATCGTAAAAAAGTTACTATTATTCATAAAGCAAACATCCTTAAAAAGCTGACAGGACTGTTTTTGGAAACAGCGACCGAGATCGGTAAAAAATATGAAGGTCAGATAGAAGTAGAAGAGCGTATTGTTGATAATTGCGCAATGCAGTTGGTGCTTAATCCAAATCAGTTTGACGTACTAATAACAACTAATATGTTTGGCGATATTCTTTCTGATGAAATTGCAGGGTTAGTTGGTGGTTTGGGCCTGGCCCCGTCTGCAAACATTGGTAAAGATGCATCTATCTTTGAAGCAGTTCATGGCTCTGCACCAGACATAGCAGGAAAGAAAATTGCTAATCCAACCGCATTAATGCTGGCAGCTGCCTTAATGCTGGATCATGTTGATGAAATAGAAAAGGCGACGCGACTTCGCGAAGCGCTTGATGCTCAGCTAACAAGTGGAAAAGGTCTGACAGTGGACCTGGGTGGCAATGCAGACACAATGGAGTATGCAGATAATATTATTGCAAGGCTGTAAGGTTAAGACTCTTTTTTAGTACCCAGTACGATATCTTTTTCGCGTAATTGGGTAAGCGTTGTGTGACCACCATGCATTACAACATCCAGCGATAGTGAAGGGATTTCCTGACTAACAGCAAGCAAGATTTCTTCCCCGGTTTGTGTTTCATTGTTTGCAACTAGTTCTACCAAGCGGGCAGTCATAGGATTCATTTCGATAAAACCAACCTTATCCTGCTGGTCCCGGTATACGAGTATGAAAGTTGGTTGTTCAGGGGCCGTATCGGGCTGAAATTCTGGCCGGATCTTATGCACAGGGAAATTGAAACATTCGTACTGTATCAGAGGTGAGAGAATGGGTATTTGTTTGAGCAAGTTGCCATGCCGGTCAATACTTTCCCAGTTTATTTCTTTATCTACAAAAGACAGCATTATTTCCAGCCACTCATAATGAGCCAGCTCCAGTAAAAAAACCGGATCCTCTGGTTGTGGTTTTCGCTCGTCTTTTAAATAGTCAAGAAATTCTTTTGAGATATCCCTGAAATAAGGCGAGTGACTTTTGTGGCAGGAGAAAAAATCTCTGACCATTTTGTGCCAGTCTTCATAACTATACAGTTTGCGAGTAACCGGAAAGCCACTAGCTAAAAACCCTTGTACGTTTCTGTAAAGCAATCCGCGGTAAATTTCCATGCGGCGATCTTCAATATCCAAGGGTGCTGGATTTCTTTCAGGGTCTCGTAAGTGCGCGGTGAACTTATACTGCACGTCTTTAAAATCAGGTTTAGTATCAGGCATTAGCAGCAGCAGATGATTCTGCACTCCATTTATGTTGTAACTGGCGAATCTGGTCAACTTCTTTCATTAATACGGGCAATTTCGGAATGTTAAAATCTCTTTCCAGTAACGTGGGAAATACGCCAAAAGTTTCATAGGCTTTATCCAGTATCTCCCATACTGGGTCAATAACATCTGCTCCATGAGTATCTACAATCAAATCTTCTGCTTCATTATAGTGTCCCGCAATATGGCAATAGCTAATGCGTTCTTTAGGCAGTGATTGCAAAAAAGTGATCGGGTCGTAGCTGTGATTTACTGAATTGACATAAATATTATTTACGTCCAGTAATAATTCACAGTCTGCTTCATCCAGAACTGCTTTAAGAAATTCTATTTCTTCCATTTCTTTGCCTGGTGCGGCGTAGTAGGAAGCATTCTCCATGGCAATGCGTTGACCAAGAATATCCTGTACCTGTTTAATGCGATCAGCCACGTAATGCACGGCTTCAGTAGTGAATGGAATGGGCATTAAGTCGTATAAGTGACCTTGGTCAGAGCAGTAAGTTAAATGTTCAGTGTATTTGAGAATGTTATGTTGCTGCATGAATTTTTTTATATCTTTTACCAATTCCAGATCAAGTGGTGTTGGTCCGCCGATTGATAAAGATAATCCATGAGAAACAAAGTCATAGCGTTCTGTGTATTGGCGTAAACGTTTGCCTAGACGTCCACCCATGCCAATCCAGTTTTCTGGCGCGACTTCCATGAACTGAATTTGCGGCGGGTTGATTTCTAATAGTTCTTCCATCATGTGGCCTCGCCTTAATCCTAAACCGGCACCACTGACACAGTATTGCTTGGACATATTATTCTCTTTCATTAATCTACTATTATTTTGAGAGTATTCGTATTCTATAGTTCCTGTCTTTTGTTGATTAGATTCAGGTAATAATCAAGGCTGAAGAATTTTCCAGCACCTATGAAAAACAATACCAACAGCATAACGAAGTATGTTGTTGCAAACTCAATACCATTGTTTAGCACTACGAAGCTTCCGTGTTCAGTCAACCATGAATAGTTGCCATGCTCTTTTAGAATGTCTTTTGCGACAGCTAAACGTTCAGCAGCTTCCATGGTGCGTTCCGTAGCAAACAGTCCTGATCCTGATGAGATTGCCAGCCATCCATTACTAATGTGCACAGAGAAAATTGCTACCAGCATGGTGATCATTAATGGAACAGATATCCAGCGTACACCAAAGCCGATTAATAGAAATATTGCGCCGAGCACTTCAGTCCAGCCAGCCAGGAATGCCATGAGTGTCGGGAGAGGCAAGCCAAGGCCCCATTCGGGATTACCAAACCAGCTAACTGTGGACTCATATGGCATAAAGGTTGAAAAATCGATTTTATGTGCGCCAGCCATCCAAAACACAGGGACCAGATATAGTCTCAGGGCCAATGGTCCCAGAAAATCCAGTACACGTAATTTGTCGAAAATTGAATTTATAAAATTAAATATGCCCATCATTAGTTGCTCCCAATGCCTGATTTTTTAAGTTTGTGAATTAATATCGTTCGAGTACATTTCGTTTAGTGGAATTGATCTTCCTTGTGGACTGACAATATATGCGTGCTCCCTGCGTAATTGACGTGGTTCCACGACGCCACAAGAATGAGCGATTACTCCTACTTCATAGACCATGTTTTTAACGTAATTCCTTACGCGTGCGGCTTTATTTTCTGGATTTAATCCACTCTGCAAAGACTTGTCATGAGTTGTAATGCCTGTAGGACAGGTATTTTTATTGCATTGCAGGGCCTGAATGCAGCCGATAGAAAACATGAATCCGCGTGCTGAAGTGATAAAGTCTGCGCCCGTTGCAAGTGCCCATGCAACATCTACCGGAGTAATTAATTTGCCTGAAGCTATGACTTTAATTCTTTTACGCAAACCATATTGAATCAGTTTGTTAACCAGTAGTGGCAAGCTTTGTTTAATAGGTAGCCCGACATTATCTATCAAGCTCATTGGTGCCGCCCCTGTGCCACCGTCACCACTGTCTATTGTGATGAAATCAGGTGCATTTTTAACACCGCGTTCATTGATTGTCTTAAATAGATCATCCAGCCAGGCGCGTGTTCCAATTACGGCTTTAAATCCTACCGGTTTGCCTGTGGCTTCTCTAATGGTAGAAACCATATCAAGTAGCTCATCAACTGAATTAACATCAATGTGCCGGTTTGGGCTGATGGAATCTGTGCCGATGGGAATTCCCCGGATATTCGCTATTTCCTGTGTCACTTTGACCCCAGGTAACATGCCGCCTTTGCCGGGTTTGGCACCTTGTGCCAGTTTCAGCTCAAACATTTTAACTTGCTTGTGTGCGGCGACTGTCTTTAGTTTTTCTATATCCAGATTTCCTTCGTGGTCGCGAACACCATATTTTGCTGTACCAATCTGAAATACAATGTCGGCACCGCCTTCCAAATGATAGGGTGAAAGTCCACCTTCGCCAGTATTCATCCAGCAACCTGCTTCACGTGCCCCATTGGATAATGCCAATACTGCAGGCTTTGATATGGCGCCGTAGCTCATACCTGAAATATTATAAATTGAGCGAGTACTGTATGGGTGCTGACAATATTCACCGATGGTAATTTCATCAGGCTCTGCGGAATCGATACTTAATTTAGGGAAGGGGCAGTTTCCAAATATTACGGTTCCGGGCTTATACAAATCTCGTGTGGAACCAAATGCTACCGTTGAATCTATGTCCTTGGCGGCGCGGTACACCCACGATCGTTCGGCGCGATTAAACGGTAATTCCTCGCGATCCATGGCGAAGAAATATTGGCGAAAAAATCCACCCAGATGCTCAAAGATGTACCGAAACCGGCCAATGACTGGATAATTGTGTCGAATGGCCTGTTTGGTTTGAGTGCGGTCGATGACATATAGCACTGCCAAAATAATGATGCTGGCGCCAATGATGAAGATAAACGAAAATGCTAAAATTTCCAGCGTGGCTAGTGCGAATCGAGACAGCTCGTGCATTTCCATTAGGTTTCTCCTACATCTTGTGCATGATGCTTATTATATACTGTCAGGAGTAAAAAAACGGCGGGCTCTCATCAGTGAGCCCGCCGTTTCAGTATTCTAGATTCGTTAAGTACTTGAACCTAGTATGATGTTGGTATCGTTACAGATACCAGTACTAGCTTAGCTTTCGCCGCACTTTCCTTCACCGCATTTACCTTCTTCAGCTTTGCTCTCGCCGCACTTGCCTTCGCCGCATTTACCTTCTTCGGCTTTGCTCTCACCGCACTTGCCTTCGCCACATTTACCTTCTTCGGCTTTGCCTTCACCGCACTTGCCTTCGCCACATTTACCTTCACCGCACTTGCCTTCTTCTGTTCCTGCAACCATGTAGCCTGAAGAAAGTTCAGTTAAACTGAATGGGTTAGCATCAGCGTTAGCGGTTGGCATAGTAATAACACTCGCAGTTAAAGCAGCACCTACTGCCGCAGCGATTGGCTTAAGTTCAAATTTCTTAGACATTTACTTTCTCCGTACTGGTTGATTGAGATATAACTTACAGTTGAATCTAGATCACTGATTCCTGACTATTAAGACCTTGGAAGCAGTATTTATATTACACGCTTATTGGCATGTTATATAACCTTACTATAAACAAGGTAGGATGTTTACAGGTTTTAGAGTTGCTGAAAAGTACCAAGTTCCAGATTTATCTCAGGATACAGGTATATCTTTACGTAGATGACTTTTTAGTGAACTCGCAAAGATCATGTATTGTACAATTCGTACATTTTGGATTCCGGGCAAGACAGGTATATCGACCATGCAGTATTAGCCAGTGGTGAGCATCACGTTTGAATTCTTCAGGTACCAGCCGCAGTAAACGTTTTTCAACTTCCAGTACATTTTTGCCAGGTGCGATGCCAGTTCTATTCGATACTCTGTATATATGTGTATCGACAGCAATAGTGGGATGGCCAAACGCCGTGTTAAGCACCACATTGGCTGTTTTACGACCGACGCCTGGAAGTGCTTCCAGCGCCTGGCGATCTTCTGGGACCTTACCTGCGTGTTTATCTATTAATATTTTGCAGGTCTTAATAATATTACTGGCTTTTGTGTTGTACAGGCCAATTGTCTTGACATAAGTTTTAAGTTTTTTCTCGCCTAATTTGTAAATCGCTTCCGGAGTGCTGGCAACTTTAAACAGCGGACCAATAGCTTTGTTAACACTGACGTCAGTCGCTTGTGCCGAAAGGATTACCGCAATGAGTAATTCAAATTCATTGCTGTAATTAAGTTCCGTTGTAGGGTGTGGATTCAATGCTCGTAAACGAGTAAAAATTTCTGTGCGCTTTTCTTTGTTCACGATTGAAAGAGATAAATTAAGAATCAGTTATTTTTCTAGTGAGGACTTTTTAAGTGCCTGTAACTTGTCGGCAAGTCCTCTTTTCTTGCTGGATAAAATTGCGAGCTGCCGGGATTTTTTATCTGCCAGTCTTCGTTCGCGCAATTTTGCCCGCTGTTTACTTGCAAGGCTGAATGTTCTCCTGGCGGCTTTGAGATTTATCATGCTAATACCATAGGCAAAGGTTTGAGCCAACGGTATGTCGCTGGGACATGCTTTATTGCATTCGCCACATTGAGTACATGAAGTTAACGAATTTTTTTCCGCCCGGGAGAATTTCTTTCCATCAATATTCGTGTACAAGTCTTCCGGATTTAGCTGGCTTGGGCAAACAGGAATACAGTCATGACAATGGATGCAGGATTTGTGGCTGGAAAATTCAGGAGCGGGCGGTTCAAGTCTGGTTAAATCGGTATTTGATTGCATAGTGATACAATCAACCGGACAAGGTTTGATGCATAACTTGCAGCCGGTACAGAACTGCGTGATGACACTGTGCAGCTGTTTCGACGCTCCCAGAATGGCATCAAACGGGCAGGCTTTAATACATAAGGTACAACCAATGCAGCGATCTTCATCTATAACAGCGATTGTTTTGCTAAAAGATATCGAACCTGTGTGCATGTTGTGATTACTTAACACGCATTCCAGGTGTTGCGCCCTCATCAGGGTGAATGACAAATAGCCCGCTATCTGTCCCGCTAGCAGCCAGTACCATGCCTTCAGACAAGCCAAAGCGCATTTTACGCGGTGCAAGATTGGCCACCATAACGACAAATTTGCCTTCCAGGTCTTCTGGTTTGTAGGCGCTTTTTATCCCTGCGAAGACATTTTTCTGTAAGCCACCGGTGGGTTCTCCAAGGTCTAGAGTGAGCTGGAGTAATTTATCTGCGCCATCAACATGCTGTGCTTTGACAATGCGTGCAACACGTAAATCCAGTTTGGCGAAATCATCAAATGAAATTTCATCACTGACAGGATCGCTGGCCTTGGGTGCTGCATCCTGTTTTGTTTCTTCGATCATTTTGTCTATGGCTTCTTTCTCTATGCGTGTGATTAAAGGTTTGAATTTATTGATCTCATGACCTTCAGCAAAAGGCGCGTCGCTGGCTAAATCTGCCCAGCTAATTTCTGTATTCAGGAAAGCCTCAGATTTTTCTGCCAGTTCTGGCATGACAGGTTTTAAATAACCAATTAACAAGTGAAACATGTTTATACCAAAACTGCATACCTGATGCACTTCTTCTCTGTTAGCTTCGTCCTTGATGCGCTCCCAGGGTTTATTTTTATCGATGACCTGGTTGGCAGTATCTGCTATCGCCATAATGATCCTCATGGCTTCAGAATATTTTCTTTTTTCGTAGCAGTCTTTAATTGCGCTATTTCTGCCAACAGCTGCCAGATATGTTCCCTCACCATCTGGAACGGTAATTTTACTGGTCAGCTTTGAATCAAACTTTTTGTTTATAAATCCTGCGCAACGACTGGCAATATTCACCAGCTTGCCGACAACGTCGCTATTGACACGTTGCTGGAAGTCGTCGAGATTTAAATCAATATCTGAAACACCCTCATTTAATTTTGCTGCAAAGTAATAGCGTAAATATTCAGGCTGTAAATGATTTAAATAAGTACGGGCTTTGATAAAGGTGCCACGTGACTTGGACATCTTTTGCCCGTTGACAGTCAAGAAGCCGTGACAGTAGACACTGGTCGGAGTGCGCCACCCGGAACCCATTAAAGTTGCCGGCCAAAATAATGTATGGAAGTACGCAATATCTTTACCAATGAAATGATAAAGCTCTGTTGTGCTGCCAGGTTTCCAAAATGAATCGAAATCTTCACCCGTGCGGTCACAGTAATTTTTGAAGCTGGCCATGTAACCAATGGGTGCATCCAGCCATACATAAAAATATTTACCTGGAGCATCGGGTATTTCAAATCCAAAATAAGGTGCATCACGAGAAATGTCCCAGTCCTGCAGTCCGTCGCTAAACCATTCAGAAATCTTGTTGGCAATCTCAGTCTGCAGACTTCCTGATTGTGTCCATTCTTTTAATGCGGGTTCCAGTGAGCTAAGTTTGAAAAAATAATGCAGGTTTTCTTTTTCGACTGGTGTGGCGCCGCTAAGTGCAGAACGCGGATTGATTAAATCAGAGGGTGTGTATGTTGCACCGCATGCTTCGCAGTTATCACCATACTGGTCTTCAGTTTTACATTTAGGACAGGTGCCACGTACAAAGCGGTCTGGAAGAAATACTTTTTCGCTGGGGTCAAATAAGTCGGTGACCGTTTTGGTATTTATGTAGCCATTGCTCTGCAGTGATTTGAAAATACTGGTCGCGAAGTGTTTATTTTCTTCAGAGTGGGTGCTGTGATAATTATCAAAATTGACATGAAAGTCAGCAAAGTCCTGTTCATGCTCCTGTTTGGTTTTAGCGATAAGTGCTTCGGCAGTGATGCCTTCTTGTTGAGCACGGATCATGATTGGTGTGCCATGAGCATCATCAGCGCAGACATAGATACACTGGTGGCCGCACATTTTCTGAAAGCGGGTCCAGATATCCGTTTGGATGTATTCGACCAGATGGCCTAAATGGATTGATCCATTGGCGTAAGGGAGTGCGCTGGTAACTAAAATTCTTCTATTATTCACGAGTTTACAGAACAAATGGCTGAATGAGGGCGTACCTTACCAGCTTCGTAAAAGTGCGGCTAGATAGATTGTAAATTGTCGTAATATCTCAATCAGGAGCTAGGAAAGAAGCGGTGAGAGTGTTTAACTGCACCCCATTTTTTAGAAAAACTAGTCACCAAGAGGATTCACCCAATGGCAAGCGTTAGCCCACAGCAAGTAGAAGACACCCTAAAGACCATAGAAGACCCCAATGTAGGCAAGAATCTTGTTGCTGCCAAGTGGGTAAAAGACATCAAGGTGGATGGAGACAAGGTTTCTATCAACATAGAGCTTGGCTATCCCGCCAAAAGTATGATCGAGGAAATGTCTGAAAAAATAGGCACTGAGGTGAGTAAGCTGGACGGTGTGGTTGATGTTGATATCACCATTGGCTGGAATATTCAGTCTCATGCCGTTCAGAAAAGCCTCAAGCCAATGGAAAACATCAAGAATGTGATTGCCGTGGCCTCCGGTAAAGGTGGAGTGGGCAAATCAACCACTGCAGTCAATCTGGCGCTGGCCTTGGCCGCAGAAGGGGCCACTGTGGGAATTCTGGATGCGGATATCTATGGACCCAGTCAGCCAAGAATGCTGGGAGTATCAGGACAGCCGGAATCAAGCGATGGAAAAAGCCTGGAGCCAATGCTGGCACACGGCATTCAGGCGATGTCTATAGGCTTTTTGATTGACGAGGAAACCCCAATGATCTGGCGTGGACCAATGGTCACACAGGCACTAGAACAGCTGCTTAACGATACGCGCTGGAGAGATATAGACTATTTGGTAGTTGATTTGCCGCCTGGCACTGGTGATGTGCAACTAACGCTGGCGCAAAAAATACCCGTGAGTGGTGCTGTGATTGTGACAACCCCTCAGGACATCGCCCTGCTGGATGCGCGTAAAGGTCTGAAGATGTTTGAGAAAGTGGAAGTACCGGTATTGGGTATTGTTGAGAATATGAGTTTGCATATTTGTAGTGAGTGCGGGCACGAAGAAGCTATTTTTGGCACCGGAGGTGGCGAGAGAATGGCGGCAGAGAGCGATGTTGAATTATTGGGCCAATTGCCACTTGATATGAGTATCCGTGAACAGGTAGATGGTGGCATGCCAACTGTTATTGCTACTCCTGATAGTCGAGTTAGCCAGATTTATAAAGAGATCGCGCGTAAAACGGCTGCTAAGCTGGCCGTGAAGAGTAAGGACTATAGTGCTAAATTCCCGAAAATTGTAATCCAGAATACATAGATTGCTATAAGGACTCGCTGAATGTTACGTATCACGGTTAGTTTGCTATGCATGACACTGCTGTTGACAGGGTGTTCAGGGCCGCTATCAAAACCACGCATAGAACCGAATGTACAAGTGCGTGGATTAGAGATAATTGAAGCTACTCTGGGTGGAATAGATGCCATCGTAACACTCGATATCGACAATCCAAATGATGTCAGACTGAATGCACGCGGGTTGAGTTACGAACTGTTTGTGTCAGGGAATAAACTGGTAACCGGCCAGGATGACAAGTCGATTTCAGTGCCGGCCTTTGGGCGATCAACCATTGAATTGCCTGTTCGTTTTTCTTATCTTGGTATTATTGAAACATTGCCTGAAGTACTGAGAACGGGTAATGCAGATTATACTGTGAAAGGTAATATCAAAACGTCTATATTTAACTATCCAATTCCGTTTTCTAAACAAGGCGATTTTAAATTGCCATTTGTGTCTCCAATTCAATAAGTAAAGTTTATGTCGATTAAATCTGACCGCTGGATTCGGCGCATGGCAGAGCAGCAACAAATGATAGATCCTTTTGTTGCCGGCCAGGTGAAACAGGTTAATGATGAAAAAATCATTTCATATGGTACTTCCAGTTATGGATATGATGTGCGCTGTTCAAATCATTTTAAAATTTTTACCAATATTAATTCTGCCGTTGTTGATCCCAAAGCGTTTAACCCGGAGAGTTTTGTCGATTTCGAAGGCAATGTCTGTATTATTCCCCCCAATTCTTTTGCGCTTGCAAGTACCGTAGAATATTTTCGTATACCACGGTCTGTACTAACTGTCTGTTTGGGGAAATCAACCTATGCTCGCTGCGGCATTATCGTTAATGTCACGCCACTGGAACCTGAGTGGGAAGGGCATGTGACGTTGGAGTTTTCAAATACAACGCCTCTGCCTGCAAAGATTTATGCAAATGAGGGTGTTGCACAAATGCTGTTTTTTGAGTCGGATGAAGAATGTGAGACATCCTACAAAGACAGGGGCGGGAAGTACCAGGGTCAAACAGGTGTGACGCTTCCCAAAGCTTAACTTCGCTGAAGCAATCAGCACAATTTAAATCATTTTCTAATGCCTCGCAAGTTCCTGTAAACAGGATATATTCTGTTCAGGGAAATGCATGGATAGGTTAATTCACACTATTTGCATTTATTGCCATAGAGGCATAGTGTGTTTATCAAGCCATTAATAAAGGAATTAAAATGATAAAAGTTAAGGCTTGTATTTTTAATGCCTACGGCACACTTCTGGATACGTTTCAGCATTTTGATCAATATAGCGATCAACTCGGAAAAAATGGTCTTGTCATTTTTAAACTCTGGCGCGCGAAGCGACTGCAGTATTCATCTCAACTAAGCTTAATGAATCGCTACACCAGTTATGACAAAATTCGTAAATATGCGCTGGATTTTGCCTGTGATGCATATGGCATGACCGATGAAAATGTTAAGAAGGGTTTGCTGGAGTCGTATTCTCATTTGGAAGGGTTTCCCGATGCCAAGGCAGCAATAGAGTCGCTGAAAAGCAAAAAAATTATCACCAGTGTGCTTTCAAACGGAACGCCCAGATCGCTTGCATCAGCACTGGAGCACGCCGATATCAATCATTTGCTTGACCGTGTGTTTTCAACAGAACAGGTGCATGCGTTCAAGCCATCTCCAGTTGTATATGAGTATGTGGAACAACAGTTAGGGTTTCCGGCGCGTAAAATTGTGTTTGTTTCTTCAAACTCCTGGGATATTGCTGGTGCTGCTTCTTACGGGTTTCGTTCAGTATGGCTGAACCGTTACGAAAGAACGCCTGAGCGACTGCCGTATGTTGCAGATGTTGAGATAAAATCTTTAGACGAGCTGGCGTCTGTAATTAGTACGTAATTATTTAAGTTTGGATGCCCATATTGCAAGCCTGTGACGCATTGCTTGCTGGGATATTTGCTCCTGGGGCAGGGCCTGTATGACTTCGTCGTGTACCAGTAAACGGTATATATATTCAATTTTTTCACTGGCGGAGTCGGTAGCCTCGAATTCAACCACTCCTCTTGCTTCACCGTATTTAACACCTTCAGCGATTGCTTTTTTGACCAACTCTTTTTCGTTTTTAAGCTTTTTCATAGGTGACTAAGTGTGTTAGTTAATATTGGTTATCGTTTGATGTCCTCAATCCAAATGGCTTTTGACATCTCAAGACTGGTTGCCCCTTTCTTTTGCACGCGAGGAAGAATGAAATCAGTATTGGGCTTATAGCCTAGTTGGCTGGCTGCCATTGCCTGAATTTTTCCATCTGTAACATTGAAGTCATATGAGCGTATCTTTCCACCATCAGATTTGCGAGCGACACTGATTTCGTAACTCCCGTCAATGGTCCAGTCTTTTAACATGAATAGCTCTGCGTTAACTTCCTTGTTTTTTTCGTGTGGATGATAAAAGCTGACATATTTGGGTTCAAAATGGCCATCAGAAATAAAGCCTGTCGTACGCTTGCTGTGCGCTACTACTTCACCATCTCGTAGTAATGTTGCAAAAAACAGGTCTTTATTGCTTCCTTCGTCCAGATCTTTGCCACCAAGCCACATTGTGAGTTCAGGGAATGGTTCTTCTTTATATGTTTTTAAAGTGAGATGTGCGCGAGTACGCCAGTACCCATCAAAGCGGTAAGTATTCTCTGGATTGAATGCATCATCGCCAGAGGAGGTTTGTTCTAACTTCACGGGAAAGCGGGTGACAGGCTGGTCGTTGGCGACAAATACAATTGTATATAATCCAGGTTCAGTCAGGGTGACATCTGCCGGTCCAACTGTGCGGATTGTCGCAAATACCCCTTGCCTGTTAGCGTAGTCTTCAAAAAATTTGTGTTGGGCTACGATTTCTCCTTTTGCATTTAATACTGCAACAAAGCCATTAAATTTTCCTTCAGGCGCAAATGCAATACGGTAATCACCAAAGCTGATCAATCCCGTAGTGTCATCAAAGTAACTATTCATGATGGATTCAAAATCAATCGCTGGTGAATTGTCTGCATGTACCGAAAATAAAAATAAGGTACAGAGTAATAAAGAGATGTTGATTAATTTAATAAATAATCTGTTCATTTGATTTCTCCAGATTTTTATAAAGCGATTTGCGGGTTAATTATAAAAGCAGCCAGGTTGCAAGACCAAGGAATGCGAAAATACCAACAACATCAGTCACGGTTGTCAGCATCACGCCGCCAGCAAGTGCGGGATCGATGCCATATCTTCTCAATACAATGGGAATAATGACACCGGCCATTCCGGCGCACACCAGATTAGCCATCATCGCCAGCGCGATAATCCAGCCAAGCTGAATGTCGTGAAACCAAACAATCGCGATAACTGCAACGACAGTAGACCAGAGCACGCCGTTAAGAATGCCAATTCCCAGTTCGCGCATTAATAATATTCTGGAATTTGCTTTACCAATCTGTTTCAGTGCCAGACCACGAATCACTAGTGTAAGTGTCTGGCTTCCGGCGATTCCGCCCATGCTCGCAACCACCGGGATAAGTACCGCAAGTACAATAATTTGCTCAAGCGTATGCTGAAATAAACTTATTACCCAGGCGGCTAAAAAAGCGGTAAGCATATTGACGCCTAACCATAAGGCGCGACGCCTCGTGGATTTAGTGACCGGGGCAAATAAATCTTCTTCTTCGGTTAAGCCGGCCATACTCATGATTGAGTGTTCACCTTCTTCTCTAATTACGTCGACGACATCATCGATAGTTATTCGGCCAAGCAACTTGCCACTCTCATCAATCACTGGTGCGGAAATTAAATCCAGATGTTCGAAGGTATGGGTAACGTCGGTTGCACTATCATTAACCTGTATCGGCTCTATATTGTCCTGAAGTAAATCCTGCACCAGAGTTGATGGGTCATTTGTAAGCACATCGGCCAGGGTTAAAGTGCCGATGTACTTTTCATAACGGTCTACTACGAACAGACTGTCAGTATGAGCGGGAAGATGTTTACGTGAACGCAGATACCTGAGTACCACGTCCAGTGTGATTTCTTTACGTACAGTGACGGTATCTGTATTCATTAAACCACCAGCACTGTCTTCATCAAAAGACAGCACAGCTTCCAGGCGCTGGCGATCACTAAAATCCAGATTGTTTAGTGCAGTATCGGTGACAGCACTTGGCAGGTCTGCCAGTAGATCAGCGAGATCATCAAGATCAAGCCCTTCAGTCGCGGAGATTAACTGCTCCTTGTCCATGACCTCAATAAGTCCACTGCGGACTTCATCAACCACGTGCAGTAAAATTTCACCGTCGTCATCATGGTCCAGCATATTCCATATGAACATGCGCTGGGATAGTGGTAATGACTCCAGTAAGTGAGCAATTTCAGCCGGGTGAAACGAATTTAATATACGGCCAGCACGCTGCATCTCACCTGAATCGAGTGCTTCCGTTATAACTTGAAGATTGTCACGTGCTTGTGTTTCTGACATGGTAAATCCTTGTTTGCGCACTGGCGCATAGATGCACTGAAGTGTACCCGTTAGTCAGACGAATGCAAAAAAGGATTTCGGCCTCAGAAAATTTGCAGGCTGGATAAATAATGTATTTGTGTTGAAGGCAGGAAATTTATCAAACTGTCATATTTATGAAATATTTCTAATTTAGCTGATCGACCATCTGGTGAATTTTGTCAGGTCGAGTAGCTGCGCTGAGTATGCGTTTGCATAGCGGCTCAAGTTTACCTACATAACTGGAATTGATTACTGATTTCACATCGAGCACCGTTGCAGGGTGTGCGCTAAAATGCCTTAGTCCCATGCCCAGTAATAATCGAGTGTAGCGAGGATCACCTGCCATTTCTCCACACATGGATACAGGGATTTTAGCCTGTTTGCCTGCCTGTAGTGTCAATTGAATAAGTCTTAATACAGCAGGGTGCAGTGGGTCATATAAATAATTGACCGATTCATCGATCCGGTCGATGGCCAGTGTGTACTGGATCAGGTCGTTGGTGCCAATTGACAGAAAATCCAGTTGCTTTGCAAACCGGGCTGCGACAAGAGCGGCTGCGGGAACTTCTATCATGATCCCTATCGGTATGTCGTTATCAAATTCTTTATCTTCCTCTTTCAGTTCGCGTTTGGCCTGGTCGAGAATGGTTAGTGCTGTCATTAATTCATCATGACTTGTAATCATTGGAAACATGATGCGTACCGGGCCAATGATGGATGCACGTAATATTGCACGAAGCTGCAATTTGAATAGTTCGGTATCCTGAAGAGAACGCCTTAAGCCACGTAATCCGAGTGCAGGATTCTGTACCAGGGGTCCCTTGTATTTGGGATCAAATTCTTTCTCTGCGCCTAAATCCAGAGTGCGAATAGTGACGGGAAGGCCTTTTAGCGCGCGAATGACTTTTTTATAGGCATTTAACTGCTCTATTTCTGAAGCCGGCTCATCACGGTCTATGTATAAAAATTCGGTTCTGTAAAGGCCTACGCCCTGCGCGCCACTATGTTTTAGTGCCTTAACATCATCTGTTAATTCAATATTGGCTTGCAGGTCGATGAGAATACCGTCTTTGGTTTTCGCTTTGACATCGCGTAGAGACTCTAGTTTTCTACGTTCCTCTTTTTGTTCTTTCTGCTTGGCCCTGTATTCTTTTATGGTTTTATCATCGACACCGGCAAGCACCATGCCATCTGTTCCGTCAATAATAATTTGTTCATTTGCCTTGAGTAAGAGTCTTGCGTCCTGCATCCCAACGATGGCAGGTATACCAAGGCTGCGGGCGATAATGGCAGTATGTGACAACGGTCCACCCAACTCGGTTATGAAGCCTGCTATATTTTGATGCTGCAACACTACCGTGTCTGCCGGTGTTAAGTCATCAGCTACGATGATTGAACCACGCAGTGTCTGAATTTCTTTTTCAACTTCATACTGGTGATCGAATAGCATTTTCTGAATAAGGTTGATGACATGATCAATATCATTCTGACGAGTTTGCAGGTATTCGTCTTCCATCTGTTCAAATACTGCCACTAATTTGTCTCGTTGTAGTTTCAGCGCCCACTCTGCATTACAGTAAACTTCTTTAATGATTTCTATAGGTGCTTTAGACAGCATTGAATCTTTCAGCATTAACAAATGTGATTCAATGAATGAGGCAATTTCTTTGGGTGCTTCTGGCGGAATCGAGTTTTGAATTTTATGCAACTGTTTTGCAGCGCGGTCTACCGCGTAATTGAATCTCTTTATTTCCGCACCAATTTCGTCCGGGTGTAAGGTGCGTTCGTATACTTCCAGGGAGCTGCGTGATAGCAGATGTACATTGCCTATCGCAATGCCTCTTGATACTCCTAATCCACTAATAATTAATGCCATGTATATATACTTGTATTGGTTATGCTATTCGTCTTCACCAAAGCGTGAAGCTATTAATTTTTTAATCTTAATTATAGCATCCTGTTCATCAGCACCATCGATGAACAAATTAATATTGCTGCCTTTGCTGGCGGCCAGCATCATGACACCCATAATACTTTTACCATTGACACGCTTGCCATCTTTTTCAATCTCAATTTCGGACTCAAATTCACTCGCCGTGGCGACAAATTTGGCCGCCGCTCGTGCATGAAGGCCTAGTTTATTACATATGGTTGCTTGATCTTCAATCATGAGTTGTGACTTTGTTGTTCACACAACATTATTCCGTCATGACCACCGGATAAAGCTTTTTCAGTCATGTCAGACAGGGATAAATCAGAATAATTTAGTATGCGGATAAACATTGGCAGGTTTACACCTGCGATTACTTCTATATCTTTGTGATTCTTGAATCCATTTGCGATGTTGCTAGGCGTTGATCCATACATATCTGTGAGAATCAATACGCCACTGCCATCGTTGATCGAAGCCAATATGTCTTCGGCTTTTTTATGCTGGCAGTCCGGGTCACAGTTGGGAGAGACGGATAACGCTCTGCAGTTTAATGGCAGTGTGCCTCCCATGGTGGATCTTGCAGTGGTGAGCAATTCCTCGCCAATCTCCCCATGCGTGATAATAAGTATTCCTACTGGCATGATGTTCTATTCAAATTCCCTGTGTCTTACGGTGATTGGCTGCTGCATTATTTTGCCTAATTCACTGGCGATCTGGTTAACGCAGTAAACTGATCGATGATGGCCTCCAGTACAACCCACAGAAATCGTGAGATAACTTCTGTCTTCTTCTTTAAATAATGGAATCCATTTTTCCATAAATTCGATAATTGATTTTATCATTTTGTCGACCTCGGGATATGAGCCCAGATAATTCATGACAGCGGTATCTTTGCCAGACAAATTGCGAAGATTGGGCTGCCAGTAAGGGTTGGGAAGGCAGCGTACGTCAAACATAAAGTCAGAGTCATTGGGTATTCCGTGCTTGAAGCCAAATGACTGCAGAATGATAGTCAAATCGGTGGATGATTTTTCTATCACGACTTGATTGACTAAAGTACGTAGCTGCCTGACATTGGTTTTAGTAGTGTCGATATTGAGATCAGCATAATCAGCAATTTTGCTGAGTAGATCTTTTTCTAAATGTATTGCCTTGATTAGTGGAATATCATTTGTTGTAAGTGGATGCTTGCGGCGTGTTTCACTAAATCTTTTGATTAAGGTGTTGATTTCAGCAGTGAAAAATAGCACCTCTACAGGGATGGCGTCATTTTTAAATTTTTGCACTATATCGATAAGATTATCGATACTTTGGCTGCCGGCCCTGGAGTCAATGCCTACGGCAATTTTCTCATGATAGGGTTTTTCTTCTTTCAGGCACTGCTGAATAAATGTAGGTAGAAGCTCAACGGGTAAATTATCTACGCAGTAAAAATCATCGTCTTCTAATGTATTTAACGCGACAGATTTTCCAGAACCCGAGAGGCCAGTAATAATTAGTATTCTCATAATGCATCTTGCTGGATAGAACGCTGCTGACGTTCGATAAAATCGTCGGCAGCATTATAACTTTTTAGCATTAGCAAATGATTGCGTACGGCGGCTTCTGTCATCACTGCCAGGTTGCGACCTGCGGCGACTGGTAAGCGAATTACCGGAATTTCCAATCCCAGTACATTTTTGGTGAGCTGGGGAGTCGCTAATCTGTCTTCAGATTTCGGAATGGATTGCATTGCAGTAAGGTGGATAATTAGACGTAGGTATTTGCTGAATTTAATGGCACTGTCACCATACATTTCACGAATATTAAGTACCCCAAGGCCACGCACTTCCAAAAAATCTCTTAACACCAGAGGACAGGAGCCAACGACAATATCAGGCGCGATGCGCATAAATTCAGGCGCATCATCTGCGATCAGTCGATGCCCGCGCGTGACTAATTCCAGCGCCAGTTCGCTTTTTCCTAAACCGCTTTCTCCTGTCAGCATGACACCGAGGCTGATCACCTCCATAAATACACCATGCAAGATTACTTTGTCAGCCAAAGCGCGCGATAAGAAATAACGTAAATGAGTGATTACTTCAGTGGAGGAAAGGTCAGAGCAGAATATGGGTATTTTATATTCATCAACGAAGTTCTTTAATTCCAACGGCGGCATTAAGCAGTCGGTAAAAAAGATGGCAATAGTGCCAGAGCCAAATAATCGTTGATAGGCTTTATGTCTTTCCTGGTCGCCCAGAGACTGTAAATAATTTGATTCAACCCTGCCTAACACCTGTGCCTGATTGGAATGAATTAAGTTAAAGTATCCAACCAGTGTAGCGGAATCATCACTGAAGCTATGATGCGAAAAAGGATGATTGATGTATTGTTCTCCATACCAGATAGAGAGCTCTAACTCTTTACTGAGTGAATCCAGAATGGATTGTGGAGTTGTATTTTCTGGCATGCTACTGAGACATTAATTGGATGCTATTGGGAGTCTAGGCGCACTGGTGGCTAAGTGCCAGTTTTATGCGGCATGCTTGTCTGAAGTTCTGGCAAATATATCTAGCAACTGTTTGGCGGAGGTGCAGTTTCGCAATTGGTTGCGATTGTCCTGCTCGGACAGGAATTCGGCGAGAGAGGCAAGTGTTTTTAAATGCTCATCTGTGGCTTCTTCAGGGACAAGCAGTGCATAGAAAAGCGAGACTTCCTGATCGTCAGGGGCATCAAAATCAACAGGCTGCTCCAGTTTGATCACAGCACTGCGAATTTCTTCGATGGAGTCAATTCGACAGTGTGGAATAGCAACGCCTTCTCCCAATGCAGTGGTGCCCAGACGTTCGCGAGCAAGCAAACCAGCACTCACTTGAGTTGCCTGGACTCCATCCAGGTCTTTTGCCAGGAGTTCTCCAAGCAACTCAAATACTCGTTTTTTACTGCTTACGTCTTGCAGAAGTAATATACGATTTGCGTCGAGGTAACGAGCTAGTGAAGTGTTTTCCATGGTGGTAATTGTGCACTGATCGCGTTATACGAGATTTCTATGCGCGCCTTCTTGGTTATGGTGGTCTTTGATTTTTTCTTTATGTTTGACAATCTGTCTATCGAGTTTGTCGATTAGGTCATCAATAGCGACATACATATCGTCCGCGGTTGCGTTTGCGAAGATCTTATTGCGGCTGACCAGCATGGAGGCTTCAGCCTGATGGCGGACTTTTTCAACAGATAAGACAACGTGAGTATTGATTACGTGATCGAAGTGTCTTTCTAGGCGTTTGAATTTTTCATTAACAAAGTTTCGTATTGCGGGAGTAATATCAAGATGATGACCAGTTAATTCTATTTGCATTTATCCCTCCGTGAATTGTAACTTAATGATTGTTTCTTCGGCCTCTTTATAACTCCCTTCGGCAAGCAATTCCAGTTGCATTTCGCAGGCAGTTATGGCCACAAGTTAAAGTGCTCTTTTCGTCGCAATTAGTCAATCATAGCGTAACATGCAGGCGTATTGTGTGGACAACATCGATTATTTAATCGCCCGTATAAATTGTGTTTTTAGGTGAAAACTGTAGTAAATTTAATGGATTACAGCAGTTTGCGTTCATTTGAGGGTGGAATTGACAAGGCTTCACGATATTTCGCGACCGTTCGACGGGCAACATTAATGCCTTTGTCGTCCAGAAGCTTGGCAATTTTACTGTCACTTAGCGGTTTTGCGTTATCTTCTTCTTCGATCAGCTTTTTAATCATTGCGCGTATAGCGGTGGCAGAGCACACGCCGCCGTCTGAGGTGCCCACATGACTGGAAAAGAAATATTTGAATTCAAATATTCCCCTTGGTGTATGCATGTATTTGTTGGTGGTGACGCGGGATACGGTAGATTCGTGTAACTCCAGCTCTTCTGCAATATCCCTGAGAACTAAAGGTTTCATGGCCTCTGGGCCGTAGTCCAGAAATTTACGCTGATGTTCAATAATTGAAGTGGCAACACGCAGAAGTGTTTCGTTTCTACTGTGCAAGCTTTTGATGAACCAGCGCGCTTCCTGTAATTGCGTGCGCATATAGTTGTTATCAGTGCTGCTGTCGGCACGTTTAATCAGGTCTGCATAGGTATTGTTGATGCGAAGTTTTGGTGCTGTGTCAGCATTTAGCTCTACGCGCCACGAATTTCCACGCCTGACAACAGATACATCAGGCACCACGTATTCTGTATTGGTACTTGAAATTTGTGCGCCTGGCCGAGGGTTAAGCGACTGAATGAGTGCTATGGTCGCCTGTAATTCTGCCTCAGATAACTCCATGCGTCTTTGTATCAACTTGGTATTGCGGCTACCTAATGCTTCAATGTAATTTTTCACCACGCCGCGTGCCTGCTCCAGATAAGGGGTATCGATGGGTAGTATCCGTAACTGTACGCTAAGGCATTCCGATAAATCTTTAACCCCTGTACCAATCGGGTCCAGATGCTGAATTAAGTGCCGTACTGCCTCGACTTCGTCCAGTTCCAGCTCAGGAAAAGTTTCTATCAGGCCCTGATGGATATTTTCAACACTGTCGGTCAGGTAACCATCGTTATCGATTTCATCAATCAGTGTAATACCAATAATGCGGTCAACATCACTGAGATGGATTAAATCAATCTGCTGAAGAAGGTGCTCTTGTAGTGAATTGCTGGCTCCACTTTCATTTTCATAGACATCGCGCGAAGGTTCCTGAGGGGTTTCACTATAGACATTGGATGCCTGGTAAATATCGTCCCAGTTGCTGTCGATGGGTAATTCGTCAGAGATCTGCTCTTTAGTTGCGGTAATATCCTGTTCTGCAGGCACACTGGACGACGAGTCTTCAGTTTTTTCGCTGCTATCCTGATTGTTGGGTGAAGAGTCCTCGTCATGTTCCAGCATTGGATTGGTTTCAAAAATCTGCTGGATTTCCTGCTGTAATTCCAAAGATGAAAGTTGCAGAAGCTTGATAGCTTGCTGCAATTGCGGCGTCATCGACAGAGACTGACCGACACGAAGCTGGAGAGAGGGTTTTAGCATATAAAAATTGGCGTGCTTATTGCTTTACTATTAACGGATAGTTACACAAAAAGTTAGTTTTGAGAAGCGTGAAGATGTGATGAGAGAATTGTAACGCTGACTAAACGTTTTTGTATAAATCTTGTATGAGATTAAAGCTTGAATTCTGAGCCAAGATAGACTTCACGCACTTGTTGGTCATTTAATAAGTGATCAGGTGTCCCTTCGGCAATGATTTGGCCTTGATTTAAAATGTATGCACGCGAGCATATGCCTAGCGTTTCGCGTACATTGTGATCAGTAATTAATAAACCGATGCCACGTTCAGTGAGCTGTTTGAGTAAACGCTGGATATCCATAACGGAGATAGGGTCTACGCCCGCGAATGGCTCGTCTAAGAGAATAAACTGGGGTTGAATGGCCAGGGCACGTGCAATTTCTACACGTCTGCGTTCGCCGCCAGACAAGCTGAACCCCTTACTGTGACGAATATGTTCTATCTGCAGGTCTTGCAGTAAACGTTCGCAGATTTCTTTCTGCATGGGTTTGCGTATCGATTTTCTCAGTTGTAATACAGCGAGAATATTTTCTTCAACGGTTAAACCGCGAAATACAGAAGCTTCCTGAGGTAAATAACCTACACCTTCTTGTGCACGTGCGTGCATTGGCAATTTTGTGAGGTCCTGATTATTTAAGCTGATGCTGCCTGAATCAGACTGAACCAGACCTACAATCATATAAAAAGTGGTTGTTTTACCGGCACCATTAGGCCCCAGCAAGCCAACGATTTCGCCGCTATTGACTTCTACGTCGACGTTTTGAACGACTTGACGCTTTTTGTAGCTTTTTGCGAGCTGTCTGGCCCATAGACGATTATTTGCTTGCATTGTTTTTCGATTTTGGCTGGATGGTTATTTCAATGCGATCTTTTTTTGTGCCGGTATCAATTAAGCCTTCTTCGGTTAAATAAAGTATGTAATCACTACGGATCACATTTCCGACCTGCGTGATTTTCCCGCGGCGAAACAGTTCCACTTTGTTTTCTGCGTTGTTGTATATCATTTCTTCTGATTCTGCATAGACCACATCTCCCTCATCCGTTGTTTCCTCGTATGTTGCCAGATTGCCTACGGAGATCATTTTTTCCACTTCATCATTTGCGGTATATACGGTAATGACATCCCCATGCAAAATTGTGGTGCCTTGTACCATTTTAACGTCACCGCGATAAATACTTATACCAGACTTCTCATTTAGTTCGGCAGTGTCTGCAGTTATGTGTATGGGTTTTTCTCCATCATCAGAACGTGCAAATGCATTGCTCGCCACACAGGACAGAATTGATAGTGCCAGTAGTACAAATATATTAGTGTTCATAGATGCCGCGTACTTTGTTTAAAAATTTTATTTGTTTGGTATGTGGGTTGTATTCTAGCCCAGTGCCACTCATGTTACCTTTGCTGTGAATGATTGTGGCGTGCAAATCAGTTTTAGCGCTTTGAGTAATATTGTCCAATGTGAGTTGTTCGGTCATCATAACAGCATTGTTATGATCTTTATCCGGCATGGATAGATTTACGTTGTCATTGAGCAAAGTGATATTTTTCAGATGAAATACTTCAGCAGAGTCTGCCGTGATAATCATCGGAGGTTCCTGTGTGCGATACATAGTCACTTTAGGAGAATCCATTAGTGTTTTTTGATCAGTTGCAAGTGAGTGTGTACTTGGGGAATAAATGACTGATTGTGCCTCACCCAGATTATTGGTTTGGGTGAGCGTAAAATGTTTAAACTGATGCGTGTACTGTTGCTGTTCCGATGGGTCTTGTAACTGGCTGCTGTAATCAGATTCTATCGCTAGCAAATAACGTCCCGTTGCTGCGATGGTGGCAGCAAATGTCAGGCTTATAAGCAGGGTTTTAATCATAATATTTCAGTCGAATATGTGGATTCAAGGTGTAACGTTGTAGTTTAGTGCTTTAGTGAGTAGACCCTTGGCATCCAGAATCAGTTCACAAATTTCTCTCACTGCCCCATGACCGCCTTGTTCCCTGGTAATATGATCCGCGTGAGATTTCACCCATTCATGAGCGTCGGCTACAGCAAATGACAGGCCAGCGAGTTGCATGGCAGGCACATCAATTATGTCATCACCTGCAAAAGCAACTTTTTCAGGCGCTATATTTTTTGAATTTACCAGTTCTGTAAATGCACTACGTTTGTCTATGTGCCCTTGTAAAACATCAGTGACACCGAGTTCCTGCATGCGTGCATTAACAGCTTTTGATTCACGGCCTGATAAAACGGCAACCTGGACGCCGTAATGAATCAGCATGCGTACACCATGGCCATCACGAACGTGGAAAGATTTTGTTTCTTCACCCAGGTGATTCATCCAGATACGGCCATCTGTAAAAACGCCATCAACATCAAACACAACCATTTGAATGCTGGATGCAATTTTATTTAAAGGTTCTTTATCCATACCGATTACTTGTTATTGGTTTAAATGACTCCGGCGTTAAGCAAGTCATGCATATTGAGTGCGCCGATAAGTTCGTTATTGTGGTTGGTAACAGGAATGGAGTTAATGCGTAGTTTTTGCATTAATTCAAGTATTTCAGCAGCTAACTGATGATCACTTGCAGTGTGGCAGTTTGTTGTCATGACATCCTGCATTAACGTGGAGTTAACATTCACGTTTGTGTCCAATACGCGACGTAAATCACCATCGGTAAATATACCGAGCAGATGGTTTTGATGATCTGTTATCGCGGTCATGCCCAAGCCTTTGCTGGTCATTTCAAGCAGACCCTGTTTTAAACTCATGTCTGAACGCACGTTTGGGACCTCATTATCACAATGCATAATGTCGGCCACTTTTACCAGTAACCGTTTACCCAGCCTGCCACCAGGATGTGAGCGTGCAAAATCCTGTTCGCTGAATCCACGTGCATCCAGTAGCGCTATGGCTAGCGCATCACCCATTGCCAACATGGCAATCGTGCTGGTCGTCGGCGCCAGACCTAACGGACACGCTTCGTGTCTGACGGAAACATCAAGATTGACAGTAGCATTTGTTGCCAGACTCGATTCGCTATTACCGGTCAGTGTGATGATAGGAATCGCGAGTCTCTTTAGTGGTGGTAACAATGATAAAAGCTCATCAGATTGTCCCGAGTTTGATAACAAAACTGCGACATCCTGCTTACCAATCATGCCCAGGTCGCCGTGTGTAGCTTCAGCTGCGCTAATAAAAAATGCAGGACTGCCTGTGCTGGCTAGCGTGGCAGCCATCTTGCGGCCGATATGACCTGATTTGCCAATGCCTAGCACGACGATGCGTCCGGCAGGATTTAGCAATAGTTTACAGGCTGCAATGAAGTCATCGTCAATCCTGTCGGCCAGGTCCAGGACTGCGCTGGCTTCTTCTTTAATGACAGCTTTTGCAAGTTGAATAGCCTGTTTTGAATCTAGTTGAACCATACTGTTAACTTTGTACGCTTTGAATATACAGAGTGACCTGATAGCCAATAAAGCCTGTTAGAAATAGTAGCCCGCTGAGTCTGTACATACCCTTGCCTTTGTGTGTCAGATAAGCCAGCAATAAAAGAAATAGTGTAACTCCAAACATGATTGGAAAATCGCGAGTCAGTGCCTCACCAGGGATAGTATATGCGCCAATAAACCCGGGGACACTGATAACCCCTAAAGTATTAAATATATTTGATCCCAGTACATTGCCAATGGCCAGATCAGTATGATGTTTAATAGCGCCGGTTACAGAAGCGGCCAATTCTGGCAGGCTTGTGCCAATTGCAACAATCGTTAATCCTATGACCAGATCAGATATTCCAAACAGATGAGCCAGTTTTACGCTGGATGTGACAAGAATATTAGAACTGATAAGTAATAGAATTAATCCTGATACGGTCCAGAATAGGGACTTGGCAATAGAATCTCGCTGGTGATCATTATCTTCAACTTGCGGCTCGATGTTTTCAGACGTGGTCGCAAGATAGCCGATCACGATAATAAGTGTGACCAGTAAAATACTTGCATCGCCAAGTGATAGAACAGAGTCTCGCAGCAGGTACCAGGCTAATCCCATTGATGCAAAAAGCAGTGGAAATTCTCTCAGCAGAGTTTGGCGTGCTACCAGAATGGGGGTCAGGAGTGCTGTTACTCCGAGAATAAGTGCAATATTGGTAATATTTGAACCGACGGCATTGCCCAGGGCCAATCCGCTGTTACCCTGCCAAGCGGAAACGCCGGATATGAGTAATTCTGGCGCTGAAGTTCCAAAACCAATAATGACCACACCAATCACTAAAGGTGAGATGTTTAAAATTCGAGCTAATCCTACTGCACCTATGACAAAACGATCGGCGCTCCAGATAAGTAATGCAAAGCCAATGAGAAGGCCGAAGATAATGGTCGTCATATGTGTATTTGTTTAGAAAGAACTGATTATACATGTTTTGATTTTGGCTCATTTTTTATATTGCCTATTTATTGATTGTTAATTATCCATATTCACTAATACCTATAGACCACGTATGATTGCGTTTTGAAAAAAACAGCCCATGACTGATTCAAACGACTATATAAGTTCAGAGCCACTAATCGAAATACGCGATCTGTATTTCTCACGTGGTACTAATCCTATATTTAAAGGTCTGAGCTTAGATATCCGCCGTGGCCAGGTGACAGGATTTATGGGGCCAAGCGGGACGGGTAAAACCACGTTGCTGAAATTAATCGGGGGCCAGCTGCAACCTCTGGAAGGAAAAGTCTACATACAAGGTCAGGATGTTAATGGCATAAGTCGTTCATCATTATTCGCGCTGCGAAAGCGTATGGGCATGTTATTCCAAAGCGGTGCTTTGTTAACTGACATTAACGTGTTCGAGAACGTGGCATTTCCTCTGCGGGAACATACCAAATTACCAGAACAGATCATTCGCGATCTGGTACTAATGAAGCTCGAAGCGGTTGGCTTGAGAGGAGCACGCAAACTAATGCCCAGTCAGCTGTCTGGAGGGATGGCGCGACGTGTCGCACTGGCGCGAGCGATAGTCCTGGATCCTATGATGATCATGTATGACGAGCCATTTGCCGGACTTGACCCCATTACCAAAGGCACGATTGTTACTCTGATAAAACAATTAAATAATGTACTGGGACTGACGAGCATCATTGTTTCCCATGATGTGGAAGAAACGCTTTCCATTGCTGACTATATCTACGTCATTTCGGATGGTGAAATTATCGAATCGGGTACTCCGGCCAGTCTGCGTAAAAGCAGTTCGGAATGGGTGCAGCAGTTTTTAAATGGTTATCCTGATGGTCCTGCGCCTTTCCATTATCCGGCGCCTGAGTATATTCAGGATTTATTGGTGGGTAGATAACAGTGCTTGACTGGTTGCAGGAAGTAGGCAGAAAGGGATTGCTGGTATTTGAGTCCCTGGGACGTTCAACCATGTTTTTTCTGAGAATCGTTCAGGGCATTGGCATCTCGATAATTAGATTTCGTCTCACATTGCGCGAAATATACTCAGTGGGTGTTTTGTCTCTGGTGATTATCGCGGTATCTGGCCTGTTTGTTGGCATGGTGCTTGGCCTGCAGGGCTATGTGAATTTTGCCAAGTTTAACGCCGAGGAATCACTGGGGATATTTGTCGCATTATCATTAGTGCGCGAACTGGGGCCAGTTGTAACCGGACTGCTTTATGCGGGACGTGCGGGGTCCGCACTTACGGCTGAAATCGGCTTAATGAAAACGACAGAGCAGCTGGCTTCGATGGAAATGATGGCGGTTGATCCGATTCGAAGAATTATCGCGCCACGTTTTCTGGCAGGCATTATTTCTATGCCTTTGCTTGCCGCCATATTCAGTGCGGTCGGTGTGATGGGAGGGTATTTTGTCGGTGTCGGTCTGCTTGGTGTGGATTCCGGTTCTTACTGGTCACAAATGCAGGCAAATGTAGACTTTTCCAGCGATATTGTTAACGGTGTGATTAAGAGTGTCGTGTTTGGTATTGCCTGCAACTGGATTGCTTTATATGAGGGCTATGATGCAATCCCCACCGCGGAAGGTGTCAGTCGTGCTACGACAAAAACAGTGGTACGTTCGGCGCTTGCGGTATTGGCACTTGATTTTGTTTTAACGGCACTAATGTTTGGCGACATCTAATTTATAGAGAGACAGCTTATGACAACAAGATTTATGGAAATAACAGTAGGACTGTTTGTAGTTATCGGAGGCGCTGCGCTATTTGTACTAGCAATGAATGTGAGTAACTTCGGGACTTCATCCTCTAAAGAAGGGTACTATTTGACCGCATATTTTGAGAATATAGGCGGTCTCAAAGTTCGCTCAGCCATTACGGTGTCTGGTGTCCGTATTGGTCAGGTCAGTAACATAGTATTTGATTCGGAGCGTCTGCAGGCCAAAGTGACATTACGTGTTGATAATAATCATAACTACTTCACTACAGACACTGCGGCCAGCATATATACCGCAGGTTTGTTAGGGGAACAGTATATTGCTTTGGAACCTGGAGCAGAAGATGACACTCTAAGTGACGGTGATGAAATTGAATTTACCCAATCAGCGGTGGTTCTGGAAGAAATAATAAGTAAATTTATCTCCAATGCAGGATCAAGCTAAGTTATAAGGAAAGCAAATGAAAAAACTAATTACTACTTTAATGCTGGCGCTTTGTGTTTTAACAACATGGGTAAATGCAGAAGAACAGACACCTGAGCAAATCGTTGAACAAACTTCAACTGAACTATTGAAGATCATCAACGAGCAATCTGAAAGAATCAAGAATGAAGATGGCTATGTGAATCAGGTGATCAATGAATTAATTTTGCCAGTCATTGACCTTCAGTCCATGGGGAAACTGATCCTCGGCAAACACTGGAAAACCGCCAGTGATGAGCAAAGAACACAATTCATTGAGCAATTTAAATCAATGCTGATTCGTACTTATGCAAAATCCGTGGTGGATTACGGGCATGCCAAAGTAACTGTATTTCCTCCACAAGGCGGGAAGCAAGGTAAACGACATCGTGTTAAATCGCACCTGGATCTTGGTAGCGGAACGCCTCTGCAGGTTGATTATGTGTTTAGAAGAAAAGATGATACCTGGAAAGTATTTGATTTGGTCGTAGATGGTCTGAGTCTAATTAAAAATTTCCGTACCAGCTTCTCTCAGGAAATCAGTGAGACTTCTCTGGATGCATTGATTGCGCGTTTAGCGTCTACCAATGCTGGGTAATTAGCCTTTTTCAATGAATGAGTTACAAAGTTTAGGTGAAGGTAAATTTCGAGTCAGTAGTGATTTGACAACGGTCACGGTGCCTGGCCTGTGGGCGCAGTCAAAAAAATTATTTCCACCGACTGAAGCACCGTCGATCAGCATTGACGTGAGTGAGGTAGTACAAGTAGATAGTGGTGGCCTGGCATTGCTCGTGGCCTGGGCGCGCTGGGCCAATTTCAGAAACAAGAAATTTTCATTGCATGGAATGTCTCAGCAACTCGCGGTGCTGATTGAAAATAATCAACTGGAAAAACTGTTTTATACCGCTTAAATCAAGAAAATTCTTCTATTTTTCCACCAGCGTTGTAAGCTTGCATCGCAAATTCCTCGACTAAATTTAAATTCATGGAAAAACTCTTAGTATCCGGCGGGAAGCCTCTGCAGGGAAAAGTACGGGCCTCCGGCTCTAAAAATGCTGTTTTACCAATTCTGGCAGCATCCCTGCTCGCAGATACCCCGATGACGATATGCAATGTGCCGCATCTTCTTGATGTGACAACCACCATGGGTTTGCTGGGTGAAATGGGCGTCTCGCTGACCGTTGATGAGCGAATGAATATTGAATCCGATGCCAGCAGCATCAAGCATTTCATCGCACCTTATGATCTGGTCAAAACCATGCGTGCTTCAATATTGGTGCTGGGGCCACTAGTCGCACGTTTCGGAGAAGCCGAGGTGTCGCTGCCAGGGGGTTGTGCAATAGGTACACGCCCTGTGGACCTTCATATAGAAGGATTACGCGCACTGGGTGCGCATATTGAGGTTGAAGGAGGCTATATCAAGGCCAAGGCCTCGCGCCTTAAGGGGACACGGATTGTGCTTGACTGTGTCACAGTGACGGGCACGGAAAACCTGATGATGGCTGCTGTGCTGGCAGAAGGAACCACGGTTATAGAGAACGCAGCACGTGAACCCGAAGTCAGTGATCTGGCGAACTGCCTGCTGACCATGGGTGCAAATATAGAAGGTGTGGGGACCGACTGCTTAACGATTCATGGCGTGACACACCTTGAAGGCTGCAATTATTCCGTATTACCGGATCGTATAGAAACAGGGACTTTCCTGGTAGCAGGGGCAATATCCCGGGGATGTGTGAAAGTCACTCATACAGCGCCCAGAACTCTGGATGCAGTGCTACAGAAACTCGAAGACTGTGGTGCGTATGTTGATACAGGTGAAGACTGGGTTCAGGTTGATATGAAAGGTAACCGCCCCAAAAGTGTTAACATTAGAACGTCACCCTATCCTGCATTCCCTACTGATATGCAAGCACAGTTCACTGCGTTGAATGCGGTGGCTGAGGGGTCGGCAACAATTATTGAAACAGTGTTTGAAAATCGATTCATGCATGTGCAGGAGCTGCAGAGGATGGGGGCTAAAATCAGTGTGGAAGGAAATACCGCTATTGTTACCGGTATAGATGTCCTGACCGCGGCACCCGTTATGGCGACTGATCTGCGTGCTTCGGCGAGTTTGATTTTGGCCGGCATTGCTGCGCATGGCGATACAGTGGTTGACAGAATTTACCACATTGATCGTGGCTACGAATGTATTGAAGAAAAACTTGCACAATTGGGCGCCAATATTCAAAGACTACCCAATTAAATGACCTGATAAAATGAATAGTAAAATTACATTAGCAATTTCCAAGGGACGTATTCTTGATGATACCGTGCCACTCCTTAAGCGCATGGGGATGGCGCCTGTTGAAGACTTGAACAAGACGCGCAAGTTATTGATTGATACGGAAAACCCAAATGTAAGAGTTGTCGTCATTCGTGCCACAGATGTGCCTACTTATGTGCAGTATGGGGCTGCTGACCTGGGAATTGCCGGAAAAGATACGCTGATGGAGACCCAGGGCGAGGGGCTATACGAATTACTTGATCTGGATATTTGCAAATGTAAATTAATGGTAGCCGGAAAGTCTGAACTTCCAAACTCAGGGACCCGCCTAAAAGTGGCGACCAAGTACGTACACTCGGCACTGCAGTATTTTGCCCAACAGGGAAAACAGGTTGAAATAATCAAATTATATGGTTCTATGGAATTAGCACCACTGACAGGCCTTGCTGATCTTATTGTTGATCTGGTTGATACAGGTAACACATTGCGCGCAAATGGATTACAGCCACTTGAGCACATTGAAGATATCAGCTCACGTTTAGTGGCTAATAAGGCGTCATTAAAGGTCAGATTTGATACACTGCAGACGATTGTCGAACAATTTCGTAAAGCAATAGATAATAACTAAAAGAGAAACGATAAATAGGAAACCAACATGAAATACCAGACTGACGATCTAAGAATTATAGAAATGAAGGAAGTAAGTACTCCTGTCCAGGTACTTTCAGAATTTCCTCTGTCAGATGAATCTTCCAGCTGCGTGCATCAGGCGCGCGATGAAATTCAAAAAGTATTTCACGGAGATGATGATCGCCTGGTGGTAGTGGTTGGCCCATGTTCCATCCACGATCCTGCTGCTGCGCGAGACTATGCCAAACGATTGCTGGAACAGCGTAATAAACTGTCAGATGATTTACTGATAATTATGCGTGTGTATTTTGAAAAACCACGAACCACAGTGGGCTGGAAAGGCTTAATCAATGATCCTAATCTGGACAACAGTTTTGAGATTAACAAAGGCTTAAGGCTGGCAAGAGAATTGCTGCTGGATCTGAATAATATGGGAATTCCAGCCGGGACAGAATATCTGGATCTCATCAGTCCGCAATACGTCGCCGACCTGGTGAGTTGGGGAGCAATTGGTGCACGTACCACAGAGAGTCAGGTGCACCGGGAATTAGCCTCAGGCCTGTCATGCCCAGTTGGGTTCAAGAATGCAACTGATGGTGGACTGCAGGTTGCTGTAGACGCGATTGGATCAGCAACACGACCTCACCACTTTCTTTCGGTGACTAAAGAAGGAAAGTCTGCGATCTTCTCTACCGCTGGCAACCCGGACTGCCATGTAATTTTGCGAGGGGGTAAAACGACTAACTATGATGCAGAGAGCATCGAGGAAGCCTGTGCTAGCCTTGAAAAAGCTGGCCTGCCAGCGCGTGTCATGGTGGATTGCAGCCACGCAAATAGCTTCAAGCAGCATGATAAGCAAAAAGACGTAGGTGCAGATATATGCAAACAACTGTCGGCAGGCGAAAAAAGAATATTCGGCATCATGCTGGAAAGTAATCTTGTTGAAGGTCGTCAGAATGTAGTCGATGGCAAGGCTGAAACTTACGGCCAGAGTGTCACTGATGCGTGCATCAACTGGGCAGACACAGAACAGTTGCTGCAAGAATTTGCCAAAGCAGTGCAGGCACGGCGGCAAGCAAAAGATACTGCAGCTGCTTAAAGGCGGGTCATTGCACTCATATGCTTACAATTCGACGCTTTGACGCACAACAGGAATCATTTCAAAAACAGTTTTCTGATTTTCTGGAGGCGAATACAGAACATGAATCAGATGTCTCGCAGACTGTGCAAGACATCATTGCCCAGATTCGTGCTAATGGCGACGCCGCGTTATTGAATTTTACGCGTCAATTTGATCGCTTGAATCTGGCAGATGCGAAGCAACTGGAAATATCCCAGGATGAGCTTCAGGATGCCTTAAAGTCCATAGACCCTGCGCAGCGTAGTGCTTTGGAGCAAGCACATCTACGTGTAAAAGAATACGCAGAACACCAGCGCCTTCAGTCATGGGAATATAAAGATGAATATGGTTCTTTACTGGGCCAGCGTGTCACACCGCTAGACCGTGTTGGCATATATGTGCCAGGGGGAACAGCCGCGTATCCGTCTTCTGTACTGATGAATGCGGTTCCTGCAAAAGTAGCAGGTGTCCCTGAGATTGTCATGGTTGCACCAACGCCTGATGGAAAGTCAAATTTAACAGTGCTTGCGGCAGCAGCTGTTGCGGGTGTCGATAGAGTATTTCGTGTTGGAGGTGCGCAAGCGGTTGCTGCACTGGCATACGGAACAGAGACTGTGCCTGCCGTTGATAAAATTGTGGGTCCCGGAAACATTTATGTCGCCACAGCGAAAAGAATGGTGTTCGGCAAGGTTGGCATAGATATGATTGCCGGGCCTTCTGAAGTACTCGTGATATGCGATGATTCCGCAAACCCGGAGTGGATCGCAATGGATCTGTTCTCTCAGGCTGAGCATGATGTTTTAGCACGTACCACGTTAATTTCCACCTCTGATGACATGCTGAATAAAGTCGAAGCCGCGATGAATCA
Organism: uncultured Gammaproteobacteria bacterium; assembly: GCA_963976865.1. Classification (GTDB taxonomy): domain Bacteria; phylum Pseudomonadota; class Gammaproteobacteria; order UBA4575; family UBA4575; genus UBA1858. Next base: position 230,307 of record CAXBLY010000001.1, on the reverse strand, counting down.
ATTGCTGCCCACACTGGAACGTGCAGATATTATTAAACAGGCAATTAATACGTTTGGCAGTTATGTGAAAGTTGATAATCTGCAACAGGCCGCACAGATCAGTAATCAGGTTGCCCCGGAACATCTGGAACTCTCGGTTGAAGATCCTGTGACATTATTAAAAAGCATTCAGCACGCGGGAGCAGTATTTATGGGGCACCACACTCCCGAAGTGTTCGGTGATTACTGTGCGGGACCAAATCATGTATTACCTACCAGTGCGACAGCCAGATTTTCATCACCATTAGGTGTGTATGATTTTCAAAAGCGCATGACAATTCTGAACTGTTCGGCCGGGGGAGCATTAAAACTGAGTGGCATTGCCAGCACTCTGGCTCACAGTGAAGGTTTGACTGCGCATGCAAGGTCTGCAGAGTTCAGGGGTTCAGTGAAGTAATTCAATATGACTGAAAACATCTTGTCACGACTGCGACCTGAGTTAACAAAGCTGCAGGCCTATGCAGTCCCGGATGCCACTGGCCTGGTGAAGCTGGATGCCATGGAAAATCCTTTCACCTGGCCTGTAGCGATGCGTACCAAATGGCTTGACCGAATCAGCCATGCGCAAATTAATCGATACCCGGAGCCTAGCCCTGAACATCTGAAGCAAAAGCTGAAACAGCAGTTTGGACCAGGTGATGGCAGTGACATTCTGCTGGGTAATGGTTCTGATGAGTTAATCCAGCTGCTAGTGCTGGCCATTGCAAAGCCTGATGCTTGCATCCTGACAGTGGGTCCAAGTTTTTCCATGTATCAGATTATTGCAGAAATGATCGGCGTCACTTGTCATGTAATAGCGTTAGATGAACACTTTGAATTAGATACGCCAGCCATGCTGATGGCCATAGATAAATATTATCCAGCCCTGATATTTCTTGCTTATCCAAATAATCCAACAGGTAATTTGTGGGACAGGCGCCATATCCAGTCCATTGTGGAGAGCAGTGAAGGAATAGTTGTTATTGATGAAGCGTATGGTCCATTTGCCGCAGACAGCTTCGCAAATGATCTGGCAAAAAATAATAATATACTGCTGCTTCGCACTGCATCAAAACTGGGCCTGGCTGCTATCCGGTTCGGATGGTTAACGGGTAATGCTGCGCTGATAGCAGAGCTTAATAAAATTCGCTTACCCTATAATATTAACCAGTTGACTCAGTTAACAATGGAATTTGCTCTTGATAACTATGACATGTTTGCTGAACAGGCCAATACTATTCGGTCATTGCGAGGTTCGTTGTTTGGCCAGCTTTCAGCAATAGAAGGAATTAAGCCATATACGAGTGAGGCGAACTTCATTTTGATTAAGGTCTTAACACCACATGATGCAGATAGGGTGTTTGATTGCCTGCTTGAGCAAAAAGTGCTGATTAAAAACGTTAGCAAACAGACTGGTCTGGATCAGTGCCTGCGAGTCACCGTTGGTTCAAAGGAAGAGAATAAAATATTTTGCGATGCACTTATTAAGGCGCTACAAAACTGATTTATTCTGGATCAATCACTTCGCCGTCGGTGTATACATCTGAAGGTACTTCTGCTTTTTCCACTTTTGACATCGCCTCCTGTGTGGACTCCATGCCAATATGGTATGCAGCAAAACCTGGAATAACGACCTGATTTACTGCCATACCAATTATTTTCCCGTTAACGGGAGAAACTAGTTCGCTACTGTGATTAGTGATTGGGTCGGTTACCACACCCAGAATATTACCTTTATGCACGCGGTCACCAATATTCATCTCGCTGAATAATATGCCACCGCTTTCTGCGCGTAACCAGAGTGATTCGTAATAAGTTGGTGTTGGATCGCCCCATATAAATGTACGCGGATACAGCTCAAGCTTATCGAGTAAACTGTTAATGCTGTAAGTGCCAGCCTCTATATGTTCTTCCTGAATGCGTAATGATTCGCCCAGCTCCATCGTTACTGCTGAAATGCCGGATTCATTGGCAACTGTGCGCAACATTCCAGGACTGCCCGCATTATGCACAATGGCTATCTTGTCAAAGTAGCCTGCAAATTCTGATACTTTCGGCTGACTCATGTCAGCACGGATCTGTGGAAGGTTATCTCTTTTGAATGAACCGGTGTGTAGATCAATTAAATAATTGCAATGTTTGATCACCTTGGTGAATAGAGAATGGGCAATTCTGGAAGCCAGACTCCCATTTGGTTCACCTGGAAAAAAGCGATTTAGGTCGCGCCTGTCAGACAGGTATCGAGATGAGCGCTGAAAGCCCTGCAAGTTAACAATAGGAACGCCAATTAAAGTGCCTGACAATTTGCGCGGGTCGATGTCATACATCACACGCCGTACGACTTCGATGCCATTTAATTCATCACCATGTATTGCTCCTGTCAGACATACGGTGGGACCTGGTCTGGCACCATTGATCACCAGTACAGGCGTCGGCAAGGCTAATCCTGAAATGCTAATTTGTGGTGACCATGCTAAACGGGTAGACGAATTCGGAGGGACTTCTGAGCCAAGAATTACTAACTTTTTACGTGCAGTTTTTTTGCTGTTGTCTGTTGTGTCTGTTTGTTTAACCGCGTCGGGAGAAGCTTTCTTTGCTTTCTTGATTACTTTCTCTTGATCTTTCTTTTCTTTTTTGACTGGTTCTTCATCAGAAGCTTCTTTAGTCTCTGTGAAGGATGATTCTGATGCAGGATCCGGAAGTCGTGTAACTTTTTTCAGGTCTGTATTGGGCGCGATACTGGTTGCAACAGGCTCTTCTTCTGTGGTTGCGTTATTTTCTGATGTAACTTCTTCAGAAGCAGTCTCTGCAAGACTGGTACTACTGATCACTGTGAGCAGCACCAGCAGTACTAAAATCAAATTAGAATATAAACAAACACGACTAACTATTTTACGGAGGAACATGGTGTTTAATTTTGCGTCAGTGTTTTCGAAATCGAAATTCTATTATCGATGGATTTAGGGATTTCTTTCAATTGTTCAACTTTATGAAGGTTGTGCAGTAGCCCTCGCTGGTTGGCGAGCTGTACGTTTAATCCTGGTCTGGCATTGAGTTCGAGCATTAATGGTCCCAGTTCACTGTCTAATACGAGATCTACACCCAGATAACCCAGGCCTACGGTGTCTGCACATTTAATTGCAATTTGCAGAATTTTCTCCCACTGGGGAATTTGCAGATCATTTATAATGTGTCCAGTATCTGGATGCATGGTCGTACTCATATTACCGATGACTGCGCTAGTGGACACGCCGCTCGCCAGGTCAATGCCTACACCGATAGCACCCTGATGCAGATTTGCCTTGCCACCTGATTTGCTGGTGGGTAAACGCAGCATGGCAGCCACGGGTATCCCTTTGAAAACAATAATGCGTATATCAGGGACACCTTTAAAGCTGACATTGTCAAATACGGGGTCAAACTGAACCCGGTATTCCAGGAATGCGGTGTCAGGTACTCCGCCTAAGCTATACATCCCCGACAGAATGTTGGACACATAGTGTTTGATATAATTTAGAGTGATCAAGCTGCCGTTCGCAGTACGGTGGAATTTACCAATTCTGCCGTCCAGCACTAAAATTCCGTTTCCACCACTTCCATGTGCAGGTTTGATGACGACTTCGCGATGTTGCTCAAGGAGTGAATCCAGTGAAGTTATCTGATGATTGATCTCTAATGTAGCATATAGTTTCGGTACATCAATGCCCGCACTGATGGCTAAACTCTTCGTTTTGAGTTTGTCATCGACCAAAGGATATAAATGCCTGGGGTTATAACGCATGACATAATCACTATTGCGCCGGTTTATGCCGAGCATGCCGAGCTCGCGTAAATCTCTGGGGCTAATGAAACCTATCATGATTTATTTTTCACTGATTTCATTTCCCTGAATCTCATCAACTCGCTGAGGCGATATCCGGTGTAACGACCCATTAGCAAACAGATCCCTAATAGGACTAATAGTAATTCAGGGTATACAAACATTAAGTAGGATAAATGTTCATTGGTCATTAGCAAATAACCGAAGCAGGCAACAACCAGACTTCCGAATCCCTGAATAAGCGCTGACTGGGCGCCGCTTTCTTCCCATGAAATGGACATGCGCTCAATTGTCATTGCCAGAATCACCATAGGGAATAATGATATGGAAAGTAGTCGGTCTATCCCCAGCCGGCTGGTGATTAAACTGATAAGCAACATCATTGTGACGACGACAATTAATATTACGGTGAGTCTTGGAATGAGGAGTAAGCGCAAGTTCTCCAGGTAAAACCTAATTAATAAACCCGCGAATACAATGCCAGTGAAAAGTACTACGCCCCAGAACAATTGTGTTTCACGAAAGGCAACGGCAATTAATATGGGCATAAAGGTGCCAAAAGTCTGCACGCCAATAAATGTGCGCATGAAAACAACCAGCAAAGCGCCGAGAGGTACCATGAGTAGCAAGCTGTATGTGTTCTGGCTTTGAACTGGAAGTGCAAACAGTGTCAGGCCACCAAGAAATGAACCTGTCTGCTTGGCATTTTGTTTGGCAACATCCAGTACTTCTATATATGACTTGGTTACTGAAAACTGCAGTTCTACATTTTTACCGTTAATTACCTCATAAAAGGGTTCGTCACCAATTTTCCACACCAGATGATTAGCCGGAATTCCTGCGCTGCCGTCTTTAGGGTCAAAGGTCAGCCATTCTTCACCATTGTAGGCCTGAATTAAAACTTTAGCGTGTGCGTTGTTAGCGCCATCAGTTAAAACAATGGTCCATAACTTTCGTGTAGGAATATGTGCAACAGAAAGTAATTTAATTACTAAATCAGCAATCTCATGATTTGAATCAGCCAGGCCTCTAATCAGGGAAACATTTTCGTTTGCATCTGATGATTTTAACTGACTGATTAATTCATAGGTGAATGTATAGGTGTCGGCTGACTGGCTGCGAACGTCCTCAATGATTTTTGAAATAGCTGTCGCATAGGGCTCCTCAAAACTGGGGGCTGCTGGATAGCTTGGGACTGTGGACCATTTGGTCGCTACTCCGGACTTTGTAACAGTCGTACGATAGTAAAGAGACTGTTCCCCTTCTGCTTTTCTTATTGCCCAGTTAGCTGTTTTATTGTCGTCACTTTGCTTGACGTTTAATCCATACTTTCCAGAAATGAAATATTCTTCAAGCTTGGAGTACCCTGGAGTTAAACTGGGGATGTATAGCATTGCTTTGACGTTTCGCTTATTGGCGTCGAAACTCAGGCGAGCCTGTACCGTCCATGCTTCTGTTTCTTTGTCAGGTACCAGGGGAAAATCCAGCTGTATGCTTTTATGCAGGAAAATTGCCATGCCTATGACAATGAATAAAGACGACCAGAATATTAAGGGAGTTCGATGCATAAGTAGTTATATGGTTATTTTGAATTATTAGTAGTGCTAGTCGGTTTCTATGATCGGCGATTCGCAGGAGGAGAGAGTCAAAAAAGTTTTTTCAGGATCAATAATGGCTACTCGTTTTAGAAATTGTCTGCCAAGTAATACTCCATAAATATATTCACTGCGGTCAGCTAACGTAAATTCAGTCACAAACTTGCGTCCGTTAAAACATATATTCAGGTCAACTACGTACCTTGTGTCGTGATTGCCGTCATGATTTTTTATGTTGGCTTTACGTGAGCGAGGCCGTTCTAAATCCAGTTTATGTTCCTTGCCCTTGCTATCTGTTAGCACCAGCGTGAACCTGGCCCAGCGTTTCCCATTTTTTTTGAATGGCTCGACATTGATGGCATAGATGGATGATGTTTTCGCGCCTGTATCCAGTTTGGCTTTGATATCATATTTCTGATTCTCAATGCGTACTTTTTCAACCCATCCGGCGATTACATGCGCAGGTTCTTTGCTGAATTGTGGTTCTTTTCCAACGCTGATCGGAATGTGTAAAGATAAATAGATGATAAGTAATAAAGGAAGTTTATCTGATTTAAGTCTCATAGTTATTTTTTTCTTGGTAGGAAGTATTAAATTAAGCTCGCAAATAGTTCGACTACAAAGCTGCGTATAAGTTTGCACGTATTACCAGCGTGTGCTGAAGAGCCTGAGAAAGACTACACACACAAATGTGTTAGTAAGTTAGGGCGCCATAGACAGGACGCTGGCCGACTTCTATCGTCCATTCTGTTAATTTGCCATTGCGAATTCCTTTAATGGAAAGTTTTTCCTGAGGGCGATAGCGAATAATTTCATTCAGTACCTGTCTTTCTTCAGTAACCACCTGGTCGTTCAGGGAAATAATGATATCGCCAGGATACAATCCGGCGGTGTGGGCAGGCCCGCCACGGACAATGCCGGATACTAGTACACCGCCACTCTCGGTTAAGCCAAAAGACTCAGATAACTGTGGGGAAATGTTTTGCATGCGAACCCCAATCCAGCCACGTAATACACGCCCGTACTCAATCATATGCGCCATCACTTCTTTGGCCAGAACAATCGGTATTGCAAAGCCGATTCCCACCGAATTTCCATTTTTGGAAGAAGTGATCGTATTGATACCGATCAGTTCACCTTTGGCATTCACCAGTGCGCCGCCCGAATTACCAGGATTAATGGCAGCGTCTGTCTGTATGTAATTTTCAAATACATTGATACCTAACTGGTTTCTGCCAGTGGCGCTGATAATTCCCTGTGACACTGTTTGTCCTAATCCAAATGGGTTGCCAATCGCGAGTACTACATCACCCACAGCCAGCGTTTGTGAGATTCCAAAGGCAATCTCTGGAACTTCAGTCATGGGAATCTGTAACACAGCGAGATCTGTTTCCGGATCGGCACCCACCACTCTGGCGCTCAGTTGACGGCCATCGCGCAGATAAACTTCAATTTCTTCGGCATTTTCAATGACGTGGTTATTGGTCAGAATATGACCTTGAGGCGTGACGATCACGCCTGACCCCAGGCTGGTGACAGTTTGATCGACATTCCTGCCATACATATTTCTCAGCATGCGCTCTAGCTGGGGATTTTGGGTAGAAAATTTGCGCGTGCCCTTTACCAGTTTCTTGGTATAAATATTAACCACGGCGGGCGCTGCTCTCGAGACGGCAGCAGAATAAGAAAATGGACCGCTATTTGTCGAATTGGCTGTTTGTGTATTAGCGGCACCGTTGCTTGATTGCAGCCAGTTATTAGGTAACAGAAAAATCAATATCGCTGCCGCTATGATACCGATCGCAGCAGACTGGGCTAGGAATATGAGAAATTTACGAGGTACCATGGGGTTGTTACACTATCACGCGATATGCCTGCCGTCAGCAGGTACTCTTAGGTTATTATGTTATATATTTCCCGTCACACTCTATGAGCACATTAGCTGAAATAACCGATTTCGCAGATAATTATCTGCGGATAGCCAGTTTCAAGGATTACTGCCCTAATGGTCTGCAGGTTGAAGGCAGGCAAAATGTCGTAAAAATCGCCAGTGCTGTGACTGCGAGTATGGCCATTATTGAGCAGATTCTGGAATGGGGAGCAGACTGTCTGATTGTTCATCATGGATATTTCTGGAAGAACGAGCGTGTTCAAGTGGTGGGAATGAAAAAACGTCGTTTACAGGCATTACTAGGTGCCGATGTCAGCCTGCTCGCGTATCATCTTCCACTAGACGCTCATCCAGTGGTGGGAAATAACGCCCAGATTGCTGAGAGATTGGGTATATCAAATCTGCAACCGCTTCAAAAAAGCAGTAAAACCCCCGTTGGCAATGTCGGGACGCTGGAAGATTCGATTGATATACAGCAATTCGTAGATAACTGCTCTAATGCCCTGGTGACTGATCCTATTCATATAAACAGTGGTCCTCGTCAGGTTCAGCGTATTGCCTGGTGTACTGGTGGTGCGCAGCACATGATTACAGATGCGGTTGACTGTCAGGCCGACGTTTATTTGACCGGAGAAATTTCTGAGCAAACAGTGCATATTGCCAGAGAATGTAATATTCACTTCATTGCGGCAGGCCATCACGCCACCGAGCGTTACGGGGTTCAGGCCATGGCAGCGCTGCTGGGAGAAAAATTTAACCTGGAACACCAGTATTTTGATGAAATAAATCCGGCTTAACTGGTCTGGAATGCCGAATTAGCCTTGACGTTTTTTACTAGTTACGCCATCCTACCGCGCTTTTAGGTGGCAGAGTAAGATTCGCTATGCAAGGACTATTCTGTAGCGCATGAAAGCTGGCTAAATGCGGGTTATTAGGTAATCGATAAGGAGATTTACATGTCGGAGCACGTTGTAGACACGGGCCGTCGAAAAATGTTGACGGTGAGTGCAAGTGTGGTGGGGGCTGTTGGTGCAGCCGTTGCTGTTGTGCCATTTATATCCACCATGAGCCCAAGTGCTCGCGCATTAGCTTCTGGTGCCCCTGTAGAGGTAGATGTCAGCAAGTTAGAACCAGGCCAGAAGATTCAGGTCGAGTGGCGTCGCAAGCCTGTGTGGATTGTGCGTCGATCTGAGAAAATGGTGTCTTTGCTGGATTCAACTAACGATAGAGTACGAGATCCTAATTCTGATGAGCTGGCTCAACAGCCAGAATTTGCCCGTAATCAAACTCGTTCACTTAAGCCAGACGTGCTTGTACTGGTAGGAATCTGTACGCACCTGGGTTGTTCTCCAACATTCCGCCCAGAACTGGCACCAGAAGATCTCGGTCCGGAATGGGCAGGCGGCTTTTACTGTCCCTGTCATGGATCCAGTTTTGATATGGCCGGACGCGTATATAAGAATGTCCCGGCGAATAAAAATCTCGAGGTCCCACCATATAAATATCTCAGCGACAATGTCATTGTTGTTGGTGAACTTGACGAAGGGGCTGCATAAATGACTAATAAAGTAGGCGGAATTATCGGTTGGGTTGATTCTCGATTGCCGGTTATCGAGTTTTGGGAAGCACACCTTTCAAAATACTACGCACCAAAGAACTTTAATTTCTGGTATTTCTTTGGCTCACTGGCATTGCTGGTACTTGTGATTCAGATAGTGACAGGAATTTTCCTGACGATGCATTACAAGCCGGATGCAGAGTTGGCGTTCGCATCCGTTGAATACATCATGCGAGATGTCAATTGGGGCTGGCTGGTACGCTATATGCACTCAACGGGGGCTTCTGCCTTTTTCGTTGTTGTCTATCTGCATATGTTGCGTGGCTTAATGTACGGCTCGTTCAAACAGCCCCGTGAGTTAATCTGGCTGTTTGGAATGATGATTTATATGTGCCTGATGGCAGAAGCATTTATGGGCTATTTGCTACCCTGGGGGCAAATGTCTTACTGGGGCGCACAGGTGATCGTAAATCTGTTTGGCACAATCCCCGTAATTGGCGATGATCTGGCATTATGGATTCGTGGTGACTTTGTTGTATCAGATGCGACGTTAAACCGCTTTTTCGCTTTACACGTGATTGCAGTGCCAATTGTTCTGTTGGGACTGGTGGTAGCGCATATTGCTGCGCTGCATACAGTGGGATCCAATAATCCTGATGGTGTTGAAATCAAGAAGAACAAGGATGCAGACGGAATTCCTCTGGATGGGATACCGTTCCACCCTTACTACACGGTGAAAGATGTTGTCGGTGTTGTAGTATTCCTGTTTATATTTGCATTGGTAGTATTCTTTGCTCCTGAAATGGGCGGTTACTTCCTGGAGCACGCCAACTTCGAACCCGCCAATCCGTTAGCAACACCGGAACATATTGCACCTGTATGGTACTTTACTCCGTTCTATACTGTGCTGAGAGCAATACCAAATCCGTTCTGGGGTGTAGTGGCGATGGGTGCTGCAGTATTTGTCCTATTCCTGCTGCCATGGATTGATAAAAATGTAGTCAAGTCCATTCGTTACAGAAGCGCTCTGTATAAAGTGAACCTGTTTGTTTTCCTGGTGGCTTTTGTATGGTTAGGTTATTACGGCGTACAGGCGGTAACACCTATCGCATCGCAAATGGCGTTAAGACTTTCTGAGCTGTACTTCCTCTTCTTTGCGGTACTGGCGATATACAGTACGCAACGTTCAGCACTTTATTACATCGCGTGGTTTATCATCTTTGTTGGTTTGATAACTGTATATGATGTATACAGAAATAATCCAGAAATTGCAGAATTAACCTGGAAAACCTGGATCATCCCAGTCGCGTACCTGTTTGTTACCCTAATCGGTGCCGCCTTTACAAATCTAGATCAAGACAAACAAGTTCCAGAGAGGGTTACTTCATGAAGAATCTTTGTAAATTAATTTGTGTAACTGCTCTCGTGTCCTCATCGTTCAGCTGGGCTGCTGGCGGGGGGCCATTGTTTGAAATGCATGTTGATGTCCATCATCAAAAGTCATTACAGCGTGGCGCCAAGACATTCGTAAATTACTGTCTGTCTTGTCACTCTGCCTCTTTTAGTCGCTACAATCGTGTTGCGGCTGATTTGGGAATCAGTGACGAGAATATGCGCGAGCATATGATATTCACCGGCAGAAAACTGGGTGACACGATGAAAGTTGCGCTCACAGTAGAGCAGGGAAAAGAGTGGTTCGGTGCACCGCCGCCAGATTTGAGCGTGAAAGCCAGAGCGCGTGGCGCTAACTGGATTTACAGTTACCTTAAGTCGTTCTATGTAGACGAATCTGCAATACGCGGTGTGAATAATCTTCAATTCCCGGGAACCTCTATGCCGCATGTGCTATGGGAATATCAGGGTCTGCAGAAACTAGCCGTGAAAGAAAAAGAAGAAAGTCACGCTGGTGGGCACGGCAATAAACATGAGTCTCCTTTTGAAATTGCAGTTCCAGGCAAGCTAACGCCGAAAGAATACGATGCCATGCTTGTAGATTTGGTCAATTTTCTGGTTTATATGGGAGAGCCAGCACAACTTAAGCGCCAAGGTGTAGGTGTAGGTGTGTTATTCTTTCTGGCCGCACTCGGTGTACTCGCGTACTTCATGAAGCGTGACTACTGGAAAGATGTTCACTAACTAAAACTATTAATTAAACCTTGGAATTAATATGGCGTTAATCGCTAATCGAAGATCTGTGATGACTCTATTCTCAGACCCTGCGTGTATTCAGAGTCATCGCACTAGAATCGTTCTCTCGGAAAAAGACATTACAGCAGATGTCGTTCAGATAGATCAAAATAATAAGCCGGAAGATCTGTCGGAACTGAATCCATACAATTCAGTGCCTACACTGGTAGATCGCGATCTGGTTTTGTACGATTCGCGCGTTATTATGGAATATTTTGATGAAAGATTTCCTCACCCTCCATTAATGCCGGTGGATCCAGTGTCACGGTCAAAATCACGATTAGCCCTGTTCCATATTGAAAAAGACTGGTACAGCCCAATTGATACAATACTCAATGGTGATGCGCAGGCAAGTGAACGTGCAAGAAAGATTCTTGAAGACAGTCTGATTAGTTCGATTGAGATATTTAGCGTTAAGCCTTATTTTCTAAGTGATGAATTTAGTCTGGTTGACTGTTCTATAGCTCCGCTGCTATGGAGATTGCCCAGTTTGAATATCCATCTTCCAGCCGAAGCAAAAGCCATCATTGATTATGGTAATCGGGTATTTGATCGTCCTTCTTTTCGCAGTAGCCTGTCAGAAGAAGAACTCGAAATGCGACCTATATAAGTCGTATATCCAAGCTTTATTTACCTGTTGTTGAAAACGAATTCATTGTCTTAATCTTGAGTATAAAGGATAGGCAATGACATCAACTCGTCCCTACCTCATTCGTGCAATGATTGAATGGATTCTGGATAACGGTATGACACCACACCTTCTGGTTGATACAAAAGACGAGAGTGTTCACGTTCCCAGACAGTATGAGCAAGAAGGTAAAATAGTTCTCAATATTAGCCCTAGTGCGACACAAGAGCTTGAGATTGCAAATGATGCAGTGACTTTCAATGCCAGATTCGATGGAGAAGCAATGTCAGTGTATATCCCGGTAGGCTTCGTTTTAGCCATTTATACACGTGAAAATGGTCAAGGCATGATGTTCGGTGAAGATAATGAAATTACACCACCACCCGATCCCGATAACCCCTCTTCAAAGCGTGCACACTTAAAAGTAGTTAAGTAAGCAACCTGCTAGCTGTTAATAATCTGTTTGCCAGGCAACTGCTGCGATGCGTAAAAACCGATGGCGGTAAAAAGCAAATTACTGAGCAAAGTATTCTTGAAGAAAGGAATGCCGGCAATATATGCCTGAGCAAGACCGCTGGCAGTATGTGGATACATGTCATGTGTGAGCCATGACCCAAAGTTAGTCACTGTATAGAAAGCGATTGCAGACATTAACGATGCCAGCGTTATTGAAACAAGTGATAAGCGTCTGAGCCAAAAGTGACTGCCTATTACGATCAGCGCGACGGCACCATAGACAAAGAGCAGGGTGCTGTGAAAACCAATAACTGCATCACTTAAAAGCATGGCGAGTAGCGGAATAGCTATGGAAAGCCTGAGGTTTTTTATATACGCGCCTGCCAGCAATGCCATGGCACCTAGTGGGGTAAAATTTGGCGCGTGAGGGATTAATCGGCTAAATGCCAGGAATAAAATTATCACGGCTAACCATTGCCATGACGGTTGCTGAAAGTGTTTAAACATATTTAATCCCATAACCATGCTGCTCCACGAACTCCACTCGAATCTCCATGCGAGGGAGCAACTAATCGAGTGTTTACAGTATCTGAAAAAACATATTGTTGCCAGAGATTCGGAACAGTTGAATAGAGCGAATCAATATTCGACATGCCACCACCTAATACAATCACGTGTGGATCAAGGATATTAATAATGTAAGACAGGGATTTAGCCATATTCAGTTGATAGTTAGACAGTAATTCTGTGGCAATGGTGTCGCCTGCACACACGTCAGCGATAATCTGTTCGCTGGTTTTATTGATATTTGTAAGGGAGTGATAGGTTTTTGCAAAGCCCGTCCCTGACAAAAAAGTTTCAATACATCCGTATTTCCCGCACCAGCAATGCTTTGTCGCTAATTCATTATCGGTAGTATAAGGCAATGGATTGTGACCCCATTCACCAGCAATAGCATTTGACCCATCCACAATTTTTTTATTGATAACGATTCCGGCACCACAGCCTGTGCCAATGATAACCCCAAAAACCACTTCAGCATCTTTTGCGGCGCCATCGGTAGCTTCTGAAAGAGTAAAACAATTTGCATCATTTGCGATGTGGATTTCACGATTCAAAATCTGTTCCAGATCCTGTTTCAGTGGCTGATTATTCAGGCATGTTGAATTGCTGTTACGTAAAACACCAGTGGCAGGTGAAATTGACCCAGGGGTACATATGCCAATGCTGGCTTGGCAGGAAAGTTCAGCTTCGGTGGATGAGATAATTTCTTGTATACAGGCAAGTGTTGCCTGGTAATTATCTTGGGGAGTGCTAACCCGGCGTCGTAATAATGTATCGCCACTGTTATCAAGCGCCAATACTTCAATTTTAGTCCCTCCCAGGTCAACGCCAATTCGCATCAGGATTTACCTGTTATGTTTTGGGTGTAGGCAGCACGAGTTCTTTATCCCAGTATGTTGTTGAGCAATGCAGGCTGGCAGCGATAACTCTGGCAAGGACGAACAACATGTCTGAAAGCCTATTGATATACTGAATGAGTAGCGTTCGAATTTCATTGCTGTGTGTCAACTCAACCAGGCTTCTCTCTGTTCGCCTGCAGACGGTACGTGTTACGTGGCAATGAGCGACTGCAGCGTTGCCTCCAGGAAGGATAAATTCTTTGAGAGGTGGTAAGTCTTGATTGAAGTAATCAATCCATTGTTCAAGCCAGTCAACATCGCTATTGGTGATATAAGTGCACTGTGGTGCACTTAATTCTGCGCCGATATTAAATAAGTGATGCTGTATTGCCACCAGTAAAGAATCGGTCTGGTCATTTACATCAAATGCACGTATGCAAGCAATATTGGAATTTAACTCATCTACATCGCCTTGTGCTTTTATCAGCAAACAATCTTTGCTGACACGCTCACCACTGGCCAGGCCAGTGCTGCCATTATCGCCTTTGCGTGTATAGATTTTTGTCAAACGATTAACCATGGTGATGTTGAGTAATCAGTTAAGCTGAGCTGTATTTAAATGTAGCACGTTCTATTTACAGAGTGGATTGAAATTTTACACTGATATGGGCGTTAATTCCCTGTGTTTCATAACCGAATATATTTTGATAGTTTTTATCAAATAGATTTTCTACTCTACCCTGCAGTGTTAGCCAGTTATTTATTTGATAGTCGCCTGCAATATTGACAAGTGTGTAATCTTTGAGCTCCACTCTGGAGGCAGGGAAACTGCTGAAGTCATTATCAAACTGGTCATCGGTGTAGCTAATGTTTAAATTCAAGTTGGCACGATGATCAGGAAGCTGCCAGTTTGCCACCAAACTGGCAGTATTTCTGGGCACCCTGACTTCAGTGGTTTTACCGGTACTGTCAGGTTGTCTGGATTTGACGTGTGTATAGCTGGCGACGATGCCAAGATCGTTTAATAGATTGGCGTTGATGGAAAGTTCGATTCCTCTGCGGCTGCTTTTATCCTGTAGATTTACAGCGGTTGATCCCCCTAATGAAGGGTCAAAGAAAAATCCATTTATTTCATCTTTCAGTTTTTCCGAGAAATAAGTTGTGTTAATTGTAAGTTGCCTGGATAAAGCGTGCGATAAGCCTATCTCCCAGCCTTTAGACTTTTCTGGTTTGATGTCGGGGTTGCCAATGAATGTGTCAGGTGTGAATCCAAATCGTTCAGTAAAACCCGGATTCTTGACGCCGGTTCCATAGGCGCCATGTATACGTGTGCCCGACGAAGCTGGCGTATATGCCGCACTGATGCGATGAGTGTATGAGTTTTTGAATTCGTCATTGTTATCTTTGCGTAAAGAAGCACCGAGAAACAATTGATCTGCAATGCCAACACGATATTCGCCAATATAACCCGTATTGTAGATTACCTGCTTTTGATTTGGGTCTCCGAAGATACTGGCAGTGCCTGTCTGTTTGAATTTCTCGCGCTCACGTTCGTAGGCGAGTGTGACGGAATGACTGGTATTATCAGTAAAATGATATACCGTTGTTTGATAATCAAATTTTAATTTTTCTCCAGCGTTGCTGGTTTCCTCTGCACCCTCTGAAAAATTTTCATTATCAGTATCCGTCAAACTAATACTCGCCTGGTGATTCCAGGTGTTACTAAATGTATTTAATTCTGTATTAACACGTAAGTAGTTCTGGATGGATATGGTCTCGCGATCTGCGTCAATGGGGGGATCAAAGGGATCTGTTTCAACTGCTGAATCAACATGGCGACCCGTCAGGTTCACTTCCAGATTATCAGAAAGATTTATTCCGTAACGTCCACTAAGCGTTGTATTTCGATATCCATCGTCTTCTGAACCCTGTTCAGAAATATTAGTGCCATTGTTTTCAAAGTAAGAGCCATACAGTGAAAAGTGGTGGAAATGATTGCCACCACTAAGACCAGTGCAGTTTTGTCGCGAGTCAAACTGTCCTGTGCTGAAAGTGGTTTCCATACGAGCAGGTCCCTGGCCTTTTCTGGTTTGTATATTCACCACGCCTGCGAGTGCATCACTGCCCCAGAGTGCACTCTGGGGTCCACGTAAAATCTCAATGTTTTCAAGCCCACAGGTAGACAGATTGGCAAAGTTAAATTCACTGCCAGTGGTTATATCGTTTGCTTCTACGCCATCGATTAGCACTAAAGCATGATTCGATTCAGCACCACGCAGACGTAGTTGGGTTAATGCACCAGTGCCTCCATTCTTGCTGATTGCAGTGCCTGGAGCATCACGCAATAAATCTGCGGCAAATGGGAGTTGTCTACTTGTGATGTGTTGCTTGTCAATGACAGTGACTGAGCTGCCGGATTGGCTAACAGGAACAGAAGTACGGCTGGCGGTGACTGTCATGGGTTCAAGCAGGTTATCTGCAATGCCATTGTTATTAAGCAAAAGAAATATCAGTATGGGTAACGTGTAGGTGTAGCTCATTAGTTCTCCTGTCTGGAAAATGATGAGCAAACGCAGTCGTAGATGAGTGTATAAACTGCACACTCATGGTGATGCTCCTAAAACACATGAGGCATCAGTGTACAGTTTAAACAGCCCGAATCGCCCACCGCAATTTGCTGCGCAGTCACAGGCCGGTCTCCGGACTCTCAAGCTGTTTTCCTGTTGTCAGGGAAACGAATAAACAGTCTTCCCACACTAATGTGCAGTGACATTGTTGCTTATTTATACTTGATTACCGTTGCGGGGGCAGCTCTGGGATTTCACCAGATTCCCTGTTTAATCCCACTTCTATTTACTTGAGAAGGGGACACCTGTACTGCTGAATCAATAGTAATGAAATATACTCTGGATAAACTGTCCAGAGTTGTGTTGCCTACAGTGTACTATAAATTATTGAGTTGTAATTTCTTTAAGTCAGTTAATATTTGATCGCTGTGAGTAGCAACATTCACTTTGCGGTAAATTTTCCTCACTATTCCGTCAGGGTCAATGATGAATGTATGTCTTTTAGCGATCTTGATAAATCCTAATGACGTCAGTGACTGATAACTTTTGGCAACACGTCCTTGCGTATCTGCAAGTAGCGGGAATGGAAGGTTATATTTATCCGCAAATGTGGCATGGCTTTCGCTGCTGTCTACGCTGACACCAAGCACCTGAGTATTATAAGCACCAAGGGCTTTGTAATCGTCTCTAAATGCACATGCCTGTTTTGTGCATCCTGGAGTGTCATCTTTGGGGTAAAAATATAGTACTACCCACTTGCCGTGATATTTTTCTAGTGTATGTGTTTTTCCATGTTGATCAATTAATTCAAATGCAGGGGCGGCTTGTCCAGTTTCAGGTGAATTCGCAGATAGAATATTAAACATGGCAATTGATAGGAGTAAGGTGAGTGAAGTGATCAGGCGAAATGATAATCGGCACATGTCTGGTTTGGCGGATTGAATTTCAGTTAAGCCCTATTCTTTCATACAACAAGATCAAACTGTATTAATAAATTCACAGGTAATTCTCATTAAAAATAAATGAGTTAAACACTGTCAACGGATCAATCATTTAAGACAAATTAATAAGGCGCTTATATGAAATCATGACTAAAGCGTTATTTAGCCTTCATTTTCTTTTCACACAAGTGTGAGTGATGCTGAATTCAATCATTGCTAGTCGCAAAAACATGATGAAGTCAAAGGTATTGATTGCCTTCTATCAGGAATTGTTGCCGTTAAATCGTGACTTCAGGCAGATGTGATTGGCTTCACAGTAAGTTGTACTTATGCAAAATTAATTGCATACATATATAAAACTGATAAATTACAGTGAGTTATAAAATGTTGGGAAAATACTCTAAAGTTTCACTGAAACGAACATTAATTGCCGGACTGTTACTGATAGTGGTGTCTGGGAACAGTGTATTTGCAGCACTAGTAGAATACAAAGCCAATTTATTTGGTCCGGGTATGCAAGTTCATAATTGTATTGACCTTGATTCAAAGGGAAGTCTATTCGGAGACTATAGTGAAGAGCAGGGCACGCTCAGCAACATTAGTGGCGCACTTAAGTTTGTAACTATCACAGAAGGGTTTATTAAGCGCGGGTACAATAACGTGAAGAATTATGTTGTGGGCACGTTTAATGACAATGTCCCAGCAGTATTACGAGGCATGAATATCTTTGTCGATCTCTCCCGTGGTGCAGATTATGCTGAAACCAAAGTTACCAATACCAGGATTCGAGAATGGGGATGGGCATTATTTTACGATCCGCTTGAATATGCCACTGCCGATGATTTGTTTGCAAATAGAGACCAGTTAAGAACGGTCGCTAATCCGTATAAAACGTTCGGTGAGTTATGCCCAAAATATGCGGGCGGAAATTCATCTGGATATCACGGATGGTGCTCAGCTGGTGTTGAATTGTATGGGGATTATGGTACACCAGCACCTGTTCCATTACCGGCTGCGTTTTATCTTTTGTCTGCTGGCATAATAGGACTGGTTTCTTTCTCGAAAAAACGTGCTAACCAGTAGTCTTTACGCTGTAATTTCTTTTTCAGTCAGATACCAGTGAAGTTTTGTATGTAAGGTCACGACAGAACCGACGATAATCAGTGTCGGCCCCTGAACATGCTGTTCATCAACCAGGCTGGGCAGACTGGTTAAATTACCAATCAGTACACGCTGATCCGGTGTTGTTCCCTTGGTGATCAAAGCAGCCGGTGTGTCGGCGGATAAACCATGCTTCACTAGTTGTTCGCAAATAATATTCAGGCCGTGCAGTCCCATATAGAAAACAATGGTCTGCTTGGCGTGTGCCAGCATCTTCCAGTTAAGATTCACTGTCCCATCTCTCAAATGGCCTGTGACGAATGTGCACGCCTGGGCGTGGTCGCGATGAGTCAGCGGGATGCCGGAATAGGATGCACACCCTGCTGCGGCAGTAATGCCAGGCACTACCTGGAAGTGAACACCTTCTTCCATTAATGTCTCGATTTCTTCGCCGCCACGTCCAAAAATAAATGGGTCGCCTCCTTTTAGGCGAAGTACACGTTTGCCTTCCCTGGCAAGACGTACCAATAACTGATTAATGGATTCCTGTTGAATGGCGTGATTTGCACGCTGTTTGCCAGCATAAATTTTCTCTGCATCTTTTCTCACCAAATCCATAATCTGATCTGAGACCAGGCGATCGTAAACAACGACATCCGCCTGTTGTATCAAACGCAGAGCACGAAAGGTGAGTAAGTCCGGATCACCAGGACCTGCTCCAACCAGATACACTTCACCGATATTGTTTGTGCTGAAATCCTTGTTTGCCAGTTTTTGCTGTAAGGTTTCTTCAGCCTCTTCTACTTTGCCTGCTAATACCATTTCCGAGATGGGACCCTGTAACACTTCTTCCCAGAAGCGTCTGCGTGAATCACCATCCTGAATTGTATTGCTTGCTTCCTGTCGATATTTTTCTACTAATGATGCTAATGATCCGTAAGCTGAAGGTGTGCAGCGTTCCAGATTTCGGCGTAATAATCGTGCCAGCACTGGTGATGCACCACCGGTAGTCACTGCGATTTGAATTGGACTGCGATCAATCACCGAAGGTAAGACAACATCACCTCGTTTAAAGTCATCTGCAACATTGACAAGGATGTCATTTTCCTTGGCTAGATTACTAATATGTTTGTTTAACGACACATCGCTGGTAGCAGCAATAATTAAACGTTGATTGCCTATATCGGAATCAGAAAATTTACGCTGGTGTAAAGTGATTGAGTGATTCTCGCATAAAGATTTTATTTCATCGCATATGGCAGGTGCGATAACGGTGACGCTTGCTTCTGCCTTACATAGCATTTTTAATTTACGTGCAGCAATCTTTCCTCCTCCTGCGATCAGGCATGGTTTATCTTTAATGTCTATAAAAAGTGGCAGAAGGCTCATGATTGTTTAAGTGTATTGAGTTGCATTAGTATGGGGTCCGTTAAATGAGAAATGCGTTTGCGCATCACAGAGCCGATCGCATCGCTCACACCAAATACAGGGTCAAGCAACGTTTCGCTGACCATGGACAGGTATATTACTGCATATAGATGAGATTTGGCATCTGGCCAGTCACTGGTCAGGCTATTTATCTCTGACGTTAGGCTATTAAGTATTATTTCTGCATGTTCATCAAGTTCACTGATATTCCGCCAGCGAAAATTCTCCAATGTTTCAGCGTTGAAATGGTTTCCAATGGCATTGAAAATCTCGACAGCAACATCCTGGTCATTAGGTTTTTTCAGTACCGTGATGATGGCGTCAAGCGTTGCCTGCCCCTGAGCGCTGAATACCGAGCTTAATTTGTTTATATATTGATGGAAGGAAGCGTACTGGCTGACTTTGTCAAACATCGAATGTGCCTTGACCTTTACAGGAATTGATTCCGGGCATTGTTTTATAAAGCCAACATAAAAAGTGTTACGACGTTTACCACGATTCCAGATATCAAGCTTTGTTTTTTCATCGATTAAATCTGGTTGAAGTATTAATCTTACTGATTTCATTAATGCTTTTGATGATTCCTCAAAAGGCAAAAACTCAACCAGAAATTTTGCAAGTTCCTGTCCCATGTATCCCTGTGCAACTTCTGCTGATTCCAGTAAACATCGCGCATTATCCGAATTTGGTGCACACCACCATGCACGCCGGGCAATTTCATTTGTGATTCCATTTGCATGCACAACAGCGACAACAGCTTCAGGTTCACCCAGTAAAAGTAATTTTTCCAGGCTGTTGTCACGAGCCTGACCCATACGTGTCCACCGACGCAAAAAGACAGGGTAACCACCTGGTGATCCAAGAACATTAGTGGAAAGCCACTGGCGTACTATTTTCAGGTATTTTTCATCTTTGCAATTGGGGTGTAATGTGATTTTAGCTTCACCTTTCTCAGAAAGAGCATAGAGCTCCATGCGAGATTCGTCGATGCGAATGGCCTGTAGTTGCTGCGCAAGTAGAACATTAAGTCGCAGTTTGTCTTCGTGAGATAAATCCATTAGTTGAGCTGAATACGTTGGCCAAATGGGACGGCGTGTTTGCCTTTTACTAACCAGATCACGGGATAGCTGGGTTGATAGTCTGGGAACTTGCCAGCACAGTCACTAAAGTAAACCAGAAGCTCTGGTGCCTGATCCTGTTTTTCTACCCAGTCAAATACGGGACAGAAATCAGTTCCACCACCGCCAGTGAATGTTTTGGGCAGGGCAAATTCTTCCCATGACTCAAATATCCAGGGTGACCCTTCAGCCAGTTCAGCATCGCATGCAAGTAAGCTGATGCGTGCACGCAATTGTCCTTTTATTGCATCAATTTCACAAAGGAATTCATTCATTTCTTTGTCGTCGATCGAGCCACTGATGTCTATGGCAACAATCATATTTACCTGAGAACTGCGTAAACTTGGAAAGATTGATGGGTCACCACGTCGGGAAGAAGGGCGTGAATAATTGTAGTCATCTCTTGCCGTTGCTGTCATGTGTCTCGCAAGTAGTGCGCGCCAGGGTAATTTTGGCTGCAACATGAACTCCACCATGCGTGCCATTGACTCGCTCAGTTTTCCTGCTTGCTGGGCCTGTTGTGCAGCGCCTGCCAATCGTTGCTGCCACTGTACCGATAAATTATCCTGTTCCTGCTGTGACATTGTTGCCGGTCTGGGGCTGCCTTTAAAATCAGATTCACCAGAATCACTGTTATCCTGATTACTGTTTTGCTGTGGGTCAGTGGAATTGTCTTCGTCAGTAGGGTCGGTAGTCTCTTCATTACCTTCCTCCTGATGCTCGGAGCTATCTGCATCACCATCTTCTTTGTCTTGTAGACAGCAGTAAATCTCTTCGGCCGTCATACCGGTAAAACTATCTTCGATTAGAGTGCCTGGAGGTGCGCTAAATCCTTCCTCTACGAGTATCGGGTTAACTGCATATTCACAGGCCAGATCCCAGCGCTGCTTTATTCTGTGTCCTCGACGTGCGAAATGAGACAATGCACAGTGTAATGCCTGTTTAGCCAATACAAACTGTGTTTCTGAACCATGCAGCTGGTTGATGTATTCGTAATTGAAATAAATCTTTTTTGCATCAGTAGCTGCTGTGATACACCAGGAAGGGTCACCCATTTCTAATGGCATTCTTAAAACCAGTGCGCCTAAAAATGGTTTATCCAGAATCAGACGAGTACGAGCAGCAGCCAGTTTTGTGTCTACAGAATTGTCGTCCAAAACGTGTGCTTGCTTAGTTTTCGTAAAGCATTAAGTCTGCAACAGAGTCTGCCCAGGAAACAAATTCTGGTAATGAAAAAATCTTTTCACCAATTGCGCGATGCATATCAGAAATCATCATGACTCCCATTTCTTTTTGCGGAAACCTGTGAGCATAAGTAAGGATATTGCCCTGTAATTTTTCGGCGTTATCGGATTTGTTGACACGAATAGCCTGTCCAACCAGCGCGGATGCGACAGCGTACTGAAGATCTATTTCAGCAGGGACGGGGACATCTTTGCCATTTACGATGTCTTCTATATTTGGCATTGAATCCAGATTGGCAATGAAAGCATTTAATTCCACACCAGCAGCAGGCCCCACGCATGCCTGTAGTGTTTCTAACAGTATTGCGCCCTGGTCAATAAATTTTTGCAATGCGCGATGGGTAAACTCCCAGGAGCGTGGAGATGGAAATGCCATTGGGTTTTGTGCAGCATCAAATTCAAAAATCAGATCAGGCCTGAAGCGCAAAAAAGCAATAATACGATCATCAATGTTATTTTCGTATGCCCAGGCTACCCAGTCATCCAGATTCACATCGACCTGGTAATGGGAAAAGCGATTAGCCAGTGGCGCAGGCATTGTGTACGTGACACCACGATCGCCCTGTCGATTACCTGCAGCGAGAATTGCCCAGCCTTCTGGAACTTCGTATTGCCCGAGTCTGCGGTCCAGAATTAACTGGTATGCAGCAGCTGAAACACTTGGGGCAGCTGATGTTATTTCATCTAAAAATAAAATTCCCTGACTGCCATGGCGCTCTTTATTTGGCAACATTGAAGGTATGGCCCATTCCACACTGGTATCGATACGAAATGGAATGCCGCGTAGATCGCTCGGCTCCATTTGAGACAGGCGGATATCTATCATGGGAACAGCATTTCGTTCCGCAACCTGTGCAACAATTTGTGATTTGCCCACGCCAGGCGGTCCCCATAACATCACCGGGGTGTGTTGGCCTAGAGTAGTTCCGTGGAATTCCTTGTTTAATACAGAAAATAAATGTGCGGGCCGCATGAACTGCCTTTTGTTTATTCTTATTGCGTGAAAATAAATATGTGATTGACGATTTTACGCTGCTAATGGTGGTTTTAAATACCTCTTACGGTGCTTTTAAGATATCCGCATGATTTGCGTATTCAAACTTTCTCGCTGGCAATGAGTCTATTAAGTAGTGTGTGCAAAGCAGTTCGCGATTATTAAATAGAAGGCATAAGATTGATACCAGGATTTATGATGAGTATTGGACAATTGATGTACCCACAGTGCAGATGCGTATGGTTATTGGCTATGATGGTATGTGGTGGATTTTCAGTCGCCTGCGCCACTAACCATATAGATTATAAGGTTAAAGAAGAGACTGCCGATGCGGCCTACATTCATTCTGCTACCGAAATAAAGAATGTTGACAGTGTCGCTGAGATAAAAATAACCGATTCAAGTGAACACATACAGGATTTTGAACGCAGTTTGCAGGAATTTGATGAAAAATTGCTGCGCGAACTGGAACAGGCGCAACAGGAGCGGCAGGAAAGTGCGCGTCAAAAAGCGGCGGTTCGCAGTGATGCTGAGTTAGAAGCTGAATCTGAAAGCGAAGGTGATTCTGGAGCAACTGCCAGTGGGGAGGGAACTGAAAGTAATGAAACAGCAAGTTCTCACGGTCAGGACGGTAGCGAAGAAGAAAAAACTGAACAGGCAGCCGGTGCTAGTAATACAGCACAGGAAAAAGCAAGTGATCGCCAGGGCGAGAAAAGCAGTAGTACGCAAGTATCCACTGTGCCCAGTGGTGATGACGACGACATAGTTGCCCGCCAGCTGCGCGAAGCAGCGGAAGCAGAAACAGATCCAGTAATAAAAGAGAAATTATGGGAAGAGTATTGGAAATACAAAAATCAGCAGAATCCGGCTGCTGCTTCATCGGCACCTTAAAATATTTTCATTATTTGCTGCTACTGCTTGTATTCAGTGGGTGTTCGTCAGTAGGCGCTATAAAAGTTGATGCTGATGAAAAAATCGAAATAGAACAAACACAATTACAGGAGAAAAATCTGCTCGACGTTGGTGTCATTGTATTTGAGGGTGGCGAGATTAGTCCGGAGCAGCAGGAACAGGAGGGCATTAGCCCGGAAATACGTCAGGCTGAAGCACGTTACATTTCTTATCATTTGCGTGAGACCATTCAGAAAACAAGCAGCTGGGGAGCGGTAAACGTTTTGCCTTCAGAATCAGAAGTGGTGGATGTGATTGTTAATGGGGAAATTATTGAGTCCACTGGTGAAAAATTAAAACTGAAAATACACGTTGCTGATTCAACAGGCGAGCTCTGGTTTGAAAATACATATCAGACGAAAGTAACACGGAAAAATTACACTGAAATAAAAGATGAAAATGATCTGGCGGAAATATACCAGGGTATGTATAACCGCATTGCTAACGATATTAATACATATCGTAAATCCATTGACAGTCAGCGACTCATGACTATCCGAAATACCAGTGAACTTAAATATGCCGCCAATCTGGCGCCTGAAATCTATAAAAATTACATCACACAAGATGATCAGGGAAATACAACAATATTGCGTCTGCCTGCGACAGATGATCCCTCATTAATACGCGTGAAAAAAATCCGCGAACGTGAATATCTTCTTGTTGATACAATTAATGAGCATTACGCCAGTTATTATGAAAAAGTACAGGCCACATACGGGAACTGGCGCAAGTACTACCTGATAGAAACCCTGGAAAAACGAAAAGTAGAGCGTGAAGCAAAATTCAAGAAAACGCTTGGTGCAGCAGCAGTCATTGGCAGTATTGTAATGGTAGTTCTAGGTGAGAATGCTTCACCAGGGTTAGTAGTTGCAGGCGTCTCTTTGTATGTCGATGGTGCCAACGCAAGCGAAGAGGCTGTTATCCATAAAGAGGCAATTGTAGAGCTTAGTGAATCTTTGCAAACTGATGTAGAGCCGCTGGTAATAGAAGTCGATGGCGAAGCTAAAGAACTAACAGGCACACTTGATGAGCAGTACCTGCAATGGAGAGCTCTATTAAAAGCAATCTATCAGGAAGAGGTGGGTATTCCCAGCGAAGTGGGCAATGATGCATTCAGTGACGCGTGAGTAAACTATAATTTAAACACTCTGTTGAGCCATGTCTGACTCAAAAAATAAAGAAGCCATTGAGGTACTTGAGATTGCATCAGTGCCAGTCAGGAAAAGCGCTGCTTTGTCTGAGCACTCATCTGCTTCATTGCTGTCGAAAAAATGGGTTTGGGTAACCTTTATAGTTCTATTGATGCTGGCGTTATATGTTGTCTTTTTACTACCAGGTGATCTGGATAGAAAAAGGATTAACGATAGTGTCAGTGATGATGACAAGACAGCAACGCATTCCCGGCAAGAAAAAAATGAGCCAATTGAATCAGGTGTTGTAACGAGTCAGCCTGACGCTTTGGAAAAAACCGAAGCTGTGGATGACGTATCACAACAATTCAAAGTGGAAGCAGGGAAGTTGCTTGCAAGCATAATTGAACTCGAAGCTCATCTTGACAGGCACGCCGTAAAAAAGTGGGCAGCAGAAAAATATGCTGACGCGGTTGAGCAGGGTCGAATAGGTGACGAACATTATCGGCGTCAGCAATATCGACAGGCGTCAGAAACCTTTCAGCTTGCAATTAACAGGCTGCAGGACTTAAAGCAGCGTATCCAGCCGACACTGATGCAGGCGTTAACACGCGGAGAGCAGGCATTAACGCAGGGTGATCAGAATACTGCATTTCAACAATTTGCTCTGGCAATAGCAATCTCCCCACAAGACATGCGTGCAATAAATGGCGTTCAACGAACAAAAACGCTTGAGCAACTGTTTGCTTTACTGCAACGTGGCAGCAGTTTTGAGTTTCATAATCAGCTACAACAGGCCAAACTGGTTTATGAGGAAGCAATTACACTTGATCCGCTGTCAGATGAAGCGCGCGCTGCTTTAGCACGAGTAGATACAAGACTTGCAGACGAGGAATTTTCACGAATATTGGCAGTCGCATACCAGGCATTGCAAAACCGGCAATACACTGATGCGCGGGCAGCATTTAAAGATGCGAAAAAATTAAAACCAGATGCTAGCGAGCCTGTGACTGGACTGAATAAGGTTGATGCCGCTATTCGTGAAGCGAAGATAGAAAATCTATTGGTTGAAGCAGAGCATTTTGTGCAATTGCAACAGTGGCAGCAGGCAGCAACAAGCTTTGAGAAGGTTTTACGCCTGAATAATAATCATAAACAGGCTTCTAGCGGCTTGCGGGATAGTAATGCCAAGGCAATGATTCTAGATGAGCTAAAAGCGGCACTTGCGTCATCAGATCAGTTGTATAAAGACAAAGTGCTGCAAGATGCAGAAAAGGTGCTTGAATCTGTAGCGGGACTGACTTCTCCAGGAGCAATCATTGAACAGCATTATGAACAATTGCAGCGTCTGGTACGTGTCGCCGCAACACCTGTTCCGGTGATACTGGTATCAGACAATCATACTGAAGTTGTTGTATTTAAAGTGAAGCGTTTGGGGAAGTTCAAGCAGTACGAGCTTCAGTTGAGGCCAGGGCCGTATACAGTCGTTGGCACAAGGAATGGATATCGTGATGTTCGTAAAGTAATAAATATTAAGCCTGAAAGTAACAATTCTTCGATAATGATAGTTTGTGAAGAGTCAATCTAATCATGCCTGATCAGCAAAAAAATTCCAGCCAGGAACAACATAAAGAATTGATAGAGCCCATCAAAGTTAATTTTGATGAAGCCAGTGTTGTCAGTCGATATGGTAAAAAGGACTTTGTTAAATTTATATATGTGCTATTTGCTTTTGCGTTAATTTTTATTTTCTGGTTTGTCGTCAGTGCCAAGTCAGTGATTATTGAGGTTTCACCTGCGCCGGAAACACTTCAGTTAAGTGATGGATCGTTATCGATTAAACTGCAGGATCGATTTCTTGCGCAACCTGGCGAGTATGATTTGACTGCGAGTAAACCAGGGTACTACACATTAAAAGAAAACATCAGTATTGGCAGACTTGCCTCTTATACTTTCAAGCGTACATTGAAAAAAAAGCCGGGCCTGGTTTCCATCAGCGTTGATTCACCGGAACTGGCCATAGTTTATATAGATAATCGCTACGTGGGTGTAGCACCCATGCAGGATATTGCATTGGAGGCAGGTACGCACACTATAGAATTGCAACGCTATCGTTATCAGACACATTTGTCAGAATTTCAGGTTGAAGGTGCAGAGCAAAAACAACATGTAACATTTTCTATGGTGCCTGACTGGTCGCAGGTTTCAATTGATACAAAACCTGCAGCAGCACAAATATGGCTGGATGGCGAAAATCTTGGAGCCACGCCGCAGCAGTTGGAAGTGGATGCGGGGCGGCATCGTCTGGAACTCGTACATCCTGATTTTTCTGCATATATATCTGAGTTTGTAGTGCTGGCAGATAGACCGCTGGATTTGGGAGTAATAGAACTTGATCGTGATCCTAGCTACCTGATCGCCAAGTCTTCGCCTTCAGGCGCACGTGTTTTTATGAATGAACAAATGCAGGGTGTGACGCCAATAACGATAACAGTGCTGCCAAATGTCGATTATAAAATTCGTTTTGAAAAATTGGGCTATCGCGAACTAGCGCGTACAGTGAAAGTAAAGAGCGGTGAAAGTAAAGCGATAGAAGTGGGTTTGCAGGCAATATTAGCCAGCGTGCACTTGGATGTAGTCCCTAAAACTGCTGTGGTATTGGTAGACGGAAAATTGCAGGGCTACGGAGATCAGACTTTTTCACTGACAACTGCTCCACATGTAATTGAGGTGAAAGAGAGTGGATATAATACACACGTACTGAATATCACTCCTAAAGCTAATTCGCCGGTAAATGAAAAAATCACATTAATGCTGCGAGAAGGTGAAAAATATTATCCGGAAAGGTTTGTTAACAGCCAGGGGCAGCAACTGCAACTAATCACCCCGGGCGAATTTACTATGGGAAGTTCGCGACGTGAGCAGGGACGTAGAGCAAATGAAGTGTTGCGGAATGTAAAACTTAAGCGCAGATTTTATATTGGTGTAAAAGAAGTAAGCAATCAGGAATTTGCACGCTTTGACACAAAACATAATTCAGGAAATTTCAATGGTGTAGATCTTTCACTCCCGAAGCAGCCGGTGGTCAATATCAGCTGGGAGCAGGCTGCACGTTATTGCAACTGGTTAAGTGAACTGGAAGATTTGCCACTAAGTTACCGTGAAAGGGATGGGAGGTTAATAGCAGAAAATCCTTTGCTAACAGGGTATCGCTTAGTTACTGAGGCTGAATGGGCCTGGGTGGCGAGGGTGCAGCCCAATGGCGCTTTATTGCGATATCCCTGGGGTGAAAACTATCCTCCACAGGCAATCAGCGGTAACTATGCAGACCAGCAGGCAAGAAAAATTATTGGATTCACAATCCCTGAATATAATGACGGGTTTGCAGGTCCTGCGCCGACCGGCAGCTTTGCGAAAAATCAAAATAGTCTTTACGATATTGAAGCAAACGCGGCTGAGTGGATGCATGATTACTATACTATCCATGCTGTATCGGAATCACAGGTATTTGTTGATCCTGTCGGCCCCAGTCAAGGCAAACATCATGTTGTGCGCGGATCTTCATGGTTGCGAGGAACACTGAGTAATACGCGCCTTGCTTATCGTGACTATCGTGAAAAGCCACATGTGGAGATAGGTTTTCGTATCGCCCGATATATTGAGAAGTAAAACCATGAGAAATAAAGACATGAGAAATAAAGACATGAGAAATAAAGCAATGGCCGTAGTAATGTTTGTTGTTGCTGTGTACTGTGGTGGTGCGCTTTCTGAATCTGGTGCTGAAGAGTCTGCGCAAAAAAAACAGGATGTTAATCAAGTGGAAAAAGAAACTGTAAAAATTCCAAAAAAGAAAAAACCTGTAAAAGAATTTACACCCAGTGAAGAAATATCAATTGATAAACCGGTAGCATTTCCAGTAGACATTTAAATATGAAATCATGAATAAAAAACTCCCAACTGAACTGGTATACCAGCTGTTCACGCTATTAGTAATAATAATTGTAGTGCACGCAGCTTATGTAGTTTTAATTCGGCCGAATGCAGATGCAATTCTGGAATATCAGTCTCAGCAATCAACGTTAAATAAAGATTATGTGCCTGAAAAGTCAGTCTATGTGTTAATACGGGATTTTGAGCAGGAAGCATGTTTTATATTAATGTTCTGGGCAATGGCAATTATCGGATTCAAACTATCGCATATACTGAAAGAACGCAGTCTTCTGGAGCTGGACATCATTCGGGCAGCAGAAGGACTTAAAATTTTACCGCAGGACACAAAAGAGCTGACGCGAAAAGTGCAGTCTTTGCCTGCTGACAAGCAACGTTTTTTGCTTCCACGAGCATTGCAAATTGCGATAGATCGATTCAATTCCTCGAGTAATGTGCAAGATGTCTCTCAGGCAATGAAAAATGTTTGCGATACAGAATATGAGCGACTTGAGTCGGAACTGTCGATTATCCGTTACATTGCATGGGCAATTCCGTCGGTTGGGTTTCTTGGTACTGTGCGAGGGATCGGTGATGCACTTGGCCAGGCGCATAAAGCAGTTGAAGGTGATATTACTGGCGTGACAGAAAGTTTGGGTGTTGCATTTAATTCAACATTTATAGCTCTGTGTATCAGCATCGTGTTGATGTTCATAGTGCATCAATTGCAGTTGATGCAGGAACGTTATATTTTTGATACACAGGAGTACTGCAATCATAATCTTATACGTCACATGCAAATAGCATAGAGTTTATTTGTGAATAACAAGGTTGCGATTGAACTAAATGACAGTGGCATTATTGTTAGTGACAGTAAGCAGATATTGCTGACATCACCCGGCTACATTGTTGATCTGGCAGGTCAGGAATGGATTGGAGAAGAAGCGAGGATCCGCGCTCAACTGCATTCCAGTGAATGTAACCATCGCTTTTGGTCCGGCTTGGCGCAAACCCGGATGAATGAGGTTGATCAGCGTAACGCCAAATTAGCATTGCGCCATTTGGATTTTGTGTGGAGTCAGGTTCCGCGCTCTGTCGAGGCTGTTATTCTGGTGGTGCCTGCTACATTTACTAAACCCGGATTGGGTCTGCTGTTGGGTATCTGTAAGGAGCTTGCCATACCTGTGCGCGCTATGGTTCATAAGGCCGTGCTAGTGCCACAACAGCTTAATCATGCGGGTGCGACAATTCACCTCGATATACAGCTTCATCAAACGGCGATGACGCTTTTGCATGAACAGCAAGAACAGTTCAGTGTTGCAGAGGTTGAAATGCTGAATGATCTTGGTTTTGTTTCAATTTATGCAGCTGCAGCTGAATTTATCTCCCAGGTCTTTATCAGTGCCAGTCGACTTGATCCTATGCATAATGCTGAACTGGAGCAGCAGCTATTTAATAATTTGCCGACTTGGCTAGAGCAAGCACAATCGCATGAGTCAGTGCAGTGCCAGTTGGAGTATAAAAATAGTGTTTATAAAGCGGTGGTCAACGCTGGTGATGTGAAAGAGATACTGAAATCCAGGTTAGATAAAATTATCAGAGCGCTACAGTCCATTGAGTTCAGGCAGCCACTCATTGTGTGCGTGTCAGAAATTGTGAACAGACAATTGGGTTTTAATCAGTATGCAAATCATCATGGCATAATGGTCAGAGAGCTGGATCAGGGGTATCACGCCCGGCAAAGTCTATTTCATGCCAGTCACTTGATGACTACGGATGCGCAAATCTACCTAAGTAAACAACTTCCCTGTGTTACGTTAACAGACCCCTTGCCGATACCATGCAATAAACAGGCACTCGCTGTCGAGACGGAAGTGACACACGTTCTTTATCAACACCATGCCTATCCGCTGGAAAAAGTATTATATTTAGTTGAAACGGCAGATAAAGAACTGAGATTATCATGTGATCGGCCGCATGCTACGCAAAAAGAATTGCTTGTTTTGTGTAAAACACCGACACAAGTGCTGGCAGAAATAGCTCAGGGAATAAGCATAGAAATTAATGGTCAATCTTTTCAGTCTCATGTACAGCTTGCAATTGGTGACAGCATAAAGATTAAAGAACATAAAGATGAGTTAATGCTCATTAGTGTAGAGCAGCAAAGTGCGTAAGCAGGCTGTGAATGTGTTTAGCCTGGCATTTCTCGATGTCATGTCTTGTGGATTTGGTGCCATTATATTGTTATTTGTTATTATTAATGCTGATACTGTAAAGCGTAAGGAAAAGCTAAGTGAAAATCTGCAAGGTGAAGTTGAGAAGCTAGACACCGAAGTGACAGCGGGAAGAAAATATTTAGTCGACCTTAAAAATAGTGTTAAAGCAGCACAGGAAATAGTGGATCAAACCTCTGGTCTGTCAAAACGTGTGATTGAACAACTTGAGCAAAAGAAGCAGGAACTGGCTGAAGCACAAAATGACACGCTGGCAAAAACTGCGCATATCAATAAGCTCAAAGCAGAATTAAAATCACTGGAAGAGGCGAATAAGCGACTGGAAGGTGGTGCGAGTGATGCAGAGAGTCAAGGTGATAGCCTGATACATATTGCCGGGGAAGGACAACGACAATATATTACGGGATTGACGATAGGCGGAGAATATCTCGTGATACTTGTTGATAGTTCTGCAAGCATGCTTGCTGATCGAATAGTCAATGTTATACGCAATCGAGTAATGCCGGATCAGAATAAAATACGCACTGCCAAGTGGCAGCAAGTGGTCAGGACAGTAGAATGGATTAGTTCACGTATCCCGCGCGACAGTAAATTTAAAATGGTGACTTTCAACGAACGTGTCAATTCGTTAAATCCTGATACGAATGAGCAATGGCTGGACGGTGATAACCCGGTACATTTGCGTGCAGCTATTAATAATATGCGTGCTACGATTCCTGGCAAGGGCACTAGTCTTTATCATGCTTTTCAATATATCTCTCAACTGGAACCAAAGCCCGACAGTATTTACCTGCTAACGGACGGCTTGCCCACACAAGGCAAGTCAAAGCCATTCGGAAATACAGTCAATGCACGACAACGGCTTAACTATTTTAATGACGCTGTAAAGCAGTTGCCGCATAGTGTCGCGGTGAATGTTGTGCTTTTCCCAATCGAGGGGGATCCTGATGCGGCAAGCGCCTACTGGTCGCTAGCCTCGCGCTCTAATGGTGTTTTTTTTAGTCCGGCGAATGACTGGCCATGAGTATACGTAGACGAAGTATTGTAGAAGTATTTAGCCTGTCTTTTTTAGACTGCATCTGTTGTGGTTTTGGTGCGTTAATTCTTCTGCTGGTACTCACAAAAAATGCAGAGCCAGTCATTTTTGAAGAATATAGCGAGAGCATGAAAAGCATCGTGGCAAAACTTCAGGAAGAATTATTTGAAATTAGAGGTGAGACTTATGTGCTTAATCGTGACCTTGTCACCAAGCAGCAACAAATCTCACAAGAGAAAATCAAAGTTGCGCGCCTGCAGGGAGATCTTTCTGCAATTCAAGGTGAATTTTCTTCCAGTAGTGATGATTCGGCTGTGCAAAATATAATTACCGGGCAATTAACATCTGCGCGTCAAAAACTGACAGAAGAGATGCAGCGATTGCAGGCACGGCAGTCAATTAGTTTGACATCAAATAACACAGTTGGTGGTATTCCGGTGGATAGTGAATACATTATTTTCATTATAGATACATCGGGAAGTATGTTCCGCTTTGCCTGGGAGCTGGTGAAAATAAAAATTACCGAAGTGCTGGATGCTTATCCAGAAGTTAAAGGTATTCAGGTAATGAATGATATGGGTGAGTTCATGTTTTCCCAGTATGCTGGCGAGTGGATTCCGGATACTCCCGCACGGCGTAAAGCAATTATTACGCGAATGAAAAGATGGCAACCGTTTAGTAATAGTAGTCCTGTAGAAGGCATTAATGCAGCGATTCGTATTTACTACGCAAAAGATAAGAAAATCAGCTTATATGTATTCGGTGATGAATTTACCGGCGAATCAATTTCTAATGTTGTTCACGAGGTAGACAGAATTAATCGAGTCGACAGCCAAGGTAACCGTCGGGTAAGAATTCATGCGATTGGTTTTCCTGTGCAGTTTGATCCACGCGCGCCTGACAACACCACCGGCGTACGATTCGCTACCTTAATGCGCGAGTTATGCAAAAGGAATGATGGGACATTTATCGGATTAAACCGTTTTACTCCGTGAATGTATCAGCCAGACTGGTGCTGACATTATCTAGAAGCCCGCTTTTTTATACCATTCCGCTGCTTTTTGTTCGTCTTTTTCTATAAGCGTTCCCTGTTCATACATCATTGCCAGGGTAGTTTGGGAGCCGGCAAGTCCCTGCTCAGCTGCCTTGGTAAACCATTCCACCGCAAGTTCACCGTTTTTTTCAACGCAGTCACCTTCCATGTACATGAAGCCCAAGCCGTGCTGGGCAAGTGCGTGGCCCTGTTCTGCGGCAGCTTTCATCCATTTGAAAGCTGACTCCGGGCTCGCAACTACTCCCAGGCCATTCTGGCACATGATAGCTACTCGATGCTGTGCATCAGCATAGCCCTTCTCAGCCAGTGGTGACAGTAACTGCATTGCACGTGAAAAGTGTTTTGACTCAAATGATTGTATGCCGCCTACGAAATCAATCTCTTCTGCTTCTTCCATCGAATGACTCTTAAAATTAGTGTTTGAATTCAGTTGCCAAGTTTAAATCAAACCGGCATGGCACCGAATACCTCTGATGAGTGACTAGACAGGTGAAATATTTCTCTTTTTTATCAATCACTTATACGCCCCTCCATAGAGATATTTTGATGCTTATGGACATTTTGTATGCTGCCTGCCCCTAACACTAATAGTGAAATCAAATGGCAGCAGTATTAGCAGAGTCGCAGCATGAAATAGACGCATTTATGCGCAGTGCGATTGGTCGTGTTGCCACGGGTCCTGAATACAGCAAGGACCTTTCCTTTGAAGAAGCGCAAGCCGTGATGCATTATATTTTGCGTGATGTCACCGACCCGATTCAGGCGGGTGTATATCTGATTGCTTTGCGCATGAAGCGAGAAACCGATGATGAAAATGGTGGTAGCTTGCAAGCGATTCTTGACCAGACTGATCGTGTAGTTGCGGAGGTGGATACAGTGGTCGATATCGCAGAACCCTATGATGGTTACATGCGAGGGGCCCCGGTGACTGCATTTCTGCCAGCGTTACTGGCGGCGTGTGGTGTCCCGGCAGTCAGCCATGGGCTGGAAGAGGTTGGACCAAAATTTGGTGTTACTCAGCGTAAGGTATTGCGTGAAGCGGGGATCAATGTCGATTTAACCTGTGCGCAGACTGTAGAAAGAATTAATAACAGCGACATTGGCTGGGGTTACGTTGATCAGGCTAACTTTTGTAAGTCGTTACATGATTTAGTACCTCTTAGAAAAAGAATTATTAAACGTCCAGTGCTGACTACCGTTGAAGTGCTGGCAAAGCCAATTTGTGGGAAAAAAACTACTCACTTAATGACAGGCTATGTGCATAAACCATATCCACCTGTTTACGAAAGACTGGCAAAGCTGGCAGGATTTGATTCGGCCGTATTGGTGCGTGGTGTTGAAGGTGGTGTAACACCAGCCTTGAATAAGCCGGCCAAGTATTTTGAATATCACGGTGAACAGGGCGAATTAATGGAAGTCGATGTGTCTCCAGCTGACCTGGGAATCGAACAGTCAAAACGATGTGTACCCGTGCCACAACATGCTACACAAGCGGATGCGAATGGAGAGGATATCGTCGATGTTGCGGCATTGTCGAAAGCCAGTGCGCAAGCCGGATTAGAAGCACTGGATGGAAGAGAAGGACCGGCCAGAGATTGCCTGACGTATTCAGCAGCCATAATGCTGCAGCATTTGGGTAAAGTTAAATCACTTAAGGAAGGGGCCGGCAAGGTCTCTGAAGTTATCGCTTCTGGTAGAGCGATGAATTGTTTTCAAACCAGTTAATTTTTTAGTTACTTTTAAACAGGAGATTTTACTATGGATCAAGCATATCGAGATGCAATCACTCAAATGGAACAAAAAGGTGTGGACCCGGAATATATTCTTGGTTGGCAAGGTGGTTATTTAGGTCATCCAGAGCGTGAGGAGCAACGTGTTACTGAAGCATACACTGCTGGTTACGAAGACGGGCAGGGGAAATCAACTGACAATATGGCCAGCTGGACTAAGTAACATTGACGATTTGTCAGGGCAAATCCTGACAGATAAATCACTTGGTAGAATAACCGCTTTAAGGACTTAAAGCGGTTATTTACAACTAGGAGAGTCGACTAGTAACGACCGCCACCTCGGCGTGCATTCTTAGGCGCTTCAAAGTTAACTTTTAGCGGCTTGCCATTAAAATCCTTACCGTTCAAACCGGCAATGGCAGCACGGGCCTCATGTCCTTCCATTTCGATAAAGCCAAATCCTTTGCATTGTCCAGAAAATACATCTGTCACAAGCTTGGATGAGCGCACTCTACCAAATTCAGAAAATAAGGCTTCAAGTTCTTCAGTCTTAGTACTGGCAGGTAAATTGCCAATAAATAATTTTTTCATGATTGCTCCAACATGAGTGTATGGAGGCTGTTAAAGCCGGAAAAAAAGAGCCCCGTACTTAGCGGGGCTCTGCGTATCGACCTAGCTTAAACCTGGTCGATGAGGTTTTTCCTAGGCAGATGCAACACTGGTTGCTTGAGGACCTTTTGGTCCATTCTCCACTTCAAAAGTCACTTGCTGACCTTCTTTTAAAGTTTTGAAACCAGTGCCTTGAATTGCGCTGTAATGAACAAAAACATCTGCTCCGCCGTTGTCTTGAGAAATGAAACCAAAACCTTTGGATTCGTTGAACCACTTAATTGTACCTGTAGCCATAAAAATGTTTACCTTAAAAAATTAATAAAAAATGTTGCTTACACGATATGAAACAGGTAACTGAAGGGGTAACACGGAGGGAACAACCATAATTGCCAATTACAAAATCTGTAGCAGTATCCACTATAAGCGAAGTCGTACATTTTTGCTACAATTATAGGTCGCCATTCGGCGGTCTTTTAGAGTGGCCTGAATTCCTGTTGGCCAGAATTTAGGCATTTATTTGCCAATCTTGATGATAATTCTAGGTTTTTGTCATTTTTGGGCTATTTTTATTATATTAATTGCTAGTAAGGAATGATTCAGGAAGAGAAATTTCCTTATCTGGCAGATAGTCCCATACTCGGAGCTAGCTGGATTTCCCGCCCCGGATGTGACGAACGAGCAGATGCCAATCAGCAAACAGCGCGAATTACTAGATATAAATATAAGGAAATAACATGAATGATTTCTTAGGCATGCCCAATGACGATGTGGATGTGCTTGTAAAAATTACCAAACATGGGCCGCATTATGTTGCCCATGTGATTGGTCGGCACAAAACAGAGAAACATCAGCAGTCCGAATTAATGCAAACGTCAGTGCCGCTTAGCAGAATGTTGCTGGAACAATTACTGGAGTCATTTGGATTTCATCAAAGAGATGTATTTGATGCTCTGGACATTACTGATGGTACGTCAGTGATGATTAAGCATCCACTGTGGTAATCAACGAGATTAGTCGAGCCCGACACCCAGGATCTTGGCCGTTCAATTAAGCAGGCAAATGTGGTTCATATAACAATCCTTTTGGGACTTTAATGTAGACAAAATAACTAATCATCCAAATACAATGCGCGCACTATTTACATCATTTCCCGCTTCAGACTACAAGCTGAGTAAAGTGTTCTACGAAAGCGCGATGGGCCTTACGATACAGCGGGAGTATGAGGGTGATCCACATCGTTATACAAATTATGATCTTGGCGGGATGATGCTAAAGCTGTACGAATGGACTGAGCCATACTATGGCAGTGGCCATTCAGGACTTTTTATTGAGACAGATAACCTGGATGTTGTGGTAAATCGAATACGTGGCTTTGGTGCAAGGACGACGGATATAGTCATTCATCAATGGGGTGGTCGGTGTTGTTCAGTGACAGACCCGTTTGGTAACATATTTGATCTCATTGATGCACACAGAAAAGGTGATGCGTAACACATCAACCGGTTTATTGTTACTTGGATGAAAATTTCTTGTAAGCGTTGCCGGGCATCGGATATATTTCAAGTTCAACACCATGCAGTACGTTCTGTACCAGCCCCTTCTCTCTGTCGACTTCATCGAGCGACCAGTGTCTTGCATCAGTCAGGCTGAAAAAAACCAGCGCAAGTTTGTGGTCTGTTTCATTATGGATTTGTTTGTAAGCGGTTTTTGCACTGTTTGAGTCTTCATTACTTTCGTCTAGAGTCTTTTTTAGTCGCAATGCATACTTGATGCGCGCATGTTCGCTAAGCGTGCCACGTGTAGGGCGTATTACTTTATTGTCGAGTGTCAGTTCTACGATTTCATTGTAGGGGTCATGTTCCCATTGCGTAGAATAGGCATAAGCACTTAACAGGAATGTCTGCTTGTGATTTTGTGACCACTCAGCCCAGGGGGTGCAATATCTATCGTCGTCGGGACAACGGGTATTTTTTTGCATGTTGTCTGCCAGCATAACAATGTGTTCCCGGTTTTTGCGCGAGAGCAGGTTTGCTGCGGGAGGTGTAAACTGGTAATCAACCTCTCTTGCCGAGCTGAAAATGCATGCCTTAAAATAATCATGCCTGATGCCGTTTAGCGTGACTGTGTGAAAATATTCCATATCAGGTGATATCAGAAATAACACATCGGCGAAATCTTTTATGTCTGCATTGGGCTGTACGCGCTTACCTTGCGCGATAACGGCATAATTTTTTTCAGTGAAAAATTTATAGAGTTCTTTATGTGAGCCGTAGGTACAAAAGCCGTCTTCTAAAACGGAAGTGTTGTTATTGCTGGCAATGCTAATTTCAGGCGAGTTCGCGAAGATTAGTAATAAAAAAGCAAGCTTAACCTTCACCCCATGTGCCTCCTTTCGGTATAGGGGGCATATCAAAGCTGGCATCTTCTAATGAGTCACCCATTCCGTTCATGACGCGTTCCATGCCCTTAATAACTTTGGGTGCTTCAACGTCGATAACATAATCAGGGATCCATTTGTTGTCTTTTTCACCCATTGCGGCCATCACATGGTTGCCCAGGATTCTTTTTAAGTTAAACCCTGGCCCCGTTTCTTTGTCGTATGTGCATTCCGAGTACTCATCCATTCTCGTGTTCAGCAATTCAATAAACTGATTGCGATATTCACCTGGGCCATTGGCGTCCACTCGATTTGACTGGATTTGTGTTGCCAGGTGAACACCTAGTGCATTGATAAAGCGTACACGTTCTTCTTCTTCGAGTTCACCAAACGTCATGCGGTCTACCAGATGCAATGAAAACGCAAGATATTCACTGATAACATCTAAGCGTTGTGATTGGGTGTTGGTTTCAAAGCCTTCGTTTTCATGATTCAGGCAGGCCTCGGCAGCTAATAGCCACGTGTTGAATCCCACTGCAGATGCGATCTGCTCTGGTGTGCGTTCACGATTCTTTTGATTCCATTTGGCTTTTAATCTTGCCATGAACTATCCCTATAGGTTTTGCGGTTATGCTACTGTGAATTATGCTAGCTGCTAAGGTAATATCTTGCGACTCGTCAACACACATATTATACAGAGGTAATTGATGATTACAGGTGCTCTTTGCGAGGCAGTGCAACATAACTGCAATATTGCAGATGCAAAGTATGCAGGGAATTTCACCATGTGTGTCTATTTAATGAAGATGCGTGAATTCTGTCGATGGGATAAGGGTTACTCATACACAGACCTAATGTCCAAAGAAGAAGTGGGCGAGTGGGTGACAGACAGGGAATTATTATGGGATACACTTGCTAGAAAATCATTTGAACCAATCTTGCTAAATGGTCATGCCTATGATCCTTTCGATACTGATGCGATTAATGCCTCGCTGCAGTCTCATGGAATGGTCTATAGCGGGGGTATAGGAGTGAGAAGCGCGCCGCATTTTTTCCTGGCTAAACTGGATCAGAAACAGTCATACGATGAATGTCAGGTAGTTATTTCCTCAGAAGAGTGCGCGCGTGATCTGGGTTCACCTCCGGCAATGACATTGAATAATAAAATATTTATTCGTAAAGAATCCATCAGACGTATGTTGTGGGAAAAAGTGCAGGAATGGCAATGGCATAAAATAGAGAATGCTGCCAGTCGCGCATTTTCATTTTACGATTTTAAACATGATCTGAATGCAGCATTGGATCAAATGACAGAAGTGGAGTTGCAGTCGATTATTTTGCATGAGCAGGGTGAAATTAAAACTGGTAAAATATTGGGGGACCGCTGGAAGCAAATGCTTGTGAATGTTTCCAGTGTACAGCTGGAATTAATGTTGCGTGCAATCAAGGATTTTTATGCTGATTCTATTTCTACGCTACCTGAATTGATCGCTCAAAACCGGGTGTCATCGATTCATTTCTTTGCGGCGAATATGAATCCAATGCGTAAACAGCTTTGCCCTTCTTTTTTAGATGCTTACAGGCAGTGGTGCGGGAACAGCAATCTGCTAACACTAAAAGACTGGTTAGCAGAAAGTGCGACTTATTGGGCTGATTTATGTGAGCAAGTGCTAGTCATGTATGCTAATCAAGTCTCTGAGGCAGACATTGAGAAATATATAGAAACAAATAAATTATAAAAATGAATGAATCAGGTAATTCCAGGCTAGTCACTATTCGGGAAGTTAAAGAAAATAGTTTTATTTTTGAAAAGAAAAATGCTCTGTCAGCAGAATTTTGTCAGGATGCGATTGAACGATTTGAGTCCAATCCACAGGACCAGTATCAGGGTCGTATTGGCCAGATGGCAAATCAGGATAGCAGTATAAAAAAATCTACTGATCTGGTTGTGAGTGGCAAACAGCACTGGCACGATGTCGATCGTGCATTATTCAAATCATTAGGCATTGCTGTCAGAGAGTTTCGAGCCCAGTATCCTTACTTTAATGGTCCGTTCAAAGACATGGGTTATGGTATTCAGCGAACAGATCCTGGTGAGTTTTATCACTGGCATATTGATGGTGGCAGTCATGATTTCAGTCATCGACAACTTGTGGCGATATGGTACTTAAATGATGTCGCAGGTCCCGGGGGAGAAACAGAATTCTTGTTTCAGAATGTGAGCATAAAACCTGAAACTGGTAAATTGTTGCTGTTTCCACCGTTTTGGACACACGAGCATCGGGGTGTTACATTGGAGGCTGGAGTAAAGTACATCGCAACAACCTGGGTTGTGTTTGCCTGACTTGAAAACACTGGAATTTTTTCTTAAATCACCAGTAACGGATGATGAGTATGAGCGCTACTATCATTTTCGCTGGGAGCAATTGCGCAAACCTTTAAACCTCCCTTTGGGTAGTGAAAGAGACCCGCTTGATGAGAGGGCTTTTCATTGCATGGCTGTGAACGGTAAAAACCACATTGTTGGTGTCGGCAGTATCCAGCCTGCCGAAAACAATGCTATGCGAATTCGTTATATGGCAGTCACGCAAGAGCTGCGAGACTTGGGTATTGGAAGTGCGATTGTCAAAAGATTACTGGCTTATGCGCTTAGGCATCAAGTCTCCCGATGCTGGTTATATGCACGTTCCAATGCAATCGGGTTTTATAAAAAACAGCAATTCACTATGTTGGGTGAAATTGACACGGAATTGCCTGTTGCACACTTTAAAATGGAAATTTCATTCGCTGATGGAGATGACAGTTATAAATAATGTTAAATTTCCTCATAAGTAATACTTTAATTTAAATGGTCATTTCGAAAAAATGCACTTGTAAATATAAGGTCGTACTGGCAAGAGGTGCTTGCTATCATGTTGATATTTCATGGAAAAGAATATTCAACTTACAATTACTCAATATTTGCCATGGTGAATCTGAGGGATAACCAGTCATGCTGCAGCGATTAAAACGATGGGTTTGGGAAAAAGCGATAGGCATACTTTTAACTGAAACAAATTCAGAGGTACTGTCTCCTACCAATTATTCGCGCATGGTTTATGAAATTCGTCCGGCTGATGTGCTGCTGGTCGAAGGGCGACTACGAGTAAGCAATGTTATTAAAATCATCACGCAGAGTTCATGGAGTCATAGCGCGCTGTATATAGGGCGACTTTACGATATACAGGACCCCGAGGCTAAAGCACGTATTATGCAACATTATGACGGGCCTCCCGATGAACCGTTGGTAATCGAAAGTCAGCTTGGGCAGGGTACTATTGTCACGCCACTAAAGTTCTACGAAAAACTTCATACGCGAATTTGCCGGCCTAGAGGTATTTCACCGGATGACGCAAATAAAGTCATTACCTACGCGACATCGTTCCTGGGAATGGCGTACGATGTTAGACAATTACTGGATTTGGCGCGTTTCCTTATTCCGTGGTGGACTTTTATGCCAAGGCGATGGCACTCAAGTTTATTTGAGCACAATGCCCAGGAAGTAACAAAGGTGGTTTGTTCTTCAATGATCGCGAGTGCATTTGCGTCAGTGAAGTTCCCGGTATTACCTCTGATTTTTCAGGATGAGAATAAAAAATTCTCACTTAAAGAGCGTAACCTGCGTTTGTTTACGCCAAGAGATTTCGATTACTCTCCGTATTTTGAGATAATTAAGTACCCATTGCTGGGTAAGGACGACCTTGGCTTCTACAGGAAACTGCCGTGGAACGAAACCGGCATTATGAGTGAGGAAGCGCAAAAATATTTGGACGCTAATGATGTTTTACATATATTTGAGGAATCGTCAAACAAATAAAAGTATTGTGTACAGACATGTTAATTTTGAATTCAAAAGGCGGGTTGAGTAATGCAGATGATTTTTGTTGAACTATTGTTGCTGGTATTACTCATTGGAACCGTATCTTACATTTTATATTTAAATTTATCGGCAGTCTCCATTCTTGCTGCTATCACCGCAACTTTGTTTGTCTACAGCTTTATTTCTTCGCTTCCATTTTTGTTAAAAGCAGTATTCTGGTTATTGCTTATCAGTGCAGTGCTGATCACCTTTATACCTTCGTTACGCAAACAGTTAATCACCACGCGTTTGATGCAGATGTTTCGCAGTGTTCTGCCACCTATATCAGATACTGAAAAAGAAGCACTGGAAGCAGGAACAACATGGTGGGAAGCAGAGTTGTTCTCGGGTGATCCGGACTGGCGATTTTTGCGTGATACACCCCAGGCAAAATTGACCGAACAAGAGCAGGCATTTCTGGATGGTCCTGTAGAACAGCTATGTCACATGATAGATGACTGGAAGCTGACAAATGAAGATTTTGATCTCTCGCAGGAAACCTGGCAGTTTATAAGAGAGAATAAATTTCTGGGAATGATTATTCCAGAGGAATACGGTGGGCTGGAATATTCAGCTTATGCACATTCATGTGTGGTTATGAAAGTTGCCAGTCGTTCTATTGCGGCCGGTGTCACAGTGATGGTGCCAAATTCCCTGGGGCCGGGAAAGTTGTTACTGGAGTACGGCACACAGGAACAGCGTGATTACTATCTTCCACGACTGGCTAAGGGAACGGAAATTCCATGTTTCGCTCTGACCGGTCCACAGGCAGGATCAGATGCTGGCAGTATGCCTGATCGAGGCATAGTGTGTTATCAGGAATATAATGGCGAGAACACTCTGGGTATGCGTGTAACCTGGGACAAACGCTATATCACGTTAGCGCCGGTAGCAA
Organism: uncultured Gammaproteobacteria bacterium; assembly: GCA_963976865.1. Lineage (GTDB taxonomy): Bacteria > Pseudomonadota > Gammaproteobacteria > UBA4575 > UBA4575 > UBA1858. The sequence goes on along the minus strand of CAXBLY010000001.1, from coordinate 187,511 downwards.
CCTTGCTCGGCCTGGCGTTTGTGCTGCTTGATCCTGATCATATTCTGGGTGATGAAGAAAATCTTGGTATTACGCTGGCATTGATCCCAACAAGCACTGAAGGTGTTGTAATAGGCAATCGCCACATGCCATTAAACGTTCCATTTATGAACGGCCCGACTCAGGGTGACGATGTGTTTATTCCCATGGACTGGATTATTGGTGGTCAGGAACAAATCGGTAAAGGCTGGAAAATGTTAATGGAATCGCTTGCCGATGGGCGTGCAATTTCGTTACCAGCACTTGCTACAGCCGCTGCCAAATTTGCTAGTCGAAATACCGGGGCATACGCACGCGTACGCACACAATTTAAAATGCCGATTGGCGAGTTTGAAGGCGTTTCTGAAGTGCTGGGTCGCATTGGTGGCAACACTTACATGATGGATGCAGCAAGAACAGTCACAGCCGCTGCCCTGGATCAGGGTTCGAAGCCATCAGTTGCGTCAGCGATAATCAAATATCATCTAACAGAGCGCATGCGTCAGGTTGTGGATGATGCAATGGACATTCATGGCGGGTCAGGAATCTGCATTGGGCCGCGCAACCATATCGCACGTATCTATAAAGCTGTGCCCATCGCAATTACCGTTGAGGGTGCAAATATTCTGACACGTAGCATGATAATTTTTGGTCAGGGAGCAATCCGTTGTCACCCCTGGCTGTATAAGGAAATGGAAGCGTTGGCAGAAGCAGATGAAAATGTTGCGCTAGAGAAATTTGACCATGCGTTCTGGAATCACGTGGTGCATGTCATTAAAAATATTGGCCGCAGTATATTTCTGGGGTTGTCAAAAGCCAACTGGGTAAAAACGCCTTTTAGCACATCGGTAGAGCCACATTACAAACGTTTGACACGCTTGTCTGCAAATTTTGCTTTAGTGGCTGATGTTGCACTAACAAAATATGGGGGTTCGCTTAAACGCCGTGAACATGTGTCAGCAAGACTGGGTGATATGCTAAGTTATCTGTATTTATCCTCAGTAGTACTTAAATACTTTCGTGACCGGGGCGAGCCTGCGGAAGAAATACCTTATGTTGACTGGGCTATGCGCGAATGCGGGCGTGGATTCCATCTTGCGATGCAGGAACTGCTATACAACTTGCCAGGTAAAGTATTAAAACATGCATTGCATGTCGTTATCTATCCGTTGGGTAAACCACAAATTCCACGTAAAGATACCCTGCACGACGAGATATCATCTATGTTGCTGGATGATCTGGATCTGCGTGATTCTTTGACAGATGATATCTATGTACCAAAAGATTCAGACGAATCACTTGTGTGGCTTGAAGACGCACTGCAGCAGGTTATCAATGCCGCGCCACTGGAAACACTGGTCAAGCGTGCCAAACGGTTAGGCAATATCAAGAAGTTTGACCTGGATCTGGCGGTATCCTGTGGTGTCATTAATGCTTCAGAGGCAGATGTGATTCGTAATGCACAGCAGGCACGTTTAAAAGTATTTGCGGTTGATGATTTCAGTGCTGAATACTGGAAAGGGAGGAAGTCATGAGTAGTAAACCAGTTTATGTGATTGACGGACTCCGAAGCCCTGTCCTGAAAGCACGTGGAAGGCCTGGTCCTTTTACGGCATCTGATATGTCACTGGCAGTAGCGCGATCATTGTTAAGCAAACATTCAGAGTATGCAGACAAGATAGATGAAATTATTCTGGGTTGTGTCATGCCGCGAGCTGACGAAGCTAACATTGCACGTCTTGTTGGGCTGAGACTGGCACTGCCCGAATCTATTCCTGCGTGGACAGTGCAAAGGAACTGTGCATCAGGAATGCAGGCGCTTGATAGTGCTATGGCGCAAATTCAACTGAGTCATTCAAACCTGGTATTGGCCGGTGGTGTGGAAGCGATGAGTCATGCGCCGTTACTGTTTAAAGAAGACTATGCGCACTGGCTGGCAGATTTTGCGGGCGCAAAAACGTTTCAGAAAAAGTTACAGGCCATTATTAGATTTAGACTTGGGCTACTAAAACCTGTTATTGGTTTGTTATGTGGATTAACTGATCCTACGGTCAGTATGTCAATGGGACAAACTGCTGAAAAAATTGCTCATCGATTTAATATCTCCAGAGAAGCGATGGATGAATTCGCTATTGCCAGTCATCTGAAATTAGCAAAAGCGCAGGAAGAGGAAATATTCAGCAATGAGATTGAGCCACTCTACGATAAACACGGGAAACTTTATGAACTGGATGATGGTGTACGACCAGACTCCAGCATGGATAAGCTAGCCAGGTTACGCGCTGTATTTGATAAGCCGTATGGCAAAGTGACAGCGGGTAACAGTGCGCAAATCAGTGATGGAGCGGCATGGCTAATGCTGGCTTCAGGTAAATTTGTGGAACAATACAATCTCACGCCTATGGCAAAATTAACCAGTTGTCACTGGACAGGTCTGGATCCTTCTGAAATGGGTCTGGGACCAGTGCACGCAACAGATTTGTTATTGAAAAAAAATGAGCTGACTCTGGATGATATCGATTACTGGGAACTGAATGAAGCCTTCGCTGGGCAAGTGCTGGCCTGTTTGGCGGCATTTAACGATGATGCCTATTGTAAAGAAAATTTAAATGCAAATAAGGCCTGGGGTGAGATCAATCAGGAGAAACTTAACATCCATGGTGGCGCTGTGGCATGCGGTCATCCGGTTGGAATGACGGGTGCTAGAATAGTATTACACTTGATTCATACATTAAAACAGAAGAATGCACATCGAGGTATTGCAACTCTGTGTATAGGGGGTGGTCAAGGGGGAGCAATGCTGGTGGAGACAATGCAATGAGTGCAGAAAATTATCAACACTGGCAGATTGAGCAGGATGACAATCAGATCATATGGCTTAGCCTTGATTATGCCGGCGGTAGTACGAATATTCTTACCAGGAATGTGCTGGAGGAGTTAAAAGAAATTCTGGAGAACCTGCAAACTGCCAGTGCAGCCGGGTTAATTATTAATTCTAAAAAAGCTAATGGATTCCTGGCGGGCGCAGATATCACTGAGTTCACTGCGCTTAAAACGCGTGAGGCTGCCTTTGAAAAATTGCGTTTTGGACAAACAGTTTTTGCTTTAATTGAAAAGCTGTCCTTCCCCTCACTTGCTTTGATACACGGTTTTTGTTTGGGAGGTGGCCTGGAACTGGCACTTGCCTGTACCTACCGTGTTGCTGAAAAATCTGCCAAATGCAAATTAGGATTGCCAGAAGTACGTTTAGGAATTCACCCAGGGTACGGTGGAGTAGTACGTCTGCCTGAATTGATTGGGGATCTGCCTGCACTTCAGCTTATGCTTGCCGGGCGTACTGTTGTTGCTAAACAGGCAAAAGGAATGGGGATAATTGATGCTGCAGTGCCATCCCGGCAACTGTCTGTCACTGCTGTTGCGTTGATTAAAAGTAAACAAGCGAAATATGCACCTGCCTGGTTTAATAAACTTGCCTCTTACCCTGTAGCTAGGCAAGCGACTGCATTATTCATGCGTCAACAGGTCAGGAAGAAAGTATCTCAAACACATTATCCGGCACCCTTTAAATTACTGGATTGCTGGAAAAATTTCTCAGCAGATAGACAGCAACGCTTTATAGAAGAAGCAAATTCAGTGACGGATCTGTTTGCCGACTCTCCTGCTACTGAGCAATTAGTGCGTGTCTTCATGCTGCAGGAACGTATGAAAGCATTGGCGAAAAGCGGATCATTTAAGCCGCGACATGTGCATGTAGTAGGTGCTGGCATTATGGGAGGAGATATTGCTGCCTGGTGTGCCATGCAGGGGTTCCAGGTGACATTGCAGGATCGTGAGCCTAAATATATTGCGCCTGCAATTAAGCGTGCACATAATTTATTCGAACGTAAAATTCGTGAAAGTCATTTATGTACTGCTGCGAAAGACAGGCTGATGCCTGATCATCAGGGAGTTGGAGTTGGCAAAGCCGATGTGGTGATTGAAGCCATCTATGAAAACTTGGAAGCTAAACAGGCCCTGTATGCCCAAATTGAACCTCAGATTCGTAAAGATACAATTCTTGCCACCAATACATCCAGCTTGCCACTGGAGGCATTATCAGAAAAGTTAATGGACCCTGGCAGGCTGGTTGGGCTTCATTTCTTTAATCCTGTCGCCAAAATGCAGTTGGTGGAAATTATTCACACGAATAATACCAATCAGGAAGTGCTGGATAATGCGGCAATTTTTGTTAAGAAAATTAGCCGATTACCACTTCCGGTAAAATCGTCACCAGGGTTTTTGGTTAACCGGATACTCATGCCATATATTATGGAAGCAGTTATTCTGGTCGATGAAGGCATTGCACCGGAAGATATTGACCATGTTGCAGTGGAGTTTGGTATGCCGATGGGGCCGATTGAATTGGCAGATGTAGTGGGTCTTGATATCTGCAGCCACGTTGGAAAAGTACTGGCAGATGCATTTGATCTTCCAGTCTCGGATCGGTTGCAGCAAAAGCTTGATCAGGGAGAACTGGGGAGAAAGTCAGGTCAGGGTTTTTACCAGTGGAAGAATGGAAAAGTATCCAAACAAAACAAACCAAATTCATCTATAGATAAATCTGTCCAGGATCGGCTTATTTTAAGTCTGGTTAATGAGACCGTGAAATGTCTGGAAGAAGGGCTTCTTGAAGATGCAGACCTGCTTGATGCCGGTGTCATATTCGGAACGGGCTTTGCTCCGTTTCGTGGTGGACCTGTTCAATATGCGAAAACAGCGGGACCAATTAAATTACGTGATCGTCTGAGTGAACTGCAGTCCAGGCATGGCGAACGATTCAAGGCATCGTCAGGCTGGAGTCAATTATAGATTCGAAAATGATGCGACGCTCTACCTATACCAGTGATGAATTCACAATTGCACAAACCTTTAATGCACGCGTTGATTTAACTCCAGATAAAACAGCGTTTAATGAATTTGATCATCAGGCTGAAGCATGGCAGTCATATACCTGGAATCAAACCAGAGCGTTAGCTGCCTCTGTGCAAAAATGGCTGATCGAAACTGGAATAAAAGCAGGCGACAGAATTGCAATCATGTTACCGAATAGTGTGATGTGGGTTGCGATAGATCAGGCCGCGGCAGGATTAGGGATAATTACCGTGCCTCTGTACCCTAGTGATCGTGAAGATAATGTTCATTACATTCTGGATAAAACCAATTGCTGTCTGCTTTTAATAGCAACGCAAGAACACTATGAATTATCTAAAACTTTTACACAGGAAATTGAATCACTACGCAGTGTTGTTCTGATTGACAAGCTTGAAGGTGTTGATCTGCCAGCTTTAAAAGAAGAACTTAACAGTGATGCAGCAGCCGTGTTCCAGTTTGACTGTTGCTCCTGTAACGATACTGCAACCATCGTCTTTACCTCTGGTACCACAGGGCGCCCAAAAGGTGTCATCCTCAGTCATCGAAATATACTGGTGAATGCCGCTGATTGCGGAAGCGCATTTCTGGTAACAGAAGAAGACCAGTTATTGTCTTTTTTACCTTTGTCTCATACCTTTGAGAGGACAGTTGGTTATTATGCGCCTATGCTTTTTGGCGCTGAGATCACTTATACACGCTCAATCGATCAGCTGGCAGATGATCTGCAACTTATCAAGCCAACAATATTAATTTCTGTGCCACGAATTTATGAGCGAGTATATGCTCGAATCACAGATCAGGTGCAACAAAAATCAGTCATTGCGCAGAAGCTGTTTAACTACACTCATCGAATTGGATATAAGGTCTTTTGCCATAAGCAGGGGACAGAAAGTTGGTCTGTATCGTTTCTGCTGCATCCTTTGCTGGATGCTCTGATCGCCAGAAAGATTCGTGAGAAATTAGGTGGAAGACTCAAGTTTGCAGTCGCGGGTGGTGCGGCATTTAGCAAAGATATGAATGCGTTTTTTATTGGGATGGGTGTGAACGTTGTGCAGGGTTACGGTATGACTGAGAGCTCACCCGTAATTTCAGCAAACAGAGTAGATAATAATATTGTTGGAAGTGTTGGCCCTGCCTTTGATCACGTGGAAGTAAAACTATCGGATGTCGGTGAGCTGATGGTGCGAGGGGATTCGGTCATGCAGGGATACTGGGAAAATGATGAGGCAACTCGAAAAGTGATGACTGAAGACGGATGGTTGCATACAGGTGATATTGCTAAAATTGAAAACGAAATTATTTATATCACTGGGCGCGTTAAAGATATTATCGTGTTATCTAATGGTGAAAAGATTTCACCAGCAGATGTTGAACATGCCATTTGTTCGGACGCGATATTTGATCAGACAATTGTCATTGGAGAACGTAAGCCGTTTCTTTCAGCGATAGTAGTGTTGAATCCTGAGCAGTGCAGACTACAGGGTATTGATACTGAAAATCTGAATGACGAAGCAGTAAAAGCAGAATTGCTGAAAAAAATTGGTCCGTATATGGATGAGTTTCCAGGTTATGCTCAAATATACAAAATCACTGCAACGCTTGATCCCTGGGAAATAGAAAATGATTTATTGACGCCCACGTTGAAAATAAAACGAGAAAAAGTGAAAGAATTGTTCGCACAGGAAATAGAGCAAATGTACGCTGGACACTAGATGACTACTTTTAATTGTCCGCAAACGATGTTTGAGTCATATCACCTTCAGTATCTATATCAACTGAAGAAATGTTGGGAAGCTTTTTTAATATATATGCCGCCATTAAGGTAGCCATTTTTTCATTTTCGTTGTGTATAGATGTTAGGATTTTGTCCGCAGCAATTTGACATCGCTGTACGTTATCTGGAGAGTCTACCCATTCGCGGCTCATTTGCCAGCCAGCGTCCATATCCAGGTCCATTTTGTTAAAAAGCTCTTCTGCTTCAACTAGCATATAATCAGGTACTTCAATGGGAATAGTTTTCTCATCTACAACAACTTTCAGTATCATGGCTGCAATCCTTGGCTAAAAACAACATTATAACGGACGTGAGATAAATCGTGCTGATTCATTTAAAAAATGTACTGGGTCCACAGGAAATAACGAAAGTGCAAACGTTATTGGCAGATGCAACCTATGTCGATGGAAAGTTAAGTGCCGGGTCTGTAGCGGCCAGAGTAAAAGAAAATCAGGAGATGGCCAGTGATGACCCGAAAATTGTGGCTTTAAATAATATCGTGATGGGAAATTTGGTCAGGCATAAAGTGTATAAACGTGCTGCTTTGCCTTTAAAAATTGCCAGCCCATTTTATGCGTGCTATCGGCAGGGTATGCATTATGGTGAACATATTGATGATCCAGTCATGGGTGTATCGGGCGAGGAGGGGCAGCGGTACCGTTCTGATCTGGCCATAACAATATTCCTGAATCAGCCGGAGGAATATCAGGGTGGTGAGTTATCTATTCAAACGGATTATGGCCTGCAGCTGATAAAATATGCTGCGGGTGATGCTGTCATGTATCCTGCAACTACACGACACCAGGTGAAAGAGGTGACCTCGGGCAAGCGAATGGTTGCAGTGACATGGGTTCAGAGCCTGATTAAAGATGCGGAGCAGAGAGCGCTGCTTTATCAGTTAAGCTGCGCGCGTGAAAAATTATTACGTAAGCAGGCAGATGAAGAACACACTAAGCAGGTCGATCTGGTGTACGTTAATCTGGTGCGTAAATGGAGTGAACTCTAAAAATTATATTATGGATATAAAGTCTTTAATCAGGGATGTCCCGGACTTTCCCAAGCCGGGGATTATGTTTCGCGATATCACTACTTTGTTACAGGATCATCAGGGGCTAAGTCATGTGATTGATCGATTTGCTGATAACCTGGCTGATCAGAAAATTGATTATATTATTGCAATTGAATCACGAGGGTTTATTTTGGGTGCGCCACTAGCCTATCATCTGGGCGCAGGATTTATTCCTGTTCGAAAACCCGGCAAATTGCCAGCAGAAATACATTCAGTTGATTACCAGTTGGAATATGGAACCGATCGTCTCGAAATCCACCGTGATGCAATCAAGCAGGGAAGCAAAGTACTCATCGTTGACGATGTTATTGCAACTGGAGGAACCGCAGCAGCGACTGCGGCGTTACTGGATAATTTTAATTGCGAACTTTTGGGATTTGCGTTTATTGTAGAATTAACTGCTTTAGCAGGACGGGATAAACTACCTGGTGTACCAATACATTCTATAGTTCAGTATTGATGGATTGGAAAATAGTGTGAGTTTGCTCGCAAAAAGTATTGTTCCATGGAGCTAGTATATTGCTTATAGGAAATAGCTTCAAAGATACCGCATGAAGAATCTAACTAAAAATTGCAGGCTTTCAGATCAGGAGCGACGTGATTTAAATTCAAATTCATCGTCTGCTGAAGAGGGACTGGAGCGTAGAAGACGACCAGATCGAAGATTGGCGGGTTTGGATGTTCGCGTCATTGATGTGACTGAAACGGCATTCATGAACTTTATTCATCAGCTAATGCCAAAAAAATAGAGTGTCGGCTTTATTTGGTGACTGATATAGAGATGTGATGCTGCTGACTCTTTTATTGCGAGTGGATTGCAATCAAATATGGAAGCACGCATTCAATGACATCTATGCGCTCTAGTGCAATCAATATAAATTAGAAACCAGCTGTTCTTATATCTTCCAGATTGAGCTTGTTTGCATCTGCGTTTTGCTTGGAGTTTTCGCCAGCATTTTTTTGTGGAGTAATAACATCAGATGGTTCGATGTACTCTTCTTCCAGGTTGTCAATTTGGCGCTCATCATCTTTAGGCATAATATTTCCCCTGTTATTTTCGAATTTCCTGATAAATAAAATTCTACCTAGCTAGAGTTACATTAAGCTTAAATTTGCCTAAGTTTTTCGTGTAATAGTTCACAATTTAGTGCTGTCTAATAGAGAACTGGTTTGTAAACCTTTAACAAAAGTCTCGGGTTAACTCTGGTGCAAAATGATTAGTGAAAGAATGGAGTGAGATTGATAGCTGGCAATGGGCTATAAAATATTGCTTGAGTTCAATATTAAGTTAGCGCAGCAAAACATTTTGCGCATAAAAAAGCCGCGATATACGCGGCTTTTTAAAGTGGATATTGCTGCAGAAGGCTAGGCGTGCGAGCCTTTTTCTTTGTGTGCAACTTCGACAACGTCCATGGCCAGCTTGGAATATTCTTCACGGTAGCCGCTTAACTCTGCGCCTTCTTCAGGTGTGAAGTATTCTTTGGCCGTAACACCGCGAGCGCGATCCAGCTCGATGAACTTCTTTTGCATTTCTATCATTTTTTTGATTTTGTCTTGCTTGGAGCTCATGGGCCCTCCGAATGTAGATAAATTTCAAATTCTATGGGTAAATACTAATTCAATTTATAAGTCTGATATGTATCCCGATAGAGAGTATGTGAACTAGTAACCGCCTTTTCGTCGACTTTCAGGTAAACCGCCGATTCTGCCGCCCTGCTTGCTGGGGTCGCCGGGGAACAGGTCATAAAGTGTTTTTGCGTTAACGCTTTTGTCACCCCACAGTTTCGTCATGGCCTTAACCATGTTGCGTGTATTAGGCTGATTACCTGCATTATTGATAAACTCATCACGCAAGTAGTTAACTACATCCCAATGTCTGTCAGTGAGTACAACACCTTCTTCCTTGGCAATAACTTCAGCAAGCGCTTCCGACCAGTCTTCAATGTTGACCAAAAATCCGCTCGGCGTGGTTTCAATAGACTTTCCATTAACTTCAATCGGCATATATTTATTCTCCTATTTTAAAAGGGCTCTGACCCCTTCTTGAAAAATTCAATAATTTTTGAGGGCGTTATTTTTCCTGTGTCTCATTGACCGCGTCAATACCCTTATGAGGTAAAAATAGTCCACAGCCGAATTTTCTGCCGTCTCCCAGCCCCTGTTGTTGCAGTAATACCGACTCGGTGACGTCGATACCACCAATCATCAGGCTGCGGGTGTTAAGCGTTATATCAGGGAATTTCATGGTATGGGCCCGTCCACTCATCATCTTCTTTGGTCTGATGTTTTTCTCGGCCAGTAATTCGACCATCTCGTTTAGGAAGGCGCTTTCATCTTCTACCTGATCGGTGAGTACATAGCGTGCAAAAATGGTAGTTAACTTGGATAGTTTTCGAATAGTGGGTTTGGAGAATTCAATCGAGACGTTGCAAACATTGATTGATGCGCCATCAAGCACGCGCACATCTTCTATATGTTCCTGAGGCGTACGAATTGTGAATAAGGTTCGTCGTGAGGGGAAAATGAGTTCATCAGGCCCACATGGACGGATCCAGCCATTTCCGGATTCTGCTCCATGTATAAGGTGTATACCGACAGATTCGTTGTCCTGAATCCACGGTAGCTCCCTGGTGATCGCTGTAGATAACTGGTAGGCGTGATCTAGTGGCAATTGTGCACATTTGATTTTGAAATTGACATCAACGATATCATCCGGGACTTCGTAAACTGCATCATTTGTTGTGTCGTCATTCCAGATCATATTAGCTGGGCCTGGTTGAGGTGAAGACGGATTCAAGAATGTCTTCCCATTCTTCTGGTGTGTCCTTGAATGGAGGGCGCACATCCATCTGGAAAAAGATTTCACCTTGTTGGGCGCGTTTTTCCAGTTCCGCCTTTAATTCATCAAAACTTTGCATGCCATGGTCTTGCATGAGGATTTCACTTAATAGGAGCATTTTGTTTGCTTATTGATCGTTAAATAATCGATTATAGGAGCGAGCACGATACATGACTCGTTGTTGCTGAGGAATATTCCCATTTGTAAAGGCGCTGCGTCCATGAAGAATATTGTTACATACCAATCCTTCACCACGTTTCAAGGTGTAATTAAGCACGTAATTACTATCTTCGAGCAGTTCCTCAATCACACCAACGGCGCGCTGAATGTGCTTATCCTGCTTCCACTGGATACTGCGGGATCTGGCGGTATAACGCATCTGCAATGTATCACTTGTACTGTCTCTGTAAAATACGGGCCCACTTTGAGCGGGACGCATTTCTATGCCATTTTCAATATTTGCAGGGATGGTAAGTGCATCGGGCTGCATTAATGCGGCGATGAGTTGCGGATTTTCATCACGCAGTTGTATGTATATAAGCTCATGATTAATAAGCATATTTTCTCCGCCGGATGGCGCGTTCTGTATACAGTGAAGCATGAAAGAACGAATATGCTGGTGGATTGGATTGTAGTAGCCGTCAGTGTGCCAGTTAAGCGCTTTGGCCGTGTAAGGAATATAACCACGAGCGCGCCCGAGATCCATGACTTGCAATGAGGAGATACTGTCGTTATCGGCGCATAAATTCTGATCCAGGGAATGCATGCCAATCTGGCTGGCCATCGCGCGTATTGAGGTTTTATTCGCGTGCGAAAGATGTTCAAGACGATAAATCGCAAAATTATCGTTCTCGCATTGAGTCTTTAATTGGGCAAGTTCCTGTCGGGATAGGACATTCGGGTCTGCAATCGAGACTGGCACAATCTGAGATTGTTGAGTGCGATGTGCTAATTTAAAATCGCGCCAGCTGGAATAGTCAGATTCAAAGTCATACATAGTGATTTATGGATTAGGGCAAATTAGTTGCGAGCTGGTTAACGTTTTACTTATTTATATAATATTTCTGCTAAGCTGCAGCAATAACACAAGGTAGCACGATTAACTGATGCTGTATGGTCAATGATTATTTAACCGATTGTTATATATAGATAAATTAATACTTTAGTATATTTGACAAGAGAGGGTTATTATAAATATTTATGGTGCTATATCCCTGTTGAGATAACCTGGGTAACCCCCCGCACCCCATAGGTAGGATTTTGATCTCAACCCTTCAACTCTAGACTGCCACTCTATAAGCAGCCGGTAATTTAGGCTGTTCTGCGCGTGGAATAATACAACCCCAAGTTATTAATTAACTGGCGAATTAGGAGAATTAAATATGGCTGACCAGCATCATGATACCCCAATGCTTGATGAGTTAGAGAATGGACCATGGCCTAGTTTCATTTCTGGAATTAAACGTCTTCGTGACAAACATGATGACACCAGAATAAGCGGCATGGCAAATGACTTGTTAGGTCAGTTAGAGCACTCATACGAAACACGTAAAGGTTACTGGAAAGGTGGAACAGTCAGTGTCTTTGGTTACGGTTCCGGCATCATTCCACGTTTCTCTGAAGTAGGCAGCTCGTTCCCTGAATCAAAAGAATTCCATACCCTTCGTGTTCAGCCTCCAGCAGGTAACTACTATTCTACAGATATGCTGCGCCAGCTTGGTGACAGCTGGGAAAAATGGGGTTCAGGTTTGGTCACTTTCCATGGTCAGACAGGAAATATTATGTTCATCGGTACGTCTACCGAGAACACACAGCACTTCTTTGATGAAATTAATGAATACGGCTGGGACCTCGGTGGTGCAGGCCCATGTGTACGAACTGGAATGTCATGCGTGGGTGCAGCACGTTGTGAAATGTCCAATCTGGATGAAATGAAAATTCATCGCACACTTCTAAACAACTTTACTGATGATGTTCATCGTCCAGCACTACCATACAAGTTCAAATTCAAGGTATCGGGTTGTGGTAATGACTGCATGAACTCTATTGAACGTTCTGACTTTGCCATCATCGGCACATGGCGCGATGACATGAAAGTGGATCAGGAAGAAGTCAAGAAATTCGTGGCACGTAAAGGTCGCGAATATGTAATAGATAACGTTGTTACTCGTTGCCCAACTAAAGCATTGTCACTTAAAGATGACGACACCATGGATGTTGATAACCGAAACTGTGTTCGTTGCATGCATTGTATGAATGTGATGGTGAAAGCACTTTCTCCGGGTGACGACAAAGGCGCAACAATACTTATTGGTGGTAAGCGTACTCTTAAGATCGGTGATTTGATGGGCACTGTTGTTGTTCCATTTATGAAGCTGGAAACTGAAGAAGATTACGAAAAGCTTACAGAGATGGCTGAAGAGACTATCGATTTCTGGGCTGAAAATGGCCTGGAACACGAACGTTGTGGAGAGATGGTTGAGCGTATTGGACTGGTTAACTTCCTGGAAGGTGTTGGAATTGAAGTCGATCCAAACATGGTTAACGAGCCTCGTCAAAGCTCATACGTACGTATGGATGGATGGGACGAGGAAGCTGAGAAGTGGTTTAATCGCAAGGCAGAAGAAAAAGCAGCTAGCTGATCTTCGGTATTGAAGAAAGAATTTTAACTTACGTTTATATAAAGTCACTAAAGCCTGCATGTTATATGCGGGCTTATAGTTTGGAGATATAAAAAACATGGCACAAGAACATCGAGCACCAATAGAGTCAGGATGTCCTGACGGATTTCAATACATGCATCCAGTGATGCGCAAAAATTATGGCTCATGGGATTATCATGAACATCCACGCCCTGGTGTTTTGCTTCACGTAGCAAAAAATGGTGACCAGATCTGGACGGTCCGTGCCGGAACACAGCGAATTCTCGACGTATTTACTTTGCGTACACTTTGCGACATTGGTGACAAGTATGCTGACGGATATGTTCGATTCACTATCCGCTCAAACATTGAATATATGGTGGCTGATGAGGCAAAAGTGCAGCCAATGATTGATGCTCTGGAAGCAGAGGGCTTTGTCGTTGGTGGTACCAAGAATTCAGTCGCGATGATTTCTCACACACAGGGCTGGTTACACTGCGATATTCCAGGCACTGATGCATCAGGTGTTGTTAAAGCAATGATGGATGAACTTATTGATGAGTTCAAAGAGAACAACATGCCAAACCGTGTACATATCACGACATCCTGCTGCCAGATTAACTGTGGTGGTCAAGGTGATATCGCAATTAACGTTCAACATACCAAGCCACCTAAAATCAATCATGACCTGGTGTCAAACGTATGTGAAAGACCTTCAGTTGTAGCTCGTTGCCCTGTGGCTGCGATCAGACCAGCGCTGGTTAACGGCAAGCCTTCACTGGAAGTGGATGAGAAAAAATGCATTTGCTGCGGTGCTTGCTTCCCGCCATGTCCTCCGATGCAGATTAACGATGCTGAGCATTCAAAACTTGCAATCTGGGTAGGTGGTAATCACTCAAACGCACGTGGCAAGCCAACATTCCAGAAGCTTGTTGCTGCAGGCATCCCGAATAACCCGCCACGCTGGCCAGAAGCAACAGCTATCGTAAAACGTATTCTGACTGCATATAAAGAAGATGCGCGTGACTGGGAAAGAATAAATGACTGGGTTGAGCGAGTTGGCTGGCCTCGATTCTTTGAATTAACCGGTCTTCCATTCACCAAGTTCCACATTGATAACTGGAGAGGCGCTCGTCGCAGCCTTAACTCTTCTACCCATATTCGTTTCTAGAGATAAGGGAGTTTATCGGTGAAATTTGGAATATTAGTTAATGAAGGACCATATACTCATCAGGCGTCTGACTCGGCATTTGAGTTTGCCAAGGCAGCGATAGGAAAAGGGCACGAGGTTTTCCGCGTGTTTTTCTATCACGACGGTGTGAATAACGGAACTTCACTTGCGGTTCCACCGCAGGATGATCGACATATACCTAACAGATGGTCTGAGCTGGCAAAAGAACACAATGTAGATTTAGTGTTATGTGTAGCTGCAGCTCAACGTCGCGGCATGCTGGATGAAGATGAAGCCAAACGTAATGGCAAGACTTCAAACAACGTGGCAGAAGGGTTTCGAATTTCTGGCTTGGGCCAGTTAATCGAAGCAGGCATTCAGGCGGACCGTATGGTCGTGTTTGGCGACTAGTCTAAGGAGATTTATTATGGAAGACGGTGATCAGGTCGTAAAAAAATTCATGTATATGAACCGTAAGTCACCTTACGGAACAATCTATGCACTTGAATCTTTAGAAGTTGTATTAATTGCTGCAGCATTTGATCAGGACGTCAGTCTGGTATTTGCAGACGATGGTGTTTATCAGTTAATGAAGGGTCAAAATACCGAAGAAATCGGGATGAAGAATTTTTCTCCTACGTATTCTGCATTAGGTGACTACGACATTAAAAAGATATACATCGAGAAAGAGTCGCTGGAAGAGCGCGGCTTGAGTTTAGATGATCTGCAGGATTTGAAATACGAAGATGAAGATGACGACTGGGCTGAAAAAGACTCTATTCATCTTGTTTCACGCCAGGAACTTGCTGAGGTAATTGATCAGCAAGACGTCGTATTTAGTTTTTAGAGGTTTAAGTATATGGCAATGCTACATACAGTAAATAAAAGTCCTTTTGAGAAGAATTCACTTGATTCATGCATGCGTTTAGCTAAAGCCGGTAGTTCGGTTCTGCTTATCGAAGATGGTGTTGTCGCAGCAATGAAAGGCACAAAACATTCGAAAGACGTTGCTGATGCAATGGCAAATGTTTCTTTTTATGTGCTTGGTCCTGACTTGAAAGCACGCGGCTTAGATGAAAGTAATGTTGCAGAGGGAATCAAAGTGGTTGATTACAGCGGCTTTGTAGACCTTGCGGCTGAGCATGAATCAGTTCAGGCCTGGTTATAGTTTAATGGTTTATTGATTCTTGTGTAACAGCACGAGAATCTAGATTTGCGTTTAGCAATACTACGATAGGAGATACAACACATGGCAATAGAAGTAGACGGTCAAAGTTATGAGACTGATGAAGAAGGTTATTTGGCAGATTTGAATCAGTGGAGACCAGAGCTTGCAACAGCTATGGCTGAAGCTGATGGCGCTGATTTGGATGAAAACCACTGGGAAGTAATTAACTTTCTTCGTGAATACTACGAAGAGTATCAAATTGCTCCAGCAGTGCGTGTTTTAACTAAAGCAATTGGCAAGAAGCTTGGAAAAGACAAAGGTAATAGTAAGTACTTGTATGAGCTATTCCCATATGGCCCTGCAAAGCAAGCATGTAAGTATGCGGGTCTTCCAAAGCCAACAGGATGCGTATAAGTTAGTTTGCTAATAAGCCGAGTGGGCCATAGGCTTGCTCGGTTATTACGCAAATGCGCTTTAGTATTTTATTATTATGTCTATTTTATTTGCCATATTATTCTATGCCGCAACGGCTATTCTGGTTTTCGGCCTAGCGTACCGTATTCGCAAATACATTAAGACACCTGCACCACTTAAAATTCCAACCACGCCTGCACCGACAACAGCCCCGGGTGTAGCGTTTCGAATATTTAAAGAAATCACCATCTTTGAAAGTTTATTTAAAGCCAACAAATGGATTTGGCTGTTTGGCTGGTTGTTCCACTTTGGATTATTACTGGTTTTATTGCGCCATCTGCGTTATTTCACAGACCCTGTCTGGTGGTGGGTTGGATTAATACAACCATTTGGTAAATACGCATCAATAGCCATGCTGATTGGCCTGGGTGGATTATTATTCAGGCGCATTGTTGTGGATCGTGTGCGATATATATCTGCACCATCTGATTATTTAATGTTGTTACTTATTATTGGTATTGGGGTAACAGGTGCATTAATGACGTTTGTCACGCATACAGACATTGTCACACTGAAATCATACTTATTAGGCTTGATGGTGTTTGATATTCGAACAATGCCGACTGATACTATTTTAGTTATTCACTTGTCATTAGTGATTATATTAATGGCAATATTCCCAATCTCTAAATTGCTACATGCACCAGGTGTATTCTTTAGTCCGACGCGTAATCAAGTGGATAACCCACGTGAAAAACGTCATATCTCGGCATGGGCAATCAAGTTGGAATCTTCCAAGTAACACAATAGAGCATAAGAAGAATGGCCGACGCTAAATTTGAAGTACCGGAATTAAGAGAATATCCAATTATTCCAAAGTTGCAGAAGGATGCAATGGCGCACAGCGCTCCTTACGTAGCAAAAGAGCAATTCCAGACTCAGTTGGGTTATCCAGGCGAATTAATTGATAACTGGAAAGAAGTCGCGATTGAGAAGATGGGTGAGCTTACCAATAAGTATCGTTCATTATCTGTTTATCTGGATTCCTGTGTGAAGTGTGGAGCCTGCACTGATAAATGTCATTATTACCTGGGGACAACTGATCCTAAAAACATGCCTGTTGCACGGCAGGATTTGTTCCGCAAGGTTTATCGTCGCTACTACACTTTAGCCGGCAAGATAATGCCTAAACTGGTCGGGGCAGAAGACCTTACTGAAGAAGTGCTGGATGACTGGTATACCTATTTCCATCAGTGCTCACAGTGTCGACGCTGTTCTGTGTATTGCCCGTATGGGATCGATACCGCAGAAATCTCCATGGCAGCACGTGAAATCATGGACACTGTAGGTAAAGGTCAAAAATACTGTAACGAAATTATTGGTAAAGCGCAGACGCTGGGTAACAACCTTGGCCTGCCTGAACCGGCACTGATCGATACACTGGAAGGTCTGGAAGAAGACATAGAAGATGAGACAGGCGTTAAAGTTAAAATGCCTCTTGATGTCAAAGGTGCTGATGTGCTGTTGATTACACCGTCAGCAGATTTCTTTGCCGAGCCTCATATCGATGGTCTGATTGGTTATGCAAAAGTATTCCACGAGGCCGGTGTCTCATGGACAATGAGTTCGTATGCAAGTGAAGCGGCTAACTTTGGCATGTTTATCGGTAGCTATGAAAACATGCAAAAACTGGCGTTACGCATTCGCAAAGCCGCAATTGATCTGGGTGTGAAGAGAATTGTATTCGGAGAATGCGGGCATGCATGGCGTGTCGCATACAGTTTCCTGAATACGCTGGCAGGACCATTTGATTTTCTGGACCCAAATTACCCAGTACCACAACATATCTGTGAAGTGACACATGGATTTATACAAGACGGAACAATAAAACTGGATAAGTCAGGCAATGATCATATGACATTGACCTATCACGACTCATGTAATGTTGCGCGTGCATCACGTATGGGTGATACACCTGGCGGGCAATTTACAATTCCACGCGACATTATTAAAGCATCCTGCAATAATTTTTACGACATGCCAGAGCACTCCATCAAAGAAGGTACGTATTGCTGTGGTGGTGGCGGTGGTCTGTTAACAGATGATCTGATTGAGTTACGTGTAAAAGGTGCGATGCCTCGAATGCAAGCCCTAAAACAAGTGACTGAGCAGAATGGCGTCACGCATATGGCTGCGATCTGCGCTATATGCAAGAGTCAATTCTCAAAAATATTCCCGTACTATGACTTCAGTATGGACCAGATTGTCAGTGTGCATCAGCTGGTCAGTAATGCCATTGTCCTGACAGGACAAAACGATGGCGAAAGCGATGAAGAAGATTCAATATCTGATGATGTTGAAGCGGCTTAACTAAATTAAAACGGTATTAGGTAACTAGGAGCAGAGTAATGGCTACATCAAAGGATGACATGTCTTACAAACTTACGTTTCGTAAGTATGATGATGGCGACCACCAATGGGGAAATTTTGGTGATCAAATATTTGAAGGTGATGCATCACATAAATGTCCTACATACGTACACCGTACACCACCCTGCCAGGGTAGCTGCCCATCGGGTGAAGATATTCGTGGCTGGCTAGATATCGTCCGCGGCATAGAAACACCACCAGAAGGCGTGACTATGCAGGAATATGCCTTCCGTCGTTCCACCGACGCGAACCCATTCCCATCAATGATGGGTCGAGTATGCCCAGCTCCTTGCCAGGATGGTTGTAACCGCAACCACGTAGAAGACTTTGTTGGCATTAATTCTGTAGAACAATATATTGGGGATACAGCAACCAAAGAAAGCTTTAAATTTGAAGCGCCAGCTCAATTAAGCGGAAAGAAAATTGCCATTATCGGTGGCGGTCCCGCAGGTTTGGCAGCAGCTTATCAGTTACGACGTAAGGGACACGCAAGTATCATTTTTGATGATCATGACGAACTTGGTGGCATGTTCAAATACGGTATTCCAGGATACCGAACACCACGGGATTACCTGGATGCGGAAATTCAAAGAATTCTAGATCTTGGCGACATCGAAGTACGTTTGAATACTCGTGTAGGTCGCGATGTAGCTATCGAAGATGTAGAGAAAGAATATGATGCTGTTGTATGGGCATTAGGGTGCCAGTCAGGCCGAAGCCTTCCGGTACCAAATGGTGATGCACCTAACTGCGTTGCCGGGGTTAAGTTTCTGGAAGCATTCAACAAAGGAATTTTAAAAGTAACTGCTGATCGTGTGGTATGCGTCGGTGGTGGTGATACTTCAATCGACGTTGTATCTGTAGCGCGTCGACTTGGAAAGATATCTAAACTAGATAAGAAAGAAGCACCCGAGCATGTTATCGGAGGCTACGTTGCACATGATGCAGCTTACGCAGCTGCACGTGAAGGTGCAGATGTCACCTTGACTTCATTGTTCGAGCGTGAGGCGATGACCGCTGCTGAACATGAAGTACATGATGCACTTCATGAAGGCGTACGTATTGATAATGGTGTGATGCCAGTCGAAGTGATTGTTAATGACGAAGGCCGTGCAACGGCATTACGCATGGCTAAATGCGAAATGGTAGATGGACGCCCTACACCAGTAGAAGGCACAGAATATAATATTGAATGTGATTTAATTGTATCTGCAATTGGTCAGGGTGGTGACTTGGAAGGACTGGAAGCATTTGATAATGGCCGTGGTCTGATTGATGCAGATAAGCACTATCAAGTACCTGGTAAAAAAGGACATTTTGTATGTGGCGATATTATTCGTCCACACCTGTTAACGACAGCAATTGGACAAGCGTCAATTTGCGCAGACAGCGTTGACTACTACCTCAAGGGACAGGAATACGGAAAACGTCCTAAAGTGGATGTGCATCATTTTTCTCTTCTTGAGAAGCTGCAAGAAACAGGACTTGAGCCAGAAGCATATAGTGCTGGAGAAATACGAGGTACAGATGAAGCTGGTTTCTCTATACACAACTACGAAGATCGTTCAGCCCAGGAAATAATCTCGGCAGATCGTTTGTTCCTGGGGCATTTTGAATATACCCCGCGTGTTTTGCGTGATTCACATGGCCCGGATTCAGAACAGGTTCTGGGTCACTTTGAAGAACGTATGATTGGCTTGTCAGAAGAGCAGGCGGTTGAAGAAGCCGGTCGCTGTATGAGCTGTGGTATGTGTTTTGAGTGTGATAACTGTGTGATTTACTGCCCACAGGATGCAGTATTCCGTGTTAAAAAGGATCAGAAAACGACTGGCCGTTACGTAGATACAAATTATGACAAATGTATCGGTTGCCATATCTGTGCCGACGTCTGTCCTACGGGTTACATCGACATGGCATTGGGCGATCATTAATTATAACTATACAACGCATAATAAGTTAGTTCAGTAATATGGGAGCGATACGTACAAGCATTCTAGCCAATGTTTTAATTGGGCTATTCCTGCTAATGGTCTGTACATCATCGATAGCGGATGAAAGTAAAGTACCTCCACCTAAAGGTGATCAGTGCGTGGAAGATCCGGTATGGATGCGTACCAATCATTTTGAGACGGTTTTACATCAACGGGATGAGACAGTTTTACATGGTATACGTACAGAAAAGCACAGTCTGAAAAATTGTATTGACTGTCATATTACGCCTAACGCTAAAGGAGAATACGCTCGCTATTCAAATAGCGAAGAACACTTCTGTGCGAGTTGCCATACTTATGCAGCGGTAAATATCGACTGCTTTCAGTGTCATGCTGATCGACCCGAGTCCGCAGTGCGCGAAGCGATAAAACAACATGCTGCTGACGGTACGAATCCTCATGAAAATATAAAGGCAACTGCCAGCGAGTTAATCCTGAAAACAAGTTTATTGTCAGATCAGTCAAAATGAATAACGTCGTTAGCAAAGCATACAAACTATTACGCAAATCTGAATCTGTAAAAGATGAGCAGCAGACTGACCATAGTAAACGTTCGTTTATTGGTGGTCTGGTAGGAGCTTCTGGCCTGGCTATTGCCCCCGGAGTGGTGCTCTACGAAACTGCTTCAGCGAAGCCCGCTGACCAGGCGGTAACAGACAAAGTGCGCTGGGGGATGCTGGTTAATGTTAATCAGTGTACAGAAGATTGTGATGCCTGTGTTACTGCCTGTAACGATGAACACGGCTTATGGCCTGAAGAAGGCTCAGCGACAGATTCCCAGTGGATTAGAAAGCTGACTGTTAAAGATCCAGCGACAGAAAACACAAAATCATTTCCAGTTATGTGTCAGCACTGTGAGCATCCACCATGTGTTGATGTATGTCCAACAGGTGCATCATTTAAACGTGAAGATGGAATAGTGCTGGTTAACATGCACACCTGTATCGGTTGTCGCTACTGCATGATGGCTTGCCCATACAAGGCGCGATCATTTGTACACGAAGTGCTGGAAAATCAATTGCCACATACACCACGTGGTAAAGGCTGTGTAGACAGCTGTAATATGTGTGTTCATAAGGTTGATGCCGGTGAAAATACCACGGCGTGTGCCGAGGCCTGTGAAAAGGATGGGCATCAGGCAATTGTATTTGGGGATTTGAATGATCCACAAAGTGAAATTTCAAAACGCCTAAGAGACTTTGGTGGTACACAGATTCGTGCTGACCTGGGTTTGAATACTGGCGTTAGATATCAAGGGTTGTAAACGCATGGATAGCTTACGATATAGCACTATTGAGGCACGTTCATCTAAATTCTGGATGTTGTTAGTCGGCCTGGCCTTGATTGCGGTGATCGGTGTCTTGTCTGCACATCACATGGAAGTGGAAGGTCATGTGATTACAGGCATGAATAACCAGATCGTGTGGGGACTCCCGCATGTGTTTGCGATCTTCCTTATCGTTGCAGCATCCGGCGCACTCAATGTTGCCTCTATTGCTTCTGTGTTTGGCAAAGTCGAATACAAGCCACTGGCCAGACTGTCAGCGCTGCTTGCAATTGCATTACTGGCAGGTGGACTGGCCGTATTAGTGCTGGATCTGGGTCGTCCAGATCGATTGATTGTTGCGATGACCAAATATAATTTCAAATCAATTTTTGCCTGGAATATATTCCTGTATACCGGATTTTTCGTCATCGTCGGTATCTATATGTGGTGGATGATGGACAATGCCATGCAGAAATACAGTAAAAAAGCTGGTCTGATTGCATTTATATGGCGCTTAATACTAACCACAGGTACGGGTTCAATATTTGGTTTCCTGGTGGCGCGCAGCGCATACGATACTGCCATGCTGGCTCCAATGTTCATTATTATGTCTTTTGCCTTTGGACTGGCATTTTATATTTTAGTGTTACTGGCAGCTTACACATGGACAGAACGTCCGCTAGGCGATGTTATTCTGAATAAGATGCGTAATTTGCTGGGCGTATTTGTTGCCAGTATTCTGTATTTTGTAGCGGTGTATCATGTGACCAATCTATACGCGACTGAACATCATGCAGTCGAAAAGTTTCTACTTGTCGATGGAGGAATTTACACAACTTTATTCTGGATTGGACAGGTATTAATTGGAGGGATAATCCCGCTGGCATTGATCTATATGCCACAAACTAAAAACTGCCGTAAAACACTCATCGCAGCTTGTGCAATGGTGATATTAGGCGGATTAGCCCAGGTTTATGTCATAGTCATCGGTGGTCAGGCTTATCCTTTGGAGATGTTTCCTGGCATGGAAATCAGCAGCTCATTCTTTGATGGCGAAGTGGGTCAGTACAGCCCCAGTATCTGGGAAATACTCCTGGGTATTGCTGGAGTTGCGGTATCTCTGCTGCTGGTGACTGTCGGTGTGGCGGTGCTTGATTTTCTGCCTGATAGTCTGTCCGACAAAATCATCGAAGCGAAAAAGTAATCTACTGCATACGATGCGGTGTGTCGTATGTCATAAAAATGTGATATTCATCACACTTTAGTCTCCCAAGTCTAAAGATGTCTGTTATTTGCCGATAAATACCTCTGTAACGCAAACTTATCCGCGTTGATATCAAGCGCAGGCTACACCTGATGTTTGAGTCTAGTTGCTATTATTTGGAGGTAGCCAATGCATGTCGAGTTAAGCTTAGACAATCAAAACAATCTCAGTAAGGAAAGTGAAGAGCAGTCCCCTGCTGAAGACACACAAAGAATTTCGGGAAGCCAGGTAGCATGTGCATTTGCCAGAATTGAACAGGGAAATAAAAGTCAGAGAACAGATAATCGATTCCAGGTATTAGCAGTATCCATGTCAGCGGTGTCTGCAGTCGTCGCAATATATCTGGTCTTTGTGCTGGTCCTATAATCCCGGTTAATTGTTACACAAAGGCAAGCTTTTATTTGGATTTAAAATTTGCCTAGGGTCGAACTGGGCTTTTATATTTCGCATTAGTGTTAATTCATGTATGCCAATCTCTCTGGCAACATAATCACGCTTGCTGATACCGATGCCGTGCTCGCCAGATAGGGTGCCATCCAGTTCAAGAACTTTATCAAAAATTTTATCAAGACAATCAAGTGCACTCTGATTTTGTGTCACATCTTCAGCGTCAAACATGATATTTACATGAAGGTTGCCATTACCTGCGTGGCCAAAATTAACAATAGGCAATTTATAACGGGTGGATAATATATCCAGTTCATCAATCAGTTTGCTTAGATTAGGAACTGGCACCACGACATCTTCGTTAATTTTGTTTGGTGCCAGGCTACGCAAGATAGGAGAGAGTGATTTGCGTGCCTGCCATAATGTCTTTTTATCAGTATCTGTGCTGGCATGCTGAATTTCCACCAGCTCATTATTCGATAAGGCTTGTTCTATCTTGTCAGTGCTGATGGCAAGTGATTCTGAATCGCCATCAACTTCTATCATCAACATTGCATGTGCGCCAGCAGGTAGAGATACATCACTATGGTTACGAATTAACTCCATTGCGTGATGATCCATAAACTCAATTGCACAAGGAGTATGAGGTTGTGCGCTAATAGCCTGTATGGCATCGCAGGCACCTTGATAACTTTCATATAGTGCGCGCATGGTATTTCGCCCTGAAGGAAGAGGGATAATTTTTAACTCTGCTTCAGTAATGACAGCTAATGTGCCCTCGGAGCCTATTATTAAACGAGTCAGGTCCAGACCTACGACACCCTTGGTGGTTTTACTGCCTGTAGAAATTGTATGACCGTCACCAGTAACTGCAGTTAATTGCAGCGTATTATCGCGTGTCGTACCATATTTAATAGCTCTGGGACCAGCAGCATTGCATGCCAGATTGCCTCCTATGCTACAAAATTCTGCGCTGCTTGGATCAGGAGCCCAGAAGAAATTTTTCTCCAATAAATAATTTTGCAGCGCCAGATTGGTAACGCCGGCCTGCACACGTACACTGCGATTGCCTGGGTTAAAATTTATGATTTTATTCATGCGTTCCATCGACATGACAATGCCTCCGGAGATGGGGACGGAAGCACCTGTTGTGCCTGTGCCGCGGCCACGAGTTGTCAGTGGAATGGTAAACTGATTACAGAGCTGGATGCAGCGAACAACCTGATCATGAGTAACAGGTAATACTACAGCATCAGGAGGATGATGGATTTTGCTGTTGTCGTAACCATAGGGCCAGCAATCTGCAGCTTCCAGTAATAAATCATGTTCGGGGAAAATAATTTTCAGTTGAGTGATTACTTCAACGGGGAGCTGGCTAGACACTATTTTACCCGAGTAATTGCTGGTCAATAAGTTCACACAGGCAGTGCAGTACTAACAGGTGTACTTCTTGTATGCGTGCTGTTGAAGAGCCGGGTACACGTATCTCAATATCGTTTTTCTGGATGAGGGCACCAACTTCACCACCATCACGACCAGTGAGTGCAACTATGCGTGCATTTCTTTCATGTGCGGCATGCATAGCCTGGACAATGTTTGTTGAGCCACCACTTGTTGTAATTACAAATAATATGTCGTTTGCCTGACTTAGCGCCCGTACTTGTTTGGCAAATATCAAGCTAAAGTCATAATCGTTGGCAATAGACGTTAAAGTTGAGCTGTCAGTGGTTAGCGCAATAGCGGGTAGAGGTTGTCTTTCACGTTCAAAGCGATTTAACAGTTCTGAAGAGAAATGCTGGGCATCTGCGGCAGAGCCACCATTTCCACAGCTTAGGATTTTATTGCCCGCAAGCAGGCTGGAAGTCATTAATAGTGCTGCATCAGAAATGGGGCCTGCTATTACACTCAAAGCATCCTGCTTGGTTTGAATGCTGTCTGCGAATAATTTTTCTATTTGTTTAATTGGGTTCACTTAACTATCCATAAATGCATTGATAATCCACTCAGGCTCTTGTTGTGGCGAAAGTGCAACGACATCAAAACGGGTGGGCTGACTGGTTGGGTGTTTTTGTAGATAGTGATTGGCTGTAAAAACAAGCTTTCGCTGTTTGTTGCTATCTACAGATTCAGCTGCACTGCCAAAATTAACCGAACTACGATAGCGCACTTCGACAAAAACTAACGATTCTGAATCTCGCATAATTAAATCTATCTCGCCATAACGACAGTGATAATTTCTTTGTACCAAGACCAGTCCGTTGCGTTGCAGATAGCTGCAGGCGACATCTTCAGCCTTTTTTCCGGTTAAGCGTTGATTTGTCATGCGATGACTAACTCACTCATGGGTAAACTGTGGTAGCAGTGTAGGTTTGCCGTTTACAAATTGTGCCCAGTTGAGTTCGCGAAAAATTTTATTGCCATCCTGGATTTTCAGTTTGCCGGTGAGCCCGTTATAACGTTCATAAGGCAATGCGGCAAGCTCTGCCAACTTGAGAGGCAAGTAATAGGCATCGATGCCAAGTGCTGCGAATCTTGGCAGCAGTCGATAGGCTTCTCCGGCTTCAAGTTCAAGCAGTTCCCGTATCAGTTCATGGTCTGCTGAAGGTTTGAGTAACCATGGTATGTCGCAGTATAAAACATCATTGATATCACGGTCTCTGGAAATGTTTTCTATTCCTGAAAATATATGTGAAGTGCTGTAGACGGGGAGATCGGTTGCATAGTAGTAATTGATCTGAGGTCGTATCAGACGTGCTGTGCGTGGAGTGGCAACCATGAATACCATATCCACATCCTGGCGTCGGCGTGGTTCGAATTCAAGATTCTTACCAAGTGTGGATCGAAGCTGTTTGTATCTTGCCTCACTCTGGTCTAACTGTAATGCTAATTTAAGTGGTGTAGAAAAATCCGTATCATTGGGTGCGTAGTATTGAGTGTCTAATACGATGCCATTCAGTTCTTCAAAGCGGGATCGGAATGCTTCGGCCAGTCGTTGCCCCCATTCGCTATTTGGTGTCATTATAATTGCGCTTAAATGGTCGTCTAATGAAGCACGTTCAGCAACTTGTCTGGCTTCGTCTTCTGGTAGTAAACCAAACTGAAATAAATTGCCCGGAGTGTTAGCAGTGTCTGAAATGTAGTTAAGTGTTAATACCGGCACGGGTAATTGTGTTTGCTGTGATAAAAGCTCCACGGATTCTTTTTTCAAAGGGCCTATGATGAAATCTGCGCCATCATCGACCGCGCGTTGATAATGGTAAATAATGTCTGCGGGGTTATCGCCGGTATCATATAACTCTATGTGCGGAGTGTATTGATCATCTGTGCGTAATTCTCTTGCAGAGACGATGCCTGCATAGATGACTTTTGAGATCGTCTCATAGCGTCCAGTCATGGGTAGTAATAGCGCAATTCTTTCCGGTATTGCAAAGAAATTTTCAAAGCTTTCCAGTATTGAGGTAAGTAAATTATCGGATGCTGGATGATCAGGGTGAGTGCTGCGCCAATCATTGAGTGCGTAATTGAGCTGATCGATACTGGAGTAGGATACGCGTTTGGTTTGTGCAAGTTCAATCCATCCAGCAAGCTCCTGATTGCTATTTTTCAGCCATGAAGCCAGCTCTTCATTACTGGCGAGTGCCAGCAATCGCCAAATTTCATTCTGATTGTATGCGGAGTCAGTATAGTTACTGAGGTGTTGCGATAATACTGTTCTGGTTTTCAGGCTGGAATGAGTATCACCAATACCATTGAATGCCTGTGCACGCAGTTCAAGAATTTCTGCTATATAGGATGGAGCGCGGGTGATGAGTGACTCTGGTAATAAAGAAAGCACTTTGCTGTATTGTTCATGCTGTACGGCAATGTTTGATTCTATAATGCGTTTGCGTGGGATTAATTCGAATGTTAAATCCTGCTCATTAATTATATTTAGGTACTGTTGGGCGAGGTCGTAATTTTCTGCTGACACAGATAATTCTGCTGCCTGTAATTGTAACTGTTCTTTCTGGGGAGAAGGTTCTGACTGTGCTACTTGCCAGTATAGTTCTGCTGCTTTTTGATATTGCCCATGTTTAGTGAGTTTCTCGGCTTTTCGAATATCCGGATTAGAAGGCGGCGTGTCCGTCCGGGTTTGTATGCCGGTTCCACAACTGCTTAGTAATAGTGTGAAGAGAATTAAAGTTAAGCAATGTGCTATGGTTTGTCTGGCTTTATTATTCATGAATTTGTGTTAATCAATTTAATCGTGTTACTAGGGTCTTGAGGTGATTATTTGGCCACACTGTATATTGTTGCAACCCCAATTGGAAATCTAAAGGATATCACTTTACGTGCTCTTGAGACGTTAGAAAAAGTGGCCGTCGTTGCTGCGGAGGATACACGTGTGGCAAAGAAACTTTTTGCTGCTCACGGACTTTCCACACCTTTGATTTCCTATCATCAACATAATACCTCACAACGGGATCCACAATTACTGATCGAAATCGAACAGGGTCGTGATATCGCTTTAATCACGGATGCCGGCACCCCTTTAATCAGTGACCCTGGACACTCGCTAGTCGCAACATGTCGACAGCGAGGCGTGGAAGTAGTCCCAATACCCGGCGCGTGTGCATCCATAGCCGCGTTATCTGTTAATGATTTCAATATCACGAGGTTCTCCTTTGAGGGGTTTTTGCCGCCAAAACGTTCTGCACGAGTCAGTAGACTGCAGCAGTTGAGTCTTTGCGAACATGCCACCGTGTTATATGAAGCCAAGCATCGTATTGTTGCCTTGCTGGAAGATGTGCAGTCGACATTTGGACCAGAAAGAAAGCTAATGATTGCACGTGAGCTGACAAAATTGCATGAACAGATTGTATCCGGGGAAGTGCAAAGACTATTGGAGCAGATGAGAAATGAAACAATTCCGCAAAAAGGTGAATTTGTTGTTGTTATTGAGGGTGCCGATGGGACTGTACAAAATGACATGGACCAGCAAAATATGCGTCTACTGTTCTCCAAAGTGGTCTCTGTTATGAGTCATAGAGACGCGGTTAATCTGGCCTTGAAGCTCAGTTCTCTGTCTAAAAACACCTTATATAATCTGGCCAGTGAATATTATTCCTCGAAAGACTGATTTTGCCTTTAAGAGAACTATATAATTTCGGCAGTGATACAGTTAAACGTTTAGTGATACAGTCACGCAGAGAGTTGGTCGAGGCAGTCGCTGTTGTTTATTCAATAGAGGAAAGTCCGGGCTCCATAGGACAGGGCGCCAGGTAACTCCTGGAGGGTGCGAGCCCATGGAAAGTGCAGCAGAAAATAAACCGCCTGTATTTATACAGGTAAGGGTGAAATGGTGCGGTAAGAGCGCACCGCGTTGATGGCAACATGAACGGCATGGTAAACCCCGCCTGGAGCAAGACCAAATAGGGGAGCAGGTTGTTTAGCAGCCACATGTGGTCCACATGGCTCCCGGGTAGGTCGCTAAAGGTGTCTGGTGACGGGCATCTCAGATGAATGATTGTCCACGACAAAACCCGGCTTACTGACCGACTCTCGTCTTTTATATATCTACAAAGAGTAAACTTAAAGTAGTCTCTCATGAAGAGCTATCAAGCTCTTAATTAACTTGAAAATTCGCAAGCAAATCCTTTGGTATTCTCCAGTAAGTAACTGTCTTACAAGACAAAATTCCCGATAAACGGACTATTTTAGCTTGCTTTTTACCCTCTTGATTTCTATAGTGGTGAAGATGGGTACAAAAGTGGTATTTAGTGCAATTTTCAGGGTAAAAAAGCAAGAATGTTTCGAGGCATCACAGCAACAACAATTGACGCAAAAGCGCGACTTACTGTGCCTACAAAGCACCGTGAGGAGATTAATGTCGCCTGTGGTGGACAAATTGTGCTCACTGTGGATGTTGATCGTTGTTTGCTCATTTATCCCTTGCCCGAATGGGAGCGTTTCGAAGCAGATTTACGCGCATTGCCAAATGTAGGAAAGCAAGTCCGTCGATGGCACAGAATTTATCTGGGACACGCTAGACCATGTGAAGTCGATGGTCAATCTCGAATTTTATTGCCTCAGGAATTGCGCGATTTTGCAGAATTGAAAAAGAATGTTTGTTTGGTGGGGCAAGGAAATAAATTCGAGTTATGGGATGAAACCCGATGGCACAACAACTGCGAGGAGTGGTTAAAAGAAGAGGCAAATGCCGCAGCGGATGAATCTGCATTAGAACATTTAAGCATTTAATTGTACATGCAGGCGTCATCAACACATGTGCCTGTTTTGTTACGGGAATCAATACAAGGTTTAAGAATTAAAGGTGATGGCATTTACATAGATTGTACTTTCGGGCGCGGAGGACACAGTCAGGTGTTACTGGAATGTTTGTCAGGGCAGGGTCAACTTTATGTGCTGGACCAGGACCCAGGTGCTATTGAATACGCGCATGAAAGATTTGGAAATGATGAAAGAGTCAAAATAGTTCATCAATCATTTGCAAATCTGGCAGAAGTTGGAAGAGACAGTGACCTGGTCGCCAGGGTAGATGGCATTTTCTTTGATTTGGGAGTGTCTTCACCGCAGCTGGATGAGGCGCAGAGAGGTTTTAGTTTTAGTCACGATGGTCCACTGGATATGCGCATGAACACAAGCACAGGAATAACTGCTGAGAAATGGCTGGCGAGTGTTTCTGCGAAAGAGTTTATAGCTGTATTGCGTGAGTTCGGGGAAGAGCGGCACGCAAAAAAAATTGCTAACAGAGTACTGGAAGAGCAGCAGATTTCTGCAATTAAAACAACTAAAAGGTTAGCGGACATAGTTAAAACCTGTTATCCGGTAAATTATCAGGGAATACATCCTGCAACTAGAACATTCCAGGCGATTAGAATTGCAATTAATGATGAACTTCGCGCATTACAGAAAGGCTTGGATGCCTCATTCGAATTGTTGAATGGTGGAGGGCGCTTGGCAGTTATCAGCTTTCACAGTTTGGAAGACCGAATTGTGAAGCGGTTTATTCGTGGTCCCGGGCAGGATAATTTATTACATAAATTGCCGGTAATGCCTGAGGCAAAAGATCATTTGAAATCGATGGGGAAACTGATTCGTCCATCCGAACAAGAGTTAAAGTTAAATCCGCGTTCTAGAAGTGCGCGTCTTCGTGTTGCAGAGAAGGTGCTTAAATGAAGTTGGCTGGGTTAGTTGTTTTCTACCTGATAGTGGTTGTTAGTGCTTCCGGTCTGGTGTATAGCACGCATCTGCAAAGAAGATATTTTGTGGAGTTACAGGTGCTGCAGGAAGTTGGTTCACACTTGGAAACCGAGTGGGAGCAGTTGTTGCTTGAAGAGAGTGCATGGTCAAATCAGGCACGAATCGAGCAAATTGCTAATGCCGAATTGGGAATGCGTCTGGTTAATCATTCTGATGTTGTGATGTTGGAGCTTAAGTCTAAATGAGAAAAACGAAAGCAAATGTCTTTGCAGGGCGTAGATACCTGCTGCTATTTGCAGTTTTTTGCGTATTCGTATTGCTGTTTGCACGAGCAGCACAGTTACAACTTCTGCATGCTGACTTTTATTATGAGGAGGGCTCTAATAGGCATGTACGCACAGTAGAAATACCAGCTAATCGTGGTGTGATAACAGATCGTCATGGAGAAGCGCTGGCAATCAGTACGCCAGTGTATTCGATATGGGCGCATCCCAAAACGGCGCTGGAAAATCCCCAATCCATTATCGATGCTTCGAGTGTACTGGATATCGATAAACGTGCATTAATAAAAAAACTTGAAGCAAGGAAAGACAAGCAATTTGTTTATGTTAAGCGCCATGTATTTCCAAATGTTGCTGAAAAACTTAAACAAAGAAATGTTTCGGGTATCTCCGCGATTAGGGAATATCGACGCTACTATCCAACAGGTGAGATGTCTGCCCATGTTGTTGGGCTGACAAATATTGATGATCAAGGCCTGGAAGGTGTTGAACTGGCGTTTGATGACTGGTTGCATGGTTCGCCAGGTAAAAAACGTGTACTAAAAAATGGCAGAGGTACGGTCATAGGGGATATTGGGCTGGTGGCTGAACAGCATCAAGGGAAAGATCTGGTGTTGTCTATTGATAAACGCATTCAGTATCTTGCCTATAGAGAATTAAAGCGGACTATAGAAAGGCATGGTGCCAAGTCAGGCTCAGTTGTTGTGTTGTCAGTGGCTAATGGAGAAGTATTGGCGATGGCAAACTTGCCTGCGTTTAACCCCAATGATCGTACTAATGCGAAAGTGGGTTCCATACGCAACCGTGCAATCACGGATGTGTTTGAGCCGGGTTCTACTGTTAAACCATTTTTGATCGCTGCTGCCATTGAAAATGGTACCTATCGAATGAACAGCAAGATCAACACATCACCGGGATACTTTAATTATGCAGGTCTACTGGTTAGTGATCATAGTAATTATGGTGTAATTGATCTGGAAACTATTCTAAGCAAGTCGAGTAATGTGGGTGCAGTGCATATTGCGTTGAAAATGCCGCAGGAGCAGGTATGGGCACAATATCAGGCAGTCGGGTTTGGCCAGTTAACAGGTTCCGGATTCCCGGGAGAGCGCGCCGGAAAACTCGATAGTTATACCAGTTGGAATAAAACACAACGTGCCACAATGGCTTATGGATATGGCATGTCTACAACAGCATTGCAATTAGCGCGTGCATATTCAGTGATTGCGAATGATGGTGTGTTGCTACCTGCATCATTTGTAGTGAACGAGCATGTTCCTGCGGGAGAGCGAGTGATGTCAGGAAGAACTGCAAAATCAGTAAGGAACATGCTTAAAGGTGTATTGGCTAAAGAGGGGACTGGCAGTCGTGCAAGCATGCAGGGTTATAGTGCCGCAGGTAAGACGGGAACATCGCGAAAATCGCAAGGCGGTGGTTACTCCAAAGATAATTACATCGCATTATTTGCTGGTATGGCACCTGCTGATAAACCTAATGTGGTGGTAGTAGCATTAATAGATCAGCCAGTAAAAGAAGATGGATATTATGGAGGGGAGGTCGCAGCCCCTCTTTTCTCACGTGTGACTGAAGGCGCGTTACGGTTAATGAATGTTCCGCCCAATATTATTGATGATACAAAGCGTGGATTATTATTGACGGAGTCCAGAGAGCCGTGAATACATATAACAGTCAACATGCCATGCTGGTGAGTGAACTGCTCAAAGGTATGGTTGAGGTTGATCCCTCTAACGATGTGAGCGTCACGGGTATCAGCGAATATAGTGGTGATGTTGAGAGCGGGGATTTGTTTATTGCAACTTCCGGGCTCAAGTATTTGCCTGAAGCGGTTGCCAGGGGAGCTGTTGCAGTAATTTACAGGTCAACGACTGAAGATAAGCAAGAAAGCATGGTTGGTAGTATACCTGTGTTTAATTGCGAAGCGTTGCAGGATCACGTAAGTGAAATTGTTAAACGATTTTATGGCGAGGTAAATTCTGGTATTAAAACAATCGCTATCACTGGCACCGATGGCAAGTCTTCGGTAGCACACCTGATTGCGCAAGCCCTGGAAAAATCTCAAGAACCCTGTGGACTAATAGGTACGTTGGGTTATGGGCGTTTAGGTGGTCTCGTAGAGGCAATGCATACTACGCCGCCTCCATCGCGAATTGCGAAAGAGTACTTTCGGTTTGAACAAATGGGTTGTACTGCCGTTGCTATTGAAGCTTCCTCGCATGGTATTCAGCAGGGGAGATTAAAAAATCTGTCGATCCATACCGCTGTATTAACAAATATCACAAGAGACCATCTGGATTATCATGGTTCGGTTGAAGACTACATTCAGGCGAAGGCAGGCCTGTTTTTTTCGCATAATCCCAGGTATGCGGTGATTAATATAGACGATGCGACCGGATCTCAGTGGAGTGAACAGCTAGCGCTTCTACGAAATGTCATTACATATTCTTTATCAAATACAGCAGCAGATATCTTTGCATGTGAGGTTAAGTATTTGTCTGATCATACCAGAATACAGTTATCGATCAGGCAGCAACACATTGATATAAAAGTTCCGTTATTAGGTGAGTTTAATGTACTTAATATTCTCTCAGTAGCGGCAGTTCTAGTGACTGTGGGTAAAGGTGTAGCACAGATAAAAGATGCGCTAAATAGTCTGAAAGCGGTTCCGGGGCGTATGCAGGCCATAATGACAGAGAGTGCCGTGACAGTAATTGTTGACTATGCCCATACACCTACAGCATTGCTGGCCGCATTAAATGCAGTTCGCCAGCATTGTACAGGGAAGCTTGTGTGCGTGTTTGGCTGCGGTGGAAATCGGGATACAGGCAAACGTTCCCTGATGGGAGAGGTGGCAACGAGATATGCGGATTTTACTGTTATTACTTCAGATAATCCCCGTAATGAAAACCCGCAAGAGATTGTTAATCAAATAATTGAGGGTTGTGTAGATAGCAGCAAATACAAGATTATTGTTGATAGAGAAGAAGCCATTATCAGTGCATTGCGTATGGCAAGTGCAAATGATGCAGTGTTAATAGCAGGCAAAGGCCACGAGAAGTATCAATACATCGAAAGTGAAAAAATTCCTTTTGATGATACAGAAATCGTTACGCAGGAACTTGAGAGACTGGCTAATGGGTGAATGGCTGCACCTCAGTGAAGTTGCCAGCATGGCGCAAGGCGAATTGCTGGGTAAGGATGTTGCTATCAATGCAATTTCAACAGACACAAGAAATTTGCATAAAGGTGACATGTTTGTAGCACTTGAAGGTGAACGGTTTGATGGGCATAAATTTATAGGAGAGAGTATAGAAAAAATCGTACAGGCAGTTTTAGTTCATAAAGAAATCGAGACTAAACTGCCACGGGTTTTGGTGGATGATACATTGAAAGGATTATCGCGTTGGGCGCAAGCCTGGAGAGACAAGGTTGATCCAAAGCTTGTTGCGGTGACCGGAAGTAATGGCAAAACTACTGTAAAGCAGATGCTCAGTAGCGTGTTGTCAGGTGTAGGTAGCACCTGTTACACAAAAGGGAATCTGAATAACCATATTGGTGTTCCCCTGACATTGCTGAGCTTGCGAAAAAACAACAGGTTCGCGGTGATTGAAATGGGTGCCAACCATTTTAATGAAATCGATCACCTGAGTAGACTGGGAAAACCAGATGTGGCGGTGATAACTAATGCAGGACCCGCTCACCTGGAAGGGTTTGGTTCAGTAGCAGGTGTGGCGAAAGCGAAAGGTGAGATTATCCATGGCGTAAAGTCTTCTGGTGCAGTGGTGCTGAATGCTGACGATCAATACGTTCATGTATGGCTTGAAAAGGCGAAGCACTTAAAAACAGTTACATTTGGATTTTCTGAAAATGCAAATGTCCGCGGAGAGATCAGTTGTAATAATATTTTATCTGTTAAGGCGTGGGGGCAGGTCTTTGATATAACGCTACCGCTCGCGGGAAAACATAATGCAAGTAATGCGCTTGCTGTTATCGCTGCCAGTCATGAAATGGGTGTCAGTATAGAGGACATTAAAAAAGGCCTCGAAAACGCGGAACATGTTAAAGGGAGGTTACAGCCTAAAACAGGAATTTCCGGTTCAGTGATTATTGATGATACCTACAATGCTAATCCGGCGTCATTGCAGGCAGCAATTGAAGTGTTGTGTTCACAGGAAAAAGAGCCATGGCTGGTATTAGGTGATATGGGGGAGCTGGGCATCGAGGCTGAAGCCATTCATACAGAGATTGGTGTCATGGCCAAGTCAGCCGGAGTGAAAAAATTATTTGGTTTGGGGGAGTTGGCCAAACATGCAGTGAATGGTTTTGGTGATGATGGCTTTCATTTTGACCAGCATGAAGAATTGGGAAGGCAGCTTAGAAGCCAGGTTACTCAGGAATGTTGCATTTTGGTCAAAGGGTCGCGATCGATGCATATGGAAGATGTGGTTGATATTTTGATTGACGACAAAACGATACATTAATGAAGGATTCACGTGCTTCTATATTTATTTGACTATCTGGAAAAATATAACAGCGTTTTTAACGTGTTTGGGTACCTCACCCTGCGCGCAATATTAGGTGTGTTGACTGCGTTGGTTATTTGTTTTGTCACAGGCCCGATGATGATTCGTCGATTATCAGACTATAGTGTTAAACAAAACATACGGTCAGATGGTCCGCAGACGCATTTGTTGAAAGCAGGAACGCCGACTATGGGGGGTGGCTTTCTGTTGTTAAGTATTCTGGTGAGTACTCTGTTGTGGGGAGATTTGGAGAATCGTTACATTTGGGTAGTCTGTTTTGTTACTTTTTCTTTTGGAGCCATTGGTGCATTTGATGATATTAAGAAATTAATACAAGGCAGTAGTGCTGGTATTTCTGCGCGCGTTAAATATGGTCTGCAATCTGCGGTAGGCCTGATTGCTGCCTGGTGGTTGTTTCAGACAGCCATGATACCGGTTGAAACAAATCTGTATGTACCATTCTTTAAGAACATTGTCATAGATCTGGGTGCCTGGTTTATTGTGCTCACCTACTTTGTGATCGTTGGCTCAAGTAATGCCGTTAATTTAACGGATGGTTTAGATGGTCTTGCGATTATGCCGACCGCAATGGTGGCAGGTGCGCTGGGAATATTTGCATATGTCAGCGGTCATTCCACCTTTGCTGAATATTTGGCGATTCCATTCATCCCGCTTGCCGGCGAGCTCGTGGTTTTTTGTGCCGCGATTGTCGGAGCAGGCTTAGGTTTCTTATGGTTCAACGCTTATCCGGCGCAGGTATTTATGGGTGACGTCGGTGCGCTTTCTTTGGGAGCTGCGCTGGGTGTAGTGGCCGTGCTGGTGCGTCAGGAAATTGTGTTAGTGATTATGGGTGGTGTATTCGTGGTTGAAACACTATCAGTCATGATCCAGGTGCTGTCATTTAAGCTAACGGGAAAGCGGGTATTTAAAATGGCGCCATTACATCATCATTTTGAATTGCGGGGCTGGCCAGAGCCAAGAGTGATAGTGCGCTTCTGGATAATCACGGTGATTCTAGTATTAATCGGTCTGGCAACATTAAAGATCAGGTAGTCATAAGTGAGCGTTAATTATTCAATGAAAATTGATCCGACAAATTACTTGGTTATTGGAGCAGGAGTATCCGGTCTGTCTGTGGTTGAGTATTTGTTGGCGCGAAGTAAGCAGTTTCGAATAATGGACAATCGTGGGCTGCCACCAAATGCTGCAAAAATAAAAGATATGTTATCAGACACGCAAGTGTGCTTTGGTAAGTACGATCAGCAATGGTTGCAGGAAGCAGATGTAATTGTGTTGAGTCCAGGCGTATCTCCCCATATGCCCGAAATTCAAACTGCAGTTAATGGCGGCGCAGAAATTATAGGTGATGTTGAATTGTTTGCGCGTGAGGTCATTAAGCCATATATCGCGGTGACAGGATCAAATGGAAAAAGCACTGTGACAACATTGGTGGCAGCAATTTTACAAAGCCAGGGCCTTAAGGCTATTGCCTGTGCCAACATCGGTGAGCCCGTGCTGGATTTGATAGATGATAAATCAATCGATATTTATGTGATGGAACTATCCAGTTTTCAACTGGAAACCTGTTCATCAATTCGTCCACGTGCAGCAGTAGTGCTCAATGTGAGTGACGATCATCTCGATCGACACACCAGTTTTGAAGAGTACGCGGAAATCAAGCGGTCAATATATGCCAATGCTGAAATAAAAGTGACTCCACGTGATGGAAGTCAGGCCGAATACTTTGCAGATTCAAACAATATGCTTAGTTTTGGACAGGACGCGCCAAGTGGCAACAATTATGGAGTTAAACAAGTCGGTGTTGACCGGTGGCTAATGCGAGGTGACCAGCAATTAATTAAAGCCGTAGATTTGCCACTATTAGGAGTTACAGGTGAATTGAATGTGTTAGCCGCATTAGCGTTAACGGATTCATTTGTGCATGACCAGGAAAAAGCACTGGAAACAATACGCCTGTTTAAGGGGTTGCCTCATCGGTGTGAACTGGTATGTGAATTTAACGATGTGCAATGGATAGATGATAGCAAGGGTACCAATGTAGGTGCCACCACTTCTGCAATCCTTGGGTTGGACCGGCCAATGATCTTGATTTTGGGCGGAGTGCATAAAGGCGGTTCATTAGACGCTTTGATTGAGGCGGTGAGAAGTCGGGTTGGTCTGGTAATTGCTTTTGGGCGCGATAAGCAGATATTTATCGATGCATTAAAAGGCGTTGTAGAAGTTGTGCAGCAGAACTCATTAACCGCGTCAGTTGAATATGCGTATCAGAAAGCAAAATCTGGAGAAGCTGTTTTGTTTTCTCCGGCATGTGCAAGCTTCGATATGTTTTCAAATTATATAGAGCGAGGCATGGCATTTCAGTCGGCAATAAAGCAATGCATACAGAGGGATGATGATGGCTGCCGATCATAAACAGCTAAGTATGCAGGAATCGATCGCAAATGTTATCGATGTGCAAATGTTATTTGCGCTGATGATTTTACTGGGCATTGGCGTCACCATGATGACATCCACAACAGTTGAAATAGGATACAAAAGTCACGCAGACGCGTTCTTTTATATGAAAAAACAGATGATGTTT
Organism: uncultured Gammaproteobacteria bacterium; assembly: GCA_963976865.1. Taxonomy (GTDB): domain Bacteria; phylum Pseudomonadota; class Gammaproteobacteria; order UBA4575; family UBA4575; genus UBA1858. Next base: position 149,539 of record CAXBLY010000001.1, on the reverse strand, counting down.
TTACTTCTGGGAGCGCTATGTATTTATGCTATTTCACGAATACGTTTGGCCTATTGGGAGCAGTTGGGGCCGCTGTTGTTAATGGTGACAATTGTACTATTGGTGATGGTATTGATTCCCGGTCTGGGTGGAACAGTAAATGGAAGTAGTCGCTGGATTGCATTGGGGCCGATTTCATTACAGGTGTCCGAGTTTACGAAAGTGGCCATGATAGTGTACCTGTCTGGTTATATTGTCAGGCATGGTTCTAATGTGCAGCAAAATTTTTCCGCATTTATTAATCCTATGGTGCTTGTGAGTATTATTGCGGTGTTGCTGATGATGGAACCTGACTTCGGGTCCACTGTAGTGCTAACCGCATTGGTCTTTACAATGCTTTATCTGGGTGGAGTGCGTCTGGCGCCGTTTATTTTGTCAACTGCATTCTCTGTGTTAGTGATGTATTTCCTGGCCAGAAGTAATGAGGAGCGCTGGTCAAGAGTCACTACATTCTGGCGACCATTTGAAGACCCTTTGGGAGATGGCTTTCAGTTAACCCAGGCATTAATTGCAATTGGCAATGGTGGGATATTCGGAGAAGGCCTGGGTGGAAGCATTCAAAAATTATTCTATCTGACAGAAGCTCATAATGACTTTGTGTTTTCTGTTTTGGCTGAAGAGCTGGGTTTAGTTGGTATTGCTATATTGCTGAGTGCCTACTTTGTGTTTATCTGGCGTTGTTTTTCATTGGCGAGTAGCGCGCAGAAGCAGCACATGACGTTCGCACAAAACATAGCTTACGGTTGTGGAATCTGGTTTACCCTGCAGGCAACAATCCATGTTGGAGTCAATATGGGCTTATTGCCAACCAAGGGACTCAGTATGCCTTTTATAAGTGTTGGAGGCAGTAATCTGCTGGCAAGTTGTATTGCGGTGGGTTTGCTTGTACGTGTGTACATGGAAGTAAATCAACAGGGTGCAAGGCGAGTACACAGACCACGTCGAGTTCGTACTCGAAAGGCCGGGCAGTGATGCAGCCTGTCATGATATTAGCTGGAGGAACTGGAGGGCACGTGTTCCCTGCGTTAGCTGTGGCAAACGAATTGCGTGACAGAGGAGTTCCCATTATATGGGTGGGTACAAATAAAGGGATTGAATCAAGAATAGTGCCGGAAGCAGATTTCCCTCTTGCAACAATGAGTGTTCAAGGATTGAGAGGCAAAGGTTACATGCAGTACGTGCGTGCACCATTAATTATTATCAAAGCACTTTATGAAAGTCTGAATATCTTATTGAAACATAAACCCTGTGCATTGTTAGGTATGGGTGGATTCGTTGCAGGTCCGTGTGCCTTGGTAGGTGTGCTACTTGGAAAGCCGTTAATTATCCATGAGCAGAATGCGATTGTTGGTCTGACCAATCGCATTCTGGCTCCATTAAGCCGCATCATGTTTACCGGGTTTCCAATTCAGCATAAGAAACGCAAGCAGGAACACTGTGGAAACCCGGTGCGCAGCAAATTGCTCAATATTGAAAGTCCAGAGAAGAGGTTGTCTGGCCGAGGAGTGACTAAACGACTGCTGATTATTGGAGGCAGTCAGGGTGCAGATTCGCTGAACAGGTTTGTTCCAGCGGCGTTAGCGATTATATCTTCATCAATACGGGTTGAGGTCTGGCACCAAACGGGCGCAAAAAGGCAGGAAGCTACGTTTGAAAGTTACCAGAAAAGTGGTTTGCAAGTAAAACTCGATGAGTTTATTGATGATATTGATGAGGCTTATGCCTGGGCTGATCTTATAGTGTGTAGAAGCGGAGCTATTACACTAGCTGAAATTGCAGCAGTAGGCTTGGGTTCTGTGCTAGTGCCATATCCTTACGCTGTTGATGATCATCAGACTGCTAATGCGCGCAGCTATGTTGAAGCAGGTGCATCACAGCTTATTTCTGAATCCGAGATGTCATCAGAGAAACTGGCTGAAATTTTGCTGGCTCTGCTCACCAGTTCTGAAAAATTAATAGGCATGGCGAGTGCGGCAAAAAATCTGTCACAAGGCAATGCCAGTAAAAGAGTGGCTGATGAGTGTATGACTGCTTGTGGCCAACAGGTGTGGGTGAGCAGTAAATGAATTATGTAACACCAACATTGCCCATGAGGAAAATACAAAATGTATTTTTTGTTGGTATTGGTGGCGTCGGCATGAGTGGTATTGCTGAAGTTATGCTGAATCTCAAATTCAATGTGTCAGGTTCAGATAGTCATCCGAATGTAGCGACAGCCAGACTGGAAAGTCTGGGTGCAACAATCTATTCATCTCATGAATCGCAAAATGTTAAAGATATGGATGTTGTTGTCGTATCGTCTGCAATAGATCCGGATAATGTAGAAGTTGTATCGGCGCAGGAACATAGAATACCTATCATTCAGCGTGCAGAAATGTTGGCAGAATTAATGCGCTTTCGTCAAGGCATTGCCATTGCCGGAACACATGGAAAAACAACGACAACCAGTTTGGTGGCGACAGTCATGGCTGAAGCTGGGCTAGACCCGACTTTCATAGTGGGAGGCAGAGTCAACAGCGTAGGCACTAATTCTCAATTAGGCCGTAGTGAGTATCTGGTGGCAGAAGCAGATGAGAGTGATGCATCATTTCTACATTTGCAACCAGTTGTTTCTGTGGTAACAAATATTGATGCGGATCACTTATCCAGCTACGAGAACGATTTTGAAAAGCTGAGAACTGCATTTGTAGAGTTTTTACACAATATACCTTTCTACGGCTTGGCTGTTTTATGTATTGATGACGAAGTTGTGAGAGGCTTGATTCCTGAAGTGGCTCGTCCTTATATTACCTATGGATTCAGCGAAGATGCAGATCTGTATGCGAGCGATCTCACTTACGATGGCGAGACAACTACGTTTAGAGTGAATGGCAAAAATATTGCAGAGCAAATGACATTCACTTTGAATCTGCCAGGAAAACATAATGTATTAAATGCCCTGGCAAGTATCGCGGTAGGTCTGGAGTTTGAGGTAACGCCGAAGAAAATAGCATCTGCACTCAAACACTTTGCAGGTATTGGAAGAAGGATGCAGCACATAGGGTCTGTCTCGCTTGCAGATGGGAGTGCTGAATTTATAGATGATTATGCCCATCATCCGAAAGAAATTGCAGCAACAATTGATGGAATACGTAATGGATGGCCAACAAGACGCATTGTTGCAGTCTTCCAGCCTCATCGCTATACACGCACAAGAGATTTGTTTGACGAGTTTGTTGCAGTGCTTAATGAAGTGGATGTGCTTCTACTGTTAAATGTTTATCCGGCTGGAGAAAAGCTGATTAATAATGCTGACAGCCGTGCTCTGGCTCATGCGTTGCGATTGCGAGGCAAGCTGGATGCTGTGTTACTGGAGAATGAGCAGGAATTAAGTTCTACGCTGGCAAAAATAGTAGCGCCCAACGATATAGTGATTACTTTGGGTGCCGGCAGTATTGGCAGGTTAGCCTCATCGCTGTATGAACAGATGCAAGCCGAGGTTAAATTAGCGTGATGACTAAAATCAATACACCTACAACACGAGGTAAATTATTATTTGATGTGTCGTTATCGCGCTATAACACATGGGGTGTTGGTGGCACTGCGCAATGTGTTTTTCACCCTGAAGATATACAAGACCTTAGTGATTTTCTTGCTAACACTGATGCAAATATTCCACTTACATGGTTGGGGCTCGGATCCAATGTACTGATTCGGGATGGAGGTATTGAAGGAGTAGTGATTGTTACTCAAACAGGGCTTAAGGAAATTGATTTTAACAGTGAACATGAAGTCTATGCACAAGCGGGTGTGGCGTGTGCCAAGTTGGCCAGAGCAACCGTAGGCAGAAGTCTTGTTGGGATTGAATTTATGGCTGGTATCCCAGGCACTGTTGGCGGTGCATTGGCGATGAATGCGGGCGCTTTTGGTGGGCAAACCTGGCAAAACGTGACGCATGTTGATGTGATTAATCGTTGTGGAGAAATAGTAACGCGCAATGTTTGCGAATATGAATACGGTTATCGCTATGTCAGGCATTTTGAAGATGAGTGGTTTGTTGGCGCAACGTTTAATCTTGACCTGGATGAGCAGGGAACAAAAGTTGTTTCAATAAAAGAGTTGTTAACACAACGTGCTCAATCTCAGCCCATAGGCAAAAAGAATTGTGGTTCGGTATTTAAAAACCCCGAGCAAGGTTATGCAGCTCAACTGATAGAAAAGTGCGGACTCAAAGGATTTTCTATAGGTGGTGCATGCGTATCTGACAAGCATGCTAATTTCATTATTAACGAGAAAAAAGCGACAGCAAAAGATATAGAGGAATTGATTGAACATGTGCAGAAAACAGTCAAGCAGCAATGCAATATAGACTTGGTGCCAGAGGTAAAATTTCTCGGTAATGAGGGTGCGACCTCATGACTGTCAGTAATATGGAAAGGTATGGAAAGGTTGCCGTATTAATGGGGGGTACATCAGGTGAACGAGAGATATCCCTGAGAAGTGGCCAGGCTGTTCTGAAAGCATTGTTAAATGTCGGTGTTGATGCACATAGTGTAGACGTCGACAAAACTGTATTCAGAACGCTACAGGAAGGTAACTTTGACCGAGCGTTCATAGCACTGCACGGTTGTGGGGGTGAGGACGGGGCAATGCAAGGCGGCCTGGAAGTTCTCGGCTTGCCATATACAGGAAGCGATGTAATGGCTTCAAGTATATGCATGGATAAACTAATGACGAAAAAAATATGGTCTACCTCGGGAGTCAGGTCGCCAAAGAGTATTCCAGTGGATGCTGTGGTTGATTATCAACAGATAGTCACAGCTCTGGGAGTGCCTTTTGTGATCAAGCCATCACTGGAAGGGTCAAGTTTAGGGATTCATAAAGTCAGTAATGAGGAGGAGTTTCATTCTGCGATTAAAGATGCGCAGAAATATCAGGGTGTACTGATGGCTGAACAATGGATTAATGGAACTGAATTTACCATAGCGGTATTGAATGGAGTTGCATTACCTGTCATCAAGCTTGATACGCCACATGAATTTTATGACTTCGATGCTAAATACCAGGCAAATGATACTCAGTATATTCTTCCTTGCGGGCTGTGTGATATTGAAGAGAACGCACTAAAAGCTGAAGCGCTTAATGCATTTAATGTGACATCCGCAACTGGCTGGGGGCGCATCGACGTGATGGTTGATGCTGATGGCAAGTGTTGGTTTCTGGAAATCAATACAGTGCCCGGCATGACAGATCACAGCCTTGTTCCAATGGCAGCAGCAAGTGCAAATATAACTTTTGATCAACTGGTTCTGAATATTTTGGACACCAGTTTTAACTAATTTAACCTGACGATACCCAAATATGGCAAAGAAAATAAAAAGGAATCAACGTCGTCGAGTCACACATAACACAAATGAGAGTGTGCGGATTGACTTTCGTGAAGTGGGTAAATTGATTGCTGTTGCTCTGGTGGTTATTGCATGTATCTGGGGTGCGAAGACAGTTGAAGATGTTTCAATAAAAACAATAGAAATTCAAAGTGCATTGAATAAAGTGAGTAAATCAGAGATTCGTACAATTGCTGAAAATTATATGCATGATGGATTTTTTACTGTCGATCTAAGATCGTTTGAAAACCAGTTAAATGGTATTCCCTGGGTATACAGAGCAAATATAAAAAGACAATGGCCGAGCAAACTGGTGATAGAAATAAAAGAACAACAGCCTTATTTTCGTTGGGGCGAAAAGCATTTGATCAACAAATATGCTGAAGTTTTCTATGTGGAAAATACGCAGGAATATGCCTCGTTGCCATTGTTGCAGGGAGTGAAAGGAAGAGAGAGACACTTGATTGATTTGTACTACAAATACAGTGCACGTTTCAGGCGAGCAGGCACTGATATTTTGAAATTAAAAGAAGATGCGCGTTATGACAAAGAGATTACATTGGTTGATGGAATATTGATAAACGTGGGGAGAGATCAAATCGACAGGCAGATCGAACGTTGCCTGTATTCTTTTGCAATGTTTACCAAAGCGGAGCGTGAAGCGATTGCGAGCATTGATCTTCGACATAGCAATGGTTTTGCCATTCGCTGGAACGGGTAAATAATTTAGATCTATTAATAAATATGAGCAAAAAATCTGAAAACGGAATGATTGTTGGACTGGATATAGGCACATCTAAAATTGTTGCAATAGTGGCAGAGGTAACTGATGACAATGAATTGGAAATTATTGGCGTCGGCACCCATGTGTCACGCGGCTTGAAAAAAGGAGTCGTGGTCAATATTGAATCTACTGTGCAATCAATTCAGCGTGCAGTCGAGGAAGCAGAATTAATGGCAGGTTGCCAGATTCACTCTGTATATGCAGGTATCGCTGGTAGTCATATCAAAAGTATGAACTCGCACGGAATTGTTGCAATTCGAGATGGAGAAGTACTTGAGAGTGATGTGGAGAGGGTTATTGACGCAGCCAGAGCACTGGCTATCCCTGCAGATCAAAAAATTCTTCATGTGCTACCACAAGAATTTATTATTGATCAGCAAGAGGGAATACGAGAGCCGATAGGAATGTCCGGGGTGCGTATGGAGGCGAAAGTACACCTGGTAACAGGAGCTGTTTCTGCTGCGCAAAATATCATTAAGTGTATTGAGCGCTGCGGATTACATGCAGATGACGTTATTCTGGAACAACTGGCATCGAGTTATTCTGTATTGACAGAAGATGAGAAAGAACTGGGAATATGTCTGGTTGATATTGGTGGGGGAACAACCGATATCGCGGTATTTACAGAAGGTGCAATTAAGCATACTGCTGTTATTCCTATTGCCGGTGATCAGGTCACTAATGATATTGCTATTGCCATGCGTACTCCAACGCAATATGCAGAAGAAATTAAAATCAAGTATGCGTGTGCTTTACGTCAATTAACCAATGCAGATGAAGTGATTGAAGTGCCGAGTGTAGGTGAGAGAGCACCGCGCAGATTGGCAAGACAAACATTAGCTGAAGTGGTTGAGCCTCGTTATGAAGAATTAATGTCGTTGATTCTGGCTGAATTAAGAAGAAGTGGTTACGAGAATTTAATTGCTGCGGGAATAGTGCTCACCGGTGGCAGTTCTAAAATGGAAGGAGTCGTTGAACTGGCTGAAGAGGTATTTCATATGCCAGTTCGACTGGGTGTTCCGCAATACGTAACAGGGTTGATTGATGTGGTGCGCAATCCGATTCATGCAACAGGTGTTGGCTTATTGTTGTTTGGGCACCTCAGTGAGCAGTCTTCAGAGCATAAGAAATATAGTAGCGGCGGTTTGTCCGCTGTATTAGGGAAAGTAAAAAATTGGGTTAAAGGTAATTTTTAATTTTTTCGGGTTAAAATCCGTGACTAGAGGAGAAACAAAATGTTTGAATTAGTAGATGCATACGGTCAGAGCGCAGTAATAAAAGTTATCGGTGTCGGAGGTGGTGGTGGCAACGCGGTTCAGCATATGGTGAATGCCAAAATAGAAGGTGTCGATTTCATCTGTGCAAATACCGATTCGCAAGCATTGCAGCGAACGAATGCCAAAACTACATTACAGTTAGGCACTGAAATAACCAAAGGGCTGGGTGCCGGGGCCAATCCTGAAATTGGTCGCCAGTCAGCATTGGAAGATCGTGATCGAATTCATGACGTCATTGCTGGTGCCGATATGCTGTTTATCACAGCCGGTATGGGTGGTGGAACAGGCACTGGGGCAGCACCTATAGTTGCTGAAGTAGCAAAAGAACTGGGAATTTTAACGGTTGCTGTTGTGACTAAGCCGTTTCCGTTTGAAGGAACAAAGCGTAGTCAAATTGCAAAGCGTGGAATTGAAGAACTATCCAATCAGGTTGACTCGCTGATTACAATTCCTAATGAAAAGTTATTAACTGTCCTGGGTGAAAACACGAGTCTGCTGGAAGCGTTTCGTGCTGCAAACGACGTATTGCTGGGCGCAGTTCAGGGTATTGCTGAATTAATTACCTGCCCGGGTCTGATAAATGTCGATTTTGCAGATGTACGTACAGTAATGTCAGAAATGGGCATGGCAATGATGGGTTCCGGTACAGGAATTGGTGCTGAACGTGCTCGGGAAGCAGCGGAAGCAGCAATTTCAAGCCCGCTACTGGAAGATGTTAATATCACCGGTGCACGCGGTATACTGGTTAACATTACTGCTGGGCCAAACATTGGTATGCACGAGATCGCAGAAGTCGGTTCTCATATTGAAGCCTTGGCTTCTGATGATGCAACAGTTGTAGTAGGTACTGCGATTGATGAGTCTATGGAAGATCGATTACGCGTCACGTTAGTTGCAACAGGGCTGGGAGTTCAAAATGCTGCTCCTGCTTCTCCAAAAGTGTCGCTTGTAGAACCGGCAATAGCCAGTGTTGAGAAAGAAAGCAATTTTAAGGAACTGGAAAGACCGGCAAAAATGCGGGCAGATGAAGCTGAAATGAAAAATGCTTCAGACGGGTCATATAATGAGGATTTACTGGATATTCCAGCATTTTTGCGCAGACAGGCTGACTAGCGGGCGAGATTAATGAGCGATACAGGGGAATTATCGGGTAAACAGTTGGTCGTATGAAATAGATCGTGGATTAGCACTGGATAATTGCCATAATCTAATTGATAATGGTTCTCAATTGCGTGATTGATCACAGTAATAGGGACAGACCGATACCATTCCGGGAATGAAATAATGATAAGACAAAGAACATTAAAAAATGTTATCCGTGCAAGCGGTGTAGGCCTTCACACAGGTGAGAAAATCCACCTGACGTTGCGACCGGCTAAAGCAGACTCGGGCATTATATTCATACGTTCCGACATTGAAGATTCCCCGGAAATTAAGGCATGTATTGATAATGTTGGTGATACTCAATTATCTACAACGCTAGAAAAAGACGGTATTAAAATATCGACGGTTGAGCACCTGCTTTCCGCTATTGCAGGACTTGGTATTGATAATCTCTACATAGAATTATCAGGACCGGAAGTGCCAATTATGGATGGTAGTGCGGGACCGTTTGTATTCTTGCTGCAGTCAGCAGGAATACAAGAACAGGATATTGCCAAGAAGTTCGTCAGGATCAAAAAGCACGTGCGAGTGACTGATCAGGATCGATGGGCTGAATTTCAACCATATGATGGCTTCAAAGTCGCATTTACAATTGATTTTGATCACCCGGTATTTCAGGCAGGCCCACAATTTGCCGAAATCGATTTTTCGTCAACTTCCTTTGTGAAAGAAGTCAGTCGATCCCGTACATTCGGATTTTTGCGCGATTTTGAATACCTGCGCTCACACAACCTTGCATTAGGCGGAAGCCTGGACAACGCGATTGCGGTTGATGATCAAAAAATACTTAATGAAGATGGACTTCGTTATGAAGACGAATTTGTTAAGCACAAAATACTGGATGCGATTGGCGATCTGTACCTGCTGGGACATAGTCTGATTGGTTCATTTAAGGGCTACAAGTCTGGCCACGAGCTGAATAATATACTCTTAAGTACTTTATTAAGTGATCCTACCGCCTGGGAGGAAGTGACTTTTGAGGAGCATTCTAATGATGTGCCGATTCTTTACGCAGAAACTGCACGAGCAACAGCTGCCTAGTAAATCTAGTTATCTTTCAAGTAGGACAGCATCTGACGACAGTGATTTTTCGCATTAGATAATTCTGATACTGTTCGGCAGTCAGAAGAATGAGTCGTATGGGATAGAGTGGATAAATGACTATCAATTTTAACTTTCATACGCCTTACAGGAACCTCCAGCGACCCGGAAAATTCCTCATTGACCTGTTTCAGCAGCTCATGTTGCTGATAGCGTAATGTTGTTGCTCTGTCGGCATTATCGGTAATTAATACTAAAGTATTGCCGATAATATCAATGACCCAGCAATGCTGTCGTAGCTCTGATGAAAGGCGGCTATGCAGACTATTTGTCAAAGACTGTACAATTTGTGTTCGATTTAACAGTTTTGAGTCAATCAGGGAATGTATCGGGCGCATTGGGGATTTCATCATGTTTACCTGATATCTACCTGGGGGAAACCAAGTTATAATTATAAGTATGGTATATCGTTGACATAATTAAATTTAACCGAAAAATCATGAAATTAACCATTCTACCGCGCTCTGGGAACCGGCTATATAGCGTACGCTACTTTAGCCCAGAACAATATCTATCTGTGATAGTTATAGCCATTGCTTTACTGGCATCCTTCCTGGCAGCAGGTTATTGGTTAGGAGTCCGTTATGGTCATCAGGACATAGTTGAAGACTGGAAGTACGATATTAAACGTCAGCAGGATCAACTTGAGCTAGTACGCCTCAAAAGTGATGCAAATATAGAAGCCCTGACTCAGAAAATTGCGTATTATCAAGCACATATCAATCGACTGGATGCGCTGGGTAACAAATTAATGAACATGGCAGAGTTAGATGATCTGGAAATCGATTTTGCCCAGCCGCCCGGTTTTGGGGGGCCTGATACCTATAGTGATGAGTCGAATCAGGATATCTTGGCAAGCATGGAAGAAACGCTGGCAACCATCTCTTCGCAGTTACAAAGTCAGGAAAATAAATTGCATACACTGGATGTCATGCTGACAGACAGGAATTTAAGGGATGAGGTGTATCCTCAAGGCCGTCCTATCGAGAAGGGCTGGATATCATCCCATTTTGGTAAACGAGCAGACCCTTTTTCAGGCAAACAGGAATTCCATCGCGGTGTCGATTTTGCAGGCAAATACTATTCGAACGTGATTTCAGTGGCTGGTGGTGTTGTCACAGAAGCTGAAGACAAATCTGGTTACGGCAACCTGGTGGAAATCGACCATGGTAATGGCTATGTCACACGCTATGGTCACAATGATCAACTATCAGTCAAAGTTGGCCAAACTGTAAAAAAAGGCCAGGTAATTGCAAAAATGGGCAGTACCGGAAGGTCAACAGGCCCCCACGTTCACTTTGAAGTGCTTAAGAATGGTGCGCGTGTTGATCCAATGAAATTTATCCGCTCTAAACAAGTCAAATAGTCCTGTTCCAACCCAAATTTAGTGTCGCTTTTTCTTCTGTAATCAGTTGCTAAAGCCGCGATACCTATTCAATATACACACTGGCGTCTTCAATCTGGCGTTATTTCTTTATAATAATGCATTGAAAGCCACCTGGAATAACCCCACATTATCTAACTTAAACCTTCACTTAATTGTCTAAACTTTAAAATGATCGGAAAGCTCGCAAAAAAAGTCTTTGGTAGTCGAAACCAACGTGTACTGTCTCGCTATAACAAACTTGTATCGCAAATAAATCAATTGGAAGAGTCGATTCACAGCTTGAGTGACTCGCAGTTGACGCAAAAAACCCAGGAACTAAAAGACAGGCTGCGAGACGGGGCTGAGCTGGATGCATTGCTGCCGGAAGCATTTGCAGTTGTGCGTGAAGCGGGTCAGCGTGTGTTAGGAATGAGACATTTCGATGTGCAGTTAATCGGTGGCATGGTACTTAATGATGGCAATATTGCTGAAATGAGAACCGGTGAGGGGAAAACATTCGTTGCGACATTACCGGTTTATCTGAATGCCCTGGTAGGGAAAAGTGTTCATGTAATTACCGTCAACGATTATCTGGCAAAACGTGATGCCGAATGGATGGGCAGGTTATATAACTTTCTTGGCCTGAGTGTTGGTGTAATTGTAGGTGGAATGAATGATGAGGAGCGTAAAGCAGCTTACGCGGCGGATATCACCTATGGAACAAACAACGAATTTGGTTTTGATTATCTGCGAGACAATATGAAGTTTTCTGCAGAGCAGTGCGCACAGCGTGATTTATATTTTGCTGTGGTTGATGAAGTCGATTCAATTTTGATTGATGAGGCAAGGACACCTTTGATTATCTCTGGTCCTACTGATGACAGCTCAGAGTTATACATGAAAGTCGATAAAATTGTTCCAGACCTCATACGGCAGGCATCAGAAGACAGTGAAGGTGATTATTTTATCGATGAAAAATCCAAACAGGTTTTTCTTAGTGAGGAGGGTCACCAGCACATAGAAGACCTGCTGACCGAAGCGGGCTTATTAGCCGAAGATGATTCACTGTACGATGTTGCAAATATCAGCCTGCTTCATCATATCAATGCTTCCTTACGCGCCAATGTCTTATTCCAAAAGAATGTCGATTACATTGTCCGTAATGGAGAGGTAATTATTGTTGATGAATTTACTGGTCGTACTATGCCGGGAAGACGTTGGTCAGAGGGGCTTCACCAAGCTGTCGAAGCGAAAGAAGGGGTTAAAATTCAAAATGAAAATCAAACATTAGCCTCCATTACTTTTCAGAATTATTTTCGCTTATATGAAAAGTTAAGTGGAATGACGGGTACTGCAGATACTGAGGCGTTTGAATTTCAGTCAATCTACGGTTTAGAGGTAGTTGTTGTTCCGACCCATAGAGAAATGGCACGAGACGACCGTGGGGATCTTGTATACCTGACCTTGCAGGAAAAGTACGACGCCATCATTGAAGATGTTAAAGACTGTGTGCAAAGAGGTCAGCCAGTATTGGTCGGTACCGCCTCTATCGAAGCATCTGAACATCTTTCGAGGTTGCTTAACGATGCAAAAGTGGAACATCAGGTACTGAATGCAAAGCATCATGCGTCAGAATCACAAATTATCGTACAGGCAGGTAAAACAGGTGCTGTAACCATTGCAACCAACATGGCCGGTAGAGGGACTGATATTGTATTGGGTGGAAATCTGGATGCCGAGATTGCAGAACTGGGAGAAGCGCCTGAAACCAGTCAAATAGAGGAAGTAAAAGCGAACTGGCAACGACACCATGAAGAAGTATTGAAAGCAGGTGGGCTGCATATTATTGGTACTGAGAGACATGAGTCCAGACGTATAGACAATCAATTGCGTGGTCGCGCCGGTCGACAAGGTGATCCAGGTTCAAGTCGCTTTTATCTGTCTTTGGAAGACAATCTGATGCGTATTTTTGCATCCGATCGTGTGCGTACCCTGATGCAGAAACTGGGGATGGAAAAAGGCGAATCCATTGAGCACCCGTGGGTATCGAAAGCGATCGAAAATGCTCAACGTAAAGTAGAGTCACACAACTTTGATATTCGCAAGAATCTGCTTGAGTACGATGATGTAGCCAATGATCAGCGCAAGGTGATTTACGAACAGCGAAGTGAATTAATGAGCGCTGAAGTAATATCCGAGAATATTGAAGATATTCGCTTTGATGTTGTCACTAATATTATTAACAATTACATTGCGCCAAACAGTATGCCGGAGCAGTGGGATGTGGACGGCCTTGAAAAGACACTGCAGAAAGAAGTGAATGTCGAATTGCCCATACAGGAATGGCTGGATCGTGATGATCATTTGTATGAGGAGCCATTACGTGAACGCATTCATGCTGCGGTAAAAAATCTGCTCGTCGAGAAACAGCAATTGCTGGGCGACGAAATGATGCACAAGCTGGAAAAAGACGTCATGTTGCAGGTGCTGGATACTAAATGGAAAGAACATCTGGCGGCGATGGACTACCTGAGACAGAGTATTGGCTTGCGTGGATATGCACAAAAAAATCCTAAACAGGAGTACAAGCGGGAAGCCTTTGAAATGTTTCAGCAAATGCTTGAAGAAATCAAACAGGACACCGTTTCTTTTTTATGCCATGTGAGGTTTCAGTCACCTGAGGAGGTGACACCAATTGTGCATGCCAATACAGCCGATACTGAAGATTTACAGCTTCAGCACGAGCAGGCTGCGGATATTCTCCACCCTGGAGAAGCGGCGCCAAATGCTGAACAGTCCGCAGGTGCGCCCAAACCAGATACGGTTGTACGTGCAGATAAAAAAGTAGGTCGAAATGAACAATGCCCATGTGGTTCCGGGAAGAAATATAAACATTGTCACGGGAAGTTGTCTTAACTTTTCAGTATTCGAGGTTCCAATATGGCAGTTAATCTGATTGAGCCCACGCATGTACACAATATTGAGGGTGTTCGTCTGGCGACTGCTAGTGCGGGCATCAGGTATGCTGGTCGTGACGACGTTGTTTTAATCGAAATTGCGCCGCAGTCAAATGTTGCTGCAGTATTTACTCAAAATAAATTCTGTGCTGCGCCTGTCATATTATCCGTGAACCATCTTAAAGTGTGTGTGCCGCATTATCTGATAATTAATGCGGGTAACGCTAATGCGGGCACAGGCCAGCAAGGTATGAATGCTGCTGTAGCAACGACAAAAGCGGTTGCTGAGTTTACGAATGTTAAGCCACAACAGGTATTACCATTTTCAACGGGTGTGATAGGTCAGGTGCTTGATGCCAGCAAGATTGAAACAAAATTGCCAGCGCTGGCGGAAAACATGTCTGAAGACAACTGGATACCTGCAGCCAAAGCGATTATGACAACAGATACTGTGTCAAAAGCCTATAGCAAAAAGATAAATATTGCCGGAAAGGATATAGCGATTACCGGAATTGCTAAAGGCTCGGGGATGATACAGCCGAATATGGCTACCATGCTGTCATACGTGGCCACAGATATGGAAGTGCCCAATAAAATATTGCAAACGTTACTAACCCAGTCTGTCAGTCAGTCATTTAATGCAATAACCGTTGATAGTGATACTTCTACGAATGACGCCTGTGTGCTGATCGCAACCGGTAAGTCGCAAACAAGCTATGAAACTTTAACTTCAGAAGAGCAGGATCAATTTAAGCACGCTTTGTGCTGGGTGATGAGAATGCTGGCTCAGGCTATTGTGCGTGATGGTGAAGGGGCTACAAAATTTGTGACTGTCTGTATTGAAAAAGCAAGCCATTTAAAGCAGGCAAAAGCTGTTGCGTACTCAGTGGCAAATTCGCCTCTGGTCAAAACAGCATTGTCTGCCAGTGATCCAAACTGGGGCCGTATTATGGCGGCGGCAGGAAAATGTGACGATTCGGATCTGCAATTATCCGACGCGAGTTTGTCGATCAATGGTGTATCAATTATGGAAAGAGGCGAGCTGACTGCGAACTATACTGAACAAGCCGGAAAGCAAGCAATGCAGGCCGATGAGATTGAAATTAAGATTCAACTCAATTTGGGTGATGTGCAACACACAGTTTGGACGACTGATTTAACGCATGAATATGTAAGTATTAATGCTGATTATCGCAGTTAGTCTATATCTGTTTGTATCGCTTATCGTTAACTTATGATCACGCAACGTATCTGTATAGGCGTTGTTGAAAATGAACAACAGCAAATACTGGTAGGAAAGCGAAAACCGGGCACTCATCTGGAAGGGTGCTGGGAATTTCCAGGCGGCAAGGTATCCAGGTGCGAATCATTCAAGCTTGCATTGAGAAGAGAATTGTATGAAGAGATCGGTATTCGCGCACATGCAATGTCCAGAATTTTCGAATTTCAGCATCAATATGAAGACAGGTGCCTACACTTTCAGGTATTTAAAGTTACCGGGTTTTCGGGTCAGGTAAGGCCTGTAGAAAAGCAACAGTTACAGTGGGTGTCTAAGGCCCAATTGCCTTTGCTAAACTTTCCGGCAGCCAACTCCTCGATGCTGGATGCTTTAAGTATGCCGGCTAAATACATGATTGCAGATCAGGATGTCCTGCGTGACCAGTTATTTTCTGTTGCTAGAAAGCAGCTAGAAAAAGGTATCTCACAGATTCAGTATCGCGCCTGCAAAGAAAATAAAGAAACGTATATCTCGCACGCGAAACAGTTAAAAAAATTGTGTGTGGAGTACGATGCAAAACTAATATGCAATTGTGATCCAGTCTGGGCATTGGAAGTTGAAGCGCATGGTATTCATCTTAATAGTCGACGACTGTCTGACATATACCATCACCCGCTCGAATACAAAAGTATAGAATGCTTTTCAGCTTCCTGTCATAACGAGAAAGAAGTCGCAATGGCGAATAAAGTTGGAGTGCGCTGTATCTTGATTGGGCCTGTGAATCCAACGCAAAGCCATGTTGATGTGCAGGCAATTGGCTGGAGCCGATTTAGTCAATTATGTTTTATCGCCAGAGTACCTGTTTATGCACTGGGTGGTTTGAGCCTGGATGACTGTAAAAATGCTAATGTGCATGGCGCACAAGGTATAGCGGCAATTCGTGCATTTATAAATTAAAAAGCACAACAAGCAATTTTAAACTCAATATCCCGTTCGACCTGTTTTGGGTACTTGTTAGGATTGGCTTGCGCTAAAAAGCGTATGGAAAATCTATGTTTACCTGCACTGATTTCCGGAAAGCACTGATCATTAATATTCACCATAACGCGTATCAGTTGATTAGACTGACTCTGGTCCAGATTCCTCTGGTAGAAACCATTTAATGCTGTGCAACTTTCAATTTCTGAACTGCTTCTTATTAACTGCAGGCAATGCACTACCGTTTTGTATACGACATCAAAAGGTTGAAGCCATGCCTGAATGATTTCTTCACGCCGGGCTGAAGGCTGTGTTAGCCAATAGTGATACGCGGGCAAGTCAAAGTCACATGTCCCGCCAGGTATGGCGGCACGTTGTTTAATGCTATTGATAAAGTCATTATCTTTTAGGTGTGTAACTAGTTGTCCTGGCTGATTGTCTAGCTCGTTAATTAATTCTGAATGTTCAGAAATGATTTTGTCTAATTTGTCCTGGTCCAGGCTTGGAATGCTATGTAGTTGCTGGAGATTGGTAAGCTGTCTTTTTACCTCTTTCATTAACTCTCTTTTCAGATCTCCACGAGAGACCAGCCCCATTAGCTCAAGCAGCGCTGATAGCGCTGAGTGACTGTCTAGCGCGTTTTCCTGTCCCATATAGTACTTGCAACGGCCGTAAAGCTGTTCTACGCGCATAAACGTCCGTATACGCTCGTTAAGTGGTTGTTCAAACTGGACTAAAGAAGACATTGTCAAGATTATGAAGGTGCTAAATGGTTAAATCCAAGTATTTTTGATGAAGTTGCTCTATTTGCTGGATTAAGTCCTCACGTTTGCCATTGTTTGTGATGATATCGTCCGCGTACTTGAGGCGTTCTTTGGAGTCCATTTGCGCATTTACAATATCTTCTACGTGGTCTTTGCTGCACTGGTCTCTTGCAGAGACGCGATCAAGCTGATTTTGCCTGCTGGTGTCAATGACCAGGATTCTATCAACCAGTGCCTGCATATTTGACTCAATTAATAGTGGTATCACGATTAAGCAGTATTTTGTATCAAACATGTCAACCTGAGAGGTGATCTCGGCTTGCACCTTGGGGTGGATGATCTTCTCAAGTGAGATGCGTAAATCATCGTTTGCAAATATTTTTTTGCGTAAAAACTGCCTGTCAATATTTTTAGAATCAAGAATGCACTCAGCTCCAAATAAACGCACGGTTTCTATATAGGCTTTTCCAGTTGGTGATAATAATTGGCGACTTATTTCATCGGCATCTATCACAGGAATATTGTAGGTGTCACGGAAGTGGTCACTGATGGTGGTTTTTCCGGAGCCAATCCCACCAGTAAGCCCTATGCGTAACATATGATGACGGACCTTAAAATGCGCCGAGTATGGATTTTACTTGTGGGCCCCATAGCAAACAGATAATACCACCCAAAGCCAGGTAGGGGCCAAATGGTGTGGGTACGTCTCGTCCCATGGCTTTTGTTGCTATTAAAGTGATACCAATAATACTGCCAACGACAGACGATATTAGGATAATGGCAATCAAATATTGCCATCCCAGCCATGCACCAAGCAGTGCGAGCAATTTGAAATCGCCATAGCCCATGCCTTCTTTGCCGGTAATCAGTTTAAATGTCTGGAAAACCAGCCACAGTGATAAGTAACCAAAAATCGCGCCCAGAATGCTGTCTTCCAGTGAGCAAAACAAGTTAAAGTAGTTGGCAATAATACCCAGCCAAAGTATTGGAAGCGTGATGTTGTCAGGCAGCAGGGTTGTTTTAAAATCTATCATTGCAAGCGTGACTAAACTCCACGCCAGAATCATGGCAAGTAATGTTTGCCATTCGAAGCCAAATTTAAATGCAACAAACCCGGTCAGGAGTGAAGTGAACAATTCGACCAGAGGATACTGTGCAGAAATGGATGTGTCGCAGTGCCGACATTTACCTTTTTGGATTAAATAACTTATTACCGGAATATTCTCCAGGCTGCTAATCGTGTGTTTGCAAGCAGGACATTGTGAACGCGGAGTGACTAAATTGAATGTACCTTTAGTCTTTTCGCCCGGATCTTCAAGCTCAAGTAATTGTGTGCATTCACTTTTCCATCCAATTTCAAGCATGATGGGAAGTCTATTAATGACTACGTTTAAAAAGCTTCCGATTAGTAAGCCAAGAACAGCACTGCATCCAACTAGAAAAATTGGACTGGTATCTAAGAGGTGTAT
Organism: uncultured Gammaproteobacteria bacterium; assembly: GCA_963976865.1. GTDB lineage: Bacteria > Pseudomonadota > Gammaproteobacteria > UBA4575 > UBA4575 > UBA1858. The sequence continues at coordinate 131,055 of CAXBLY010000001.1, read as the reverse complement.
GATTTGCACAGATTAGCGCTATTGTTTTATACAACAGCACCCATCTTGAAGATTGGCAGGTACATGGCAATCACGAGTCCGCCAACTAGTACGCCGAGTACAGCCATGATTAAAGGTTCAAGTAAACTGCTTAAACCATCTACCAGGTTGTCAACCTCGGCTTCATAAAAGTCCGCGACTTTGCCTAGCATCTCATCTAAGGAACCAGATTCTTCACCGATTGAGACCATCTGTACCATCATGTTAGGGAAAATACCGGTTTGCTTCATGCTTTGTTGTAATTGAGTACCGGTCGCTACATCGTCTTTCATTTTCATGGTGGCTTCATAAAAAAGCGCATTGCCGGTGGCTCCCGCGACGGAGTCCATCGCTTCCACTAAGGGTACACCCGCCGCAAACATGGTGGCTAACGTGCGGGCAAATCTGGCAATGGCGGATTTTTCCAATATTCCGCCTACAACGGGAATCTTTAATGAAATAATATCCAGCCATCTGCGCATTTTTGGAGAGCGCTGTTTTGCTACTTTAAATCCAAAAATAGCACCACCGATGCCCAGGAATACAAGCCACCAGAATTCCTGGAAAAAGTCTGACAGACCAATTACCATTTGTGTAAAAGCAGGCAGGTCTGCACCAAACCCTTTAAAAATCGACTCAAATTGCGGCACTACAAATATCAACAGGATAGACATCACTATAAAGGCAACTACTAAAACAGCCGTCGGGTAAAACAAGGCTTTTTTGACTTTTGCTTTGAGCTCTTCTGTTTTCTCTTTGTAGGTGGCAATTTTGTCTAACAGTGACTCTAAAGCACCGGATTGTTCGCCCGCACCTACGAGACTGCAGAAAAGTGCGTCAAAATACTTGGGCTTTTTTTCCAGTGCATCAGCCAGGCTGGTACCACCTTCTACATCTGACTTAATGCTCAGAACAAGGTCCTGCATATTAGGATTTTCATGACCACGGCCGATAATTTCAAAAGATTGTACCAGCGGTACGCCAGCGGTCATCATGGTGGCTAGCTGCCGAGCAAATATGGCAATATCTTTCGGTATAATTTTCTTGCCACTGCTTCCAAATAGTGATTTAGGCTTTTTCTTTACTTTGAGTGGATTGATGCCCTGGCGGCGTAGATCAGCCTTTAACAGAATTTCACTGGATGCCTGTGACTCACCTTTAACTTTGGAGCCCTTTCGGTCCATTCCTTCCCATACAAAAGTAATTGCATTGGTTGCTGCCATAGCTTAATCCTTGGTTACCCTGTTCACTTCTTCGAGACTAATAATCCCGTCTTTTACTTTCTTTAATCCTGAAAGCCTCAGGTCAGCAACGCCCTCTTTTGCCGCTTGATCTGCAAGTTGCAAGGAATTGCCACCTTCCATAATTATTCGACCCATAGCTTCAGATACCGGCATAACCTGGTATATGCCCACGCGTCCTTTATACCCGTTTGTGCATTGATCACAACCGACTGCCTTATAAATGGTCAGATTTTTCAGATCACTTTTCTGAAATCCTTCCTCCAGTAATGCTTCCTGGGGGATGTCGTCAACAGTTTTGCAATGATCACACAACTTTCTTGCCAGTCTTTGTGCGATGATCAGAGAGACTGCCGAAGCAATGTTGAATGGAGGCACTCCCATATTCGCGAGTCGCGTTAATGTTTGTGGCGCATCGTTTGTGTGCAGTGTGGATAAAACCAGGTGGCCGGTTTGTGCGGCTTTAATGGCAATTTCAGCTGTTTCCAGATCCCGAATCTCACCAACCATGATGACATCTGGATCCTGTCTCAGGAACGCTCTCAAGGCGGAGGCAAATGTCAGACCGACTTTTGGCCTGACGTTAACCTGATTTACACCAGGCATATTAATTTCTGCAGGATCTTCAGCCGTCGAGATATTTCTGTCAGGTGTGTTTAAGATGTTTAAACCAGTATAGAGCGATACCGTTTTACCTGATCCGGTTGGTCCGGTGACCAGTATCATGCCATAAGGTTTTGCCAGCGCATTCAGATAGAGCTGTTTTTGGTCTTCTTCGTAGCCCAATACGTCAATACCAAGCATAGCGCTGCTCGGGTCTAGTATACGCAGAACAATCTTCTCTCCAAATAGAGTAGGGCATGTGTTAACACGAAAATCGATAGCGCGTTTCTTGGAGAGCTGCATTTTTATTCTGCCGTCCTGAGGGACGCGCCGCTCAGAAATATCCAGCCGTGACATCACTTTCAGGCGCGCGCTGATCCTGGGGCCAAGAGTAATAGGTGGGCTGGCTATTTCCTCTAAAATTCCATCAATTCTGAATCTCACGCGAAATGTACGCTCATAGGGTTCAAAATGGATGTCAGAGGCCTTTTTATTAATGGCATCGAGTAATACCTTATGTACAAATCGTACTATAGGCGTGTCATCAATGTCGGATTCGCTTGCATCATCTCCAGGTGCTTCTTCAGAGTCAGAAAACTCGAGATTATCCAGGTCATCGTCCAAGAGCCCATCCATCGACATGGATGTGTCACCCATCTCAAGCGCTTTATCCAGGATCTTGCCTAATTTGTCTTCTTCGACTAATACTGGTTCGGTTGAGATTCCTGTATTAAATTTGAATTCATCCAGGGCCACCAGATTCATGGGATCTGAAATGGCTACAAACAGTCGGTTACCACGCTTTTGGATGGGTAGCGCGTGATGCTGACGGATTAGCTTTTCTGGCACAAGACTGATTGGAATAGAGTCAAGATCCAGAACATTCAAATCCAGTAGAGGGATGCCAAACTCCAACGATGCGCAGCTGGCAAGCTCACTAGCCCGTACATAGTCGTTTTTGACTAAATAGCTCGCAAGTGAAATTTGATCTTCGCGAGCTTTTTGTTGCGCTTTAGACGCGTCGTCTTCAGAAATGAGTCCATCATTGATAAGCCTAAGAGCTAAGCCGCCAATACGAACTGATGATGCTGGTGTGGCCATGTTGTTAATTTTAAGGGAGTTTTAGCAAATTTACTTGGCTATTATATAGTTAAGTCAATGGCGCGCAGCTTTTATGCCGACAGAGCAATGAAGATTTCAGACTACGTGGGCAAAAAAACTGTACAACTCACTTAAAATTATACACTTAGAAGTGACATAAATAGTGATTTTTTAGTTTAAATTTTGCTATTAAAAGTAAGTTTGCAAGCAGTTGGGTAGTAATTGTTTTGGTTAGATTGCTTAAACACCCTGCTGAATGTAATTCAGTTCAATTTCTTCGAGATAATTATGGTCTATCAAACAAAAGAATATAAAAGCTATTACATTAGGGTTGCCTGGATTTTTGTGGCTATAATTTTAACTTATGGGTTGCATTTGAGATATGCAACAGTTGTGAACACCGAAGTTTATGTTCCGATTAGAGCGGATGCAAAGGATTACTTCAATTATGCTACAAACATCTCAAAATACCATATATTTTCTAGGCAGAGTGTAAATAATAACTTAAATGAGTTGACTCCCGATGCTTTAAGGAGCCCTGGCTATCCTTTTTTTGCGTCAATATTTGTAACTGATAACAAGAAGGAGACTGTTGAGGCAACTATTATTGCGCAAACAGTAGTGCAAATAATCTGTTTTTCATTTTTGACAGCTGCAGTAATAAAAATTTTTGGAATTGTTTGGAGTGTACCAGCAGTCTTTTTGTTATGGACATTTCCGCATTTCGTGACAGTTAATACATATTACTTGTCAGAATCAATATTTATTAGCGCGTTGGCAATTTTGATTTGCCTTTTATGGGAGCAGTCTAAATCAGAAAAGATGTCCTATCCGGGATTAATTTTAGTAGCGATATTATTTGGAATAACGATACTAATTAAACCAGTTATTCAATATTTCCCTGTATTTTTATTGCTTATAAGCGTTATATTAGCGCGTGAAAACTTTAAAAAAGCCGCATTATTCACACTGGTGTCATGGCTGCCACTGGTGCTATGGAATGTTCGGAATCTAATTTCTATCGGCAGTATGTCTGATCCAACATTAACAATAAATGCCATCTTCCACGGAAGTTATCCATCATTTATGTATAACAGTGATCCAGAAACATTTGGATTTCCATATCGATTCGACCCATTGCAGCAAGAATATTACAATGGGATTATATCGGCTTTATCGCTAATATGGGAGAGGGCGAATCAATCTCTTAATGAGTATCTTCACTGGTATGTCATTGGCAAACAGGCTTATCTATGGCAATGGAGTATCATCGCAGGGCAAGGTGACATTTATATATATCCGGTAATTAAATCCCCATTTATAGAATTGGTTGATATGAAGTTCATTCGTTCGGTTAATCATTTAATACATGGTTTTTGGGTGTGGCTAGGGTTAGCTGCTTCTCTGTTTGTAGCTATATCATCAGTACTTGGGAAGATTAGATTTTCTCAATTCTGGATAATACTTTCGATGTTTTTAACTTATGTCGTGCTAATACATATGATAATTGCACCATTTCCTAGGTATGGAATACCTTTTAAATTATTTGCTATTTTATTTAGCGTCTTCGCAATTAAGGAACTTGTATGTCTGGTGGCTAGAAAAGGAGGTAAGCAATGAATGTCTGTGTAATTATTCCCTGTTTTAATGAAGCATCAGCAATTGGAAAAGTGGTATCAGACTTTAAATCGGTATTGCCTGATGCTGAAATACATGTATTTGATAATGCTTCATTGGATGATACTAGAGAAGTCGCAAGTCACGCGGGAGCACAAGTTCATAATGTTAGCCAACGCGGTAAAGGAAACGTAGTAAGAGCTATGTTTAGAGATATAGAGGCAGATTACTATATTATGGTTGATGGTGATGGAACTTATCCTGCGCATTATGCCAGTGAAATGCTTGGTGTAATCGTGGATATGAATGCAGATATAGTTATTGGGGATAGGATGATTACGTATGAGAATAGCGGCAGCCGATCAGGGCATTTTGCAGGTAATAAAATTTTAACGGGCGCAGTTAATTATTTATTTGGCTCAAACATTAATGATCTTTTATCTGGGTATAGAGTGCTTTCAAGAAGATTTGTAAAGTCTATACCTTTGTTTGCTGAAGGATTTGAAGTGGAAACTGCGATGTCAATCCATGCTATCGAAGTTGATGCTAATGTTGTTGAATATCCAATTGAGTACTTAGAAAGAATTGATGGATCGGAGAGCAAGCTAAATACTGTTAGTGATGGTTTGCGCATAGGGTGGACAGTATTTAAGTTATTTAAAGACCATAAGCCTAAAATAATATATGGCCTTGTTGCTTCGTTATTATTTATTCTGTCGTTACTAGTAGGGATACCAGTTGTGACCGAATTTTTGCGTACTGGGTTAGTGCCAAAATTCCCGTCGGCTATATTGGCTAGTGGAATGATGATAGTTAGTTTTATGTTTGGATTTTCAGGATTGATACTTAGTGCGATATCTAAAAGTAGACGTGAAATTAAGAAGTTGTCATTCATTTCTATGAGATGAGAGTATTTGTGCTCTTTTTTATTGTAGGTTTAGTGGGATTTGCAGCTGATGCGAGTTCGTATTTCATCATTAGAAATTTATTGAATGAGCATATATCAAGATTATTCGCATTCTCTATAGCAGTAAATATAACTTATTATTTTAATAAGAGGTATACATTTCCTGGTAAGTCTAAGAGGTATATATTATATATATTAGGACAAGTAAAAGGTTTGATGATCAATTTTCTAGTTTTTGAAATGTTTTTATATTATTTGGCTTTACTGGAATGGGGTGTTCAAATTGCATTTGTTGCAGGTTCAGTTGCAGCGTTATGCTTTAATTATCTGTACGCAAAGCATTTAGTGTTTGGTACAAAATAGCATTTTAGCGTGAGGAAAAAAGGAATATAAATGATAACAGTGCTAATAGGCACTAAAGCGCAGCTTGTTAAGATGGCTCCGATTATCAGGGAGCTAAGAGATAAGGAAGTGCCATACCGGTTTGTGTTGACCGGACAACATGCAGAAACTATGGGCGACCTGATAGATTCATTTGGCATTAGATCTGCTGATGATATTTTAGTTGAAAATGGTGAGTCAGATACACAAATGAAATTAATCACTTGGCTCTATTTTGCGATTAAAGCGGTGAGAAGAAGAAAATATTTTAAAAACGATACTTCTGTTCTTGTAGTGCATGGGGACACATTGTCCACGCTGTTCGGTACTGTTCTTGGATGGATGTATGGGATTCCCGTTGCGCATATTGAGGCAGGATTGAGGTCGTTTAATTTCTTTAACCCTTTCCCTGAAGAGCTTATAAGAGTGATAGTATCGCGATTATCGGATGTTCACTATTGTAGTAGCGATTGGGCTTTAAAGAATTTAAGGTCTGTCAAGAAAGGATCAATATTGATTAATACGAAAGAGAACACGATTCTGGATTCGCTGAGATATTCAATAGCTCAAATGAAATTATCAGAGTATAAAAAAACGTATGCAGTCGTCTCTTTGCACCGTCATGAAAATTTATCAAACCCAACAAAATTTAAACATATGATGAGTATGCTGATAAGCATTGCTGATATGCTCACATTAAAATTTATATTACACCCAGTAACTAAAAATAAGCTTCAAGCATCTGGCTGGTATGAAAAGCTAGCTAGACATAAGAATATCGAATTAAAAGCTAGAATGGATTATGTTACTTTTACCAGCGTATTGGCCAGTTCAAAATTTTTAATTACAGATGGAGGGAGCAATCAAGAAGAAGCATATCATATGGGGCTTCCATGTCTCTTGTTTCGAGAAAAAACTGAGAGAAACGAAGGCCTTGGGAGTAATGTTGTAATTTCAAATTATAACGAGGATGTTATTTTGAATTTCGTGAAGAAGCGATTGGTATGTGATTGGCGGCTTAAGAAACTTCCTGATGTGTACCCAAGTGCTGAAATAGTGAAGCATTTGACTTTGTTGAGTAAGTGATTTAAAGGTGCTTTAGTTTGAGTGTTGCCTCTTATGAGTGAGTGATAGAATTATTGTGCATGCGATTATATGAGACAGTCGAACGATAAATGGAAGTGTGATGTATTCGAAATTAGCTGCGCTTGCAGCATGAACAAATAACCCAATAATTATTTCCTGTACTCCTAAATTGTTGGGTGTGATAGATACGAGCGAGGATAAAACTAGTGCTGTTGAAAGTAGCACTGTATCGTTGAATGAAACCTCAAGACCAAATTCTGTGAGTATGAAATAAAATAAATAGCTAACCACAAAGTAGTGGAGAGTGCATAGTCCCGCCTGCAAAAGTGTGGGTTTGCTGAAAAAATTATTTATAAAAAAACTGAATCGATGATTTGTTATTTTACCAATAATATTTTTTAATGGTGCTAACAAGAATAGCCAGATGAAAAATATTCCAGCTAGAAAATATTTGCAGAAAATGAAGGTTGAATTGTCGGAAGGTAACGTTAATGAAATCAAGCCTATAGCCACCCAGAAATTATAATGAATCTGCTTGATAACAGCCATAGACGAATCAATGTAATCGATACCTAAGTGCTTAAAATATTTTGCGCGAACTAGCAAGCCTGGTTGAAATGGGGCGATGTAATTGGTGAGATTTGAAATTGACCATATTCTAATGGTTGGCAAAGTTTGTAATAGCTGCTTTCTGTTGAGGATTTGAATGTAGTTTATTGCTTGTATGGTTATACCTATTATAGATAATAAAGTCGCCAGAATTATAGTGTAATAGTAATTCGTTGCCGCAGCAATAAGTTGGGTTTGATGCTTGAGTATTAGCAAGATATAAATGCATAAAACAACTGAGAATATAATTTTTTTTATATTTCTGTACATGTTGTGTTGGTATTATGCGTCAGTTTTTCTTCGTTCACTAGCGGCGTAAGTTAGAACGGTGATTTGTTCGGCAAGTAATCCAAGCATAAAGATAAGGATCGAGACTATTAGTAGCAGCGTGCTCATATTTGTAAATCTCTCGGCTGATATGTAAGTGTATGCGTAATTAATCAAACCCAGGAAAGTTGTAAATAATGCAACGGGTGTGAATACTTTTAGCGGTGAGTATAATGACGCTATCTTTATGATGATAACAAAAAATCTTAGACCATCTCTGAGTATGTTTATATGACTTTTGCCAACGCGCTTGTGAGCTACAATGGGTAAATAAGAAACAGAAAACCCACTTCTAAAGAACGCCATTGTAATTGTTGTAGGATAAGAGAACCCATTTGGCAGCAAATAAAGAAATCTGTTGAATAGATCCTTATGTACTACTCTGAAGCCTGAGGTTAAGTCCTCGATTTTGTGACCTGTAACTTTTGTTGCAATGTAGTTGTAAGTTCTATTGCCAATACTTCTGAATATATTCGCCTGAGATTTTAACGTCCTAGCGCCCACCACCATGTCGTATCCAGTATTGATTTTATCTATTAGTTCTTGTATGTAAATTGGGTCGTGCTGTCCATCAGCATCCATGAAAATTATATATTTTGTAGTACTTGCTCTAGCACCAGACTTAATTGCAGCGCCATTACCCATGCTATATGGATGAGTGATTACATTGGATGTATATCTTATGGCTACTTTTTTTGTATTATCTGTTGATCCATCATCTACTATAATGATTTGTATGTCTGGATAAATAGTGCGAAGTTTAGGGAGTAGCTTCTCTAAATTTTCGCCTTCATTTTTGGCAGGAATAACGATTGAAAAGTCCGATGTCATTGTTTTAAATATATAGTTGGATCAAAGGTTGATAGTATAATTTATTTAAAAATTTATCAGTTTTTTATTGGAATTGGATTTTTGAGTAATTGTTAATTTTTGAGTTGACAACTTTCTCCAACTCAGTAAGTAGTTGGATATTTTCAAGTATTCTGTTTTTTTCTTTGGCTTGATTGACATAAGTTAGAGCTGCTTTAGGCTGCTTCAGTGCTAGCAGTAAATTTACATAATCAACATAATACTGAATTACATTGGGGTCGAGGTTAATAGCTGCTTTGAGGTGATATTCTGCCTCTTCAGTATCAATGCCATGCTGAAGAATAAAATTTGCTCTCGCTGAATGGTATTTGGCATGAGTCGATTTGTTTAATATCAGTTTTGGATTGGACTCAAGCGCATTGAATAATAGTTCGGCAGCATCCGTTGGTAATATACACGCATGGTTAGTGCAAGAGGTAATTGTTTTGAGTAACTCTACATCGTCTATCCGCGGTACTGGAGTGGATAATTTAATTATCATTCTATCAATCCACTCAGGCTTGGCGGGCTCATTTAAGCTTTCAGCTAATGCTATTAAGGCTGCTTCCGAATAAAGTCTTTTATTCCCTAGCTCTGATGCTTTTTCTAGATACATGTAAGCTTCATCTTTATATTTGAGATATCCAGCTGCAACCATGCTTTTATATTCCATGCCTAGAGAATGATTGGCTCTAAGCGATTTAGGGTGGTGCTGAACTTCAAAGTAAGAAAAATTTGTAGAGTCCGACCACTGGTTCGTGCGGAAAGAAGTAATTAAGCTAAAAATAGCGACTACAATAATTGCAATGTAGGAGGTGTAATGTTTAAGTTTGCTTTGATTGCTTAATATACTGCTAAATAAGCTAGTGACGGCAAAGATCAAGCCAATTGATGGTAAATAATTTCTATGTTCGTAGATCATTTCTAGTGGGATGATGGTTGACTCTAATATATGACCAATAAAAAACCAACCTATCCCTAGAGATAAAAGAGGCATGGTCCTTCTAATCATCAGGCTTACTAACAGGAGAACTCCAATAGTTATAATGCTTAGTAAAGTTGTTATTGGAGAAATGAGCGACTGTGATAATGGGATGTCGTCATGAAATAGGCCGAGTTCTTGGATATTAGGCAGTACTAGCCATTTGATATAGTAAATAATAACTCTGGCTTGAGTATAGAGTCTTTCGCTTATGTTGAACTCGCGTGTTGTGTAGTACCAATTCGATAGATAAGTGCTTATATCATTTCGATATATCAATAATAATATCGTAACTAATGTGGCAAAGATAGTGATTGAAAATTTTGATAGTTTTTTATAGGTCTCTGAGCTCGTTTGAGGATAGAAAATAATCGCTTCAATAAGTAGAATAAATATTGGTGTTAGAACTGCGTTTTCTTTAGAGTAAATGCCTAATAAAATTGAAAAAATACATAAGGTAAAATAAAGCCAACCAGAATTTGTGTTACTGATTATTTTTGTTCTGCCAACAATATAGAAAAGCATTGCTAATAAGCTAAAAAATGTAGATAAGATAGCCATCCTTTGTACTACGTATGCAACAGTGCTGACGTGCAGTGGGTGAACTAACCAAAGAACTGAGACAACAACAGCAAACCAATACGTTGAACATACATCTTTATTATTGTTCAATATCGATTGAATCTGATGGATGACTAAAAAGACTAAAATGCCAGTAAGAATGTGTAATATGACGTTGGATATTTTGAAGGATAAAGGACTATCGCCAAAGAAGTAATAATTTAAAGCAAAAGAACCCATGCTAATAGGTCGCAGTAGTGTACCCGCACTTGATGAAGTTGCTGCATTTTTTAATGAATCAATAGTGAGTGTGTCAATCTGAACTCTATCATTGAAAACTAGATTGGGGCGATCATCGTGAATGAAATCGCCATGTATTGAAGGAAGGTATATTATGAATGTTAAAACTGATATGACCGCAATGATTAGGGGGGTATTCTTTATTGAAAAATGCATTGCATAATTACATAGACGATGAAAAAGAAAAAGGCGTAGTAATTAGCTACGCCTTTTGGCTACATGAATTAAGTTGTGAAGATTTATTGATACTGTAATTATCTACACTCAGCAGGTACGTATTTATTTGCAGTTGGGCTTCCTACAGTACATGCCCAAGAGACACCACCAGTTAAATTAGCGGTATTTGGTGTAAAGACGAGATTGCCAGACGCGCTAGTAGTTCCAAGCCTTCCCCAAGCTGGAGTTAGTGAAATTACTGATTGTCCACTTACTGTTACAGCTGAAACATACGACGATCCAAGCGCGATAGCTGTTGGATCAATTCCAGCTAGAGTTGCAGTGTTACAGCGTGAAACGGAGCCAGTGCTAAGAAGGCATTCAGATACTGATGTTTTCATTTGAGCGATAAAGCCTAGTGGCTCAGCCATTCTAGCGCGAATTGTGTAGTCCTGATATGCAGGCAATGCTACTGCAGCAAGAATACCGATAATTGCTACCACGATCATTAATTCGATCAGAGTAAAACCTTGTTGTACTTTTTTCATTTAAAACTCCTCATGACGAGTATTTAGTTAAATTACGTTTTTCATACCGTACGCTTCCCTGCGCTCTTTGGATTACCCTGAACTCCGGAAACTGGCAGATTGATGTTCAATCTTGAGCTAAGATTTATTCAGTTATCGTGCCAATTGGCTTGATGCTTGAATTAATCCATGCGAAACAATACCTTATTGAAAGCAAGTATTGTTCAATAAAGTTGATAAAAGGTCGGGATACAGCTTTATGTGGTTAAAATTGACAACATGTGACAGAAGTTGTCACTCCAGATCAAGTTTTTTCAGGCGATACCTTAGTTGTCTGAATGAAATACCCAGTAATTTTGCAGCAGCAGTTTTGTTCCAGCGAGTTTTTTCCAGCGCTGCTGTAATGGCTTTTTTTTCCTTTTCTTCCAGATACTCTTCCAGCTGGTCCTGATCCAGAGAAATGTTTGATTTCTCTTCATCGTGTATCGTGCTGTTGTCTGAATTAGGCGATAAAGAAGCTTCAGTTGGCAGCTGTATATCGTCTGCTGTGATCTTTTCATTGTCACAAAGGGTGGCGGCGCGTTCCAGTATGTTCTCTAGCTCTCTAATGTTGCCTGGAAATGAATAGTTCGATAATTTAGCGATGGCTGCATTATCTATCTGCAAATTTTCAAGCTGATAGTTTTCTGCTACTTTATTTAAAATATATGTGGTTAATGGCGCGATATCATCAGTTCTGTCGCGAAGTGCTGGCACCGGCAGTTCTATTACGTTGATACGATAAAATAGATCCTGTCTGAAGGTGCCCTGTTCTACTTCCAGTGCCAGATCTTTATGCGTGGCACTCAGGATGCGTACATCCAGCTTGATCTCTTCTTGCCTTCCAATAGGTTTGATCGCACGTTCCTGTATGGCGCGTAATAATTTAACCTGCATATGCAAGGGCAACTCTGCCACTTCATCAAGAAAGAGAGTGCCTCCCTGAGCAGCTTCAAACAAACCCTGTTTGTCGCCAGTAGCTCCTGTGAAACTTCCTTTTAGATGGCCAAAAAATTCGCTTTCCATTAATTCTGTGGGAATGGCGCCACAGTTTACTGGAATGAATGGTTGATCTTTTCTGGGCCCCTGCAAATGAATTTCCCGGGCAACCAGTTCTTTCCCTACGCCCGACTCGCCACGAATATAGACAGGTGCCTGGCTTCTCGCTAGCTTGTGTATGGTGGTATTCAGTTTTTGTAGTTCACTAGAACTTCCAATTAATCGGGTTTCATGAGCTGAAGATTCATCTCCGTTTTTGTGTGAAAGCATCAGAGCGCCCGATACCAGTTTTCGCAGCGCTTTTAAATCGATAGGCTTGGACACAAAATCAAATGCGCCCGCTTTTAATGCTCGAATAGCGGTATCCATACTGCCAAATGCAGTAATGACGGCGACTGGGATATTTGGGTATTCATTTTGAATGTGAGAGACTAATTCGATGCCATCACCATCCGGCAATTTCATATCTGTTAAACACAAGTCGACTGGCTGGCTGGATAAAACAGATTTGGCATCTTTTACATTCGCAACGGCGGTTGGTTCCAGTTGCATCCTGCTAAGGGTTATTTCCAATAACTCTCTTATATCAGGTTCGTCGTCAACAATTAAAATATGCTTAACCATAGTTATTTAATTTGCGATTATTTATTTGCAAAGCGTATGCGAAAACAGCTACCGCCATCGTCTGTGGTGCAATATGTTAAATCTCCGCCATAGCTGAGACATAATTCCCTTGAGATATATAGCCCCAGTCCAGTTCCTGTAGAACTTGTTGTGTAGAAAGGCTCAAACAGTTTTTCCTGTTCTGCAGATTTTATACCAGGACCAGTATCGATAACATCTAAATAATTAACGTTATTGACCTTGCTGGTATAAGCAGAAAGGGTGATAGCAAAATTATTATCATCATTTGCTGCGTATTTAACTGCATTTGTACACAAGTTCCATAGCACCTGGTGCAGATGGCTACTGTCGGTGTATACGTCGATATTCTCAGGAGTAAAAATTAAATTAAACCTGGCTGATCGATGCTGATTGAATTCATTGAATTCAACAACAAACTTCTCTATCCAGGGCTTAAGGAGAATCTGTTCAACTGACGCACTATCCTTTCGAGATAACCTTAATACACTTTCGATGATTTTGTTTAATCTTTGTGTCTGGTCGTGAATAATATTGGCCAGTCGTCTATCATCAGATGATAAGCGTTCGGATTCATCCAGAAGCTGAGCTGCATGACTTATTGCACCTAGCGGATTGCGGATTTCGTGTGCAATGCTGGCTGTTAACCTGCCTAGAGAGGCCAACTTGCTTTCCTGAATGTGTCGATTTAAATCAGATGTGTCTGTTAGATATATCACAGAGCCTTTGTCTTCTGTGCGAGATCCTACTTTTGTAATGCGGGCCTGAAGCGGAGATAAATTATGTCGTGGTACCTCGTGAAATTTACTATCGTGTGAATGTGATTTTTTATTGCGCCATGCTGTGTGAATAGTGACTAGATCTGCTGAGGTGTCTTCTAGTTTTATATTGCGAGTGTCTGGCTTTAATCCCAGTAAAGTGACAGCAGCGCGGTTCATTAACCTGATCGAATTATCATCGTCAACGACAATAATTCCTGATTCTATGCGATTGATAAGATGGTTATTCAGCTGCGAGAGATTGGCAAGGTCAATCCCGCGTTTTTCGGCGAGCTCTTTACTTTCAGAAACTCGCCTGGCGAGTGAGATCGCAAGAAAGGCAGTCGTGAATAATGCTACACCCAGCAAACCGGACTGGGTGTATGAAGTACTGCTTATGATGCCTGTAAAGTCGCCATATAGCTCCTGTAATATCAGTCCAACAGTTCCATATGAAGCAAACAATAAAGCAGTTTGGCCTGGCAGCAATAGAGAGGCTCCGGCAATAGGTGCCAGTATTAATGTTCCCCAGCCACTGTCAACGCCTCCCGCATTTAATGTAAAAAGAGAGATAGCAATTACGTCTAAAAGAACATTAATATGAACTTGGGTGCTGAGGGTTAATAATTTATTGCTGCTAACAATGAAGGCGGCAACTGAATAGATAAGGTAAAATGTACTTAAAAAGAAAAAAGCCTGGGTAGGTTCTATACGACCAATGAAGCTAATCGCGATAAAATTAATACTGAACAGCAAGCTTGCAATAATTAATCGGTAGAGGTTAAGCAGCTGTAAGGATCGGGACTGGAGTGATTCTTTATGGTCGTCCTTGCGACGTGTATGCTGATATTTTGAGCTCGAAGTAGTCATGGAGCCTGCGGGTGTGATAAACAGTCTGCTATCTTAGCAAGGTTTTACGGGTATAGCATTTACTATAGTTTAAGTAAGCCGTCATATATAAATGGAGTTTTTTTGTCTCATTCAAATCTAAAGATCGTTATCAATCAGCTCAATTTTCTGGTGGGTGATATTGAAGGCAATGGCGACTTAATCATAAGCAGTATCAAGCATGCAAAAGACCAGTTAAAAGCGGACTGTATTGTATTCACCGAGCTTGCGCTGATTGGTTACCCGCCTGAAGACTTACTGTTCAGGTCCAACGTATTAAAAAGAATTAAACTGGCACTGGCGAAGATACAGGAGGAGACTGTTGGTGTTTCAGTGATTCTTGGCCTGCCCAGGGAAGATGATGGTGAGTTATTCAATGCCGCCATAGTGATTCAGGACCGCAAGATCATTGGCAATTACTACAAAATTGCGCTTCCAAATTATAACGTTTTTGATGAGAAGAGATATTTTTCTTCTGGTAGCCAGGCTTGTGTGTTTAATATTAAAGATGTCGCGGTTGGTATCACTGTGTGTGAGGATATCTGGACTGAAGAGCCTGTGCGCTTAAGCAGGGATGCGGGAGCGCAAGTGATTATTAATATAAATGCAAGCCCTTACCATGTCGGCAAACAGAGCCAGCGGGAATCTCAGGTGGCTATGCGTGTAGAAGAAAATGATTTGCCGGTGGTTTATGTAAATCAGGTGGGTGGACAGGATGAACTTGTATTTGATGGCGGTTCATTTGCAATGGATCGAGCTCAAAATATTCTGTTCAGAACAGATGAGTGTGAAACAGGCACGTATCTGATTGAGTTTTGTCAGGATAGTCAGGATATCATTTCAAAGGCGCCGATTCGTCCTGTAAAAAGTTCTATTGAGTCTATTTATAATGTACTGGTTTACGGTTTAAGTGAGTACGTCGAAAAGAATGGATTTAATGGCGGTTTAATCGGTCTTTCAGGAGGAATTGATTCTGCACTAGTACTTGTGTTAGCGGTGGACGCTCTGGGTGCTGACAGAGTTCATGCGGTAATGATGCCGTCAAAATATACATCTGATATGAGCCTGGAAGATGCCAGGCAATTGGCTGCAAATCTTGGGGTAAGTTACTCTGTCATTGAAATTGATAGTCTGGTCAATGCATTTGAGAATTCCTTGCAGTCTCTATTCGAGTCAACACAAAAAGATACGACTGAAGAAAATATACAGGCGCGCATAAGAGGTGTGTTGCTGATGTCTCTGTCTAATAAATTTGGTCAAATGGTCATTTCAACAGGAAATAAAAGTGAAATGGCGGTAGGTTATGCAACTTTGTATGGTGACATGGCAGGGGGGTTTGCGCCTCTAAAAGATGTGCCGAAAACACTGGTTTATAAACTATCACGCTATAGAAACTCCCTGGCAAAGGTAATTCCCAGCAGAATTATAGACAGGCCGCCAAGTGCGGAGTTGGCCCCTGATCAAAAAGATGAGGATAGCCTGCCGCCTTATGATGTGCTTGACACTGTACTCGAAATGTTTATTGAACAGGATAAAAGCCGTGATGAGATTATTTCGCAAGGGTTCGACAAAGAAGTAGTAGCGCGAATCATAAAAATGGTTTTTCAAAACGAGTACAAGCGCCGGCAAGCGCCACCAGGTATTAAAATTACCAGAAGGGCCTTTGGAAAAGATCGGCGTTACCCGATCACTTCCGGGTTGCTTCGCTATTTGAAAGAAATCTGAAAAACTAGTTGCAGTAATATGTTTTCAGATTGAGCTTTTCAAGTACTCTGTCCCATACATTGGTGGCACAGCTAATTTTAGTGGTTGCGTAGGCTGGATCCAGCACTTTGCCGTCTTTGTCCAGAAAGTTTGCGGCATACACTTTTCTTGTATCGTAAGCCAAGTCGTTAATTCCCAGTTGTCGATACGCAAGTTCAAGGGTGTAAACGGCTTGAGGCATTGATGGCGCACCCTGATATTTTTCCATGACATACTTTGCGCGATTTGCTGCTGCAACATAGGCTCCTCTGCGCATATAGAAATCTGCTACGGTAAGTTCATGTTCAGCTAATTCATTGCGCAAGTAGATCATGCGTTGCTTTGCATCATCTGCATAATCACTGTCAGGATATTTCTGTATCAGGTTGTTGAAAACATCAAAAGCAGCCAACAGTGGAGCAGGATCCTTGTCTGATGGATTGCGTGGCAGTATAAAATTCAGAAATGACTTGCTTTTGTCAAAGTTGGCGAGCCCTTTCATATAGTAGGCATAATCGACATTCGGATGCTGGGGATTTAGCTTGATAAACCGATCGGCACTGCTGATGGCTGCATCCATATTGCTCTGGCGGTAATACAAGAAAGCCAGTTCAAGTTGTGCTTGCTGGGCGTATCGGCCAAATGGGTAACGTGATTCCAGTAGAGTATAGCTTTCTATGGCATCATTGAATCGATTGCCCTGCATTTCGCCATTAGCCTTGGTATAAAGTTGACGTGCAGATATATCCTCGCTTACCTTGGGTTCCTCATCATCGTCGCCACCAAATAAGCCCTTGACGGTAGAGCAGCCGGATATGAGCACAAGGCAGAGAATACAAATAATTTCTAAATATCGGATGTTACGGTTCATCTTTGTTACAGTTTAGTGGATTATTCTAATAACAAGTATACATTACACAGGCGATAGCGAGCGACATGTCTGAGCAAATTAAACAAACAATTATAATTCCCACAGATCATGCCGGGTTAAGACTTGATCGTTCATTAGCGATGCTTCTCCCTGAATATTCGCGTTCAAAGATACAATCCTGGATCACACAAGAGTTAGTGACAGTCGATGGTGAATTCCAGGCAGGTCGTTATAGCGTGGCGGGAGGGGAAGAAATCATACTTAACCCGGTTGAAGAAGATCAAAACATACAGCATGGCGCTGAAGATATACCCATTGATATTGTATTTGAGGATGAGCATCTTATGGTGGTTAACAAGCCTGTAGGGCTTGTAGTGCATCCGGGTGCCGGGAATCATACAGGCACGTTAATGAACGCATTGCTGTATTACAACGAACAACAGTCGCTATTGCCGCGCGCAGGAATAGTCCATCGGCTCGATAAAGATACCAGCGGAATAATGGTTGTCGCAAAATCACTAGTGGCACATACCGCGTTAACCAATATGTTACAAGCGCGTCTGGTTGAGCGACGCTATCACGCAATCGTACGGGGGCATATGATCTCCGGGGGCACAATTGACGAGCCTATTGGCCGACATCCGAATGATCGAACCAAAATGGCAATATCTGAAAAAGGTAAACCGGCATGTACGCATTACAAAGTGGTTGAAAAATTCAAGCGGCATACCTGGGTAGAAGTTAAACTGGAAACGGGGCGTACTCATCAAATACGCGTACATTTCTCGGCAAAAAAATATCCGTTAATAGGAGATACTGTTTATGCACCACGAATCCAGAGAGTTGCTAATGTGTCTCAGGAATTGAATGAGTGTCTTTGCTCATTTCCACGTCAGGCCCTGCATGCATATGAGCTTTCATTTGAACATCCTGTGACAGGTGAAGCATTAAATTTTACTTCTGATATGCCCGAAGATATGAATAGTTTGCTTACGACTCTGAGAGAGCACTCATCCCTATGATGCCGCAGTTAATTTATCCTGACTGGCCTCTGCGTAATAAAGTCACAGCGTTTACTACGACCAGAGTATCAGGTGCAAGTACTGTTCCTTATGATGAGCTTAATCTTGCTTTGCATGTTGGTGATAACAGGCAGGATGTTTTAAATAATCGCATTCAGGTGAATAAAATATTAGGCAACAGTGTAGATATTAAATGGCTAAAGCAGACACATAGTGTGACTGTTGTGAATGCAGCTACCATTGAGGCAGATACGGTAGAAGCTGATGCGTCATTTACCACCAGCAAGGATATTGCCTGTGCTGCGCTAACCGCAGACTGTTTGCCATTATTGTTTTCTGATCAAGATGGCAAATGTATAGGTGCTGCTCATGCAGGATGGCGCGGTCTTGTTGATGGGGTAATCGAGAATACTATTGCTACTATGTCAGACTACATTAAGCCGACCCATGTGTGGCTGGGGCCAGCGATTGGGCCTGGTGCCTTTGAGGTGGGAGAAGATGTGTATGAGGCATATATGAAGCGTAATGTGACATTTGAATCCTGTTTTGAATTCATCAATACAGGTAAATGGAATCTTGATATCTATCAGGCAGCAAAGATCGTACTTGCAGCGGCCGATATACCCAATATATATGGTGGGTCTTATTGCACATATAATGAGACGGATCGATTTTACTCGTACCGGCGTAATTCTGTCACCGGCAGAATGGCAACGATAATTGCCAGGTGTTAGTCATCTACCCTTGAAGTTTTTCGTTTCCGCCCCCAAATATATGACATCGTGAATTTATATTTGAAGCAATGAGAACAGATAAACTTACTACAACATTTCAAACGGCACTGCAGGATGCCCAGTCACTGGCAGTGCGGCATGACCACCAAATGCTTGAGGCTTCACATTTGCTGCAAGCCATGTTGTCTCATCAAGGCAGCGGAATCTATAACATATATGCTAATGCCGGAATTGATGTCGAGCAGTTAGCAGCCCAACTACAGAAACAAATTGAATCGCTACCACAGGTTAGTGGAGCGGGTGGTGAAGTGCATGTGTCATCCAGCCTTTCAGGACTGCTGAATATTACTGAAAAAGTGGCCCATGAGTGGGGTGATGAATATATTGCCTGTGAAGCATTCGCTGTTGCTGTGCTGGATGACAAGGGCACAGTAGGTGCGTTGTTAAAGCAACTCGGTGCAACTAAATCCAATGTACAAAAGGCAATTAAAAGTTTGCGTAAAGGTGAATCTGTAAAAAGTCAAAATCAGGAAGAGCAACGTGGCGCACTGGAAAAATATACAATCGATTTAACTGAACGTGCTGAGCAGGGAAAGCTTGATCCAGTGATAGGGCGTGATGATGAGATTCGACGATCAATTCAGGTGCTACAGCGACGCACAAAAAATAATCCTGTGCTTATCGGTGAACCCGGTGTGGGTAAAACAGCCATTGTCGAAGGCTTGGCTCAGAGAATTGTGGATGGTGAAGTGCCAGAAGGAATTAAAGGCAAGCGATTGCTCTCCCTGGATCTTAGTGCGTTAATTGCCGGCGCGAAATTTCGCGGTGAATTTGAAGAACGTCTGAAAGCAGTGCTGAATGATTTGTCCAAGCAGGAAGGACAAATCATTTTGTTTATTGATGAACTTCATACCATGGTGGGAGCCGGCAAGGCTGAAGGGGCAATGGATGCCGGTAATATGCTAAAGCCAGCACTGGCAAGAGGCGAATTGCATTGTATGGGTGCGACTACGCTGGATGAATATCGCGAATATATAGAAAAAGATGCGGCTCTGGAAAGACGGTTTCAGAAAATCATTGTTGATGAACCTTCAGTAGAAGATACCATCGCAATTCTACGTGGATTAAAAGAACGCTATGAATTACATCATGGTGTGGAAATAACAGATCCTGCAATCGTGGCTGCGGCAACCTTGTCGCACCGTTATATTACCGGGCGACAGTTACCGGACAAGGCCATTGACCTGGTTGATGAAGCTGCATCAAAAATCCGTATGGAAATTGATTCCAAGCCGGAACAGATGGATCGTATGGATCGGCGTTTAATTCAATTGAAAATTGAACGGGAAGCACTGAAAAAAGAATCGGATGATGCTTCGCTAAAACGTTTGGGGATTCTCGAAAACCAAATTGATGAGTTATCCAAAAGTTATTCGGACCTGGAGGAGATCTGGAAAGCAGACAAGGCTACGTTACAGGGAACTCAGCACGTAAAAGAAGAACTGGATCAGGCGCGGACACAGATGGATGCGGCAAGGAGAGCGGGCGACTTGGGCAAGATGTCTGAGATTCAGTATGGCGTGATACCTGAGCTTGAGAAAAAGATTAAAGATGCCGCCAATAATGAAAACCGGCAAACGCAGTTACTGCGTAATAACGTCAGTGATAATGAAATCGCAGAAGTGGTGTCTAACTGGACCGGAATCCCGGTCAGTAAAATGCTGGCGGGTGAGCAACAAAAGCTGCTGGCAATGGAAAGTTACCTGCAGCGTAGAGTTGTCGGACAGGATGAGGCAATTATAGCTGTGTCAAATGCGGTCAGGCGGTCACGTGCCGGCCTGGCGGATCCCAATCGACCTAATGGCTCTTTTTTAATGCTGGGTCCGACTGGTGTGGGTAAAACCGAGTTGACCAAGGCATTGACTGAATTTTTATTCGATACTGAAGACGCCATTGTGCGTATTGATATGTCTGAGTTCATGGAAAAGCATTCTGTGTCTCGTCTGGTGGGCGCGCCTCCAGGGTATGTTGGATATGAAGAAGGGGGCTATTTGACTGAAGCTGTCAGACGTAAACCCTACAGTGTTGTATTACTTGATGAGGTTGAGAAGGCGCACCCTGATGTATTCAATATATTGTTGCAGGTATTGGATGACGGTCGTCTAACCGATGGACATGGACGTACTGTCGATTTTAAAAATACAGTAATAGTGATGACTTCCAACCTTGGAAGTGACCGGATTCAGGAGTTATCTGTTTCACAAGATTATGATGAGATTAAATCAACGGTAATGGAAATTGTTGGGCAGCACTTTAGACCTGAGTTCATTAATCGAATTGATGACACAATAGTATTTAAGCCATTAACAAAGCAGCAGATACAGGAAATTGCAAAAATTCAAGTGGACAGGCTGCGACAGCGGTTGATCGAACGTGATATTAATATTGAAATTTCTGACGAGGCACTGGCTTATCTCGGTAATGCAGGGTTTGATCCTGTTTATGGAGCACGTCCGTTAAAAAGAGCTATTCAGCAACATCTGGAAGATGCATTGGCCATAGATCTGCTTGAAGGCAAATACGTCGCGGGAGATGTCATTAATGTGCATTTGCAGGAAGGACAGCTGCACTTTACAAAAAGCTGATTTAGCTGTTGGAGATTTTTAATAGCAATTTGTCCAGGCACCTGTTACTGAGTATACGCTTCATATAACCCAAGGCATATGTGGGTTTGGTGACATAATATCGCGGTTTGGGCGAGTGACTTTCCAGAGCATGAATGACTTTGGGCGTGATTGCTGATGCCGGCAGGGTGAAGGGAGCGGCCGCTCCTTTTTTAAGCAAGCGTTTTTCTGAGTTTAAATATTCCTGTTTAAAGTGACTATTATCCCGGTCAATATACTTTTGGTACATTTTATAGCTATTGGCTCTGAATCTGGTTTCTATCGGGCCTGGTTCAATTAGGCAAGTGGCAATGTCAGTATCACTCAATTCAAGTCTTAAGGTGTCAGCAAATCCTTCAATGGCGTATTTGCTTGCGGTATATGCACCTCGGAATTTAAGCGCAATAAATCCCAGAATAGAGCTATTGAAGATAATGCGTCCGGCATTATGCTCGCGCATAACTGGAATGGCCAGATTGGTTAATTCCATGGTACCTATCACATTTGTCTCAAACTGCAAGCTCATTGCTTCGCGCGTGAGATCCTCTACTGCGCCAGCCTGGCCGTATGCGCCATTATTAAACAAACCATAGAGAGTCCCTCCTGCGTGTTCCAGAGCAACACCAAATGCGTGCCTGATACTCTGAGAATCCGTCAAATCCAGTTGCAGGCAAAACATTCCTTCATCGTTCAGTCGCTCGACGTCTTCTTTCTGCCGGGCGCTTGCAATTACCTTGTAGCATCGCTCGGTTAAATCTTTTGCTACCTGATAACCTATCCCTGATGAACAGCCAGTGATCAGGATGCTGCGTGCTGGTGTTGAAGTTGTTTTATTCAAAGCTGACCTGTCTTGACTATTATTCGGGAAAACAAAAATGCGGGCGAAAAAAAACCGGGCTCAGAAGAGCCCGGTTTAATCTGATTACGAAACTGACTTAAAGGTCGAAGTCATCATCGTTGTTGTTAGCATCACAAGGGCGTCTCTCGATGCCGTTGTCTGCTGCGTACTTCTCTGCACCTGCGTCAATGATCGCCTGTGACAATGGTACGTCACCTTCAATCCAGTCTGACACAATGTTCCACTGACGTGCACTCGCATCCCATTGCTGGAACTTAGCCAAGTGTCCACCGACATGGTCCATGCAGTTCAGGTTTAACTCTGGCACTAGGCCCGTTGCGCCTAACTCTTCGATACGTGCTGCTGTGAGTTGTAAGTTCTCAAAGCCCCAACGTGCTTCTGAGCTGGTTAACGCACGGTTACCAAATCGCTCCTGAGCAATTCTTAGTGCTTCAGTGTGAACAACCCCTGCAAGTACGCCTAAGTTCCAATATACAGAACCTAAACGTGACTTATCCTGAAGGTCGCCTTTACCAGAACCATATACATCAGAAATGATGTCCTGCACCACTTTGAAGTCTGTGCCCGCTGGGTGAGTGGTAATCGCCTGGTAGCCATCTGCTGCACTACCTGCTGGAATTACGTCTTCATCCGAGTTGGACCAGATGTTTCCGATTAGTCGGCTTACCGGGTAACCCATACGCTTGGCAGTCTGCATGGCCACTGGATTCATCACACCCCAGCCACGTAGTAATACGTAGTCAGGCTTTGATTTACGAATCTTCAACCACTGTGACTGCTGCTCGTTACCTGGGTGTGGCACTTCAATCGCTTCATGCGAACATCCGTGCTTCTCACACATGCTGTCCATGAACTCAATCGCTTCACGACCATATGGAGATCCGTGGAACAACATCGCAATCTTCTTGCCCTTCAGATTACCCATGCCGCCTTCCAGGCCACCGATGTAGTGCACCATGATTGAGTGCTCATCATACGTGTTAATACCAGGCATGAAGTAGTATGGGAAAATGTCACCACGCTGACCTGCAGTCTTACCATGGTTCACTGCGATGATTGGCATCTTGTCGGCACGACCGGTTTCAATCAATGCGGTTGAGATACCGACTGAGAGTGGATCAAAGAATACAGCGCCACCTTCACGATCTTTCAATCGCTTGTAGCACTCTACGCCACGCTCGACTGAATACTCAGTCTCACACTCAGACCAGATAAGCTTGACGCCATTTAATCCACCGCGTGAGTTTAATAAATTGTAATAATCCAGAATACCGCCAAAATATCCTGTGCCACCCGCTGCATACGGGCCCACTCGATAACTTGGGATCGGTACATACATTGTCTCTTCTGCACTGACTACACTGCTCATGCCGACCATCGCCAACAATGCGCTTGCCAGTATCATTACTCTCGTCTTCATATTTTACTCCTGTTAACAAAAATGGAAGTGTTAAGTGTTTACTTTCAATTGCTAATTATTATTGCATGCAGCGCAAACTGCATACATCTTATTAAACACCTACTGAAAGGAACAACAGATGTCTTGAATGGCAGTTTATTCGTAAAATGACAGGAATGCCAACACAAAATTCCTTGTATATTAGTACATTAGAGTATTGTGAATTGATGGTTCACTTATTATTAACCATGAGTACATGAACTTATCTTATGCGAGATAAATGAATTTAACCTGGGCTGGATAAGGTTATGGTGCTGAGTAAAAAATTCTCTACATTGGAAATTTCGATAGCCTGACTGTCTTTGTCTGTTCGGGATTTAAACTCCAGACTACCCGCTTTCAAGCCTCGTTCACTCACTACGAGACGATGTGGAATGCCGATGAGTTCATGATCGGCAAACATCATGCCCGGGCGCAGGTTACGGTCATCGAATAACACTTCTATCCCTTTAGCGGTCAAACGTTGATAAATGTCTTCACAGTATGTCTTTACTGCTTCTGATTTGGTCATGTTAATAGGAATAAGAGAGAGCTGGAATGGTGCCAGGGAGAGTGGCCAGATAATTCCTTGATCATCGTAATTTTGCTCGATAGTTGCTGCGACTACACGCGAAACGCCTATGCCATAGCAACCCATGGTCATAATTTTATCCTTGCCGTTTTGATCCAGTACACTGGCATTAAGCTCACGACTGTATTTGTCTCCGAGCTGGAAAATATGTCCGACTTCGATACCACGTTTAATATGGATAAGACCCTGACCATCCGGGCTTGGGTCGCCTTCCTGTATACTGCGTATATCTGCCGTTTCCAGTGTTGTTGTGTCAGGCCAGTTTGCATTTTTGAAATGATAGCCATCTTCGTTTGCACCACACACGAAATTTTCCAATACGGATGCGGCATAGTCCACAACCACTCTGCACGATACTTCAAGAGGCCCAATAAAACCGGGTTTAGAGGACAAGTGCGATTCGATTTCTGCTTCACTGGCCAGCGTAAGCGGTTTGAATACACCTTCAATCTTCTCCGCTTTCACCGGATTCAATTCGTGATCACCTCGTAGCGCAAAGGCAATCACACCTTCGTTGTCAGCTTTAACAATAAGCATTTTGATGCACTGACGGCTTTCAACGTTTAGTGTTTTACTTACCTCTTCAATTGTTTTTTCACGGGGCGTTGCCATTTTTTCGGCTGTGAGTTTTGTCCCTGGATTTGTGTTTGCCTGATAGGCAACCGGGGCCAATTCTACATTGGCGGCATAGTCACTGCTGTCTGAAAAGGCAATGGCATCTTCGCCTGATTTGGCCAACACGTGAAATTCATGTGAACTGCTGCCGCCTATCGATCCCGAATCTGCTTCAACTGCGCGGAATTCAAGCCCTAATCGGGTGAAGATATTGCGGTATGCCTGATGCATGCGCTGATAAGTTTTTTCCAGACATTCCTGAGTTTCATGGAATGAATAGGCATCTTTCATGATGAACTCACGTGCTCTCATCACACCAAATCTTGGGCGAATTTCGTCGCGAAATTTAGTCTGAATCTGGTAATAATTAACGGGCAACTGCTTATATGAACGAATTTCACGCCGCGCTATATCCGTGATAACTTCTTCATGTGTCGGGCCATAGCAAAATTCGCGCTGGTGTCGATCATGAAACCGAAGTAACTCAGGTCCGTATTGTTCCCAGCGCTTTGATTCCTGCCATAGCTCGGCGGGTTGTACTGAGGGCATCAGTAATTCCAGTGCGCCAGCATTATTCATTTCTTCGCGGATAATTGTTTCCACTTTGCGTAAAGTGCGCAAACCGAGTGGAAGCCAGCTATACATGCCTGAGGCTAGTTTTCGAATAAGCCCCGCTCTGAGCATTAGCTGGTGGCTAATAATTTCAGCATCCGCAGGGACTTCTTTTAGAGTGGAGAGTGGAAAATTGGAAACGCGCATTTGGTAATTAAATATATGATTGTTGGCGAAATGCGCGCCAGTAAATACCAGATTTAGTCGCTAAGCAAGCCTGACGGTGTAATTACTAAAGTGAATCTGTAAATGTCAGGCTAATTGCAGAATTCCTCAATGCTCTGGTGTGCGGTCTTAATGCGATCCTGACGTTCTTCTTCAGTGAGTTTGCGATATAGCTCACCTTCTTTGATAGTGACCTGACCACGGCTTGTGAGTGAAGTCAGGTTGGTTTTGGCCTGAGCGCAATTTTCCTTCTTGATCTGGTTGCTTTCTGCAATTTGCTGCTGCTCCGCTTTTTTCTGTTCCCGGCTTTCACGAGATGAATCCAGGTTTTTTTGTATACTGCTGGTATTCGACGAACTAAAATTCGTTGAGGCAATACTTCTATCGTCTACCAGTTCGTAGGGAGTACCTATCGGAGGGGGTGTTTGACTGTAAATGGTGTCACCTGCAGGACTAGTCCATTTGTACGCTTCGGCGCTTGCATTAAATGTAATGATAGCTGCAGCTAAGGCAATTCCGCAAATTAGTCCTGATTTCAACATGATAAAAAACTCCGAGATCGTAATGGGCAAATTGTACCAGAAGCTTTGCCGATCCCAATGTGGCAGATGTCGAAATAATGGGCGACAAACGACGGAGTTGTCTATATCGGCGACAAGAGAATAGGCTTCGGTGTCAGATTAGTACGGTGGTGGGCAAATTTCAGGCATCGCGTAGCTTATAGACAGTGATATACTCTTCAGTACATAAGGTAATCCACTAAGGAATATTGTATATGGCTGATCGCCGCCTCCAGGTTTTTTATACCGTTGCACGTTTGCTGAGTTTTACTAAAGCAGCCGAAACGTTGCATATGACTCAGCCTGCGGTGACTTTTCAGGTGCGCCAGCTTGAGGATCATTTTGATACCCGTTTATTTGACCGCACGCATAATCGTGTTGCTTTAACTGAAGCAGGTCGAAAAGCCTACGAGTATGCCGAAGAAATATTCTCGCTATATGCCGAGATGGAGAATACTGTAAAAGAACTGACGGATGATGTCAGTGGTGCACTCACGATGGGCGCAAGTACGACCATCGCTGAATACATGTTACCCGCATTATTAAGGGGATTTACCGTAGAGTTTCCCGACATCAATTTGAGACTGAAAGTGTCCAACACAGAAGGAATTGTGTCTATGGTTGAAAATAGCATGATCGACCTGGGTGTTGTTGAAGGGCCGGTAGCGAACAAGAATTTACTGGTCGAAGTCTGTCGAATCGACCAGTTGGTTGTGGTCGTGCCTCCGGGTCATGAAATTGCACAGCGACCATCGATTCCACTTGAAGATGTAATGGAATTTCCATTTATCTGTCGGGAAGAAGGATCTGGCACGCGTGAAGTGATTATGGATCATATGGTAAAACTGGGGCTTGATCGAAATAACCTGAATGTCTCACTGGAGTTAGGTAGCCCCGAATCCATCAAAGGAGCTGTCGAGGCAGGGATGGGTATTTCAATTGCTTCCCTGGCCACGCTGGAAAAAGAGCTGAAGCTGGGTACTTTGGTAGCCGTACCGCTTGACCCGCCAATGGAAAGGTCATTTTCCTTTGTGCGCCAGCGACAAAAATTCAGATTGCGTGCAATGGAAAAACTACTCGATTATGCAAGGGCATACTGCAGTGATGCCTCCAATAATTCGGCAGCGACAACATCCGAAAACTAGCCTCGTGTTGTGCCTTTAGGTGCTTATTCATAAAATTATACTGGTTTAACCTGGGTAGTTAGTCTTCTATGTTTGATTATTTGCGCGCTTGGTATACACGCCACTTCTCCGATCCACAAGTTGTTATCTTATTGTTATTTTTGCTCGGTGGACTGGCGGTAATAATATTTGCCGGGAAAATATTAGCGCCATTGTTAGCCAGTGTTGTCATCGCGTATTTACTGGAAGGTGCTGTCTCATTATTGCAGAAAAGCAGGAGCCCCAGAATTATTGCGCTATTCGTAGTTTTCTCGGTATTTATGGCGGTATTGATATTGCTGTTATTTGTATTTATCCCTGTGCTGTCAAAACAGCTCACAGAATTTTTCAAAGATCTGCCAGTAATGGTAAGTCAGGGGCAACAACTGCTAATGCAGCTGCCTGAAAGATTCCCGAATTTAATCAATGAAGAGCAAGTGGACGATATGATTGCCTACACCCGTGGTGAGTTGGTCGCTTTTGGGCAAGCACTGATTTCCAAGCCGCTTGCCTCGGTTGTCGGATTAATCACAATTCTTGTTTATTTGATACTAATGCCTTTGCTGGTGTTTTTCCTGCTAAAGGACAAAGCAAAAATTCTGCAATGGATAGAAGATTTTCTCCCGGGAGAACGCGAATTAACTAATGAAGTCTGGTTTGAAGTGAATCAGAAAATTGCCAGTTATGTGCGAGGTAAATTCATCGAAGTCTTTATTGTTATGTCCGCGACCTATGTGACGTTTACTTTTCTGGACTTGAATTATGCCATGTTGCTGGCCGTGCTTGTCGGGCTGTCAGTGATTATCCCTTATGCAGGCGCAGCTGTGGTTACCCTGCCGGTAATGTTTATTGCCTATGCCCAGTGGGGTATCTCTAGTGAATTCGCTTATGTATTGATTGCCTATGGCGTCATTCAGTTCCTGGATGGGAATATACTGGTGCCGCTGTTATTTTCAGAAGTTGTGAATTTGCACCCTGTCGCGATTATCGTGGCGGTATTATTCTTTGGGGGAATCTGGGGAATCTGGGGGGTATTTTTTGCTATCCCGTTGGCGACCTTGATCAATGCCGTGATCAATGCCTGGCCTAAAGTGGATGCACATGAGCCAATCACCAAGCAGTAATTATTGCTGAAATACAACTTCTGAGTCCTAATTCCGATACAAGATACGCTTGTAAAGGCGTAAACGGCCGATTACTATTCCCAGCTATTTTTATTTATATGCACGGAGAGATGAATGTTTAAAGGCAGCATGGTTGCGATTGCCACACCAATGCAGGAAGACGGTTCGGTTGATTTTGAATCGTTAGACAGATTGGTTGATTTTCATCTGGAAAATAAAACTGACGTGATCATTCCCGCGGGAACGACTGGCGAGTCAGCCACACTGGATCATGATGAACATTGTGAAGTAATAAAACGGGTAGTTGATCGGGTGAAAGGCCGTGTGCCCGTCATTGGTGGTACCGGTGCAAATTCTACCTGGGAAGCTATTTCACTAACACGCTGTGCGGCAGATGCTGGCGTAGATGCCTGCTTGCTGGTAACGCCTTATTATAATAAACCTACACAGGAAGGTTTATATCAGCACTATAAAAAAATTGCTGAAGAAGTCGATATTCCCCAGATCCTGTACAACGTACCAGGTCGAACGGCATGTGACATGCTGCCGGAAACTGTGGCGCGACTTTCAAAAATAAAAAACATTATTGGCGTCAAAGAAGCTTCAGGCGTGTTAGACAGAGGCATTAGAATCAGAGAGCTCTGTGGTCCTGAATTTATGATCGTTAGTGGTGAAGATTTTCAGGCGATGGAATCAATCCTTGCGGGTGGGCAGGGCGTTATTTCTGTTACCGCAAATGTAGCGCCACGACTTATGCACGAAATGTGTCAGGCAGCATTGGCGGGTGACCGTGAAAAAGCGCAGGAAATTAATGCTAAACTTGAAGACCTGCATCGTGATTTATTTATTGAATCGAACCCTATCCCAACCAAATGGTCTTTACATGAAATGGGATTAATTCCATCCGGGTTACGTTTGCCACTCACGCCACTGGATAAGCAGTATCATAATGCTATGCGCAGCGCGCTGAAAAAAGCAGGCTGTCTTTAATGCTAAATATAAATATGAATATTAAAATAATTAAGTTAAGCGTATTAATTTCCGCATTATCCGTACTTAACTCGTGTGCGTTTGTAAATAAGTTTGCTGGGACAAAATATGGTGAAGCGGGCAGCGTCGGCGGACTGGAAGCGCCACCGGAACTTGTCACACCTGAGTGGGATGAGAGCTTAACCATTCCGCAAACAGCGAATGACAGAATCAGTGCAGTGGAGACATATGGCAAAGCTTTGGATGCAGCGGTCATTCCGGAATTTGTTGACGTGTCATTGCGTCGTGAAGGTGATTTGCGATGGCTGGAAGCGGAAGTGGATCCAGTCAATGTATGGCCTTTATTACGTTCATTTTGGGCTAATCAGGGAATTAGCCTGGATAAAGACATTCCTTCAACAGGTGTAATGGAAACCGAGTGGGTGGAGCAGGTTGACTCGACTGGAAGTGGCTTGACAGATGGCCGTGAAATAACGGCCTCGCGTAGCAAGTTCCGTGTTCGCGTCGAACGTGAACCTAATGCGGTGACCAATATTTTTGTAAGCCAGCGCAAGCTGGAGTTGCAATCAATTACAGAGCAGGGCGGTGTCTGGACAACGGCCAAGAGTGACCCGGAAACAGAAGCAGAAGTAATGGTTGGCTTAATGGAGCATATGGGTAAGTCACGTGAGGATGCTTTACTCGAAGTCGCCAGTGCTCAGGGCTCTCGTTTACATATCAATTTACAGGATATTGATGGAATTCCAGTCCTGTTTGTTGGTGATCAATATAGTCGTGTCTGGCGTCGTACAGGAATCGCTCTGGATCGAACGGGTTTGTCAATCTTTGAGCAGAGTAGAGCCAAAGGCGTCTACTTTATTGACACAAGTAATCTGGATCTGCCTGCTGGCGTGACATTGCAAAGTTCACGTTACCAGGTGCATTTACTGCCACAAAATGCACAGACATTAATTACTGTACATTTTGCAGATGACACTGAAGGACGTGTGGTATCTGAACATGATGCTCGACTGATATTGAAGCAAATACTCAGTGGATACCAGGTGTTCCGTACGACAGGTTAGAATTAAAAGCGTCTCTAAACGCGTTTGTCTTTTTCGATGTAAGCGTATGCTGAGTGGTTGTGAATAGATTCAAAGTTTTCCGACTCTACAGTGTACGCGTCAATACGATCATCGTTATTCAGTTGTGTCGCAATATCACGAACTAAATCTTCCACAAATTTGGGATTATCATAAGCACGTTCAGTGACATACTTTTCATCTGGTCGTTTCAATAAGCCATATAACTCACAGGAAGCCTGTTTCTCAACCATTTCAATTAATTCTTCTACCCAGACAAAGTCTTTTATACGCACTGAAATAGTGATGTGCGAACGCTGATTGTGTGCACCATAATCAGAAATGCTCTTTGAACAGGGGCATAAACTTGTCACGGGGACGAGAACGACAACATCTGTACGTGCTTCTTGATCATTAATTTCACCGCGGAAACACACCTGGTAATCAAGCAGGCTTTCTACACCGCTTACAGGTGCGGTTTTTTTAACAAAATACGGGAATGTCATCTCAATGTGGCCGGAATCTGCTTCAAGACGTTCGGCCATTTTTTCCAGCATATCATTAAAAGACTTGACTGAAATTTCTCGCTCATATTCATTCAGAATTTCCACAAAGCGAGACATGTGCGTGCCTTTGAAGTTATGTGGCAGATTCACATACATATTGAATTCAGCAATCGTGTGTTGTTCGCCGCCTGAACGGTCTAGTACGCGCACAGGGTGTTTGATTCCTTTGATGCCGACTTTATCAATCGGAATCTGGCGCGTATCAGCTTTGTTCTGTGTATCAGGAATCGTTGTGACGACATCTCCAGCGCTCGCGCTCATGTTTCTAACCTCTTGATTAATATCTGGAATTATAGGGTTTATTTGCTTAATTACCCTGATACTACGTGAGCACTTTTAGCTGCGCAATCCCTAAGCGGATATATTTCGTTAATCCTGGCAGCAATTGACTTGCTGTCCAGACCTGCATCAGCGAGTAATTCTTCACGAGTTCCATGCGCCTGGAAATGATCTGGTAAGCCTAGATTAAGTATTCTGACTGATATTTGTTGTGCTGCAATGACTTCATTAACAGCACTGCCGGCGCCACCCATTACAACGTTGTCTTCAAGGGTGACCAGCAGAGAATGTGTTTTTGCCATACGAGAAATCATTTCCTGATCAACAGGTTTGACGAAACGCATGTTGATTACGCTGGCATTAATCTGGTTGGCTACTTCCAGTGCATTCTCAAGCAGGCAGCCAAAAGATAAAATAGCAATGTCTGTACCTTTGCGTACCTGATCTGCGCGACCAATCTGCAGCGTTTCGAAAGTGTTTTGTACGGCACTACCTGGCCCCGTGCCGCGTGGATAACGAATGGCGCTGGGCCCGTTATTTTCAAAGCCGGTTTGGAGCATTTGTCGTGTTTCGCATTCATTGGCTGGTGTCATGACCGTCATGTTGGGAATGCAGCGTAAAAAACTTAAATCGTAACTCCCGGAGTGTGTTTTGCCATCGGGGCCGACAACGCCTGCACGATCGATTGCAAAGACAACAGGCAGGTTTTGCACCGCAACGTCATGAATTAGCTGATCATAAGCACGCTGTAAAAAAGTTGAATAAATTGCGACAACAGGTTTATTCCTCGCAATAGCTAAACCGGCACCAACGGTGACAGCGTGTTGTTCAGCAATGGCTACATCGTAATATCGATCTGGAAATTCTTTTTGGAAGCGAACAAGGCCTGAACCTTCTCGCATGGCCGGTGTGATGGCGACTAAACGAGAATCTTTTTGCGCCAGGTCACAGATCCAGTCACTGAATACCTGAGTGTAAGTCTGTTTTGGCGTTGGACTGGATTTTTTTTCTACACCAATTTCAGGGTTAAATGCGGGCACAGCATGATAACCAACAGGATCCAGTTCGGCGGGTGCATAGCCTTTGCCTTTTTTGGTAATGACGTGCAGTATTTTTGGTCCTTCAATTTGTTTAATGTTACGCAGGGTTTTAATCAGCGAAACAGAATCATGTCCGTCAACAGGCCCAAAATAGCGAATGCCCATCTCTTCAAACAAAGTGCCGGGAGCAAACATGCCTTTTACATGTTCTTCGGTACGGCGAGCCAGCTCCCACATGGGTGGCACGGGTTTCAGCAGACGTTTGCTGCTTTCTCTTACCGTAGAAAAAACGCGTCCGGATAACATGCGTGTCAGGTAATTTGTCATCGCCCCCACATTGGGTGAAATAGACATTTCGTTATCGTTAAGAATAATCAGCATGTTTGCACGTATGTCGCCGAGATGGTTGAGTGCTTCATATGCCATGCCCGCCGTGAGTCCACCGTCTCCAATAATAGGTACAGCCTGCTGTGCACGTTTGTTCAGTTTAAAAGACAGATTCATGCCCAATGCCGCACCAATAGAAGTGCTCGAATGACCGACAGCAAAGCTGTCATATTCACTTTCTTCCGGGCAAGGGAAAGGTCCCAGACCTCCGCGTGTACGTATGGAGCCTATTTGGTGTTTGCGTCCAGTGAGTATCTTGTGCGGATAACTCTGATGACCAACATCCCAGAGTAATTTATCTTGCGGAGTATTGTAGACATAATGCAATGCGACGGTGAGCTCTACTACACCAAGGCCTGCAGCAAAATGACCTCCACTTTTTGATACTGAAGCGAGCAGGTAATTTCTTAGGTCGTCACAAACATGTGGTGCCTGACTAATAGGTAAATTTCTGAGGTCTTGTGGCAGCTCTATTTTATCAAGATACGGATAGTTGCTGGTTTCCATACTAATTCCAGTGCACAGTTCTAGTGATTAATGTTTTCGGCAAACAATATGTTCAGCCAGCATGCGTAGCCATCTGGATTCACCCTTGAAGTCTTCCAGGCAGGCAATGGCTTGCTGATAAAATTTGTCACAGCGCTTTTCGGATTCTTCAAGACCTAAAATACTTACGTAAGTCGGTTTATTCTGGTCTCTGTCCGAGCCCTGGGGTTTACCAAGCGTATCGGTGTCACTAATGACATCCAGTATGTCGTCGCGTATCTGAAAAGCAATGCCGAGATGTTCACCGAACTCTAGCAGACTTGAGCGTTGATTTTTGTTAAGTGCAGTACAGCAAGTCTGCGTCATATCAATACAGGCACGGATCAGACAACCGGTTTTTTGTCGATGTATGAACTCCAGTGCTTCAATCGAGATATTTTTATCAACAGCGGCCAAATCCATTGCCTGACCTCCAGCCATGCCCAGAGAACCAACAGCCAATGCCAACTGATGGGTCAGCTGTGAGCGTATTGCTGAATCGGGCCCTGGTACTGAAGTATCCGTCAATACGGAAAAGGCCAGTGCCTGCATAGCGTCCCCTGCAAGAATCGCGGTCGCTTCATCATATGCCCGGTGGCAGGTAGGTTTGCCGCGTCTCAGGTCATCGTCGTCCATGGCTGGCAAGTCGTCATGAATCAATGAGTAACTGTGCATCAGTTCAATCGAAGCGGCGATACAGTCAACGCTGAATAATTCCAGACCCAATGTTTCAGCGGTGGCATAAACCAGTGCCGGTCGAATTCGCTTGCCACCATTCATTGCAGAATAGCGAATAGCGCCATGTAAAGTCGTGGGAGCCTGATTTTTGCTGGGAAGATTTCTGTCGAAAAATGATTCTACACGTTGACCGCATGTGGCTAGGTATTCAGCTAGTTCCGTCAAGAAAATCTCCTGCAGATTCCTCTGATTCGGGAAGCCATTCCTGGTTTTGCTGGCTGAGAATTGTTATTTTTTCTTCAGCTTGCTTAAGAGCATGCTGACATCCGCGTGTTAGCGAGATGCCTTCTTCAAATAATTTTAGCGCTTCTTCAAGCGACTGGTCGCCAGATTCGAGCTTGTCTACAACTTCTTCGAGTTTTGCTAACGATTTTTCAAAGTCAATTTTTTGGGCCGCTTTTTTACGAGGCACGTGTTTCTCCAGAATATGATGATTTATGTGTATTGTTAATCGGGTAGAGTAGTGGTGCAATGATGTTGACAAATATTTAGACTTATTCTAATCTTGCGCCGTTTTTAGAATCATTCTAAATCAGAACGTTTCTCATTTAACTTAAATATATTAACTGGAGGTCATCCGAATGTCTCTTAAAGGTACAAAGACTGAAGAAAATTTAAAGGCCGCGTTTGCTGGTGAGTCGCAAGCAAATCGCCGCTATCTATACTTCGCAGCAAAAGCTGATGTTGAGGGTTACAACGACGTTGCGACCGTGTTCAGATCAACCGCTGAAGGCGAGACAGGCCATGCACATGGACATCTGGAGTATCTGGAAGAATGTGGTGATCCTGCGACAGGCCTTCCATTTGGTGCAACTGGTGACAATCTTAAAACAGCAATCGCTGGCGAGACACATGAATACACGGATATGTATCCGGGAATGGCAAAATCTGCGCGCGATGAGAATTTCGAGGAAATTGCTGACTGGTTTGAGACACTGGCGAAAGCTGAGCGTTCTCACGCTAACCGTTTCCAAAAAGCTCTAGACAGCCTGGACGGCTAAGTAACTGTTACCGCACACTGAGTAGATTCAGTGTGCGGTTTATAAATTTTGTTTTATCTATAAAAAGGACTGGTTCGTGGCTACATCTGGTTCACGTGAAGGTAGCTTGGAAGCGCCTACAAGACACCCAATTGACTGGAATAATCCAGAATTTTACAACGAAGAATTACTCAATGCTGAGCTGGAGCGGGTATTTGATATCTGTCATGGCTGCCGTCGTTGTGTAAGTCTGTGTAACTCGTTTCCAACCTTGTTTGATCTGGTTGATGAATCGGAAACGATGGAAGTCGATGGTGTTGATAAAAAAGACTACACCAAGGTGGTTGATCACTGTTACCTGTGTGACCTCTGTTACCTGACTAAATGTCCTTATGTCCCTCCTCATGAATGGAATGTGGATTTTCCACATCTTATGTTGCGCGCCAAAGCTATTAAATTCCGTAAAGGCGAGGTTAAAAAGCGCGACAAGATATTAAGCGCTACAGATACTGTAGGAAAGCTGGCAGGCATTCCAGTGATTGCCCAAATAGTTAATTCTGCAGGTGAAATGAAAGCGGGTCGTAAAGCGCTAGAGAAAACCCTGGGTGTGCATGCTGATGCGAGAATTCCCAAATATCATACGAAAACTGCACGAAAAACCTTATCTAAAAAAGCACTGCCTGTGAATACGCAGGCTGAAAGTAAAGTCGCACTATTTGTTACCTGCTACAACAATTTCAATGAACCTGAAATTGCCAATGATTTAGTGAAAGTGTTTGAGCATAATAAAATTTCCATTTCCATTATGGAAAAAGAAAACTGCTGCGGCATGCCAAAACTTGAGTTGGGTGATTTGGAAAGTGTCGCTAAATTAAAAGATGCGAACATTCCAACCATGCTTAAATGGATTGATTCGGGCTGGGATATTGTGGCTCCAGTTCCTTCATGTGTGCTTATGTTTAAACAGGAGTTGCCTCTTATGTTTCCGGATGATGAAGGAGTGCAGCGGGTCAAAGAACATATTTTTGATCCGTTTGAATATCTCTATAAGCAGCACAAAAATAAACAGTTGAATGTGGATTTCAGCAAGTCTCTGGGTAAAGTGTTTTATCATGCGTCCTGTCATTTGCGCGTACAAAGAATCGGCTTGAAAACGCGTGATGTCCTGAATCTCATTCCAGATACTGAGCTGGAGGTGTTAGAACGCTGTTCAGGACATGATGGCACCTACGCAGTTAAAAAGGAGTTTCATGAAATATCCATGAAAATATGTCGCCCAATCGTTTCCAAACTGCAAAAAGCGCAAGCTAATTACTACAGCAGTGATTGCCCCATGGCAGGACACCAGATATCAAGTGGAATGAAAGATGAATCTGAAGCGACGCATCCGATGACATTGCTGAGAATCGCTTACGGACTATAAGATTACAGAAAGAAGAGAATATGATGCAAAAGTTAACAAGAGAAGACCTTTACTCGCTGGAAGAATATTCGAATCTACGTGCAGAGTTTCGCGCAAAAATGATCGCGCATAAAAAGAACCGCGTACTGCGACTCGGTGAACATGCAGCGCTACATTTTGAAGATCGTACTTTAATGCATTATCAGGTTCAGGAAATGCTACGTGCGGAAAAAGTCTTTGATGCGGCAGGTATACAAGAAGAGCTTGATGCCTACAATCCGCTTATTCCTGACGGGAGTAACTGGAAAGCAACCTTTATGCTTGAGTATGACGATGAAGAGGTTCGACGAAAGCGTTTGGGAGAGTTGATTGGTATAGAGAAAACCGTGTGGGTTGCTGTTGAAGGTTTTGATAAGGTTTATCCAGTATGTAATGAAGATCTAGAGCGCGAAACAGAAGATAAAACATCATCAGTTCACTTTGCACGCTTTGAGCTGAATGATGAAATGATCAAGGCTGTAAAAGCGGGTGCTGCGATTGCGGCAGGGATAGAGCATGAAAAGTATTCTGTCACTGTGAATGCAGTTTCAGATGCCATGCGAGCATCACTAGCGGAGGATCTCGACTAGTCAGGTCAGACTTGCAGGTTTGTCGGGCTTGCAGTCGTAGATAATATTTTCACTGCCGTTGTAGACTAAAAAAGCTTTGCCTTTTGCACGCGCAATCATTGTAACTCCCAGGTCCCTGGCAAGTTCCAGTCCCATGTGAGTGACGCCTGAGCGCGACAATAAAATGGGAATACCCATATGAGTAACTTTCATTACAATCTCTGAGGTCAGTCGCCCGGTGGTATAGAAAATTTTGTCTTCACCGCTTATACCATTCAGCCACATGCTTCCTGAGATTGCATCCGCTGCGTTATGACGACCAACATCTTCAACAAAATTTAAAATCTCAGCCCCTTTGCATAATGCGCATCCATGTACAGCGCCTGCCTGTTTGTAGATTTCGTTGTAACCAGTAATGGATTTTAACAGCTCGTATAACAGAGACTGCCTGATCTTTACCTGTGGTAGTTTTTGTTCGTAAAGTTTGTCTAGTGTGCAGCTAAATACAGTGCCCTGACCGCAGCCGGTTGTGACTGTGCGCTTGCCCAGTTTTTCTTGCCAATTACTAATACCGTGTCCACTTCGTGTGATGACCTGTGCGCTTTCTTTATCCCAGTCTACGTTGACAGATTCAATATCAGTAATATTTTCGATGAGTCTCTGATTACGCAAGTAACCCAAAGCGAGTAATTCCGGGTGTGTTCCCAGGGTCATCAAGGTGACTACTTCCCTGTCGTCAACTTTAAGGGTTAATGGTGATTCTCCGGATACTCTTACATCACGCTGCTCACCGTACTGGTCAACAGCAACTACCGCGTGAGTGGGAGCAAGTCCTGAATCAGATAGGCTGGGTTTATCTGGCATAGTGATTTAACACCCAGTCAATTGCTTCGGATAATCTTGAGACGGGAATGATTTCCAGGCCGTCAATACCATCCTTGTGTGCGTTGGCTGCAGGGATGATTGCCTGCTTGAATCCATGTTTGGCCGCTTCGCGCAAGCGTTCTTGACCATTGGGAACGGGGCGTATTTCGCCAGCTAAACCCACTTCACCGAAGGCGACTAACTCTCTTGGCAGTAAAAAGTCACGAAAGCTCGATAGTGTGGCTAATAAAATCGGTAAATCAACGGCTGGTTCCTGAACGCGCACGCCACCGACCACGTTAATAAAGACATCCTCATTGTGTAAGGAAATGCCACCATGACGATTCATGACGGCTAACAACATAGACAGTCTGTTCTGTTCGATACCTTGCGCGAGCCTGCGAGGGTTGCTGGAGGGGTTGTCATCAACTAACGACTGTACTTCTACCATTAAAGGGCGAGTACCTTCCCTTGTCACCATGACAACGCTACCGGACGCGGGTGTCTGGTGGTGAGATAAAAATAATGCAGAAGGATTTTTTACTCCTTTTAATCCTGTTTCCTGCATCACGAACACACCCAGTTCATTCACAGCGCCGAAACGATTTTTCGTCGCGCGCAAGAGTCGAAAACGATCGCTGCTATCACCTTCAAAATACAAAACAGTATCGACCATGTGTTCAAGAACACGTGGTCCTGCCAATGTGCCTTCCTTGGTGACGTGGCCAACGACAAATAATGTTGTGTTAGAGTTTTTTGCGAACTGGACTAACTGGCCTGCACATTCTCGTACTTGTGAAACAGAGCCGGCCGCAGAGTTCAGTTGTTCGCTGGCCAGTGTCTGGATGGAGTCAACAATCACCAGTTTGGGTTTAGTGGCTTGAAGTGTAGAAAGTACTTCTTCCAGTGAGACGCTGCTAAGTAAGCGTATATTATCTTTGTTCAGCGCCAAACGTTCTGCACGTAGTGATATTTGTTGAGCGGATTCTTCTCCACTGATATATAAGGTCTGGTATTGAT
The DNA here is from genome assembly GCA_963976865.1 of uncultured Gammaproteobacteria bacterium. Lineage (GTDB taxonomy): Bacteria > Pseudomonadota > Gammaproteobacteria > UBA4575 > UBA4575 > UBA1858. The sequence continues at coordinate 91,843 of CAXBLY010000001.1, read as the reverse complement.
CCAGCGAAGCTAGCATTTGTATCAGCAGGGTCGACTTTCCTATGCCTGGACTGCCGCCAACCAGGACAACAGAGCCATGGACAATCCCTCCACCAAGCACGCGATCCAGTTCGCCGAGCTCGGTTTGAATTCTGGGGTCAGTAATAGTGTCAACATCAGCAAGAGGAATAACTCTGCTGCTAGCTTTGGGAGTGATGGACCTGACTTTGCCGCTGGTCTGAATACTGCGAGTTTCTTCCAGTGTGTTCCATGCGCTGCATTCAGGGCACTGGCCGCTCCATTTGTTAAACGCATGCCCGCAGGCATCACATTGATATTGCGTCGCTTTACTCATTAGGATTTGCTGGTTGTGACATATGTTGAGTGTGTCGTGATGTCCACAAAAAATCAATTTCTGTGTATTTGAGTTTATTCAGTATCTAGAGTTACTTTATGTTGAATGCGCACTGTGCGGATAGAGTTATTCAGCATGCGTACTATTTCAATAGGATGTCCATCTATCAGTACAGAGGTACCTGTTTCTGGAATGGTTTCCAGGTGTTCAAGAACAAGTCCGTTAATCGTGCGTGGCCCATCTTCATGTAGATTCCAGTCTAGAGCTTTATTTACATCGCGCACATGAGTACTTCCATCAACCACGTAGCTACCGTCTTCCTGTGGGTGAATGTCGGTGGTTAAGGTGGCGGGGTCATTGGTGAATTCTCCAACGATCTCTTCAAGTAAATCCTCCAGTGTCACCAGGCCTTGAATATCACCATATTCATCGACAACTAATCCAATGCGTCTTTTTTCTCTCTGGAAATTCAGAAGCTGTCTGTTTAAGCTGGTGCCTTCCGGAATGAAGTATGGTTCCCTGACGTTTTGTATAAGTTCCTCCAAAGTAATTTCATTTTCTACAATGCGAGAAAATATTTTTCGCAAGTGTAAGAAGCCAATAATATTATCAAGATTTTCATGATATACAGGCATGCGAGTGAAGGGCGCATTGGAGATTTGTGACCGTATGTCTTCCCAGTCGGTATCAATGTCTACGCCCATTACTTCGTTGCGTGGAATCATAATGTCTTCTACAGTAATGGATTCCAGATCCAGAATACCAATCAGCATATTTTGGTGAGTGCGTGGAATAAGCCCACCTGCCTCCTGTACCACTGTGCGTAGCTCTTCCCTGCTTAGTGAGCTGAGTCCTGCATCACCCAGTCTCACGCCAAACAGTCTAAGCAATGTGTTGGCAATTCCATTGATTAATAGAACAACCGGGTATGCGATGTACTGTAGTGGTGTGTAAACATATGAAGCAGGGAATGCAAATTTTTCAGGGTGTATGGCGGCTAATGTTTTTGGTGTAACTTCTGCGAATATTAAGACAGTGACTATGAACAGTATGGTGGCAGAAAACACACCGGCATCTCCATACAGGCGATAACCAATATATGCGGCCAACGGTGACGCAATTAAGTTAACTATGTTGTTACCAAGTAATATCAGGCCGATCAATCGGTCTGGCTTATCAAGAAGATTCTGTGCAAGACGTGCACCATGATGACCTTTGTTAACAAGATGGCGTAAGCGATAACGGTTTAATGCCATTAAGGCTGTTTCTGAACCAGAAAAAAATGCAGAAAGTAATAGTAGTACTCCAAGAATAACAAGTAGAGTACTTATCGAATAATCGTCCAAGAGCTTGTCAGCTCCTCCAGGTAGTCAAACACAATTCCGTTTTACGGAAACATGTCTCGGGTTGTCAAGAGTAGATAGCTGATTTACTTGTTTAAAGGACTAATTCGAGGACAAACTTGCTGCCAAAATATGCCAATATCAGAAATGTAAAGCCAGATAATGACCATCGAATTGCAGTAGTACCACGCCAGCCGAATTGCATTCTTCCCCAGAGCAGTACCACAAAGACAAGCCACGCGAGTGAGGATAACAAGGTCTTGTGAACCAAATGCTGGGCAAATATATCTTCTAAATAAATGAATCCTGAGGCTAAAGTGACTGTGAGAATGAGTACACCAAGGCTGATAGTCTGAAACAGCAAAGTTTCGCTTTCATGCAGAGATGGAAGTGCGCGCAAAAGACCCGTATTTGTATGGGATTTAAGGGTTCTGTCCTGGAAGAAAAGCAAAATTGCCTGTACAGCGGCCAGTCCTAACACGCTAAAGGCGATAATCGAGGCTACGATATGTGTTTCTATACCAAAACTTAGTGTGACCTGTACGCCCTCTTTTAAGAACAGCATGTTTAAAACAATACACACTACCGTGACAGGTAATACAATTAAGCCCAGATGTTCAACTTGCCTAAACAAACTGACTAAATATAGTATTGAACATATGGTAAATGCTGCGATAAACAGGGAATTGTAAAAATAGAAATTCAGGCCAGAATCATCGAATAACCGGGATCCGGCCATTATGGCCATGGCAATCATAGCGAATGTCCATGGTGCAATAAATTTGATGCGAGTGGATTCGTTGCCGCTTGCCCGGGCTTGCATGTGGTGCCAGATTGCCCCAAAGGTGAGGGTGCAGAGTATTGTTGAGATGATTCCAATCATTAGTGAGATAGTAATAAGCCCTGAATATGTATGATGTCAATCGAATTATTGATAGTGTGCAATGTTACGTGAATTATCCGAGCGAATTCAGTGCATTGCGATGTATTATACATTTCGGACAGACTGTCAGTGATAGCATCAGCGTGCGTTAGTATGAGCATACAATAATTATTATAATAGCCCTATGAAAATAAATGTATTGGGTTGCAGTGGTGGCATAGGTAGCGGGTTGCGCACGACGGCACTTAGAGTTGATGCCAGCGTACTGCTGGATTGCGGTACCGGAGTCGGCGAACTGCCACTTGAAGAGTTATTCCAGATCAAGCATGTGTTTATCACGCACAGCCACCTGGATCATGTGGCTGGCCTGCCATTACTCATAGACACAATCTATGAAAATCTCATTCACGAGCCGTTAACCGTATACTGTCAGACAGAGACATACCAGGTGCTAATGGAGCATATTTTTAACTGGAAAATCTGGCCCAATTTCTTCTCCCTGCCGAGTGATGAAAAACCTGTTGTACGCTTTGTGCCCATGCATCCTGAGCAAATTATTACCATTGATGGTAAATCATTCACAATGATAGAAGTGGAGCATACGGTGCCTGCAGTCAGTTATGTTGTGCAAGACGCAAAGAGTAGTTTTGCATTTAGCGGTGACACTGCTTCAGCCCCAAAACTGTGGCAGGCGCTGAACCAGCAAAGTGAGGTGGATTTACTCATCGTTGAGTGTGCATTTGCAGATGAACGATCCGAGATTGCCAATCAGGCCAAACATTTCTCGCCTACGTCATTAGCCAGAGAACTGGAAGTGCTGGAACATCATCCGCAGATTTGTGTGTCACACTTGCAGCCGGGCGAAGAAGAAAAAATCATTCAGGAACTGCGTGCGGTGATGCCTCAGAGAAATATCAGGTCTATATGTAGTGGTGATACACTGTTTCTGTAAATTCCCCTTCTTTTGTACATCGAATATTTGCCGAGTTTCACCAGCTTTCAATAGATCGTCTAGTCGTATATCGTTAAACTATCGATCTAGAAACATATTCCAAATAAGCGAGCATACATGTTTGATAACTTAACCAAACGCCTGTCCGATACGGTCGGGAAGCTGCGCGGACAAGCGCGATTAACTGAAGATAATATTCAGGAAGCTCTGCGTGAAGTACGCATGGCATTACTTGAAGCTGATGTGGCCTTGCCTGTAGTGAAGTCATTTATTGAGCGTGTACGGGTTTCGGCGGTTGGTAAAGAGGTTATCGAAAATATCACTCCTGGGCAGGCATTTATCAAGGTCGTTCAGGATGAATTGGAACACCTGATGGGGGATGCCAATGAAGGCCTGCAGCTAAATGCACAACCGCCTGCCATTGTGCTCGTTGCCGGTCTTCAGGGGGCAGGAAAAACCACGACCATCGCCAAGCTGGCTAAACGTCTTTCTGAAACTGAAAAGAAAAAAATCAGTGTCGTTAGTTGTGACGTATATCGCCCGGCGGCAATAAAACAGCTGGAAACTCTTGCCGGTCAAGTGGGTGTTCATTTTTTCCCCAGTGAAGTTGAGCAAGCACCCCTGACGATTGCCAAAAATGCAATAAAGCATGCTGAAACCAATCATATCGATATTCTATTTGTCGATACGGCAGGTCGTTTGCACGTTGATAGCGAAATGATGACTGAAATCAAAGCGCTGCATGCAGAGATCAATCCGGTCGAAACGCTATTTGTTGTCGATAGTATGAGTGGCCAGGATGCCGCCTTATCTGCACAGGCGTTTAACGAAGCTCTGCCACTGACCGGCGTCATATTGACTAAAACAGATGGCGATGCACGTGGAGGTGCTGCGCTGTCGGTCAGGGAAATCACCGGCAAACCCATTAAATTTCTGGGCACCGGAGAGAAAGTTGATGGTTTAGAGCCATTTCATCCAGATCGTGTCGCATCAAGAATCCTGGGGATGGGTGATGTGGTTTCTCTGGTCGAGGAAGCTCAGCAGAAGGTTGACCATCAGGAAGCAGGTCGACTTGCCAAAAAGCTAAAGAGCGGTAAAGGATTTAGTCTAAACGACTTACGTTCCCAGCTGGTACAAATGCAGAATATGGGTGGAATGAGCAGTCTGATAGATAAACTTCCGGGCGCCGGTAATATTTCCGAGGCGATGAAATCTCAGGCCAGTGACAAATCGGTTATTCATATGGTGGCAATGATAGATTCCATGACACGTAAAGAGCGACGTTTCCCTGATATCATCAAAGCCACACGTAAACAGCGTATTGCAGCAGGCTCTGGTATGCAGGTGCAGGATGTGAATCGACTGCTTAAACAATATACACAGATGCGCAAAATGATGAAAAAGTTCTCCAAGAAAGGAGGCATGAAAAATATGATGCGTGCCATGCAGGGGAAAATGCCGCCGAATATGCCGATGTAGGTAGGGCAATGGCTTAAATTTTAGCTTTAAATTTCCTGCGAATTCCGTACAATGCGCGGTTCGCCGCAATTAGATGCGGTTCGTTAACACACAGCTGAGAATAAGCAAATAATATGGTTAGTATAAGATTAGCTCGAGGCGGCGCAAAAAAGCGTCCTTTCTATCACATCGTAGTGACTGATTCACGTAGACGCCGAGATAGCGGCTATATTGAGAGACTAGGATATTTTAATCCGCGGGCAACAGGACAAGAAGTTCGATTGCACGTTGATATGGAACGCGTTAGCTACTGGCAGGGTGTGGGTGCCAAGCCATCAGAACGCGTAGAAACTCTATTGAAAGGTGTAGACTCGGCTGCGAATTAAGTCGTTGAGTTTATTGGGCATGGGCAATAGGTCGTCTCACGCTTGAAACAAGAAGAAAAAGTTTTATTAGGCCTGATAAACGGGCTTTTTGGTGTCAAAGGTTGGGTCAAAGTGTATTCTTACACACGCCCCCGAATTAAAATAATTGACTATCAATACTGGTATCTGGGGGATGATTTTGATCACCCGGTGCGAATAGAAGAAGGCCGCTCACAAAAAGGCGGTGTTGTCGCTAAGCTGGAAGGTATTAGTGACCGGGATGCAGCAGTAGAGTTGCTGGACCGTGAAATCTGGATAGCTGGCGAGCAATTAATGCCGCTACCCAAAAATGAATACTACTGGTATCAGTTGATCGGCCTGAACGTGCTGGATACTGAGCAAAAACCTCTCGGCTCAATAAAAGACATGATTGAGACTGGAGCGAATGATGTGATGATAGTGCGGGGTCAGGAGAGTAAGACTGAGCATTTAATTCCATACATTCAGGGACAGGTAATCAAGTCCATTGATTTAGAACAAAAGTGCATGGTAGTCGATTGGGACACTGATTTTTAATCGACAAGTTCTGACATTGCATGGTAATAAAAGGGCAAGGGCATGCGAATTGATGTCATAACGCTGTTCCCTGAACTGGTTGCAACAATGCAGGACCACGGCGTGGTTGGCCGTGCATTAAGATCAAAACTTGTTGAACTGAAACTAACAAATCCTCGTGATTTCTCGGAAGATGCGAATAATCGAGTAGATGATCGTCCTTACGGGGGTGGTCCGGGTATGGTGATGCAGTATGCGCCATTATCCAACACGCTGGCGCATGTGAAATCAGTCTCGGGTGATGATGCAAAAGTAGTTTACTTGAGTCCGCAGGGACAGAGGCTGGATCAAAAAGCAGTACGCGATCTTGGCAAATGTTCAAAGTTGATTCTGTTATGTGGACGTTACGAAGGGATTGATGAACGTTTTATCGATGCTTACGTAGATGAAGAATGGTCTATCGGTGATTATGTTATCAGCGGTGGAGAGCTTGCTGCGATGGTGCTGATTGATGCCATGGTAAGGACATTGCCAGGCGCACTTGGGGATGATCAATCTGCCGAACAGGATTCGTTTGAAGGCAATTTACTGGATTGCCCACACTATACGAGGCCGGAAGCAGTCGATGGTCGTGAAGTGCCTAAAGACCTGTTAAGTGGTGATCATAAAAAAATCGCCGACTGGAGATTGAAACAAGCGTTGGGGCGTACTTATTTAAGGCGACCTGACTTGATTGAGCTGAAACACTTGAGTGATCAAGAGCAACAGTTACTGGACGAATATTTAGTTGAAGTAAAAGCGAAAAACGAGAGATAAACAAATGAGCAATATAATTAGTGAATTAGAAGCAGAGCAGATCAAGTCAGATTTGCCTGAATTTGCCGCAGGTGACACCATTGTTGTACAGGTCAGAGTAAAAGAAGGTGACCGTGAGCGTTTGCAGGCGTTTGAGGGCGTTGTCATCGCAAAAAGAAATCGTGGCCTGAATTCCGCATTCACAGTGCGTAAAATTTCTCACGGAGAGGGTGTTGAGAGAGTATTTCAGACGCACAGTCCTCTGATAGCTTCGGTAGAAGTAAAACGCCGTGGTGATGTCAGGCGCGCAAAATTATATTACCTACGTGGACTGACAGGCAGAGCAGCAAGAATTAAAGAAAAGCTTGGTTCATAACAAGCATGTAAAGTTAGTAACGCAGACGCCTCATTTTTATGGGGCGTTTGTAGTTTGGGCAACTGCAAAATGGTTATAGATTCGTTTGACTACATTCTGCCTTCCCCGATAGGACCTCTGGGATTGAATATTTCCAAAAAAGGGGTGCAGCGTCTGTTCTATATTAATGGCAGGCAAAAATCACATATTCCTGTCACCGGGATTGGTGCGAAAGTGCATCAGCAAATTATGGAGTATTTCGAACTCAAACGTACAGAGTTCGATTTGCCTGTCGATATCCAGGGCACGAATTATCAGAAACAAGTGTGGAGTGAAGTGGCTAAAATTTCATACGGAGAGTCGATGACTTATGGTGAAATTGCCGAAGCAATACACAGTGGTCCACGTGCTGTCGGCAATGCTTGTCGGCACAATCCCATCCCGATTATTATTCCCTGTCATCGTGTCGTGAAGAAAGGTGGCATTGGTGGATATTGTGGAAGTCTGTCAGGTAAGGAAATTCAGCAAAAAGACTGGTTGTTAAGGCATGAAACAGATACACCAGTCACAAGTGAAATGTTTAATCAGAATGAACGGGTTTAGGAGGAAAATGCATGGCGTTACATAAAATCACCTGGCAGGGTGTTTTGGTTCGGTTTCTGATTGCACTGGCCCTGGTATTTACTACTTATAACCCCCATGGCTGGTCTTACATTGACTGGGTGCAGACGTATCTGAATCCACTGGGCGAGAATGATACAAGTTTACCGCTATTATTACTGGCTGGGATTGTATTATTGATAGTCTGGACAGTGTATGTACGCGCAACCATGCGCTCATTGGGCCTGTTTGGCCTGATTCTGGCGGTAGCATTTTTTGGTGTACTGCTTTGGCTGGCTATCGATTTTATTCCATCGCTGGTTGAAGATACGAAAATGGTTATTGATCTGGTATTGGTGCTGTTGGCAGGAATTCTGGCTACTGGAATTACATGGTCACATATACGTAGAAGAGTGACTGGCCAGGCAGATGTGGATGATGTTGATGCGTAGAAAATTTATCTGGTCTGGTTGAATTCTGGATTATGAGTCACCATCTATGAAGTTATCGATTTTTATTTTGGAGTTAAAGCAGTAATGAGTGAGCAAGCACAGGCAGAAAATAATAAAGAAACCCTCAAATTTGAGTCGGAAGTCAGCCAGATTTTACATCTGATGATTCATTCTCTTTATTCGAATAAAGAGATATTTTTACGAGAACTTATATCAAATGCCTCTGATGCCTGCGACAAGCTACGTTTTGAGTCACTCTCCAATGCAGACTTGCTGACCGATGATACAGAACTGAAAATTCAGGTCGAATATGACGAGGACAATAAAACTATCACTGTCCGAGATAACGGAATTGGAATGACGCGTGAAGAGGTCATAAAAAATATTGGTACCATTGCCAAATCCGGGACAAAAGAATTTTTAGAGAATCTCACTGGTGATCAGGCGAAAGATTCTAATCTGATTGGCCAATTTGGAGTGGGTTTCTATTCTGCATTTATTGTTGCTAGTCGAGTCGAGTTGAAAACACGTAGTGCCAAGGTCGATGCCAAACAGGGTGTGCATTGGCAATCCGAAGGTACCGGGGAATATGATCTGGCTGAGGTGGAAAAAGCCGATCGTGGCACTGAAATCATTCTCCATCTTAAAGAAGAGGAGTCAGAGTTACTGTCTGGATGGCGACTGCGCTCAATTATCACTAAGTATTCTGATCACGTACCACTGCCCATTGAAATGCATGAAGAAAAACAGGCCGGTGAAGAAGAAGCGGATGCTGAAACCAGTGAAGAAATAAAATGGGAAGTAGTCAATAAAGCATCGTCATTATGGACGCGGGCTAAATCCGAGGTCAGTGATGATGAATACAAGGAATTTTACAAACACGTCGGGCATGATTTTGCTGATCCTCTCGCATGGTCTCATAACCGCGTTGAAGGTAAGACTGAATATATCTCTTTGCTTTATATTCCCAGTAAAGCGCCATTTGATTTATACGAGCCTAATCAGACACATGGCTTAAAGCTTTATGTACAGCGCGTGTTCATTATGGAAGATGCAGAAAAGCTGCTGCCTCGCTATTTGCGATTTGTAAGAGGCGTGATCGACTCCAGTGACTTGCCTTTAAATGTGTCCAGAGAAATTCTCCAGGGCAACAAAGTGATTGATTCAATGCGATCAGGTTCAGTCAAGAAAGTACTTGGTTTGCTGGAAGGAATTGCTAAAAAAGAACCTGAGAAATATCAGGAATTCTGGAAAGAATTTGGCAAGGTAATTAAAGAAGGTCCAGGAGAAGATTTTGCTAACAAAGAACAAATCGCCAAGCTATTAAGATTTGCCTCAACCAAAGATGATAAGGAAGATCAAAATATATCGCTGGACGATTACATCGGCAGGATGAAAGAAGGACAGGACTCTATTTACTACATTACGGCAGACAATTTCAATGCGGCAAAAAATAGCCCACATCTAGAGATCTTCCGTAAGAAAGGCATTGAAGTCATTTTGATGTATGACCGTGTAGATGAATGGCTAATGGGTTCTCTGAATGAATATGATGGAAAATCTTTTGTGTCAGTGGCCAAAGGCGAGTTGAATCTGGATAAACTTTCTGATCAGGATGAAAAAGAGCAGCAAAAGAAAGTTGAGGAAGAGTCCGCTGACATCGTCAAGCTTATTAAAGAAAATCTGCAGGACCGGGTCGAAGATGTGCGTGTATCCCATCGATTAACGACCTCACCTGCGTGTATTGTCCTTAACGAGCATGACATGGCGCTATATATGCAAAATCTGCTCAAGCAAGCAGGGCAGCAGATGCCAACTACCAAGCCCACGCTGGAGATTAACCCGTCTCATCCCATGCTGATCAGAATGAATGGCGAAACCGATCTGGATCAAGTCAAAGAATGGTCGATGTTGTTATTTGAACAGGCAATACTGGCAGAAGGGGGACAACTTGAGAACCCTGCCGATTTTGTAGCGAGACTGAATAAAATCATGCTTGATCTCGCCGGTTAGTGAAGACTGATGCACCACACTGGATAGATAAGCCCCTGAGTGAGTTGACTGAAAGTCAATGGGAGTCTTTATGTGATGGGTGTGGCAAGTGCTGTATGGCCAAATTGCAGGACGAAGATACTGACGAGGTTTACTATACCAACGTGGCGTGTGAGCTTTTTAATGCTGACACGTGCCGTTGTACAGATTATGCAAACAGGGCCAGCCGCGTACCAGACTGTATAACACTGAGTATAAAGCGGCCTCACGAGTTTGCATGGCTTCCGTTAACCTGTGCCTATCGTTTACGTTTTGAATCTAAGCCACTGCCAACGTGGCATCCTTTATTAACCGGTAACTCAAACAGTACTCACGAAGCAAATCGTTCTGTCAAAAACCAAACAGTCAATAGCAGTGACGCCGGTCCTCTGGAATACCATTTAGTACAGTGGGACTAATACGTACTGATATTTGTTATGCGATGAAATGTAAAACAGCTTTTGAAATTGATCTCGTCTAAAATAAAAATATGCACGTTACAAATGAGCTGATTATAAAGGCGATAAAAATAAAGCTTTCTTTCCAATAGGCACACAACGGCTCATTGTGGGTTAAGTCTAATGCCGTCATTTTGTTGCTCCGAAAAAGTATGATTGGTAATGTAATTTTGCGTGCACGTTAATGGTTGAATCTTTCAGTAATATTTCAAGGTTTGTGAAGATGATGAGTGGCGTATTTTTAAAGCTGAACGAATTAATATGGCATGTTAGTGCAGAATGAAATGGATGAATTGATTCGGATTGACAAGTGGTTATGGGTAGCACGCTTCTATAAGACGCGTAGCATTGCGACAAGTGCCGTCGAAGGTGGGCGTGTGCATGTAAATGGGCATAGAGTCAAACCATCATACCGTGTGAGAATTGATGATGTGCTGCTTATTACTCGCCCTGATCACAAGCAGGAGGTTACTGTATGTGGAATTGCTGCTCAGAGGAGGTCTGCTAGTGAGGCGCAGAAGTTATATTGTGAAAGTGAACAGAGTGTTGCGCAACGAGAACTGATTGCTGCGCAACGTAAGATTTTAAATCAGGGGTTACCTCGTACTTTCAGGAAACCCAATAAGCATGATCGTCAAAAAATCAGAACAATGCTTGGCAAGTCCAAGTAATGCCAGTGCTTATTCGTTTGCTTCCGCTTTTTTGGCGCGTATGAATCTTAGTTTATCGCCATCATTTAGGCTGGTCACTTTCTCGGGTGCAGCTTTAGCGTTTGTAGTAGCGATCAATTCATTTTCTTCATTCTTCAAAAAAGGGTTGGTGCTTTGCTGTGTTGCAAATTCCGGAGCTTCTTCAGCAGCACTTGCCTTGATATTTTGAGTTGTTAAGCGAGGCGTTAACTGCATGGCAACACGTGGATCCTGTTGCCAGTGATCGTACATTTCTTCAATGATTGTATTGGATCGAATTAAATCTTCCAGGCTTGTAGTTAGCTGACGCTTTGCTAGCGCAGCTTTTTCTTTCTCTATTCGTCCTGTCGTCGCCAACTCTTCGATTCTCTCAAGGATGGGTAGTGATTTTAATATCAGCTTGAGTTGCTCACTCAGGTACTGGTTATGCGAAGGGAGGACTTGCATCCACACGCCGTATAATAATTCTTTCATCTTCTCCAGAACTATATTTTCGCCAATTAATTCTATTGACTTCTCATGGCCCGAGTCCATGCCGATAACGGTGAGTACTTCAGGATTGTCGATATGTTCAAGAGTGACAAAACAGTTGTAGAGTTGTTGAATACTTTCCAGTGTGGACGCAATTTTCTTGGGCGTGTCTTTTGTATTCTTGTCTGCAAGTAAAAGAATAGAGAGTGTCTCATCTTCACTGTTTTTATTTTTGAGTTCATCATGACCAATTGAGATCACTTTCTGGAAGTAGCCCAGACTCGAGCGCAATCTGCGCAAGTTGCTGAATATACTCTTGAGCAATTCCGGTTGATCAGTTGAAATTAACTTCGGCCAGTTTTTTGGATCATTTAAATAATGCAGATCTAACTGTTTTAGTACTTCTTTTTCAGCATCTGAAAGTTTGCTCGTTGATATAGAAAACTTGTTTAGTGCTGCGAGAAGATCTCCAACATTAGGAACTTTTTTCTCCTGTTTGCTTAATGCAAGAATGCGGATATGCAATCGCTCTAGCAGCTCGCTATCGGAAATAGCCTGTTGGATCTTGTAGGTTGTATCTATTAGTTGTTTACGTCGCATAGTCATTCACTTCAAGGTTAGGCTCTGCTAAGAGCGTAGTTTCTCTGAATCTGTTGGTGACTATACTATTGGTCTATTAAGGGTTTGCCCGTGACGAACGTCATAATTTAGCGAATAAACGGTAGCTTGTAGGCTGAAAACTGCAAAGTTCTGTCGCTAAATGTGAACCAAACGAAGCTTTGGCGTTTTGATCATGCAGAATGAAATAACAAAGACAGGAGTCAGATTATACTTTTTAAATGTCTGGAGTTTGTTGTCGGGCTAGTCACTTTTTGAGACTGCCAGTGCGATATCAGGGTGCTCAGCGTGGCTGGGAGTCAACTGATAGTAAAGCGAATAACAAAATCTTTATCGATATTTGAGGGCTTTCCCAGGCTAAGTACACCTGAACCACTCAGAACACACTCATCACGACAAATATGCGTTGTGCGTCCATCATCGAAGTCAATGTACGTACCATTGAAGCTGTGATCACAGAAGTAAAACTGGCCATTACGCCATTCCAGGCGTCCATGGCGACGCGATGAGAAGCGGTTGAGAATAACCAGATCGCAATTCTGGTCGCGGCCTAAACTGCATCTTTTTTCTTTTGCAGACAGGCTGATTCTCCATTTCTGGAATACGAGTTCCATGCTTTGTGCCACTGATGTTGAAGTTTCTAATGTGGGGATCCCCGCGTTAGTTAATTCGTTATCTCTTAGAATTGAAGGTAACTCAGGGGCAGTGTCAGAGTTGTCCAGTGCTTCCCTGTCACTGGCGCGTCGACCTGCTACCTGAATCTGGTCATCCTGATTAGTCTCATCATCCCGAATATCAATAGACAGGCGACGGTTTCTGGTGACGAGCACACCCCTGCTATCAACAAATGGATAGGTTGGTCGCTTTCCCCATTTTCGACGCTCTGAAGGCTTTTCGTCAGGTTTGAATTGTTTTTGTGACATGCACGAAGTATGTATCAAGCGCGCGGAAACTGCATTGTGATTAAATCAAAAAGCCGAAGAACGGTCAGATGTAGCCGATAAATTTAGCAGAGATTTAGAGCAGGATTTTACGGTGTTTGAGATCTAGCCGATGAAGAAGTGGATAAGGTCACTCTCAGAGTGATCGAGAGGTACGCCAAGACTTATAACTCCGCTGCCTTTGACGATTACCTTGCCTTTGGTGATAAATGTTTCGCCGTCGTCGTTCTTGATATAGGTGCCATTGACACTGTCATCGACAAGATAATATGCACCCTCCTCGTAATAGAGTCGGGCGTGTTTTCGGGAAACGAAGCGAGACGAAAATGTGGCCAGGCAATCCGGAGATCTACCCACCCAGACGTCTTTGTTACCCCGCTTGATTTCGTGAATTTCATCCTGAAACCAAATAAACAGACGTTTATTTCCGAGCGCTTCTTCAGTGCGACTGCCAGGTTTATCAAGGACAGGTTCTTCGATAGTGATATTATTGATTCGGCGATCGGGGATTAGCCTGCGATCCTGTCTGACCAGAGTGTCTTCAGAGTCGAAAAACGGGAATAAAGGCGTCGCGATCATAATACGACGATCTTCAGAACCCCTGCGTTCTTGAGTGATGACTGTTGACACTTTTTCCCCGCTATTTAAATGACTGTGAGTCTTTCAATCTCAGGCAACCAGACCGTAAATAACGCAAATGCATAAGTTGCCAGCCCTGTAATTAGCCATAACGCAAACAACACAGATAATGAGATATTATGCGTGGAAAGACCTTCTTCAACTTTACTGGATATTACTTCCATAGGATATATAAGTAGTTCTCGAAATTACCTTCTGGTAACTAGGATACTACCATATAGCGGATAGTTCCTTAAATATTTTGAAAATCTGCTAGGGCGGGAGATGTTCTGTAACAGCACTTCAATAAGTGCAACTAACCTACTGTTCCCGGGATAAATGAGAATATTATGAAGGCAAAGTAATTAGTGTTAATTATTTTGGCTGATAATTTTCGTGTACATACTTAGTGACAATCTGCTTGAATTCATCTGCAATACTATCGCCTCTCAAGGTACAGGATTTCTCACCGTCAATATAAACAGGGGCGACAGGCGCTTCTCCGCTGCCCGGCAAACTGATACCAATGTTTGCATGTTTACTCTCGCCGGGCCCATTGACTACGCAGCCCATCACGGCAACTGAGAGATGCTCGACACCAGGTAAAGTCTGTTTCCATTGCTGCATAGAATCACGCAAATAAATCTGAATGTCGTCTGCCAGCTCTTGAAAATACTCGCTGGTAGTGCGCCCGCAGCCGGGACAGGAGGTGACAGCGGGGCTAAATGCCCTTAGATCCAGTGACTGTAGTATTTCCTGTGCGATCAGGACTTCTTCAGTGCGCGACCCGCCTGGTTGCGGAGTCAGTGACACACGAATAGTGTCGCCAATTCCCTGGTGAAGAAGCACACCAAGCGCTGCAGCTGAGGCAACTGTGCCTTTAGTTCCCATACCAGCTTCGGTGAGTCCAACATGCAGTGCGTATTGACAGCGCCTAGCGAGATGTTTGTATACATCTATTAATTTAGGGGCATTACTTATTTTGCAGGAAATAACAATCTTGTCAGCGGCTAAGCCGAGTGTTTCAGCATAACTTGCACTATTTAAAGCTGATGCTATCAACGCTTCCTGCATGACTTCATCGGCAGATTTGGGGTCCGCAAGCTGCTGGTTAAGATCCATTTGCTCCGCGAGGATTTGCTGGTCCAGACTGCCCCAGTTAACTCCTATGCGCACTGGTTTCTGATATTTGCATGCAGTCTCTATCATGCTCGCGAACTGGCTGTCGCGTTTACTGCCGCGTCCTACGTTGCCTGGGTTAATTCGGTATTTGTCCAGGTGTTCAGCACATTCCGGGGCGTCACTGAGTAGTTTGTGCCCATTGAAATGAAAATCACCGACAATAGGGACGGAAATGTCCATACGTGCAAGTTGTTCCCTGATGTAAGGTACGGCTCGAGCTGCTTCTATATTATTAACAGTGATACGGACCAGCTCAGAGCCGGCTCTAGCCAGGTCGGCAATTTGTGCAGCGGTACGAATGATGTCACTGGAGTCTGTGTTGGTCATCGATTGAACGACAATCGGTGCATCGCCTCCCATAGTGACATCGCCAATTTTAACGGCGATAGATTTTCGTCTTAGTGCTGTGTCTGTTTGCATTGGAGTGTATATTTTATTGTTACCATTCAATGATGCATAGTGTAACCAACATCGACCGTTCAAACGAAGCGTGATTTGAATACAATGTCTAAAAATGTCAGTTATTTCCAGCAAATCTTACAATTCACGACGTCAGGTCGTGGAACTACTGAATTAACTCGTGATATTCAATCCGTGGTGAGTACTTCGAATGTGGATATAGGACTTTGTCATGTGTTCGTACATCATACCAGTGCGTCACTGATGATCTGTGAAAATGCTGATGCAGATGTGAGAATGGATATGGAATCGTTTATGCAGAAAATAGTGCCGGATGGTGATCCGATATTTGTCCATACTTGTGAAGGGCCGGATGACATGTCTGCACATGTGCGTTCTGTGATTACGCATACAGAATTGACT
This sequence comes from uncultured Gammaproteobacteria bacterium, assembly GCA_963976865.1. Lineage (GTDB taxonomy): Bacteria > Pseudomonadota > Gammaproteobacteria > UBA4575 > UBA4575 > UBA1858. The sequence goes on along the minus strand of CAXBLY010000001.1, from coordinate 75,921 downwards.
TTGCCGATTACACAGGGCGAGCTGGCGCTAGGTACGTGGCAAGGCGTGTATTTGTGGGAGCATCGGCACCAGGGCCACCAACGTAACATCACATTGACAATACATGGGTGTAATCACTGATATGATCAATCATCAACAGTTTGGACACATTAAATGTGTGACATTCGACCTGGACGATACGCTTTGGCCGGTAGGACCAACAATAATCAGGGCGGAACTTAAACTCTATCAGTGGTTTGAAGAGAATTATCCTCAAGTGAGCAATACCTATACACAAGAGGATATAACCGCAAAAAGAATGGCACTTCAGAATACTCGAAGCGATATTGCACACAATGTGACTGAGTTGAGATACTGCTCGCTGCTGGAAATTGCTGATGAATTTGGATATAGCAAAACTTTTGCACAAGAAGCGTTGAAGGTATTTCGTAATCATCGAAATCAGGTTGAACCGTTCGAGTCGAGTGAAGCAATTTTGTCAGACTTAAAACAGCATTATATTCTGGGAGCCATTACTAATGGCAATGCGCAATTGGACAAGACGCCTGTTGGCAAATATTTCGATTTTGTGGTTACTGCAGAAGAGGTGGGTGTTAGCAAACCACACCCTGATATGTTCAACCATGCTTCCAGGCTGGCAAATGTAGAAATAACAAATATTCTGCACGTGGGAGATTGCGCGCAAACAGATGTGTTGGGGGCGATGAGTGCAGGATGTAAAGCAGTCTGGTTTAATCAGCAACGTAAACCGTGGCCTGGTGGGCAAAGCCCTCATCAGGTAATTCATTGCTTAACGGAGCTTCCAGCAATACTTAATATACAAAATGACACTTAAAAAGTGAGGAGATTTTAATGTCGGAGAATACCAAGCAGGATAAAACACTGGAAGAACGAATCAAGTCACTTGAAACTTTGCAGCGCAATACTCGTATTGCTATTATTATTCTGGTCGGTTATTCAATCTATGATGTCATTTCATTTGATAGTGGCTCTGAAATAATTTATGCGCATAAAGTTAAAGCGAAAGAATTTGAGCTAATTGACGGGCAGGGCGGGGTATACGGAAGCTGGCGAGTAACCGATGCTGAAAAAAGGACAGCGGGTCTGGTGATGGAAGATATCAGTGGTGACCGAATGACTATGACTGCTGACGGGATAAAATTAACTAGTGATAGATTAAACCCGGAGCCTCGGATGATTCTAAACGATAAAGGTGTGAGGCTGTATGATGTTACTCACTCAGAATCTGATGTGGTTGATTCTGAGTGAGTGAATCGTTAATACTATTTGCTCTTATCCAGCTTGCGTGCTTTTTTCACCCAGTCATCACGAGAAATTCTATCCTTGAAACTTCCCAGCTTGGACGAAATTTCATGAATGTCCTGTTGAGTCCATTCTGCAATTTGTGAGAATTTATAAATTCCCAAATCATTAAGCATGCCCTCCAGTTTGGGTCCAATGCCTTTGATTAATTTCAAGTCATCACTCGCAGGGTTTGACTCTGAGGGAGGGGTGTCATCATCTTTGTCAGTACTTTGAATTCTCTGAGTAAATAACTGATTTCTGGTGGAGCTTAATTTTGAACGATACGCGTCAATGGTGAATTTATGCTCACGAAGCTCACTCTCAAGACGTGTCTGCTGTTGTGTGCCGGCTTTGAGCTTTGCAACTTCTGACTCCAGCTGTTTGATTCTGACGCTTTGATCCAACTGAACAACTGGTGCCTTTTGAGCCCGGTTTTCAGCGCTACGCAGCTGCGCGCGCAGGCTGTTAATGATGGCATCTTTTTCTTCGCAACTATCAGTTAGTACGCGTTCAGTTTCAATGGTCTCCAGACGGGCCTCGCGAATCTGATTGTGCATGCGTCCATAGACTTCCTGTTTGGATGTGCCAAGTAACCGGATTCGATCAACAAGGCGTAAGGCTTTATTGTCAGTAACATCTGCAGCCGGTGGTAATGGAGGCATGGGATTGTTTTTTCGGTGTAGTGTTTCCGCAAGCTCTCTTGATACCTCAGACAATCTTGTGTGTGTGCGAGCCAGATTGTCTTCACTTGCATCTAGCGAAGCTTGAATGTTGTCAGCATAACTGCGTAACTGGGCATAGTCTGACTTGGTTTTCATTAATTTGGTTTGGAATACGCGAATCCAGGTGCGTAATGGCTGTTGTTTGCCTTCTATCTCGGTTAAGCGGAGATGCGTACGCGCGAGGTTGTCTTTATGTGCGCGATCACTGCGGGCGACAGCATCAGCAAAATTGCGCAATTGACTGTAATCTGATTTGGTTTTTACCAGTTTGGTCTGGAATACTGTTACCCACTCTTTTAAGTTGGCTGCCCTGGCGTCCACTTCAGTGAGACGGGAGTGAACCCTGGCAAGGTTCTCTTTAGTGACTTTCGCTTCCCATGCTTTAGCTTCAGCGTATTTGCGATTCTGCGAAAGCTGTGTGTTCTTGTTGGCTAATTTCGTCTGTAAAGACTGAATCCACTTGAGCTGGTTAGGTACCTGGCGGGCTTGCTTTAAAGTACTTTGCCAGCGAGAAGCCATTAGGTGCGCATTGCCTTGTGTCAGCGCAAGCTCACTACGTAATTGAACCACTGTGTTTTGTGTGTCTTCTAACTGCTGCTGTCTTGAATCAAGCGTGCTATTTACAGAATTTAATTCGTTATTTAACGCCTGTTTTTGCGATTCAATTTCAGCAACCGCTTTATTACATTTGCATCGACTTAAAAACCAACCTATTAGCGCACCAATAATAGCCGCAACTAACAAGTAGGCCTCCATCTCGCCTACAAGATAAGACATATCACTACTCTCCGTTTTTAACTTTAATTTCTATGCGTCGATTTTTAATACGACCAGCTTCTGTTTCATTGGGTGCGATCGGGAATTGGTCACCAAATCCATTCGCTTCAATTCGTGTTGCCTCTATGCCAGCATCAACCAGATAGTTGAATACTGACTCTGCGCGTTGCTTACTGATTTTTAAGTTGAGTTCAGGATTGCCTGAGCTATCAGTATGGCCTTCAACGCTGATGTTTACGCTAGGATTCTCAAGCAATGCCTGGGCTGCGCTGTCGAGTGTTTGCTGTGCGATCGGCGTCAGCGCGGTTGAATTCTTCTCAAACGTTATATTGCTGAAATCCAGTTGACTGAATTTCTCCTGTGCTTGCTCGATGGCTGTTTCCTGGTCCGTCTGAATAACTTCATCCTCAAGCGGTGCAAATTCTTCTGGCATTGCTTCTACCTTGGCTTTTAGTTCAGGCAGAGGTGCAAATTCTTCCGGCATGGGTTCAAGTTTAGCGCTAGAGATCGTTTCTGAAACAGGCGGGTTTGCACTGGCTTCCTGCTTGCTTACCGAGATCTGATTGTTGACTTGCCTGACACCGGCGGTCTGACGGGCAATTTTTTCAGCAGTCATCATTGCCTGCTGGTTGTCTACCACGCCTTTTAGAGTCACATCCCGACCATCAGTGGTTGCGATGACAGCGCTGGCATGTTCTGATCCAAGCAGATTCTGACTGGTTCTTGTCTGTATATCCTGTTGAATTTCCTGTGCTTTTTCTGAAGTGGCCCGGGAATAGAGTAGAAAAAGAAGAATCAAGCCAAGGATTAATAGGCCCCAGATCCAGACTGAACATGGAGATTGTTTATTGTGAGTATTTTCAGGCATATGTGTATTTAACTTGGAGGCCAAGTTACTGTCTTTCTATTATTATTGATTATATGCGTAAGTATTGCCTGCTTGCGATCAAGAAGCAATGACATCTACAACATCCCCTGTCAGGATGTTGTAGATAAATATAGACTCAATGTAATTAGCGGCTTAAGAAGAAATTCAGCCGGACGACATTAGTGCTAACGCGCTATTTTTTGATTCAGATTATCTTTGATGAGATCAAGAAGGGCAAATGTCTCGCTGACCTGGTTACTGCTGAGATTCGCGGTGGCTATTTGAACAATCTGTTCCAGACGTTGAACGCCCATTTGTGCAATTTTTCTACCCTGGGCAGTTACCTGGATCTCGACGACACGTCGATCGGCCAGATTGTGTGTACGACTTACTAAATTACGTGACTCCAGAATGTCCAGGCTACGACTTACCGTGGCTCTTTCCATTCCGAGTTCTGAGGCGACCTTGGAAGGGTTATCCACTTGTTCCTGAGTTAAACAATCGAGTATTAACCACTGGCTATATTTCACATCATATTTTGCCAGGCGACTATTTACCTCAAGTCTGCAGAGTGTGTGTAGATGATCTCCACACTGTAAAAATGAACGTGTAAATGTCTTTAATTCAGATGGTGAAAGTTTTTTTGATTTGCTCATTTTATATTTGGTTTGGCCTTACGATCAGTTTAGTGGTTTTGCGGATAGTTTCAGCCAAAACTACCTGCTTAGTTCATGTAAAGAAGCGCTTTATAGCATTCTTTTTTTTAAAGCAAAGCAATTGTTGATGCCAACAATAGTACGAATATTAACCATAATAGCATGATGGTCTTTGTGGATGCTTGTGTTTGAACGTCTTTGATAATCGAAATAACAGTAAAACTATATTAGTAACAGTGAGTTATAAAAATATTCCGGTTATGAATAGGAATGAATACATTAATCCGGACAATGCATAAGCCGGCTTGTACAAGTGAAAAAATAGCGAAATTTTTATAACAACACAGCAAACTGTTATTAATTAAACTAATGACAATCATTAAGTTAATAACGGTAATACAGGATTATGGTGCCCCGAGCGCGATTCGAACGCACGGCCTTCCCCTTAGGAGGGGGACGCTCTATCCAGCTGAGCTACCGGGGCATGATGAAGTGTTCAAACTATTATTATAGCCGGGTCGTGGTTTATGAATAAAACCGGATTTGTTTTGGCTGCGTAGTGTACACCCCTGTATGTGGTGACGTGATGTCGTCATATATCAGACTTTAACCACTATTAGTCGCCCTTATCGGTGGGTACAGGTTACAACTGAATTATCGTCCTGTGGCCTACTCTTATAAATTTATCAGGTAATTCATTATGACTGCACCAAAGACCGCTCTAACAGTAGCAATAGTTGCTATGACGACACTACTAACAACCACTGTCTGGAGTAAACCCCCACCTTGGGCACCTGCGCACGGATATAGAAATAATCACAAGCAACATGAATACAATGATGCATATGCTAAAGATCTGGAAATATTTGAAGGAAGATGCATCTATGAAAAAGTAGGCACTGTTATAGGTGGTGTCGTTGGTGGAGTACTTGGGTCTAATGTTGGGGATGGTGATGGTAGAAAAATTGCAGTTGTTGCAGGAACAATACTCGGTGCTGTTATTGGTAAAAAAGTAGGCGCGCATTTTGACGCAAAAGATCGTTTTTGTACTGGCCAGGCATTAGAGCATGCCAATAATGGTCAAGCAGTCGCATGGAATAACCCAGAAACAAATATTGCGTATCTGGTGACTCCGCTAAGTAGCTATCAACAAGGTGACACTCTTTGTCGCCAGTTCATTGTGGAATCGACAAGGCCAAATGGAGTGACAAGCAAAAAGAATAATGATGCGTGTCGAGATACCAGTCAGGTATGGAGAACTTTGTACTGATAAAATCGAGCTAGTAGCTCAGGGAAGCTTACGTTACAGACATGATTTATACGAATCAGTTGGTATTGTCTGGATAGGCTAGCGTCGCATACAAAGGAAGCGTTTGCGTGCCGGCCTTTATCTGTTATCTGTCTATAACCAAAATTGTAACTTTCGTTCTTGTTCATACTCTTGATTTTGGCAAGATGAATTCTCTATATCAGATTTAAAAAAAATCCATGTGATCTGCAAATACAAGATTCTTGTGTCTATTGGACTGAATTAATTTGGCTGCATACAACAGGTGGAAGAAAATAAACGAGTAATGAACGAGCAAGTTTGACCTGTATCAGGATAATTAGATCGACAATTTTTAAATTTTACGTACTAAGAGGGGAATAAGGATGTTTCAACGTACTTTTATTGCTGCAGTTTTGGTTTTGATCGTTGGTGGGTGTGCTTCTGGTGGAAGCAAGATTACAGATTTTAGCGACCGTTCAGTTGGATATGGGTGGTTGGATATCAAGGATATTGATGCAAATAGGTTGCATTCAGTCGTAGTATTTCAACACCGGCCGCAAACAAGTGAACCTTATTACAATGTGGCAGTAAAAAAATTCAAGGATGGCTACCTTTATTATTCCTTCGCCTTTCCTAAAGGCGCTTTCAAGACTTATTCAGCTGAAGGTCAATTTTGTATAGGGTTATGTGGTAATACAATTCACTCGTATTCCTTTGGTAAACAGGGTGATGCTGCTGCTGTGATTATAAATGAGCCGGGTGTATATCACTTTGGTTCGTACAAGTTACAAGAAGTAAAAACAGGTCTGTTTGAGCAAGGAAAGTTTGAAGCAGTACCAGCAAACAATGCACCTACTCAAAAGGAAATGCTGCAAGAAATTCTTAAAGACACTGAAAAATATCCAACAATTGCAAAGCGAATTAATCAAGAGCTAGGTAATAGCTAATGTTTAGAGTATTCATTATTTTCGCGGTAGTATGCCTCTATAGTTGCTCAGGGATTCCCAATTCTTTGCCTGAGGCAGATGATCTGTCATCTTCAGAAAATCATGTAATCGTTGTTGGAAAATTTGAACTGGACCCTCCATTCAATCCTGAGCTTGAACAAAAAACTCACTGGAATGTGATTTGTGACGAGCAGATGATAAACAAAGTGGCAATGGCGACAGGCGATACTTCAGAGCCTGTCAGCTTTGACAAATTTCGCGGCAAAGAGTGGAGAAATTATATTAGAGCCGAATGGGGTAAACCTTTCGCTGTGCAGGTTCCTCGTAAGCGCACGTATTTGAAAGGAGCAGTAGTACAACTAGATGTTCTCTCTCAGGATAAACTTTGGTTCCCTGGTGGGTTCTACTTTGATGTGCCTGAAAATGTTTCTGCAATCTATATAGGCACACTACGTTATACGAGGAACGAATTTAATACGATAGAGAGCGCCGAAGTAGTTGATGAATATAATCAAACGTTAACTGAATTAAGTGAATCATTCGAAAACATATCTCTTGTCAAAAGGCACCTGCTCAAGAAGACTAAATGATCGTTGTCTGTCCTCGATTATTCAGGAAATATAATCAGGTTGTTTATATTTAAATTTCCCTTGTTATATGGTGATATTCGTTAGTGATTTATTCTGTGGGGGAGTTTAAGTGGAGCGTTACTTCATTTTTGCTTGATAATTAGTTAATCTAACATTTGTAATTTGCAAATCATTAGCCTGTTATTTTATAAAGCAAATAAAAATGTTTCGAATTCTCAAAGATTATATTTATTCATTCATTGGGTTGGTGGGATCAATTACAACATTGGTTCTATTCTTCGGCGAATTTTATCCAACGCTCTCTGCTGATGGGCGGTTGGCAGTAATATTTATAGCTACACTCTTTTCTTGGTTTTTTTTAGAAAATTTGTATTTAAAAATCAAATGGGGAAGGGAGAGACGATATGCGCAAACTGTCAATATTTTAGCGGATGGATTTAGCGAAATTCATAAATTATATCGAAGTAAGTCTGATGTTCGTGAAACCATTCATGCTTGTAGCCTTCTCTGTGACAATCTTGCAGAAGCGTTTACGGTTATAACTGGGACAAAATGTAATGCTTCTATAAAAGTTCTTTCAAAAGGTGAGGATGAAGCAGGAAGCTTAAAAGCCAAAGCAATAACATTTGCTAGAAATAGAAATAGGGAAAGAAACCCTAAGCCTAATAAAGTTAAGCATTGGATAGATAAAAATACTGATTTTAATGAAATTCTTGAAAATATAGATAGCCCAAGCGGCGGTCACTTTTTTGCCAATTCATTAGTATTTAGATATGGTTATTTAAACACAAGCTTTAGCGTCTACAGTGAATTGCCGGACGATAAAAATCCAATTCTAAGATATTGGAGATGGCCTTTGCCGTATAAAAGCACCATTGTGGTACCTATTTGCCCGAGTTCAGAACCAAACTCTATGAATTTGGCTGGATTTTTGTGTGTAGATAGTTTGAATATGTTCGCATTCAAGAAAGATTATGATGTGTCGCTAATAAGAGGTGTAGCAGATGGATTATTCAACATAATATCTGATGTTCATGGCAGTCAAGATGAAATACAAGGTCCTGAGGTGTCTCAAGCTTGACTTTGTTGGACACAAGAATTAGAAAGGGACCCAACTAGGAGTGCACATGTTAAAACTGAGACCGTTTAGCAAGCCAGCAGAAGTGACTTATAGTGAATCTAACGGAAATAAGATTATTATAAACGTTGTCACATCAGAAGGTACTAAGAAGAAAGTAAGGGCAACAGTATTTTCCAAAAAACTTATTGAAGAAATTGAAGAAGTGAATAGAGAAGCTGTGAATGCAGTCTAGAAATTAAACTCTAGTTACATAATCTTTTGTGTAAATTATGTTCAGTATTGCTTGGGGCGCATCACCTATATTATAAGGCGGTAACCTAAAAAACAGATTGCGAATTTCCCTATTATTCCCCCTGAAGCGATTCAGGTAATAAACATTCTAAACTATAATTGCAAATTTCCTGCTATTTACTGGTGCCGAGGGCGAGAATCGAACTCGCACTTCCGAAGAAACCGGATTTTGAATCCGGCGCGTCTACCAATTCCGCCACCCCGGCATATGTTAAGGTTCGCGAAGTGTAACCGAAACTCCCGTAACATCAAGCATGTCAACATGCCCATTTAAGTATTATTGCCAGCATTATCATTTTTCAGTAGTTATTTAATGAAACAAAATCCAGTTAATTTCACTATCGACGACTTCGATTACGATTTGCCGAAAGAGCTTATCGCTCTGGAACCTGCGTCTGATCGTGATGGCAGCCGTTTGCTGCATGTATCTCGTTCCAGTGATGTATTTGAGGATAAACGTTTCTGTAATATCGTTGATTATCTGCAGGCAGGCGACTTGCTGATTCTGAACGATACCAAGGTATTTCCTGCGCGTTTATTCGCCAGCAAGCAAACCGGTGGCAAGGTTGAGATACTCGCTGAAAGGATTCTTGATAATGGTCTGTTTAAAGCCCAGATCAAGTCAAATCGCACACCAAAACCTGGTTCAGTATTGAGTATTGATCAGGATGTAAGTCTGCAGGTCTGCGAACGTGAAGAAGAATTTTTCATATTAAAATTTCTTTCAGATATACCCGCGATGGAAATATTTCAGCAATATGGCCATATCCCTTTGCCTCCCTATATTGAACGTGAAGACACTACTCGTGACAGATCACGATACCAAACCGTTTATGCAGACCAGCTCGGCGCTGTAGCAGCGCCCACTGCGGGTCTGCATTTTACCGAGGACCTGCTAGCTAAAATAAAACAGCAGAAGGTGGATGTTGCCACAATTACCTTGCACGTTGGTGCTGGAACATTTAAACCGGTCAAGGTGTCTGACCCCAGTCAGCATGAGATGCATTCCGAGTTTGCTTATGTGCCGCAGTCTGTGTGCGAGAAAATTCTGCGAACAAAACAGCAGGGTGGAAGGGTTGTCGCAGTGGGGACTACCTGTGTGCGAGCGCTGGAATCTGCTGCCTTATCCGGGGACCTTAAATCATTCTCTGGTGATACGGATATATTTATTTATCCTGGATTTGAATTTAAAGTGGTTGATGCGTTAATTACAAATTTTCATCTGCCTCGTTCCACACTGCTAATGCTAATCAGTGCATTGGCCGGTTATGAAAAAATTCAGCGTGCCTATCAACATGCAATCGATCAACGTTATCGCTTTTACAGTTATGGTGATGCAATGCTGATCACTAGTTAATTTAACATATCAGTCTATTTGAGAATTATGGGAATTGCCGGTTTTAATATTGAAGCGACCAGCCAAGGTGCGCGTGCAGGAACATTGCAGACTCGACGAGGAGAGCTGCAAACACCTATCTTTATGCCAGTAGGAACCTATGGTTCGGTAAAAGGTGTGACGGCAGAAGAGCTGAAGGCATGTGGTAGTAACATTATTCTGGGGAATACTTTCCATCTTATGCTGCGTCCCGGGGTGGATGTCATACAAAAGCTGGGAGGCCTGCAGGCGTTTATGCACTGGCCGGGGCCAATACTGACTGACTCGGGCGGTTTTCAGGTGTTTAGCCTTGCAGCAAATCGGAAAATCAGTGAGCAGGGAGTGAAATTCAAATCACCCATAGATGGCTCTACAGTGAATCTTGATCCGGAAATATCCATGCAGGTTCAAAAGGGTCTGGGCTCCGATATCGTGATGATCTTTGATGAATGTACGCCTTATCCTGCCACTCACGAGCAGGCTGCTACATCAATGAGGCTGTCGGCACGCTGGGCCAGGCGTAGCAAAGAAGCGCATGGTGAGAGTGATGCTGCTTTGTTTGGGATTGTTCAGGGTGGAATGTATGAGGATTTGCGTGAAGAGTCCCTGTCAGCCCTGAAGGAAATTGGCTTTGATGGTTATGCTATTGGCGGTTTATCGGTAGGAGAGCCTGCAGAAGAACGAATTCGGGTACTGAATTTTTTAAAGGATAAAATGCCGGAAAATAAAGCACGATACCTGATGGGAGTGGGTAAGCCAGAAGATATTGTTGAAGCGGTTGCTCGTGGTATTGATATGTTTGATTGCGTTATCCCGACCAGAAATGCCCGTAATGGCTATTTGTATACCAGTACAGGTGTATTGAGAATCAGAAATCAAAAATATCAGTTTGATGAACGGCCCATCGATGAAAAGTGTAGCTGTTACACCTGTCAGCATTATTCGCGTGCTTACTTAAAGCATCTGGACAAATGCGGAGAGATGCTCGGTGGAAGGCTGAATACCATTCATAACCTGAGTTATTTCCATGGGCTGATGAAAGATATGCGAGAGGCAATCGTAGCAGGGCGATTTAGCGAGTTTTACGATGAATTTTATATGGCGAGGCAGACAAGCGAGTCTTCTGTGGCATAATACGCCGCTTCGTATTTAGACAGGCAGCACCTGAAGGGGAAAAGTTATGTTTTTAATCAGTAATGCACATGCCGAGGCTGCGTCTGCATCAGCTGGCGGCGGCACAGAAATGTTAATAATGATCGGAATATTTTTCGCCATTATGTATTTCATGATCATTCGGCCACAACAAAAGAGACAAAAAGAACATAAATCCTTAATGGATTCACTCAGCAAAGGTGATGAAGTTGTCACCAACGGCGGCATGATGGGAAAGATTAAAAATGTTGGTGAAGACATTATTCGCATCGAACTGGCTGAGAATGTAGTAATTAAAGTTCAGAAACATGCGATTGCCAGTGTGTTGCCCAAGGGCACGTTAAACCAGGACTAGCTGCTAAATAATCATCAAACAAGAATAGAGCGAGTATCGAGAAAATCACATGCTAAATCACTATCCGTTTTGGAAAAATGCAATGCTGGTATGCATATTGGTTATTGCAACTATTTACGCATTTCCTAATTTATTTCCAGAAGATCCTTCCGTACAGATTTCTCACGATACAGGTGAATTGCCTGCTGGCTTGCAAGCCCAGGTGGAGGCATTGCTAAATCAGCATGAACTCGATAGCAAAGGAATAGAAGTCACGGAGTCCCAGCAATTACTGGTTCGTTTTTCAGATACGGACGCTCAGTTGATTGCGGCAGATGAGTTAAAGAGTTCACTTGATTCACAGCATATTGTTGCTTTAAACCTGGCGCCTGCAGTACCCGCATGGTTGCGGGCATTAAATGCCAGTCCCATGAGTCTGGGTCTTGATTTGCGTGGCGGTGTGCATTTCCTGCTTCAAGTAGATGTGGATGCCGCGCTGGTGAAAGCGCTGGATCGTTATGAAGGTGAATTCAGAACCGCGCTGAAGGACAAAAAAATCAGATATGTGTCTGTCAGTCATGATGGTGCTGGTCTGGTTGTGAAGTTTCGTGATGAAGAAAACCTGCAGGCGGGTTTAGCCGAGTTAAAAGACAATTTTAGGACTGATCTTGATTTTACCGAAGTTGAGGCTGAAAAAGGCTTTGATATAAGAGTTGATTTCAAAGATACCGCAAAGCAGGCATTACAGACATTTGCCGTGCAGCAAAACACTACGACTTTAAGAAAGCGTGTGAATGAACTGGGTGTAGCCGAACCGGTTATTCAGAGACAGGGACTTGACCGAATTGTAGTGCAACTTCCTGGTGTGCAGGATACGACTCAGGCAAAAAATATTCTGGGTGCAACAGCAACACTGGAATTTCGCATGGTGGATGAGCAGGCGGATGCGTTTGCTGCCAACCAGAGTGGACAAATACCAATCGGAGACAAGCTGTACTTTGAGCGGAATGGGACACCTGTGCTTCTCAAGCGCAAGCCCAAGCTGGAGGGAGAATACATTACAGATGCATCTTCAGGGCTGGATCAGGAATCCGGTGGTGCAGCCGTGTTTATTAATCTTGACGGTGAAGGTGCCAGGAAATTCAGAAAAATCACCAGTGATAACATTAAGCGCTTAATGGCGGTTGTCTTTATTGAGAATAAGACTGAGTACTACAAAGATGACGATGGTGTATTACAGACACGCACACGCAAAGTTGAAGAAGTCATTAATATTGCGCGTATTCAGGACGAGTTAAGTCACCGATTCCAGATTACAGGGCTGGATTCTACGCGTGAAGCGCGCAATCTGGCGTTACTGTTAAGAGCGGGTGCACTGGCAGCGCCGATGAGTATTATTGAAGAAAGAACAGTGGGTCCTAGTCTGGGACAGCAAAATATTGATCAGGGTAAACGTTCGGTGATTCTGGGAATGATCCTGGTAATGATATTCATGATTGTTTATTACCGCGTGTTCGGAATTATTGCGGATGTCGCCCTGGTGGTGAATCTGTTGCTGATAATTGCAATTCTATCAATGATTCCGGGTGCAACGCTGACACTGCCCGGTATCGCTGGAATTGTGCTTACCGTGGGTATGGCTGTCGATGCCAATGTGCTTATATTTGAGCGAATTCGGGAAGAATTGCGCAATGGGAATTCCCCGCAGGCAAGCATACATGCAGGATACGCAAAAGCCCTTTCTACTATCGCGGATGCCAATGTCACCACATTAATTGCAGCGATAGTTTTATTTACATTTGGTACTGGTCCAATTAAAGGATTTGCGGTGACGCTTTCTATTGGAATTATGTGCTCAATGTTGACCGCAATTATGGGAACGCGTGCGTTAGTTAATTTAATTTACGGAAATAAAAAGGCGCCACAGTTGGCGATATAGGCATTATGCATCTACTTAACGAATCACTGAATATCGATTTTCTTGGCAAGAGAAAACTTGCGTGGATTGTTTCTGCAATACTGGTTGTTATTTCTTTAGCTTCCCTGTCTACACGAGGCCTGAATCTTGGAATCGATTTTACCGGCGGAACATTGGTCGAAGTAGGTTATGAGAATGCTATTGACCTGGAACCGATTCGTTCTGCTTTGCAGGCCGCTTCGTTTGAAGATGCCATTGTGCAACATTTTGGAACAGCTAAAGAAGTGTTGATTCGCTTGCCTGCCACGAATGGTGTTGATGCGGCCGAGCTGAGTAATCAGGTACTTGAGGCACTACAGCCAACAGGTGACCTGGTCATGAGGCGTGTTGAGTTTGTCGGCCCGCAAGTAGGCGAAGAATTAAGAGATGATGGTGGTCTGGCAGTACTATATGCGCTATTTGGAATTCTGATCTATGTTGCTTTGAGATTCGAATACCGGTTTTCGCTGGGTGCGGTTGCAGCGCTTATTCATGATGTGGTTATCACCATCGGTTTCTTCTCGGTAACACAGGCTGCTTTTGATTTGACAGTGCTGGCGGCTGTGCTGGCAGTGATCGGTTATAGTCTGAACGATACCATCGTAGTCTTTGATCGAATTCGTGAGAATTTCCGTCGCATGCGCAAGTGGACGCCGTTAGAAGTGATTAATGGCTCAATCAATCAAACCATATCTCGAACCCTGGTAACATCACTGACTACATTGCTAGTGTTATTGGCCCTGTTCTTCATCGGAGGCGAAGTGATACATTCATTTGCACTGGCGTTAATTGTCGGAGTGGTTATTGGTACTTACTCTTCAATTTTTATTGCCAGCTCAATGCTGGTATTGCTTAATGTGACATCAGAAGATCTGATTCCGGATGAAAAAGAAAACGCAGAGCTGGATGAATTGCCGTAAATATTAAACAGATTTAGCAGCGTTACTGATGGTGGTGATCAGGTTTTTATAAATCTGATTGTTAGCTGCGATGATGTTGCCTGTCTCGATATGAGTATGTCCACCTTCCATGTCGCTGACCAGACCACCTGCTTCCTGAACAAGAAGTACACCTGCAGCAATATCCCAGGTGTTTAAACCGAATTCCCAAAAGCCATCAAAACGTCCTGCTGCCACATAGGCCAGGTCCAGTGCGGCTGAGCCTGCGCGACGTATGCCAGAGGTTCTGGCTAATAAAGCACGCAGTGTTGCCAGATAGACTTCCAGTTCCTGGTTATCCCGGTAGGGTAGACCGGTGCCTATTAGGCTGCCTGTAATTTCACGTTGTTTGCTGACGCGAATGCGACGATTGTTTAAAGTTGCACCTTCCCCTCGTGCGGCACAGAATAATTCTTCTTTTAGAGGGTCGTAGACAACACCTAGCTGCAGCTTGTTTTTTTCACGCATTGCGATGGAAACAGAAAACTGCGGCACGCCACGCAGGTAATTTGTGGTGCCATCCAGAGGGTCAATAATCCATTCACACTCGTCACCCTGTTGCTGTCCAGACTCTTCAGCAAGAATGGCATGGCTGGGGTATGCTTTTTGGATAATAGATATAATAGATCTTTCAGCCTGATGATCTACCTCGCTTACGAAATCGTTATTACCCTTGCTGTGGATTTTTATATCCGGCAAGCGATTCATGTTTCGAAGTATGACTTGACCGGCTGCTCGAGCTGCGCTGACCGCAATATTTAATGCAGGTTTCATAGTGTAAATAAGCGGTTTGTTAGAATTGGCGGCAAAGGGTAGCAGAGACGAATCAATTTGTAAGCTTAATAATCAATAATACAGATACAAAGTAAAATGAAACAACCAAAAGTGGTATTAGTGGAGACCTCGCATCCGGGAAATATAGGCGCAGCAGCGCGTGCGATGAAAACCATGTGTCTTTATGAGCTTGGCCTTGTGTTGCCAAAACAGTTTCCAGATCCGGTTGCATTTGCCCGTGCGTCAGGTGCCGCGGATATTCTTGAGAATGCCCGGCAATATAATACGCTGACTGAGGCAATTGCAGACTGCCAGAATGTTGTAGGCATCACTGCGCGAAATCGAAAATTATCCGCACCGGTAGTGACACCTAAAGAGCTGATGCAGCAAATGCTCAGTGATTCAGTGAACACACAGGTAGCATGGGTTTTTGGTCGGGAAAGAAACGGCTTAAGTAATGAGGAAATTGATTTATGCACCACTGTCTGCACCATACCTTCAAATAAAGAGTACGGGTCCCTAAATATTGCGGCGGCTGTTCAAATATTATGCTATGAGTGGCATGTTGCCGGGCTGGGTGCAGTGAATGATGTATCGAACCAAAGTTCGTCACGGTCTGGCATGCTCGCACCTGTCGCAGAGAGGGAGGGGTTTTACGAGCATTTATGGCAGGCACTGGATAAAATTGAATTTCTTGATAAAGACAACCCAACCCCCCTAATGCGCAAAATGAGGCGGTTATTTGACCGGTCTCAAATGAGTAGTGCAGATATTAATATCCTAAGAGGGATATTAAAAAATGTTTTAAAACAATAGGTTACAAATATATCAAGCGTCATTCCCATGTGCAGATCAGGCCTACTAGCCCGTTAGCTATACTTGATTAAAATAGTCGGGTATTGGTATTATTTTCATCATAATCACATTGGTGAGAAAGAATGAAACTTAGTACTAAAGGCAGATATGCAGTGACAGCCATGTTTGATGTCGCGATACATCAGACTGAGGGTCCCGTTTCGTTAAGTGATATATCCGAAAGACAGGGCATTTCACTTTCTTATCTGGAGCAGTTATTTGGCCGTATGCGTCGACGTGGTCTGGTCGCGAGTACTAGAGGCCCGGGCGGTGGTTATCGTCTGGCTCATGCTACCGACCAAATTGCTATCGCAGATATTATCACAGCCGTTGATGAGCATGTAGATGCGACCCGGTGTGGTGGAAATGCAGATTGCCAAAACCAGCAGCGTTGTCTGACCCATGAATTGTGGGAAGAGTTAAGTTCGCAGATTCATGTATTTCTTTCAGGGATTACTCTTGAGGATGCTATCAGCAAGCAGCGCGTGGTTGAAGTTGCAGAACGACAGGATCGTATGCTCGGAAGCGAGCAGCGAGTTGATTTTCAGTAAAGAATTAAATAAAGGATATTATCAGTGAGCGAGTTAAAACTACCCATCTACCTTGATTACAGTGCTACAACGCCAGTCGATCCGCGTGTCGCAAAAGCTATGATGGAGTGCTTAACCCCGGAAGGTAACTTTGGTAATCCAGCATCAAGAAGCCATGCGTTCGGATGGAAAGCAGAAGAGGCAGTAGAAGAGGCACGAAAAAATGTTGCCGCACTAGTGAATGCTGATCCCAAGGAAATCGTTTGGACAAGCGGTGCAACAGAATCTGATAATCTTGCCATTAAAGGTGCTGCGCATTTTTATAGCAAGAACGGTAAACATATTATTACTTTGAAGACTGAACACAAAGCAGTCCTGGATACATGCAGGCAGCTGGAGCGGGAAGGGTTTGAAGTAACGTATCTGGAGCCAGAATCAGATGGTCTGGTTGACATGAATAAGCTGAAATCTGCTATTCGGGAAGACACCATACTGATTTCTGTAATGCATGTAAATAATGAAATTGGTGTTGTTCAGGATATAAAAGCAATAGGTGCACTGGCACGCGAGAAGAAAATCATTTTTCATGTAGATGCTGCGCAAAGCCCGGGTAAAGTGGAAATCGATGTTAAAGACATGAATGTCGATTTAATGAGTTTTTCTGCACATAAAATTTATGGACCTAAAGGTATAGGTGCATTGTATGTATGTCGCAAGCCACGTGTGCGTATTGAATCACAGATGCACGGGGGTGGTCATGAGCGAGGCATGCGTTCTGGTACTTTGCCAACACATCAAATAGTCGGTATGGGTGAGGCATTCAGAATTGCAAAAGAAGAAATGGCTAGTGAAAACGAACGTATTCGCATGCTCAGAGATCGCCTGCTAAACGGGTTAAACGATATGGAAGAAGTCTATATCAATGGAGATCTGGATCATCGTGTGCCACATAATCTGAACATGAGTTTTAACTTTGTTGAAGGTGAAAGCCTGATTATGGCTTTAAAGGATATAGCAATATCTTCTGGGTCAGCATGCACAAGTGCGTCACTTGAACCCAGTTATGTTCTAAGAGCGCTGGGGCGTGATGATGAATTAGCGCACAGCTCATTACGTTTTAGTATTGGACGTTTTACTACGGAGGAGGACGTCGAATACGCAATTAAGGTGATTCGACAGGCAGTAAACAAATTACGTGATCTTTCGCCTCTATGGGACATGTATAAAGATGGTGTGGACTTGAAATCAATCGAGTGGGCCGCACATTAGTTGTAAGAATTAGTATATTTAATTAAGGAGTCAAGACAATGTCATACGGAAAAAAGGTACTAGACCACTACGAGAATCCTCGTAACGTAGGCACTTTGAATAAAGATGATGTCAGTGTAGGTACTGGCATGGTTGGTGCGCCAGCATGCGGTGATGTCATGAAATTGCAGATTCAGGTAGGTGAGAACGGGGTGATCGAAGATGCCAAGTTTAAAACTTACGGTTGTGGATCAGCAATTGCCTCTTCTAGTCTGTTAACTGAATGGGTCAAGGGAAAGACGCTGGATGAAGCGAGCCAGATTAAAAACTCTGATATCGCAGAAGAACTTGCATTGCCTCCAGTGAAAATTCACTGTTCAGTGTTAGCAGAAGATGCAATTCGTGCCGCGATTACCGATTATCAGGGCAAGCAGACAGTTAAAGAAAAGCAGAGTGCGTAATTTAATCTCATGTCTATTTCGTTAACGGAAAGTGCTGCAAATCGAGTGAGAACATTCCTGGAGAAACGCGGGAAAGGTGTCGGTGTGCGTCTCGGCGTCAAGACGACTGGCTGTTCAGGGATGGCTTACACAATAGAGTTTGCCGATGAGATTGAAGACACAGATGAAGTGTTTGAAGAAAACGGTGTGAAAATACTGATAAATCCCAAAAGCCTGGTGTATTTGGATGGCACAGAGCTCGATTTTGCCAAAGAAGGTCTGAATGAAGGATTTAAGTTTAATAATCCTAATGAAAAAGATCGCTGTGGTTGCGGCGAAAGCTTTACTGTTTAGACTGATCGAAGTACGTTCGCCTGATTTTTCTTAATCTGTTTATCTATGGAATTTAATTTCTCTCGAAATTACTTCGAGCTGTTTGGGCTCGAGGCGCAATATCATCTTGACCGAACAATCCTGGCAGAGCGATACCAGAAACTGCAATCACAATATCATCCGGATCGATTCGTAGAAGGTGCTGATCAGGATAAGCGTGTCGCGATGCAGGCAACTACTTTTATCAATGAAGCACACAAGACTTTGCAGGATGAGTCATCAAGAGCACGTTACCTGCTTGAATTGCAGGGAGTGCAGTTTAATTCGGAGAAAGATACAACAGAAGATATGGACTTCCTGATGGCTCAAATGAGCTTGCGGGAACAGATAGATGAAGTTGGTGAAGAACAGGATCCGCTTGAGTCTCTGGATGAATTAATGCGCACGTCACAGCAGGAAAAATCCCGGTTAGTCGAGAAATACCAGACTCATTTCAATGCTCAGGAGTGGGATGAGGCTAAAGAAATTGTATTGAAGTTACAGTTCTTTAAAAGATTACAGCAGCAGATAAACCAGAAGCAGGAAGCTCTAGAAGAGCAATTTCTATAAACTATGGCGCTATTACAAATTTCAGAACCCGGAATGTCGACTGCTCCACACGAGCATCGTCTGGCTGTGGGTATCGACCTTGGCACGACCAATTCGCTGGTAGCGACAGTACGAAGCGGCGTTGCTGAGACGCTGGAAGATGCAAATGGTCATGCATTGCTACCTTCGGTTGTTTACTATGAAAAAGGCAAATCCCCGCAAGTCGGTGCAGGCGCTTTAGATAATTTCTCAACAGATCCGTTAAATACAATTGCTTCTATAAAACGGGTACTTGGGCGTTCCGCACAAGATATCCAGTCGGCAAATGATTACATACCTTTTCGGTTTGAAAATAATAACGACAGCGTGCCACGTGTAAAAACAGCAATAGGCCCGCGCACTGCAGTTGAAATTTCTGCCGATATTTTACTAGCGCTTAAAGATCGTGCAATCAATACGCTGGGTGGTGAACTGGTCGGTGCCGTGATTACGGTGCCTGCATATTTTGATGATTCTCAGCGACAAGCAACCAAAGATGCAGCCACGTTAGCCGGTTTAAATGTTTACAGACTTCTGAACGAACCTACAGCAGCGGCAATTGCCTACGGGCTTGATCAATCTGCGGAAGGTGTGATTGCAGTATACGATCTCGGTGGGGGGACTTTCGATGTATCGATATTGCGCCTGCGTAAAGGTGTATTTGAAGTGATGGCTACGGGTGGAGATTCTGCTCTGGGTGGTGATGATTTCGATCATGCCATTGCAAACTGGGTGATTGAAAATCTGGATTCGACAATACGTGATGACGATATAGCCATGCGCAGAATTTTATCAGCTGCGCGGCATGCGAAAGAACAATTAACCAGTCAATCTGTAGCCACTGTAAAGATAGAAGGTTATGAGGCTCTTGAATTAACACGTGAAAATTTTGATCGGTTGATTGAACCCTATGTGAAGAAAACCATCATGGCATGTCGACGTGCATTGCGTGATGCAGGTGTTGAAAAGGATGAGATTTCAGAAGTAGTCATGGTGGGTGGATCAACTCGCGTTCCATTGGTCAGCCAACAAGTAGAAAAGTTTTTTGCAAAAAAACCGCACACTGATATTGATCCGGACCGGGTAGTGGCGATTGGTGCTGCAATACAGGCAGATATTTTGGCAGGTAATAAGCCTGGTGATGAAATGCTGTTGCTGGATGTGATACCGCTGTCTTTAGGGATAGAAACAATGGGTGGCCTGGTTGAGAAAATTGTAAACAGAAATACTTCAATTCCAGTGGCGCGTGCACAGGAATTCACGACCTACAAAGACGGTCAAACCGCGATGCGTGTACATGTGTTGCAGGGTGAGCGTGAACTGGTTTCAGATTGTCGATCTTTAGCGACATTTGACTTAACCGGTTTGCCACCAATGGTTGCCGGTGCCGCAAAAATTAAAGTTACTTTTCAGGTGGATGCAGATGGACTGTTAAGCGTCAGTGCGCAAGAAGTAAATACTGGTGTTTCTGCCAGCATTGAAGTGAAACCATCATATGGGCTGACTGATGCAGAAATAGAAAGCATGCTGAAAGCGTCTATGGATAATGCGCAAGAAGATATGATAGCGCGTAGTTTGCGCGAAGAGCAGGTAGAAGCTGATCGTGTGGTCGAAGCACTGGATTCAGCGCTTGCTAAAGATGGAAATGAATTGCTGAATGAAAAAGAACTGGAAGAAATTACAAGTATGCGTAACGTTTTAATAGACGTAAGAAACTCTGCAACCAGTGCAGAAGAAATAAAAAGTGCGATCAAAAATGTTGAAACAGTTAGTGAAGAATATGTAGCACGCCGGATGAACAATAGTGTGCGTTCAATGATGCAGGGTCGAAAATTAGAAGAATTTGAAAAGTGAAGAATCATTATGCCTAAGTTAATTTTTTTACCTCACGATAAAATTTGTCCCGAAGGCAAAACCATTGAGGTTGAGCCGGGTATAAGTGTATGTGATGCAGCACTTAATAACGGTATCGAAATTGAACATGCGTGTGAGAAGTCGTGTGCATGTACAACTTGTCACGTGCACGTGAGAGAGGGTTTGGATTCTCTTTCTGAAGCAACCGAAATGGAAGAAGATTATCTGGACAAGGCGTGGGGCCTGGACACTGATTCGCGATTAAGCTGTCAGGCAATTGTTGGTGATAGCGACTTAACCATTGAGATTCCAAAATATACAATCAACCTTGTTTCTGAATCACACTAATCTGATTCTCGACTGATAGGAGAGATAGAATGGGCTTAAGATGGACTGATACTCTTGATATTGCAATTGAGCTTGATGAAAAACATGCTGATGTCGATCCTCAATATGTAAGATTTACAGATTTGCATGCCTGGGTATGTGAATTAGCCGATTTTGAGGATGACCCTGAAAAATCCAGCGAACGTATACTGGAAGCCATTCAAATGGCGTGGCTTGACGAAAGAGATTAATACAATAATTCATTGATAACAGGTCTCGAAACATATCCGGGAAGAGACTTTTCTGCTGTAATCAGGACGAGTTGGCCCAATTGGTTACGCTAACCGTTCACACATGGCCAATATCCGAGTAGAATTAATCAATTAGACCTTATTTCTTAACATTAACTTAAACCCTGGGAGATCTAGAAAATGGCAAAGGAGCGCACCTGTTCCATCATTAAACCTGACGCAGTCGCAAAAAATGTGATTGGTGAAATTTACAGTCGATTTGAAAAAGCCGGATTGCAAATTGTGGCAGCTAAAATGCTACAGCTTACAAAGGAGCAGGCCGAAGGGTTTTACGCAGTTCATAAGGAGCGCCCATTTTATAATGATCTTGTCAGTTTCATGACGTCAGGACCTGTCGTCGTTCAGGTGCTGGAAGGTGAAGACGCGATTAAAAAGAATCGTGATGTGATGGGAGCAACGAATCCTGCCGACGCAGCACCTGGTACAATCCGTGCGGACTTTGCGGACAGCATCGATGCAAATGCAGTGCATGGATCAGATGCACCAGAAACAGCAGCCGTGGAAATTGCACATTTCTTTTCTGAAGGTGAGATTTGTCCGCGCTCATAAACAACTCAAATAAATCAGTGAACCTTGTCGGTATTGACAGAGATTCACTGGAGCAATTTTTTGTTGAGCGCGGAGAAAAGAAATTCCGTGCTCAACAGGTATTGCAATGGTTGTATCAACGTGGTGTCACTAATATAAATGACATGACGGATCTGAGTAAGTCCTTACGTGAGCTGTTGCTTGGTAACAGTACAATTACATTTCCTAAAATAGAATCAGAACATTTCTCTGAAGACGGCACCATTAAATGGCTGTTAAGTGTCGGAGAAGATAGCGATGGTAAAACCAATGCTATAGAAGCCGTCTTCATACCAGAAACGACACGCGGAACATTATGTATTTCATCACAAGTGGGCTGTGCACTGGATTGCACATTTTGTGCGACAGCAAGACAGGGATTTAACCGTAACCTCACAGCAGCAGAAATAATTGGCCAGGTGTGGGTAGCAGATCAGCGCCTGCGTTCTCTTTATAGTGATAAACAAATGCTCACCAATGTCGTGTTCATGGGCATGGGCGAGCCGCTGTTAAATTTTAAGAATGTTTTGCCAGTAGTGAAGTTGTTGTTAGATGACTTTGCTTACGGGATGGGTAAGCGCAAAGTCACAGTGAGTACCTCGGGAGTCGTGCCGGTAATTGATGAATTGTCGCAGTCAGTAGATGTAAGTCTGGCTATTTCATTACATGCACCTACCAACGAAGTGAGAAACGAACTGGTCCCGATCAATAGAAAATATCCAATTGAACAGTTGCTGGCAGCATGTCAGCGTTATCTCGCGAATAAAAATCGCAAAGAAAGTGTTACATTTGAATATGTAATGCTGGACGGCGTGAATGACAGTGAAGAGCAGGCCAGACAGCTTGTTAACTTATTAAAAGGTATTCGCGCTAAAATTAATTTAATTCCGTTTAATTCATTTGAGCAATCCGGTTATCAGCGATCCAGTCAGCAGGCGATTGATAAATTCAGTCAGATACTGATGCAAAATAACATTGTTGTGATTACCAGGAGACCGCGTGGAGAAGATATCGCTGCCGCTTGTGGACAGCTGGCAGGTCAGGTAGCAGATCGTGTGCATCGTGGGAATCATTATGCAAAAATGTACGAGCGCTCACTTCTTAGCAGGAGAATAGAAACCGAATGCGTTTAATCGTGTCCATAATTATATGTATGACGCTGATATCCTGCGCGTCACAAACTGTTTCTACCAGTAACAGTGGAGGTAATGGGCGTGTTGAACGAAATCCTGAAGCAGCAAAAATTAATATTCAGCTGGGAGCCAGCTATATTGCCAGTGGTGACTATCAGCTGGCAGATGACAAACTGAAAAAGGCATTTAAGCAGGATCCGAATTCATCTGTGGCTCGCTGGACTTATGCCATTATGCAGGAGAAGCTCGAACAGTTAGACACAGCAGAGGTTTATTACAAGAAAGCGTTGACAATTGATTCCTATGATTCAAGAGGCCAATATAGTTACGCTTCATTTCTATGTCGTCAGAAAAGATATAAAGAGGCCGACAAGCATTTTGCAAAAGCCCTGTCCAACCCCTTGTATAATGCTAAAGAAGGAACCAGCCTGAATGCCGGTGTCTGCGCAATGGAAATACCCGATTATCCGCTGGCTCAGAAATATTTCATGGAAGTGACGCGTTTAAATCCGCGTAATAGAGTGGCATTATACCAGTTAGCCAAATCGCATTTTTTAAATGGTAATTTTGCAGCATCGC
The DNA here is from genome assembly GCA_963976865.1 of uncultured Gammaproteobacteria bacterium. Lineage (GTDB taxonomy): Bacteria > Pseudomonadota > Gammaproteobacteria > UBA4575 > UBA4575 > UBA1858. The sequence goes on along the minus strand of CAXBLY010000001.1, from coordinate 52,080 downwards.
AAAGCTATATACGGGATTTTGAGGAGGTTTCGCAACATACAGCTCAATCCCTGCTGCTGGCATATCGCACAGAGCGTGGTTTAGGAAATAGTAGAATTGCTCAAAGCTACGCCAAATTGTTAAAAAATCAATTTCCGGACTCGCAGGAAGCAGAACAATTAGCAAGGTTGAACTAGTGACAGATCAGACCACATCAACATCTACAGAGGCCCCATCGTACTCGGTACGTATCGGAGAAATACTACGCCAGGCACGTGAGTCTGCTTCGTACAGTGTGGCATACGTAGCTGGCCAGACTCATTTACAGGAAGATGTGATTGTTGCTTTGGAAAATGACCAGTTTGATCGGTTACCAAATGATGTTTTCGTAAAAGGCTACATTCGTAGCTATGCAAAATTGCTGGAATTGGATGCGCAGGAATTACTGGAAGCCTATCCCAGTGATCGTGTGTTAGATACGGAAACCGTTACTCCTCAGGTGAAAAAAGCTAAAAAGTTACGCTCATCAGGTGTTGATCCGGTTGTGATATGGAGTTCGGTAACTGTCGTTGTCATCCTGACCGGGTTATTGATGACGTGGTGGGTATATCAGGAAGATTCTGATCCTGTTGAATTAGCTTCGGTGGTTGATCGTTATGATGATGAGCATTTATCCGTATTAAGCGAGGGACAAGAGCAGCAATCACCAGAACAAAAACACAATGTAGTTTTGGGAGGCATTGATCCCGAGCATATTTCTGATGAGCAAAATGCGGTTCCTGAGGTTATCGAAGATAAACAGCTCATTCCTGAGCAACAAGCTCAAGTGGAGCCGACTGTTATTGAATCACCTGTCAGCGGTGGTGAGGTAGACAAGGTACGGATAACTGTTAAATATACTCAGGAAAGCTGGACAGAAATATTTGATGCCAGAAAACGCAGATTGCTTCATGGGTTGATTAAACCCGGTGCAACACGCGTCATCTCGGGACAAGCACCATTCAATGTATTTCTTGGTAATTCGCCGGGTGTTCAGCTTGAAATAAACGGGAAACCATTTGATCACTCTGTCTATATGCGTCGAAACAATACCGCAAGATTTTTAATTGACGATAGCAGTTCCTAATTGCATTTTTATTTTCTTTAGCCGTTCAAAGCATGAGTAAAAATATCCAATCCATTCGCGGGATGCATGATTTTGCCCCCGAAGAAGCGGCTGCTATGCGTATGCTTGAAACCAGGCTGTTAAGCGTGTTGAAAAATTATGCATATCAGGAAATTCGTACTCCAATCGTAGAAAAACTGGAATTATTTAAGCGCTCTATTGGTGAGGTCACTGATATTGTCGAAAAAGAAATGTACGCTTTTGAAGACGGAACAGATCATGCGTGGCTAGGTCTGCGACCTGAAGGAACAGCCAGTGCGGTACGTGCAGGCATTCAAAATGGCTGGTTGCACAATCAGCAGCAGCGATTCTGGTATCTGGGACCATTCTTCAGGCGTGAGCGTCCCCAAAAAGGCCGATATCGTCAATTCCATCAGTTGGGTGTAGAAACTTTTGGCATGGAAGGACCGGATATCGATGTTGAGCTGATCCTGCTTACCCGTTCTCTGTGGCAGATTGTAGGGCTGCCGGCTGAAAATCTGCAGTTACAGCTAAATAGTCTTGGTGACGCTAATGCACGTGCCAGGCATAGGGATCAACTCATTGCATACCTGTCAGATCATAAAGAAGTGCTGGATAAAGACGCGCAAAAACGCCTTCATACCAATCCGCTGAGAGTACTGGATAGTAAAAATCCTGATGTTCAGGCGATCGTGACGAATGCGCCAAAGTTGCTTGATTACCTGGATCAGGAGGCAAGGGATCATTTTGATTCAATGCAACAGAGACTTGATGAGATGGGCGTGGAATATCAGGTAAACCCAACACTGGTAAGAGGGTTGGATTACTACAACCGCACAGTGTTTGAATGGGTGAGTACCGAATTAGGTGCTCAGGGAACGATTTGTGCCGGCGGCAGGTACGATGGTCTGGTAGAGCAGATGGGTGGAAAAGCCACATGTGCTGCAGGGTTTGCAGTTGGTTTAGAACGCTTGTTAAGTCTGGTTGAAAAGCAAATGGCGGATTCAGTGCAGCAGATTGATGCATATTTCGTAGTACTGGGCGATGAAGCCAGCCGTTATGGTTTTCGACTAATCGAGAAAATTAGGCAACAAATTCCTGATTGCGCTATTCAGATGAATTGTGGAGGTGGTAGTATCAAGGCGCAGATGAAGCGTGCAGATCGCTCGGGAGCACGTCTCGCCCTGATTGTTGGTGAAGATGAAGTCAATAATCAGCAAATTGCAGTAAAACACCTTCAGGAACAACAGCCTCAAACAGTGTTGTCTGAAAATGAGTTGCTACAATTACTGAAATTAAAGAATTAAATCATGTTTAGGAGGCTGCGTGGCTGACCACGAGACAGATGACGAACAATTAAGAGCCATCAAGGAATGGTGGAAAGAAAACGGACGCTCAGTGGTTGCTGGTGTTGTGATAGGTATCGGCACGCTAGTTGCCTGGAAGGGATGGAACGTATACCAGGAACAGCAGGCAATTGAGGCTTCTGATCAATTTAATGAAATGCGTAATGGCATACTCGCGCAAAGAATTGACAGCGTCGTAGCTCAGGCGGAGAAACTTAAAACAGATTATTCCTCAACACCCTATGCCTCGTGGGGTGCGTTGCTCGTCGCTAAAGCCAAAGCATCAGAAGGAGACACAGTTGCTGCAATTGAGAATTTACAATGGGTAATCGATAACGGCAGGCAGGATACAGTAATCGCGATTGCCAAGTTGCGTCTGGCGCGGGTTTACATCGCAGCGAGTGAATACCCAAAAGCACAGGCGTTACTGGATCAGACATATCCGCAGGCATATTACTCTTTATTACAGGAGCTGCGTGGTGATCTGTATGCAGAGCGTGGAGACAAACAAGCAGCCCGTAAAGCTTATGATGAAGCTATATCTTCTTCAGAATCAGGTGATGTCGAATACTTGAAAATGAAACGCGACAATCTGGGTGGTTCAGATAAAGCGAATGCCTAAGGCTTAAAGTCAAATGAATAATAAATTCTGTTTAATAAAAGCAACTGTGATATTTGCAGTGACTATGAGCATGTCTGCCTGTAGTTATATTCCCTGGTTTGGTGATGAAGAAGAAGTAGAAATAGAACTTCGTGAACCAGCGGAGTTAAGTGAGCTTGTGTCTGAAGTAACAATTAAACAAAATTGGCAGGTTTCTCTCGGTGGCGATGCAGAGGAGAGATTTATACAATTACAGCCACATGTATTTGATGACAAGATTGCGTTTGCACAAACGGGCGGCAAGGTTGCAGTGTATGAACTGAATAGTGGTCGAGCTGTTGTTTCTGGCAGTGTTGTCGGTCCTGTGTCCGCGGGTGTAGGTGGAAATGCAAAATATTTAGTGACAGGAACGCATGACGGTGTTGTGACTGCGATCAATAGCAAGGATGGCACGCAAGCCTGGTCGACCAATGTTGCGAGTGAAGTGGTTTCAGTTGCCCATGCTGATAATGACCTGGCTATACTGAGAACAAATGATAATCGCATACTTGGCTTGGCAATTAGTACCGGTGAAAAATTATGGGCCGTGACACAAACACCACCAGCGTTAACATTGCGCGGTGCAAGTGTGCCAATAGTTCGTGATGGTGTGATATATGCGGGCATGGATAACGGGAAAGTTATTGCCATCTCAACAGAAAACGGCAACGTCATCTGGGAAGCAAGAGTGTCTGTTCCTTCCGGAAGGAGTGAGTTGGAGCGGCTGGTCGATATAGATGGCCAGATCGCTGCAGACGATAATTTTATCTATGCAGCAAGCTATCATGGGCGCGTGGTCTCGATCAGTCGGGAAAACGGCCGGATAAGATGGGCGCGGGACATGGCGTCTGTTTCTGGAGTATCGATAGATAATGCTCTGGTCTATGTCACGGACAAAGATGATAATGTCTGGGCATTAGAAAAAGAAACGGGAGTGAGTTCGTGGAAGCAGGATAAGTTACTGTATCGTCAGCTTTCGGCGCCGGTAGTTCAGGATAAGGCTGTTCTGGTAGGTGACTCACAGGGCTTTATACATGCATTGTCGAAACAGGATGGACGTATTATCGGACGCGCCAATTTCGGCAAGAAGCCAATTCACACATCTTCAATGTCGACTAATACAGCTGCTTACATTATTGATGTAAGTGGTCGCCTAGCGTCATACTCTGTCGTCTCTGCCAATAAATCTAGAGATAGCAAGAGAAATTAAATAAATAGTTAAATTCGAATCTAATTCGGTTTGCCGGCTATATAAATATGCGCCCTGTCATAGCACTAATAGGCCGACCTAATGTCGGCAAATCTACGTTATTCAATTTCTTGACCAGATCCAGAGATGCGCTGGTGGCTGACTATCCTGGCTTGACCCGAGACAGAAAATACGGGATCTGTGAACGTTATGACAAACCATTTGTATTGATTGATACTGGCGGTATTGTAGAAGATCAGAATGAAATCGAAGTAGGTATGCAGTCGCAAACTGATCGTGCGATAGATGAAGCAGATTTTGTTTTACACCTGGTTGATGCCAGAGATGGCTTGATGCCTGAAGATCACGCTATTGTTGCTATGCTGCGAAAGCGCAATATAGAGTTTGTGCTGGTGGTCAATAAGATTGATGGAGTCGATGCGGATATCGCAGCAGGTGACTTCCACCAGATTGGTGCTCCCAGACTATATCCAATTGCTGCCAAGCAGGGACGTGGTATCGAGTCAATGATTAAAGACCTGTTTAGTGAATTGCCTGATCAGGTTGTAGAGCCAGAAAGTGAAGCTGAAAAAGATACAACAACACGTATTGCGATTATCGGTCGTCCTAATGCGGGCAAATCAACATTAATTAATGCATTGCTCAAAGAAGATCGACTGGTCACTTCGTCACTTCCGGGTACCACGCGTGACAGTGTCAGAATTCCATTTGAATTTAACCGGCATCAGTTTACTCTGATAGATACTGCAGGCGTGCGGCGTAAAAGCAAGGTGCGGGAAGCCGTTGAAAAATACAGTATTGTGCAGACTCTGGATGCAATATCATCCGCGCATGTGGTGATTTGCATGGTTGATGTCACAGAAGGGATGGCTGATCAGGATAGTACATTACTGGAAATAGTTCTTCGAGAAGGTCGCGCGTTAGTATTAGCACTGAATAAAACAGATTGTGCAAGTCAGGATGACTATCATATGCTGAAATATTCGCTAGATACCAAATACCAATATTTATCCTATGTTGAGAAAATAAAAATTTCAGCAGAAAAAAAGGTTGGCCTGAAGAAGCTAATGAATTCAGTGATTGCAGCAAATAACTCTGCTGCCGTCGATTTGTCTACGTCTGAAGCTAACCAGTTACTGGAACAGGCTGTAGAGGCAAATGTGCCACCCCTTGTTAAAGGCAGAAGAATCAAACTGCGATACACTCATCAGGGTGGATCGCATCCTCCAACCTTTGTGATTTATGGCTCGCAAACCAGCAAGCTTCCAAAATCCTATATTCGCTACCTGGAAAATTTTTTCCGCAGCAAGCTAAAACTGGTAGGAACGCCAATTCGCTTTCTGTTGAGAACGCCGGAAAACCCTTACGCCGGGAAATATAATACCTTGACGCCAAGACAGCAGCGCAAGCGCGAAAGAATGATGAGTTTTCACAAGCGCAAATAGCAGTCAAGACAGCTATTCATTACCCTGCTGAAAACTGAATTATTTAAATCAAAAATACCGCTGGTGAAAAAAGACCTGGATATAGCTCCCTTTCATGTGATGGACATTCTCGCGCGCTGCAAAGAGATGGAAGCACAAGGCAGAGATGTCATTCATATGGAAATTGGTGAGCCCGATTTCCCAACGCCACAATCTATTGCGAATGCTGGCATTGCAGCTATTCAAAATCAGCTAACGCAATACACTTCGGCAGCTGGATTGCTTGAGCTGCGTAAATCCATCAGTCAGTATTACGCCAAACGCTTTTCAGTGAATGTATTGCCTGAGCAAATAATTATTACTCCCGGGGCATCGGGTGCATTGCAGTTGACGCTTTCCTATTTGTTGCGAACGCACAAGAAATTAATGATATGTGATCCGACATATCCGTGTAATCGAAATGTGACAAGGTTAATGGGTGCTGATGTAGTGACAGTGCCTGTTGATGCGAATACAGCTTTTCAGCTTAATGCTGATTTGCTGGAAGAACACTGGGATGATGAAATTGCGGCGGTACTGGTTGCGAGTCCATCAAATCCTACTGGCACAATATGCACGCAAAATCAGTTGCTGGAAATGGCAGATTTTCTGGCAACACACAATAAATTTCTTATTGTTGATGAGATCTATCAAGGCCTTACTTATGGCGTAAACAGTGAGACAGTTGCAGGTCTGCGAGACAATATTATTGTACTTAACAGTTTCTCGAAATACTTTGGCATGACTGGCTGGCGTGCAGGCTGGGTTGTTGCGCCCATGGAACATATTAATTCACTGGATATGATTGCACAAAATACCTATCTTGCTACCTCTACAGTCGCGCAGCATGCCGCGCTGGCAGCGTTTAGCGAAGAAACAGGTAAAGTACTTGAGCAGCGTAGAGAAATTTTTGCCGGGCGTAGAGACCTGCTATGTGCTGCACTGGGCAAACTTGGAATAGATGTGCCGGTTATACCTCAAGGGGCATTTTATGTTTATGCGGATATTACAAAATTCAGTAACGATAGTTACCGATTTTGTAGAGAGCTATTGGAGAGTAAAGCAGTGGCAATCACTCCCGGATGTGATTTTGGTGAATACCAGGCTAATCGATATGTGCGATTTGCCTACACTACCAGTAATGAGCGAATAGCAATGGGTATGCACAGGCTGGAAGAGTTTTTGGCAAAGTAGCTTTTAGTAGTCTATATCTGACATGGAATCTACATAGAATGCAGTAGCACCAGCGACAGCCACTGGCATGACGATAAAATTTAAAACAGGGATCATGGTGAATGCACTTGCCAGCGCACCAAAGCTTAGGCAGCGAGTTCGTTGACGTTTAGCAAGTTCTCTTGTCTGCTTGAACAGTATGCCGTGATTACCTAGCGGATAATCTAGATATTCGAGACTCAACATCCATGCAGAAAATAAAAACCAGGCAACCGGCGCAAAAAAATTAATTCCCGGGATTAGAAATAAAATTAACAATGGTAATGAGCGTAACAAAAAATAAAACAGTTTATTGATCTCGCTGCCGACTGTTCGAGGTAACTCTTTTAGTAAATGAGTTATTGTTGACTGGTTCTGTCGTGGAGAATCACCACGTAACTGATGTTCAACTTTTTCAGACAAAAGACCATTGAATGGTGCAGCGACTATATTTGCCAATAAGGCAAATAAATAAAACACAATAAGAAAATAACTTAGTGCAAAGATCGGCCAGAGTATAAATTCTGCCCAGGATAACCAGGCGGGGAGCATTTTTTCCAGAAACTGATCAAACCATTCCATGCCAAACCAGAATCCAAAAGCAAAAATACTGATGTTGATAGTGAGTGGTATGAATACAAATCGTTTTATTCCCCGGCTAAAAATTAATTTGAAGCCACTAAAGAAATAATTCATTCCTCTAAACATATATTCTCATTTTGCAATAATTCGTTTAGGGTAATTGCACTACAGCAGGCGCTTTCCAGCCTGGTTTGAGATATTCCACAACTACCTGCGTGTAAATTCCTCCGCGTACATTCCACTCTGCGGTCAGGCGCATGAAGCGTGGACTGGTTAACGAGGATAATGAATTTAAAATCTGATTTGTTATTGCTTCGTGAAAAGCGGCTGTATCCCGGAACGACACCATGTATAATTTGTAAGACTTCAGTTCAACACATAGCTGGTCGGGTATATACTCTAGGCGTAATTGCGCGAAGTCAGGTTGTCCTGTAAGCGGACAAAGACAAGTAAATTCAGGTGTAGTGATTCGGATGGTATAATCATTTCCTGGCTCAGGATTTTCAAACGTATCCAATATATTGTTGGGTATATTTTTTGACATAGTTTATAGAATCTTTTGATATTGGTTTCTCAACAACTCGTTATAACTAGCTGTAATTTTACTGGATATTAACCTATGCGTCTTCGTAAAGTAAAAATGGCTGGTTTCAAGTCGTTTGTCGACTCTACAGATTTCCTATTCCCTAGTGATATGGTGGGAATTGTGGGGCCGAATGGCTGTGGAAAATCCAATATTGTCGACGCAATCCGCTGGGTGATGGGCGCGAGCTCAAAAAATATACGTGGTGATACTTTAGAAGATGTCATTTTTAAAGGCTCCAGTGGTCGCAAACCGGTTGGCCAGGCCAGCGTGGAACTGGTGTTTGACAATACACAGGGCAAAGTGGGTGGTCAGTATGCTTCGTATAACGAGATAGCAATTCGTCGCCAGGTCACAAGAGATGGACAGTCCAAATACTTTCTAAATGGCACACATTGCCGGCGTCGGGATATTTCAGATATTTTTCTTGGCACGGGACTGGGCCCTCGCAGCTATGCCATTATTGAACAAGGCACAATTTCCCGACTAATTGATGCTAAACCTGAAGAAATGCGCGCGCATCTTGAAGAAGCAGCAGGGATATCAAAATATAAGGAACGTCGCCGGGAAACTGAAAATAGAATTCGACACACACGCGAGAACCTGGATCGTCTCAACGATCTGATTGAAGAAGTAGCCAAGCAGATCGCCAAGCTAAAACGGCAGGCTTCTGCAGCAGAAAAATACAAGCAATTGAAAGCTGAAGAGCGACGCTCAAACGCAGAATTACTGTTATTGCGCATGCAATCCATGTATGCCGAGCTTGATGATCAACATAAGAATGTCGAACATAAGGAAACCAAGCTTGAAGAAACAATCGCCCAGCTGAGATCGCTTGAAGCTGAGTTAGAACAGTTACGCCAGGAGCACGGTTCAGCAAATGAACTGATGAACAAAGTACAAGGCGAGTATTATCAGGTAGGTGCAGACATTTCCCGACTTGAACAGTCAATTCAGCATGCCACCGAGACAAAGCAGCGTCATGAAAGTGATCTTGAAAAAACCAAATCAAATCTAGACTCATTAATTGCAGAGCTCGCAAAGCAGGACCAGGCACAACAGGAATTTGAGCAGCAAATGCAAACGATGCAAATCGAGCTTGAATCGCTTAGTGAGCAATATGCCGAGGTGGGAGAAGCCGTTTCCAGTGCCGAGACAGCAGAGCTGCTGTGGCGGGAGGCATGGGAAGAACTCATGCATGAGGCTAACGAGCCAAGTCATCAGGTACAGGTACACTCACAACGTATCGAATTCTTGGGCCAGGAAATAAGCAGGTTGCAAGAGCGTCAGCAGCGTTATCAGTCAGAACACAGCGAATTGCTACAAAGTGAGCATGAGTTTGATCTCGAATCAATCCAAAAACGACTGGAATCACGCCAGGAAGCGGTGAGTGATTGTAAACGTATGCTGGATCAGTCCATAGAAAACATTACCCGTTCCCGTGAAAAAATTGAAGAACTGTCTATGCAGCTTGACGATCGTAAAGCTGAGCGTCAGCAGATCAAGAGCGAGCTTACGACTTTGCGGGCACTACAGGATGCAGCGTTAAAGGGTGAGCAGAAGCAGTTGCAGCAGTGGATTATTGATAAAGAATTAAATCAGGCGCCAAGACTTGCTGACCAGATTGAAGTGGAAGCAGGCTGGGAGCGTGCAGTGGAAACTGTATTGGATGGCTATCTGGAAGCGATTTGTACTTCTGACCTCGATCAAATTGCCCTTCAGTTAGAAGACTTGCATGAAGGTGAAGTGATGTTTTTTGAGGCCAACAGTGCTCACGACACACAAGCGTCTTCCAACACACTTGCAAGCAAGATTAAATCAAATCAGGGCATCAGGGCAGAACTGCAAAAAATTCTTGTGGCTGATAATCTCAATCAGGCGTTAGCCATTCGAAAGCAATTGCAGGAAGGCGAATCTGTGATTACTGCTGATGGGTTATGGGTCAGTGTGAACTGGATACGTTATTCAAATGCTGCCAATGCCAATGATGGTGTGTTAAGCAGAAAAGCGGATATTATTGATTTGACTGATCAGTTGAGTCAGCTTGAAGAAGTGATTACTGCTATTGCCGAGCAGCACCAGACTGCACTAGAACAATTATCAGAGCAAGAGCAACAGCGTGAAGATGCGCAACAGGCACATAACCTGGCATTTCAGCAGTATACTGAAATCCAGTCTGAATTCTCCAGGCATCAAGCGGCTATGGAACACTGGCAACATCGCGACACACAGTTACGCAATTCTTTAGAGGAGCTGACTGTTCAGTTAAATGATTATATTAGCCAGAAGCAGGCAGCGACAGATAGTTATGAAGTTGCAAAAGTTAATTTAAATTCTTTGCAGGTACGTAAAGACCAGTTGCTTGAGCGTAAAGAAGAAGTTGTATTTGAATTCACCGAGCGTAAAGAACAAGCGAGTCAGCTACAGGAGCGAAGACATTCACTTCAGCTGGAAATTGAAGCATTACGCACACGTTCAGCCACATCCAAATCCATATTCAGTCGTCTGCAAATGGAACAGTCCGAAGGAAATCTTCGGCTGGAACATCTGGCTGAAGCAATTGCAGAAAGTGATCAGCCAATACAGGAATATTCCGCGACGTTAAAAGACAAATTGCAAAACAGGCTTCTGGTCGAACAGAAACTCGGCGAATCAAGATCCAGTTTGGAAAATGTCGAGACGGCTATTCGGGAAAAAGATGAACAGCGTGTGGTTGTTGATAATAAAATCACTGAACAAAGAGAACAGCTGAACCAGCAGCGTATGAAGTGGCAGGAAACTAAAGTACGTGTGCAGACAATTAAAGAACAGCTGGACAGGTTTGACTGGACAGTAGAAGAGCTGACCAGCGAGTTGGCTGAAGATGCTTCACTGGATCGCTGGGAAACACTGGTTGCTGAGATTGAAGAGAAAATTAAGCGTCTTGGCTCTATAAACCTGGCCGCGATCGATGAATATAAAGAGCAAAGTGAGCGTAAGGAATATCTTGACTCGCAAAATGAAGATCTTACAAAAGCGCTGGAAACACTGGAAACGGCAATTCGCAAAATCGATAAGGAAACCAAAGAACGTTTCAAAGACACGTTCGATCTGGTTAATTCGCATATGCAAAGCATGTATCCACGCTTGTTCCCGGGAGGCAAGGCTTACCTTGAGATGACCGGTGATGACCTGCTTACTGCAGGCGTGACGATTATGGCAAGACCGCCAGGTAAGCGTGTGTCTTCAATTCAGTTGCTCTCGGGTGGTGAAAAAGCATTAACGGCTGTCGCACTGGTGCTGGCTATATTTGAATTAAATCCTGCCCCTTTCTGTCTGCTCGACGAGGTTGATGCGCCTCTGGATGATGCCAACGTTGGGAGATTCTGTGACCTTATTAAAGATATGAGCAAACATGTACAGTTTGTATTCATCACTCATAATAAGAGTACTATGAGTTACGCTGACCACATGCTGGGCGTCACTATGAATGAACCTGGCGTGTCCAGACTGGTCTCAGTAGACATAGAAGAAGCAGTTAAACTTGCGACGGCCTGATAATGCCTCGCCAATCTAATATAGGTAGGTAATATGATATCTGCTTTTGAATTACGCATTGCGCTTGCGATTCTGGCGGCAGTAATAATTGCAGCTATTTATGTATGGTATCGTGCCAATACTAAAGACAGGCAAATTGATGAGTTAAGTGCGAACGATCTCGACTTGACTGATGAGTTTGGCGATATTCCTACTATGGCCCAGGTCGACGACGCATTGGGCTTGCCGGATGACCTGCGCTCCGAGTTTCAGGGTGTCAGCAAGGAGCTGCGTGAGGAAACCATTTCCAAAAGAGTACAGGATGCTCAGCGCACTCGTGCTGAAGCTGTCAAAAAATCCTCTATCGAACGCGCAGCGATGGATAAATCCAGTAAAGAAATGCTGGTGATTTTTCATGTGGTCGCCAGAGAAGCAGAAGTATTCACCGGTCCAATGATTGTTCGAATGATGTCAGATCTCGATCTCGAACATGGTGATATGGGAGTATTCCACTACAATATCGAAAGACTGGGTAAAAAGCATAGTGTTTACTGCGTTGCTAACATGTTAAATCCCGGCACATTTGATTTGCAGACTATGGATACTTTTGAGACGCGGGGCCTAACGATGATATTGCAGTTGCCAGGGCCGGAAAAAGAGCTGAAATCGTTCAATATTATGGTTGAACACGCACAGAGACTGGCAGCATTTTTAAATGGTGATTTGCTCGATGAAAATCATAATCCACTCACGCGGCAGTCAATCTCAGTGTATAAGGAACAGGTGCAGTTATTTGGTTTGCGGGCAACCAGGCAGAGTGTTACTGCATAAACAGCGCAGATCTTATTATCATATTCGTTAGCGACTGCCCTGAATGATGTCGGATTCAAAAAAAATTGACAGTCTGCGTTCGCAGATACGCAAATACGACTATTCATATTACGTGCAGGATGATCCCACCGTTCCGGATGCTGAATATGATCGCCTGATGCGCGAACTTATTGAGCTGGAAACCCGATCGCCTGAGCTCATTACTCCAGATTCACCAACCCAGCGAGTTTCAGGCTCTCCACTCGATTCATTTAAACAGGTAAAGCATGCGGTACCTATGTTGTCGCTGAGTAATGTGTTTAGTCTGGAGGAGCTTGAAGCATTTGATAAGCGAATAAAGGGTAGACTGGATAGCAGTCAGGAGATTGAATATAACGCTGAACCAAAGCTGGATGGACTTGCAGTAAGTTTGCGCTATGAGAATGGTTTGTTAATACAGGCAGCGACGCGTGGTGATGGCAATACCGGTGAAGACATTACAGACAATGTCCGTACAATTCGTTCAGTACCCTTGAGACTGGAAGGGAAAGACATTCCTGAACAGCTGGAAGTGAGAGGTGAAGTGTATATTTCTAAAAAAGGCTTTGCTCAATTGAATGAATATGCGCGTAATAACAGTCAAAAAGAATTCGTTAATCCACGTAATGCTGCAGCGGGCAGTTTGCGACAACTGGACGCAAGATTGACTGCGCAACGTCCGCTGGAAATGTTTTGCTACGGTGTGGGCCTGGTTGAAGGTGGAGATTTGCCCGGTAACCATCATGCCATGCTTAAAAAATTACAGGAGTGGGGTTTGCGTGTATGCCCTTTGATTGAAGTGGTCAAAGGTGTTCAGGGCTGCTGGAAATTTTATGAGAAGATAAATAAATTACGCGAACAGCTTGAGTATGAGATTGATGGCATAGTATATAAAGTAAACCTGAAGCAATTTCAGGAAGAGCTTGGGTTTGTATCACGTGCGCCACGTTGGGCGACTGCGCACAAATTCCCCGCTCAGGAAGAGATCACTATTGTGAATGGTGTTGAGTTTCAGGTTGGTCGTACAGGGGCAATTACCCCGGTGGCAAAACTTGAACCCGTGTTTGTTGGTGGCGTGACTGTAAGTAATGCTACGTTACACAACATGGACGAAGTTGAACGTAAAGATGTTCGTATAGGTGACACGGTCATTATCCGCAGAGCCGGAGATGTGATTCCGGAAGTGGTTAAAGTTGTTCCGGAACGTCGACGTAAAGGCGCACGTAAAATCAAACTTCCCAAAAAATGCCCACAATGCGCAAACGAAATAGTTCGCCTTGAAGGTGAGGCAGTGGTGCGTTGCTTGGCTGGATTCTCGTGTCCTGCGCAACGCAAAGGTGCATTGAAGCATTATGCATCACGCAATGCTATGGATATTGAAGGCCTGGGAGACAAGCTGGTTGACCAGCTGGTTGAAGCGCATCTGGTTGAGGATTTGTCTGACCTGTATCGACTGGATGAAGAAACGTTAAGTAATCTTGATCGTATGGGTAAAAAATCTGCACAAAATGTCCTGCAGGCTATAGAAAAAAGCAAACAAGCAGATTTCGCAAGATTTTTATACGGATTGGGTATTCGGGAAGTCGGTGAGGCTACCGCACGTGTATTGACTGATTATTTTGACCATAACCTGGATAAGCTTATGATGGCGGATGCGGATGCTCTGCAGCAGGTACCGGACGTCGGTCCTGTGGTGGCTGATCATATCGTTCAATACTTTTCTAATGAGGCAAATAAGAAGTTAATTCACACGCTCTGCGATGAAATCGGGATTCGCTGGGCAGCGCCAGAGTCAAGTGGTACCGATTCAAAAGGCGTTTTATCTGGAAATACTTATGTTTTAACCGGCACACTTGCTAGTATGACGCGAGATCAGGCTGCCCAGGCTATCCGTGCCAAAGGCGGCAAAGTAGTATCAAGTATATCTAAAAATACTACGGCACTTGTGGCGGGCGAGAAGGCTGGCTCCAAGTTACAAAAAGCAGAAAAATTAGCAGTGCCAGTGTTAAGCGAACAGGATCTAATAACGCTAGTTAATGTGGAGTAAAAAGAAATAAAATGTCTTCTATAGAGCGAAGAGCTTACCTGAGATATAACGTTTCGGTTCCAGTAACTTTGGTGGATCAGAAAGGGACAAGATTTAACGTTACTACAAAAGATATTTCTCTGGGTGGTATGCGAATTGAGTGTGAGTCGGCACAGTTAGCAAAACTACTGCCCGAAGGTATACAAACCGCACCAGGTGACCTGGTGATTATGACAGCTGAATTTAATAATTCTAAAACTGATGAATCAATTAGTCTCATAAGTCATGCATTAGGTGTGCTAAGGCTGGCAGAAAGCCAGTTTTCAGTCCGTTTCACATTTGTGGATATTGATGAAGTGCAGCAGGATCAGCTCCAACGATTATTGAATAAATAACTGGTCTTTAACCCCTTAAGTCAATCGTAAAAAATTCTGCATGGCAAATATCCATTCAACTGCGATAGTTTCTAATTCAGCAGAGTTGGCTGATGATGTCGAAATAGGCCCATATTCGATCGTGCATGCGAACGTGCATATAGGTACGGGAACCACCATAGGGTCGCACAGTATTATTCATTCTTACGTGAAAATGGGCGAACGCAATACGGTGGCTGATCATGTTGTGCTTGGTGGTGCGCCGCAGGATGTTTCATATCATGGTGAAGAAACATGGCTTGAAATCGGGGATGAAAATATTTTCCGAGAATTCTGCTCGGTGCATCGCGCCAATAACGATCAGGAGATTACCAGTATAGGTAATAACTGTTATCTGATGTGTAACACCCATATTGGTCACAATTGTCTGCTCGGAGACGGAGTAATTATTACTGCCTATGCTGCACTTAGTGGCCACGTGGAAGTGGGTAATAAAGCCATTATCGGTGGTAACTCTGGCATTCATCAGTTTTGTCGAATAGGGGCTTATGCAATGATAAGTGGATTCACGCCTGTGACAAAAGACGTATTGCCATTTTGTCTGCTAGGGCGGAATCCAGTCGTGCATTACAAATTAAATACCATAGGCTTACGCAGAGCAGGCATCACTGGTGAAAGTTATAAAGCACTCGAAAAAAGAATTCGCCAAATACGAAAAGGTGATAATAAAAATTATCCTGCAACAACTAAAGAGCTGGCGCTGTTGGAAGACTGGCTGGCAGCACCATCCAGGCGTGGTATTTATAAATTTCTAAGTTAATCAAATGAAATATATTATTGAGCACTACATTCGCATGGCGCTGTTGAGAGCAAGGCCGCAGGATTGTCCCTCTTCTTATACATTTCAGATGATATTAATAAGCCTTTATCTTGGGCTGTCTATATTGAATGCACTTGCCATCTACGGATTTACAAGAGGCGCTATACATGGCGTAGTAGATTTAATTTTATTATATGTATTCACCCGGCTTATTTTGAGAGCAAATAAGGAGCGTGTTGATCAAACCTTTAATGCATTCCTTGGCGTTGGAATACTGATTGGCTTATTGCATACGATATGTTCGTACATGTTTATCATTGACCAAAATACCCAGCAAATTCCGGATTTTGGAAAAATTTTGTTTTTCCTTATTTTCATCTGGATAATCATTGCGTATGGACACATTGTAAAACACGCGGCTGAATTAAATCTGGCCTCCGGGATATCGATTAGTCTTGGCTATACGCTGATTAATGCCATGATACTTCTTTCAATTTCAGAAATGATAAAGGTATAAAATGCATATTCACTTTCTGGGTGTATGTGGAACATTTATGGGCGGATTGGCGCTGATAGCCAAGCAAATGGGTTATCAGGTGACAGGGTCTGATGAAGGTGTATATCCTCCCATGAGTACACAGCTGGAAGCAGCAGGAATTGATTTGATCGAGGGCTTTGAGGCATCTCAATTAGATATACGCCCTGACCAGGTTGTTGTTGGAAACGTGATGACACGAGGTCATCCCGTTGTTGAAAGGATGCTAAGCGAACAGTGGCCAATGATTTCCGGGCCGGAATGGCTAAGTAAACATTTGCTGCAAAGTCGATGGGTGCTTGCAGTGTCTGGCACGCATGGAAAAACAACCACTGCCAGTATGCTTGCATGGATACTGGAACATGCGGGATTGCAACCCGGTTTCCTGATAGGTGGTGTACCACATAATTTTGGTGTGTCAGCGCGAGTGGGTAGCAAGCCGTTTTTTGTCATTGAAGCTGATGAATATGACACAGCATTTTTTGATAAGCGTTCCAAATTTGTCCACTATCAACCGCGCACATTTGTTATCAATAATATTGAATTCGATCATGCAGATATATTTAGAGATCTTCAGGATGTGCAAAAGCAGTTTCATCATGCAATAAAAATTCTGCCTCAGCTCGGTAAATTGATTTTCAATGGGGATGATAAAAATGTGCAGCAAGTGCTAGCGCATGGCTTGTGGTCGGAAAGTGAATCTTTCGGTGTTAAAGCATCTCGCTACTGGCACCTGAAAAATCTGAACAATAAGAAGAATTCGTATCAATTTACTGTTCGGAAAGGTAAAAAATATGAAGGCCGGTTGTCATTGATTGGTGAGCATAATGCACTGAATGCGATTGCTGCGATTGCCGCTGCGAGACATGCAGGCGTCGCTGTGGAGCAATCGTTGAAGGCCCTGGCTAATTTTAACGGGGTTAAACGGCGTCTGGAAAATAGGGGTGTATACGATGGAGTTACTATCTATGATGACTTTGCACATCACCCCACTGAGATCAAATGCACTCTGGAAGCATTTAAGCAGCAATATGACAAGCAACGCATGATTGTGGTGTTTGAGCCTCGCTCCAATACTATGCAAATGGGTGTCCATGCACATCACCTAAAGGAAGCTCTGTCCTCGGCGACGGAACTGTGTATTTATGATGGTGGTGAGCTGAGTTGGTCTGTTGAACAGGTCCTGTCTGGTTTGCATAACAATATATTCACTGATATAGAACGTTTGGTCGAATATTTGCTGTCAATCTTGCAGCCTCAGGATAATGTACTTATCCTGAGTAATGGTGGTTTTGGCGGTGTATGTGAAAAACTTGTTGCAGGCTTGAACCAGCGTTTAAATCATTAATGCATAAGTGAAGGAAATTCATTGCTTGAAAGGCGTCAACGCAGAAGAAGAAGCTTAAGTTCTACTGGAAAAATTGGAAAATTTTCTTTAGAAGATGCGCTACGTACTCAGCCGACACGCGCATTGTATTGTTCGTACGATCCATTCCTGGACCGCAAGGTCGCAATTAAAATTATTCAGTTGTTTGATCCCAATGGGGATGAGGACTTGTCTGCTAACGAATCATTTTATACAGAAGCTCAGGCAATAGGAAGATTGCAGCATCAAAATATTGTCTCGGTATATGATGCTGGCGTAGGTGACTACGAAGGCTATATTGTAATGGAGTATGTCCAGGGCAGGAGTTTACTGGAGTGGTTGAAGCAGGAAACAACGCTGCCTGTTGCTAAGGCATTAAAAATAACGGCACAGATTTGTCAGGCACTAGATTATGCGCACAGTAAAAATATAATTCATCGGGATATCAAACCAGGCAATATAATGATTGACCAAAGTGAGCATGTCAAAGTGGTTGATTTTGGTATATCCATACTCAATTCAAGTGAAGGTCATAATTCTGGATTGATGGGAACTCCGTCTTACATGGCACCAGAGTTGATAGATGGTGCGTTACCCAGTCAGTCGAGCGATTTATTTTCAGTTGCAGTATTGCTGTATGAAATGGTCACGGGGTATTTGCCTTTCTCGGGAAGTGATGCGCATGCTGTGCTGTACAAGATTGTTAACTGTGAGCCTGAAGAAATAGAAAATATACAACCCGATTCTCTTCAATCATTGCTTAGAAAGGCGCTGGCTAAACAGCCTGAAAACAGATTCAATTCAGTATCCGAGTTTGAGAGAGAGTTACATGTCGTGGCTGAGCAAATCAGTGCAAGTGAATTTGACGCTAAAAGTATGGATACGGAACAGTTAAAACAATTGGAGATATTTGAGGATTGTAATCTGGAAATACTTCATGATCTGGCAAACTGTCTGGAAATTTCTTCTGTGAATAGTAGTGAAATTATTTTCACAGAATGTTTGCTGGATGAATATTTATGCCTTCTTGAAGGTAAAGCGTTATTGCTCGCTGAAGATAATCACTATCGTGTTAATGCAGGCCAGTGGTTATCTGAAAGTATATTGTCTAAACAGTTCGATAAGTGTAGTTGCCAGGCGTTGGTGAACTCTCGAGTATTGCGTGTATCAAAATCCAATATATTGGAGAGCTCAATGGCTACACAGGCATATTTCTTCCGGTTTATGCTGGATAGGATTTATCTTCTGTAAGTAATTATGCGTCTTCCATTATTTCCATTAAATTCAGTCATCTTCCCGGGAGGAGTTTTACCTCTTAGAATATTCGAGTCGCGTTATCTGGATATGGTGAAAGACTGCTCGCGTAATCAAAGTGAGTTTGTTGTTTGTCTGATAAAAGATGGCAGAGAAGTTGGTAATGCGGCAAAACATCAGAATGTAGGTACATCATGTCGTATTATTGATTGGGAGACATTGCCTGATGGGCTGCTGGGCGTGACAGCACAGGGGCAGGCAAGAGTGGAAATAAAAACCACACAGGTGCAGGCAAATCAGCTGATTGTTGCAGATGTGGAATATCTGACAGAAGATGACGATGTAAAGCTTCCTCGCCAGTTTGAAGAATGGGCGCATTTAATATCTGTCATCATTAAAGAATTAGGTGAGCCGTTCAGTCTTCAAAGCCAGGATCTGCGTAGTGCCCACTGGGTTGCTGCACGACTGACAGAATATTTGCCATTTGAATTGAAGCAAAAACAACGTATTCTTGAGATAGATCATCCATTGGTGCGTTTAGAGAATTTACAAGATGTGTTGAAGAATATTGAATACTATTATTCGCATGGAAATTTTAATAACTAGGAGACATTATGGCCACGCTGGAACTTACTACCGATAATTTTAATAACACAATTCAGGAGAATAATATTGTCATTATTGATTTCTGGGCAGAATGGTGTGGGCCATGTAAATCTTTTGCGCCTACATTTGAAATGGCGTCTGAAAATCATGCTGACGTTGTCTTTGGCAAAGTGAATACCGAGGAGCAGACTGATCTGGGGCAGGCATGTCAGATTCGTTCTATCCCAACACTTATGGTTTTCAGGGAACAAATATTATTGTTTAATCAGGCAGGTGCACTAGCGCCAGCGCAATTGGAAGATGTTATTGAAAAAGTCAAAGAGCTTGATATGGACCAAGTACGGGCATCAATTGAATCTGAAGAGAACAAAGAAAACGCATAAGGCTACATCAGGCTTCATAACCGAGTATAAATTCAATGCCGGCAACATATACATTTAAATATATTGTTCAGTTGGCATTGCAGCATCGACGGTCACTGATTGCAGCAAATATTATTGCCATATTTGCGGTGCTGGCCAGTGTGCCAATCCCATTACTTATTCCGTTGCTGGTTGATGAGATATTACTGGGTCAACCGGGTAAAGTGGTTGCAGCATTTGAATGGTTATCATCATCTTCTGACCATGATCCGGTTTTCTATATTACAAGTATTTTAATTGTCACTGTAATTCTTAGAGTAACGTCGGTGTTACTAAATCTGTGGCAGACGAATAAATTTGTTGGTGTCTCTAAAGGTGTTATATATAAAATACGTTCGCAATTACTGACAAGATTGCAGTCGATTGCCATGTCTGAGTACGAGACGGTAGGCAGTGGTACGGTTTCATCCCTGTTTGTGACAGATCTGAATACCGTTGATACTTTTGCGGGTGAAACAGTTAGTAAAGTAATTGTCTCGGCTTTAACAATCATTGGTGTTGCTGCCATACTGATTTGGCTTCACTGGCAATTGGCACTATTCATACTGCTAATGAATCCGGTAGTGATTTACTTCACTATGGTGATGGGGAAACGTGTAAAGCATTTAAAGAAGAACGAGAATAAAGCCTTTGAAATATTCCAGCAGGCGCTGACCGAAACGCTGGACGGTATTCAACAGATTAGAGCAAGTAACCGTGAGAAGTTTTACTTGTCCCGTGTGGATAAGCTGGCGGCAAAAGTTCGCGACCACTCTGCTGCATACTCCTGGAGAAGTGATGCAGCCAGCCGCCTCTCATTTGTTATATTCCTGATCGGGTTTGATATTTTTCGTGCTGTTGGCATGTTAATGGTGTTATTTGCCGGTCTGTCAATTGGTGAAATGATCGCAGTCTTTGGTTATCTGTGGTTCATGATGGGGCCGGTACAGGATGTGTTAAATATTCAGTACTCATACTACAGTGCCAAAGCTGCATTAGGTCGAATTAACGAATTGATGTATTTGCCTAATGAGCCTGTTTATGAGCATGAACAAAATCCATTCCTGAATCAAAAGGGGATGGCAGTCGATATAGAAGGCATTAAGTTTGCCTATGGTGATGGGCCCTATGTGCTTAATGGCGTCAATTTATCTATAGCAGCAGGTGAGAAAGTGGCTCTGGTAGGGGCAAGTGGTGGAGGTAAATCTACACTGGTTCAGGTGCTGCTGGGTTTATATCCGCCGTTATTTGGCGACATTAAGTTTAATGGCGTGTCAGTGAAAAAAATCGGGATGGAAGTTGTGCGTGAACATGTTGCTTGCGTGCTGCAACACCCCGCACTTTTTAACGATACGCTGCGTATGAATTTAACCCTGGGCAGGGAAGTGTCAGATGAAAAACTATGGGAAGTGCTAGAAGTAGCCCAGATACGTGAAGTCGTTGAACAAATGCCACGTGGTCTGGATAGCCTGATTGGTATGGACGGTATCAGGCTATCTGGCGGGCAGCGCCAACGCATTGCTATTGCGCGCATGGCACTTACTAATCCTAATGTGGTAATACTTGATGAAGCCACGTCGGCCCTGGATGCAGATACTGAAGCTCGTGTACATGATTCTCTGCAATCATTTTTGCAGAACAGGACGACTATTATTGTTGCCCATAGACTAAGTGCCGTGAAGCAGGCCGATAGGGTATTTGTCTTTGATGATGGAAAAATCAGTGAACATGGGAGCCATGAAGAATTGCTCGGATCAAATGGTCTGTACACGAAATTATACGGCCGACAGCAAACTGGCTAAGCCTGTCTGCCAGTCTGTTCGATAAATATAAGTTAGTGTATAAAATGCTACTGCTATTCCATTATTGAGTTATATATATGCACACAGGTCAACCCGCTATATTTCTGGATATTCCTGCACGTTCGCGCTATTTAACGTTTGTCATCAAAAAACCTGATGAACTAAAAAATGTGCTGACATCACTGTCGCATATGGTTGATGGGACGAATGTGGTTATGGGAATTGGCATCAAAGTAGCGACCACAATGCAAAAAGAGGTTCCCGGGTTACAACTGTTCCCTGAGCTGAGTAAAGCACCCGTACCAATCACTGCAACAGTCGGCGATTTGTGGTTTTGGCTGCGCGGTGATGACTTGGGTGAACTGCTTCATCGCGGACGAGCCATTGAGGTAATAGCCAGACCCGCATTTGAACTGGTTAATGCAGTTGATGGATTCAAATATGGCAATGGACTGGATCTGACTGGTTACGAAGATGGTACAGAAAACCCTAAAGGTGAATTAGCACAACAGGCCTGCCTGATGTCGGGCGAAAGCAATAAAATGGATGGCTCCAGCTTTGTAGCTGTGCAGCAATGGTTGCACGACCTTAATCACTTTGAGGAACTGCCAGAACAGCAACAGGACCATGTTTTTGGCAGAAGCAAATCGACCAATGAAGAACTCGTCGATGCGCCTGAAAGTGCTCATGTCAAAAGAGTCGAACAAGAAGATTTTGATCCACCAGCATTTGTAATCAGGCGTTCTACACCATGGATTGAGAATCAGCAATCAGGACTGATGTTTGTCTCATTTAGCCATTCATTTGATGCATTTGAAATGCAGTTAAGGAGAATGGTGGGCCTGGATGACAACATAACAGATGCATTATTTACATTCTCAAGGCCGTTAACCGGAAATTATTACTGGTGTCCGCCGATTGGTAAGGAGGGGCTGGATTTGGCCCAGTTAATGAGCTAATTCGAATGCCCTAGGTAATATTCTGTATAAATAGGGAATAGTGCTTGCAATCATAAATGAGAACGATTATCATTCGTATATCGGTAATTAAACTCGTATGATCAGGAGCTACTATGTCAACTCAGCTTTCACATCACCATAATCGACAAAACCAGTCAAATTCTACGGTTTCTGTCGCAAGCCTGCTCAAAGGCAAGCGTTACGCATGGATAAGTCATGCAGGTGAAACATACCTATTGCAATTGACCAAATCGAATAAGTTATTACTGACCAAATAAAAAGAGATAATCAATAAATCAAGGTTCCTTCAGCTTTAAGTGGCACTGACTCCGCCGCTTAAAATAAGGTACTCAAGCCAGGGCCTGTCACTTCTGTATAAGCGTACATGAGTGGGTGACCTCCTCATGGGCCAGTAGCCAGAGTATTTTTTTATTATATTGCAATCATATTGAATTCAGTTTCGTCTATGGGGTGAGAGCGTATGCAAAATATAGCATGCGTCACGAATAACTAGTCCTGGAGTATGAAAATGAATAAAAATATCGTTATTGATTCCGCAATTGCAACTATCCTGTCAGTGGGCATGTTTGCAGCCACTCAAGCACAAGCAGTACCAGATCAACCAACAGAATGGGAGAAATGTGCAGGTATTGCGAAGGCTGGTAAAAATGACTGTGGAGCACTCGATGGCAAGCACGGTTGTGCTGGTCAATCCACAGTTGATAATGCAGATACTGAATGGGTTTATGTCCCCGGTGGAACATGCGCAAAAATAACAGGTGGGGTTGTTGCAAAAGTAAAGCCTGCCAAGTAACCAGGTTATTTTGGTTTTATTAGTATGTGTAGTTATGAAGATTATCTCCAAAAGGACTTGGAGGAAAACAATGTATGCATAATGTCACGCTAGCTGGGTTACAAAGAGAATTTTGTGCGGCATTGACTGCTTCAGATAATGCAGTACATACATTCATATGCAAGGATGGCAATTTAAATCCATCGGATAGAATAGAGATTTACCGTAAAAATGTAACATCAGCGCATGTTTCAGTGCTGATGAGCGTGTATCCAGTCTGTGAAATGATATTGGGTAGTGATTATTTTAAGCTGGTAGCAAAAAAATATTTCAGGGAAAATCCATCATGCAGTGCTGATTTAAATGAATATGGCGACAAGTTTCCTGACTTTCTTCAGCAATTAACTGAACAGAGAACCGAGTTAACTGATTTTAACTATCTTGCTGATCTGGCCCAGTTGGAATGGAAGATTCAAGAAGTATATTTTTCAGCAGATAATGTGGAATTGAATATGGCTGAATTAAAAAATACTTGCCTGAAACAGGGTAAAGACTTGAGCTTATTTTTGCAGCCAGGTGTCGATATAGTCGACTCTGAATATCCTATAGCCGAATTGTGGGAAATGCATCAACGTGACAATACAGAACAGGTGATTGATGTTGACGGCGAGCATGAATACCTATGTATTTACAGAAATGTTTATCAGGTATTGTTAAAAAAAATAGATGCAGATTTATTTAACTTGATGGCTGCTATACAAGAGGGAAAAACACTGGCTGACATCGCTGGGCTGTTCGCAGAAAGTGATAAACTGACTATTGCGCTTGAGAAATTAATTGAATATGAATGGCTTAGGCATTGAGTATGTTAGATGCCGAACAGCTAAACTGCCTATATCGTTATTGTTTTTCCTTGACTGGCGAAAAACATGAGTCCTACGATCTACTGCAATCTGGCATTGAGAAATATATAAAAGCCGATATCAGTAGTGTTGATAATAAACTTGCATATATAAAAAAAATCATTCGCAATCATTATCTTGATGAGTGCAGGAAGAATTCAAAGATTAAAATGGAGCAATATGACGAAACTGTCACCCACGTTGACATGAATACCAATTCACTGGAAAACATTGTTGCGACACAATATCAGGTTGAAGCGGTATGGAAAAAATTAACGGTGGCGGAACGAGAGATTATGTACTTTTGGGCGGTAGAGGGATACACAACAGATGAGTTGGCAAAATTTTTAGATGTGCCTCGAGGCACGCTGCTGTCTAGAATACATCGTTTACGAAAGCGGCTGGAGCAGCAGTTTGATGAGTCTAACAGAGATGTAGCACCATGAAGCAAAAGCTAAAAAAAACTGTTAATGATTTTGTCGAATCACAGCAGCTAAACCACAAGCAGCTTCAGGAGTTGACAAAAATTCTTAATTCCAGGCAGGAAAATAATAAATGGACTGATTCGATTCGGATGGGTGCAGTTGCAGTAGTCTTTTTGCTGGTGATGGTGCTGGGAATATTCTGGAGTATTTGGGAGCATAATCATGCGGATGTGTCTCAACTTATTGCTGAAGAAGTTTCCTATAATCACCTGAAGATGAAACCTATGGAAGTTGCGAGTACTTCGCTAAACGATATGCGTGACTACTTTAACGAGCTGGATTTTTCATTAAGTCAATCCCAATTTGTCATCAATAATAATCTGCAGCTTGTTGGTGGGCGTTATTGTTCTATCCAGGGCGAAACGGCAGCACAATTACGTATGAAGGATGCCCTGACCGGGAATATTCAAATTGTTTATCAGGCGCCGTACAACAAAGAGCTATTTCGTGAACTGCCAAATCTGCAGGAAGGTCAGGAACCGGTACGTCACTTTGTGAATGGTATTGGTGTAGATATATGGGTGGAAAAAGGTATTTTATTTGCTCGCTCTTTTGATCAATAAATATTTACAGGGAAGCAAACGCTACTGCCGCTTTGGTTAATGTAACATTGATATCATCAAGCGTATGTGCAGCAGAAACAAATCCAGCTTCATATGCTGAAGGCGCCAGGTAAACACCGTGATCCAGCATGGTTTGAAAAAACTGATTGAAATGATCCAGATTGCAGTTAGACACCTGCTCAAACGTAGTGACTTTTTTCTCGTGGGTAAAGAAGAAGCCAAACATTCCGCCTGCACAATTTACGCTAAGAGGAATGCCCTGTTCATCGGCGCGCATGACTAAACCCTGTGCCAGTTGTTTGGTCTTTCTTGTCAGTTCTTCATAGAAGCCTTCCTGCTGAATCAGGTTTAACGTAACAATACCAGCAGTCATGGCGATTGGATTACCAGATAAAGTACCTGCCTGGTAAACTGGCCCATTCGGAGCTAAATGATCCATGACTTTTTTAGCTCCGCCAAACGCGCCAACAGGCATACCCCCGCCAATTATTTTGCCTAGCGTTGTCAGGTCTGGTGTCACATTGAAATATTCCTGCGCTCCGCCTAAGGCGACGCGAAAACCTGTCATGACTTCATCAAAAATGAGTAAACTTTCATATCGCTGGGTTATGCTGCGCAAGCCTTGCAGAAACCCTTCTACCGGTAATACACAATTCATGTTGCCGGCAACAGGTTCTACAATGATGCAGGCGATTTGATCGCCACATTCATTAAATAATTTTTCCACAGCGTCAAGATCATTGAATGGCAGCGTTAATGTATGTGCAGCAAGATCTGCAGGTACGCCCGGTGAGCTGGGTGTGCCGAAAGTCAATGCCCCTGAGCCTGCTTTAACCAGAAGTGAGTCGGCATGGCCGTGGTAACAGCCTTCAAATTTCAGAATTTTATCGCGGCCGGTGTATCCACGGGCTAAACGTATTGCACTCATTGTCGCCTCGGTGCCAGAACTGACCATACGTACCTGCTCAATTGAAGGAACAAGTTCGCAGACCAGTTTTGCCATTTCAGTTTCCAATATTGTGGGAGCACCAAAGCTCAGGCCATCCGTTGCCGCTTCCTGTACAGCTGTGATTACAGCTGGATGTGCATGGCCCAGTATCATTGGCCCCCAGGAGCCGACATAATCAATGTATTGCTTGTCATTGGTGTTATAGACATAAGCACCTGAAGCGCGATTAATATAGACAGGATTACCGCCGACAGCGTTGAATGCTCTCACAGGAGAATTGACGCCTCCTGGTATATATTTTTGAGCTTCTTCAAATAACGTCTGCATTGATTCCATGTTCTGTATCCTTAACTTCAATATGTGTGAATTGGGCCAGCAAAATTAGCGTGGCATTATAACCTGATGGCTGAGTTTATTCGCGGCTGCCATCGGATCACGTGCATTAAATACAGAATGAGTCGCAGCAATTAGCTGAGCCCCCGCCCTGAGTACATGACGACTGTTTTTGCTTGTAATGCCACCAATAGCACAAACAGGAATATTCAACAGACTGCGTGCTCTGGATATCACTGACAGTGGGCAGCGTGGTGCACTAACTTTAGTGCTGGAGGGGAAAACGCTGCCAAAAGCGACGTAGTCTGCGCCGGATTTTTGCGCTCGCAGTGCTGTCAATAAATGTTTATAGCAAGATACGCCAATCAAAAAATCATTGCCCAGAAACTGGCGTGCTTCGCGTAGTGTATGGTCATGCTGACCGATATGTACACCGTCAGCACGTATTTTTCTGGCCAGTGCCAGGCGGTCATTGATGATAAAAGTCACGCGGTAATCCGCGCAAACTTCCTGTATGGTTTTTGCGACTGATGTGAGTGCATCATCACTAAGATGTTTATCGCGTAACTGAATAACATCTGCGCCCCCCAGAATTGCCAGCTCGACACGCTCGGGCCATGTATCGTGAGGATAAAAACGACTATCAGTCAGAACGTATAAGCCTTCTAGTAAATTATTATGCATAACCTATAGAGTATTATTTCCGATACGTTTGGGTATCCACTGACCGTTACCAATTTGTTGCGCATTTTTTAGCGACCGCCAGGTGAATTGCTGGGCTTTATTGATCGCTTCAACTATATCCAGTTCAAGTGCCAGATAACAGGCAATTGAACTACTTAACGTGCAACCACTGCCATGGTAGTCGTGTGGTAATCGCGGCCATTCATAGTCTTCTCTTTTTTCATTGCGAGTAAACAGCGTGTTATGCACGGTATCAGTATTACTGTCAGCGCCTGTGGTCAGTACATAGCTGGCTCCCAGAGCACATAGTGCCCTGGCCTGTGTGGCTACGTCTTCGTTACTGTCCACCAGTATCTTCAGTTCCGACAGATTGGGAGTTACCACAGTGACATAGGGTAATATGTTTTCTTTAACCGCATTAATCGTGTCAGTATCACAAAATCGACTTCCGACACTAGCAGATAAAACCGGGTCAAACACGATTGGCACATTGGGTAACTGTGCAAGTATTTCTGCGATAATTAAAGCAACAGCCCGATTGGGGACAACGCCAATTTTACAGCTGGCGATGGGCATGTCATTCAGTAATGCCGAGGCCTGATGCTGAATAATTTCAGGGTCAACTGCAGACACTGAAATGGCCTGAATGGAATTCTGTATGGTTAAACAGCTTGCAAGCGGTAGTGCATGTCCACCACAACTGGCGATAGATTCAATATCTGCTTGAAGTCCTGCTCCCCCGGATGGGTCCAGACCACCAATACATAGCACCGGTGGACGCGAATTTTCTACTTGCATAAGTACACTAGGTCGATATCATTCATGCAGTTTATCATGCTGAAAAATATAGAGATGGCTTAACTATGCCGTTGCTGGAGGAAGGAACAGAACGTGTACAAGAAATATATGTGTGTTATATGTGGCTGGATTTACGATGAAGAAACAGGCGCGCCTGATGATGGCATCGAGCCTGGAACAAAATGGGAGGATATACCCATGAACTGGCAGTGTCCGGAGTGTGGCGCTATCAAAGATGATTTCGAAATGGTCGAAATCGCCTAAACAGAGTAACCTACGCAGTATTCATACCCGCATCGACGGGAATTCAGAAGCAATTAGGCTTGAATTATCAGGCTAATTTAAATCAGTAACAAAATCTAAATAAAAATACGGGAAACTAAACTATGACGGCACTTATCTGCGGTTCGTTTGCATATGACAATATCATGGTCTTTCAGGATCAATTTAAAAATCACATCTTGCCGGATAAAGTGCATATTCTGAATGTATGTTTTCTGGTGCCTGATATGCGTCGCGAATTCGGTGGTACCGCCGGGAATATTGCATACAACCTGCACTTGCTGGAGGGAGATGGCAAACCGATGGGCGCAGTCGGCAGTGACTTTGAACCCTATGCTGAATGGATGAACAAAACAGGGGTAAGTCAACAATATATCACTCGGATTGAGGATACCTTTACGGCACAGGCTTTTATTACCACCGACCTGGATGATAACCAGATTACAGCCTTTCACCCTGGTGCAATGAACTTGGCCCATAATGTGAAAATTCCTACAAATGATGGCATTAGCTTGGGTTTAATCTCGCCTGATGGCCGTGATGCAATGATTCAGCATGCAGAGCAATTCGCCAATGCTGACATACCATTCATATTTGACCCGGGTCAGGGGCTGCCAATGTTTGATGGTGATGATCTGAAATTATTTATTGAACAGGCGAGTTATGTCACGGTGAATGACTATGAATCGCAACTGATGCAGGAACGCACTGGATGGTCGGAAGGTGAAATCGCTGAGCGTGTGCAAGCACTCATTGTTACTCGTGGTGCTGAAGGGTCAAGAGTGTATTCAGGCGGAAAAAAAATAAGTATTCCCGTTGTAGCAGTCGATAACCTTAAGGATCCAACAGGTTGTGGCGATGCATACCGTGCAGGATTGATCTACGGAATAATGAACGATATGGACTGGGAAACAACATGTCGTATTGCATCACTGCTAGGCGCGATTAAAATCCAGCATCATGGCACGCAAAATCATTCTTTCACGCTAGCTGAATTCAGACAGCAGTTCAAAAAAGAATTCAAACGGGAACTGTAAAAGGGTAGTGCGCAATAATCTGACGATTGCTATATAAATGCGTAACCGTATTTATTTTTGTCAGGCATAAGCTATGAGTGATCGGGAAATCTTATCAGCTGAGTGCGTTGATTAAATAATCAATCTGTTCCTGGGTTATAATTGACTCATCAAAAAGTGCACTAGAGGAAAAATGTCATGAGTAATGCTAAGTCAGAAATGTCCATTAATAGTTATCGAAGAAATCTGTTACTTGGTACAGCCGTTATGACAGCGTCTATTGCTGCAGGTAGTGCCAGCGCAACGTCTGAAAGCCATCACCATCACGGAGATATGCTGAATAATGATCTTATTGATGCAGCACTGGATTGCATTAAAAAAGGTGAGGCATGTAGTAATCACTGTATTGCTTTGATTAAGCAGGGTGATCACTCTCTGGCTGACTGCCTGGATAGTGTTGGCGAGACATTAGCGATGTGCGCAGCTTTATCAAAAATGGCATCATCACAATCTGATTATCTGGGTGACCTGGCAAAAGTATGTATAGATGTCTGCAGGGACTGCGAAAAAGAATGTGAAGTACACGCTGATAAGCATGCAGAATGTAAGGCATGCATGGAATCGTGTGCCGTGTGTATTGACGAATGTGAAAAAATAATTACCTGAGTCGATTACCGGGTGTGAGGCATGTCTGTTTAGAAAACAGGTAGGCAATGCGCAACAGCTAAAGTTATTGTTGCTGCTCGCAGTCGAAGTTCCGGTACTTGTCATTTCGGGGGTTTCAGTATTTACTTCTTCTTGAGATTATATTCCAGTAATGGTTCTAGCATTGATGTATAAACGAGTCTGCTTGGGGAGAATTTTATGAAAGCACTTCTGGTTAATCCGGTATCGCAACTAATTGAGGAAATCGAAATCCATAGCCGTGATGACGTTGTGTCAAGAATAGGGTTCGACACTGTTATTGCTGATGAGGTCGGTCCAGAGGGCGACTGTTTGTACTTTGATGAAGACTGTTTTTTGAGAGGCACAGCAGGAAGGTTTCAAATTGATAACATCGTACCTGTTGCCGGTACTGGAGTTGTAACAGGGGCAATAGATAAGAATCATGCATTCTCTGATGTTAAATCCAGTATTGAAAGTTTAACTGCCAGAATAAAGTATTTATGAATGTATCGCTTAATAATTCATCGTTGGCTATCCTGAAATAATATCTCCCATTTTTTGTCATAATGACATTTGTAAGCCATATCTCGTTTTATTTCCTGTCACCTTTCACCTTAATATAACTATTCCATGTCACACATCATTCAGATTATTGCCACTGAGCTTAACGTTAAAATCGAACAGGTAAATGCTGCTGTTGGCCTGTTGGACGAAGGTTCCACAGTGCCATTTATTTCACGTTATCGTAAAGAAGCTACAGGGGGGTTGGACGATTCCCAGCTGCGTATTCTGCAGGAGCGGTTAATTTATTTGCGTGAGCTGAATGAACGCCGTGGTGCCATTATTAAAAGCATTGATGAACAGGGGAAGTTAACGCCAGCGCTTGAAAAAGCAATAAAGCAAGCAGATACAAAAACACGTCTGGAAGACTTGTATTTGCCTTATAAACAAAAGCGCCGTACAAAAGGGCAAATAGCCATTGAGGCAGGTCTGGAACCACTAGCAGATGCATTATTTAATGATCCTGCGCTGTTACCCGAAGCTGAAGCAGGAAAGTATCTGAATCCAGAGCAGGGTATCCATGAGGCGAAAGAAGCATTGGAAGGTGCGCGTTATATATTGATGGAGCGCTTTAGTGTTAATGCGGAATTGCTCGAGCAGGTGCGTCAGTATATGCAGGCAGAAGCGGTAGTGTCATCAACACTGATCAAAGGCAAGGCGCAAGAAGCGGAAAAATTCAAAGATTATTTTGAATACACAGAAGCATTCAAGGATATTCCATCCCACCGTGCGCTAGCATTATTTCGAGGACGTCGTGAAGGGTTTTTAATGCTCAAGCTGGATATTCAGGAAACGGAACCGCCAAGAGCCAGGCATCCCTGCGAATCCATGATTGCCAACGCATTTGATATAAGTAATGAAGGTCGTGCGGCAGATGCATGGTTGGCTGATGTCGTCCGCTGGACATGGAAAATTAAATTACACCTGCATATCGAATCTGATCTTATGGCACAACTAAGAGAGCAGGCAGAGCTGGAAGCAATTAATGTATTTGCTCATAATTTAAAAGACCTGCTATTGGCTGCACCTGCCGGTGCGAAAACAACAATAGGGCTTGATCCTGGATTACGTACTGGCGTGAAAGTGGCCGTGGTCGACAGTACCGGCAAGTTGCTTGATCATACTGCTATTTATCCACATGCGCCTAAGAAGCAGTGGGACCGGTCGATTGCTGTTTTAGAAAAATTAGCGACAAAACATAATGTAACTTTAATTGCGATCGGGAATGGTACGGCCTCGCGTGAAACGGATAAGTTGGCAGGCGAATTAATATCGCAACACCCGGAGTTGAAGCTTCAGAAAGTGATGGTAAGCGAGGCGGGTGCATCTGTTTATTCGGCTTCAGAGTTTGCAGCTAAAGAATTTCCTGATCTGGATGTCACCATCAGGGGTGCTGTATCAATTGCAAGACGATTGCAGGATCCATTGGCAGAGCTGGTAAAGATAGAGCCCAAATCAATTGGTGTTGGCCAATATCAGCATGATGTAAGCCAGGTAAAACTTGCACAGAATCTGGATGCTGTAGTTGAAGATTGTGTGAATGCGGTTGGTGTAGAAGTAAATACCGCTTCCTCTGCGCTGTTACGACGTATTTCCGGCCTGAGTGCTGCTATTGCGGACAATATCGTTAATTATAGAGATCAGAATGGCGCATTTAGAAATCGGCAGCAGTTACACAGTGTGCCACGACTTGGCGACAAAACGTTTGAACAGGCAGCGGGATTTTTGCGCATTGCGAATGGTGATAATCCACTGGATGCATCGGCCGTGCATCCTGAATCATATTCGGTGGTTGAAAGTATTGCGGCACAGCAAGCGCGGGATATCACTTCATTAGTGGGTGATTCATCTTTGCTTAAAACATTAAATCCCAATGATTATATTAATGAGAAATTTGGTTTGCCAACAGTGACCGACATCATTAATGAGCTGGATAAGCCTGGCCGTGATCCACGCCCTGAATTCAAGGCAGTCATGTTTAAAGAGGGAGTGGAAACGCTAACAGATCTGGAGCTGGCGATGGTGCTTGAAGGGACAGTCACGAACGTGACTAATTTTGGCGCTTTTGTAGATATTGGTGTTCATCAGGATGGCTTGGTGCATATTTCTGCGTTATCAAATACCTTTGTCAAAGATCCGCGTACGGTAGTCAAGGCGGGTGATATAGTAAAAGTGAAAGTGATGGAAGTTGATATCGCACGCAAGCGAATTGCATTAACGATGCGTCTGGATGATGTGCCTGGTGAAAATAATAATAACAGGTCGTCAAGTATTTCTAATCATAATAATGATACGAATAATGCTGGTAAGGCTCGAAAGCAGAGAGGTATCAAATCACGAGTTAAAGGTGGAAGTAAGGACGCGAAATCTTCAAGCAGTCAAAATGGTACGATGGCTGCCCTGTTTATCGAGGCGCAACAGAAAAAGCTAAAACAGGAGTAATAATGAACCGGATGACATTCATGCCGATACTGTTAATACAGTTAATTGCCTGTAGCGCAGAAGTAGGCAGCGAACAGTGGTGTGAGCATCTTGATGCGAAAGCAAAAGGCGACTGGACATTGAACGAAGCCAAAGATTATGCAAAACACTGTTTGTTTAAAATCAAAGAGTAGGGGTTATACGTTAACAATGTTTATTAGTGGAGTATTTCGCTATTCACTGATTGTTAGTCTGATTTTATTGCAGGCGTGTACAGATCCAGATTATTTAACTCCAATTCCCGAGGATGGTGTGATTCTTGCCTTTGGTGATAGCTTGACTGTCGGCGTTGGTGTGGGCGATACAGATAGTTATCCAGCAGTATTGACGCAATTGAGTGGGCGCAAAGTGATCGGGGCAGGCGTCTCTGGTGAAGAGACCTCGCAAGGATTGAAGCGATTGCCAACAGTTATCGACGAAGTGAATCCCAGTCTGATGATTTTACTGCTGGGGGGTAATGATATATTGCGTAACAGGAATATGCAGAATACCAAGCAAAATCTGTCTGCGATGATAGAAATAGCGCATGCCCGTGGCGTGCAGGTTGTACTCATTGGCGTGCCCGAGAAGAAAATATTTTCAGATGTGGCGCCACTTTATGAGGAGCTGGCTGAGCAATATAATCTGCTGCATCTGGATGATCTGCTTTCGCAATTATTGCGTGACAATGAATATAAATCTGATGCTGTGCATTTAAATCAGCAGGGGTACCGTGTAATGGCGGAATCTATTCATAAATCACTTGTCAAATATGGCGCACTCTAACTAATCCATTCTGCTAATTCAGTGCCTGTATGCGGTGCTGTAATATATTCTTACTATGAAAATAAAATATCTTGTATCCAGTATCCTGCTTGCGGGAATTTTCACTTACTCTGTCAATGCATGCGAGGATGAATCCCGCCAGCTTCAGGTGACAGCCACCGCCTACACATCTTCAGTGGCTGAAACAGATTCTACACCCACAATATCTGCCTGGGGGAATCGTTTAAAACCAGGAATGCGTGTCATCGCAGTATCTCGTGATTTACTGGAGATGGGCTTAACGTTAGGAACGATAGTGTCGGTGGAAGGTTTCAAGAAAGACTTTATCGTACTGGATAAAATGAATAAGCGCTGGAAAAAGAAAATTGATATTTATATGGGCAATGATAGACATGAAGCGCTCAACTGGGGGAAGAGAAAAGTGAATATTTGCTGGAAGTATCAATAACTAAATCATATTATTATTTATGAGCAATATTTCTTCAAAGTGCCTGCCAATCGTCTTTTTGTGTTTATCGCTAGCTGGATGTACTTCTGAGTCCGGATTAACGCCATTTGTGGGTGAGGGTTGTTCATTGCTTCCTGATGCTTCACTGATTAATGAACAGGACTGGTGTGAATGTTGTGTGGAACACAATATTGCATACTGGCAGGGTGGTACAGAGCAAAAGCGCGAAAGAGTAGATACCGCCTTGATGCGCTGTGTGTATCTGAAAACAAATAATCACGAATTTCCCCACGCCTTGTTTGAAGGGGCTAGATTTGGTGGTAGCCCATATTTTCATGACTGGTA
Organism: uncultured Gammaproteobacteria bacterium; assembly: GCA_963976865.1. Classification (GTDB taxonomy): domain Bacteria; phylum Pseudomonadota; class Gammaproteobacteria; order UBA4575; family UBA4575; genus UBA1858. The sequence goes on along the minus strand of CAXBLY010000001.1, from coordinate 17,360 downwards.
CCGCTGGGGATACGGCTGGCCAAAGGAGCGAATGTTCCAGGCACTGACTGATGATGAGAAAAATCAGGCCATGGATTTATTGGCAGATTATCGCGCGAGTAAACAGTCAGTATGTAAAACTAGTCTCTGAACGAGATTATTTCCCAGTTATTATTTTTTGCATGCGTGCGTAATTTGTCATCGGGGTCTACTGCATAGGGATGTTGTACTGCATCAAGTAGCGGTATATCGTTATGTGAGTCGCTGTAGCCATAGCTTCCCTGTAAATTTAGCCCACAAACCTGAAGCCATTCATTTAAGCGATCAATTTTATGATGTGCAAAGCAGGGTGCATCCAGTTCGCCGGTATATTTTCCTTCGATCATCTGTGGCTGCGTAGCAATTAACTGGTGAACATTATAAAGCTCGGCAATGGGCTGGGTAATAAAGTTGTTGGTCGAAGTAATAATAATTAAATGGTCGCCTGCGACACGGTGTTTTTCCAGTACTGCTTTTCCTTTTTCTGACATTATTGGTTTTATTTTTTCTTCAATAAAATCCGATCGCCACTGTTTTAGCGTTTCTAGTGGAAACTCGCTGAGCGGTTTGAAGGCAAAGCGGGAGAATTCATAAATATCCAGGCAGCCTTGTTTGTACTGCTCATAAAATTGTCGATTAGTACGCTCGTAGACTTCCCCGTCTACGGCGCCTTGCTGGACCAGGTGCTGGCCCCATAAATAATCACTGTCACCAGCCAAAAGGGTTTCATCCAGATCAAAAAGAGCGAGTGCCAAGTAAATCTCCTTAGTAATTGTAGTTATTTGAGGGCATGATTAGCGACGTTAGCAACAGATAACAGTATGATTGCGCCAATTAGGTGCATGTGAAAGAATAGATGAAGTGTGTTTATTCTGACAATATAACAAAAATGATAGATTCACAGGGGTATCGAGCAAATGTCGGCATTGTATTGTACAACGATGCTGGACAACTATTCTGGTGTAAACGCTGTGGGCAGGACGCATGGCAGTTTCCACAAGGTGGCATTAGTGAAAATGAGTCGCCAGAGGATGCGCTGTATCGAGAATTAAAAGAAGAGACAGGGTTATCCAGACATGATGTTGAAGTCGTCGCCTGCTCAAAGCAGTGGCTTAAGTATCGCCTCCCTCCCCATCTTGTACGTCGTCGCTGTTTTCCTAAATGTATTGGCCAGAAACAACGCTGGTTTTTGTTGCGTATGATTTCAGATGAGAGCCGCATTGATTTGCAGAATTCAGATATTCCCGAATTTGATGGATGGGCCTGGGTTGATTACTGGCAGCCAATCAATGATGTCGTCTTTTTTAAACGCAAGGTCTATCAGCGTGCACTGACAGAATTTGCGCCGATAATGAATATTGCAGTCGATTAAAAAACGCTAGACAGGTTTTTTTCGCAGCCAGATAACTATTCCTGTTACTGCCAGCGCCAGTAAAAGTATCGCCGCAAGAGACATGATGTTTTGTCCCCAATCCCCGAACAGTCTTCCACTGTGTAAATCCAGTAATACTCGTTCGTAATGAATTTCATTACTGCGAGCGTGTTCCTGGACACGCGTATCTATCTTTGAAGGAGTAACTACCGGGGCAATCCATTTAGGGTGTGGACCTTCCAGTGGTTGCCATGCAGACAGTTCAGCACTGCCTTTCCAGTAGGTATTCACACCCCGAATGACAGGATGCCCGTCTTGTGTCATTGAAATTCCCAGTGGGTTCTCAGGCAGGCCTGTGTATTTACCAATCTCATCGACAATTTGACCTTCATTATCGATGATAACCAGGCTGGAGTGAGTAGCAAGCACAATGTAGTCATCGAGAGTTATTACTCCCACTAATGACTCTTTTAGATTTAGAGCGTATTGACCATTTAAATAAATAAAATCACTAGCCTGCGAAACAAGCTGATTATCCGTTTGAAATGAGGTGACGCTGAAGTTGCCAATATTATAGTGATTGAGTAACCAAGCGGTACTGATGTGCGATTTATTCAACTTGAGTGGATCGCTCAGATTTAGCAATAGACCCGTGGCAGATAAAATTATCACCAGCAGTGAGATGGTTACTCCGACATAACGATGCCAAATATGTAGCTTAGCCATAGGTGTTTTATATAAATATGTCTTGCGGGGCTTCGATTCTAACAGCGGTGGGTATCCGCTGAATTGAATTCAGAGCGAGATTATTCTTCTGTTGTGACTTGCTGGTGCAAGTAAAGCGCCATTCTAGACAATTTCTTCATAGCATTCACTGACAAAGTTGCGCCAGTGATGTTGTCGATATGTTGGTTGAGCTTTTTGTCAGCCGTGAGGTGGGCTCTATAGAATTGATCTGTAAAGAAATCATTGCGAATTTCCCAGCCACGACTTTCGCGAAATATGAGCACTTTAAATTGCTCAATTTTACCATTTGTAATAACAAAACCAGCAGTGATGGGTAGTTCTTTACCAATTTCTTCAAGTATCCATACTGTTCGTCCATCCTTTTGCCAGTAAGGGATACGGAAAGTTTTGTAGCGATGTCCAAGGATTTTTTTAATATCTTTTTTTAATTGTCCCTTAATTAGTATGCGTGATGGTTCAGGAATTGACTGATCGAAGATATCTGACAGGAAAGTTTCAGGTTCAAGATATACTCCTTTCGCACCAGCCAAATTAAAAATGGTCAGTGCGATCAGAGAAACAAAAAATGTAAGTTTGATTTTGTACATTAAAAACTCTAAGAGTTTAAATATTGCTTAGTTGCTTAGAAACTCCAACCAACTCCAAGATTGAATCCATCAAGGTCGTTGTCGCTATCGCGATCATCGTCGTCTTCAAACTGGACATCCGCTTTAAATACCACGTTGGGATGTAGCCAGTAATTCATGCCTAATAGAAAACGTTTCTCTTCTGAGTCTTCAGCATCACCATCATTGCTGCCTGCACGTTCATCAATCATAGTGTAACGAGCAAAGACACCTAAATTGTTAGCGAAACGCCAAGAAGGCTCAATATACCAGCCTTCCATTTCGTCGCGACCTGCACCATCATCTAAGTCTTCAATTGCATCGTCAATGTCCCAGCGGCTATACAATGCACGTAAACCAAATGGTCCATTTTCATAAATAGCATGTGCAGAAGATAATATGCCATCGACAGAACCATCTGCATCGATAGAAGCTCGTCTTAAATTATTGTTTGAGATTCCATCTTGAACCATGTCAGACTGATACTGCAGACTCGCAGCTAATTCTAATCCAGGCATGCCGGTATATTTGATACGCCCAGTGCCCGCGAGTGCATCTGCGTTAGCTTGCGCGCCACTTTGACGAGAATCGCGAATATCCAGATCCCCGTCATCAAACTGCAACCCTTCATGAATACCAATATCGTAGCTAAAACCATCAGAAAACTGACCATGGAGTTTGACGCCAGTCACTCGATATGTTGTTGGAATAATACGAGACTCTACTCGTGGACGCTCAACACCATAGAATGTTTCAGGTTCATGTGTTTCGTTAATAATGCCTACAGGCGGTAAGTACAAACCCGCAAGCATGCTATGATTTTTTGAGTAGTCCCACTCTATATAAGCTTGTTCTAACTCAACAGCGCCAGGATCGTCATCAGAGCGTCCAGCGCGGGAATGTTCTAACTCAGTTTCTGAGAAGAATCTTAAGTTGTCAGTGAATTGATGGCTGATGTAAAAAATGAATCTTTGAACGTCGAGCTCATTGCTAATGTTGTCACTGTTGTCACTGTTTTGTGTGCCATTGTTGTAGAGTACTTCGCCATATCCACCAATTTGTGTCTTTTCAAACCAGCGATTGACGCCAGCCTGATCGTCAATTGCTTCCGCAGCAGCTTCAGCAACTTCTGTGGCTTCTTCTGCATTATCGGTGGCTACTTTGGCTGACGCGGCAGCATCTTCAGCTGCCTGTTTTGCTTCTTGAACGGCTTTTTGATTGTCTTCTCGTTCAGACATCAAGAATTTAACGGCGGCTTTTAGCTGTTCATATTCTTCTTTGTCGACTGTCACCTGCTCCGCGGCAAATCCATTACCTGAGGCTAGTATGGTCATACTGACCAAAGCGCTAAGCGCTAAGTGTTTGATTTTCATTTAAAACTCCCTAAGTTCATGAAATATATTGAATTTAAATAAGAGGGGAAACCCTAATTAAGGATGCGAAATACTATACTGTTACGAACACTAATGCAACTCATTCTTATTTACATTAATATAAGCGTTGAGAATATTTTGAATCTATATCCGTGTTCATGCTGCCAGAACTGATCAGACTACAAAAATGAGTGGGGAAGGCCTGTATAAATTCTTTGGATTATCTGGAGGGATCCAGATGAGGATTCATTTGCCACAACCAACACAGTAATAATCAATAGAATTGCCAGGGACAAACAAAAAAGGCACCCATCTATAGATGGGTGCCTTTTTACTTTTCGTGTAATTTAATCTGATGATTCGCCGAGCATCATTTCCTGTAAGTAATTCTGAATGCCGACATGTTTGATACGGTCGAACTGTTCTTCCAGCCAGTCAACATGCTCTTCTTCACTCTCCAGAATATCTTCAAATAATTCGCGCGAAACATAATCCTTAATATCTTCGCAGTAAGCTATCGCTTCTTTTAAGTCAGGAATTGCTTCCATCTCGAGTTGTAAATCGCACTTGAGCATTTCTTCAGGCTCTTCGCCTATGTAAAGCTTGCCCAATTGCTGCAAGTTGGGAAGTCCTTCCAAAAACAGAATGCGCTCAATGAGCATATCGGCGTGTTTCATTTCATCAATCGATTCGTGATATTCATGCTCATTTAATTTGTGCAAGCCCCAGTTTTTATACATGCGCGCATGTAAGAAATACTGGTTAATGGCAGTGAGTTCATTTTTTAACACTTTGTTAAGAAACTCGATAACCTTGACGTCACCCTTCATGTCTTTTCCTTGTGAATATTTGTATACAGCAAATTATAAACTAAATTTTGCTTTATGATGGATTTAGTAATGGGAATGAAATCGTAGAAACGATTGATTATTATTTATGGAGCTGACCAACAGAACAGTTGCTGTTGTTAGTTAAACGAGATTAACTATGATGTCAGTGGAGGGATGATTATTAACATTCAGTGTGTTATTTGTACACTGGCTTCGGCAACTTCTCATGCATTGGCGCGCGTGATTTTTGCACTCACCACATTGGGTGGCAACGCCCAATTCAGACTGCACATCAGAAAATGAAGCAGCGCCATTATTAACGGCTTCTTCAATTTGTCTGTCAGTGACTTGTTTGCAGATGCATATGAACATGCTGTAAAGGTAATGCAAATGAGAATGATTGTCAATACCATCCATTTTGGGATAGATCGCGGATTCACTGAAATACGAGTAAAGTCCTATGTCTATGTGTTTTAATCGATTTTTCGCAAATCCAGGTAATAATCATGAGTGTTAAAACCCTCCGAACATATGTGTTTTGGATGCTTTATTCGCTCGGATCATTACTGATCAGTTTGTGGCTGGCCTGGCAATTATCGGCGCAAGTGAATTTTTTCTACCCTCTCTGGTATTCAGTGCTTGATATCGATCAAACCATTGAACAAACCATGCCAAGGCATCTCTACAAGAAGGAGTTCATTGCGACTGATACCAATGAACATCATCGCCTGTTTGCTGAAATTGTTTTTTCGATACAAAGCAGGGGGAAAGGGCTGGAGGAGATAAAGTTCTATAGTCCGTCTGGCACACAACTAGGATCACTGTTAACTGAGAGCGAGATAATTCATTTAAAGGATGTGGCTTCGCTGGTCGATATTCTTGGCTGGTTTTGTTTGGCAATGTTTATTTTCTGTCTGATTGTTCTTGCTGCGATTATAATATTTCGTACCGCTATGCCATCTACAAAAAAATTGCTATTTGGTATGCTGGGAGTCGTGACAATAGCAGTCACCCTGATAGCTGCACTGGGAGCAAAGAAATTTTTCTACTGGCTGCATACAGTAGTTTTTCCTGATAACCATCAATGGTTTTTTTACTATGAAGAATCATTAATGAGCACACTGATGAAAGCACCAGACTTGTTTGCGCCAATCAGTATTCAGTTGCTCTTGCTGGGGATCTGCATTTGGACATTACATCTTGTACTGGTGCGAAGATTTGGTCGTTTTAGAACGGTTTAACCACGACCAAGATAACAATGGCGATAAGTGCCAACACTGGGGCTTCGTTAAACCACCGATACCAGACATGTGATTTGGTGTTGCTATCATGTCTGAATGCCCTGACTAAAAAGCCGCACCAGATGTGATAAAAAATCAGTAACCAGATTAATCCCAGTTTAATGTGCATCCAGTACCCAAGCATATATACATCCCAGGCAGGGATTAATAACCACAGGCCAAACACAATTGTGAGTACAGCGCCGGGCGTCATAATGCCAAAGAATAATTTTCGTTCCATTATTTTGAAACGCTCATTACTGATTTCGTCAGTAGACATGGCGTGATAAACAAATAAGCGTGGCAGGTAGAAAAGCCCTGCAAACCAGGTGATCATGAAAATAATGTGAAATGCTTTAATCCAGAGCATGCTGTTACCTCATATATAACTGTTCAAACTGTTCGCGCGTCAACACACCATAGACATAACGCGACACGTTCTTGTCCCAGTGTGTCACGCATAGAGCTTCAGATGTATCCTGGTTAAAAAGTTCTCTCGCTTTGGCAAGGGTTGCACGCAAATCAATTTGTGAAACCTGCATTCTTCTGGCAGGAATCTGCATTAAATCAATTTCATCGACTGCGCTGTTTTCTTTTTCTAAATACTGGATTAAGTCAACGCCGCGTATTAAAGCAACAGGAATGCGTCCATCCTGTATGCAAATCCATTGAGGGTTGTTTTCTACTGCCTTAAGCGCAAGATTTAAGGTGGTGGTTTTGTCTAGCAAATTAAAGTTTCGACTCATCGCTTTTGCGATGCCAATTCTTTGTAAAGACTGCGTTACAGGGTCTTGATAGAAATCTAAACCACGCACTTTAAGTAGCAAGTCAAACACGGGTGGCTGTTTGAATAATTGTCGACTGATTAATTGAGCCACCACAATGGCGAGCATGCTGGGCCAAATGACAGAATGGTTAGCCGTTATTTCAAACACTGCAGTCAATGCCGCCAATGGTGCCTGCAGGCATGCGCCCATCATGGCACTCATACCGATAAGTGCATACAGGCTGGAGTTTTCTAGTGGCACGCCCATTGACTCATACAGGAAAAACGCCATAAATGCGCCACCGACTGCACCAATGACCAGGCTCGGGCCAATCAGTCCTGCCGGCATACCGCAACCCACAGAAATTGCTGTGGCAAGTAATTTTGCGATCATAATGATGAGTAAAAAAGTCGTAGGAATCTGTCCAAGTACGGCTGCATTTAATGTGTCATATCCAAGGCCCATTACCTGGGGAACCAGCAATGCAATGAATCCTGTTGCACTTCCCGCTATTAAAAAGCGAATACTTAATCCTAATGACTGAGTTAGCCTGGTTACATAATGAATGAGGCTGGTAAATATCGTGGAAGCAATTCCAACTAATATGCCGATAAGTATGACAAAGGGAACTTCAGCTAATGAAATAGAAGAAACATTGATCAGCGCGACCAGAGGTTCGTCACCCAGCAAACTGCGGGACACGCCTGTCGCGGCGACAGCAGCAATAATAATCGGTATGAAGCTGGTCACTGTGTATTCCACCATAATAATTTCCATGGCAAAAATAACGCCCGCCAGCGGCGTGTTAAATGCGGCCGAGATTGCAGCAGCTGTACCACAGGCAACCAGGGTTCGGAGTGCATTATTGGGTAGTCCGAACGACTGCCCTAGCGCACTGCCTACATAGGCACCCAGGTGAATGGCCGGTCCTTCTCTGCCCATTGACTGCCCACTAACGAGCGCAATGCTTGCGCCGATGAACTGAAGGATAAAGCTGCGAAATTTTAGGTAACCTTGGTGATAGCGAAGTCGTTCAAGTACATTAACGACACCGACAGCTGTTTCGTCTTTTGCAACCAGCTTAAATAAAACTGCCAGCATAACTGAACCAATAATGGGTGCAATCAGTCTGGATACTGGCGTTAAGTCTTCGAAATTTTCTGCAATATTGCCGGGTAACCAAATACTGAGCGAATGTTCGATGATCAAAATAAATGCAACCAGAACGCAACCTGTCAATAACCCTACCAACAGTCCCAGTAATGATGACTGTATGAGAGCATCCGGTTTGGCGGTCTGTAGACGGAATTCATCTAAACTATTGTTAATTCTGTGACTTAGCGGCAGCTTCGACTTCATCAGTGTATTATGCCACGCTAGATGCGTAAGCGAATTTAAAACTTGGTCACTATGATATGTGAAGGAAATTCAGGATTAGGAACATGATTAAAGTAGGTATTGTTGGCGGTACAGGATATACCGGAATCGAACTGATTCGACTGTTACACGCTCACCCGCAAGTTGAAATTACTGCCATCACATCACGCAGTGAGGCAGGCAGACCTCTATCAGAGCTTGTACCTAATTTTTTTGGACTGTCAGATTTGAAATTCAAGGAACCTTCACTTGAAGTGTTGTCTGCGTGCGATTTGATTTTTTTTGCAACACCCAATGGTACAGCAATGAAAATGACACCGCAGTTGCTAGATGCGGGTAAACGAGTGATAGATCTTGCTGCTGATTTTCGTATCAAAGACGTTGATGTCTGGCAACAATGGTATGGAGAAACACATGCCTGTCCGGACCTGGTGGCTGAAGCTGTTTACGGCTTGCCCGAAATAAACAGAGATGAAATTAAACAAGCGCGACTAATTGCAAATCCGGGCTGTTATCCTACATCAGTCATACTAGGATTCCTGCCACTGCTGGAAAATCAGCTGGTTGATCCCGGTCGTCTCATTGCGGATACAAAATCAGGCGTTAGTGGTGCAGGCCGGGGTGCAAATGTAGCGACACTGCATTCAGAGGTGAGCGAGAATTTCAAAGCCTATGGTATTGGTGGCCATCGACATCTTCCTGAAATTAGTGCCATCCTCAGTACTGCATTACCCGCTGGGCAAGCACAATTAACCTTTGTTCCTCATTTGTTGCCCATGAATCGCGGCATTCATGCAACACTGTATGCATTTGCAGACAATCATGAGGATGATTTAACTGCATTGTATCGTGAGCGCTATGCTGATGAAGCATTCGTCACAGTATTGGATGCGGGTATGCATCCGGAAACGCGTGCAGTACGTGGTACTAATCACTGTGTAATATCAGTGAACCGTGTATCCAGGGAACAGATAGTTGTCTTATCTGTCATAGATAATCTGGTGAAAGGAGCTGCCGGACAGGCGATTCAGAATATGAATATTATGTACGGTTTATCAGAGTCATTAGGCATCAAAGCGATTGGATTACTGCCATAGCCACTAAATAAAGCTCAATGAAAAAAGCTAAAGTCAAAATTCAGGTGCCGCAATTAGAGAAAATCTCTATGAGCGCGTATCACCCCGGATTGAAGCGAATTCAGATTCTGCTGTCGATTCTTGCTGCCGTTTCAGTGGCCTGGGCTTTTTATGAAGTGGGTGCGGCCGGCATTGATCTGCCTTTTGAAGATAATAAACAAAGTGTTGCAGAATTACGCGTTGAACTTGCAAAGGCAAAAAAAGATCTGAAGTCTTTGCGGCGGGAAGTTGCAGGTTTAACGCGATCAACACGCGTAGAATTGGAGGCAGCAGAACAAACCAAACAGACATTGCGCGAAAAAGATCTGCAGATACTTAAGCTGACAGAGGAACTTGTTTTCTATCGTAGTTTGCTTGCACCTGAAAAAGCCAAAGTAGGCGTGGAGATACGCGATTTTAATCTGCGTTCAGCCGGCAAGAGTGAATATTATTACGATTTCCTTTTGACTCAGTCCAGTCGTAGTAAAAAAGTTGCAAAAGGGAAGATCAACGTGACTATTGACGGCAAGAAAAATGGTGAAATGCATAGAATTGAAGTGTCTGATTTAAATGCTGACACGAGTGCATCAATTGACTATTCATTTAAATATTTTCAACGGCTGAATGGTGCTTTTGAATTGCCTGAAAATTTTGAACCTAGGAAAATACTGGTAGAAGTTCAACCAAAGTCAAACTCAAAATCAAAACAACCTATTCAAGTATCTTATTCTTGGAAAGAACTCATTAGCGGGAGTTAGCATGTTCGGAAAAAAGAAAATTAAAGCAGCACAAATTGATACCCTGATAGGGAAAAACACAGTGGTTAAGGGGGATATTCATTATCGTGGTGGGCTGCATATTGAAGGCAAAGTTCAGGGAAATCTAGTTGCTGAAAGTAACGATAAGACAGTGTTAATTGTCAGTGAAAAAGGTTGTGTTGAGGGGGATGTGAAGGGCCCGGTTGTAATCCTGAATGGCATGATAGAAGGAAATGTTTATTCCACAGTGACCCTGGAAATGGCTCAGCATGCCAAAGTTAAGGGTAATGTGTATTACAAGCTATTAGAGATGGAAGTAGGTGCTGAAGTGAATGGTAGCTTGATTCATCAGTCAACCCAGGTACCCAAAGGCAAAGAAAAAATACAGCAAGAGGGCGTAAAAGAAGGGGTATCCCCTATTGGTTCGTCAAATGATGAGGTCAATCTTACGGCTGGCAAGAGCTAGCTATCTCTACGGGAGTAGTCTCTCCCCGATTAGAGTAGTTGACCAAAATAGTCGGGTTCTGTAATCTTTTGAGTAATTATTGAACGTAAATGGAGATGTAAACATGGCGTCTAATCAAACTGTCGCTGATTCAGGGATGCCAGTTCCACTGGTTTTTACCGATGCAGCTGCTGGAAAAGTTAAACAGCTCATTGAAGAAGAAAAAAATGACAACTTGAAGTTGCGTGTATTCGTGTCTGGCGGAGGCTGCTCTGGCTTTCAATATGGCTTCACTTTCGATGAAGAGTTACAGGACGGGGATACTTCAGTGGAAAATGGAGGTGTTGTGTTACTGATCGACCCGATGAGTTATCAGTACCTTGTTGGTGCGGAAATCGATTACTCGGAAGGATTGGAGGGTGCTCAATTTGTGATACGTAACCCGAATGCCAAGACAACCTGTGGCTGTGGATCTTCATTCTCAACCTAGTCACACTAATACTGAATACAAATAAAAAAGCCCGCGTATGCGGGCTTTTTTATTTGTAATAAATTCCCCCTAAAATACACGAATGCTCAGCGCCGGTAGAGTGATGTGCATTGCCAGGTTTTTTCAGCAGCGTTTGTCGTGCCAGCCAGGCAAACGCTGTTGCTTCTACCCAGTCAACATCGATGCCGAATTCAGCCGTGGTTGTTAGGCGAATTGGATAAATTCGTTTGGCCAGTTCTTCCATTAAATAGACGTTGCTGCACCCGCCGCCACAGGCAATAACCTGAACGGTTCCTGATGCCCAGCCAGATAAAGCATTTTTGATACTGGTTACAGTCAGTTCTACCAGCGTTGCTGCGACATCGTTAGGTTCAACATCAGGAAACAAGCGCAAGAAATTTTCCAGCCAGGATAAATTGAACTGACTGATATCAGCAGACTTTGGAGGTATTTTGCGAAAATATGGATGCTTGAGCAGGCTGTCCAGAAGACGTTGATTAATCTTTCCCGTTTTTGACCACTGGCCCTTTTCGTCAAATGCTTTGTGTAGATGTTTACGTGACCATGCATCAAGCAAGGTGTTGGCGGGGCCTGTATCAAATCCCAGACGTGGCTGTGTGCTTTGATTCGCTAATACGGTGATATTAGCAATACCACCCATGTTGAGCACGACAGAGTGTTCATGTTTTCCAAGCCAGGCCTGGTGAAATGCGAGAACAAGTGGAGCACCTTGTCCACCGGCAGCAATGTCGCGTCGGCGAAAGTCAGCCACCGTTGTAATGTTTGTTCTCTCCGCGATAATACTGGGATTGCCAATTTGAATGGTGTAAGGATGCTGACTATCTGGTTCGTGCTTGATTGTTTGTCCGTGACTGCCAATGGCCTGAATGCTGTGTGCATCCAGTTTGTTGGTTTCCAGTAGTGCTAATGCAGCGTTTGCAAACGTCTCGCCGAGGCGGGTATCTAACTCGCCGAACTGCTTTAACGTGACTGAGTCGGTCTGTATGGAGAAAATCTGCTCTCTGAGAGAAGCGTCTATCGGGTACGCAAGTGAGGCGAGTTCAGAGATATTATCCTGATCGTCGATAGTGACAGCAACCGCATCGATGGCATCAGTGCTAGTGCCTGAAATCAGACCAATATATGCTTTGTTCAATCTCGATTACACTAATTTTGATTTTGCGCAAGGACAGTAGATGAATATGTCTCTAGATGGGCAAACTGTTCGGCGGTGGCAGATTTGAATCTTTCCATTTCGCTTTTAGGTAACGGGCTGGCATCAGGCAGTTTTACTGTTAATGGATTTCGATGGACTCCATTAACCCGGAATTCATAATGTAAATGAGGGCCGGTAGCTAAACCGCTTTTACCAACATAACCGATAATTTGTCCCTGTTTGACACGTCTACCTACCTGAGTGTTTTTTGCATATTTATGCATGTGAGCATACAGGGTGCTGTAACGGCTGCCGTGCTTGACAATGACTGTTCGCCCATAACCACCTTTAGTGCCGCGGTGGACAATTTTGCCATCGCCAGATGCTTTGATAGGAGTGCCTGTTGCTGCCGCGTAATCAACACCTTTGTGTGCACGAATTCGGTTCAGCACAGGGTGCTTGCGCTTCAGGTTGAAACCCGAGCTGATGCGTGCAAAATCGACTGGCGTACGTAAAAACGGCTTACGCATACTGCGTCCATTTTGTGAATAATAATCTGTATTACCCTGGCTATCGGTATAGCGTACCGCACGGTAACGCTCGCCGGCATTGACGAATTCAGCTGCAATGATGGCGCCATCTTTAATTTTATTTCCATCCAGATATTTTTCTTCATAGATCACACTGAATTGATCACCGGTGCGAATATCCAAAGCGAAGTCTATATCCCAGCCAAATACATTGGCTAACTCCATAATGAGCGAGTCTGACAATCCGGCACGCTGGCCAGCCAGAAAGAGAGAATTCTTGATAGTGGAAGAAGCGACCTGGGTGCGTGTTTCAAAGTCTCGAACGACTTCGTCAACTTTATAATCCTGATTATTCTTGATTACCTTTAACCGGCGGTTAACGCTGGTCTCAAGTTCAAAGCCAACCAGATCTTCGTTCTGCAAATGGAAATGAAGTTTTTGATTTGGATAAACTGATTTTAATTCTTTAACCTGGTCGCCAAGCAGCATAATTTTATGCAACTCGGTATTTAATCCGCGCTGACTAAAGAGTGCAGATAAACTATCGCCTTGTTTGATAGTGACTGTTTCAACTTTAGCAATTGAAGATGGTGCAGAGTCTATCGCGGCGGGCTCATCTACGATGTGTGTTTCGATATTTTCTGACGGACTTTCTGGTTTGTGATCATTAACTTTGGCAACAGGTACGGCATATTTAATATTACTGGAGGAGCTGGCTTTGCTTGAAAGCGCCAGTTCAATCGTGTCAACTTGGGGTGTCGGAGATTGATCCGGAATTTTGGTGACGGCTTTTTCTCGTGGAGTGCTAACATTGGCGATGACTGCGCCCATGATGGAGAGCACGACCACAGCAATTACCCCTGTCAGTAGGTAGTGATGCTGTTTTTGCGATTTGCGGGGCGAAGATTGCTTATAATCCAGGCCTAATTGTGATCGATGTTGCACAGAACTCTTCCCAGTGTTTTTTGCTTAAAAATAGCCGGCACCCAGTAGGCCGTCAATCGATTAGGTGTGCAGACGAGAAAGATAACCTACTGAACGAACAAAAACTACAGTTTTTGCTTATAAAGAAAGCAGATAATGGAGAATATTAGAGTGTTAGATGAGATAAAGCGTGGGTGTGATGAGATTTTACTGGAAAAAGACCTTCTAGAGAGGTTATCCGGTGACCGTCCGCTAAGAATTAAGGCTGGATTCGACCCCACTGCACCTGATTTGCACCTGGGACATACGGTGTTGATCAACAAGTTGCGCCAGTTTCAGGAATTTGGTCACGAAGTGTTATTTTTGATCGGCGACTTCACCGCAATGATTGGTGACCCTACAGGCAAAAATGTCACGCGTAAGCCGCTCACAAAAGAGCAGGTGATGTCCAATGCGGAAACCTATAAACAGCAGGTATTCAAGATTCTGGATCCGGATAAAACCACAGTCTGTTTCAATTCCGAGTGGCTAGGCAAAATGACAGCGGCAGATATGATTCAGCTTGCGGCGCAGCATACAGTCGCCAGGATGCTGGAGCGCGACGATTTTGACAAGCGATATAAGAGTAACCAGCCGATTGCTATTCATGAGTTCCTTTACCCGCTGGTGCAGGGCTACGATTCCGTAGAGTTGAAGTCTGATATTGAGCTGGGCGGGACTGATCAGAAATTCAATCTTCTGGTGGGGCGGGAGTTGCAAAAGAACTACGGTCAAAAGCCACAAATCATTATGACCATGCCAATTCTGGAAGGACTGGATGGCGTGCAAAAGATGTCCAAGTCGCTGAATAACTATATTGGAATCAATGACCAGCCAAATGATATGTTCGGTAAAATTATGTCAATTTCAGATGATCTGATGTGGCGCTACTTTGAATTGTTAAGTTTCAAACCGATGTCGGAGATTAATGCCTATCGAGAATCGATAGAAAAAGAAGGCGCTAATCCAAGAGATGTTAAATTTGAACTGGCAACAGAAATTATTGCGCGTTTCCACAATCAGTCAGCTGCCGATGGCGCCAGACAGGACTTTATTCAGCGCTTTCAAAAAGGCCAGTTACCCGACGACATTCCGGAACACTTACTGGATGCAGGTAATGGTCCATGGATGATTGGAGCTGCTTTAAAAGATGCGGGCCTGGTAAGCAGTACCTCTGAAGCGATGCGTATGATCAAGCAGGGAGCTGTGAAAGTCGATGGTGAAAAAATTGAAAACGTAAAGCTTGAACTGGACTTGTCAGAGCCGCTTATTTTGCAGGTTGGCAAACGAAAAGTGACTAAAGTGAGTATTTCGAATTAGGAACAAAAAGGTATGAGTGAAGCAGAAACGCCCGAATCCATGCAGGCAAGTGTCAATCAAAGCATCATGGAAATTGATGGGACCAATACAGCAGGGGATCTCGGAATAGAGGCTACAACGCCTAATATTGAGCTGGACGACCTCAAAATGCGGGCTGTTGAAGCAGCACAGAAGATTTCTGAGTGGGCGCAAAGTCCTCAATTCTATGCGCAGATTGGCATTATTGTAGCGGCAATGATTCTTGCCATGCTGGTTAGCAAGTTGGTAGGCAAATATTTAAATCCACCATCTCAACCGCCCCAGGCAGGTTCCCTGGGTAAATTGCGCGGGTCTCTGTTTAAGTTAAAGTACATATTGTTTCCACTGTTTCTTTTATTGTTTCTAGGCGCGGGTGCGGAAATTGTTAATTCTTTATTCCAGCAAGCCTGGCTGGTACGAATTGTACAAAGTCTGGCAGTGGTGGGGTTTGTCTATACCATTATTTCGCAGTTTATAGAGACTGAAGCTGTAAAAAAATTCGTTAAATGGGTGGCAATACCTATAGCTATCATGCATGTGTTTGGATGGCTCGACGATGTTACTGCCTACCTTGATTCGATTAAGCTACAAATTGGCAATATTTCAATATCGCTGCATGCCATAGCGAGAGTGCTTATTTTTGGCTCGGTACTGTTCTGGCTTGGACGTATATCAAATGACACAGGCAAACAATTTATACGCAAACAAAAAAATATAGAAATTGGCACACGAGAAGTGTTTGCCAAGTTATTTGAAATTGCCTTATTTGTCGTAATATTTATTCTCCTGCTGCAGGTTATGGGGATTAACCTGACAGCACTTGCTGTTTTTGGTGGTGCTGTCGGTGTCGGGCTCGGGTTTGGTTTGCAGGCAATCGCCTCAAACTTTATTTCGGGATTGATTATTCTGATGGATCGTTCTTTAACGGTGGGTGATTATATTGAGCTGGAAGATGGTCGCTCAGGCACGATTCGTGCTCTGAATATGCGCTCGACGATATTAAAAACGTTTGAAGGCAAAGACATCATGGTGCCAAATGAAAGCTTTATTACTACCAGCTTTACAAACTGGACTCACGAAAACAAGAAACAGCGTTACGCCATCGAATTTCAGGTTGCTTACAGTACCGATATTGAAAAACTGGTAGAGGTGCTAAAAGAGACGGTCGCCCAGCATCCACAGGTAATTAGTGGGCCTGACTACAGTGCTGAAGAACAACCCGATGCAGAAATTAGTGGGTTTGGTGATTCCGGAATCGATATTCTTGTGGAATACTGGATGGAGGGCATTGATGATGGCTTAAATCGCGTCGATGCAGACCTGAACATGATGATCTGGAAAGCGCTCAAAGCACACGAGATGCAGATGCCTTTCCCGCAAAGAGAGGTGAGGATACTCAATCCATCGTCATAATTTGTAACATTTGCCTAGAAAATTGTATTTTAAATAGACAAATCATGGGGATACACGCGTTGATGGCACCATTTGCCAGCCTGGATATGTGCTTGATACTGCAGTATGGGGTAAAAACACGATCAGGATTATGACTCTGAAAATTAATCGCAAATAAGTGTTGATTAAATACAAAGAGTCACTATAATTCACGCCCTCGTCCAGACAGGACGGGAACATCCAACAAGATATTTTCTGGATCTTGGTTGATACAACCAAGGCACAGGAATATACTTGTCGGTCCACTTCGAGCAAATGCCGAAGTCGTTTTTTTACAATATATCAAGTGACTTGTGTGGGCACTTGCGTTCGCTGTACAAAAAATCGAGCGTGAGTGACCTTTTCAAAACCTATTTTTTATCAGTAGGCTAGTGGTCATTCTACTCTCAAAAAGATTTGTCGCCACAAGCGACAGAAAACTTAAATTGAAGAGTTTGATCCTGGCTCAGATTGAACGCTGGCGGCATGCTTAACACATGCAAGTCGAACGAGAAAGTACCTTCGGGTGCGAGTAAAGTGGCGGACGGGTGAGTAACGCGTGGGAATCTGCCTAGTAGTGGGGGACAACTCGAGGAAACTCGAGCTAATACCGCATACGCCCTACGGGGGAAAGGCTTCGGCCGCTATTAGATGAGCCCGCGTAAGATTAGCTTGTTGGTGGGGTAATGGCCTACCAAGGCGACGATCTTTAGCTGGTCTGAGAGGACGATCAGCCACACTGGGACTGAGACACGGCCCAGACTC